>NZ_CM170649.1:0-1364340 GCF_057368515.1 Aliivibrio friggae
ATGGCGACCATTAAAGATGTTGCAAAAGAAGCAGGGGTATCTGTTGCCACTGTGTCTAGAGTGGTAAATAAATCGCCCAAAGCGAGTAAGGCGGCTATCGAATCGGTCAATACTGCCATGAAAAAACTGGGGTATCGCCCAAATGCAAATGCTCGTGCATTAGTTAGCAAAAGTACCAATACGATTGGGGTTATGGTGGGCGATGTTTCTGACCCATTTTTTGGTTCACTGCTTAAAGCGGTTGATAATGTTGCTCAAGCTCATCAAAAACACCTACTTATCGGCAATGGTTATCATGATGCTACCACAGAGAAAGAGGCCATTGAGTTACTCATTAATAACCGCTGTGAGTCTCTGATTATTCATTCAAAAGGATTAAGCGACCAAGAATTGCTGCAATTTGCTGAGGAAGTACCAGGGTTGGTTATTATCAATCGCCATATTCCTGAGATTGCAGATCGCTGTATTTCATTAGATAACCAACACGGGGCAAATCTAGCAACAGAGTATCTTATTACTCAAGGGCATAAATACATTGCGTATATTAACTCTGAACACGATATTGATGATAGCCACCACCGTAAAGCGGGTTACCTACAAGCCTTAGAAACTCATAACATAGTCGTTGATGAAAACTACAGCGCAGAAGCACAGCCTACTGATGAGGGTGGCGAAGCGGCAATGACAAAATTGTTATCACGAAACTTACCAATTACAGCTGTCGTTTGTTATAACGATTATATGGCGGCAGGTGCCTTGTCGGCATTAGAGAAACATCAAATATCTGTTCCAAAAGATATTTCTTTAATGGGGTTTGATAACGGACTCATCGCTAAGTATTTATACCCAAAACTCAGTACGATTGATTACCCTATTCAGACAATGGCTGAGCAAGCTGCTGAACTCTCATTAGCTTTAGCAAAGGGAAATACAGGCACTACTCAAAGGGCTATTTTTCAAGCTACCTTGGTAGAGCGCTCATCAGTAATCAAACAAGAGAATTGAAGACTAGCTTACTGTTTAATAAAAACGGATAGGCAGTAAGTTGCCTATGTATAGGCTTCTAGTTTTTCTAGCACCAACTCTTTTTTAAATGGTTTTGCTACGTAATCATCCATTCCTGATTCGTAGCACTTATCAATATCTTCCACAAATACACTGGCTGTTAATGCAATGATTGGGAGTCGTTTTACCATTTGCTCTTGCTCCCACGCTCGAATAGCCTCTGTCGCCGCAAAACCATCCATAATTGGCATCATGCAATCCATTAATATCAATGAATACACCGAAGATTGAGCTTTCACCATATCAACGGCTTCTTTCCCATCATTGGCTAAGGCAACAATATAGCCTTCTTTTACTAATAATAATGACGCTACTTTTTGATTAATAAGATTGTCTTCCACCACCAATATTGTTTTCTCTTTCACTGTCATATCAGCGACGGTATTAATGCTATCAACTGTATCTGCATTTGGCTTCGTCTCTTGATTATCCTGCTCTTTCTGGCTGGCTTTCTGTACAGCATTAGCCATTAACTTAGTAAAACGCTGACCAAGAAGAGGGTAAATAATCAATCCGTCTATTTCATTACTGAAATCTGCTTTTTCATCTTGTTGTTTCTTACATAACAATATGGCAGCACGTTCATTGGATTCATTCAGTATTTTCACCTCCTCTACTGTCGCTGTTAAGGTGTTTTGGCAATACACAATCACATCATACTGTTTTGAAAGATCTTCTTTTTTATTAAGCTTAGGAAGGATACTGGTTTGTAAACCTAACTTATTACATTCTGATTCTAATTTAGAAGAATAGTGATTTTTATTACTTATAATTAAGCACTTAGTATCACTGTAATCGTCTTCCGTCGCTGTATTTTTCTCTACAACATCCACTTCAAGTCTGAAATAAAATTTACTACCAAATCCTTTTTCTGATTCTAATTTAATATTCCCGCCAAGCAGTTCAACCAATTGACGACAAATCGCAAGTCCTAAACCTGTTCCACCAAATTCTCGCGTAATAGAGCCGTCTTCTTGTGTGAATGGTTCAAATACCTGCTCTAATTTATCTTTTCTAATCCCTATCCCTGTATCTTTTACTGAAAACAGTAAAGATCCACAATTATTGGGTTTGTCTTCGTAATTTATAGATAAAATCACGGCACCTGTTTCGGTAAATTTTACGGCATTAGATAATAAATTCATTAATACCTGACGAAGGCGATGTTCATCAAGCATAACGTATTTAGGCAATTCAGGATCTAGCTCAATTTGCAACGCTAATCCCTTATCTGAAGCCTTACTAAGCATCACAGTTACTGTGTCATAGGCGACCTCTGCAACATTTGATTTTTGTGGTACAAGCACTAAATTACCAGATTCTATTTTCGATAAATCCAAAATATCATTAATCAATAACAGTAAAGCTTGAGAGGAGATATCAATGGTTTGTAAATATTCAGATTGTACTGGGTTTAGTTCTGTTCCACCTAAAATATCAGACATACCGATAATGCCATTTAATGGCGTTCGAATTTCATGAGACATATTGGCAAGAAACGAGCTTTTGGCTTTAGTTGACGCTTCTGCTTTTACTTTCTCTATCTCTAGATTTTCTGTTTTCTTATTAAAAGACCCAATCAGGTTGCCAATTTCATCATTATAGGTGTAATTGATATCAATAACATCGCTCAAATTAGTGTTATTAATTTGCTCTGATATCAATACAATAGGCTTAATTAAACTACGATTAATAAAGTAGTAAGCCATAATTACACACAATAGCAAAATAGGAACAATACCTAATTCAACATTAATTATTTGTTCATAAATATCATCAGCAACTGTTCGGTATGAGTTTACAACTTGTATCTTCCAGTTAAAGTCATTCATAATATGTTTAACAATGTACATATCATCTTGCACGTTAAATTTATAGTCTGCGATGGTTGTATCACCATTATTAATAATAATACCTAATTTGTGCTTTTCTGCTTGAGCTTCAATAACACCGAGCAGCCCTTTTAGTGAAATATCAATCGTCGCAACACCAACAAATTGGCCTTTATCAAAATAGGGTTGAGAGGCGGTTATCATATTTTGTTTAGTGAAAGGATCAATATAAACGTCTGACCATGATATTTGATTAACACTCTTTTCATGTGCAACCGAAACATACCAAGATTCTTTTTGATAGGGAGATACGCTAGGGATATTGTAATCATTAATCAGCTCAACTTTCCCCTCTTCATTTCGAGAGAAAAATAAACTCGCAAGCTGTTTTGAGGGAAGTAACGTATTCGGCTCAGGCCATATACCGCCACTGATAATGATGTCATCACTTTCTTTTAATACCGAAGAAAGCATATTTGTAATGATATCGGGAGAATATCCACTCACCGCAACCCCAACTAAAGCGTGTAGTGTGGAAAGGGAATGACTTAATGGATCATCTATTTCTCGGGCAAGCAGTTGAGTTCTTAGATTCAGGTTGTTTTCTAGATTTTCACGAATAGGCGGCTCAACAACATAATAGGTAATGCTGCCGATAATTGTAATTAAAAAACATACGTAGCACGCTAATGCCAGCATGCTCTTTTTCTTTAGTGACATATTATTCGCCATAAAAACCTAGCACTTATCTTATTGATTTAATAATTAACTATAATCAGCATAGTCACTTTTTTCCTAGAAATCCTACAAATTTCAGATCCGAGCCACATTAATGCCTAAAACAAAAAAATCCCTAATCGATTAACTCGTAGGGATTTTAATTACATTATTGATAATATCCTCTTTAATACCAATCTAAATACGTATTAGACAATAAATTGATATCGAGTCTCGTGTTGGTAAGTATCACTCGACGAAAGAAGGCTACTAGGTTGAGGCCATTCAGGATGATTTGGCGCATCTGGTAAGAATTGGGTTTCTAATGCCACACCTGAATAATCTTGATAGTCACCATCAATACGATTTGGTGTACCTGCTAACCAATTTCCGGTATACAGCTGTATTGCTGGTTTTGTGGTCACCACATGCATTGTGACTAAGCTATCAGGAGACGTTAAGCTTGCTGCACACTCCCCTTTTGCACAAGTTTTATCTAGCACAAATGAGTGGTCATAACCTTTGGCGTTATCTTGATCTTTGTCTAGCATAAAATCTTGTGAGATCACTTTTGGATCGGTGAAATCAAAATTTGTGTCTTTTACTTTTTTCCATGCACCTTTTGGAATACCAACTTCACTTGTTGGTACGTACTCACTGGCGTTGATACTTAGAATATGGTCTAAACCCAGAGAATCACTGTCTGCACCAAGTAGGTTGAAGTAGGCATGATTGGTTAAATTAACTGGGGTTGATTTGGTGCTACGTCCGTTATAACTGATCACGATTTGATTATCATCAGTCAGTTGATAGGAAACAAAAACCGTTAACTCGCCCGGAAAACCTTGGTCACCATCAGGTGAAATTAAGCTAAATTCAATGCTGTTTGTTGTCTCTTTTACGACTGACCAACGACGCTTATCAAACCCTTCTGAACCACCGTGTAAAGTATTGCCTGCTTGGTTGGTATCTACTTGGTATTTAGTGCCATCAATTTTAAACTGACCATTCGCAATTCGATTGGCATAGCGACCTACAGTAACACCCATATAACTTGCTTGTTTTTTAAAACCCGCCATTGTCGATTGACCCAGCAAGACTTCACGTAGTTTACCTTTTACTGGCACTTTGCAACTTAACCACGTCGCACCAATATCCATAAACACAGCGCACATTCCGTTTTCATTTTTGAGTTCGAATAACTGAGCAAGGCGACCATCGCTGGCCGCCTCCTGTGTCATGGTTTCGAACAATGTTGATTGTTCTGTCATGTGTATTCCTTACAGCACTTCCACTAAACCTGCACCATTTTTTGCTTGGCACACATAAATTGATTCTTTTAGGCCTGTTGCGGTTTCGTATAGCTCTTCAACCGCTGCTTTAACTTCATCCACTAATACTGGCGGAACTAAAGCTACGATACAACCACCAAAACCACCACCTGTCATACGAACGCCGCCTTCTGTGCCAATCACGTTTTTAACGATATCAACTAAGGTATCGACTTCGTTTACTGTGATTTCAAAATCATCGCGCATCGAGGCATGAGATTCAGCCATAAGAACAGCCATGCGTTTCATATCCCCTGACGCTAACACTTTTGCCGCTTCTTCGGTACGATCATTTTCTGTAATCACGTGACGCGCACGTTTTGCGACCATTTCATCCAATTCATGTGCTTTTGCGTTGAACTCTTCAATGCTTACATCGCGCAGTGCTTTTACACCAAAGATGCGTGCGGCTTGTTCACATTGCTCACGGCGAGTGTTGTATTCTGAATCAACCAAACCACGTTTTTTATTTGAGTTAATAATAACCACTGACATGTCTTCTGGCATTGATACCGCTGTGGTTTCTAGTGAGCGACAATCGAGTAACATTGCGTGGTTTCCGTTACCTTCCGCTGAAACCATTTGATCCATAATGCCGCAGTTACAACCAACAAATTCGTTCTCTGCTTGCTGACCATTTAGCGCAATTTCTGCTTGGCTAATGTTTAGGTTATAAAGCTCTTTAAAAGTCTGACCAATAACCACTTCTAATGCGGCTGATGAGCTAAGACCTGCACCTTGAGGAACGTTTCCTGATACTGAAATATCTGCCCCTTTGAATTCAAAACCACGACCAATTAAACATTTCACCACACCACGAATGTAGTTCGACCACATTTTGTTTTCTTGGAATGTGATCTCTTGAGTAATATCAAACTCGTCGGTTTCATTACCATAATCTACCGATACGACACGAACAATATTGTCATCACGCTTTGCAGCTGCAACGACCGTTTGGTAGTTAATCGCACAAGGCAATACAAAACCATCGTTGTAATCGGTGTGTTCACCAATTAAGTTCACACGGCCCGGCGCTTGAACAATGTGTGTTGGAGCGTAAGAAAGTACTGAGTTGAATGCGTCTTTTACGTTTTTAATTAAATTTGTCATCGTCTTGTTCTCAAATTTTGTAGGGAATTCTATCTTTAGGTTTCAGGTCGGTCGCAAGCTCCCTGCAGGTTTCAGGGTTACATTCGTTAGACACCATAGTCACAACAAATACCCCTGAATCCTTTAGCGAAGCGTCCTAGTCCCTAATCCTTATAATGCACATCACTCACATCACGCAGTTTTTGCGCGGCTTGCTCTGCAGTTAAATCTCGTTGGCTTTCGGCTAACATTTCGTAACCCACCATGAATTTACGAACCGATGCAGAGCGAAGCAGTGGCGGATAAAACAGTGCATGCAGCTGCCAATGATCAACGTCTGTGCCCTCTTCAAAGAAAGGCGCGTAATGCCAACCCATTGAGTATGGGAATGAACACTGGAACAAGTTGTCGTAACGGCTGGTTAGTTTTTTGATTGCTAACGCCAAATCATCACGTTGCTCGTCCGTTAATTCACTCATGCGGCGAATGTGTGTTTTTGGTAGTAACATGGTTTCAAACGGCCATGCAGCCCAATAAGGGACTACTGCAATCCAATGTTCCGTTTCTACTACCGTACGTTCTCCATCTTTTAGTTCTGATTCAACATAATCAACTAACAAGTTTGAACCGTATTCTTGGTAATACTCTTTAAGATGTTTTTCTTTGCGCTCAATCTCATTGGGTAGGAAGCTGTTTGCCCAGATTTGACCGTGTGGATGCGGTTGAGAACACCCCATTGTCTCGCCTTTATTCTCAAATGCTTGTACCCAAACGTACTCTTTACCTAACTCTTCAATTTGATCGTTCCATGTATCAATCACATTACGAATTTGACCTACTGGCAGTTCTGGCAAGGTTTTGCTGTGATCAGGCGAGAAGCAAATAACACGACTTAACCCACGAACCCCTTGTGTTTTAAATAATGGATTTGTTGACTGTGGCGCTTCTGGTGAATCCGTCATTAGTGCGGCAAAGTCATTACTGAATACGTAAGTGCCTTTATAGTCTGGGTTGGTATCACCAGAGATACGGTCATTGGTTGGGCATAAGAAACAGCCTTTGTCATATTGTGGTAATTCAGCCGTTGATGGTTTTTCATCTTGACCACTCCACGGACGTTTCGCACGATGTGGCGAGACTAAAATCCACTGACCCGTTAATGGGTTATAACGGCGATGTGGATGATCTACTGGGTTAAACTCAACATTTGACATAATTTTTATACTCAATTCTTTAAATAAATATGAACTCAAACTTGGAGATCGCTCTATGCTCTTCTCTGAACTCTCTCAGGGAGCTTGCGACTGATCTGAATTCTGAACTCTACTCTTTTAGATCTTAATAACCTTCAGGATTATTCGACTGCCAGCGCCATGTATCCGCACTCATTTCCATCACATTGCGAGTCGCTTTCCAGCCTAATTCTTTCTCTGCTTTTTCAGTGCTTGCCCAACATTCAGCAATATCACCCGCACGTCGAGGACATAAAGTATAAGGAACTGGCTTACCTGAAGCTTCGGCAAACGCCTCAAGCATTTCTAAAACACTTGAACCTTTACCTGTGCCTAAGTTGTAAATATGAAGGCCTGATTTTTCACCCACGGCTTTTAATGCGGCGATGTGTCCATCCGCTAAATCCATCACATGAATATAATCACGGACGCCTGTGCCATCTGGGGTTGGGTAATCATTACCAAATACAGACAATGATTCACGACGGCCAACCGCAACTTGAGCAATAAATGGCATTAGGTTATTTGGAATTCCTTGAGGGTCTTCCCCCATGGTGCCAGATGGATGTGCGCCTACTGGGTTGAAATAGCGAAGTAAGGTAATGCTCCAATCGTTCTCTGCATCAAACAGATCAGAGAAACACTCTTCAACCATGTATTTACTGCGACCATAAGGATTTGTGGTTGCGCCAGTTGGTGAGTTTTCAGTAATAGGAACAATAGCAGGATCGCCATAAACAGTTGCTGATGAGCTAAATACGATGCTTTTTACATTCGCTTTTCGCATTGATCGAGCCAGCACCAATGAACCATTAACGTTGTTGTCGTAATACTCTAGAGGTTTTGCAACAGACTCACCCACTGCTTTTAAACCAGCAAAGTGGATCACAGATGAAATAGTGTGTTCAGCAAAAATACTATCTAGAAAAGCTTCATCACGAATGTCTCCCTGATAAAAGACAGGACGAACTTGAGTTAACGCTTCGATGCGATCAAGCACTGCGACTTTGCTGTTTTCCAAGTTATCCAAAATGATAGGTTCAATGCCTGCTTCAATCATTTGAATACATGTGTGGCTACCGATATAGCCCATTCCGCCAGTTACTAATACTTTCATGATTAACTCTTCCTGCTAGATTTTAGTAAAGTTTACCAGTGCCTTTAAAATAATATCGTGATCACTTTCAAATAAATGTAAACGTTTACATTACCAGGAAAATAACATAATCATACTAAAAATTCGGTACAACCCCTTTTCAATTCAATATAAAACAACACTTTAGAATGTTTATTTAAAATTAATTCTATTTGTAACATTCTGTGACACCTATCACCACCCTTAAAATTGTAAACGTTTACAATCCAACTTCAAATCAAAACAACAAGTGGTAGGTTTAATGCTATGTCTGATATAGAAAATGGATTAGGAGTTGTCGACATCATTGTTTTTGCTCTCTATGTAGCAATTATTATCGGCGTTGGTCTCTGGGTATCGAGAGATAAAAAAGGCTCTCAAAAAAGTACAGAAGAATACTTTCTCGCAGGAAAATCGCTTCCTTGGTGGGCAGTAGGTTCATCATTAATTGCTGCTAACATTTCAGCTGAACAGTTTATTGGAATGTCAGGTTCTGGCTTTTCGATTGGTTTAGCTATTGCTTCATATGAATGGATGGCTGCAATTACATTGATTATTGTTGGTAAGTACTTCCTGCCAATATTTATTGATAAAGGCATTTACACTATTCCAGAGTTTGTAGAAAAACGCTTTAACAAAAACTTAAAAACTATCTTAGCCATATTCTGGATTGCATTGTATGTATTCGTAAACTTAACCTCTGTATTGTATTTAGGTGGGCTTGCATTACAAACTATCCTTGGTATTCCACTCATGTACTCTATTCTTGGTTTAGCTCTATTTGCATTAGCTTACTCTATTTATGGTGGCCTATCTGCGGTTGTGTGGACAGACGTTATACAAGTTTTCTTCCTAATTCTTGGTGGTCTATTAACCACTTATATGGCAGTGGACTTTATTGGCGGATCTGATGGTTGGTTCAGCGGTTTATCTAAAATGGCTGAAGCAGCACCAGAACATTTTGAGATGATCTTAGATCAAAGTAATCCTCAATATATGAATTTACCTGGTATTGCGGTTCTTATTGGTGGTTTATGGGTTGCAAATCTATATTACTGGGGCTTTAACCAATACATCATTCAACGAACCTTAGCGGCAAAATCGATTGCTGAAGCACAAAAAGGAATTATTTTTGCAGCATTCTTAAAATTAATAGTACCATTCCTTGTCGTTGTTCCGGGTATTGCTGCTTATGTAATCACAACGTCACCAGAATTGATGTCACAGCTTGGTAGCGTAGCAACAACAAACATGCCCTCTCTTGCTCATGCCGATAAAGCCTACCCTTGGCTAACTCAATTCTTACCTGTTGGCTTTAAAGGCATCGTTTTTGCTGCTCTAGCTGCAGCAATTGTTTCATCATTGGCTTCAATGCTGAACTCAACCGCCACGATTTTCACTATGGATATTTACAAAGAGTATATAGGGAAAAATACGGGTGACCATAAGCTTGTAAATGTAGGTCGAATGTCAGCTATTGTAGCATTAATCATTGCTTGTCTAATCGCACCAATGCTAAGTAATCTTGGTCAAGCATTCCAATATATTCAAGAATATACAGGTTTAGTTAGCCCGGGTATCTTAGCTGTTTTCTTACTAGGCTTATTTTGGAAAAAAACCAACAGTAAAGGCGCAGTTACTGGCGTGATAGTGTCGATTCCATTCGCACTATTCTTAAAATTTATGCCGCTAAATATGCCTTTCATGGATCAAATGCTATACACACTTCTATTTACAATGGCAGTAATTGCATTTACTAGCCTAAGTCATTCAGAGCATGATGATGACCCTAAAGCTATCGCATTAGATTCTTCCATGTTTACTACTGAGCGTAGTTTCAATATTGCCGCTTACGTAGTTGTGATTATTCTTGCAGTGCTGTACTCAGTATTCTGGTAATCTTCTCTAGCCTCATCTTGTGATGAGGCTATTCATATTAATTATCGCTTTATTATGATTACTATGAATAGCCTTCAATACTAGATTAAAGTAAAAGGCATTAATAATAACAAACACATAAGAAGGCGCTATCGATATGAATAATGAACTCCTCCCTAACATTGTTTCCTTCTTACAAACAATTTATCCTTTTAACTTATTGCCTTCCACTGCGCTCAATGACATCGCTCAAACTGTCGATATCTTATTACTTGGTCCTGAAGAAACCATCGAAAATGACGATGATTCGACCTATCTTTATATTATTCGAACTGGTGTTGTGCAGCAGAATAACCTCGATGGAACACTACGTGCCAAATTAGGGGAAGAAGACATTTTTGGTTTTAACCTACAACAAAATAACTCAGAGTTTGGTTACTCTATTTTAGCTATAGAAAATACGCTTCTTTATCGTTTTGATTACGCATCGTTAATGGCATCAGTTGGCGCTTACCCTCAGGTTGCCTCATCTCTTGCTTTAAGTTTAAAGACTCGTTTACGAGCACAAGATGCTAAGCAAGACAGTGAACAACGTACCCATCAGAACTATCTTCGTCCTAATAGTGATATTGCCGATCCTAAAATAGCCATCGTATCTCCAACGGATACGATTCAAGAAGTCGCCCATCAAATGCGCAATGTTATTGGGGTTTCTTGCGCGTTTATCGTTGATAAAAATAGCATTTTAATAGGAATGATTACTGATAAAGACATGACTAAGCGCGTTGTTGCTCAAGCCAAAAACGTGCATGAACCCATCAGTTCTATCATGACTCAAGATATCCATACTGTGTATGAAGATGAGCTAGTAATGAGCGCGGTTCAGTTAATGATGAAGCACAATATTCAAAACATTCCTGTACTCAATAGTCAAAAACAAGTCACAGGATTTATCACTCCGCAGCATTTAATTCAGAACGACAGTGTTCAATCTATTTTCTTACTTGATAAAATTCGTCACGCTGACTCGATTGCGGCTTTAATCGATTTATCTAAACAGCGCAGTGCCGTATTTCAAAGCATGATGGAGAGTAACGCATCACCAACCACCATCGGACAAGTTCTGAGTATGATTTACGATGCCTTCACTTATCGATTAATCGAACTCGCTATCGATCAATTTGGACAACCACCTTGTAAATTTACTTGGATAGTCGCAGGCTCTCATGCTCGAAATGAAGTGCACTTAGCTTCTGATCAAGACAATGCCATTATCCTTGCTGACGATGCTACGGGCTCTGATAGGATTTATTTCAACCATTTTGCAATGTACGTATGTAAAGCACTTTCTGAGTTAGATTACAGCTTATGTACAGGCCGCTTCATGGCAGCCACACCTAAATGGTGCCAAAAAGCGCACATCTGGCAGGAATATTATCGTAAATGGAGTACTAATCCTGAATACGATTTATTGCTTAATCTAAATGTATTTTTAGAAATTCGTCCGGTTTATGGTGATGAAGGCCTATTTGAGAATGTTGATGCTTGCCGTCATGAATTGGTAAGTAAAAATATGTCACTCACTATCGCAATGCTTCGTAATACCTTAAGAACGCGTCCACCACTGGGGATATTCAAGCATCTGGTATTAGAAAAGGACGGTAATGATAATAAAGTATTAAATATCAAAAAAGCCGCTATCTCTTGCATGGTTGACTTTATTCGTATTCATTCATTAATGGAGGGAGGAACAGCCCTAAACACCAGCGAACGAATGGAGTTTTTACATGAGAATAACGTGTTAAATGATGTCACTTATCAAGATCTCAGTGAAACCTATCATTATGCTAATCGCCTGAGATTTCAGCACCAATTACAAGCAATACAAAATGAAAAACCCATTGATAATCAACTTCAACCAGATTTATTTGGTAGTTTTGAACGTCAGCATATAAAAGATGCGTTCCGTATTGTGTCAAGCTTTCAAGAGTTAATGAAAATGAAGTTTGGTGTCTAACAAATGCCAAATAAATCATTAACGAACAAAAATATAATCAACCACATGATGGACTTATTTTCTAATCGCCATCCATTGATTCATTTAGAAGAACAAAGACAAACGTTAATAGCACAAGATGTAGCGCTACCGAATTACTTAACAAGTTTGCTTGAATCTCCTTATCCAAGCCCAAAAGAAGACAGTAATAACATCACCTTTACTGTCGTAGATTTTGAAACTTCAGGACTTAACCCAGAAAGCGATCATATTGTCAGCATCGGTTGGGTTCATATTATTAAAAATACAATTAAACTTAGCAGAGCTCAACATTACATTATCAATGAACCAACAGTAGAAAGATCGCCGTCTGAACATACCGAGGTAGACCATACCGCTCGTTCGTTGCATCACATTTTGCCTGAACAGCAAAAGACGGGTATATCAATTGAAAAGGCAATGGAACGGTTCTTTACCAGCCTTCCAAACAGTATTTTAATTGTTCATGGTGCCACAATAGAACAGCGTTTTTTAGAACAATTTTTTCTGTCACACCAACTTCCAAACCTACCCATAATTTGGTTAGACACATTGAGAATTGAACAAAATACAATTGAATATAATCGCCATCAAAGAGATTTCCGTTTATTCTCTCTCAGACGCCAATATAACCTACCAGATTACCCTGCTCATCACGCTTTAGTCGATGCAATTTCAACCGCCGAACTGTTTTTAGCACAAAGAAAACGTCTATTTAATCAATCTGTTGCCCCTATTGGATTCTTATATCAAAAGTCACGATAGCGAAACCAAGTAAAACTTTAGTAAAAATGATATTTAAGTATCAAAGTCATCATTTATTCAGTAATATACTGGAATATTAATAAATAAAGGCTGGAGGATGAATGGCAACGTTAAAGGAAATAGCCAACGAAGCTGGCGTTTCATTGGCAACGGTATCTCGTGTATTAAATGAAGATCCTACGCTAAGTGTAAAAGAAGAAACTAAGCGACGTATTTTCGAGATCGCAGAAAAGCTTGAGTACAAAACCAGCTCGACTCGTAAACTGGCCAGTGCCTTACCTCAAGTAGCAAAAGAACAATTACACTTTCTGGCTTTATATAATTATAAACAAGAAACTGAAGTCAATGATCCTTACTACCTTGCTATTCGACACGGTATCGAGACTCAGTGTGATAAATTTGATATCACGTTGACCAATAGCTATGAAAGCAGTCTTGAGATTAAAAACCCGAATGTCGATGGTATTTTACTCGTCGGTCGTCAAAGTAAAGCTCAATTAAAAGCGATTCAAAAGATCAGTAAAAACATTGTTTATATTGATTATACCGATCACGAACAAAACTTTGATTCTGTTGATATTGATCTTGCGCGTATCAGTAAGGAAGTCATCAACTACTTTATCAATCAAGGTTACGATCGTATTGGTTTTATTGGTGGTCAAGATGATATTGATTGTTCTGATATCCGTGAAGAAGTGTTTGCGGAATACGGTCAGTTAAAAGGCGTAGTCTCTGAATCTGACCTTTACCGTGGTGATTTCTCAAGTTCATCAGGTTATAAACTGGCTAAAGCAATGCTAGAAACCGATCATGCAAATGCTCTGTTTATTGCTTCTGACTCTATTGCTATTGGTGTATTGCGTGCTATCCATGAAAAAGGCTTACGCATTCCAGAAGACATTGCTTTAATCAGTGTTAATGACATACCAACCGCCAAGTTTACCTTCCCTTCTCTGTCTACCGTTCGTATTCATTCAGAACTGATGGGAAGCCAAGGCGTTAACTTGTTACTTGAGCGCCGTCGTGATGAACGAGTAATCCCTGTTCGTGTGTATATTCCAAGTAAATTACGCTTGCGTGATACCACTAAAAAATAACTAAAAACTCTTTTTTATTTTAATAAAAGCAGCGTTTATCTCGCTGCTTTTTTTACACCTAAATTTTAACGATTTACTCTAATCTTTTCTATTTCTGCACAATACACCATCACTTCACGATTATTTTATCTATTTATTAATCAATTAAGGTTAATGAATTGTTTCTACAACTCTTATTAACGTTACCAAGCTCACAAAGCTCAGTTCAATATGTGACCAAGTTAAAAGTAAGACAATTTACCAATTTATTTTACTAAAACTTTAGTTAATATCTTTTACCAGAGAGTTATTAATTACCTATTTATAAGAACTATCGGCATCGTCCGGGAGGCTACACGTGAACAATTGGGAAAACTTCTTCCGCCTTAATGAAAACAGAATGGCACCGCGTGCTTACTTTTTCTCATACGATTCAGTTCAGTCTGCAAAGACATTCCAACGTGAATTAAGCAGCCACTACCAGCTATTAAGTGGCCAATGGAATTTCAACTTCTTTACTAATCCATTACTTGTACCTGACGAGTTCTACTCTGAGCACATGAGCGATTGGGGCAGCATTACCGTTCCTAACATGTGGCAAATGGAAGGTCATGGTGATCTTCAATACACAGATGAAGGCTTTCCTTTCCCTATCGATGTTCCTTTTGTACCAAGTGACAACCCTACGGGCGCTTATCAACGAACCTTCACGTTAGGCGAAACTTGGAACAACAAACAAACCATTATTAAATTTGATGGCGTAGAAACTTACTTTGAAGTGTACGTAAACGGTAACTACGTTGGTTTTAGTAAAGGCAGCCGTTTAACCGCTGAATTTGATATCTCTGAATTTGCACAACAAGGTGAAAACCTGCTTTCTGTTCGTGTAATGCAATGGGCTGACTCAACTTACATTGAAGACCAAGACATGTGGTGGACTGGCGGTATCTTCCGTGATGTTTACCTCGTTGGTAAAGAGCAAGTTCATGTTCAAGACATTACCATTCGCACTGATTTTGATGCAAATTACCAAAGCGCGACACTGTCTTGTAAGGCAGATTTAGAAAACCTAACAAACAACTCAGTATCTAACTATTCACTTGATTATACACTGTTTGATGGTAAGGCTGTTGTTTCTGAAGGCTCTGTAAATTCACTTTCTTTTGATGCGAAATACACTGTCGATATCAAGATTGATATGGAAAACCCTACGCATTGGACAGCTGAAAACCCTTACCTATACCAATTGGTACTTACACTTAAAGATGAAAGCGGAAAAACACTAGAAATCATTCCAAACCGTGTTGGTTTCCGTGACATTAAAGTGCGCGATGGTCTGTTCTACATCAATAACAAATACGTCATGCTTCATGGTGTAAACCGTCACGATAACGATCACCTAAAAGGTCGAGCTGTGGGTATGGATCGTGTTGAGAAAGACATCGTATTAATGAAACAACACAACATCAACTCAGTACGTACTGCTCACTACCCTAATGATCCACGCTTTTATGAACTGTGTGATGTATACGGTCTGTTTGTTATGGGTGAAACCGATGTAGAAACGCACGGCTTTGCTAACGTTGGAGATTTAAGCCGAATTACCAATGATCCTGCCTGGGAACACGTCTTTGTCGAGCGTATTGAACGCCATATTCACGCTCAGAAAAACCACGCATCAATCATCATGTGGTCACTAGGTAACGAATCTGGCTACGGCTGTAATATCAAATCTATGTATGATGCAGCAAAAGCAATTGATGACACTCGTCTGGTTCATTATGAAGAAGACCGTGATGCTGAAGTGGTTGATATCATCAGTACCATGTACTCACGTGCTCAACTAATGAATGCCTTTGGTGAGCATCCTCATAATAAACCACGCATCATTTGTGAATACGCACACGCAATGGGTAATGGCCCAGGAGGGTTAACTGAATACCAAAACGTGTTCTATAAGCATGATTCTATTCAAGGACATTATGTTTGGGAATGGTGTGATCACGGCATTCTTGCTAAAGATGAAAACGGCACTGAGTTCTTAAAATATGGTGGCGATTACGGCGATTATCCAAACAACTACAACTTCTGCATGGATGGTTTGGTTTACTCAGATCAAACTCCAGGGCCTGGCTTAAAAGAATACAAGCAAGTTATCGCACCGGTTAAGATCCACGCTAAAGACGCAGCAAACGGCATTTTCACTGTTGATAACAAACTGTGGTTCTCTAATCTTGATGACTACACCATTACCGCTGAGATCCGTGCTGAAGGCGAAACTTTGCAAAGCACAACGCTAAAAGTAGAAGGTTTAACTGAAAACTCAAGCCGTGACATTGAAATCACATTACCAGAGCTAGATGGTCGTGAAGCCTTCATTAACTTCACGGTTCGTAAAGATTCTCGCACTCTGTATAGCGAAGCGAATCACGACATTGCTATTTACCAAGTTCAATTAAAAGAAAACACAGAGCAGCTTCCAGTGTTCTCTAACAGTAATGCAATCGCACTTGATATCACGGCATCTCGTTTAGATTATGTAGTTAAAGGTCTGAACTTTGCGCTTACTTTCTCGAAGGTGAACGGTAAATTAACCTCATGGTTAGTAAATGGTGAAGAGCTAATTGCAAGCTCACCTAAGCTGAATTTCTTCAAACCGATGGTGGATAACCATAAGCAAGAGCATGAAGGCCTGTGGGAACCTGCACACCTTCAAATCATGCAAGAGCACTTCCGCTCTATCGACCTTGATGCATCAAATGGTAAAGCCACTTTCACGGTAACCAGCATTATTGCACCACCTGTGTTTGATTTTGGTATGCGTTGTACTTACGTTTATGAAATCAATAAAGAAGGTCAGCTGAACATTCAGCTATCTGGAGAGCGTTACGGTGATTACCCTCATGTTATCCCTGTGATTGGTTTAGATCTTGGCATCAATAATGAGTTTGACCAAGTTCAATACTACGGCCGAGGTCCTGAAGAGAACTACCAAGACAGCCAACAAGCAAACATGATTGATGTATACCAAACAACGGTAGCGAATATGTTTGAGAACTACCCGTTCCCACAAAACAATGGTAACCGTCAGCACGTTCGTTGGGCATCGTTAGCTAATCGTCACGGTTCTGGTCTATTTGTTAAGCCTGAGCAAGAGATTAACTTTAGCGCTTGGTTCTACACGAGCCAAAACATTCATGAAGCACAGCACACGATTGAACTTGAGAAGAGTGGTTACATCACACTTAACCTTGACCATAAACTAATGGGCTTAGGTTCAAACTCTTGGGGATCTGAGGTGTTGGATTCATACCGTGTTTACATGGATAAATTCCAATACGCACTAACTTTGGTTCCATTTCAACAAGGTGGCTGTTCACCAAAAACATTGGCGAATCACACATTTACCTCAAACACAGCATTCACTTCAAAAACAACAATTGAAGGCGGAGAAAAGTAATGATCATTTTAGACAACCTAGAACAATTTAAAGTGGTATATCGCGACGGCCGTAAATGGAACCGTTGTGTTGAAGCGATTGAAAACATTGGCAATCTACGTGATGGGATCATGTATTCAATTGGTGATTCTCTGGTGTACATGATTGAAGATGGCGTGGCTAAAAACACAGAAAGCTTTGTTGGTAACCGCCGATACTTTGATATTCATTACTACCTAGAAGGTCGTGAAACCGTTGAGGTTGCGAATAAGTCTGAACTAGAAAGCGTGCAAGCGTATTCCGATGAAACGGATCGTGAACACCTAAATGGTAACGGTCAAACACATCAACTTTGTGAAGGCCAAGTCGCAGTGTTTGATAACAGTAAAGCCTACAAATTCCATGGCGATAGTCGTGTTCGAAAAGTGGTTCTAAAAGTCACTATCGAAGATGGCTATTTCCTGAATAAATAAGTAATACCTGAAATAAAAAACTATGAGAGGGGTTGGATCTTAACCGACCAAACCCCTCCTACCCTACAATATGTGATTCATCGGAGTACCTTATGTCTACATCAACTCGTGGCACGATAGGCAAGTTCGCCTTACTGTCTATGACTTTTGCTGCAGTTTATAGCTTCAATAATATCATCAATAATAATATTGAGATCGGGCTATCCTCTGCACCTATGTTCTTCCTTGCAACCTTGTTCTATTTTGTTCCATTTTGTTTAATCGTTGCCGAATTTGTATCTCTTAATAAAAACTCCGAAGCCGGTGTTTATGCATGGGTAAAAAGTTCGCTCGGTGGTCGCTGGGCATTTATTACCGCGTATACTTATTGGTTTGTTAACCTATTCTTCTTCACCTCTTTACTACCAAGAATCATTGCTTATGCGTCTTATGCTTTCTTAGGGTTCGAGTACATATTTACACCATTAACTACGGCGGTATTAAGTACCCTACTGTTTGCGGTAGCGACTCATGTATCAAACAATGGTGCGAAATTACTAGGTCCAATTACCTCTTTAACCTCATCATTAATGCTTCTGCTTACTCTGTCTTACATTTTATTATCAGGCGGCGCGTTAATTGGTGGTATTGAGCCAGCAGACCCAATCACTATTGAAGCAATGACTCCATCATTTAACTGGGCGTTCCTTGGTGTAATTACGTGGATCTTCATGGCGGCAGGTGGTGCAGAATCAGTTGCTGTTTATGTAAACGACATCAAAGGCGGTCATAAATCTTTCGTAAAAGTGATCATCATTGCAGGTATATTTATTGGTGCACTTTACTCAGTTGGCTCAGTGCTTGCGAACGTATTTGTCTCTCGTGAAGAGTTGAAATTTACGGGTGGCTCAGTACAAGTGTTTGAAGGTTTAGCAAGACATTTCGGTCTATCTGAAATCTTAATGAACCGTTTTGTTGGTATCGTATCATTCACCGCGATGCTTGGTTCGCTACTAATGTGGACTGCAACTCCGGTTAAGATCTTCTTCTCTGAAATTCCAAAAGGTATTTTTGGTGAAAAAACAGTAGCACTAAACAAACAAGGTGTGCCTGAGCGTGCAGCATGGATTCAGTTCTTAATCGTTATTCCACTAATGTTTATCCCAACACTAGCGTCTGATACGGTACAAGATTTAATGAGCACCATCATTAACATGACAGCGGCTGCCTCTATGCTTCCACCACTGTTCATCATGATAGCGTACTTAAACTTACGCATAAAATTGGATCACCTAGAGCGTGACTTTAGAATGGGCTCTCGCCTTACTGGTATCACTGTGGTTTCAATTCTGATTGGTATCTTCACGGTTGGTTTCTTTGCGTCAACCTTCCCAACAGGTGCAGATATCATGACGATTATCTTCTACAACGTCGGTGGTATTGTTATCTTCCTTGGTTATGCATGGTGGAAATACAGCAAATACGAAAAATCATTATCTAAAGAAGAACGAATTGAAGAAGCAAAACCTGCTGTTCAATAATTCATGGTTTTTTAATTAAATAAAACTAAACCGAAAAAAACCGAGAGTAGCCATACTCTCGGTTTTTTTATTTTAATTAATACTTTATCCGTTATTCGCCATCGATTTTTTCCTATTTGTAAACTACGTTTATTCTAGATAATAAAAACAATTGGTGCGTTATGATATCTCGAATAAAAAAAATAAAAGATAAACTACTATTGCCACTGCACATTCATATATCGACGTTGTTTATGGTAATGATCGTCGCCATCTGTTCGGTACAAATATACATAACCAACAAAGGCATCAATCAACTTTTACTTGAAGCTACCTCAACCATTTTTGACCGAATATCGACAGATACAAGATCTTCAATAAGAAGTGAATATAGACCCGCATTTAACGCAATAGCTAAGCTCTCCAAGAGAGATATAGTCCATACCGAAACATTAGAGCAACGCAACGCTTACTTTACCGAATTAGCGATGCTCTTAGATTTACATAAACACGTCTCGACGTATCGTATTTCCTTTCCAAATGGCGATTGGTTTGGCGTTGGTATATTAGGTAATTCCTTATTTAGAAAAAAACTAAACACTCCAGAGAATACTTACTATTTCTTCATCAATCATAACTCTACTATCGAAAATAAAACCACCGTTTTTTTCTACGATGATCAAGCACGTTTTATCCGTTCAGATGAACTTAATGAACATCAATATGACCCAAGAAATGAAAATTGGTTTAAGAATTCGATCAAAGAAAAAATTGTTTTATCTAAACCTCGTTACTTTCCAGGATTACAACAATTTGGTTTAACCCTTCATAAGAAAGCAGAGAATAACGTTGTTGTAAGTGCTGATATTTTAATGGAAAAACTCAGTCACGTATTAAAAAGCACGGCTATCCACCCCTCCTCTCTTAGAGTGCTTTATGATGAGAAGAACATCGTTTACGCAAGTAATTCCACCAACCTCGCTTTAATGAACAAAGAAGAAAGTAAAGTCATCAATTTGAGTGATTTACTTAACTCTGAGGTATTAAGCACAATTCAACACGTCAATTCAGACCAAAAAATTCAACAATATCAGAATAATGATGAAAATTGGTATGGGAAAATATTTTCGGTTCCAATTAACACAGAACGATCATTAAACTTATTGGTTGCGGTAAAAGAATCAGAATTATTATCTAGTGCCTATATTATTCGCCAACAGACCATTTGGTGGTCTTTCGTTATTCTTATTCTGTCGATTCCTTGTATTTATTTCATATCACAAAGAATATCAAAGCCAATCCAACAAGCCACAGAGCAAGCACGGTTAATATCCACATTTGATTTTTCATCTATCGATCACACACCAACCAAGATACTTGAAATAGCAAATCTTACCCAATCTATTTCTGGTATGAAATCAGCGATAGAAAATTACTTTAACCTAACCAATTCAATATCAAAAGAGAATAACTTTGATGAATTAATAAAGCTCATTGGCCGCAGTACTGCCAAAGCAACAAAAGCAAACGCTGCTTATCTTTATCTTATCAATGATGCAGAAACTCACATAGAACCTCAATTTGCATGGAGAGCAACCACACAAAATGAAGACATTAGTCAATTAGAAAGCTTTGCTCTAAATGATGAAAAAATAGCAAAAACCATTGAACAGATAATGATCAAAAAGAAACCCTTTGAAAACCTGAATATTAATACATTCGACACACAAGAACAGAATAAATTGGGTTTAGACAGTGAGCAAATATGGTCTATCACCTTCCCTTTGTTTTCTAAAGAAAAACAAACCATAGGGGCAATGATATTAGTGTTTGATGTGAAAGAGAGTGAGTACATTCGTAATACTAAGTTTCACTACTTTGAATCATTAATTAACTATACTGCCATTGCTTTAGATGGACGAAAAATGCAACAAAATCAAAAGGATTTACTCGATTCTTTTATTCAAATAATGGCAAGTGCGATTGATACAAAGTCACCTTATACTGGAAACCATTGTCAGAAAGTGCCTTTATTAACCCAATGGCTTTCTCAGGTGGCGAGTGATTCTTCTACTCCACCATTTAACGATTTCAAACTGAACGCCACTCAACAAGAGGAGTTAAGAATTGCTTCGTGGTTACATGATTGCGGTAAAATAACCACACCAGAATACGTCGTTGATAAAGCAACAAAATTAGAAACTATTTACAATCGAATTCATGAAATAAGAACAAGATTTGAAGTATTAAAACGTGATGTTGAAATAAAACAATGGAAGGAAGCGTTTAATAACACGCTACCTGATGAGTATAGAGAAGAATTGGAACAAGAATGGCAACGATTAGATGAAGAATTTGCTCTTATTGCGAGAGTAAATGTGGGTGATGAGTTCTTATCAGAACAAGATGTAGAAAAAGTACAGAAAATTGGTCAACAAACCTGGATACAAACCTTAGATAGTAGCCTTGGTCTTGCATGGGAAGAAAAAGCACGCCTGAATAACTCGATTAACGCCCTATTGCCTATAACGGTTACCCTGCTACAAGACAATCAATCCCATCTAATTCCGAGAGTAACTAATACCGTTCAAGATCCACGCTTTACATTACAGCCACCAGAATACAAAAATAACATTGGCGAAACCTATAATCTATCGATTCAGCGCGGTACGTTAAATAATGAAGAGCGATTTACAATAAATGATCATATTATTCAAACAATTAAAATGCTGGAAGCTCTCCCGTTTCCAAAAACGATGAAAGATATTCCCAAAATAGCAGGTGGCCATCATGAAAAAGTCGATGGCACAGGTTACCCTATGGGACTAAAAGCAGAAGAAATGCCACTTACCGCACGAGCCATGGCTATTGCTGATATTTTTGAAGCCCTAACCAGTCACGACCGACCATATAAGAAAGCAAAAACATTAACGGAATCTTTAAAAATTATGAGTTTCATGGTTAAAGATAAACACATCGACAAAGATTTGTTTAATTTATTTTTAACCTCAGGTCTCTATCACAAATACGCAGAAGCACACTTAAAGCCAGAACAGTGCGATGACGTTGATATTCATAACTACCTAAGCTAGTCGTATTCCACTACGTTCCCTTCTTTGCACCTATAAATATGGGTGCAAAATTATTCCTTTTATTTTCCGACTGTTCACGACTCTCCCTGCTAGCATAGATCACCATCACAGTTTGCTGTTTTCTTAATCTCTATTTAATGACATATCTCACAGTAACTTTTAGTAAAACTTATTACTATAATTTTACTAAAAGTTACCTGAAATTGTTAACTAAAATAATAAACTTATAATCCAAACGCAAACACATAGGGATACATTATTATGTCTGATTCTTTACGAGGGACAATTGGCAAATTTGCCTTACTGTCGATGACAATGGCGGCGGTATTTAACGTTCGTAACATTGTTAATAACAACATCGAGCTGGGGCTAAGTTCTGCACCCATCTTTTTATTCGCTACTTTAGTCTACTTCATCCCATTCGTATTCATTATTGCTGAATTTGTATCAGCAAACAAAAACTCAGAATCAGGTATGTACGATTGGTTAAAACAACCTCTTGGCACTAAGATGGCTTATTTAGGTTCTTTCCTTTACTGGTTTGTAAATCTATTCTGGTTCGTATCTCTACTTCCTAACGTTATTGCTTATGCTTCTTATGCAATGTTAGGTTATGAATACGCCTTCTCTCCTATTGTCACCTCTGTTATCTCTATTGTTTTATTTGCAGCTGCGACGCATATTTCAACCAAAGGTGCATCATGGCTAGGCAAAATTGCAGAGATGGTTGCTTATGGTGTTTTTGCTCTGTTTGCGGTGTATGTTATCGGCGCGCTAATGGCACTTAGTGGCGACCACACACCTGTTGAACCAATCACACTAAAAGCAATGACTCCAACCATTAACTGGGCAACGCTAGGTATTATGTGTTGGATCTTCCAAGCAGCCGGTGGTGCAGAAACTGCCGCAGCTTATTTGAAAGATGTAAAAGGCGGTCAAAAGACGTTTATTAAAGTTATCATTGCCGCAGGTATCCTAATTGGTGCTATGTATGCTGTTGGTTCTTTACTTGTAAACGTGTTTGTTGCTCGTGATTCTCTAACCTACGCTGGTGGTATGGTTGAAATCTTTACGGGTATGGCTCAATACTTCAACGTTTCTGAATCATTAGTTGGTCGCTTTGTTGGTATCGTTCTTTTCATCGCAATGTTCGGTTCTATGATGATGTGGACTGCAGCGCCAGTTAAAATTCACTTCTCTGAAATCCCTCAAGGTGTTTACGGTGAGAAAACAACAGAACTAAACGAGCACGGTGTTCCTGTTCGCGCAGCATGGTGGCAGTTTGCTTTCGTAGTTGTGATGCTAGTTGTAAATGGCTTTGGCTCTGAATCTGTACAAGACATGATGAATACAGCAATTAACTTAACAGCTGGTACTGCAATGCTACCACCGATCTTCATTATGGTTGCTTACTTTGTTTTCCGCTTGAAGCATGATGATACTCCTCGCGATTTCCGTATGGGCTCGCGTAAAGTAGGCATGGGTGTGGTATCGGTACTTATCACTATCTTTGTGGTAAGTATGACAGCATCGGCTTTCCCAACGGGTGTTGATTTAGTCCAAGCCTTCTTCATCAATGTATTTATGACAATGGTATTCTCTGCTCTTGCATACTGGTGGATCTCTCGCTTTGAAAAGAAGCAAGAAAAAGCAGCTGAACTAAAAACAGCATCGGCAAAATAAGTAGAAATCAAATTAGCATTTAGTTTCTCTAAATAAGACAAAGGCACTGATACCCCCAGTGCCTTTTTTGTCTCTAAAATTACGTTGAGAATAAGATTACTTATCTCAATTCCTTTCTAAAAAACACGTGTAAATTAGAACTTTTTATAAGTAAAACTTTAGGTAAATATAGGTAAAAATCGTTTTCTCTCGCTCACACTTATCTCTTACACCCCTACTCTAGCCTCTAATTTCTAGCTATCCTTTTCTTATTGATAAGTTACTCCGTAGATACCTAGTTTCGGTTCTTTCCTATCAAACAATAACAATAATTTTTCTATTACAGTGAGAAACTCTAATTATGAAACCTACTTTTGCAAAGCTGTCATTACTTTCAACTCTACTTTTAGCAGCTAATGTTCACGCTATTGAAACCGACTTTTACGGAGAAATGGGAATTGGTGGTCGCACCTTCTTTGATGGTGATGATAAAGGCCGTTATAGCGATGGTACTTATATTGAAGGAGGCCTTGCTATTGAAGAAGGCAACTGGTTTGGTCTAATTTACGGCGAAGGCTGGACAGTACAAGCCGATGACGAAGGCAATGCTTGGGCTACTGGCCACGGTTGGGGAGGCTTTGAAGGAGGCATTAACCGATTTTATGCTGGTTATAGAACCGATGCAGGAACGGAATTTATTGCTGGTCGTATTGACTCTTCTTTAGATGATATTCAATGGTGGGGAGATGCAACACCAGAAAATGGTTACACCTTACCTAACACACGAGATGTAAATGTAGGCATTAAGATCCGTAATGAAGTTGGGGGACTTCGTTACAGTGTTTCTGCTGCTCCTGAGTCTGATTTCTCTGAAGATGATGCGTTAGTTAACTTTGGTAAATATGATGAATACGCAAATAAATACAGCTATGCCGCCTTTGTAAATGGTTATGTTCAGTATGATATTGCCGAAAATTTAACGTTGCTTGGTGGTGCTGAATTTACCGATGGCGATGGTGAGATGTACTTAATTGGAGCAGAATACAAAACCTTAGCCGCTCGAGTTTGGCATCATACCGATAAAGGTAATGACATTAGTGAAGGTACAGAAACCGGCATCATGACGAGTGCTTATTATGAAGTGACTAAGGGCGTTTACCTTTCTGCTGCATATAACTATGCCAACACTAAGCTTGATACAGCCGAAGATGAAACGACCTCTTACATCAATGGTGGTGTTTGGTATGAATACGCCGATGGTAAATTTGCTACCGCGATTGATACTAAGTTTTTCATGAACAATGACACGACAGATTCAGCCAACGAAATATTTATCATGCAGTACTATTACTGGTAACTACATCACACTCTTCCTGAACTCAGCTTCATTAAATGAGACTGAGTTCACGGACAACTGTTCTCTTTATCAATAATATCCATTAAGTTAAATTTACTAAACCTTTACTAAATCAATTATAAGAATTTAATTATGAATTTAAAAATTTCTGCACTTGCTGTTGCTACTGCCCTTTTTGCTGTGGGCTGCGCACAAACATCACCTACAGACCTTAGCTCTACTGAGCTTAAAGCTGCACAATTTAAAGACGTGATTGATCGCACTGGTTCTCCTGAATATATGCGTGATTACGATTTTGATGATCACCAACGTTTTAACCCATTCTTTGACATGGGATCTTGGCACGGTCATCTACTACCAGACAATGATGATGGTATGGGTGGTTTTCCTGGAACGGCTCTACTTACCGAAGAATACATTAATTTCATGGCAAACAATTTCGATCGCCTAAGTGTATTTAAAGATGGCAAGAAAGTTGAATTTACTATGGAAGCGTACAGCCTTCCTGGTGCATTAGTACAAGTATTAAGCTCTGATGGCGTAAAAGTAGAAATGACACTGCGCTTTGCAACAAACCGCACTTCTTTAGTTGAAACTAAAATCACAACCAACTCACCTGTTGAGCTTGTTTGGGATGGTGAGCTGATCGAAGGAAATCACGCAAAAGAAGAAAAATCTCAATCAGATAAAACCATTGCTGAAGCATACCCTGATTATGATCGTCAAATTGAAGCAACAGATGATGGCCTAAAAGTCACTTTTGGTGAGGTTCGTGCTACTTGGTCTCTATTAACATCAGGCGACTCTGAGTACCAAGTTCATAAATCTATTCCTACGACAACTACCGTTGATGGCTTAAGCTTTACCTCTAAAGCAAGCATTGAGCACTCCACCACAATTTATACTACGTATTCTCATGTATTAACTGCTGAAGAAAACCAAGTAGAACAAGCTAAAATCACCGACATTCTAGCAAATCCGAATCAATATTTAGTTGCGACTGAAAAACGTTGGGAAGAATACCTTGATAAAGGCTTAACCAACCCAAATGCAACTCCTGAACAAGAGCGCGTTGCAGTAAAAGCAATGGAAACGCTTAATGGTAACTGGCGCGGTGCTGCGGGTGCAATGGAGTTTGACTCTGTAACACCATCTGTAACCGCTCGTTGGTTCTCAGGTAACCAAACATGGCCTTGGGATACGTGGAAACAAGCGTATGCAATGGCACACTTCAACCCAGAAGTAGCTAAAGATAATATTCGCGCTATGTTTGCGTATCAAATTCAAGCAGATGATACCGTTCGTCCTTGGGATGCTGGTTTTATTCCTGATTTATTAGCCTACAACACAAGCCCTGAACGTGGCGGTGACGGTGGTAACTGGAATGAGCGAAACACAAAACCAAGTCTTGCTGCATGGGCAGTAATGGAAGTGTACAAAACCACTGAAGATAAATCGTGGTTAGAAGAAATGTACCCTAAATTAGTTGCTTATCATGATTGGTGGTTACGTAATCGTGATAACAATGGTAACGGTGTTCCTGAGTATGGCGCTTCACGCGATAAAGCACACAATACAAACAATGGCGATATGCTGTTTACGGTTGAGCGTGGTGATAAGAAAGAAGAACTTGCTGGCCTAGATAAATACCAAGAGATCATAAAATCTGGTAACTATGACCACATTGAGATCCCTGCACAAACGGCAGCGTCTTGGGAGTCTGGCCGTGATGATGCCGCAGCCTTTGGTTTTATCGATAAAGATCAATTAGACGCTTATGTTGCAAATGGTGGTAAACGCTCGGATTGGGAAGTTAAATTCGCACAAAACCGAGATAAAGATGGCACGCTTTTAGGCTATTCTTTGCTACAAGAGTCTGTTGACCAAGCAAGCTACATGTTCAGCGACAACCAATATCTAGCTCAAATGGCTGATATTCTAGGTAAAGATGCTGATGCAAAAGAGTTCCGCGAAAAAGCCGATAAGCTATCAAGTTACATCAACACTTGTATGTTTGATGAAGGTACTGGCTTCTTCTACGATATCCGTATTGAAGACAAACCATTAGCAAACGGCTGTGCGGGTAAGCCAATTGTTGAACGTGGCAAAGGCCCTGAAGGTTGGTCACCACTCTTCAATAAAGCGGCAACCCAAGCAAATGCTGACGCTGTTGTTAAAGTAATGAAGGATACCTCTGAATTCAATACTTACATTCCATTAGGTACGGCCGCACTATCTAGCCCTGCATTTGGTCCTGATATCTATTGGCGCGGACGTGTTTGGGTTGACCAATTCTACTTTGGCCTAAAAGGCATGGAAAGCTACGGCTACCGTGACGATGCGGTTGAAATGGCAGGTGCATTCTTTGATCACGCTGATGGTCTAGTTGGTGACGGTCCTATCCGTGAAAACTACAACCCACTAACTGGCGATCAGCAAGGTGCACCAAACTTCTCTTGGAGTTCAGCTCACCTTTACATGCTTTATAATGATTTCTTCACTGCTGAAAAGTAAGAACATAAAGGCTAACAAATAAAATAAAGGGATATGATTAACGTCATATCCCTTTTTTACTCTTTCGATTTAAAAATGTTTTGTATCGTTATTACGATTTGGCTTTTTCTTTGCAACACTCAGGCATTGCGTGGCCTGAAAGTACCAATAAACCAGCAAAAATACCCAAGTTCTTAATGAAATTCTGCATCTCATGTGCGCCTTCCAATCCTGAATAATTCCAGAAATCATGCAACGACACATTAATAACCAACACTAACCCTGCCAATAACAGAGCAACTATCCATGTAAATCGATTTGCTATTAGTAAAACGGCAGCACCAATTTGGAAGATACCCGCAAGCCCCAATAGGACAGGGACGAATGGCATGTCATGCTTTTCCATTAATTGAATATGTATATCCCACGACACAAATTTCATAATACCTGGAATTAAGAAATACAATGCAAGAAGTACACGACCTACGGTTAGTAATAGAGTATTCATTTAATCAATCCCTATGAATTAAAGTACAGCACCATTCACTGATAATTTCACATCAATATTGCCTTTCACTGCATTTGAGTATGGGCAAACTTGGTGTGCTGTTTTCACTAATTGTTGAGCTTGTTCTTCATCTAATTCTAACGTCACTGCTAAAGCAACGGTTAATGCAAAACCGCCAGTTGCATTTGGACCAATACCCACTTCAGCCGATACTGGTGCTTGAGTCAGTTTGATTTTCATCTCACGAGCCACGTGTAGAATTGCATTTGAGAAACACGCCGAATAACCTGCTGCAAACAGTTGCTCAGGGTTCGTTGCTTCGCCTGTGCCACCCATCTCTTTTGGATAGCTTAAAGCAAGATCAAGCATGTTATCGTCAGTTGTTACTTGGCCATTACGTCCTGCTGAAGCCGTTGCTGTTGTTGTATATAACGTTGTCATAATGATGTCCTTTTTTTCAGAATACGAATTAGTTGAATTGATGGCAATTAAATTGCGCACAATTGATTTTCGTTAAGTATAAGTCGATTTAAAGGTAAAAAACAAGTATATTGTGCGCAATCTAGTTTTATTTTTGGTGTGAATATGAATAAGAACCTTGAACCACCTACTCAAGAAGAGAGTGATTCCCCTCAACTATTGCTTAAAAATCAAGTTTGTTTTTCTCTTTATAGTGCCTCAAACGCAATGATCAGAGCTTACCGCCCGCTACTAAACGAACTGGACCTTACTTATTCTCAGTACTTAGCAATGATGGTTATTTGGGAAAGCAATGGC
This sequence comes from Aliivibrio friggae, assembly GCF_057368515.1. NCBI lineage: Bacteria > Pseudomonadati > Pseudomonadota > Gammaproteobacteria > Vibrionales > Vibrionaceae > Aliivibrio > Aliivibrio friggae. The sequence continues at coordinate 29,456 of NZ_CM170649.1, forward strand.
ATCAATGTAAAAGAGTTAGGTCAAGAACTGCACCTAGACTCAGGAACCTTAACGCCTTTATTAAAACGCCTAGAAGTAAAAGAGATCATTACTCGTCAACGTAGTACTAAAGATGAGCGTATTCGACAAGTTTTTCTCACAACTAAAGGCTTTCAATTAAAGGAGCAAGCACTCTCTGTCCCTAATGCTATATTTTGTAAAAGCCAGCTAGAAATAGAAGAATTACGACAATTGAAACAAACCTGTGAAAAATTATTAGCGAATCTACAGCAATAAATCAGTCTTTGCCTTTATTAGGCATTTCTATCAATAAAGATCTTTTTAAAGCATTGATTTTTGATTTTCGATGAGTACACTGCCGGCACAGATGTATATTATTAGAGAATAAAATGAAAAAAATCACAATTGCGCTTGCTCTTCTTATTGGTTTAACTGGTTGTCAGGCGACTCAACGCCAAAATGCAACCACTGGTGAAACAGAGACTAACTCTGCAACAAAAGGCGCTCTTGCTGGTGCGCTTGCTGGTGTAGCTATCGGTCTAGCAACTGGTGATAACGCAAAAGAGCGTCGTAAGAATGCACTTATCGGTGCAGCAGCAGGTGGTGCTGTTGGTGGTGGTGCTGGTTACTACTTCGATCAACAAGAAGCCGCTTTACGTAACGAACTAAAAAGCTCTGGTGTTCAAGTTGAACGTGTTGGTGATAATGAACTTAAATTAGTTATGGATAACGGTATTGGTTTTCAGTCTAGTTCTTACCAATTAGATTCAAGTATTTACAACACGCTTAATGGGGTTGCTCGTATTTTAGTTGAGTATCCTGATACTGCACTTCAAATTGATGGACACACTGACAGCTCTGGTAACGCGACTAAAAACCAAACCTTGTCTGAGCAACGTGCTGATTCTGTTCGTACTTACCTAATCAAACAAAAAGTAGCGGCTGGACGTGTTCATGCCCGTGGCTACGGTGAGCGCTACCCTGTTTGTGATAACTCAACATCACAAGGTCGTGCGTGTAACCGTCGTGTAGAAATCACTATTTTACCGCTTAAATAATCATCGATAATAAAATTCACCGATAATTAACTGTATATAAACACAGTTAATTATTGGCTTTCAGTATTGACTGTTATAGAATAAAAAATCCCCCTTGATGCTAGCATCAAGGGGGATTTTTTATTTTAGACAAACAGCTTAATTATTGAACTGCGTCTTCTATTTTATCTACCACAAGATCTTTACCATCAACGATGGTTTCTTGTACTTTCTCAAAGGCATCCGAATCCATAACATTTTGAACTTCATCGCCATAGTTCATACCAATGTAGATCCCTAACGCGATGAACAGTAATGCAAATATTTTAAACATAATCACTTATCTCAATAATTCAGCCTTCATTTTACAAAAGAATTCTTAGAAAACCTATGGCAAATTTCAGTACTCATTTAAATGTTGCCGCATTGGCATCCGGTGTGACTTCCGCCGCCCTATTGTCAGCGAATCACATCGAACTTAATACCGCATTATGGTTATGGTTTTTAGGCACTATTGGTGGCCTATTGCCGGATATCGACTCTGATAACTCGACCTCTTTAGACATTATATTTAATCTATTTACTATTTGTATCGTACTATTAAGTATCCGTTATTTTACTAGTGATGCCATTGATGAAAGACAGTTTTTACTTCTCATTGGTTTACCTGTTGTGATTCACCTGTTTATGAAATTCGGCATACGTAATGTATTTGAATGGCAGACTATCCATCGTGGTATCTGCCACTCTTTATTATTTCTTTTATTTTGTGGACTACTTACGACTAATATTACGTGTTTTATTCTTAGTGATGACGTTAAAAACTGGGATCATATTGCTTGGCTTTCTGGTGCATTTGTTTTCGCAGGTGGGATAGTTCATTTACTTTTAGATGAGATCTACAGTGTGGATTTAGCGAACGTTCGTATCAAGCGCTCATTCGGCTCAGCCTTAAAACTAACCGATTTTTCTAATCTACCTTTATCTGCTGTATTTATTATTGCTAGCGGCATACTATTTTGGTTTGCTCCACCAATTGAATCAACAATCAGTGCATTGAGTGATTGGCGCTTCTTTAAGCTGTGGTAGCGACGAATTGATACGTTACGAGAAACAAAAAAGCACAAGAACCTTTCAATTCTTGTGCTTTAATTAGCTAATTAATCTCTATATTACACAGTAAAACGCTCAACTAATTCAGACAGTTCATTAGCTTTCTGATTTAGCAAGACGCCACCAGCGCGGTTTTGGCTTGCTAATTCAGCCGACTCAGAACTTTGATCAGATACAGAAACAATACGCTCTGAGATCTCTTGGCCTACAATACTTTGCTCTTGAGTAGCCGTTGCAATTAGCGAGTTCATTTCCATAATCGTATTTACAGACGCTAAGATTTGACCAAGTGATTCAGAAGCAGCTACCGCTTTATTTACTGTTAATGTACTAAAGTTCTTACTGGCTGCCATAACTTGAACCGCTGAATCAGAGCCTGATTTTAATGCTTCAATACGTTGGTGGATCTGTGCTGTACTCTCTTGAGTCCGACTTGCCAGTTTACGTACTTCGTCGGCAACAACGGCAAAACCACGCCCTTGTTCACCCGCCCTTGCCGCTTCAATCGCCGCATTTAAAGCAAGTAAGTTAGTTTGCTCTGCAATATCTTGAATTACCGACAACGTACTTGCGATATTTTGCACATCACCTTCAAGCTTAGAAATTACATTGCTTGCTTCATCAAGCTCTGCTGCCAATGTTTTTACTGATTCTGAGGCTTCGTTAACGGTACGCATAGCGACTTGAGCATTGTTATCTGCATCTTGAGCTGAACTTGCCGCTTGCTCTGCATTTGAAGAGATCTCATGAGATGAAGTGGTTAACTCCGTCATCGCTGTCGCAATTTGTTCTGTCTCTGAACGTTGATTAGTAACAACCGCATTCACTTGAGCAGAGCGCTCTGACATATTTGAAGTTTCAGCTAATACATCACGACTAACATGCGATACATTCGTGATGATCTCATGCAGCGATTTAACAAATAAATTAAAATTCGTACTCAATTGATCGAATTCAGGAACGGTAAAATGTGGCATACGTGCCGTTAAATCTGCATCACCAGAAGCAAAAGATTTAATCGATTCATCAAACTTTTGAATCGGCGCCATAATGCTTCTATTAATCAAAGAACCAATAAATGCAACAATAACAACAATCACTAATGTAAATATAACAATAACTTGCATACTTTTAGCTAACTGTTGATCACTCAAGGCTTTCATATCATTAATGACAGCATCAACATCATCAGTATAGAAACCAGTACCCACAATTAGATCCCACTTTGAAAAGTAAACACTATAAGCCAATTTTGGTAATGCCACTGTTTCATTTAACTTAGGGTAATAATACGTAGAGTAACCAGAAGAATTTTTGGCTGCCGTAATAATATCTTGAATCAAATAGTTACCTCTTTTGTCTTTCATATTCCACATATTATTACCAACATCATTGGTATTTCCTTGCAAAATACGAACACCGTTAGAAGTAAAGCCAAATAAATAACCTGTATCTGCAAATTGTACTGGCTTTAGTGACTCTAACACTTCTTCTTTAGTCTTATCTTGTTCCGCAAAATGCTTTAATTCTGAAGATACAATATCCAAGTAAGATTTCAGCTCGACTCGCTTCATTTTCATCATCTGCGAACGTGTCATATCCATTTGAGCTTGGTTTAGTGCACTGGCTTCTTTATAGGTCATCGCCATTATCAACAATGATGTTAATACAATCGGCAGAATCGCAAGTAAGTACAATCTCGCTTTTATTGATAGGTTCATTTTATTCTCTCTGAGGCTCAAGTTACGTCTTGAATTAATATGTTTACTAAAAATGTAATTATTATTTCCTACGACACATCAATTTCTATGCCAATTATTCATAAAAACATCACTACTATTTATTTTTCCTTACATTTAAAGAGCCGATTCACAGATAAATCTGCATTGACCTTTTTACTTTTATCAATAGAATATGGGAAATACCTATCACTTGAAAATAAGCTGACTTCTTTGAGATTTTCATTATTACAATACAAGCGCCAAAGTACCGCTTCGTGGTCACTATTGTTAGTGTGTATTGTGCTATTTGTCTGTTTTTCTCAAAATCTTGGTTTATCGACAGCTTGTCCTTTATCTCCTCAAACTGACAATGTAGGACAAATCCATAATTTCAATGTAGAACAAGAACAGAATGGTGATGCTTCACAATGCAGTAGCAGTGAACAATTAGTCAATGCTCACACCATTCATCTAGATTTTGCTATCCCCATGTTTATCTTAGCCCTTCTTATTGTTGCGGCGATCCTTAAACAAGCTGGATCAACTTACTTTTTTACAGAACCGACCACCTCTTATGGTGTTCGGCGACATCTGGCGTTTTGCACCTTCCAAGAATAATCACACCGTAAGTACTTATATCTTTATTTAATATAATTATTTTCGGAGTAAAACCGTGTTTACAATTAAACAAATTAAAGTCATCGCTCGATTTCGTTCTGCGGTGCTATTGGCATCAGCGTTGCTGTTGTCCGCTTTTTCTTTATCTGCTACAGAGCAATCAATATCTACAGGTTGGTTAACTCATCCTGATCATCCACCAGCACAAGTTCGTTTTATGCTGACTGGTGAAGTAGATAAATCAAATAATAAAGCACAAGGTTTATTAGAGGTAAAACTCGATGATGAGTGGAAAACCTATTGGCGATCACCAGGTGAAGGAGGCGTATCTCCTGTTCTTGATTTGAGCCAATCTCAAAACCTATCTAATCTAGAATGGTTTTGGCCAACCCCTGCTTTTTATGAGCAATCAGGGTTAATGACCCTTGGCTATAAACATAATGTTGTTTTTCCAATGGAATTAACGTTTGAAGATATCAATCAACCGTTGCACTTTTCAGGAAAATTAACCCTGCCAACATGTACTAATATCTGTGTTCTTACTGATTACGATTTAGAGCTATCTCCAATCGAGCTTAATAAGCTAGAAATCGAAGCAAGCGCTCAGCACTTATTCCAGCAAGGGTTAGCTTCTGTTCCAAAACAAAGTGATTCAACAACGCTAATTAGTGCTTCATTTGATGCTTTATCACAAAAACTGCAAGTTCAACTGAATCATGATGCAGGCTGGGCAACCCCTCAAATTCTGATTGATGGTCCAGAAATAACTGATGATTACTTCTCTCAACCGGTAGTGGAGGTTGATGGCAGTTTAGTCACCGCAACCTATAACGTTACGAATTGGTTAGGTGATACTGATTTAGTTGGTAAAACAATTTCAATTACTGCCTCTGATGAGTTATTTGCTCACGAATTAACAGCAATTGTCGATGCAAAACCACTAACCCAAAGCGCAGATACAAGCATTATTACCATGATAGCTTTTGCTTTTTTAGGCGGCTTAATTCTTAATATCATGCCATGTGTATTACCCGTTTTAGGCATGAAACTCAACAGCATGGTTGCTTCATCAACGTCAAGTAAACGATCTATTCGCTTGCAGTTTTTTGCTTCTGCCGCGGGGATCTTAACCTCTTTCTGGTTACTTGCGACTGGTTTGCTTATTTTAAAATTTACAGGCAGTGCCATTGGTTGGGGGATCCAGTTCCAAAGCCCTATATTCATTGGCTTTATGGTTATCATTACCGCCTTGTTTACCGCTAATTTATTTGGCATATTCGAGATCCAATTACCAAGCCGCTTCTCAACCTCTATTGCGAGTAAAGGCAATAACACAACACTTGGACACTTCGTTCAAGGTATGTTTGCAACACTACTTGCAACTCCATGTAGTGCACCTTTCTTAGGTACCGCGGTTGCTTTTGCATTGGGTGCTAATGTTTTTGAAATGTGGGTGATATTTACTTCGTTAGGGCTTGGAATGGCTCTTCCTTGGTTACTGTTCGCTTTATTTCCGGGACTCGTTTCATTTATGCCAAAGCCTGGAATGTGGATGAACAAGGCCAAAATTATTTTTGGTTTGATGATGCTAGTAACAACGTTATGGTTACTTAGCTTACTTTCTCCCTTTCTCGGTAGCGCTACTATTTGGATTGTTACTGCATTACTAATTATTTTCTTATTATATAAAGTAGGTAAAAAACACGGCAAGAATACCGTTATTGCTATCTTAGCTATTATCGTTTTCTCTAGTAGCGCATTACTGATTATTGGCAGTATGACAACAAAGCATTGGGTAACCCCTATTGTCGACGATATCCCTTGGCAATCTTTAGAACAAAACTCTATAAATGAATATGTAGCTCAAGGGAAAACAGTCTTTGTCGATGTTACCGCCGATTGGTGCATTACCTGTAAAGCCAACAAGATAGGTGTAATTTTACAAGATCCTGTCTATTCAATACTGCATCAAGAAAACGTTATTGCTATGAAAGGAGACTGGACTCACCCAAGTGAAAAAGTAACCAATTACCTAAAAAGTCATCAACGTTTTGGGGTTCCACTTAATGTTGTTTATGGGCCGAATGCACCGCGAGGGTTACCTTTACCTGTTATTTTAACAAGTAACGATGTTATTCAAGCAATTGAATATGCAGGGAGAACAAACTAATGACGGCAAAGAAGATAGCTACAGGGAAAAAACAAAAGGCCATTCACTGGCTAAAGGAGATCATAAAATTCACGGTCTTTATAACACTGTTTTCTGTTGCCGTAGATTATTGGCGAAGCCAAGATATGCCATCAGAAATCCCACCAAAACTGTCCATTAACACTATAGACGGAGAATGGGTTGATATTACAAAAATGAGCTATAAAGAACCTGTTCTAGTTTATTTTTGGGCGACTTGGTGTCCAGTTTGCACCATGGTGAGCCCTAGTGTGAGCTGGTTAGCTAACGACCATCAAGTCGTTTCTGTTGCGATTACCTCTGGCGATAATAACCGCTTAGCTCAGTATATGAATTACAAAGATTACGATTTCCCTGTTATTAATGATTCTACGGGAAATATTGGCCGAGAATGGGGAGTTACGGCAACCCCATCTATCGTCATCGTTAAAAACGGTGAAATATCTTCTATCACAACTGGCGTAACGACCCCTATTGGTCTGTGGTTACGTTTATTTTTTGCTTAAGGTTATTATTCTCATGAAATCATTATTATTATCGGTATCAATCGCAGCAAGTTTATTTCTATCACCGCTTGTATCTGCAGAAACTATTTCTTCTACTCAAGAAAAACAGTTAGCAGAAATCTCTGGTTTACTTCGTGAAAACCCAGAAATCATTGAAGGGTTACATACTAATTTATTGCAATATATTGATAGCCAACAGTCACTAAGCAGTATCTTGACGCTGAATCATGACTATCTATACAACAACCCTAAACATCCTTATTTTGGTGCTGAGAATCCGAAATTAACCATCATCAATTTCACTGATTTCAACTGCCCTTACTGTAAGCGTTTAGAATCAGGTTTAATTGATGTACTTAAATCGTACCCAGAAATTCGAATCGTTAATGTCTTTTTACCTTTCCAACAACGTATGGTGCCTGGACTAAAAACTAACACTGCTTGGTATGCTTTAGATGTGTGGGAGAAAAAACCAGAGCAATACGCAGAAGTGCATCGCTTGATGATGGCAAAACCATCACGTCATGACAGTAAATCCATAATGAAAATAGCGGAGTTAACAGGAACACAGCAACAACTGACTCCAAATCAAGAAAAGATAAACATGGTAGAAAAGAGCGAAAAGATCTTCACGCTGCTTGGGCTAAGAGGAACACCAAGTTTGATTATTGGTAACGAAATCATTCCAGGATTTATACCAACTGAAGACTTAAAAGCCATCATTGATAAACAACTCTAAACGCTAATTAAGATTTACCTATAAAATACCCCCAATAATGATGACTCACTATTGGGGGTTACTTTAAGTTGCTGATTACAATTTCCCATTACATAAATTTAGGTTCAAATTCCATTTCTACTTTAGACTCTGCGTGGGTCTGGATAAATTTTTCAAACTCTTTAACAGGTAATGGCTTACTGAACAAATACCCTTGACTATATTCACAACCTTTATCCATTAAAAAGGCAAGATGATCATCCGTTTCTATTCCTTCAGCTACGACAGATAAATCCATCCCATGCGCAATAGAAATAATCGCATTAATCAAGACCTCGTCACGGGCAATACCAATACGATTTACAAACGAACGATCTATTTTTAAACGATTTAGGGGCAATTTTGATAGATAGCTTAAACTTGAATATCCCGTACCAAAATCATCTAAGGCAATGGAAACTCCTAATGCTTTAATAGCACTTATCCTTTCAAGTATTTCATTACCGCTATCCAATAATGCACTTTCCGTCACTTCAACAATGAGGTGCTTTGGATCAACATTGTATGTCATTAATGCATTGCAGACTTTGTAAATAATATCTGCATCGTTTAACTGTAAAGCGGACATGTTAACCGACACTTTTGAGATAGCTAGCTCACTCTCTTGCCAAAATGCAATTTGACGGACGGACTCTGTTAATACCCAATGACCTAACTGATGAATAAAACCAGTTTCTTCTGCTAATGGAATAAACTTATCTGGTGAGATAAGGCCTTTTTCAGGATGGTTCCAACGAATAAGCGCTTCTGCAGCATCAAATTCTGATGTTCTATGATTCAAAATAGGCTGATAAAAAAGCTCAAACTCATTATTGATCAAAGCTTCCTTTAGCTCATGTTCTAAATCAAACCTAAAGCGCTCTTGCTCTTCCATCTTGGCACTATAAATAAACGTATCCGAATATTGATGTCTCTTGGCATAATGTAAGGCAATTCCAGCTTGACGCAATACTTCCTCAGAACTTAATAGTTCATTGGAGGATGTCGCTACGCCACAGTGAATATAACTGACATGATTCACCTCTCCAAGAAGGACTGGCTCACAGAAAATAGCTCGCAATGTGTCCATACGAGAATGAAGTTGCAATTCATTCGAAAATGGCAATAGGTAAACAAATTCATTACCACTTAAACGAGCAAAAAATTCCCCCTCTCTGACTTGTTTTTCGAGATGCTTCACAAGTGTTTTTAATAAATAGTCACCTAATTTATGGCCATAATGATCATTAACAAACTTAAACCCTTTAATGTCGATATGAAGTAAAGAGAAAGGAGATTTATGCTGAATTTTTTTATCTAGATTACGAATAAATGCAAATCGGTTAGGTGCTCCGGTTAGTGTATCAAAATGAGCTTGATCTTCTATTTCTTGCTGATATTCAACTTGCTTAGTGATATTTTCAACTAACCCTAGAATGCCTATCAAATTATCACAATCATAAATTGCTGACAGCTTCCATTTTAAAATAACGACTTCGCCTACTTGATTTCTGAACGAGCTTTCACAGTGCGCTTGCTCCGTATGGCCAGTTCTCATTATCTCTAATTCTTTTTTCATATTAGAAAAATAGTCACCAACAATCCCTTTTTTTTCAGTAATATCAGTCCCAATAAGAGACTCTGCATCTATTGAAAAAATCGTATGACACATTTTAGACCAACGGCTAATTTTAAGGTTTGGCTCCCACTCGACTACTCCATAAGTCGAGTTATCTAGTAAATTATTAATCCTGGTATACGCTCGGTTTAATCGCTGCTCTTTACTTACCAACTCTTTCTCTGTCATTTCTTGCTCTTTAAGAACAAATTCAAAGTGCTGAGAAAGTAGCGTTAACTCATTAGTCTTTGTCGTATATCGTCCTTGTTTTCTTTCAACATATTTCCGAGTACTACCTAATAGCTGCTGAATAGGAGTTAAAACACTCTTATTCAAACCGAACAAAAGCGCCATGATAAAAAGAATACTGCTAATCAAAAAAAGAACAATATTACGTAAAAATGTATACATTAAGCCTTCATAAACGTGCTCGACTGGCAATGCTACAATCATGGCTATGTCATGATTAAATTTTTGAGGCAACAGATTAATACTTAATACAATACGTCGAATACCATCAATTGCAGTAAGTTCTATTATTTGATCTTCAACGATAACGCCATCAATAAATACATCATTTAAATCAGTGTACGTGTCCTGTGAAATATTATTCGATTGAGAAAAAGTAACAAACGTATTTTTGTCATGAACAAATACCATTGAACCATCAGGAAGACCAAGTTCAGAAATTTCCTCTCTCCAACGATCAATACCTATCACAGCAACTACCGCTGCAATAGTTTGATTATTTTGATTTAAAACGGGATAGGCAAAATTCATTGAAATTTTTTTCATTACCTTGTCTGTCTGGAAAGCACTAATCGCTAAACGCCGCTCAGTGATCGCTTCTTGAAAATAGGTGCGATCAGCTACATTTACTTTTTGACTGAGCGGTAATGCATTACATAATAAATTTCCATTTGCAGATGGTGCGCCAATATTAATAAGGTTTGCATTTAGTTTTAATGTGTTGAAGAGAAGCTGATTACATTCTTTACTTGAAGGGTCTTGAAGTTCACTAAAATAACTTAGTTCTTTTAACATCAATTCAATTTCACCGATAGTTTCAATATGCTCGCTAGCAAGGGCATTCACCGTGCTTCTTACTTCATCTTGAACTAACTGCTTTTCGGTTCGATACTCATACCAAATATTAAGAGCGATAATGATCGTAGCAGGAAGTAAAGCGAGTGTTAGATTAAATAACACTCGACTTGTTAATGAGGAAATGACATGCATACTTAAACCTTAAAAATATCTGACAACAAATTATACCATATATGGTTCTTATTATTCTATTTATCAATACAGTTATTCTCTTTATATATAGAGAAAATATGAACCAACTAACACTTTATTAAATGCCCTTGGTTCTATGAAATCTACTTTCAGATTTGATTTTAAATAAGACTGCACATCACTATAGGAGAATCATTCTCTTTTTGTATTTATTTTTCAATAAAAATTAAGTATGTTATATCTAACAACACTACATAAGCTATGGTTACTCATTATGCTAGATAAAAAAATGCCTTTCATCGTTGTTGCAATTCTATCTGTATGCCTCATTATCTGCGTACTTTTTTACAATGAGATTGGATTTGAATCTTCTGCAGACCTTGGTTTTGAAGTCTTAACATTCATCCTATTAACTTATATTTATTTAACCACTTACCACTCATTTAAATCATATTCATTTCTTGTTATTGGTTCTTGGCTTCTGTTATTTAATAAAAGTTATGACTTATTAACCGAATTCCCCCAGATTGAATTTCATACAGACCAATATGAAGTCATTGATACACTTTTTGATGATGGGTCCTTATTCGCCGGATTCTTATTCATTGCTGTTGGTATTACTCATATGATGCAAGTACTGTCAAAACAGAATATGAGAGATGAACTCACTAATTTATATAACAGAAGAAAATTCTCTGAAATAAAATTAGATACATTTGATCTTATTTATTTTGACCTAAATGATCTAAAAAAGATCAATGATTTAAAAGGCCACCAAGTAGGTGACCTGATGATTATTCGCTTTGCCCAAGTTCTTAGAACTGCGTGTATTAATCAAGAAATGGCTTTTCGAATAGGGGGAGATGAGTTTGTAGCATTAACTCATGAAAGTCGCTCTAGTTCTTTTATTGAACATATGTATCAACAGCTCGGAAATGAACAAATTACTTTTGCCTATGGCATTGAAACCGCCACTAAAGAGACCCTAGACCAAGCACTTATACGTTCAGATAAAAGTATGTATGATATGAAACAGACACAAAAAAAGAGCACCAAAAGTGCTCCAAATTTACATGGTTAACATCGTTGTTAGATTACTGAATTTCAGTACCCATTAATATTAGCAATTCTTGACTTGCCTGCTTAGGGGATACAGCATGACAAATTGCTGAAACCAACGCGATACCATCAACACCTGTATCTACAACCTCTCGAATATTCGACTCATTAATTCCACCAATCGCAACAAGTGGGAGCCTACTTTTTTTAACGGCATTAGTTAAACCGTCAATGCCCCACTCTTTAATAATATTAGTCTTCGTTGGCGTAGAAAATATCGCACTGATACCAAGGTAATCAACAGGCAGATCTTGCGCCTCACGCAACTGCGTTTCATTTTCGACAGATAAACCTAAAATCATATCAGGGCCAATCAATCGACGAGCAAGTTGTGCTGGCATATCGGATTGACCTAAATGAACCCCATCCGCTTGCACCGCCAATGCCACATCAACACGATCATTAATGATCAATGGCACTCCACTGTTTTTTAATACTTCTTTTAACGCCAATGAGCGTTCAATAAAAGCACGTACATCACCATGTTTTTCACGGATCTGCACCATGGTTACACCGCCTTTTATTGCCTCTGCAACAACATGGCACAATATATCAATGTCTTGTTGATCATCTGTCACTAAATACAGTTTATAAGGATTATTCATACTTATTGCCTATGTATTAACCGTTAATTTCAAGCGATTTATCAGTGTCTCTTCATCCAACTGATAAAGCGTATCTAATAGGTTCATTTGCAAACTACCAGGACCTGCTGAGTTCTCAGCTGCGATCTCACCTGCAACGCCTAAAACAGCCGTCGCAGCAACCCCTGAATACTCACCTATTGCGGCAAAAGCCCCAGTTAATGCTGTATGTGTGCAACCCATTCCCGTAACAAAAGGCATCATCGCATGGCCATTATCCAATTGATATTGCGCATCTTTCGTAACTACGTAATCAGTTTCACCCGAAATAACGACGTTGCATTGATATTGCTGCGCGACATAACAAGCTGCACCTAATGCAGAATCACTGCTGTCTAATGCATCTACGCCTTTGCTCTGTGCATTTTCACCTGCTAATGCGATGATCTCAGAGGCGTTTCCACGAATAATCAATGTATTCGCCGCTTCTGCGATTTGACGCGCGGTTTGGGTACGAAGTTGACTTGCACCACATCCCACCGGATCAAGCACCACCACTTTATTATTAAGGTTTGCTTGCTCTACCGCGAAATGCATTCTTGGTGTCCATACGCTATCCAACGTACCAATATTAATGACTAACGCACCAGAGAAACTCATCATCTCTGCCATTTCTTGCTGGCTGTGCGCCATGATTGGTGACGCACCTAACGCCAATAAAGCATTCGCGGTGTTGTTCATCACAACATAGTTGGTAATGTTCACAACTAATGGTTTTTTCTCGCGTAATACCACCAATGCTTCAATAATTTTTTGCGTATTCATGATTGTCATTGTTCTTCCTTAATTCGTTCGCTTATTCATTAATTGAGTACTAATCATCAACAATTAGGCTTCATCTAATCCTTGTTGCCAAAACGCCACTTCCATTCGAGTCGCCGTTTTAAAAATATGACACAAACGCTGCCCACGCTGACTATCAAGGTCGATATCAGCAAGCAATTCATCTAGCTGTGTAATACTTTTTTGCACGCCAGATTGAAACTCTTCGCCACCATACATCTTGATCCAATTCGCATACGGATTGCCTTCTAGCCTAGTTGACTCTCTTGCTAGTAATTGCGTACCAATCACCCCATAACCAATAGAACACGGCGCTAATGCTGCGTATAAATCAATGACATCACCAGACATACCGGTATCTAATACAAATCGAGTGTAGGCTACCGTGCCAAAGGCTTCTGGCTCTGCTTCCATCTCTACTTCTGACACGCCCCACTCACCACAATAAGTCACATGGTGTGCAATTTCTGAACTCAATAATGCTTGTACACTCGGTAACGCCATTCGCATTTCCGCTAACGTTCTCGCTTTATAAATCGCTAAGGCATACGCTCTGGTGTACTGTTTTAAAAACAGAAAATCTTGCTTTAAATAATGTAGAAATGACGAATGCGCTAGCTCTCCAAGTGCTAATTGTTGAACGAAGCTGTGCTCGGTGTATTCGGTCCACTCATTTTGACACGCTTGAATTAAGTCTTGATGATTCATACTGATTCTCTAAAAATAAACAGGAAAAATGGATTACAACACCGGCACAAAATCTTGGGCTTTAGGTTGTGTTTTTATGATCTTATGCTCGAACATAAACTCAGAGAAGCGATTGTAGCGTTCTAAATCAACCGCTGATGGGCGTAAGGCAAAACGCGTTAACGTGTCATTCCATGCGCGTTTATTTAATTCATTGTTTAAGGTATCTGGCGCGTAAGAAACAAAGGTTTTCCACGATTCATCAGGGTGATTCACAATAAATTGTGTCGCTTTTTCGATAGCGTGATTAAATTTCTTTAGCGCATCGGCATCGTATGTTTTGGCATTCGCAACAAAAACAAGCTCATCATACGAGGGCACACCGTGCTCCTCTGGAAAAAATGATTTCGCTTTGTAACCTTCTAATGCTAATTGATTGGTTTCAAAATTACGTAATCCTCCCCAAATAGCATCCACTTTTCCTGAAGCTAATGAAGACGATAATGCCCAGCCTACATTGATGATTTTAACCTCAGAGAAATCAACCCCTTCTGTATTCAACATAGTGCCAATCGTGGCGTCTTCATTACCCGCAATTGCAATACCAATCTTCTTGCCTTTCAAATCAGCTAAAGAATTTATCTTGCCGTTATCCAGTACCATTAAGGTGTTTAATGGCGTGGCAATAAGAGTAGCTGAACGAATTAACGGTAAGCCTGCCGCTACATCAATCGTTAAACTGGTTTGGTAAGAAATGGCTAAATCAATGTTATTTGCCGCCACTAATTTTGCCGGCATACTTGGATCTGCAGGTTCTTGAACCGTCACATTTAGGCCTTCTTCTTTGAAATAGCCTTTTTGCTGTGCGATAACCACTGGCCCATGGTTCGGATTTACAAACCAATCCAACATTAATGTCATCGCTTTGTCTTCCGCGCTTGCCATCATGGAGTAGCTTGAAATAAGCAGAGCCACCGCCCCTTTAATTACTCTATTTTTCATTATTCAATGAGTCCTTTTATTATGAATTTATTTATCGTGTTGCCACGGTATGAGTTTTTGAATCAATACATCCGCAAGAAAATACAAACTGACGGATAGCGCCGCGAGAATAAATAACGCAGCAAACATTTCATCTATCATCATTCGAGCATTCGCTTGCAGCATCAAATAGCCGAGGCCTTCGCTTGAGCCTACCCATTCACCAACGACAGCACCAATAGGCGCGACAACAACAGCAACACGAATACCAGATGCTAAGGCAGGTAAAGCCGCAGGTAAGCGAACGTATTTTAATAATTGCCATTTTGATGCACCCATCGTGTGGGCTAAATCAAGGTAACCACTTGGGGTATTTCGCAGCCCGTCATAACAACAGGTAGTCACAGGGAAAAAGATAATTAATGCCGCCATCACTACTTTTGATGCGATGCCATAACCCAACCACAACATCAAAATAGGTGCGATAGCAAAAACAGGGATCGCTTGGCTCGCAATTAAAATTGGTAATAACCAACGTCGAAGTGGATCAAACAACAGCATTTGAAGCGCAAATAACAACCCCATAGAAAGACCCAAGCCAAGACCAAGTAAGATCTCTTGAGCCGTTATCCATGAATGAGCAAGTAGCACATCGTATCGCTGTATTAATTTAGTAAAGACAGCCAATGGACTCGGTAAAATGAAGCTTGGTAAAGCAAAAACGATTACGATGAATTGCCATAATCCCAGAATAACCACCGCACTGATTAAGATTCTTATTAAGGATTTCACGTTTTGTAGCATTGGTTTTTGCGTTACCTTTCCTATCGTTGCTGATGTCGAATTTATAAGGAATGATTTAGACATAATCGACCTCTAACGTATCAATTATCTGTTGTTGAAGTACCGCCAACTCTGCATCAATCTTGCGAGGTATCGACGTACTTGGAACGGGTAAGGAGACCGCTGAAGCAGGCTGTCCTTGCATGATATAAACCGCATCACTGAGTCTTAACGCTTCTTGTGGATCATGCGTGATCAATAAAACGGTTTTATCTGCTAGCACTTGAGCAGCAAGATCTTGCAGGCGATAACGAGTTACTGCATCTAACGCAGAAAAAGGTTCATCCATTAATACCATTGGTTTGTCTTGCATTAATGTCCGAGCTAACGCAACACGCTGGCGCATCCCACCCGATAATTGCGACGGCATCGCAAACTCATGCCCTTTTAGTCCAACTAACTCTAAAAGTTCATGCGCTCTGTGTTTATCCGAGTTCGGTTTCGTTGAATTAAAGCGAGAGTTCGTTGCAAACTTGTCGGCAAAGCAGACGTTATCTATTACGTTTAACCACGGCATCAATAAATCTTGTTGCGCCATGTACGCGATATTGCCCTCTAATGCGTCTACGCCATCAATCGAAACATCCCCTGACCACATGACTTTATCGGTCAATAATCCTGCGAGATAACGCAAAATAGAGGTTTTACCACAACCACTCTTTCCTAATATGGCGGTCCATTTTCCTTTAGGGATCGTCATATTTAGATTGAAAATAATAGGCTTTTCGCTGTCTGTATATTGTAAGGCCCCATTAGAAATGGCGGCACCAATGCGATGATTCATCCCCATTACTCTGGAGTATGTAAAGCAAAGAAGTGATTCACAGGCCCATGTCCCTGACCTATATTCAGTTCATCCGCATGAATAATCGCTTGAGTAATATAATGCTTACCTAGTGTTACTGCCGCCTGTAACTCATGACCTTGCGCTAAATACGAAGCAATCGCTGACGATAACGTACAGCCCGTGCCGTGTGTATTGCGAGTTTCAATTCGGGGTGTCGATAAACGCTCTATGGAATCAGATAAAATCAGTAAATCAGTACTGTTCTCATCTTTTTCTAAATGCCCACCTTTTAGCAATACTGACTTAGCACCTAATTGACGAAGTTCATCAATCATTGCCGTCATTTCAGCTTCACTTTCGGGTACTTTAGCGTTAATAAGTGCCGCCGCTTCAGGGAGGTTTGGCGTGATCACATCGGCAAGAGGAAGCAGTTCGGATTTAAGGCTTTCAATAGCAGAAGATTGCAGAAGAAGATCACCGCTGGTCGCGACCATAACAGGGTCAACCACAAGATAGCGAGGAGAGTATTGTTTTATTTTTTTCGCAACAGAACAGATGATATCAGAATCACTTAGCATGCCGACTTTAACGGCGATAACATTCAAATCAGAGAAAACAGCATCAAGTTGCTGCTCAACAAATTCACTGCTGATTGGATAAATGCCCGTCACGCCTTGCGTATTTTGAGCCGTTAATGCGGTAATAACAGAACACGCATAACTGCCGGTTGCAGAAATCGCTTTAATGTCGGCTTGGATCCCTGCGCCGCCGCCACTGTCAGAGCCAGCAATAGTTAATACAATCGGTGTTGTTGCAGATAATGTCGATAAAAGTGCGGTAGTGTGTAACGAAGGCATACTTATTTTCCCTAACTAACGGTCAGGAAAAACAGTCACATGAGATAAAGATACCGAGTAGGTGCTATCTCATTAAAGAAATCGATCAGAGAGATCGTTTCAAGAAGACCATTAGTTCCCTACGTCAGTACTAACTGAATCAGGTTCAACGGGTTCGCTATTGCGATCTCAGCCTATTGGCTCCCCGACTAATGGCGTCATACTATCACTAATCGATTTGTAAATAGTATGCTTTTTTATGAGAATGATAACTGTATTAGTTAATTCTTATCTTGAGAACTCAATTTGGATGCTAATTGAGCAACTATCGTTTTACGCATATCAGAAAGCTTTGGTGCTTCACCCACTTGCCATGGTAATGGACGCATTAAATTCATGGTTCTTAATCCAAAACGTGCCGTTAATAAACCAATACCTAAACCCTGTGCTGCTCTGGTTGATAATTTACCAGCAAGGCCAGTAGATAGCATATCAACACCAACATCCGTCACCATTTCAGTTGCTCCTGCAAACGCCATATTTTGCAAAACCATTTTGAACAAACGTAAGCGGCCCCAATAGCCAAGCTCTACCCCATAAACTTGAGAGACTTGTTCGATTAATCGAATATTACGCCACGCTACTAATAACATATCCACCACAGCTAATGGACTTAATGCCACCATCAATGCTGATTCACCTGCGTGTTTACTAATTAATGCTTTTGCTCGTTTATCTTGCTCTGAAACCACCATGCTGTCATACATTTCAAATACTTCAGCGTTATTATGATGCGATTCGATACTATTCTTCCAGCGCGTATATTCTGCCGTATTCGCCGTTGCTCCTTTCTTAGCTAATGCTTCACAGAACGGTTTTGCCTGACCAATACCATTGCCTTCAACCAATTCAGTTACTTGATGTTGAATTTCAGCTCGGTTTTTAAGTTTACGCAATGTCCATAATTCACGACCAATAGCAGTAACCCCCATGATTGCTGCAAGGCTAATTAACCCAGCCCAGCCTAATGACAGAAAATCAGCCGATTGGATTGCAGTAATGACATGATCAACACTTTGCCACACCGTTAAACCAAGGAAACCACCAATCAGAGTTTTAATACTCCAATGGGTTTTCTTTTTGATTAATGGCGTTTCAATATCCACACCATCAAGTTCCTCTTCTTCGATAGCTTGAGGAACAAATTTAACACTCTCTTCAAATAGCTTTTGAGTTTGCAGGTTATCAAGGGTTTCTGTATCTTGCTCCAGTTCTTGAGACGAGGCTTGAAAGATACGCTGTTTTTTTAACTCACTCATACTAATTTATCTCCTAGCAAGAACTGCATCGCCTTATCCATTCGGATGTGTTGCAGTGGCTTGTCATTCTCATTGTGCAACGGTTGAAAACTCATAAAGTTAAACGGTTCTGTTTCCCAATAGGCTTTACTTGGTATACGTTTTGGCACTTCGCCCGGAAACATCATTAATGGCTGCTGCTCAGAGCTTACTCCTGAAATAGCAGAAAATAGCTCACCATTTTCATCAATCATTCCCGCCGTAGTCGCTTGAATAGACGCAATACTCATGCACTCCATCTTGATGCCTTCATACGCCGTTTCTTGCCATGTTTGGTGGATCATTTGTTGTAACAAGGACACCATATTTGGATGCTGTTCTGGTGTCACATGATCAGCCTTGGTTGCCGCAAACAACACCTTATCAATTTTTGGTGAAAACAGACGTTTAAGCATTGAGCTTTTGCCATATTGAAAACTGTGCATCAACTGATCAACCGCTTGGCGCATATCGTTAAACGATTGCTCACCAGCATTTAATGGCTGTAAACAATCGACCAGTACGATTTGACGATCAAAGTGTCTAAAGTGTTCGTTATAAAACTTCTTCACCACATGTTGTTGATAATGTTTATAGCGTTTTTTTAATGCCGAAATATTTGAGTCTTTACTCGCTTTTGCTAACTCTTCTTCTGTGTATTTATGCAGAAACATAAATGGGAAAAATTGCAATACCGGCGCACCTGCTAGCTCTTCAGGTAATACAAAACGACCCGGCTGAACCCAATGTAATCCCTGAGAATCCTTACAATCATGAAGATATTGTGTAAATAGCTCAGAAATATGAGCTATTTGCTTTTCATCAACAGGCGCCAAGGGATCGAGTTTCTTCGCTTCTTTTAACCAAGCTTCAGACAGCATTTTACGATGACCAGTAAGGTTCGATTGCTGCTGTTTAGACCACGCTAAATAATCCATATCCAAAAGCGGTAAATCCAATAGCCACTCGCCAGGATAATCAACAATATCAACGTATAAAGTCGCGTTGTCTTGTAGGTGTTTTAACAAACCTGATTTTGGTTTGAATTTTATGGCTAAACGTAACTCACTCACATCGCGAGTAGGCTCTGGCCATGTCGGGGGCTCAGAAAGTAGCGAATCCATTCCTTCGTCATAAGTAAAACTAGGAATAGAAAGATTTGATTGCGGTACGCGTTTCGCACCAATCATTCGCCCTTCACGGGTCACAGATAATAAATGTAACTTATCACTTGAAGCGGCATGTAAGCATTGATTAATCAAAGAGGTAATAAATGCCGTCTTACCTGCACGCGATAGCCCTGTAACCGCCAACTTGACGTGGCGATCCATACTACGGCTCACTAATTTATTCATTTCTTTGGTTAATCTACTCATTTTACTTCTCGCTTTGTGTTTTATACCAATCTAAATAAGTATTATTACTGACTACAAACAACAAATGGAGTGTACAGAACTGAATCTGAACACCCCATGAACAAAGTATTAATTAATGGTTACCTAGTTAAAGATTACGAAACTCACGACGAACTTTATATTCAGAAGAGGTTACGTATCCTTCCATTCTACGAATTTTTTCTTCCATTCTCGCCATGTCTTTATCAACACGCTTAATCACTTCTGATGGCGATTGCCCTGCTTGCCACGGCTTGCTTTTTACCGTGTGCTCACGCTTCTCTTCTGTTCGATAGTACATTTCAACCGGTGCTTTATCTAAAAACAGCATGGCTGCAAAGTACGCCAACATAACTAAAAAACCTGCGCTAAACAATGCCGCGGATACCACCAAAATACGCACTATCCAAGGTTCAATACCAAAGTACTGAGCGATACCTGCGCAGACACCACCAATCTTTCCATTTCGAGTATCTCTATACAGTTCTTTTGACATTAGCGCTCCCTCCAACTCGGGGATTCTGCATCCAGAATTTTCTCTAATGTTTCAACACGACGTTGCATTTTATCCGCACGTTCTGTCATTGTTTTCAATAACTGTGTATCTTCATGTGACAGACCTTGTGCTGTTTTACTTTTGCTTCGGTAATGTAAAAATAGCCATAACGGGGCAACAAAAATAAAAAATATAACCAATGGGAAAGCAAAAAAGCCGCTCATTGTTTTCTCCTTAGTAATTTATGTTCAGTCAGATTATGCGTCTTTCTTCATTTGTTCTTTTAGACGCTCTAATTCTTTTTCAATTTCATCTTGCGCTTGCAGCTCTGCAAATTCTTGTTCTAATGAGTTTGCTTTACCCATTGAGTAAGTGTCTGCCTTTGCATCCAACTCATCAATACGACGCTCATATTGTTCAAACTTTGCCATTGTACGTTCTGTTTTTCCTGAATGTGTATGGGCTTTAATATCATTACGATGCTGCGCCGTTTGTTGACGAATAACAAGCGCTTGTTGACGTGCACGTGTTTCTGTCAGTTTAGTCTCTAACTCAGTTAATTCTGTGGTTAACTTCTCAATGCACTCTTCAACAAGAATAAATTCTGTTTTTAAACTTGATAGTACATCTTGAACTTTCTGCTTTTCTATCAGAGCTGAGCGCGCTAAATCTTCGCGTTGTTTAATCAAAGCTAAACTTGCTTTTTCTTGCCAATCGGTGACTTGTGCTTCAATGGAACCAATTTTACGTGTCAGTTCTTTTTTATCTGCGATTGCTTTTGCTGATGCAGTACGAACTTCAACTAGTGTGTCTTCCATCTCTTGAATGATCAAACGGATCATCTTTTCTGGATTTTCCGCTTTATCCAATAAAGAAGTTACATTGGCATTAACGATGTCTGCAAAGCGTGAAAAAATACCCATAATTTATTCCTCTCAATTAATATCAATCTAGATAACTATTTATTTTAAAATCTACAATGACTATTACACAATGCATGCCAAGTTTTCACTTATTAAGAATCAA
Organism: Aliivibrio friggae; assembly: GCF_057368515.1. NCBI lineage: Bacteria > Pseudomonadati > Pseudomonadota > Gammaproteobacteria > Vibrionales > Vibrionaceae > Aliivibrio > Aliivibrio friggae. The sequence continues at coordinate 51,186 of NZ_CM170649.1, forward strand.
TGACTTACACAAAATCGACGACTTGATAATTTTAAGTTATGATTAAAATGACCACTATTTAGTTATATTGACCAAAAAATTAGAGGGTAATGTATGAGAAAAGACAGTTTAATTGGCGAATCAGATGCGTTTTTATCTACGTTAGATCATGCTTCACAATTGGCGATGATTGATCGACCTATTCTTATCCTAGGTGAGCGCGGAACTGGTAAAGAACTTATAGCTCAACGCCTACACTTTCTGTCAAAACGATGGGATGAGCCACTCGTGAGTTTAAACTGCGCTGCATTAAGTTCAGGTACGTTAGATTCTGAGCTTTTTGGTCACGATGCCGGTTCATTTACAGGAGCAAAACAGCGTCATCACGGTCGATTTGAGCGCGCTGATGGTGGTTCTCTATTTTTAGATGAACTTGGTACTGCGCCTTTAACCGTTCAAGAAAAACTGCTTCGTGTGATTGAGTATGGTGAATATGAACGCGTTGGTGGTTCTCAAACCTTAAAGGCAGATGTTCGCTTAATTTGTGCGACCAACCAAAATCCGCAAGATTTAGTAGCAGAAAAAAGATTCAGATCGGATTTACTCGATAGATTATCTTTTGATGTCATTCACCTGCCTCCATTACGATATCGCGAGCAAGACGTGCTATTACTTGCTGAGCATTTTGCGATAAAAATGTGCCAAGAAATGAATTTGCGATATTTTGCTGGATTTTCATATTATGCAAAACAACAAATATTAGATCATGATTGGCCAGGTAACGTGCGTGAATTAAGAAACTGCATCGAGCGTGCTGTATTTAAACATAACCATGAAGAAGCACAAATCGACTCTATACAACTGAATCCTTTTATCTCTCCTTGGAATGACTCTCAGTTAACCTCATCTTCTTCAGCTATACTCAATAATCAAGAGAAACAAGAACAAACTACCTCATTACCATTGAATTTAAAACAGTTTCAAATTGAACAAGAAAAAGATCTACTCGAACAGGCGCTATTAAAAACACATCACCATCAACGTAAGGCCGCTGAAGAATTAGGCATTACTTACCATCAATTTCGTGGATTATTGAAAAAGCATCAACTCTTGACCACAATCAAGGGATAATCTTAGATATTTAAGTGCAGAACCAGTCACTTGGGTATAAAATGACAGGTTCATTAATTAACATTGATAAAAAGCTGCGGTCATTATGAAAATTATTGCGCGCATACTCATGGCGGCTACAGGGCTATTTAGCCTGGTTGGTTGCTATGATGCGGGGATTAAACAAACAATTCATGAAACAGGATTCGTTTACTGTGAGTCAGGAAATTTGGATACTTTTAATCCACAAATTTCTGATGAAAACAGTATTCTTGAAGCCATTAGCGCTCAGATTTATGATCGCTTGCTTATTATTGATCCAATAACACAGAAACCATCTTCTAATTTGGCAAGTGATTGGCAGATTGATGAAACGGGTACGGTTTATACCTTCACTTTACAGCCCAATGTGGCGTTTCATACTACTGACTTATTTACGCCAACACGCTTTCTTAACGCGAATGATGTTGTCTTTAGTTTTAACCGTATTTTAAATCCTGACAACTCATTCCATAATGTCAATTCAGGGCACTACTCATGGTTTGATAGTATCAATTTTTCTCACATGGTTACTGAAGTTAAAGCCATCAATACACATCAAGTTCAGTTTATCCTTTCTTCAGCGGATAATACCTTTTTATCTTCTTTAGCAACCTCTTATGCCGTCATTCACTCAGAAGAATATGCTCAACAACTCGCAGCCTCTGATGAGAAAAACCTGATTGATTTCCTCCCTGTCGGTACTGGTCCTTTTAAGTTATCTCAATTTCAAAAAAATGAGATGGTTCGCTTAAAACGACATGATGATTATTGGCAAGGTAAAGCTAAGATGTCACAAGTTGTCTTTGATATATCTAGCCGAGGTACCGGTTCATTAGCAAAACTGCTACGTCAAGAGTGTGATGTGGTGGTAAACCCGATATCGAGTCAGCTGCCTATTATTATCAAAAATGATGAACTGACGTTGTATTCACAAACAGCGACCAATGTGGCCTTTATTGCTATCAACACGCAAAACCCATTATTACAAGATCAGCGTGTTCGTAAGGCGCTCAATTTTGCTATTGACCGTTCAAGCTTAATTAACTCGGTCTACTATAATTCAGGTATTGAGGCGAAATCGATCTTACCTCCTGCTTCTTGGGCTTATGGTAATGACAGCTCTTTTATTCGCTATAACTTAAATTATGCAAAAGGCTTATTACGCGAAGCTGGGATCAAAGAGAATATTGAACTCACTATGTGGGTACCTCTTGATAATAATTCTTATAATCCAAGCCCTAAAAAATCAGCAGAAATCATTCAAAGCGATTTTGCGAAAATCGGAATTGAACTCAAGATCATTACAAGTGATCTTTTAAGTCGCAATGAACTAGCAGAAAACAATATCGATTTAGTATTAACCGGCTGGAACGCGAATAGTTCAGACCCAGACACCATGTTAAGACCATTACTTTCTTGTAATGCAAAACAAGCGGGATTTGGCCTTGCAAACTGGTGTAATGAGGAATTTGATTTCTTACTTAATTTAGCTAAAGAGACCAATCAACCACGCTATCGTATTAATTTATATCGTCAAATTCAAAATCTATTGAGTGAAGAGATGCCTATCATACCACTCGCACATGGTGTGAAATATCAAGCGAATCAATCATCACTAAGCGGGTTTACGTTAAGCCCATTTAATACGTACCCATTTCATCGTGTTGTTAGAGTTAAGGAGGAGAAATAATGTGGATTTATACTATTCGACGATTTAATTTATTCATTATTACGCTATTAATTCTGACATTAATTGGGTTTAATATTTTACGTCTTGACGAAACATCGGCTTGGGCGCAAACCTCTTTCTTTTCTGGATGGATGACCTATTTAGGCCAATTAGCCAACGGTAATTTAGGGGTTAACCAGTATGGAGTGAACATGTTGGATGAAATTCTTCGTGTTTTCCCAGCCACCATCGAGCTGTGCTTCTTTGCTTTTTTTATCGCATTAATCATTGGGACACCTGTGGGTACCATTGCAGGTATGCGTCAGGGGAAACCTACAGATACGTTTATTTCATCCATTGCTCTACTTGGCTACTCTATGCCTCTATTTTGGATTGCCTTAATCGTACTGATGTTTTTTAGTCTAAAACTAGGGATTACCCCTGTTTCTGGTCGTCATAGCTTGCTATATGAATTTGATGCAAAAACTGGTTTTGCATTCATTGATGTATTGGCTTCTAAATCACCTTATCGTGCTGAAATGCTTGAAAATATTATCCAACATCTGATTCTACCAACCTTGGTACTATCAATTGCACCGATGACCGAAGTGATCCGTTTAATGCGTTCTTCCGTTTCAACAGTGATTACTCAAAACTACATTAAAGTCGCCCATACTAAGGGCTTGTCTAAATTTGAAATCATGGTTAAACACATTATTCGTAACGCATTACCACCAATTATTCCTAAATTAGGTATTCAGCTATCTGGTTTATTTACTGCTGCAATTTTAACTGAGTCCATTTTTAACTGGCCAGGAGTTGGTCGTTGGTTATTAGATGCCATCATCAATCAAGATTTTGTTGCTGTTCAAGCTGGGGTAATTACTGTTGCTTCATTTATTTTACTCGCTAATATTTTATCGGATTTATTGGGCGCTTCAGTAAACCCATTAGTAAGGAAAGAGTTCTATGCTCTCAAATAGTGTTTATCAAGAAGAACATATTCCTACTCAAATGGAACGATTTTGGTTGAGTTTTCGCTCCAACTCTTTAGCTATGTTCGGATTCTGGTGTTTATTACTGATCATTATTATCACTGTCACCTCTCCTTGGCTGAGCCCATATGATCCACAATGGCAATCTGATAATTTACTGATGCCACCATCATGGAGCTCTGAGGGTGATGTCGCTTTTTTCTTAGGTACAGATGATCTAGGCCGCGATATTCTTTCTCGCTTGCTAATGGGGTCACAATTAACTTTTGGCTATGCCATGCTTGTCGCCCTATTGTCCGGCTTTGTCGGGTGTATTATCGGTATTTTTGCAGGTATGACTAAAGGCTTGATATCCAGTATATTAAATCACTTATTAGATACCATCTTATCTATCCCATCTCTTCTTCTTGCTATTATTTTCGTGGCTTTTTTAGGCTTTGGCGAATTTAATATTCTATTAGCTATCTGGTTAGCGCTTATTCCACGCTTCATCCGTGCTGTATACACCGCAGTACATAATGAGATGGAGAAAGATTATATCCTTGCCGCTCGTTTAGATGGCGCAAATGACTTCTATTTATTATGGAACTCAGTTCTACCGAATATTTTAAGTATTATTGTTGCGGAGATGACATTAGCCATTTCTGTCGCGATTTTAGACATTACTGCATTAGGCTTTCTTGGATTAGGAGCACAAGCCCCTAGCCCTGAGTGGGGTGCAATTTTAGGTGACTCTATTGAGTTAATTTATATCGCCCCATGGACAGTAACGTTACCGGGTATCGTTATTACTTTTACCGTTATCATCATTAACCTTGTGGGTGATGGGATCCAGCGCGCGTTAAATGCGGGGACAGAATAATGCCATTATTAGACATTCGTCATTTAACTATCGAGCTTGAAACTCCGCAAGGAATGGTAAAGGCCGTAGACCGTATGAGTTTAACCCTGAATGAAGGAGAGATCCGTGGCCTTGTGGGTGAATCTGGTTCAGGTAAATCTCTTGTAGCTAAAGCTATCTTAGGGATAACAAAAGACAATTGGAAGATCAGCGCTGATAGAATGCGACTGGGTAATATCGACCTATTAGCCCTTTCTCCAAAAGAGCGAAGACGAGTTATTGGCCGTGAAATGGCGATGATATTTCAAGAGCCATCTACCTGTCTTGATCCCTCTGAGCAAGTAGGTAATCAATTAAAAGAAGCCATCCCATCAAAATATTTTACCGGTAACTGGTGGCAACGTTGGAATTGGCGAACTAAAGGCGCAATTGCACTGCTTCATAAAGTGGGTATTAAAGATCATAAACGGATTATGAAATGCTATCCGTATGAGCTTACTGATGGTGAATGCCAAAAGGTAATGATTGCGATGGCGATTGCCAATAAACCCCGTATTTTGATTGCTGATGAACCAACCGATGAATTGGACGCCGTGACACAGTCACAAATATTCCGTTTATTAAGCCGTATGAATCAGGTTAATAACACCACGATTCTTTTGATCAGTCATGACTTAATTACCTTAACCCAATGGGTTGATAGAATAACCGTAATGTATTGTGGCCAATCGGTTGAATCTGCTTGCCGTAAAGATATTTTGGAAGCGCCTAAGCATCCTTATACCAATGCACTTCTACGAGCGATGCCTGATTTTGGCAAAGACGGGATCCCTCATAAAGCGAAATTAGAATCTCTACCAGGGACGATTCCGCCATTACAACATTTACCGATCGGCTGTCGTTTAGGGCCTCGTTGTCCTTATGCTCAACGTAAATGTGTTCAAGTACCTGAAGGTAGAAAAGTGAAAGATCATAAATTTAGTTGTCACTTCCCATTAAATTTTGAGGAGAAGAAAAATGACTGCGCTTCTTGAAGTAACGGATCTTAAAAAAGATTATGTCTTTCGTACAGGGCTGTTTCGTAAACAGGTTAAAGAGGCTGTAAAGCCCGTTAGTTTTTCTTTAGAAGCAGGCCAAACGATAGGTTTTATCGGCGCTAATGGCTCGGGAAAATCAACCTTAGCAAGAATGCTAGCAGGCGTAGTTGAACCCACCTCTGGTATCATTAAAGTGAATGGCGAGGTTCTTGATTACAAAGATTTTAAAACGCGCTGTAAGCTTATTCGTATGATCTTTCAAGATCCAAACTCCTCCTTGAATCCACGAATTCAGATTGGCCGTATCTTAGAAGGTCCATTAAAACGTAATACAAGCATGCCGCCAGAAGCGAGAGAGCGTCGAGTTAAAGATACTCTGCAACGTGTCGGCTTATTACCTGAACACGCTTACTTCTATCCACAAATGCTGGCAACAGGTCAGAAGCAGCGTGTCTGTTTGGCTCGTGCTTTGATATTACAACCATCGATTATCGTCGCAGATGAAGCATTGAATGGTTTGGATATGGCGATGCGTTCTCAGATCATTAACTTGTTCTTAGAACTTCAGCAAGAGATGGCCATTTCGTTTATTTATGTGTCACAGCATATCGGAGTAGTAAAACATATTACCGATAAAGTTATGGTTATGCATGAAGGTGAAGTGGTAGAAAAAGGCCCAACTCAGGAAGTCTTTGCTAATCCACAGCACTCTATCACCCAACGTTTGCTAGCCAGTCACTTTGATGCTCCAACACATGATAGAAAACAACGTATTAGTGCTGCAACGCCTAAAATTGAGTGTTAATTAACACCTATGAATAAAAAAGAAATAATAGAAACAACAAATATGACCATTGATTATGAGAGTTTAACTGTGCTCATAAAAGCAAATGGTGATGAAATTAAGCTTAGTCTTAACGAAGCTAATCTATTATTTCTGCTTTATAGCAACCCAAATAAGATCTATACCAAAGATGATGTTTATCAGGAGTGTTGGCAAGACACTTCTGTTTCAAACAGTGTTGTTACTCAAACGATTTCACTACTGAGGAAGAAGTTTCTCAAATACAATATTGTCGTCATAGATACCATCAAACAAAAAGGGTATAAATCAGGTGATCGTTTAAAAACGGTAACTCAAAAATCACGCTACTACTTATTACTTCCTCTCTTCTTTTTGTCTTTCGCTGCCCTTTTTATTATCTATAACAAAAAAGAAAACCGTGGTCCGATAGAGCAAAGCCTCATCTCTCTTCAGCCGAATGTTTATATGCTTTCAACCTCTGAACACATTGACTTAAACAGCATTGAACTTAATCCTGATTATCTTTATTTCTTCAACAAAGAAAAAAAACATCTTTCAATATCAATTTGCTTCGTTGTTGACGATATATGTAATAACTCTTTTAATAAATTCATACTGCTAGATAGTAAAAACAAAAATCACACCAATATTCTTAATGATGTTATTAACGTAAAAATAGACAAGAGGAAAAGATTAATAAATAATTCAGATACTTACGGGTTCTTTAATCTACAAAGTAATATAAGTGTGTCGTCAATAAAAGAAGAAGCCTATCAAGCCCAGGTCTCTTATAGCTTTTACTTTCAAGAAATTGCTCATGAGAAGTACAATGTGAATAGATCAATTTATATTAGTGAATCTGGTTACCATGGGAACTATACGAACTACAGCGATGTAACAGTAAATTTTGATAAATCATCTTTAATCGCCGAGTTCGTTAACTCAGATGGTCAGAACAACCTTATACAAAATGGATACATTCAAGAAACTGAAAAGTTAAAAATATTTCCTTTACGCTTTAAAAAGTTAAAAAAATATAATTATATGCACTTCTATATTATAGATGATACTTATAGCCTCGCTTACAATGAAAATGAAGGGGTTTCATTTATCGTAAACGAGAACTATTAATAATTCACACTATTATAAAATAGAACTTCTTATCGATTGATTAAGCTCATCTGTTATTTTTATATTTTTCATGCTAAAAACTTCATTGATAAACTCTTTCTCTTTAGTTGTTAACCCCTTGCTACATAATGAGTCTTTCCCTTTACTCTCGACTGTTTCTTTACGACTCATAAATACCTCTAATATTTCAGATTATAATGAAAAGAATTTTAATTGCTTCTCTTGAGATACAGAAAGCTCAGATAAAGCATCTGCGTTAGAACTAATATTATTCATTTCATTAATATTATCGTTGATACTTTCTGTCATTAAATTAATACTTTCGCTAATAGACATAATAGCTTGATTTTGTTCATTTGCTGCTGTTGCTACTTCGGTATTTGAACGAGTAATTTCTTCTATTTCAACTGATATATCAACTAGTTGACTGTTTGTTTTATTTGTCATTTCTTGTGTTTCATTAATAATATCGATTGATTTAGAAACAGATTCAACCACATCATTAGACGTATTTTGTAAGCGGTCAATAACTTCTTGAATCGTTAATGTAGATTGCTGTGTTTTTGCAGCCAACATCCTTACTTCATCGGCAACAACCGCAAAGCCTCTACCACTCTCTCCTGCTCTTGCAGCTTCAATCGCAGCATTAAGTGCCAGTAGATTAGTTTGATCTGAAATAGAATCAATAACGGTGATCACTTCACTTATCTGTTCTGATTGTATTTTCAATGATTCAACTTCTTTCGCTGTCAATCCCATTTGAGATACTAGCTCTTGGCTTAATTGGCTACTGATAGAAGCTGTTTCTGCACCAGAACGGCTTAAATTAAGTACTTCTTTTGCTCTTTCATCCGCATTCATCGCAACATGATCAACTTGAGTCGCTGCCGCTGATAATTCAGTAATTGCCGCAGCAACAAGATCAATCTGACACTTTTCTTCTAATACGTTTTTTTCGTTCACGCTCATTAACACATTTAAACTTGATGATGATGAAGATACTTCTGATGCCACACCTCTCAATACATCGACGACTTTATGTAAATGAGTAACCGTTTTATCCGTATTTTGGCATAGCTCAGCGATTTCATTACTACCGGTTAAAGAATTAAGATTATTTAATTCACCTTGAGAAAGCGACTCAATTTGGTTTCTCAAGATTTTAATTGGATTTACAATCGTCTTAATCGTTATCCAAGTAATTAAGATTGTCAGTAAAGTAAAACAAATCATCGACATTATTATCAATTTTTTACTCGAAAACATTAATTCAATGCTGTCTTTCGATAAATTACTACTGATTGTATTAATGCGAGACACTTGTGATTTTATGACTAAATTAATATCACTCTCAAGCTTATAGAGTTCATTTGTATTTTTATCTAAGTTTGCTCTTAATTTTGAGAAAAGGTTATATATTGTATATAAATTATCAATCCTTTCTTTAATTATATTTTTAGACTCACTTACATTCAGCTTTAATAAATTAGTATTAAACCTCTCAAACTCTTTCTGGATTATATCATCATCCCCTTCAGAACTATTAAAATTGTAGAGAGCACTCAGCTTCATTTGAAGAACCTCCGAAGAAGAATATAAAGCCTCCTCTATTTCTAACCATTCATGTTGATAGTTAATAGAACTAGAGTCTTGCTTTTCTTTACTCAACAATTCAATTGAATCACTTAAATAAGGTAATTTACCCCAAGATATTTGCATTTCTTCTGAAATTTTTTGATTATCTTTAATAATAAAAGCAATACGCTCTAATAACTCAGAAATGTGATTTAGGTCAGTAATTAGTTGCTGTGTTGTATGTTTTTCATTCTTAATCTGTTCATGTTCAGCTGCTATATCTTTAAAGTCTCGATGAATACTTTTTATTTTATTAAAAACAGATTGGTCAATTTCTTTTAATGTTTCTGGATTAGATAATGAACGATTTACTTCACTAAATATCTCGAGGATTTTCATTTCACCACTAGATAAGTAAGTCATTTCCTTTAGACGTACATTCAATACTTCAGAGTTATTTACTGACTGATTCATTGCAGAAGCAATAATCATCATAGATGCAATCATTACAATAATGGCAAATAAAGGGGGAAAAACGATTTGAAATCTTAAAGGGATATTTAATAAAAAACGATTAATACTACTCATAAACTACTTTGTAACCTGCTCATTAGAAATGGCGTTGAAGTATATGAACCCATATTATTAATTTCAAATGGCAAAAAATACAATAATAAAAATTACTACATATTTTTCAGTATGTTAAATCACTATATCCTTGGATATTTTAGATCTTTTTATAAAAAAAGAGCACTCCTTATATTGGAATGCTCACTATCTAATTTCAAGCGATATAAACGCTTTAATTAGAAACCAAAATTGCGCGACTGCTTAACCCATTCTCCAAAGTCAGCAATAACATTTGCGATGGCTCTTCATTTAATGCTTCACCCGTCCAAAAGTCACGCCACATTGAAGACTGATCAGCAACCATGTACGAAATTAAACAGCTAACTATGTAATTTCCATAGAATACTACGATTCAAGATACAAGCAACAATAACAGGCGCAGGACGAGAGTCTGGAAGGGGTTAATACATTAAAAATACCAAGCCAGTTATCATTGATACTGACTTGGTATACTCAACTACTCTACTTATACTTTGAAGAATTGTAGCTGTTCTCTTTGATTTTCAAAAAGCTCAGATAAGTGTTGGCTAGCCAGATCACTTTGATGCTCCAACGCATGATAGAAAACAACGCATTAGTGCTGCAACGCCTAAAATTGAGTGTTAGAGCATAGATTAAATATGAAAAACAACCGGTTATCTAAACCGGGTGTTGATAAAAATACAAGCCTATATTTTCTTAGAAGTTCATACCTAAAGATAACTCTACATTCTTAGTAGATAAATCAGGGGCGTTTTGCGAGGTCGCACCTATCCCATAGTCATAATAATTATAAGCTAAATTGATATCTATTAATTGGTTAGTCCAACCAATCTTATTCTCCAATTCTAGGATATCCTGTTCAGATACATCATAGTTAAAGTCAACTCGATAATAAAATTCATTAATATAAGTCATATAACCTAATGTTAAAAATGTATGCTGGAATTCATAAGAATCAGAAATACTAGATTCTGTAAGATCAAATTCATATATTGTGCTCTTTATACCAATATTTCCGGTTCCTGTTGAGCCAGTATGAACATAATTACCAGTAAAACTAAGTTTTGAATAATCAAGCTTATTCATATAATCATAATCTTGATTTACTATATTTAAACTTGAACCAATAACAAAATTATTAATGACAATTTTACCAAAAATAGTCCCGTCATTGTCAAATGGCTCTGCCGGAGTATTATAAGTTAAACCAATTAAGCCAACACCTAAATTAACTTGACCAGTAAACCCTAAGCGTGAGTCAATGCCATCATTCTTTTTAGTATGTAAAGAAATATTTGACGACACATTCCTTATATCTTTTACATGATACATATCATTTTTTGCTAAAGAAGAAGATGACATAATAATGAGAGATAAAGTTAAAAACCTGTAATTTTTCATTGTACCCTTATTAAATAAAATAATTAAGCTAACTATTATAATTTAAAAAAACACAGATAAAAATATGTAGTAATATTAATTAAAAACGTTAACACATACACACTAATAATTAGTTAACATAATATACCAAAATATACTAAGATGTAAGTTTAATATATTACCCTATTTAGTTTTAAATATTTATTTTATATGTTACATAGTAATCCATTAAAAAACCAAGCACTCACATTAATAAAACATTACACATAATAAATGCATTTAAAATAAACTAACACTGATAGACTTGAAGATTCACCACTAATACATGACTAGGCACCATCAATAGGATGAATAATCATTTACATTAAAATCAATAACTTAAGCTGGAACACGACTTATAACAGAGAACAATTAGCCATTTCATTACGAATATGATAGATTAATCAATAAGTTGTATTTTTTACAAAAGAGTTTTAAATGGAAAATAGAAAAAATTTAAAAACTTCTCTATTTACAATTAACTTTGAAAGCAATTTTATTGAGATAAATGATGGGGATAGAATTAAAATAACTCATATTGAAGCTAATGTGTTAAATCTCTTATTCACGAATCCAGACGTTGTTTATTCACGTGATGATATATTAAATCATGCTTGGCATGATAATAGTAACAACTATGATTCGGTTGTACCTCAAACAATCTCATTGTTACGTAAAAAATTACATAAATATAATATAGATGCAATAGAAACAGTAAAAGGTCAAGGCTATAAAGCAAATAATAATATTTTGAAAGATGGAAAATCGACTATAAAAATACCAAAAGTAAATCGCACCATTCTTTCTTTACTTGTATTGTCCTTACTTATTCTTACCATATTTCTTGCTTTTAAAGCATATAATAAAAACAAAATACCCCCGCCAATAAAACAAACATTAGAAGCTAGAAGTAAAAACCTAAATATATTGTCAACATCATTACCGATAGTAGTCGATCATAGCCTTTTAAAAAATGACATTAATTACTTTATAAACCGTTCAGAAAAAATAATAAGCTTATCAGCATGTAAAAAAGAAAGTAACACATGTAGTTCTATTTATAACGAACTCATATTTTATACAGACGAATTTGACATTAACAATAAAATTTCAAATATTATTTTTGAAGATGATATCCCTGACGTATTCCATAATAATGATGGTAAGTTTAGCGCTGTTAGTAAAATAAAACTATCATCTAGTGATAACTCTGATTACCATGGGCTTACTTATATTAATGTGGATGTTAAAACGAAGAACAAAGATTTTTTCATAACTGAATTTTCAAACTCTACCGCGGAGAGTGGTTATAGCGGGCATTATAATATTAATACTAGCTTAAATATGTCATTAGTATCAAAGATAAAAAACAACATTAAATATAAATATATTTACAAAACAAAATTAAAAGATGAATATGATTCTCTTGCAAAGTCCCGTTCCCATTTTGGTATGATCCAAGAGCAAAATAATACTTTACTATATAATTTTATTTTTGATAAAGGAAGGCAGTCTACATATAAGCATTATTATCCTATATTCGATAATATTGGTTATTTATATCAAGAGAACTATGATTCTGGAGTTTTAATCTTTACCTATGACTAAAAGGTCACAATAATTAAATTATGACCTTTTTAAATTTAGTTTATTCTAATTTCATTCCTTTTTTGCATACATATTAAAAACCTTAACGATGAACTCTATTTCCTCTTCACTCAACCCTTTATTATGAAAAGGTAAATGATCCGGCTGCTTACTCTCTGATTCATTAGTCATACAAATTAAAACTTATATATTAAACATATTGTTATAATTTAAAGAAAGCCAATTGTTCTTTTTGGTTTTCTGAAAGCTCTGATAAATGATTACTCGCTTGGCTAGATTCTCTTATCCCTTCAACGTTTTGATTAATACTTTCAGTTATCACGTTCACATTTTCGCTGATCGATGCTATGGCTCTATTCTGCTCATTGGCAGCAGCAGCCATTTCTGAGTTTGTGTGAGATATCAACTCAATCGAATCGGAAATACTTAGTAATTGTTCGTTTGTATCAACACTCATTTTTGTTGTTGAATGGATCATTTCTATCGACTGGTTAACAGAGTTAACTACATCTGATGATTTTTGCTGTAAGTTATTTATGATATCTTGAATATTTTGAGTAGATTGTTGTGTCTTAGCAGCTAAAACTCGGACTTCATCAGCTACGACTGCAAAACCTCTACCAGTTTCACCTGCCCTAGCAGCCTCAATAGCTGCATTAAGAGCTAATAAATTTGTTTGTTCAGATATAGAATCTATAACAGTAATTACTTCACTAATTCGGTTAGTTTGATCATTAAGTATCATAACTTCACCTGATGTTTCATCCATTTGAGTAGCAAGATCTTGACTTAATTTAGCACCATCTGAAGCTAACTTCGCACCATTACGACTCATATTTAATACATCTTTTGCTTTCACATCTGCTTGAGTTGCGGATGCATCCACTTGAGTAGCAGAAGCCGATAATTCAGTAATAGCAGCAGCGATTAAATCTACTTGGGATTTTTGCTCTGAAGCATTCGCTTCACTTTGTGTCATTACTGCTGCAAGTTCCGTTGATGCTGAAGAAACTTCGTCACCAACATTTCTTAAATTACTAATCATATCTTGTAAACGTAAGACTGTTGTATCTGTGTTTTGGCATAACTCGCCAATCTCATTACTACTTGCTATCTGGTTAATTGAATCAAGATTACCATTTGAAACATCAGACATTTGTTTCTGTAAAGTTAAAATTGGCTTTGTAATTATGTCAGCAATAATCCAACCAATCACAAACGTTATCGCTAGGACAATTAAGATTGACATGATTAATAGATTTTGACTTTCATCTATAAGGTCTATATTCAACGTTGACAAATTCTGATTAATTTCATCAATACGCTTTAATTGTTCTTTAATTCCATTATCTATGTCATAACCAAGAGATACTGCACTTTCAGTTTTATCATCCATCTCTCTTGCCGTATCCCAAAGGATATTAGCAACTCGTTGATGGTTATTTAACGATATTTCAAACGATGTTTTTGCAGTTTCATTAGGGATTAATTTAGCTAATTTAAATAATTCATCAAAATTAGATTTGATTAATTCATCTCGAGGGATTCCTTTTGAATTTAACACCTCACCGCCATAAATATAGCCGAGGCTACTTTCAAGACGAGCTGCAATAGAAAATAACTCTAAACGGATAGGTCGCCACTCATTCATTACTACACTATCATTCAAATTTGATATTGTGTCATTTGCACGAGAAATATAATCATTAAAATAATCAATTTCAGTCCATTCTTTTGTTCTTAATAGATGTAATTTATTAACATATTTGATTAAATCTTCTTGCTTCGGTATTAAAGAAAGTATTTCATTCAAATCTTTTTCTAAACTTCCCGATGGATTTCCTAATGCTATAATAAGCTCATGATGTTCTAATACCCTATCAAAATCATTCTTTATTTTTATATATGTTTCGTTAAATTCTTGTTCTGAATTTACTAATAGATCAGGAGTTCCTAGAGCTCGAGTCAATGATAATCTAAGTTGTAAAAAATTTGATTCTGCATCTGACAGGCTACTAGCCTGTAGTGCTCTAACATCTGATATCTTTGCATTCTCAACTGCTGAGCTAAGCTGTTTAGTAATAAAAAATGCCGCTATAAGTAACACAAATGCACTTATGATGACTGGCAACAAAACTTGGTATTTTGTTTTAATATTCGCTAATAATAAGCTGACTTTCGACATTACCTTTCCCTATTCAATATCTATTGATAGTAAATATAATTTTACTATCTACGTTAGTCCGTAATTGTATTTGAGAGATATTTTAAAAAAAAGTAACCGCATTAAGTAAAAAAATATAAAAGCTTAAATATCAATACCATAACTAATATATTTCAGTTTATATTATACTAAACTGAAATTTAGATATAAAAAAACCGAGCATAATGCTCGGTTGAAGAAAAATAATTTATGCCACTGTAACTAAAATTGCCCGGCTACTTAATCCATTCTCCAAAGTCAGCAATAACATTTGCGATGGCTCTTCATTTAATGCTTCTCCCGTCCAAAAGTCACGCCAAATTGAAGGCTGATCAGAAACCAATACGTGTTCTATTGGAGCATCTTCATAATTAAAGAGACAGTGAAGCTCATGTTGATGATTAAGGCTTAGTATACAGTGGCTATTTGATAACGATTTAAACTGAGCCGAATCTTGTGTTAAGCGATGACGTGAAAGTAAATTTTTCCATGTCTTTTTCGCAAAACTATTTAACTCAGGTAATGGATCACCAGATAGTGTCAATCCACCAGATGCAAGAATGACATTACGATGAAAATCATAATATTTTCGCTCGGTTCCTTGATTCGATAATGATGTCAAGGTTACGCAATCAGGATCTATTTGCCATAACTTACGATGTTGCCAACTACGGTAAAATGTCTCTTTTGCAATTTGTTCAAATCGCTCTGGATTTCGCTCTACATCATCCGATACTCGCATTGCATCAACTAACCCTAAAGAGGGCCACATTGGTGCATTACAACCTAGAATCAACGCCTCGCCTGCTCCATTGATAATTGCCTGCATACCTAAACGATACGCCTCTATGCCTGTGATACCAGATTGAACTCGGTGACCTTTTAAACAACCCCAGAAATTAGCATCCAGTTTAAAAAGCTCAACGCCCCATTCCTCTCTCATAGTACGGATAACTTCAGTAAGGTGTACCTGAACTTCTTGCTTAGAGGTATCAAGAATATACCAAGGAGTGCAACGCCAGCCTCCGTAAGTAATATCTTCCGCTTTGAGTAAGTCACCATTATGATGGCGCACAAACCAATCTGGATGATTCTTAAATATCGCTGATTCAGGTTGAGCAATAAACGGGGCAATCCAAATTGCCGGTTTCTTACCTTTTTCTTTAATAGCGTTAAGTAGACTTTCAATACCATTTGGGAATTTTTCTGATGCCGTTAACCAATCCCCCATAAAGGCTTGATAACCATCATCTAATAATACCCACTCAAGCGCTTGTTGTTCATCGCACATTACATCAACATTATCGAGTACATTTTGTTCTGTAACATCGGAATAATAAGCATACCAAGAACACCAACCCACTGGCGCATTCTGTTTTACACCAGCTCGAATAGGGTGTTGCTGCTGTACTTTAACAGCATAAAGTTCATAAAGCTCAGCCAATGAATCCGCTTTCACGACAGTCATAACTTCCATTTGGTTACTAGCCCAATCTTGTGGTTTGGTATCTTCACCATCTAGAAAAGCCATTACATTCATTACGCCTTGATATTGATGAATTTCAAAATATCCAGCAAAACGATAACATGATGTAAATCCAAATAGAGTGAAACCATCTGACTGCTCAACAACCAAATAATTATAAAAACGTTTTTTTGCTTTTTCTGAGTACAGACGATAACTGGTGCTATTATCAGGACAACGGCCGACATCTTGTGGCGAGTCAACTTGTCCTGCTGTTTGAGCAAGCATTTGAAAGCCATCGCCTAAAATTCTTGCATCATGCTCTAACTGAGTTGGTAATTGTAGAACTGGATAATGACTATCAATAGGGGAGTTATGAATACCAGCAAAACGCATAGTGATTTGATCATCTTGCATTTCATAAACTAAATCGGTTTGAACAGGAATTGTTTCTTGTCCGCATAAGAAAAATAATGGATTCATCATGAACTTCCTATCGCTGATTTCTGTACGAAATTAAACAGCTAACTATGTAATTTCCATAGAATACTACGATTAAGAATACAAGCAATAGCGACTAGTAAAGGACGGGAGGTCTGAAGGAATAAAAAAAAGCTTAGCAAAACTTAAATGTATAATAAATAAACTCAATCTCTTCATGTGTTAATCCTAAATTGAGCAACGAGTCTTTATTGATTCTGCTTACATCGTGTGCATTCTTATGATTCATATTTATTCTCGGTTCAAAATCGGCCATTGTAAAATACCAAGTCAGTTATCATTGATACTGACTTGGTACGCTTAATCACTCTGCTTATACTTTAAAAAACTGTAGTTGTTCTCTTTGATTTTCAGAAAGCTCAGACAGATGTTGACTGGCTTGAGTGGACTCTCTAATCCCTTCAACATTCTGATTAATACTCTCAGTAATTACATTTACATTTTCACTGATTGATTCAATCGCTCGACTTTGCTCGTTAGCAGCTGTTGCCATTTCAGCATTAGTTTGAGAAATAAGCTCTATTGAATCAGAAATACTTAGTAACTGATTATTCGTGTCCAGACTCATTTGAGCCGTTTTATGGATCATCTCGATAGACTGATTAACTGAATCAACCACGGTCAATGACTTCTGTTGTAAGTTATTAATAATATTTTGAATATTCTGCGTTGACTGCTGAGTCTTCGCTGCAAGTACACGTACCTCATCAGCAACTACCGCAAAACCTCGACCACTTTCACCAGCACGTGCAGCTTCAATTGCCGCGTTCAATGCTAATAAATTAGTTTGCTCAGAAATAGAATCGATAACCGTAATCACTTCACTAATGCGATCCGTTTGATCTTTCAGTATCATTACTTCAGTTGAGGTTTCATCCATCTGAATAGCAAGATCTTGACTTAGCTTAACCCCTTCAGCAGCTGATTGAGCCCCATCACGGCTAATACTGAGAACTTCTTTCGCTTTTATATCTGCCTGGTTTGCCGAAGCATCTACTTGATTTGCTGAAGCCGCTAATTCAGTAATTGCCGTTGCAATCAAATCAACTTGAGATTTTTGATCTGACGCATTTGCTTCACTTTGTACCATAATTGCTGCTAGTTCCGTTGACGATGAAGAAACTTCTTCACCAACATTACGTAAGCTACTAATCATATCTTGTAAGCGGACTACAGTGCTGTCTGTATTTTTACATAACTCACCAATTTCATTGTCACTTGATTGATGATTCAATGAATCTAGACGACCATTAGAAATATCAGACATTTGCTCTTGAAGTACTAAAATTGGTTTTGTTACGATCTGGGCGATAATAAAACCAATCAACAAAGAAATAATTACAGTAACCATTAAAGCAATTAACAATAAATTCTGGCTTTCAGAAATTAGTGACATATTTTTGTCTGAAATATCACTATTCATTGCTGTTAGTCGAACTCTCTCATCATTTAACTCTTTATATAGAGTCTCTCCAAGTTCAACTAATGCTTTCTTGTCTTTATTTATTTCATCAGTAGCATTCCACAATACAATATTAATTTCCGATTGAGCCTTAAATGCTGAGGCAAGAATATTTCTAGCTTCTTCATTTTCTAATGGTTCAATTAATTTAGATAAAGCTTCAAAATCTCGATTAACAATATCTATTCTTGGCGTTTTACTTACCGATGTATATAAGTCTTCATTGAACAAAGAAGTCATCTGAATTTCGATGTTGCCTGCTTTATTGTATACTTCAGGTAATATTTTCTCCCAATACAACTTGGATTCTTCATTTTCTGACGATGTAAATATCAACTCACTTGCCTGCTGAATAGGAGTAGTCAAATACAGAGAATTACCCCATTCTTTTATCTTTTCATCATTATGATTTACAATCTCATTTACATATTTTTTATAATCATTCAAATGAGAAATCAATACATTAAGTTCAGATTGAAGTTGCTCAGGAGATTTAACGGCTGCCCCCATTTTTTGCAATGTTCGTTGTTGGTTTACCATATTATTAAAATTAGAACTCAGCTCAGAACTAATACCATCAAAATCGATCAATTTTAACGATTCAATATTTGTAAAACCTGCTGATACACTCAACCTAAGAAATAATAAACGAGACTCAGAAATAGAGACATTACTCAATTGGTAACTTCTATGGTCTGATATTTGAACATTACGATTTGTAGATTCTAATTTTGAGTTCACTAAATAGATAGCTAACATCATTACTATAATAGTAGCTAGAACTGGAACTAATATCTGATATTTTGTTTTTAAATTTGAAAGTAACTTTTGCAGCATTCTTGCATTATCCTAATGGTTTCACTTATGTGAAATTTTCGGCGAAAGAATAATACATATTTTGCTTTTCTCATAGAAAAATAATGTTCATTTCTAATTAATTTTAAAACAATAAAAAATATATTCGATAAGTTATAAAAAAAGCTTTTGTTATTATACTCCCCCTTAAAATATTAATGATATATATAAAAAAAGCACCTATATTTAGGTGCTTTTTCATTAATTAACTTTTATTGTCTTATTCAACAATAATCGGACCACCGAATGATGTTACTGGTGGAACCTTACCTTTAAACTTCTCAAAATTTACTAAACATGTATTCGCAGAAGTCGCCTGAGCAAGCTCAGATGATGGAATATCTTGTGTTAGTGTATTTGGATCGCCATAAGTACAGATTGCCCCCACTTTTTCGTTCAATGGACCGTACCATGCACCTTCTTCGATACGGATAACACCACTTGGGTAACTATCAGTAAGAACTGCACCAGCAAGAAGCTGACCACGGTCATTAAATACGCGAACTAAATCGCCATCTTTAATGCCCTTCTCTTTTGCATCTAGAGGGTTAATGTATACAGGTTCACGGCCTTGAACAGCATAAGTAGCACGGAATGCTTCAGATTCACACATTTGTGAATGCAGACGCTTGTCAGGGTGACAAGATTGCATCCAGAATGGGTGTTTCTTAGAGCCAGGGCCACCGTGTGAACGTTCTGATTTCTCGAACCACATTGGGTGACCTTGACATTCTTCGTAGCCAAAGCGCGCAATCTTACGGCTTGTAATTTCAATGAAACCAGAAGGCGTACCTAGAGCATTAACTTCAGGGTCTTTACGGAAATCGGCGTGACGAACCCATGGTTTACCTTCACCAAAGTCTAGAACACCTTTTTCCCAGAACTCATCAAATTCAGGCATATCAAATTTGCCTTCGTTTGCTGTACGACAATCAGCATAAAGTGAACGAACCCACTCCATCTCATCCATGCCACGGGTATATTCTTTATGACGGCCAAAACGACGAGTCAGTTCAGTCATGATCTCAAAATCAGATCTTGATTGGTATAAAGGATCAACCAGTTTGTGCATTGCTACTAGGCCACGCGCAGAGTATGAACCGTATTGGTCAATATCGTTACGTTCCCATTGCGTACATGCTGGAAGTACGATGTCAGAGAAACGACACGTTGCAGTCCAAGCAAAATCAATCGTTACAACCGTTTGAAGTTTTTGGAACGCTTTCTTCATACGGTTACGATCTTGGTGGTGATGCCAAGGGTTATTACCCGAAATAACCATCATTTTGAAATCAGGCAGTACAACTTTAGAGCCGTTGTAACGGATCTCTTTACCTGGTTCTAATAGACAGTCGATCCAACGTGCTACAGGGATAGTACTGCTGTAACCGTTAAAATCGTTGTTATTCCATTTAGGTTCGTTACCTTGATCCACGTTACGTGGGAAACCACCAGGACCTGCAAAACCAGTAGAAGGAACACCAACACTTGAATAGTGGTGACTGTAAGATACACCACCACCAGCAAGACCGATTTGACCAGTCATTGCAGATAGAACCGTACCCATCCAGTATGGTTGCTCACCGTGCTGCTGACGCTGAATACACCATCCAAATAGGATTTGTGTACGGCCAGTAGACATCATTTTCGCAAAATCACGAATTTGTTCAGGTGATACGCCACAGATCTCAGCAGCCCACTCAGGAGTTTTAACTACTTTATCTTTAGTTTCACCAAGTACGTATTGCATAAACTCGTCAAAGCCTAGGCAGTAAGTATCGATGAATGCTTTGTCGTACAAGTTCTCAGTGTATAACGTGTAAGCAACAGCCAACATGAACGCCACATCAGTTTGTGGATTCAAGTACATGTGGTCATTTTGTAAGAAACGTTGCGTTTTGTTTTTAACTGGGTCAACAGAAAGCACATTTACTTTACCAGCAGCCACTTTTTCTTTTAGTTGCTCAAGGTATGCGTAAGATTCATGAGTTTCACAGTTCCAACCTACTTGTAGGTTTTTAACTGGATCCGTTGCCCATAAAATAATGTTATCTGAATGCTCGATGATCTCAGACCAAGAAGTACCTTGTGCGTATACCTCTGTAGAACCAAGTACGTAAGGCATGATCGTTTGACCAGCACCCGTCGAGTAGTCACCTACTTTCTTGATGAAGTTACCATGCATACCAACAGCACGTTGCATTTGAGCAGTACAGTTATGGAAAGAACCCGTTTGGTTCCAACCAGTTTGTCCTGCGTGTAGAGCCCATGGACCGTAGTCTTTTTGAACACGCTCAAGCTCACGGTAGAATAAATCTAACGCTTCATCCCAAGTTACACGTACAAAACGGTTATTACCACGAGTCTCAGCTGAGTACTTATGCTTTTTCAGCCAATCTAGACGCACCATTGGGTAACGTACACGGCTTGGACTGTAAATAATACCTTTGATACCATCCAACATATCTGTTGGATGTTTATCCAGATCTAGCGCTTTAATTTCTTGAACTTTGCCCGCATAGATATGTGCACGGAATGCACCCCAATGTGAGCCAGATGTACGCCATGTGCCAGTTGTTTCTGCAGCATTGGCTTTTGAAGACATTAGTAGGCTTGGACCAACTAGAGATACTGCACTTGTTGTTGCAACACCTTTTAGAAAACTTCTTCTGCTAATAGACATAATTCTATCTACTCCATTAATTCTTAGTGTTTTTCGTCAGAAAAATCTGAAGAGTGTTTTTGTAGGTATTTCAATACAAGTGATTTGCTGTCTGTATCGAAGTTAACGAACGCCATCATACCGTCAAACATACCAGGCCATGTGTTTGAATCAAAATGCGCTTCTGCTGGTTGAGTGTGACATACAGAACAGTTAGTTTTGTATGACTCTTCAGCTTTCTGCCAAACAGTAGTGTAGTCAGGTAAGAAATCTTCTTTCTTCATCCATAGACTTACTGTTACACGCTGCCAAGGTAGACCGGTTAGATCATCTTCTTTTGTTTCGAATTTCTGAACAAACTTGTCGTTCTGAGCTGCATCTTTAAGCAAAGCACCTACCGCAATGTTCATACCAAAATCTTCTTGGATAACACGACCGAAGCCTTTAACTTTACGCCAGCCTTCAATGGCAACTTTCATTGCATCGCCTTTCTCTTCAAGTACAGTCACTTGAGAGGCAGGGTTTAATAGACCCGCTTCAACAGTCAGTTTCGCATCTTCATACATTGGAAGGTGACGAACAGAAACGTACGTTTGACCATCTTCATATTTAGTGTTGCTTGCTAGTTGAGTTAACTCACTAACCATACCACCAGAACTGTCCATATTTGCAGGAAGGCTGTGTGCGATACCTTTATGACAATCTACACAACTTTGATCACGCTCTTTCGCGCCTTGCATTTGAATACGAGCCGTTGGTTGCATTTTAGAGAAATCCATACCGTCATAATCATGACAGTTACGACACTCAAGAGATTTGTTAGCGCTAAAACGATCCCATTCATGCTGGGCTAAAACGATACGACGCTCTTCAAATTTCTCAGGCGTATCGATGAAACCGAATACATGAGCAAATACTTCTTTACTTGCTTGCATCTTACGAGCAATTTTAGAAGTCCATTCGTGTGGAACATGACAATCAGGACAAGTAGCACGAACACCTGAACGGTTTTTATCGTGAATAGTGCCTGCGTATTCAGGTTGAATGTTATCCGCGTGACAGCTAACACAGAACTCTTCTGTATTTGTTGCTTCTAACGCAACGTTAAAGCCACCCCAGAAAATAACACCTGCAATGAAACCACCAAGGGTTAAAACACCCAAGCTGATATGTACACTCGGACGAGCAAAAACCGCCCAAGCTCTTTTAAGTAATGACATCATAATTGCTTCTCTTTTTATCTAATTCTAATTGTTGTTTCGATTCTGTCTAAAAAGAGAGAATCAACCACCGTGACCTGGCATACCAAAAAACAGTGCCTGCATTAACCATACAGAGAAACCATACGCACCAACCACACCCACACTTAGAATTGGGAAAAGAACAACTGTGATGAAGAAAAAGGCTTTCCATTCAGATGAACGCTCTGCTCCATCGTTTTGCTTTATTGCATTGCTCATAATTTTATTCCTAGTTATCTTTCTACTTTATAAATATAGAAAATGTTAACAAGTTGTCGAACCTATCTGACATAGATTTTAATCCCTCACAAATAGTGCTTCAATTAAATTTTCAAGATAAACCCTTTTATCTACTAGTTTTTTGCGTTCATCCAGAGATGTATTTAATTGAAATATAATATGTAAAAATATTAATACTTGTGACAATTTAATTTTATGTGATAAATGTTAATAATGTTAATTACCTCTAAAGGATAGGTTATTTTAGCAACTTTACTAATTGATCTACATCAATTTAATCAATCTATTTTATAGAGTAGCACGTAAATATTACGCTATAGGTTTCTTTGATAAGCAATGTTGACATAAACACTCTGAGTTCTCAGAAACAATACCAACATCCCGAGTTTCAACACCAAAACACCAGCAAGTTTCCTTTCCCATTTTAATGTCACACTGAGCAGGCTTACTGCATTCTGGGCAACGATGTGTGGAGGCTTTTCCTGATAACCTATCCATCACCATCTCTCTCTCGTCATCTGTCATTGATTTCCACTCTATAATCTCAGTGATGGTTCGTTTGCAACCAATACAGATACCATCTTCATTTTTACAAGCTGCAATACAAGGTGTTTTCATCTTTACTTCTCTCTATGTCCTTTAAATCCCATACAAGTCATGGGATAATCGTCGGAATTCGACATCGTTATTATTAGGAATTATTTATGGCACTAAGCTTACAAGAGCAAATGCTAAAAGCTGGGTTAGTGAACCAAAAGAAAGTAGCAAAAGCAAAGAAAGCTTCAAAAAAATCACGAGTTCAAAATCGTGAAGCAAAAGCAGCGGTTGAACTAAACAAAGCCGCACAAGTAGAAAAAGACAAAGAACTAAGCTTAAAACACAAAGCTGAAAAAGAACAAAAAGAGTTAGCTGCACAAATCAAACAATTGATTACTGCAAATAAGCTAGATCGCACTCATGGCGATATCGGCTATAACTTTACTGATGGTACGTTAGTTAAAAAGATGTACGTAGACAAAACAATGCAAACACAATTGATTGCTGGCCGTCTTGCTATTGTTCACTTTAATGAAGATTACGAAATTGTTCCTGCTGGTGTTGCTGATAAAATTACACTACGTGATGAATCAGTTGTTGTACTTAACAACGTTATCGCGGAAGATGCACAGGATGAAGACGACCCGTATGCGGAATTCGTTATTCCTGATGATTTGATGTGGTAATAAGATGAGCCGTAAAAATAAAGTCAAAGAGACTCTTTTAAAAAAGCACCGTAGAACTCAAACGAAAAATAGCCGTTCGCATAATAAGCCGAAGTACATTTGTAAAGCTGATCGCGAAAAGATGGAGCTTGAAGCTGAACAAGCTGCCGCAGAATCGAAGAACACAGAAGTAGAACAAGTAACGCCATCAGAAGAGTAATATTTTCTGAGAGTAAGGAATAAAAAACCTCATTGTAATAATTAACAATGAGGTTTTTTTACGACTATACTAAGAGTGTTAATTAAATAATCTATTGATTAATATTAAAAATAACTCTATATATATGCTAATACTGCTTGTAAAGCATAAAGAGACCCAACCGTATATGTTGGCTCGACACCTTCAGGGCACGCTTGTTCTTTCTCATTTAACCAACAGGTATCAACGCCTGCATTCATTCCACCCAATACGTCAGAATCAGGGTTATCACCTACCATTAATACTTTAGATAAATCTACAGAGCCCATCTGAGAAAAAGTATGTTCAAAGATACGTTTATCTGGTTTTGCTACACCCACTTGTTCTGAAATCGTAATTAATTCAAAGTAATGGCTGAATTCGGTTTTTTCTAAACGGATTTTTTGTAGTTCAGTGAATCCATTGGTTATGATCCCCATCTTTACACCATTAGCTAACAATGAATCAAGTAATTCTTTTGCGCCATCTAGTGGGGTACAAATCTCTGCCATTGCCATCATAAAAGCACTATTCATTGCTTTTGGCGTAACTCCAACTTTCTTTGCCCACTCTTCAAAGCGTGTTTCTTGTAGCTGCTGAGCTGTAATTTCATTGTCTTGGTATTGCACCCACAATGGTTTGTTCACCAATTGATATTCAATGAATTGTTCTTTACTAAAATCAATGCCATAGCCTTCAAACATACGCTGTAAACCGGCAAATGCATCAAAATGAAAAAGTGTTTCATCGGCATCAAATAATATCCATTGGTACTTCATATTTACTTCCTTTATGAGGGCTTAAATTTTTAATATCATTATTTTGAGCATAAGTCTGATTGAGTCACACTTACACCTTTAATTTGTGCAAACCACTGTTGATCGGGCTCTAACCCTAAATCTTCTTTTGCCCAACGCGTAATATTAGCCCACAGTACATGGCCAGATAAATTCAATTTAACTGCCACCACATCGTTTTCTTTATCTTCTATTAGGCTTTCAATGATCACAGGTAAGATATTACGGATCGAACTTTGATCAGGTTGTTGCTTAATCAAAGAGACATCATTCGCTCTAATACGTAAACGAATGTTCTGCCCTTCTTCTGTACAATCACAAGGCGATTTTACCCAAATACCTTGCTGGCTATTATTTAATGTTACCAGTGTCATTGGATGCTCTGGATGCAGCTCTGTTATCGTTCCTTCCAATAACACCGAATGCTCTGATGCACTTAACCAAGGTCGCATTAATGGAGAACTCCAGACCTGTGTAATATCACCCGCTAGACTGACTTTACCTTGGTTAAGTAAAACCATATGATCTGCTAAACGTAATATTTCATCTAAACTGTGTGATACATAAATAATCGGCGTTTGGATCTCTTTTGCTAATCTCTCTAGATACGGCATAACTTCATGCTTTCTTGGTAAATCCAAAGAAGCCAGTGGCTCATCCATTATAAGTAATGCCGGTTCAGATAAAATAGCTCGACCAATTGCCACTCGCTGCTTCTCACCACCAGATAAAGAGTGAGGATAGCGCTGCAGTAAAGATTCAATGTCTAATAGCTTTACTACATCATTGAATAAATTAGTTCTTTTACCATTGCAGCCATAAAGTAAATTTCCCTCTACTTTATAATGAGGAAATAGACGGGCATCTTGAAATACATAGCCAATATGACGCTGTTCTGGTGGCACTGATACTCTTGTATCCGAATCAAATAACACCGAATTATTAAGGCTAATTCGTCCTGAATCTGGTGAGCTAAGACCACTAATAATATTTGCGAGTGAAGACTTACCTGCCCCTGAGCGACCAAACACTGCGCTGATACCAGAAGATGGTAACGATAATTGAACATCGAGGTTCAAATCACCTAATTGTTTTTTTATATCAATGACTAGCATAAATTAACCCATTAACCTTTTTTTACTGGCACGCGCTAACCATTCTGAAAGTAATAAAGATATTAAAGCGACAATAATTGAAATAACACACAAACGTGCAGCTTCCATTTCAGCACCTGGGATCTCAATATAACTAAACATAGCAAGAGGAAGCGTTCGAGTCTCACCCTCTATATTTGAAACGAAACTGATCGTTGCACCAAACTCACCTAAGCTACGTGCAAAAGCCAGTACCGCCCCCGTCAAAATACCAGGTAACATCAATGGTAGGGTGATCGTGCTAAAGACTTTGGTGCGAGATGCTCCCAGTGTTCGAGCCGCTTGTTCTAATTTTTGATCGACTGATTCTAGAGCCAAACGAATTGCACGAACCATCAAGGGTAATGCAACAATAGCTGAAGCGAGTGCAGCCCCTTTCCAATTAAAACTGAATGTTAGGCCAAATAGCTCATACAACCATTTACCAATAGCGCCTTGTCGTCCCATTGAAATAAGCAGTAAATAACCAATCACGACTGGTGGCAGCACTAAGGGTAAATGAATTAAACCATCAAGTATGGCTTTTCCTTTAAACTCACAACGAGCCAATATCCAAGCCAAAAGGATACCAATAGGTAAAGAAAAGCCAACAGCTATGCCTGCAATTTTTAAGCTCAGTAGTAATGCTTCTACTTCATAATCCGTCAATATCATTAAATTGTTGTAAATCCATAAGAGGTGAATATATTTTTGGCTTTTTCAGATAATAAATATTGGTAAAAATGAGTGACTTTATTTGAGTTTTTATTTTTTATTATTGCCATTGGATACACAATAGGATCATGAGAATCAGCAGGGAACTCCTCCACAATTGCGACTTCTTTTGACAATAATGCATCTGTTTTATACACAATACCCAGTGGCGCTTCATCACGTTCAACAAACAATAAAGCAGAACGAACATTGTTGCCTGACGCAATATGATCTTTCACTTCAGGCCAGCGAAACTGTTTTTCTAAACTTTGTTTTCCATAGATCCCCGCAGGTACATGCCTAGGATCTGCCATTGCAATTCGGAAGCCTTTTTGCCCAATAAACCACTGCCATGTATTTTTTTTGGGCGTGCTTTTCGAGGCAATTAACACCAAGCTATTTCGTAATAAATCCACTTTGCTTTCTGTGTCTATTTGATCTTGTTCAACCAAATAGTCCATCCATTTACTATTTGCTGAAAGGTAAATATCCGCCGGTGCGCCATTAGCAATTTGTCGAGCCAATGAAGATGACCCAGCAAAGCTGACTCGTACTTTTTCACCCGTTTCATTTTGGTATTCATCAACAATATCATTCATCACATTGGTTAATGACGATGCAGCATAAACCGTTACATTTGCTGATACTGATAAAGAGCTAAACAAGAGTGCTAAAAATAATGTCAATCGGGACATACTTATACTTTCCTTAATATGCTGCTTTCTTTTCAAATAAATTTGGCCAGATCTGTGACAGATCTAAACTCTCTTCAATAGACTCAGCAATACGCTCAATTGCTTCTTCTTGAATTTCGCTCATATCTACCGCTTTAGCCTTTTGTAGACCCGCCCAAGATAAAATGGCTTCAAATGCGGCGGGCTCATCGAAAATACCATGCAAATAAGTGCCAAAAATGGTGTCTTCATCATTAAGTGTACCATCATGCCTTACGGTACTTTCATTTGTAATTGAGATTGGGTAATTATTATCTATAGCCTTAGTGCCTTCTTTTATACGAGTACTTACTCCGGCATGAATTTCATAACCTTTAATACTTGCTAAAGCTTGTTCAGGAAGGTTCAACGTCCCCTCAACCAACGTTAATTGTTTTTGTTTTTTTAACTCAGTGACGATCGGTAAATAACCTAAACCAGAAATCGAGGAGGCTTTTCCCTCCAAGCCAAGTGGGTCAGAAAGATTCTCACCTAACATTTGATACCCTCCACAAATACCCATGACTTTACCGCCATAGCGTAAATGCCTCTCAATGTCTTTATCCCAACCTTGTGATTTAAGATAAGTTAAGTCGGCTTGGACTGATTTACTGCCCGGTAAGATAATAAAATCGGCACCTGACAAAGAATGTCCTTTTCCTACAAATTGAAGATCTATTTCAGGATGTAAGCGTAATGGATCAAAATCGGTATGATTACTTATGCGTGTAACGACAGGCACTTTAACAACAAACTTCCCTTTCTCTTGCTGTTCACTCTTAATCGCATCTTCCGCTTCTAAATTTAACCCATGTAAATACGGAATAACACCCAATACTGGTTTACCCGTTTTATCTTCTAACCACTCAAGTCCAGGAACCAATAATGAAATATCACCTCGAAAACGGTTAATCACAAAGCCTTTTACTCGTGCTTGTTCTGATTCAGACAATAATGCCAGCGTGCCATAGAGATGAGCAAACACCCCACCGCGGTCAATATCAGCAACAATAATAACAGGAACATCAGCCGCTTCTGCAAAGCCCATATTAGCGATGTCATTTTCACGTAAGTTAATCTCAGCAGGACTTCCCGCTCCTTCAACGACAACGCACTGATAGTGATCAGTTAGATAAGAAAAAGATTCTAAAACATAAGGCATGGCTAATTTTTTGTAATCTTGAAAGCCCCAAGCATCCATAGTTTCAATCGCTTTACCCTGAACAATAACTTGAGCACCAATATCAGTATTTGGCTTTAATAAAATAGGATTCATATGAACATGAGGTTTTACTCTTGCCGCATCAGCTTGAAGTGCTTGAGCCCGACCAATCTCCCCCCCTTCTTCTGTCACCGCGCTATTAAGTGCCATGTTCTGTGGCTTAAAAGGGGCAACTTGGATCCCTTTATTGGCAAGAACTCGGCATAAGCCTGCCACAAGTACGGTTTTTCCTGCATCAGAGGTAGTACCTTGAACCATTAACGGAGTAAAGTTGTTCATAATTCCATCTATTTTACGTTAGAAATTCAGTCGATAATATTAACATTATTCTCAGTTGAGAGGCGAGGTTCTGTTTGTCTTCTTATGTTCTTAATTCAAGATGAATCGAATATGAATAATTTACTCACGATAGATTCAACCTTGTTTTGTTTTAATAGCTCTATCGAAGCGATACCGCTTAAATTAACTCTCTATGCATCACTTAAGGATCTATTATGAAAAAGACAATTATTGCTATTACTGCAGCCCTAATCTTATCTCCTACTATTGCTCTTGCTGGAAATGGTGACCACGACAATCATAAACAAGCACAATTTAATTACACTGGTCCTGTCAGCACAATTACCGTTGCTGAATTACTGAAAGATACAAGTATGTTCACTGAGCAAAATGCCATTGTAGATGGCCAAATCATTCGCCATGTACGTAAAGATAAATACCTATTCTCTGATGGCACGACAGAGATTCAAATTGAACTAGATGATGATATCTCATTACCAACAGCAATTAATGAAACCACGAAAGTTCGTTTATTTGGTGAATATGAAGGCGGAAGCACACCAGAAATTGAAGTTGATAGAGTTCAAATCCTGTAAAATCACCTAAAATACTTATAACTTGGCCTGCATTTTGCAGGCTTTTTCATAGATAAAATTCATGAATGTTAGGTTAATAAGTTATGGAATCAACTAAGTACATCAAAAAGGCTCTCATATTGGCAACCATGCTATCTTCGTCAACAGCAATGGCCAATAACTTCCCTTACAGTTTTTTTGAAGCCCGAGTAGGTACGAGCCCTGGTACATTTGGTGCTCAAATTAACCAACAATTTACTGAAAATTCTCACCTCGTAGGGCAAATTGAAAGTAAATTTGAAGGTGACTGGGATATCAATGGTGGTATTGGTTTTAATGGACCTATTAATGAATTTGCTGATATTTATGGTCAACTATTGCTTCATAACGTAAAAGACAAATCAAGTGACAAATTTGGTGATGAAATGCTCACTGAAGTAAATATTGGTCTTCGAGTTTGGTTAATGCAACAAATTGAAGTTGGCGCTAAATATGGACAGCTATTTAATAGTGACGTAAGTAAAGATATCGGTAGCGTGCATTTTCGTTTTCATTCAACGGAGCAGTTATCTGTTGGTGCTGAGGCTAAATTTAGCGGTGTTTATGGTGGTCAAATGATGATGACTGCCAGATTTACATTCTAACTACATTATTACACAACTTAGATCACATTATTAGCTATTGATAGAACTAGTTATAACAGTATATCAATAGATACGTGTTATATATTGCGCCAAATTCTTATGCGTAACTAATATCTGTGGTCTTAATATGCTGAAAAATATTTCAATCAAAAACAAACTCACATTAATGTTTGTGATTGTCATCCTAGTGATGGCATCAATTCAAACAGTAATGACTGGACGTCAACTACTTGATGAAACCTATCGCTCAGTGAATCAGTTTTCAGCAGCAATTACTAAAGTAAGTGTTTCAGGGCTTGATAAATGGATAAGCGGTCGTACTAATATTGTTGAAGCATCCACTAATGCTTTTTCTCATTCAGCTATCCCTATCAGTTATTTTAACCAAGCTCAAAGAGCTGGCCACTTTATAATTAACTACGCAGGTTTAGACACTGGCGAGTTTTTTCAGAGCAATGATGATAATCCTGTCCCTGCAGGATACGACCCGCGTCAACGCGGTTGGTATAAAGAAGCTTCTTCGACAACAAATACCATAGTTACCAGTCCTTATGTTGATGCCGGTAATGGCGATCTTGTTGTAACTATTGCGAAAGCATTTAGTACTAATGGTTATCGTGGTGTTATTGGTGCCGACGTTAGCATTCAATCTATTGTTGATGATATTTTAGCTATTAACCAAGATGGTGTTTCTGCATTCCTAATTGATGGCAACGGCAACTTTGTTGCCCATCCTGATAGAAACATGACCATGAAATCTATTTCTGCACTTGGTAATGATTTCTCATTAAGTCGAATCCAACAACTTGCAACGAACCACTCTCAAACCGAAGTTAATGTTTATGGTAGCGATGCTTTTTTAACTGCTGCAAAAGTACCTCAAACTGATTGGTATTTCATTGTTGTTGTTAATAAGCAGCAAGCCTTTGCCTCAGTTAGAAGCGTATTACGCGATTCTACAATAATGACATTACTTCAAATCGCTATCATTGCCATTCTTGCTATGTTCTTAATTAAGCACGCATTAGCCCCTTTAAATACATTAAGCAAAGCAATGGAAGATCTGGCAAATGGTAATGGCGACTTAACACAACGCATTGAAGTTAATTCTAAAGATGAAATAGGAATATTAGCCACTCACGTCAATGGTTTTGTTGAAAAACTTCAATCCATAGTGAAAGATATCGCAACCTCTTCGTCAGAGTTGGATTCACAGTCAAAAGTGAGTACAAAAGTAGCCCGTCAAACTAATGATGGTTTAACTATTCAATTAAATGAAATTTCACAAATCGCTACTGCTGTTCATGAAATGTCAGCGACAGCTCAAGAAGTTGCTAACAACGCGCAAATGACGGCAGATTCTGCGGTCAGTTCAACTGAGAATTGCGAGCAAGGTAAATTAGTTATCATGCGTAATCAGGAATCAATTACTAACCTTGCTAACCAAGTAGACAACGCATCAGGTATTATCCAAGAGCTAGATAAAAACGCACAAGATATTAATACCATTCTTTCGACAATTCGCGATATTGCTGAGCAAACCAACCTACTTGCACTTAATGCCGCAATTGAAGCAGCACGAGCAGGTGAACAAGGTCGTGGTTTTGCTGTCGTTGCTGATGAGGTTCGTGTTTTATCCCAACGAACTCACAGTTCAACGGATGAGATCCGTAATATGATCGAAACACTGCAGCGCAATACTGAAAATGCTGTTCAAAGTATGGATGAAAGCAAAAGCTTCGCTCAATCTAGTGTAGATGATGCTAATAATGCAACTCACGCATTAGAAGAAATTGCGATTTCTATTACCCAAATTTCAGATATGGCGATTCAAATCTCAAGTGCTGCCGCAGAGCAAAGAACGGTTACTGATGAGGTTAGTAAGAATATCCAATCAGCTAACGATGTGTCCGATCAAATGTCACATCAAGCTGATAATTCACAAAAATTATCAGAAGAGCTGCGTAGCATTGCTAAGCAACTAAATAATCAAGTTCATTTATTTAAATACTGATATCTAAGTAAATAACCAACAAAGCCAGTGCATGATTCCTAATATGCGCTGGTTTTTTGTTTCATAAATAGAAACCTTACTCCATTAATATAAAAACACTTGATTTCACTTCTTTTTAACACTAATTTGTTATTATGTTGTTAAAAAGGATATTTCGACATGAATCTGTTACGTAGTTTTATTGTATTATTGCTATTAATTCCAAGCTTAGCTTTCTCCCTTGAATTATCACCTCTGGCTCAGGTTCCATATACTGGTGATCTTGATAGTTTAAAAAAGAAAGGAACTGTCAGAGTTCTTGTTTCAGCCGATCTTGGTTTCTACTACATTGAAAAAGGCCAGCCTAAAGGAATTATTGCTGAGTTTCTTCACCATTTTGAATTACATTTACGTAAAAATAAAATTCATGTCAATGTTCAAGTTATCCCAATTCCACGGGATGATCTTTTTGATGCGCTCGAAGCTGGCTTTGGGGATATTGCCGTCGCTAATTTAACCATTACACCACAGCGTTTAAAATATGTGGATTTTAGTGACCCTATCATCAGTAACAGCCAAGAGTGGCTTGTGACCTCAAAATCAGTCCCGACGATTACTTCTTTCGATGACCTATCAGGAAAAGAAGTCTGGGTTCGAGCAAGTTCGAGTTATTTTGAAAGTTTACAGGTTATTAATAAAACCTTATCAGAAAAAGGGCTTCCTCCTGTACATGTTCAATTTATCGAAGAGAATCTTCAAGATTACGAATTAATGGAGATGATAAATCAAGATATCCTTCCTATTACTGTTATTGATAGCCACAAATCACAATTGTGGACAAAAATAATGGACAATATCACGATCAATAAATCACTCCCAATCCGCACTGATGCAAATATTGGTTGGGCAATAAGAAAAGATAGCCCTCAATTAAAAGTAGCGGTTAATAAATACGTAAAGAAAATTAAACAAGGCTCTTTTCTAGGAAATGTTATTTATAATAAATACCTTGATAATACCAAGTGGCTTAAAAATGCACTTAATCCCAAAACAGTTAAACAATTTAACAGCCTAGCTCTTTTATTCGAGCAATATGCGGATCAATATCAATTCGATTGGTTAATGATTTCGGCTCAAGCTTATCAAGAATCACGATTTAACAATCGACTTGTTTCTCATATGGGTGCGGTAGGGATTATGCAGGTACTACCTAAAACAGCCAAGGAACCTTATATAAACATAAAGAATTTCAGACAGTTAGAAAATAACATTCATGCTGGTGTAAAATATATGGACTTTGTTCATAAACGCTACTTCTTAAAACCAGAAATAACCAAAGAAAATCAAATGTATTTTTCATTAGCAGCTTACAATGCGGGCCCTGCTAATGTCAGAAAAATGCGTAGAATGGCGGTAAAGCACGGCTATAATCCTAATGTCTGGTTTAATAATGTGGAGATCATGGCTAGAAAGTATGTAAGTAAGGAGCCTGTTCACTATGTGGCTAATATCAGCCGTTACTATGTTATCTATAAACAGATTGCATTACTGCAATCACTTAGAGAACATCAAAACGCCTCCAACTACAAACTGTTTTAACTAGCCAAAAAAACGCCCAAAGATTATCTTTGGGCGTTTTTAGTTCAAATAGTTTATTCAAGCTATTTAGCTAATTTCACTTTTGGTTGAACAAACTTTTTACTAACATCGACAACCGCAACATCACGGAAGAAAGTTCTACCCAGTAATACAGGGAAAGTCATATGTGTACGATCATTCAACGTGAACTCTGTCTGAGTTTTTAAATCACCAATTTGAACCCAAGCTTCAATCACTGGGCGATCTGTTCTCTCTTCAGTACTCGATTGTCGAATCGTTACAATACGAGAAACAGGCGATTCAAATTCCTTGGTCTCATTACCACTATGAGCCAGTTTAAACTTAACCCAATCTTTTCCATCACGCTCAAACATTTCAATATCAATTGCAGAGATTGACGATGTTGTTGCTCCTGTATCTACACGAGCCTTAGCATTATGATTAATGGCTTTGATGTACATCCACTCTTCTTCACCTAAAATCAATTTACCATCTGCGGTTTTTAAACTTGTAGCATCTGGCTTCTTAACTGGTGGCTTTGGATCTACTTGCGGCTTCTGTTCTGGTTTTACTTCTGGATTTTTTTCAGGAGTAGCTGGTTGCTCTACCGCTGGCTTATCTGCCGTCTCATCAGGTGTCGTTGTTGCTGTTGTAGACATACAACCAGCAAGCAAAATAGGTAAAAGTAACGTTGACCACTTTTTTGTTATCTTCATGCGTTTTCCTTTACTGTCTTATTTATAATCATCTATTTTAGTATAGTGAATATCTCAAAAATATCTGTTACTTATTTGCAACAGAGGCTACAGATTTTGCAATATAATCAATATGCTGCTTTTGCATACCCGCAATATTAATGCGTCCATCACCTACGGCATAAATACCATGTTCAGATTTTAAACTTGCCATCTGATTAGGGTTGAAACCAATAACAGAGAACATGCCTTTATGCTGTTCAATAACGTCAAAGTCTGTTGATTGTGTTTCATCACGTAATGCCGCACAAAGATCAGTACGCAAACTTAATAGTCGTTTTTGCATCTCATCTAACTCTGTACGCCATGATAACGTTAATGCTTCATCATTTAAGATCCGACCAACAATCGCAGCACCATGATCGGGTGGCATGGTATAAGTAGCACGTGCCATTTGTAGAAGTTTTGCTTTGGTATTCATAGCTATTTCGATATTGGCAGCAATAACCATCGCAGCGCCAGTACGCTCACGGTATAAACCAAAGTTTTTCGAACATGAGGTAGCAATAAACATTTGAGGAACGCGGTCAGCCATAAAACGCAGACCTGCGGCATCAGCTTCTAAGCCATCACCAAAACCTTGGTAGGCAATATCTACAAACGGAATAAAACCATTCTTTAGCGCTAATTCTGTAATGGTAATCCAATCTGAAAGACGAATATCCGCCCCCGTTGGATTATGACAGCAGCCGTGAAGCAAAATAATATCTTTAGGACCAGCTTTCGCAAGATCAGCCAGCATCGCTGCACTATCGACTTGTTTTGTTGCAGGATTAAAGTAATTGTAGTGCTTAACCTTTAAGCCAGCAGCTTCCATGATTGGTTGATGATTGATATAACTTGGGTTACTTATCCAAACCGTTGCATCAGGCTCTGTTGATTTAATCAGATCAGCCAGCATACGTAAGGCACCACTCGCCCCTGGGGTTTGAATGGCAGAAACACGTTCATAAGCAGAGGTGTCACGTAGCAGTAAATCAACCATACTTTGGTTAAACACTTCACAACCAGCAAGGCCAACATAGGCTTTTGTGGTTTGCTCTGCAGCGATAGCTTTTGCTGAATCGCTCACCGCTTTCATGATTGGAGTTTGACCTTGGTCATTACGATAAACACCAATGCCGAGATCGACTTTGTTGTCACGATCGTCAGCACGGTATTCAATAGAAAGAGAAAGAATGGGATCTTTAGCTGGAGTCGCTATATTTTGCAGCATATTTTCATATCCTTATGATCTGTAATGTATTTAAATTACCATTCAGATAGGAAAATATCACGGTTTATTGTTTAGTTTTTCACATTTTTCTTACAAAACATTAATTGTATGAATAATTTGATTGCTCGAACCACGCCATTCCAATGACGGATCGGCTTTATCTTGTTCAAAGCGACCATCAATGAGTGTATCAATCAGAGCCACTATCTCTTTTTGTGTCTCATTAAGCTCGTTTAATTCGTAACCCGTCCACATCCAAATGTCTTTATTTTCACATTCAGATTTAACGCGTTTGACTAACTTAAGGACCGATTCGCAGTTCATTGGATGCAGCGGGTCACCACCAGATAACGACAATCCTCGACGATAAATACGTGTATCGTTCAAGTCAGCAATGATCTTATCTTCTAACTGCTGACAAAAAAGATGCCCCGAATTTGGATTTAATGTGGCCTTGTTGTAGCACCCTTTACAGTTGTGCTCACAACCAGAAACAAACAGGGTACAACGCGTACCCGGTCCGTTAATCACATCAATCGAATGATAGACGTGATAATTCATTATAAATGCTTCACTCGGCGTTGAACTTCTTCTTGCTTACCAAAGTTAAATGGACGTGCATCTGGACTGCCTAAGTAACCACAAACACGACGTGTTACTGATACTTTGGTTGAGTCATGATTACCACATTTAGGGCACGTAAAGCCTTTGCTTGTACACTCAAACTCACCGGTGTAACCACACTCATAACACTCATCAATTGGTGTGTTTGTTCCATAATAAGGCACACGGCTGTAGCTGTAATCCCATACGTTTTCTAACGCTTCAATATTGCGTTGCATGTTAGGGAATTCCCCATAACAAATAAAGCCACCACTTGAAATCTCAGGGTAAGGCATTTCAAAATCAATTTTGTCGTATGGGTTTACTGTTTTTTGTACATCTAAATGGAAGCTATTGGTGTAGTAGCCTTTGTCTGTCACTTTATCAATCACACCGAATTGGGTGTTATCAAGCTTACAGAAGCGAGAACATAAGTTTTCACTTGGCGTTCCATAAAGACTAAAACCAAAACCCGTTTCTTTTGTCCAAATTTCTACTGCATCTTTTAGGTATTGAATGATTTCTAATGCTTTTGCTTGAAGCTCAGCATTGTCATATAAGTGATCATCACTGCCAAATAGTGCTTCAATCGTTTCATGTACACCAATGTAGCCGAGAGATACAGACGCGCGACCATTTTTGAAGATGTTGATAATGTCATCATCTGGTTTCAAACGAACACCACACGCACCTTCCATATAAAGGATAGGAGCAACGCGAGCTTTCACACCTTCTAAGCGAGAAATACGTGTTTCTAATGCACGACGACAAAGAAGTAGACGATCATCAAGCAATTTATAGAATTCGGTAACATCACCTCTTGCTTCAATCGCTACACGAGGAAGATTTAAGCTGATCACGCCAATGTTGTTACGACCATCATGGATTTGCTCACCATTTTCTTCATAAACGTCTAGGAAGCTGCGGCAACCCATTGGGGTTTTGAATGAACCTGTCACTTCAACTACTTTGTCGTAGTTAAGAATGTCTGGGTACATACGCTTTGATGCACACTCAAGCGCAAGCTCTTTAATATCGTAATGTGGATCTGATTTTTTATGATTCAAACCATCACGAATAGCGAAGACTAATTTAGGGAATACCGCTGTTTTACGGTTTTTACCTAAACCAGCAATACGGTTCGCTAAAATAGAACGTTGGATCAATTTAGATTCCCACGTTGTACCTAAGCCAAAACCAAAAGTAACAAAAGGGGTTTGTCCGTTCGCTGTATGCAGTGTATTTACTTCATATTCTAAAGATTGGAATGCGTCGTAACACTCTTTTTCTGTTTGTGCTTGAGCAAATGCTTCAGCATCTGCAATGTTCCATTTTTCAGCCAATTTCTTCGCTTTTTCATAACTCACAGTTACGTATGGCGCAAGAATTTCATCAATACGGTTGATAGTTGTGCCACCGTAAATATGGCTTGCTACTTGTGCAATAATTTGTGCAGTTACCGCTGTTGCTGTCGCAATCGATTTTGGCGTGTCGATTTCGGCATTACCCATTTTAAAGCCACCTGTTAACATGCCTTTTAAGTCGATCAGCATACAGTTGAACATTGGGAAGAACGGTGCGTAATCTAAATCATGGTAATGGATCTCTCCACGCTCATGTGCTTGTACAATATCACGAGGTAAAATATGACGTGTTGCATAGTGTTTTGCCACAATACCAGCAAGTAAATCACGCTGTGTTGGGATAACTTTACCGTCTTTATTCGCGTTCTCATTAAGCAGTTCAGCATTGCTTTGTTCAATCAGACCACTGATTTCTTTATTTAGTACACTGATTTTCTCACGAGCGATATCACGGTCATGACGATATTCAATATAAGCACGCGCTAATACTTTATGTGGTCCTTGCATTAATTCATTTTCAACCAAATCTTGGATCTGGCGAATACCGACTTCTTTCTTATCCTGTAGAGCCACTTCTACAGCATGGGCCACTAACTGTGCATAACTTTCAATCTCAGGTGTTACCTGCTCTGACGCGCCTTTAATTGCGTCAATAATACGAGAGTTCTTATAGGCTGCGCGGCTTCCGTCTCGTTTGATTACAGTGATATTCACAATGGCTCCAAATACTAAATAGTGGGTGCATTAGATCAACTAACACAAGATGTGGTGTATTAAGCTCGATCTACGAATAAAATACTTTGATCTAGATCAAGCTAGTTTTATGGGTGATTCTAGTTTCGCCACTGCTTTTAAATTGTTCTCAACTTTGCTGCAATGTATGAAAATGATACATTTTTTTGTGTGCTATCTATGGATTTTTTAATTAAACTGCTTGCGATTTCTGGAGGACTTATGAATCAACGAATTACTCACTTTTTTAGTTTTTGTATCCTTATTTTTAGCTCATTTACTAGTAACGCGATCACATTTTCGACCTGGAACATGGAATGGCTAACACTTAACCCTAATGAAAAATTTAAATCTTCGGAGAGATACCAACAAGACTTTGAACAATTAAGTTACTATTTTTCCCAGTCAAATAGTCAAATTTTGGCTTTTCAAGAAGTCGATTCTATAAAAGCAATCCAAAAAGTCGTTGGTAATGATTATCAAATTTTCATTTCCGATCGCTCTTCTAACTCTAAACAGCAATTTGATGGTATTAACCAGTACACCGGATTTGCAATTCATCGGTCAATTTCAGTCAATGACCCTAATGATTTTTCTCTTTTACCTAATAAGAAAAGCAGTAAATTACGCTATGCTACTTATGTTATCGCGAGCATAGATAACCAACCTCTTCACCTTCTATCTGTACACCTAAAAGCGGGATGTATGGGGCAAAAGAAAAATAACTATGCGTGTTCTACTTTAGAGCAACAAACCGAAGAATTAACAGACTGGATGAATGAACGAGAAGAGAACAACGACAAGTATTTAATTTTAGGGGACTTCAATAATACCCTTGCTCACCCAAGAAGTTGGTTATGGAAAAATATCGATAAACAAACGATAAAAACGCCAATGCTGTTAACCGAAAATACCAAAGGAAGCTGCACTGCAAAACAGTGGAAGCGAGGTTGGCCTAAATACACCACGTTTACTCGTTTAATTGACCATGGTATTTCTAATCTATCACCAGAAGCGATCACTGTAACCCAACAAGTTTTCGAGCAATCGGATGTGAAAAAATACCAACTGACGGATCACTGCCCTATTCTTTTTTCATATCAGTAAAACTGGCAATTAAAAAACCTAACCAAGAAACAAAAAAGGGACACTAATATTAAGCGTCCCTTTCATTACAGGTTATTAAGATAAATGGATTAAAATTTTGCTTTGCTATCCATTTTGGTTTGGCTAAAGTCCAAGCTCTCTTTTTTAGCCTCTTCTTTTACTGTTGATTGAGGCGACGTCTGGTCTTGTTGTTTTGAAGTCTCTTCTTGTTCCTTATCCTGATCTTCTTGTCGCTCACCTTTTGAGCCAGAGCCAATCACAAACTCATTGCTATCAGGAAAATAGCTCTCACGCTGATATAACTTATCCAATGACTTTATAATGATGTGTTTCTTTACTTTACCTCTGGCCATTTTTTCAAATAGAGGTTTTGCCATGCTCTGCAAGCCAATCACGGCATCAACACCGACAAGATGCCCAACATGATCACGTCGAGAAACCGCTGCTTCAATACCATTCTTTGCGGCTAACCATAACCAAATATAAGCAATAGAATTGCCTTTCTCATTAGTGTCTGCGCCCATTTCTCCCGCAAAATATTGCGCTTTAGCATCACCGGCTTCCGCTGCGACTTCTAACCAATACGTTGCTTTTTTAGGATCAACGGCTACACCTCGACCTTCAGCATACTGCTTACCAATGCGAATTTGAGCTTCAATATTATCAAGCATCGCTGCTCGTAAGTTCCACTCAGCAGCTAATTTAGCATTAGGCTGTGGGTTTGATTCTGCAACATACCAATCAGCAATAAAAAGTTGAGCTGGGATATGATCTAATTCAGCAGCTTCTGTAATTAGATTTATTCCTTTTTCAACATTAGCTTCAGTACCATTACCTTGCAAAAATGCAATACCTAAAGCGAGCTTCTCTTCAGCCCCTCCTTCTTGAGCAGCTACGACCTTACTCCAAAAAACCGATTTTTCTCGTAATTCTACATTTTCACGGCGACTATCGCACAGGCGGATCACTGAACGCATGGCTATACTATTATCCAGTTTTGCTGCCATTTCATACCAATGTAACGACTCTTCAAAATTGTTCATTTCAGCTTCTTTCGCTAAAAACAATTGAGTTGATATATGTCCTGTCTGTGCTTTATACACTCGCTCTTGGCGTTCTGTAGCCCGAGCCTCAGCCAATGCTCTACGATACGAACTTTCATCGCGTTCTTTCTGCTTCTGTTTCTGTTTCTGTTTATTATTCGCGAAAAATAAATTAATACACACTAACACGAGCAAAATAACTAGCCCAACGACAGCGATTTGAATCCAATCCATGCTACCCCATTATTCTAAATTTTTGATATCACCTATTATTATCGACATTAATGACCAAAACATGAAAAAAAATTTGTGATGCATCTTCAAAAAAAACACTTAAACAAACTACAATTTTATAAATTAACTTCATATAGCGTAATTTTTATTTGTATATTTTAAAAATGAGGATTACTATCCAGATCTTGGGGAGTAGTCACAAGGTTTAATACTTAATCTTGTTCAGATATCGTCATCCCGAAGCCTTGGCTTCCGGTATCTGTAAGTGGGCAAATGAATGCCAATCGCTTTGACAAGACCAAATACCATAACGTTAATTTTATTGTTTATGGTGGAAGGTTTACTCACTCATTTTAGCGGGACTCCTTTCACCTATTTGTAAGGAATTATTATGTCACCGTTAACTTGGGAACTTTTTGGTTTCGTTGTTCTCGCTCTATTCGCTCTAGATATGTTTCAAACAAGAAAAGAAGCACCTAGCTTAAAAAAAGCTTTAGTGTGGTCACTTTTCTGGTTCGTACTTGCTTTCATTTTCTGTGCAGCTCTTTATGTTTACTGGCCATTAATGGCACCAGAAAGCAGCTATTCAGCGAAAGACGCTAGTATCGCCTTCATTACAGGCTACTTACTTGAAAAAATGCTTAGCGTGGACAATCTATTCGTCTTTGCATTAATCTTTAGTCAATTTGCCGTACCTGAATCAAGCCGACCTCGAATCTTACTGTGGGGTATTATTGGTGCACTAGCGTTACGTGCAGTAATGATCTTTGTTGGTGCAGGGTTATTAGCTCAATACCATTGGATATTATACATTTTCGCCGTATTCTTAATCATCACGGGTGTTAAACTGTGGTTTGCGAATACCGAAGAGAACAGTGATTTCTCATCATCAAAATTAGTCATGTTTGCGAAAAAATACATTCCATTTGATGACAAGTACGACGGTCATAAATTACTTACAAAAATAAACGGAAAAACGATAGCAACGCCTTTACTGTTAGTTGTAATTGTTATTATGTTTACAGACATTATGTTTGCGCTAGATTCTATCCCTGCAATATTTGCTATCACTCAAGAACCTTTCTTAGTGTTTGCTGCAAATGTGTTTGCATTATTAGGTTTGCGCTCTTTGTATTTTGTTCTTCAAGGCATGTTAGATAAGTTCTGCTACTTACAACCTGCTTTAGCATTTATTCTAAGTTTCATCGGTATTAAGATGTTCTTGGTTGGTAC
Source organism: Aliivibrio friggae (assembly GCF_057368515.1). Classification (NCBI taxonomy): domain Bacteria; kingdom Pseudomonadati; phylum Pseudomonadota; class Gammaproteobacteria; order Vibrionales; family Vibrionaceae; genus Aliivibrio; species Aliivibrio friggae. The sequence continues at coordinate 94,034 of NZ_CM170649.1, forward strand.
TGCATATGAAGTACCTACTGTAATTTCACTATTAACCATCGTTGGTATTATTACATTGGCGATTATTGGTTCTATTATGAAAAATAGATCTCAAAACGCTTAACCCCCATAGTACAGCGGTAACCAATTACGGCTACCGCTGTTTATTTCATTTTTTGCATAAATCTGTCCTATTCTTTACATACCATTGAACTCAATTCAGATTTAAACGTCTATTATTTACCGATACTTTTCATTTCATCAAACTTACAATAAAAGGCATCCATGAAAAAACTAATCCTCTCTACATGCTTATTGTTACTTTCTACTTCCAGTTTTGCTGCAGAATCATGCTCTAATAAAACCATCGTAGGCCAAATTGAAACCATCCATATCAAAGAATTAGACTCTAATTACCAAGCTCGTATTGATACAGGGGCAGCGACCACTTCAATCCATGCAACTAATATTGAGATTCTTGGAAAAAAAGATGAAAGTGAAGATATGCGTGATCATTTAGGTGATACCGTAAAGTTCACAACTTACAATGAAAATAACGAAGCTTCTGAACATACAGGTCGTATTATTAAGGTAAGTAAAATTCGTAATGCTCAAGGCGTTGAACGCCGTTATGCCGTTAGAATGCATTTAGCATTTGATGGAAAAGATAAAAAAATAGCAGTAAATCTGCGTGATAGAAGTAAGTTAGATTACAAACTTTTAATCGGTCGTAACTGGTTAGAAGGTGATTATTTAGTCGATGTAGAGAAAAATGCAGAATAACGTTTATTTTTTAAACGGTTAACTTCTTTTTTTCAAAAAATGCTTTACATAAAAATCAAAGCTGACTATTATTCTCGGCATTGGAGGGATGGCTGAGTGGTCGAAAGCACCGGTCTTGAAAACCGGCAACCGTTAATAGCGGTTCTAGGGTTCAAATCCCTATCCCTCCACCACTTTTCAAAATTCAGATAGAGTCTGGGTTTTAAAAATTGGAGCGGTAGTTCAGTTGGTTAGAATACCGGCCTGTCACGCCGGGGGTCGCGGGTTCGAGTCCCGTCCGCTCCGCCAACATCAACGAAGGCATTGTCGAAAGACGATGCCTTTTTTGTATCTGTCAAATATGGAAATAACTACTTTTGAAAATTAAGATAGCGTCTGGGTTTTAAAAATTGAAGCGGAAATTCAATTAATAAGTCTTATTCTTTTTTCTGCGTTATTAATACTACAGCCATCACACTTTAATTTATCTTTTTGGGTTTCTTTAAACTTAACAAAGGTATAGCATGGATGTTTAGGTACATAAACAGAGTGCGCAATGAAACCAATACATATTGATTCGACCTATGGCGTAGTTGTTCACCGTGATTTTTTTCCGCTTTATGCAGATGAAAAATACGCTCAAATGTTTGGTTTCGATTCTACTGATGCTGTAATGAACCTTAATTCTTTGTTCGATATCATTGACCCAAAGTTTCATTGTGCAGCCCAACAAGCCTATAACGACGTTATGTCAGGCAAAGAACAGCCGAAAGTTCGCTCCTGTGTGAATCAAAATGTTCATGGCCAAATATTCTCAGTATTAACGGTTGACCATGTTATTAAATGGGAAGGTGAATCTGCGCTTCAAATTACGGTTATTGATATGTCAATGATCGACCATGCCAATCAACAAATTTTAGAGCAAGAACAAAAATATAAAGACCTCATTTGGAATTCATTACAAGGTATCCTTGTTCATAGAGACTTTAAACCATTGATGATCAATCCTTCTTTTGTTGAAATCATCAGAGCAAAATCTGTTGCTGAAGTAATGGCTCTAGATAACTTCATGCATATTATCCCAGAGCATAACCACAATAATGCTAAAAATCGTTATCAAGATCTGATTACTGGAAAAGTAAAATCTACGAATTCAATTGTTGAAAATATCGCATTTGATGGTGAGCTACGCTACTTTCACTTATTTGAGAGTGTGATCAATTGGGATGGTGAGCCCGCCGTTCAAAGTTCAATGATTGATGTAACAGAAAAACATAATTTAGAAAGACAAATTAAATACCAAGCATCACATGATGATTTAACCGGGCTTTTAAATCGCCGAGCTATTTCAGAAAAAATAGCTAAAAAAACACCGACTTCATCTTGCCCTTCAGAAACATGCCTATTGATTGATATTGATAACTTTAAGCTTATTAATGATCAATTTGGTCATTATGCCGGCGATGAAGTGATTAAACGCTTTTCTCAATTATGTAAAACGATCATTAGCAATTCAGGTTTAGTCGGACGCTGGGGCGGCGAGGAGTTTATTATATTTCTACCACACCAAGATAAAGAACAAGCCTACGCACTTGCAAAACGTATTCTTCTCGAATGTGAAAAAGAACGCTATGAATTTTCAGGAAATCAGCATACCGTTACCGTAAGCATTGGTATCAGTATCTGTTCACCTAAACATTGTAATATTGAAGCATTAATTCAAGACGCAGATAACAACATGTATAAAGCAAAACAACAAGGTAAAAACCAAATTGTTCTGCCTAGTCAAATACATACTGAAAACTGTTGTTAATAAAACTCGATAGCAACTCCAATTTCTTGAGCAAGAAGCTCTAGTTGCTCACTATTATCAAGCTTAATCGACCACTTCATACCACTTCCCACTGCACTTATTACATTAGCACCACCAATTAAAGTCAGTGCATCTATCTCTGCCTGCACTGTAATTCTAGATGTATTATTTAATCGAATAACCAATTCATGCTGATTTGCAATTATATCGCCTTCTGAAAAAGTGATTTTCATTCTTCTTTACTTCTATCTAACCAATTGAGTTCGAATTATATCAAGTTTTCTCTTCTTTATTTAATTTATGAACACATGAAACATAAGCATGATTGCGATAAATCACATTTGTTACATATTCATCACTACCTTTTCTTGACTAAAATATCCACACAAACTATTCTAGCGCACAACTGTACGCTTAAATGGAATATTTATTATGCATCAAGGATCAAAACCACCTATTATTTGGTTAAATGTATTTATATTTACATCAAGTTTATTACTCGCTTTAGTCGCTACCCCTCTTTACGCCTATTACAATGGCTTAGGTAGTGAACATTGGATCTGGCTATTAGTCGCTTTCAGTTTTTGTAACCTATCTATTACGGCAGGTTATCATCGTTTATGGTCTCATAAAGCTTATAATGCTCACCCTGCCTTACGCTTTATTTTTGCTTTAGGTGGCGCATTTGCACTACAAAATAGTGCTCTGCATTGGTCTTCGGATCATCGTGTTCATCACCGTCATGTAGATAATAATGACAAAGACCCTTATTCAGCCAAACGTGGGTTTTGGTACTCACATATAGGGTGGATGCTACGTCACTACCAACCTGCAACTTATAACGATTACGCTAATTGCCGTGATCTACAAAAAGATACCGTAGTAATGTGGCAACATAATCATTATGTACCGTTAGCTCTTCTTATGAACATTGGTATTCCAGTGCTTCTTGGCATTATCTACGGAGACATTATAGGAATGCTGCTTATGGTTGGTGCAGTACGTTTAGTATTAAGTCATCACACAACTTTCTTTATCAACTCACTTGCTCATATTTGGGGCTCTCAGCCTTATACTGAAAAAAACACTGCGCGTGATAATGGCATTTTAGCAGTATTTACTTTTGGTGAGGGGTACCATAATTACCACCACATTTTTGAAAATGATTATCGTAACGGTATTTACTGGTGGCAATATGATCCTACAAAATGGTTTATTAAAAGCTGTTCATGGTTTGGCTTAACCACGAAGTTACGAGTTAGCCCTCAAGCTAAAATAGAAAAAGCTAAAGCCCTTATGTTACGTAAGAAAGCAGAAGATAAAATTGCATCACTCCATAATTATCATGCCGTTAAAGAACATTTAGAAGCAGAGTATGATGCGTTGATTGAACGTATGTCAGAATATTACGATTCGAAAAAACAGCTTCTTGATAATAAGAAAAATGACTTATCGAAAAAATATGAGCTAGCGGTTCTTAGTGTTCAACATAAGCAAATTAAATTGCAGTTTGAACAGCAGAAAAAATCATGGAACAGTCTTGTTTTACAATACATTTAATTTACTTTCTCTTTAAATACTAAAAAGGACACCTCATCACGAGTTGTCCTTTTTTATCACCTGAACGCTATTGTTAACTTAATTTACGACGGGAAAAACCAAAGATGTATAATGCAAGTAAACTTCCAAAGGTGAGCGCCCCACCAGAACTCCCACTACTTGCTGTCGCCGAAGTCGTTGGCGCGATCTCTCCCCTCTGCGCCTGAAGGATCCAATCCTTATATTGACTAACATCCGTAAAAACCGATTGAGCAGCAACATTTTTATCCCCACAAGTTCCTGGGCCAAAACTCACAATTCCTATTTGTTTATTATTCCAAATCAATGGCCCACCAGAGTCTCCTTGGCAAGTCGCGGTCACTAAGTCTGAATCACTAATGGGTGGATCTGGCTCTTTACCTTTGGTACAAATTAATTTATCTGTAATCGTAATTCCCTGCCATGAACCACAATTTTCAGAACTAACATAATTAACCGATGCTTCCATAAATTGTAAATCAGGGTTCTTCTGACTAGTACTTAAACGTCCATAACCAACAATAGTCAAAACCTGATTCTCATCTTGATATAGCTCTTGATCATCAGAAGTACTCAAACTCACCTTCTTAATTAAAGCATAAGTTGGCAGAGGCTGAGATAGCTCTAGTACCGCTACATCATTAATTAGTGTTGAATTATCATAATTACTAGGATAATAAATATTTTTAACTGCGACCCGCTGAACAGCAAACATCTCTGGCGCATTATTAGCATCTATCGCAACTTTAGTATTTGCAATATTAAAATCAGAAATATCATAAACACAATGTGCCGCTGTTAATATATGAGTTGCATCTAACACAGACCCACCACAAAAAGGATAAATCGTATTCGGTTGGCTTTCATACTCAAACATTAATGAAGCCATAAATGGGTAATTTGCTACATCAGCATCAATTCCACCCACAATATATGGTGTCACTATAGCTTCTTCCGCTTGTAAAACAGGCGAGAAAAATGATACTGATAACAATAATCCTATAAGTATTTTCATGTTTACCCCTTGATACAACAGTAAAACATGTTAATAATACATTGAATCCATGTTGTAATGTTAGTTCATGTTTAGTCTTTAATCATACTTTTGACTACAAGCCACAAATAAAAAAACACTTACAATATTAAGACATTTATTAATTTCTTTTGCGATATAACCTATCAACGAACGCTAATGACAAGAAGTAGGAAGATAATGGGAAGAGTTTTCTTTTTTGATTTACTAAGATGCATTGCTGCGATTGCAGTCGTCGCGATTCACGTATTGGCTCCCTATCGACATGAGTTGAATTCAATTCCTTTTGATCAGTGGGCAACGTCAGTATCAGTAAACAGCTTGAGTCGTTGGGCAGTTCCGGTGTTTATTATGATAACCGGAGCATTAATGCTCAGTGATAAGAGAGAGTTTGATGCACCTTATTATGTAAAAAAACGACTCGGAAAGGTACTTGTTCCTTTTCTTTTCTGGTCTGTCTTTTATGCTTTATTGTCAGGGTTAACCGCGCAGGGTTATGATTTTGAAGCAGCAAAAACGGTATTGATCGATCTGCCTTTTGAATACACCTATTACCACTTAGGGTTCTTTTATTACTTTATTCCACTTTATATTGTTATTCCGTTTTTTCGAGTGATGGTTCAAAAAATGGATAACACCGCTCTCTTTTCACTTATTGGTGTGTGGTTACTTACTACCTGTTTCTTTCTTGTCAAATTTGAAGGATTCTGGAGCACAGAGATCTGGCTGTATAGTGGTTACTTATTGCTAGGCTATGCATTATACCAACGAGTTTCGTTAACTAAAACGAACACCATAATCGCACTGTTGATTGGAATTACTGCATTAGCAACGACGGTTTATATGGTGATAAGCCAAAGCCTACTATTAGGAGAATATACGGTAGGTAGATGGTTATCCTATAAGACCATAAATACCGTCGCTGCGGCTGGAATGCTGTTTTTTGTTTGCCGTTATTATGGTGAATCACTGTCTGATAAATCCCGCACCACTGTCGGTTTTATTAGTACCTACAGCCTAGGTATTTACTTACTCCATCCATTATTCTTATGGCCAATGAAAAATTACGCGTGGTACGAAGGACATAACCCGATGTGGGTCATTCCGGTTTGGGTTGTCCTTAGTGGTGCTGGCGCACTTGGCTTAAGCTGGTTACTTTCTAAATCGAAGAAAACAGCATGGCTTGTGCCTTAATTCTCTAAACCTGTTCGGCTGCGATAATTAATTGTCGCAGCCATTGATTCGCTTTATTGTTTTCAACCTTAGTAGCCCAAAGCATATGGATTTTTGTTGCCCGAACAGGAAAAGGAACATCCAATAGTTGTAACCCAAAACTCTCTTTATACTGGGAAATCAAACGAACCGAATTAATACCAATAAAGTCCGATTGAGCAACACATGCCATCATTCCCATCATAGAAGTATGCTCACTGCCCATTTTGCGATTTGGCAGTGCTTCCTCAGCTAAGTAATCTGTTATCGTCTGCTTAAAGCGGCGGATATTTAGAAAGGCATGATCTTCTTCAAAAAAACTATCTCGAGTAATACTTCCAACTATTCTTGGATGCCCGCATCGTGCAATGCAACAGATTTTATCTTCTGACACCACTAGGCTTCTCAATGATGATTGTCTTGGTTTCATCACATCTAATACCAAATCCACTTTCTCTAACATCAAAGCATCAATAATATCGTTTTCATTACTCGGTAGCTCTCTTAAAGTAACAGTAATGTCACTCTCTTTAAGCAGCGCTTTTAATCTTATTTGCAATTGAGGGATTACAGACTCTAGTGCATAAATAGAAAAGGTTAGTTTCGATGTTTTAGGATCAAATTCCTCACCTTCTTTTCCTACGTTTGCTAAAACCATAACTGATGGCTCTACTTGCTTAAACAGGTTCTCCCCATAATTCGTCATCTCAATGCCACGGCCCGAGCGAGCGAACAACTCACTGCCTAAAGAGGCTTTTAAACGACGAATAGCATTACTGACTGACGACTGAGTTAAATCAAGCTCTTCTGCCGCTTTAGTGAATGAACCGGTTTGACACACAGAAACAAAAACTCGTAATAAATTCATATCGAAATCTTTTTGTTTTGGCACTATTCATTCCTCTCTGTTTTTACTCATTAAAAACCCATTACATTTATATTGTAAATGTTAATTATACAATTTTCTCTATTTTTAAAATGTATATAGATCACTAATATTGGTTTCAGCACTGAGGCAAATCGCGAAGTTAAAGCCTCACACAACTTTATTATTCAGTTCTAATTTACTTAAACCGGTGGATTTATGAAAAAGACTATTTTAGCTATTGTTATCTCATCAATATCTTTAAGCTCTATCGCTGCGGATCACGACCATGAACACTTTAGTGAAATTGGTAAACAAGGCGGCAAACCAGCAACCAAAACAACTATTGAGAAAAATGACGCTTTCGCAAAAACATTAAACTTTTCTGATACTCGTGCTTTTGAAAATAATAACAAAGGTCTGATTGCTTCATTCGATAAAAAGACCGGTGACATTATCCGTAATAGCTTTGACTTTATCGACCCATCTGTAGCTAACGCTGATAATGCACCTGATTCAGTAAACCCATCGCTATGGCGTCAAGCAGTATTAAACCAAGCAGCTGAAGGTTTATACGAAGTCGTTCCAGGGAAAATCTATCAAGTTCGTGGTACAGACTTAGCTTCAATCTCTTTCATTCGTAGTGATAATGGGTGGATTGCCTACGACGTATTACTAACACGTGAATCAGCAAGCCAATCATTAAAATTCTTCCAAGAAAATGTTCCTGAAGGTGGTGACTTACCTGTTGTCGCTATGATCTATTCTCACTCACATGCCGATCACTTTGGTGGTTCAGCAGCGATTAAAGAAGCCTTCCCTGATGTAAAAGTATACGGCTCAAAATACATCACAAAAGAGATTGTTGATGAAAACGTATTAGCTGGCAATGCCATGTCTCGCCGTACTGCTTACCAATACGGTGCAACGCTTAATCGTCACGAACACGGCATTGTTGATGCGGCGTTAGCGAAAGGCTTATCAAAAGGCGCAATTACTTATGTACTACCTGATTACGAGCTAAACCATAACGAAGAAATTGAAACACTAAACATTGATGGTTTAGAAATGCAATTCATGGATGCCTCTGGCACAGAAGCGGCGTCAGAAATGGTGACTTACATCCCAAGCATGAAGGCACTATGGACGGGGGAATTAACTTATCAAGGAATGCACAATCTTTATACACTGCGCGGTGCCAAAGTTCGTGATGGTTTAAAGTGGTCTAAAAAAATCAATGAAATGCTAATGACGTGGGGCTCAGCAACTGACGTGCTATTTGCTTCTCACTCAGCACCAGTATGGGGAACCGAAGAAATCTCTGATTACCTAAAAATGCAACGAGATGCTTATGGTTTTACGCATAATCAAACCCTTCGCTTGGCAAATGACGGTGTCGTTCTGCAAGACATGGGGGATGAGATCTACACGGTAATGCCAGAGAGTATTCAAAAAACGTGGCACACCAATGGTTACCATGGAACCTACTCTCACAATGCTCGTGCCGTTTACAATATGTATTTAGGCTATTTTGACATGAACCCTGCGAACTTAAACCCATTACCAGTAAAACCTGAATCTGCAAAATTTGTAGAATACATGGGTGGCAGTGAGTTAATTTTAGAGAAAGCAGAGGCTGATTTTGAAAAAGGCGAATACCGCTTCATTGCAACGGCTCTAAACAAGGTAATTCAGGTTGAACCTAAAAACGTAGAAGCTCGAAAATTACTGGCTGATACTTATGAGCAACTAGGTTATCAAGCTGAGGGCGCAGGTTGGAGAAACATCTATCTTACTGGTGCTCAAGAATTACGTGTAGGTACATTACCAGGCGCACCGAAAACTGCATCACCTGATGTACTTGCAAACATGACGATTGAAAACCTATTGGATTATTTAGCAGTACGTGTTGATTCAATGAAAGCTCAACACACACCGTTCACATTAAATGTTGTCATTCCTGATGAGAAAGAAACGTATTTTGTGGAAATGTCTAACGGCAATTTAAATAACATTTTAGTTGATAAAGAAGTGAAAGCTGACGCGACACTATTAATTAACCGTTCTGATGTTTCTAAGATCTTGCTGCAACAAATGACACTCGCCACATTGCTAGAAAACGGAAGTGCTGGAATTAAGGGTGACAAGTCAGTCCTACAAAAACTGACTGACTCACTAACCAATGCTGATGCTAAATTTGAAATTGTTCCTCGCCCAGCAAAAGGCGAAGAAGTTGATGCTGAGTTATATGAAACCGCTCATAAGCATTAATTCATTCAACCTTTTCAAATAAAGTAACTAACCGCCGATGATACATAGCATCGGCGGTTTCTTTTCTTCTTTCAAACGAACCGAAAATATCACCTATACTAGAAATATGGATAAGTGATATTACATCTATTTTAGAGGCTTCTTATGAATAAATTTCTTATAAAAATCATATTTCTAACTTCAAGCTTATTCTTTTTAGGCTGTGCCAAAACAACAACAGTAACAAACCAAAACGAAGTCACTTCTCATTCTGTTGAGGTATTTTATAGCCCTCCAACAGAAAGAACCTATACCGAATTAGGAATGATCAATACTCAAACAGGACAAACTATCTTTCATGACAGAAGTAATGAAGGCATGGTGAAAAAACTGCAAGATGAAGCCGAAAAACTAGGCGCAGATGCCATTATTGTTAGAGCATCAAAAGAAGGTACATGGGGAGTTAAAGGTGGAGGAACTACAGGCTTCGAACGTGGTAACGCTGAAGCCATTGCAATTAAGTTTACTGACAACAAGTAAAATTATTGAGATTTAATCTTCTGATAAGTGCTAATAACAGCAAGAAGAATAAAGCCACTCAGTAACCCTACAATCCCATTACCAATCGTTAAATAGGTCGCAGCAACATAAGGAATACTAGGAAATAAACTCACTACACTTTCTAGTGTATGGTGAACAAATGGAAGGCTGTGAACGACAATGCCACCACCGACTAAAAACATAGCGATGGTACCGACAACAGTTAAGAACTTCATTAACTTTGGTGCCATTGCCACTAAACCATTACCAATAGAACTTAAAATTCCCTCACCTTTACTTTTACGCTGTAGATAAAATCCTAAGTCATCCATTTTTACGATACCAGCCACAAGGCCATATACACCAATGGTCATCAGTACTGCGATTAAGCTCATTACCAATACTTGAGTAATAAACGGATGCCCTTGAACCGTTCCTAGTGCGATGACAATGATCTCAGCAGACAAAATGAAATCAGTACGAATCGCCCCTTTTATCTTCTTCTGCTCATAATCTTCAATGTCTTCTGGATTGGTTTGCGTCTCTTTTTCATGGTCTTCGTTTGCATCATGCTGGTGAAAGAATTTCTCATGGATTTTCTCAGCGCCTTCAAAACAGAGGAACAAGCCACCAATGAGTAATAATGGAGTGATCAGCCAAGGTGCAATTGAACTAATCAGCAAGGCAGCCGGAACTAAAATTAGCTTATTTTTGAATGAGCCTTTTGCAACGCCCCATACAACAGGGATCTCTCGTTCCGCCCTAACGCCTGACACTTGCTGTGCGTTAAGCGCTAAATCATCACCCAATACACCCGCGGTTTTCTTTGCCGCCACTTTTGACATTAGCGCAACATCATCAAGTACCGATGCAATATCATCTAATAGTGTTAATAAACTTAACCCTGCCATTTTGTTTCCTTTTAATTCTTTTGAGTTCTCATTAAATAGTAAGCCGAATTTATCAATTGTCATGGCTTATTTTTTAGATAGTACATAAAAACAAAAAACCACAGACTCAATTAGATCCTGTGGTTTTTAGGATAACTACAAATTAATCGTTATCTAGTTCAATTTCTGTTGCTTCTAACACGCCATTTTTATTGATTAAATCAACTTCTACTTTTGCATTTAGTGCCAATATGCTGTTATCACTCGTGACATCTTCACCATTTTTATCTTCTTTAAAGAACTGAGTATTTTCAGTGATTGTTACTTTTGTTCTACCATTCAATATCATTAATGTTTTTTCAGGATTAAGAGCTGTGATATGCCCTTCTACTTCTGCATTAGAAAAGTCAGATACGTCTTCTACATCAACATCAATAGCTATGAATTTATTTGCACTATATGTACCTTCGACTTCAACCCACACGCCATTGCTTAATTCATTTACATCATCGTAATCTTTAGACTCAACAAATGTAGAGTTCAATTTGAACGTATTGTTTGCTCGATCAAAATCTGACACAACACCTTCATGCACATCATTAGGTAAAAAATCAGCGTTATAAATTGCTGTAATTACCCATTCTTTTGAGTCGTTAAGGTAACCAAATAACATAGCTCTTTGATCAGCCAATATATTCTGCTTTGCTGCTAAATCAGCATGTTTAAATGTTTGCCCATTAATTGTAATATCAGCACTAGTAACGTGTGATACTTTGCCTACAACTACTGGCTCCAACTCAACTTCGTAAGCCGTACCATTATCATACTCAACTTCAACCTGCATTCCTTTATCAAGCTCAATGAAGTTAACTGGCATATCATTTAGTTTAATTTCAGCATGACTTACATTTAATGACTTCGAGCCTACTGTCATCGAATCATTGCTTTGATCAACCGACTCAATTGCACCAATGTATGAGCTTGACACACGGCTATCACTTGAATCATCCGAGCCACAGCCCGATAGCATTGCAGTTCCTAATAATAAAACAGCGACTTTTTTCATTTTTTAACCTAATTATTATAAATTATGTACTTTATGAGAGTACTATAATGATTAGTATGTGAAGGATTCGTGAAGAGATAAAATGAAAGTATTAATTGTTGAAGATAACCACCACGTTGCTGAAACTATTGCTGATTACCTTGAATTAGTCGGTATCGATATTGATTGCGCCTACCATGGTGTTGCAGCAATAGAAATCCTAAAAAAAGAGAGCTTCGATGTCATCGTAATGGATATCATGATGCCTAAACTGGATGGTATAAGCACAGTAGAAGCACTGCGTAGTGAGCATGCTTGCAGTACCCCTATTCTTTTCTTAACCGCAAAAGATACATTAGAAGATAAAATTCATGCCTTTGAAGTTGGCGGAGATGATTACCTTGTAAAACCATTTGCAATGGAAGAGCTGCATATGCGTTTACTTGCTTTATCCAATCGCGGTCGACGCACTGATATCGGAAAATTGACGTTTGAAGATATGGAAATGGACATCAAAACCGGTACTCTATATCGGCAGGAAAAACTTATTAAATTAGCACCAATTCAGCTAAAAATCATTGCATTATTAATGAAAAAAGCGCCTGATATTGTCAGTAAAACTGAACTTGTAGAGCACATTTGGGGGGATGATTCTCCATCAAGTGATGCATTAAGAAGTCATTTATATACAATTCGAAATGCCATTGATAAAGGCTTTGATACACCACGACTAGAGACCATTCATGGAAAAGGCTACCGACTTAAATAATCGCTCACATCAACCGAGCTTTTTTAAAAAAATCCGTTGGACATTTGCCGTCCTTACCTTTTTGATGTTCGGACTCTTTTGGGCGGTTATTTATATCGCAGAAGATCAATTAGAAATCATTAGCCTACACCACTGGTTAGATACCGAAGCCACCCAATACACCAGAAAATATACTCAATTAGGTAAAGATACCCCACTGCCTAATGAAGAAGAGTTTTCTACGTATTGGAGTGAAAGAGAACATCCGCTTTGGCTTAACAACTACAAAAAAACTGGGTTATATGAGCAACTGCTAGGTACAGAAGATAAGCACTTTATTGTCATCGACCACCCTTCTGGTGATGGACTGCTTTATATTCTCTTTCAAGATGATGCCGATGATTACCTAGATGAGTATGAAGCCAACTTGCATTACATTACTGTAGGTCTAGGTATTCTTACGACTATTTTAATGGTTTTATACGGGGTATATTTTGTTCGTAGTATTTCAATCCCTCTGCGCCATATTCAACATAAAGTTGATTTAATGTCGCCTGAGCATCCTGACTTTACTATTGATACTAAATACCAAGAAACTCAAGATATTGAACGCTCATTACTAAAAAGTAAGCATCATATTGCTCAATTTTTTACTCGTGAAAAAGAGTTTAGTCGCTTCGCTTCTCATGAATTACGAACACCAATAATGATTATTAGCGGCTCAGCCGATCTACTTGCTAAAGTACCAGATCAACCTAGAGTCGCGCTCAAAGCAATTAATCGGCTACATCAAGCAAGTGAAGAGATGACGCTGCTTACTGAAACTTTTTTACTATTGGGTAAACAAGAAATAGAGGCTCATCATTTTCATCACTATCAAATAGAAGAGATCTTGCAGACTCAACTTAACCATTTAGAACCTCTATTTGCCAAACAAGAAATGGGCGCTCAACTAAGAATAGTTCAAGGTGAACCTTGCCTTGCTCCGAGCAGTTTTATAACGGTTGTGATCAATAACCTAATAAAAAATGCCTTTAGCTACAGCGTGGGCGACATTCAAATAAGCCTAGATAAAAACCAGCTGTGTATAATCAACTGTCATGATGGTAATGATACTTATAATGCTGGCTATGGTTGCGGGTTGGTGATTGTTGAGCGCATTTGTGAACGCATGGCTTGGGAATTTAATATTCAAAAAACTGAGAAAGACTTTATTACCACAGTCACCTTCAAATCCTATGAACTTTCAGAATAATAATGAGTAGAGAATAGGCAGTAAAATAAAAGAGAGTTTGATACACTTTACATAAATAACACCACAAAGAATGGATGCCAGCGTGAGTCAAATTAATTCAGTTTCAAATTTATCAAACATCAACGTATTCCCTGTAAAATCAATCGCAGGTATTTCACTATCTAGTGCTCAGGTTGAAAAGCAAGGCTTACAGTGTGATCGCCGATTCATGGTTGCGTCTTTAGATGGAAAAATGATTACCGCACGTACTCATCCACAAATGGTCAAAATCAAAGCCATTATTGAACCAGATGGATTAGTTCTATGCTATCCAGGATTGATTGACCTGCATTTCACCTTTAATGAATTAGAAATGAAAGAGATCGATACAACCGTTTGGAGTGATACTTTTACGGCTTATTCCACCACAGAAGAAGCCAATCAATGGTTCAGCTCTATTTTAGGCACTGAAGCACAATTGCTATTCTCTGGCGAGCAATCCAATCGTATGCGTGAAAAAATTCAAACCAACGTGAGTTTTGCCGACGGTTACCCATTGTTGGTGATCAGTGAAGCTTCACTTGCTGAATTAAATAAACGCAGTAGCAGCCATCATACTATGGCTCAATTTCGAACTAACTTAGTCGTTTCAGGTAATGAAGCCTTTATTGAAGATTCTTGGAAGCGTATTCGTATTGGTGATGTTGAATTTGAAGTCGTTAAGCCTTGCCAACGCTGTATCTTAACCACGGTAAATCCAAATACCGCTCAGTATCATCCAAATAAAGAACCGCTAAAAACCTTTTCCACCTTCCGTGCTGACGACTCTGGTAATGTTTACTTTGGTCAAAACCTCATTGCTAAAAATGAAGGGACGATTAAAGTCGGTGATAAGATCGAAGTATTGGAAACCAAAGAGAAAGAATATTATAAAGATTCAGGCTCCATTGCTGTAACTCAGCAAGTAACAGTAGATCCAATAAAAGCAAAAGAAGACACTAAATCAGAAGAGATCACCATCAGCTTAAACGGCAATTTATTCACTGGAAACACTGAAGAGCCTTTACTTCAACAAGTTGAGGCGGCAGGACTTAGCATCAATTACAGTTGTCGCTCAGGTTTATGTGGTGCTTGTCGAGTCACTTTAGAGTCTGGCGATGTTGAACAAGAAGACTCTCCTGCACTAAATCAGCGTCTTAAAGATGCAGGAATGATCCTAGCATGCTGCTCTGTACCTAAAACAGACATTGAAGTGGTTGATTAAGACTTTCACTCGCAAGCAGAGAAAGGCGCTAGGACGATGCCTTTCTCTCAGTTACAATAGCTATAATTCGTAATCCTAAGAGACCCACATGTCAGATCAAGAAGAATTTGAAGTAGAAGCGATTGGCGTTGAAGTAAATGTTCAACCTATCGAACTCTATAAAGTATTAAAAATTGCTAATGTTGTGAATGGCGGCGGTGAAGCTAAGCACATGATTAGTGAAGGCTATGTAGGTGTGAACGGCGAATTAGAACAACGTAAACGTCGTAAAATGTACGATGGTGATGTTATTGAATTCAATGAAGAATATTACGTTGTTATCTGTGATACTCCTGTTGGCGAGCTGCCAGAAATTGAAGAGAAACCTCAATTTATTCCAGTAGAACCTGAGTACACAGAGCCAAAGCCTAAAAAAGAGAAAAAAGAAAAGAAGAAGAAGCAGAAACCAGAAATTCCAACAACGATTGATCCAGAAAGCGGACGTCGTTCAATTAACTTCTTCTAATCCAGTTTCAATTATAAGCCCCTTACCCTTAGGGGCTTATTTATTATGTCCACTACAAATATTTTATCCTCCTTTCTTATTATTACAAATAAGCAAAAGTAATTATTTATTTTGCCTATTATCATTAAATTTGAAATAGCTATACTCTTCCCAACTTAATAACACCTTGACTCTAAATAGGAATAATAAAATGGGATGGCTTTTTCTCTTTCTTGCTGTAGCTTCTGAAGCACTTTCACATGTCGCCCTAAAAGCAACAGATGGTCTTTCACACCTTGTTCCTAATGTGATTGTTATTACCGGACACTTAGGGGCTTTTTACTTTCTTAGCCAAGCGATGAAAACATTACCGGTTGGTATCGCACACGCTTCTTGGGCAGGTTTGGCTATTATTGCTGTTACTCTTATTTCAAGTGCGTTTTATCACCAACATTTAGACAACAAAATTTGGCTAGGTATTGGATTTATTAGTATCGGAATTGCGATCATAAATCTTTCATCAGTTCCACATACCCATTAAGCCCCTTTTATTGCTATGATTGTAAAGTATTCAAGATTTACTTTATAAACTTAGTAAAAACAAAGAGGTTTTATGACAAAGCAACCCAAAAAAGTATTGATATTATTTGCTCACCCTTCTCAACATCGTTCAGAAGTGAATGTCTCTCTAATAAAGGCAGCAAAGAAAATCGAACATGTCACCGTGGTTGATCTGTATCATGACTACCCGAAATTTAATATCGATATTGATAAAGAACAGCAACGCCTACTTGAACATGATGTCGTTATTTTTCAATTTCCACTTTACTGGTATTCAACACCCGCGATTTTAAAAGAATGGCAAGATATGGTACTTGAATACGGATTTGCTTACGGTACCGAAGGGAAATCATTAGAAGGCAAAATCTTTCTATCCGCCATTACTGCCGGTGGTAAAGAAGAAGCTTATCAAACCAATGGTTATAACCAATTTACTATTCGTGAACTTCTGCACCCTCTTGAACAAATGGCTTCTTTAACAAATATGGAATACATCGCGCCATTAGTACTTTTTGGTGCTCGAACCGCATTAGAAGATGAACGAGTAGAAAGGCATACAGAACGGTTTAAAAACTTACTCTCTGCGTTAATTAATGATCGCGTGGATATTTCAGTGGCGAAAACCTTACCTAAGCTAAACCACTCATTCGATAAATTTATTAAGGATTAACGCATTATGACGGGATATTTTTTACAAGCTTTTATCTATCTCTTTGCTGCTGTGATTGCCGTTCCTATCGCTAAGCGTCTTGGTCTGGGATCTGTTCTTGGTTATCTGATTGCAGGGGTTGTAATTGGCCCAATAATCGGCTTAGTTGGCGAAGAAACAACAACAATTCAACATTTTGCTGAGTTTGGCGTAGTAATGATGTTGTTTCTTGTCGGCCTTGAACTTGAACCAAAAATGCTATGGGGAATGCGTAATCGCTTAATGGGATTAGGTGGCCTACAAGTTGGTGGAACAACCGCCATTGTTATGGGGATTGCTCTGTTCTTTGGCCAGCCTTGGACTATCGCCCTCACCATCGGTTTAATCTTTGCACTCTCATCAACCGCTATTGTATTACAGACCTTTAATGAGAAAGGACTAGCAAAAACTGAGGGCGGTCAAAATGCCTTCTCTGTATTGTTATTTCAAGATATTGCTGTGATCCCAATGTTGGCTTTTATTCCATTATTGGCATTGCCTGAACTAATTGAAAAAGCACAATTAGCGGCAGCAACCGCAGCAGAGCACCATGATGAAATAAGCTTAGTTGCAGGACTTCCTGGGTGGGCTTATGGTTTAGTGATTACCGCATCCATTGCACTTGTAGTGGTTGGTGGTCATTATCTTAGCCGTCCACTGTTTCGCTTTGTAGCAAGCTCTGGACTGCGTGAAATATTCACAGCAACGGCACTAATGCTTGTGATTGGTATTGCAGCTCTTATGAGCTTAGTGGGACTGTCACCTGCACTAGGAACTTTCTTAGCTGGCGTTGTATTAGCTAACTCCGAATTTAGACACGAACTCGAATCGAATATTGACCCATTCAAAGGGCTGTTGCTCGGGCTGTTTTTCATTACCGTGGGGGCAGGGATTGACTTCGGTATTCTGTTTGATGACTTCTTTACCATTATCGGTTTAACTATTGGGGTAATGGCACTTAAAGCAGCTGTTCTATATGTTTTAGCCTTAATCTTTAAGATTAAAAACAGTAATCGTTGGTTATTCACCTTAAGTTTGGCTCAAGCTGGTGAGTTTGGATTTGTACTATTGAGTTTTACGGTTCAAAACCATGTATTACCACCAGAAGTCGCACAGCCATTATCATTAGTTGTAGCCCTTTCTATGTTCTTTACTCCTGGGTTATTCATTCTTTTTGATAAAGTGATCTTACCTCGCTTCGAGCAAAAATCGAATGATAGAGAGTCGGATAGCATTGATGAAAAAGGCACGGTAATTATTGCTGGCGGTGGTCGATTTGGCCAAGTAGTTAATCGCTTCTTAGTATCAAACCATGTAAAAACAGTGGTTCTTGACCACCAAGCCGATCAGGTAGATACATTACGTCAGATCAATACCAAGAGTTACTTTGGGGATGCTACTCGTCCTGATCTACTGCATACCGCAGGAATTGATCATGCAGCAATGTTGGTCGTTGCTATAGATAATCAAGAAAGCAGTGTTGAACTGGTTAAGTATGTTAAGCACACCTACCCTAAAGTTAAGATCTTAGCTCGTGCATTTGATAGAGGTCATTCTTATATGCTTCGTTGTGCTGGTGCTGATTTTATTGAATCTGAAACCACTCGTTCTGCACTTGAGATGGGGGCAGAAGCAATGCGTGGATTAGGCCAACACCCATTCCATGTAGAACAACAAAAAATAGCGTACAAAAAGGTCGAAAATCAAAGCTCTGATAAATTATATCAGGCGTGGTTAGATGATTCAGAAGGCGAGCGATTTGATAATAACTATCGCAAACTCTTCATTGAACTTGAAAGCACTATTAAACATGCCATGAGTAAAGATCGTTCTGACAAACACAACCAATCAGAACGTGCGTGGACACCACCACCAAAAGGCTATGCTGATGATCTTGATGAATAAATTTATATACTAATAATTTACTCCTACTATATGCTTATATTTTCAATTTAAAAATATAAGCATTATCATTACAAAATAAATGGTTATTTTTATTTTAAGTACCTTAAAATCGAAAACGAAACCTATGCGTAATTAATTTATTTGCTAAGTAAACAGATAAGATCTTATTAATTCATAAAGCATATTAAACTTCTACTCCTACGATACAAAGAATGCTATTTTTACATTAAAATTCAACTAGTTATAAGATTAAATTTTTTTATCGTCATCAACAAAAACATTCATCATTGATTGTTGTTTATTTATTGATAATGAAGTTTCTTTCTTGATATGCTTATCAACATGATAAAGGCACTTCCTTTGTTTCCTTCTCTTTGGTTACATAATGCTAAATAAGAATATTATACGATTTAAAGATATAACGTTTGACCCTAAAATAAATCAAATAATTAAAAATGACTGTACAATCAAGCTTACTTATAGTGAATCACGAATTTTAAAACTGCTTTTAACTTCTCCAAACAAGATATTCTCGAAAGATGATATCTTTACATATGTTTGGAACGGTACAGCTAGTAATATAGGTGTAGTACCACAAACCATTTCGGTGTTACGAAAAAAATTACATAACAATGATATCTATATTATTGAAACTATTAAAAATAAAGGTTACAAAGCGGATACTTATGGTACTAGTTTTGGACAAAAAAAATTAAATCAAAGCCATTACATATTTTCTTTACTTATTCTTGTCGTTTTCTGTTTTTGTCTTTTTTTCTTTGAAAAAAAACTGAGACACACACCAAGCAAAACAGAACCAAGTTTAGAAATATTAATGCCAAACGTATTTCAGGTAAGTGACTCTCTGCCGTTTATTTTTGATCCTACTGTATTAAAAGAAAACATGACCTATTACATTAACCGACAAACTGAAAGTTTGAATATCTCAGCCTGTCATCAAATAAATAACAAATGTGATTTGGTTTATAATAAAATTATCTTCTTACAAAATGGGAATTTTGACTCTATAATTACCAAATATATTGACGAAATTAATTTCACTAATTCGCTATATAAAAAAGACATAAACAGCAATCAGGACCGATTTAATACAGCCTCGCAAGTTCTAGTTGATAGCGAAAGCGAAAAAGACTATAGAGGTCAAGTGATTGCAAACTATAGCTTAAAGAAGTCGAATAACCACAATAATTATTCTTATAACAAGGCATCTATTGTTATTGATGAAACAGGCTATCGTGGGCAATGTACTTTCACTCGTAAAAGTGATGCTCATCCACTCCAATGCCAAGGAGAAGATTGTGTGAATTATTTTGGATCCATTTCAGATCCTAAAAAAGATTATGCTTATAGAAAACTTTTCCAACAAGCAACAAGCGGATTAAGTATTCACTTATTTCCGGTGAGTAGAGATGTCTCGCTATTTTATAATACAGAGTCGCAGCTCTCTTACTTGGTTTATCAATACTAAACGAATAGCCGTTAATTTATCATAATTAACGGCTATTATTTATAACAACTTGGCTTTCTTGGGCAAACTGCTCCACGAGAACAAATCACTCTCGCATCCGTTTCTAACCCACGTTCAATCCAATTAATATTTAGTATCTTAGCAACACTAATTAACTCTCTTTTTATTCCTTTTGCTATAGGGCTTTCACCGCCATTTTTCACACACGCTTTTTGTAGATCACGAGCTAATGAAACCGCATCTTTACCTTGAGCCTCAATTGCCGGATTCAAGTCAATACCAGCGCATAACACGCGATTATTACCTGCAGGATCAGTCATATTGACCGATTCACAACAATAGATACGAGGTTCATTATTTACATTAAGAATAGATATTTGCGCTGAACTTCCCTCTTTAGGTTCCGATAATCGTCTAAATACCGCCCAATGGTGACAAGGATCATTCACCTGTTTCATGTTTCCCCAAGGTAAGGGAATACCATTGCCACGATAAACGGCTTTGAGCTTCCCTGGAGCATACGCATCAAAATAATGCCAATGAGGATAGGGAGAAACCACCGTCATTCGTCTCATCGCCACAGAAGGAGAAACTCCTGCTAAACGATGGGTATCTATTTCATATCCATGTCTATCAAGTAATTGCCTAAACGGAACTCGTGGACACAGTAATGCACCCGCAAAGAAACTGGACTCAAAATCACGCCACGCATTTAAAATATCTTGTGCATTTAACGAGCTGTCAGTGTGGTGAATTTCATCATCAAACACGCGATGGCTACCGACAGACAAAGAGCTCTTCAAGCCTTCTTTGTTATGTAAAACACAGTGACCAATGTATACCGCTAAATCGTATTTCAATCGCGTCGGATGATTCTTTAAAATCTCATTCAGATAGACGGTGCAAGGTGGCTCAAAAAAGGACGTCAGTAACTCTTTACCGTTAACACCAAATTCATCAACAACGGACTTTGGCGTATCTTGTACCCACTTAAGAATTAAGCCATGATGCGCAGCCAAATCCATCATCTGCTCAACACTCAATGGTAATTGTTTCTGCCCTACCTCTTCAGCGGCACGTTCTAAATCTGGAAAGTGGTTTTGATTATTTTCTTGATGGGCTCGAATAAGAAGGTGCGCAAATTGACGGCCAGTGATCCCCGTTTGATTTAGCATTTCAGGGATCGCTATTTGTAAAATGTCATTGGAGAATAGAAAACTCGGTTCAAGTGCCATACCGCTGATACCACCTCTACGTCCCTTATCTGGCGTAATAGCTTGTGCTTCTGGCTCGCTATCCAAGAACCACGAAGATTCTTTTTGAAATACCGTAGCGATAACTTCCAACATATCAGCGCTGGGAACCCGCTTTCCTCTCTCTATCATAGAAAGATAAGACACTGACGGTGAATTCTCAGGATCAACTCGAATACAGCGAGTGGAGAGATCTTCCATCGTTAAGTGATTGCGTTTTCTCAGATTTCGAATTTTTGTTCCAAGAAAATGACTTTGTCTAATAATACTTTTTGACTGGCGCATCTTGTAAAATTCACACTGTTAAGTTTTTGTTGTGAAATTGTAGTAAATATTAGGCTAAGCTTCAATACAAGTAAGCAAACAACTCTGACCAGTGTGACTTACTTATCTTTCAGGACGAAAATTGAGGGCAAGACTATGGCTATCACAAATATAAACAACACGAATAATGCACAACAAGAAACTCCGTTTATGGCTGAAGCTGTCTATGCCGTAGAAAAAATGGATGAAGATCATACTGAAGAGAAGCAATATCAAATAAAAAATCTATTAGACCAGTTATTTCCACTCACGAAAGGATCGCACCAAGACGTAACTAATTATCTGCTAGATTATCATCACTTAGTAGTTTTCTTTAAAGATGGTGGATGCAGTGGCTTACGTAATCCAGGAAAATTCGTTGCCTTTACCGGTCACCGATCATCACCTGATACTATCCTTTTAAAAGACAATAGCGGCAGCCATGTTGAGGTTATATTTGGTCAATCTGAAGCGGGAAAAAATACGCTTTCAGCCATTGATGATATTCAAATGGAAACCTGCACAACCTTTACTCAAGATTTTAGTCTTGCAGCCATGCGTCACTGGATCAGTCTGCTAAAGCGAGATGGGAAATCACAACCTAAAGCTCATCAAGAAGATAAAGAATACACAGCAAAGAATGGCGATGATTATCAACTAGCTTGCTGTTTTAGTATTTAATCTACCCTTAAAAATAAAAAGCCATCCCTGCAGTATTAAAGGATGGCCTTTCTTTTGTTCTTACGAATGTCTTATGACACTCAGATTCAACTAACGCTGCTTATTGAAATACATATTTCGGTCTGCCTTATGCAGCAGATCATCCACTGATTTCATTTCAGGATCAAAGCAGCCATAACCAATACTTGTATTCACATAAATATGAACATCTTTATACTCTACTGGCTTCTCAGTAATCACCGACTTAATCTTACTAATGATAAGGTGAACATCTTTCTTTTGATGAACTCTTGGCAAAAGAACTAAATACTCATCACCGCCAATACGAGCAATCACATCATTCGTTCTTAGAACCTTTGTCACTCTTCTTGCAACTTCTCTTAATACTTCATCACCAGCGGCATGACCGTAAGTATCATTAATGTCTTTAAATTTATCTAAATCTAAGTTCAATATTGCAAAAGGCATACCTTGTTTTTTTGATTTAGAAAACAAAGAACTTAGTGTATACATAAAATAACGACGATTAGGTAACTGAGTTAATTCATCTTCAAGAGAGCGATTGGTTGCCACAACATAAAATCGGAACATTATAGAAATAGACAGCAGCATTAAACCAAAAAAAGAATAACCAACTAACCGAATAATATGTATGCGAAACCAAGGATATACCTTATCTAAGGATTTCTCTTGGATGGCCATTTGCCAGCTGCCATAAGGAAGCGTAACATTTTCAACAACAATCGGATTATCGAAAATACTGGCTTTACCTAAAAAGACCTCTCCACTAGCTCCTTCGCCATCTTTCCCACGCATTGCAAAATGATAATCTGCTTTCAAATCAAAAATACCAGCATTGTAAAACAAACCATCAATATCAATTACGATACTTATCGCCCCCCAGTAGTCTCGATTATAAGGAGGATCAGAAAAAACAGGCATTCGTGCAATAAAAGCGCTTCCCCCCTGTATTAAATCAACGGGACCGGCAATAAAAATAGTTTCTAAATGGCGTGCTTTCTGTACCGTAATCCATTGATCTGGAATCGTTCTAAAATCAAGACCTAGGGCTTTAACATTACCTTTTAAAGGATAGACATAGCTCACTATATCATTAGGCGCAATCGCCAAATGGCGAATATTAAATGAATCACGATACAGCTCTGCTGCAATCAAATCCCATTGTTTAATGGTCGAGTTTGGGTTAACGGTAAGTAATGTAGATAAAGTATTAGCGTAATAAATATCAGAATGGATAGTGCTCTCTAGATTAGCTCTAACTATCGCTAATTCAGTTTTAGCTTTCGCATTAATCTGATTTTTTAAATAAGTATTTTGCTTTTTATGCAACTCTTCAACAATAAAAATGGCGACAAAAATACAACAACTTAAAAGTATAATGATCGTAGTTTTCTTAGTTAAAAGTAGTTTAACTCTCATACCGACCCTTACTTGAAATACATTTATCAATACCCTTAAAACTTGATATTGGTTCCAAAAAAGCAATAATCGTATTTAAACATATAATCTGTATGATTTTCAATCAGTTCTATTTATAAATTTATAATTATCTAAAATCACACCATCATTTTTTGTGCTTTCGTCAATTTAGAGGTAACAAGTTGATAAGAATCATCAATCCAATCCTCCACCATCCCAACAGAAACCTCATCATTAACAATGATTGTGATCCAATGCTTTTTGTTCATATGATAGCCTCGCTCGATGCATATAAACTCCTCACTCAAAAAAGTGACATTCTCAGGAGAGGCTTTAAGGGTAATCGTCAATTTTTCATTACGATATCCAATCAGAGCGAACATTTTACCAAAGACTTTAAATACCTGAGCTTCTGGCCCAAAAGGATAAGAATCTTCACTACAAGGTTTGGCAAGAAGATAATCTATCAATTCTCTTTCTGTCATTTGCGCTGCTTCAATTACAAGACTTTCTTTCAATGTTAATATCCCTTTAATTATATTATGTTGGAGAGTTACCTTGTCATCAGAACTCAAGCTTATTCCTATTGCTCTATTGTGTGCATTTCTCTCTATTATAGGTCACTTTATTCTCAGCAGTCTTTTTTCTGATGCTAGTTGGCTTGAATACGCTGCAGCCATAATTCCATTAAGTATGATTATCATTGTCTATTTCGCCTTTAAGTTTGCAGCAAAAAATGATGAGCGTTAAAGTAATTTAAATTGAGTGCTTCATTTTATACTGCTCTGGTGTGCAATCTGAATAACGCTTAAACATGGTAATAAATGGACTCGTTTGGTTATAGCCTAAGCTGAATGCGACTTCTTTAATCGACATTTTCTTTCTTAACAGCTCTAAAGAATAAAGATATCTGATCCTTAACCTCCACTCTGTAAAGCTCATGCCTAATTCACTTTGACAATGACGAGATAACGTTCTCTCTGTAGTGTGATTTCTTTCTGCCCACTCACCTAATGACGTTTCATCAGCAGGGTTAGCTTCAAGTACTTCTAAGATCGGTTTCAGTAATTTATCTGTTGATGTTGGTAAAAATCGCTCACTTTGTTTGGCGACTAACAATTGATCGAATAATACCTTAATTAATCTTTCTTGCTGTTCGTTTTCTGGTTTTTGAATTTTATGTTCTCGTAGCTCTGCAATTAATACCTCAACTAGTGCACTAATTTCTAATAAACAAGTATGAGCGGGAAGTTTTTTTGCTAGCTCAGGAACAATATTAACGGAGCAATAAGCAATGGGTTTTCGATTATAGCTTTGGTGCTGCACTCCCGCAGGAACCCAAATGGCAAAATGAGATGGAGCAAGAAAGCGCTGCCCTTCAGCTTTCAACTCTAAAATACCACCACTAATGATCTGCAATTGTCCCCATGAGTGTGAATGAGAACGAGTTTCAGTATTTGAGCGAAAAGCATCAAACAATAGATAAATATCGGAAGGCAACGCCTCAAAAGTAACTGATGCTTGTATATGTCGTTGACCTACCATTCCTTAACCTCAATAAACTGTATTAACTAGAATAACGGTATCTAATCATAGTTATTTACAGTGAACAAGTAATATTAAAATAAATGAATAAACTGATGCTAACCTCTAATTTTTTCATATTTTAATATATATATTTTAACTATTTAATTACCAGTTAAAATATAAAGTATTTTTTGTACAAACAATTTGCATTAAATGAGCAATATGATTATTATGAATTCACAAAATCAATTCGATACCTTCTTATCGGATACTTACAAATAAAATTAAGTAGTTACACCAAAATAACATTTAATTTTAACATGCAAAAACTCACAGATTACGACTTAAAATATCTGCTCATTTAAATTATTTTTATCTACAATTCAGCGAATATTAAATAAAAATCACACTCTATAAGTTGAGTAATGAAATTTATTTCATTCGTATCTAAATTAATTGAAAATATAACTTCAATTAAATATTGAATTGTTATCATTATATTAAATTTACAATTCCGAGGTTTATTGTGTTAGATGAAAACACCTCTATGGAAAGTATCTCTCGACGGATCGAGGCCAGAAAAAAAGAACTAGGACTTTCCAATACTCAAATAGCTACCGCATGCGATGTGTCAACGAGAACAGTTATTAACTGGACAAGTGGTCTTTCTAGCCCACACATTTCTAAGTTAATACCATTAAGTTTTGTACTAAAAAAAGAACTTGGTTGGATTATCTCTGGTAGTGATAACATCCCTGATTGGTTAGGAGTCACTATGTCTGATGTTATTGAATTCCATCAAGAGCTCTCAAAATATTCTAAATCTGAACGCACGATGTTATTCAAATCAATCAGTAACTTAATCAATCAATTTGGTTTTATTTTGAAGACAAAAGAAAACAAATAAAGTACGTAGCTAGCGCATAGATATGCGCTACTCCACTTTACTTTTCATGACCCATCGCAATTTTTCATCTTCTTTTTTGATCCATACTCACTCCTTGCCTTCTTTTCAATTACATAGAGTGATTATCATGAAAAACCTTGTAGAACGCTTTCTTTCTTATGTAAGTATCGATACCCAGTCAAACCCTTCTGCTCCTCAATGCCCTAGTACAGAAAAACAATTCAATCTAGCAAAGCAATTAATTGTTGAATTAAATGAGTTAGAACTTTCTGATGTATCTTTAGATGAGAATGGCTACGTCATGGCTCGTTTGCCTTCGAACGTCGACTACACTGTCCCTGCGATTGGCTTTATTGCTCATATGGACACCGCTCCAGATGCATCCGGTGAGAATGTTAAACCTCAACTTATAAAAAACTACCAAGGCGACATTATTACTCTCGGTACTAGTGGTGAAGAACTAAACCCTGCTCAATTTTCTGATTTAAAAGACCTAATTGGGCATGACTTAATTACGACTGACGGGACAACCCTGCTTGGTGCAGATAATAAAGCCGGTATTGCTGAAATTTTAACAGCAATTGCAGTACTAAAAGCCAACCCAGAGATCCCACACGGTGATATCTGTATTGGCTTTACACCAGATGAAGAAATTGGTCGTGGCGCGAACCTATTTGATGTTGAAAAATTCAATGCCAAGTGGGCTTACACCATTGATGGCGGCCCCGTTGGTGAATTAGAGTATGAAAACTTTAACGCCACTAGCGCTGATGTGATTTGTCACGGTGTTAACGTTCACCCAGGCACAGCTAAAGGCAAGATGATCAACTCCATGAACATTGCCGCGCAATTCCAATTGATGATGCCTGCCGAAGAAACTCCAGAAGGCACAGAAGGTTATGAAGGTTTCTATCATTTAAAATCAATGGAAACTGGCGTAGCAAAAACAGAACTTGGCTACATTGTGCGTGACTTTAGCCGTGAAGGTATGGCTGATCGTAAAGCCTTTATGCAGCAAAAAGTCGATGAACTAAACGAGAAACTAGAAAAAGGTCGTGTTGAGCTGATTTTAACTGACAGCTACTTCAATATGCGTGAAATGGTAGAGCCTCATCCACACGTCATTGAATTAGCAAAACAAGCAATGACCACTTGTGATATTCAGCCAGATATTAAACCAATCCGCGGTGGTACTGATGGCGCTCGTTTATCCTTTATGGGATTACCGTGCCCTAATATCTTTACGGGTGGTTATAACTTCCACGGTATTCATGAATTCATTACGATTAATGGCATGAAACAAGCCGTTGATGTAATTGTGAAAATTGCAGAGTTAAACGCAATCAACAATAAGTAATTCATAACACTATTTCTAAAACATAAAAAATGCCCGATGATTAACTCAAATCATCGGGCATTTTATTTGCCTTAACCGTTATTTAGCATATTTCAGGTTCTGGTTGTAATACCTTTTCAACCTTCACCGCTGCGACTTTAAACTCAGGGATCTTGGCATGAGGATCAAGTGCTGTTGTGGTCAGTTTATTCGCTGCCGCTTCCACAAAATGGAACGGTACAAATATCACGCCTTCTTGCATACGCTTAGTCACAAAAGCTGGTGCTTCAATCGTGCCACGACGTGTTGATACTCGAACCATCTCACTGTTTGATATACCTAAACGCTCAGCATCTGCCACACTCATCATGGCTCGCGGACCTGCAAGATTATTCAACCCTTTAGTTTTACGTGTCATTGTGCCTGTATGGTACTGCTCCAATAAGCGGCCCGTTGTTAATACTAATGGATACTCTTCATCAGGCAGTTCAGCCGCATATCTAAATGGAACCGCTGCCATTTGACCTTTACCACGCAAGAACTGCTGATTATGCATAATGCGAGTGCCTTGTGGGTTCACTTCATTACATGGCCATTGAAGTCCATTCTTACCAATCGCATCCCAATGCATGCCTTGGTACTGAGGCGTCACTTGAGTGATTTCTTCAGTAATGTCTTCAACCGATTGGTAATTCCATTCACCACCCATTGCATTGGCAATTTCTTGAATGATCCACCAATCTTCTTTCGCTTCACCCGGGGGATTAACTGCCGGAGAGATACGCTGAACGCGACGCTCAGTATTGGTAAAATGACCCGCTTTTTCTGCAAACGAACACGATGGCAGAACAACATCAGCATAAGCCGCGGTTTCTGTCATAAAGATATCTTGTACAA
The DNA here is from genome assembly GCF_057368515.1 of Aliivibrio friggae. NCBI lineage: Bacteria > Pseudomonadati > Pseudomonadota > Gammaproteobacteria > Vibrionales > Vibrionaceae > Aliivibrio > Aliivibrio friggae. The sequence continues at coordinate 122,718 of NZ_CM170649.1, forward strand.
CTAAGAAGTCTAACGTCTCTAAACCGTGAATTACATGCGCTTGGTCAGGATCACTCAATACAGGGTTCTCGCCCATGACGAATAAACCTTTCACTTGTTCATGGCACGCCGCATCTATGATTTCCGTTAGTGTTAAGCCTTTCTTATTTGGTAAGTTTGGCTTATTCCACGCTTTTACGAACTTCTCGTAAACCGCTGGATTCTCGACTTTTTGGTAACCCGGAAAATCCGTTGGCAACGCGCCCATATCACACGCACCTTGTACGTTTGATTGACCACGAAGTGGATTAATACCACCACCTTCAATACCAATATTGCCGCACAACATTTGTAAATTAGCAATAGAGCGAACGTTGTCATGCCCTGTCGTATGCTGCGTAATACCCATTGAATAATAAATAGCAGTACGCTTGGCTGTACCAATATAACGCGCCATTTCAATCACATCTTGTGCTTTTACGCCGGTGATTAGCTCAATTTTCTCAGGTGAATATGTCTCTGACATCACTTCTGATTTCAGCTCATCAAAACCTTCAACACGTTCAGCGATGTATGCTTGATCGTGCCAGTTGTTTTTGATGATCTGCTGCATAATACCGTTAAGTAACATTACATCCGTCCCCGGACGTTGCGCTACATACAGCTCAGCGTGATCAGAGATATCAACTTGCTTAGGATCCGCAACAATCAAACGAGCACCGTGATGACGGATGGCTTGTTTAATGTGAGAAGCAATAATAGGATGAGCAGATGTCGTATCTGAACCAATAATAAAGATCAGGTCAGAATGTTTGATACTTGGAATATCATTGGTCATTGCACCACTGCCGATAGAGGCCTCTAAACCCGTTACCGTGGTTGAGTGACATAAACGTGCACAGTGATCAAGGTTATTGGTTTCAAACTCACGACGTACTAATTTTTGGAATGCGTAGTTATCTTCATTGGTGGTTTTTGCCGACGAGAATCCAGCTAGCGCATTACCGCCATGTTGAGATTTAATTGCGCTGAACTTATCAGCAACTAATGTGATCGCCTCTTCCCAACTTGCAGGAACTAACTCACCATTTTTACGAATTAACGGTGTTTTTAAACGTTCATCACTGCTAACAAAATCAAAACCAAAGCGACCTTTAACACACAGCATGCCTTCGTTCACAGGAGATGATTTCGCACCTTGCACATATTTAATTTTGTTTGTTGATTCATCAACCATCATGGTTAACTTACAACCTACGCCACAATAGGTACAAATCGTATCAACCGGTTTTAAAACTTCGATTCGACCTTGAGATTTATCACGAGAATCAACCAATGCACCAACAGGACACGCTTGAACACACGCACCACATTGCACACAGTTTGAGTTACCCATTTGATAACCGTGCTCAAACCCTGCACGACATTCTGGACGAGAGGCATTGGTGCCGTCTTCATTTTTCATGAAGCTTAATACACCATGCACACCTTTTTCGTTACAGGCATCAACACATTGACCACAACTAATACAACGGTTGGCATCAAAGACAATAAATTCAGAACTAGTATCAATAACAAATTTTTGCTTACTTTCGTTAGTTAAGTCTGTTTCATCGGCTTTGTATTCCGTCGCATAATCACGCAAACCACAATTGGTATTTGCCTGACACGCACACTCTAAACAACGTTCCGCTTCACGTATTGCATCTAAGTTATCAAAACCCGTTTCAACTTCATCAAAGCTTTGTTCACGTTGCTCTGCGGTTAACTCTGGCATAATAACGCGCATCGCTTTTTGAATGTGCTCGAAGTATTTAGGATCTACCTGCTTGGTCTTTTTCTCTTTTTGAGAATTAAACGGTTTAGTTGGAATCTTCTCCATATCACCACTAAAGAAACGATCAATCGCTTCTGCAGCAATACGCCCATCAGCAACCGCTTCAATAGCCGTTGCAGGACCACGACGAAAATCACCAATACTAAAAATGTTTTTCACACCACTGTGCATGGTTAGGCTATTCGAATCAGCCGTATTCCAACGCGTTAACGGCAAATCAATAGTGTCGTTTTCTAAAAAGCTTAAATCCGGTTTTTGTGATACAGCTGAAATGACGGTATCAAAGTCTTCAATAAAGAATTCACCCGTTGCTTTAGGGCTGCGGCGACCAGACGCATCTGGCTCACCCAGTGCCATTTTCTCTAAACGAACTTGAGTCACTCGCCCATCTTCATCGGGAATATTTTCAACAGGGTTGGTTAAGAAATGGAATTTAACGCCTTCATGTTCAGCCTCAACCACTTCGTAATCTTCAGCGGGCATCTCTTCACGAGTACGACGATAAATAAGCGTGGTATCTGCACCATCACGCACCGCAGTACGAGCACAGTCAATCGCCGTGTTACCACCACCAATAACCGCTACTTTTTTGCCTGTAATGAGTTTAGATTCAGTCACGTAATCTTTTAAGTAATCAACACCTAAGTAGCAACCACCAAGCTCACTGCCTTGATAATGCATTTCAACCGCTTTTGATGCACCAACAGCCAAACACACCGCATCGTAATCGTCACTTAACTGTGTTAATGAGAAATCCTCGCCTAATTTCACAGAAGTCTGAATGTCCATACCATTACGGCACATCAACTCAATTTCTTTATCTAAAATTGATTTTGGTAAACGATATTCAGGGATGCCATAGCGTAACCAACCGCCCGCTTTAGGCATCGAATCAAACACCGTTACGTTGTAACCCTCATTAGTTAGGTAATAGCCACAGGTTAATCCACCAGGGCCACTGCCAATTACAGCAATGGATTTACCTTTGTCCGCTTTTTTAGGGGGTACATAAGATTCTTGTGCATGCAGATCCACATCAGCGGCGTGACGTTTAAGTTGACGAATAGCCAATGGCTCATCAACCAAGCCACGACGACACTCAGTTTCACAAAAAGCAGGGCAGACACGGCCAATTGATAATGGCATTGGCAATGTTCGTTTGATGACTTCAATGGCTTTTTGGTGATCATTTTGCGAAATATGGTACAGGTATGATTGTATATCCACGCCAGCAGGACACGCGGTTTGGCACGGTGCTTCGCAATCTGCGTAATGATCAGAAAGTATTTTATTTAATGCACTTTGACGACGTTTTGCTAACGCTTCAGACGTAGTGATCACTTGCATACCATCAACTGCTTGAGTTTCACAAGCACGTTGAATTCCATGCCCATCAACTTCTACAACACACAGATCACATGGTATTTTTTCACCATTAATGTTGTTTCCACACAGTGACGGGATCTCGACATTGCATTCCTTTGCAGCAGCTAAAAGTGTTAACTCTTCAGCGATAGTGAATGTTTGGTTATCTATAGTTATTTTCATCATTCAGTACCCTAGATTTATTACTAATTATCCCAATTATATCACCTGTTCTTTATAAAATTTGAAGTGCCTCGCAAACCTACCCATCTATAATTCGAAAACGAGCAAATCATTCTCATTACCCTCGAGTAAAACCCCTAAATTGACCTTCGATTAATGAAAATCATGTGACTCATATACCAAAACGAAAACAACACGAATGCGCGAACGAGCATAATTGCGCTAAATCAAAGAAAGTGCAGAAGATAAATATCATCATAGTTCCATACATCAAAAGTGGCAAAAAGAGAGTGAATTATGGACAAAACGTCTCGATTAGAAACGTCAGTTATCATCATTGGAGGTGGTGCAACAGGCACAGGGATCATGCGTGACTGTGCTCTGCGCGGTATCGATTGCATTTTAATTGAAAAAGACGATTTAGCTTCTGGAACTACAGGCCGAAATCATGGCTTACTTCACTCTGGGGCTCGCTATGCCGTAACGGATAACGAATCAGCAAAAGAATGTATTCATGAGAATAAAATACTAAAAAACATCGCAAAGCATTGTGTTGAAGATACACAAGGCCTATTTATCTCTCTTCCTGATGATGATTTAGATTTTCAAAAGCAGTTTATTGAGTCATGCCAAGTTGCTGGTATTGAAGCAAAACAACTCACGCCTAAAGAAGCCTTATTACTTGAACCAAACGTCAATCCTAATCTAATTGGTGCGGTTCAAGTGCCAGATGGAACACTTGACCCTTTTCGTTTATGTGCGGCAAATGTACTTGATGCGAAAGAAAATGGTGCGCGTTTGCTCACTCATACTCATGTTACTTCTCTTATTCGCCATCAAGATACCGTATTAGGTGTGAATTGCATTGATACAAGAACCAATAAGAAAACCCAAATATTTGCTTCAGAAGTGATTAATGCCGCAGGTATTTGGGGACAAAACATTTGTGAATACGCTGATTTGAGTATCAAGATGTTCCCAGCGAAAGGCTCATTACTGCTCTTAGATTATCGTATTAATAACTTAGTAATAAACCGTTGCCGTAAACCTTCTGATGCTGACATTTTAGTACCGGGTGACACTATTTCATTAATAGGAACCACATCAGAGCATATTGATTATGACAAAATAGATGACCTTCACGTTAGCGCTAAAGAAGTGGATATCCTGTTAAGCGAAGGCGCGAAACTTGCACCGATCATGGCGAATACTCGAGTACTTCGTGCTTATGCTGGTGTGCGTCCGCTAGTCGCTGTTGATGATGATGGTTCTGGCCGTAATATAAGCCGTGGGATTGTACTGCTTGATCATGGTGAAAAAGATGGACTGAACGGATTTACGACCATTACAGGTGGCAAGTTAATGACTTCACGCTTGATGGCTGAGATGACCACCGATCTTGTAGCTAAAAAACTAAGAAACACTCAAGAATGTACCACTCATCTTCGTCCACTCCCAGGTTCAAACAGTGCTTCTATTCAAGCGAAAAAAACAGCAAGCCTAGCAAAACCCGTTTATCAAAGTGCGGTTTATCGTCATGGTGAACGAGCACAACGTTTCTTAACTGATAATGCCAAAGATCAAGCGGTTATCTGTGAATGTGAAATGGTAACTCAAGGTGAAATCAACTATGCCATCAATCAATTAGATGTGCACAACTTAGTCGATCTACGTCGTCGTACTCGTTTAGGTATGGGACCTTGCCAAGGTGAGCTATGTACTTACCGTGCTGCGGGGCTTTTTGAAGAATGCGGCCAAGTCTCTGGCAATCAATCTAGCCAATTATTGACTCACTTTTTAGAAGAACGCTGGAAAGGTATCAAACCCGTTTTCTGGGGTGATGCTCTGCGTGAGGCTGAATTTAGCTATTGGATTTATGAAGGCTTATTTGGTGCAAGCGATATACCAACCGTAAACACCAATCCTAATACCGCTATAACGTCAGAACAAACAGAGACGTCTCAACAACAAAAAGAACAAGAGGCAACATTATGAATTTCGATACCATTATCATTGGCGGTGGCATGGCAGGATTAAGCTGTGCTCTTCGCTGCTTAGAAGCTGGCTTAAAAACAGCGGTGATTGCCTCTGGTCAAAGTGCCCTACACTTCTCATCAGGCTCTATTGATGTATTAGCAAAAACACCTGATGGCACGCATGTTATCGACCCAATGTCAGCAATTGATGGGTTTTTGACTCATTATCCTGAGCACCCTTATGCCACATTAGGAAAAGAAACGGTAAACCGCGCGATTGATTGGTACCAAGCGACATTATCTACTATTGGCGTTCCACTAACCTCTCAAGTAAACGGACGTAATCATTATCGATTAACGCCGCTAGGTACCATGAAATCAACATGGTTATCACAACCTTTTGTTCATCAATTCCCAATGGCATTAGAAAGCAATACAGTGCAAAAAATCGTATTAGTGACGATTGATGGCTTTCGTGATTTTCAACCAAAATTAGCGCAAGATAACTTAAAACAGATCACTCAATTATCTGATGTTGAAATTTCAACAGCAACCGTCTCTTTGTCTGCGTTTAATGACATTCAACGTAATCACTGTGAATTACGATCCATTGATCTTTCTCGATTATTAGCAAAACGAGCGAACTTACAAGAGTTTGCACATGCACTGCAGCAACACGCTAATCCCGGCGATCTTGTCGTTATTCCGGCTATTTTTGGTAATGGCAAAGGATTGGGGCTTTTAAAAGAAATTGAAGCATTAACTCAATTGACCTTATGTGAAGTTCCCACCATGCCACCGTCATTGTTAGGTATTCGATTAGAAGAAACCATGAAACACGCTTTCATTGAACAAGGTGGAACCCTACTCAATGGGGACCACGTTATTCAAGGTGAGTTTTCGTATGTTGATAAAGAAGATCCTGAACATTCGCACTACAGATTAAACCGTATATTCACTAAAAATCATGGTGACTTCCCACTGCAAGCAAAACAGTTTGTACTAGCAACCGGCAGCTTCTTTAGCCAAGGCTTAAAAGCAAGTGCAGATTCAATGGAAGAGCCTATTTTTGGTTTAGATATGGACCAAACGGCTTCTCGCACAGATTGGTACAATTCTGCTTTTTTTAGTCCTCAATCACACCCATTTTTAAGTATGGGTGTAAAAACAACATCACAACTACAAGCGATAAAATCAGGTCATGCTATTGATAATTTCTATTGTGCAGGTGCGATTTTATCTGGTTATAACCCTGTATTAGAAGGCAGCGGCAGTGGTGTGGCAATTAGCTCTGGCTTTCATGCTGCAGAATCAATAATCAAGCAAATCAAACCTGAATTTTTAACCACTAACCAAACAGAAAAACAACAAGAGGTCGCATTATGAGCAGCCCATTATTTCGTTCTGATCTATTAAAAGGTGATTTACTCAAAGATCGTTTTGCTAAAGATAATTTAATTTTTAGAGCACCCGCTAATACCAGCTTTGATCAGTGTTTAAAATGCACCGTATGTACTGTCTATTGCCCTGTTGCTAAAGAGAATCCTGATTACCCCGGCCCAAAACAATGTGGTCCTGATGGCGAGCGTTTACGCTTTAAAAGCCCAGAATACTATGACGAAACCTTAAAACTCTGTACCAACTGTAAGCGCTGTGAAACCGCTTGTCCGTCAGGAGTTAAAATTGGTGACATGATTGCAGTTGCTCGTGGTAAACACGGAAAACCGGCTTATAACATGAAAGGGATCCGTGATTTTATACTAAGTCATACTGATCTATTTGGCTCAGTAGCAACACCTGTTGCCCCTATTGTAAACGCCGTCACAAGCGTACCCTTAGTTAAAAAAGTGATGCACAAAACCATTGGTGTCCATGATCACAAATCACTTCCTAAGTATTCTCACGGAACGTTCCGCCGTTGGTATAAAAAAGAAGTATCAGATCAATCGATTTACCAGCAGCAAGTCCATTATTTTCACGGATGCTTTGTAAACTATAACCACCCTCAACTAGGGAAAGACTTTATCCGTGTCATGAATAACATGCATATTGGCGTGCAGTTATTAGATAAAGAAAAATGTTGTGGTGTTCCTCTTATTGCTAACGGCTTTCATAAAAAAGCACAGAAAAATGCCGAGTTTAATGTTGCTAATTTAGAAGCTGCGATTGAGCGTAGAGATGTGCCGATTTTATCGACCTCTTCTACCTGCTCATTCACCTTACAACAAGAGTACCCGCATGTATTAGATGTCGATAACAGCAAGGTAGCGAAGAAAATAGAATACGTTACGCGCTTTTTATTAAAAGAGATCATGAACGGCCGTGGTCCTAAAATGAAACCACTTAATAAAAAGATTGTGTACCATACGCCTTGCCACTTAGAGCGCAGCGGCGGCAACATTTACACCATTGAATTGTTACGTGCGATACCAGGGTTAGAAGTGCAAGTATTAGACAGTGAATGCTGTGGCTTAGCAGGTACTTATGGTTTTAAAACAGAGAATTACGATACCTCTATCGCTATTGGTAAAAATATCTTTGACCAAATAAAAGCAGCAAAACCAGATTACGCAATTACCGATTGTGAAACTTGTAAATGGCAAATAGAAGAAAATACTAATGTTACTACGATTCATCCTATTTCTTTGCTGTGTGAAGCTCTAGATTTTTCAAAAGACAATTAATATACAAAAAAGACAGATAAAGACAGATAAAGACAGCCTATCTCACTTCTTTATCTGCCTTTCTTAGTTAAGAGATAAAATATATATTAACTTTGTTACCAGTAGTATTAAATTATAGACTATAAATAATTATGGATACTATATTTATAATCTATAATTTAAACAGCGTTAATAAGTTTTATTTTAAAATAGTAATAAACCACACCCAATTATAATTTAATTAACGACTTATAATTCCTAACACATTATCAAATGCTTAGTGAATCCCAACAGAACGTTATGAAGACAGAGCATTTAGTCTTGCTAATATTTTCAAATTTATATTTATAATCCACCTATTTTTACTATAAAGTAGGATGATTTATTGTAGAAGAAAACGTTTCACCTCCTTTACTTTTAAAATATTCTATCATCCAATCTCTATCACTATTTGAAATATTGAATGTACAATGTATATTTTTTTCATTCACTAATTCATTATCACATAAATCAATAAATGATTGAGGTGACCTAGATATAATAGTTATGTTCATATTCACTTTAACTCCAGCATGATAATTTACAAACGAGCATAGAATACCCTTATTCTGAAAGAGTCATTAATAAAACGATATAAAAAAACAAAAAATAAATTCAAAGATTACAGCTTATATATAAACTTTATGACAGTGGGTTTCATACATTGAATCTATATATGAAATTCAATGTAGCCACAAAGGATTTCATCTGGATAAATTTTATTTATATCTGTATTACAACTTAAAGAATGAAAGCTCTATCTGAAGTTGGGTAGCTAATTAACTGACCTTTTCATTTGATTCCAAACTGAGATCAACGCCTTCTAAATTTTGTTGCACGAATGCACTCATATCTTCTAATTGCTTTGAGATATCTTGTGTAACCGTTCTTTGCTCTTCAGCAGCTGTTGCAACAATTACATTTACCTCATAAATACCAACGACTCTCTCAGTAATTGCTAAGAATGATTGAGCGAGATCTTCAATAGCAAACTTTGTTGAATCCATTAGCTCTACATTTTTACTCATTGACTCATCAGCTAACTTAGATTGTTCTTGTAGTTGATTAATTATCTCTTGAATATCAACAGTAGATTGTTGAGTCTTACTTGCTAATGCTCTTACCTCATCAGCAACTACAGCAAAACCACGACCTTGCTCTCCGGCTCTAGCAGCTTCAATAGCTGCATTTAACGCCAACAAATTGGTTTGCTCAGAAATAGAATTAATCACCTCAACAACGCGACTAATACGCTCAGAGTATTCTCTCAATAAATTAACAATATCTTTCGCTTCTAAAATTGACTCCGATATTTCTACTGTATTTTCAGTAGATCGCTGGATGATTGATTGGCTAGATTTGATAACTTCATTGGCTTCATTTGTAGCTTCTTCAGCTCTTTGAGCGTTAATAGCAACATCCCTTGCCGTAGAAGAGAGTTCAGTCGATGCTGTTGCAATTTGCTCAACGGACGAAAGTTCACTAAGAGAGTTATTTTGAATTAAATTTGTTAATTGAATAGAATTGTTCTGCTTATCTTTCACATCACTCATTAATTTCAGACTATTACCAATAATACTAAAAGTGGTTTCAGATAATGAAAATAATAATAATATAACAACTGACAATAAGTACATTTGTGTTTTTAATTTCATAACATTCCTATCACTCAATAATTTCAAACCAACTATTATAGAGCTATAGTTTTTGACTAAATCTCTAAAATAAACATTAACTTTATGAATTCTTGCTATTTAACTCTCTTCGAATTCTAAGTAATGACATAGTTTGAATTCGTAATTTAACCAAAATATTTATAGGTAATTTACTTATTCACAAAGCTTTCAATTAAGTGAACTTGTTCTGTTAACAGACTTTCTACAGACAAACTTGTCTTAATTGTGTCAGAAGTTAGCAATAAAGATTCACTAGATTTATCATTTATTCTTTGTATTTGTTCGTTAATCTCAGAAACCGTGGCCAACTGTTCTTCAACGGCCACCGATATCTGTTCATTTCTTGAAGCTATATCATTTGAAAGTGAATCAACTTGAGACACGGTATTATTTACGCTATCAATTTGCTCCACACAAACAGAGAACTTCTCTGTTGCCTCAAGTAATGCCCTATAAGCAGAATCACTTCCAAGTTGTATTTCTGAAACAACATCTTGAATTTCAGCGGTTGAACATTGTGTTTTTTGAGCTAATGTTCTTACCTCATCAGCTACGACAGCAAAACCTCGTCCTGCATCTCCTGCTCTTGCAGCTTCAATTGCTGCATTTAATGCAAGTAAATTAGTCTGATCCGCGATAGTATTAATAACATCACCTACATTACCAATTCTCTTACTTTGCTCATTGAGAGATTCAACGATCATCGACGTTTTTTCTAAATTAATTGCAAGTTCAGCCATTGAGTCATTAGCCTTTTGAAGTATGCCAACACTTGTCATAGAAACTGATTGAACAGTATTTGAAGCATCAGAAGCATTTTGAACATTCTGTGTTACTTCATTAGCTGTTGAGTGCATTTCATTCATTGCTGTTGCTACCATTTCAACAGCTAACTTCTGTTCATCTAAGTTAGCCATACTTCGCTTTCCACATGCAATTGTGTTATTGACTGAATAACTGATAGACTCATTACTGTCCATAACTGATATTGATATTCTTTTAAGTAGCGAATTAATTTCACTTTCTTTCATTTTAAGGTCTAATTCAATGCACGAAATATCATCAATCGCTCCTGTATAGATAAACGACATTAACGGGTTATCAAAAACAGATTTAGAACCTTTAGCTAATTTACTTAATCTCCTAGTAACGAGATAAACACCACATATAGACGCTAGAAAATACCCAATTAAGATATGCATCGCATTGTAATAATTTAAAGCTAATAGCGATATTATCAAACTAAATGAAGACATTAGTATACATTTTTGTAAAATTGAAAGAGAAAACTTCCATCGTAATGGGTTTATACCTAAGTTTATTTTTTTATAACAATTTTCAGCACGATCTACATATTCTTTTTTGGGTTTAGTTCTTACTGATTGATACTCATAAATTTCATCATCCCTCTTTATAGGTGATACAAATGCATCAACCCAGTAATAATTACCATCGGTTCTTTTATTTTTAACAATACCCATCCAATTATATCCACTACCTACAGTAGTCCATAAGCTTTTAAAAGCCAATTTTGGCATATCAGAGTGACGAACTATATTATGAGGTTGACCAATCAAGCTGTTGTAAGAATACCCTGATATATTTATAAAATCCTCACTTGCGTATTTAACAATACTATCCTTATCTGTAATTGATATTAAAATGGCACTCTCTGGATAGCTGTGTTCAATATTCATTTAATTAAAACCCTTACTTATTAGTATTAAAAAACCTCAGCGAGTATATTATTAATAAATTTATTTTATATTTAATTAATTAATTAATTTTTCCTGCAAAATAAGAAATGTGATGAAAATCACAAGACAGATCGACACCACAGATCAAATAAACCGTATTTATTCACAGTAAGTATTGAAATTGGTATAACTAAACATGAAAAATAACAATCATAGATAATATGATTAAAGAAAATGCAATCACAACGTAAATAAATACACCCACCCAAACCCAAATAAAAATAGTGATCAATATCAAAGAGTTAGATCGAGGTGATCAAAATTGATACAATCCTGACATAGCAATTGATAATTTTCATTATAATAACAATTCACATAATAAATAAGTCTATTCATAAAATGCTTAATAAAGAAAAAATCAATCATAATGATTTCACATTAAACCACACCTGTAACCATATAAATAAAGACAAAAGGATTATAAAGCTTACCGATACAGAAAATAAAATATTAACTTTATTACTTAAAAACCCAGACACTATTTTCTCTAAAGATGAAATTTTGAATTACGCCTGGGATAAGGATGACAACAATTATACTAGTGTTGTTCCTCAAGCAATTTCAATTTTAAGGAAAAAATTATATAGACATAATATAGATGCTATTGATACGGTGAAAGGTAGAGGGTATAGGGCTAGTAGTAAAAATTCGTCAAAAAAGAAACATATCAATAATATATATCTGTATATAATACCTTTTTGCTTAATAGGGGCATCAGTAACATCTTATATTATAATTAATAATAAAGACATATCACCAGCAATAGATCAGCACCTAATCAAGAGTAATGACAATATATATCAGCCATCAAATTCAGAATCAGTAATATTAAATAAAAACAATTTACATGAAAAAATAAAATACTTCATAAACAAACAAGAAAAGTCCATCAGTATATCAGCATGTGAAATGTTAGGTAATGAATGCTCTAGCATTTATAACAAAATATATTTCATTGATAATAGTGAAACATCAATTAACATTGATGAGCTAATTAATGAAATTTCATTTGAATTTGAAAAGCCATTAAAAAACTTAAGTAATACAGAAGCTAATGAATTTAAAATGACTAGTAGTATTAATCTATCTGCAATCAATAATTTAACCTATAAAGGCCACGCTTACATAAATTATGATATCCAAAAAAAAGACAATCATAAATATAATGCAACACTATCGGCATATGTAAAAGAGACAGGATATATTGGTAGCTATGGTTATAATGTAAATATAACAGCGATAACAAAAAAGAAAAAAGATCAATTCATAGCTTTAATCGAGCGAAATGACAGAGATGTTGGTTCAGGAAGGCAGCACTTTGGCACAATAAAAGACCAAAATCAGTTGTATGCATACCCTAAACTATTAAATACTGAACGAAAAGCGTATTACACGCATATATACCCCATGGGTAAAGGCGTTCATTATGTTTATATGGAAGAAATGAACTTATCTTACTTAGCCTTCAGCTATAAATAAATAGAAAGGGCTACCTTAAGTAGCCCTCAATTAACTTACACTTTGAAAAAAGATAGCTTAGACTTCTGCCCTTCCGATAACTCAGATAAATGACTACTCGCCTGAGCACTCTCTTTAATTCCCTCTACATTTTGATGAATACTCTCACTAATGACATTAACATTTTCACTGATAGAAGAAATAGCACGATTCTGTTCATTCGCAGCACCTGCCATCTCTGAATTTGTATGTGAAATTTCTTCTATTGCCTTAGATATATCATCTAAGTACTTGTTTGTTTCTTCACTCATACGTGTAGTTTCATTAATCATATTTATAGAATCATGCACAGACCCAACTACATCTGATGATTTCTGTTGTAAATTATCAATGATTTGCTGAATATTTTGAGTCGACTGCTGCGTTTTCGCAGCTAGAACACGAACTTCATCAGCTACAACGGCAAAACCTCGACCACTATCTCCAGCCCTTGCTGCTTCAATAGCCGCATTAAGTGCTAACAAGTTTGTTTGTTCAGAAATAGAGTCAATAACAGTAATAACTTCACTTATCCGATCTGTTTGATCTTTAAGTGTCATGACTTCACTAGATGTCATATCCATTTGAGTAGCTAGTGAGCGAGTTAATATTGAACTTTCTTCTGCACTTTTAGACCCTTCTATTGATAAGGTTAATACATTTTTTGCTCGTATATCCGCTTGATTTGCAGATGCATCAACTTGTGTTGCAGAAGCCGAAAGCTCTGTCACTGCAGCTGCAATTAATTCAACTTGAGATTTTTGTTCACTTGCATTGGCTTCACTTTGCGTCATTACAGCCGCTAATTCAGTCGAGGCTGAAGAAACCTCTATCCCAATACCTCGTAATTCATTAATTAGTTTTTGAAGATGAGTAATAGTCTCATCTGTATTGGTACATAATTGCCCAATCTCATTACTGCCATTTAACGAAGTGGTATAAGTTAAGTCCCCGTTAGCAACCAAGTTCATTTGATGCTGTAAAGCAACAATTGGTTTTGAGATAATTTGTGCAGTTAGCCAACCAATCAAAACTGATATAAACAATACAACAATTAAAAAAGAAATCATAAAGGATTGGCTATCATTAATCAGCACCGTTGCATCTAAACTTAACTCATGAGTTCTATCAATTATTGAGTTTAATAAGCCAGCGAGTATATTATCTGCACGACTACCTAACTTAACTAACTGTAAGTTATTCTTGCTAATCTCCTGCCCTTGCGCCCATAGCAATTGATTAACCGAACCATAATCATTAAAGCCTTGAATAAGGATCTCACGAGCTAAACTATTCTTAATTTTATCTGTTTGCTCAAACACTTTATTAAAATGTGTTGCAAGCTCTTGTTCAAATTTAGAGTCTAGATTTAAAGCATATACAGATGACATTCTAACAACGATAATTGCTGCCGAAGAATACAGCTCTTGTCGGATTTTTCGCCACTCTTCACGCTCTGATTCAGAGGTAACAGTATCTAAAATAATATTATTCGCTTGATTAATGTAATCTGTAACCCATGGTAAATTTCCCCACTCTTTATCCATTACCTTGTATAGGTCTATATTATCTTTAATAATTGAACCATAGCTATTGAGTAAGCCTTCAACTTCTTCCATTTTATAAACAAATTCTTCAGATGATACTAATTTGCTCTTAGAGGTTTCCACTTCACTAAACAAAGTTAAAATTGAAGCCTCTATGTGTTGAAATTTTTTATAAGATGTATTTAGCTCTGCAGGAATACCAATAGAGCGACTAACTGCAATCCTTAAATGCAAAAAGTTTTCCTGCGCTTCGGTTAATTTAGAGCTATCTAACGAGTTATAATCCATTGCTAACGAGTTATCTTCTAACTTACTGTAGCCGTTAATGATGATGGCAGATAGAACCACCATTAACGATACAGCAAACATAACAGGTAATAAAACTTGATAACGCACTTGAAGGTTCATAAATATACGTTGTAAATAATGCACTTTTTATCCTTTTTAAATTGTCATTGTCCAAATATATGAAAGCGAGTTAACTTGATATAAGTTTTACACCCAATAACATTTCAATAAATGAAATCTCTTCAATACTTAAAATAGAAAGTATTGATGTATCGCATTTAATCTGTCCACTGGCTGTAAGGACAATTTTTTTAGCGCTAATGCCTTGTCTATTCATACTGTTAGTTAACTACATCTTCTTTATGAGAATTAACACAAAATATTACATTATTAATCTATCAATATGGATAGCCACAATAATTATAAAAATTAATAAACCATTAAATATCAATATCATAATGATGTTTAATGCAATATATTTTATATTATTTACTTTTTTTAGAATAAAAATCACTCCGTCATTAAGGTGTCTTTTTTTGACGGCGTCTGATAATTGACGATTGATGAATGTGGTTTACATCACAATTTTATTAGTTTTATAAATGTGATTTCGATCGAATTTTAAACCATTAATGTTAGAGACCTATTAGTGTTAACCGTGATAAATTAGCCCCACATTTTTTGGATGAATATGATATATGCTTGAGAATAAATACTTCATTTATCAACCTAATTTTTTTGCTGGTTCAATTGTCTCTTATGAAGCTCTGATCCGATTTTCAGATTCAGAAAAGCTACCAGGTGATATGATTTCATCCATTGTAGATAAAGTAGAATTTGATAAGAATGTTATCTCTCATGTCATTACTGATAAACTAAGCTTAAGAAACAAAGATGATATCCACATATCCATCAATATTTTTCCTGAAAGTTTAGAGTCACAATCTTTTGTTGATTACTGTGAATCTGTATTTAGAGAAAGTAAGGGATTTACTTTAGAAGTTAATTTCAATAATAGACGGTTTGATCTCGAAAAAATTCGACATAATATGCATCGCTTAAGAGATTTAGGAGTCTCTTTTACCTTAGACGATTATGGAACTGAGTGTATAAATTCAGACCCTTTACTTGGCTTAAACTTTGATTACATAAAAATAGCCCGTTCTTTAATCGCTCCTATTAATGATGATTACCTTTCATTTTGTTTTTTACGATCCCTTTACCATAAGTTGAATAAGTTTCTAGGCAATAATGTCGTAATGAAAGGTATTGAAAATATCAATCAGTTCAACCTTATTAATTCCTTTGGTTCTGTCATATCACAAGGCTACCACCTATCATACCCATTATCGATTGCTGATGTTGACCACAACTTTGAATCGCAAAAGAAGCAGATAACCAATGAGCTAACAGTTTCTAACCCACCGATAGACCGCTATATCTATAATGTTAATGTAGCCAAGAATCAATCTGAGTTAAATGTAGCTTTAAATGAGTTAAAACCACAGGACCCATTTAACTTATTAGGTATTGATTACAGTAATTTTGATCTACAGGCACTTAATACAAAATATCAAGAACTACTCGATGGTATTAAAAGTCCTTCAATTTTATTTACAACTAATCTAATGAAGCATTGTAATTGTCTTTTTATTCTAAGAGATGAGCACGGTGTGGCAATATATAATAATAAAAAGCATACTGATTACCTTGGTTGTGATTTAGTTGGGATGTCTGTTTCTGAAGTATTAAAACGATTCCCAGACTATCAAACTTGTCTGCAACTTGATCAACAATTACTCAATAACGAGTCTGATATTTTAATGTCGAACGAGATGGTAGAGGTCGATTCAACAACAACACATTTCCATACCTATCGCCAAAAAATAAAGTATTTTGATAAAATCTTTATCATGATATTTGTTTATGAAAATAACCAAGATGTACAGGCGCCTATTGACTCACTTACTGGATGTTTTACTAAAGCTAAACTTAATCATATTGATATAAATGCCTATCACACTGTGGTATTTATTGATTTGGATGGGTTTAAGAATATTAATGATCAGTACGGACACCAATTTGGCGATCAACAACTTAAAGAAACTGCACGGTTAATTAACCAGAATCTAAGAAAAGAAGATCTTCTTATTCGCTTTGGCGGGGATGAATTTGTACTGTGTTTTGACTCTCATTCAGTTCAAGATATTAAAACTAAGATGCGAATGATCCGTAGAAATTTTGAGCATCATTTTCAACAAAAAGATATATATTTATCCTACTCATTTGGTGTAGCTCCATTAGATATGGACATTCAGTACACCTTAGAAAGGGCAGATAAGTTGATGTACATAAATAAAAGAAAACGTAAAAAAATCATTAATAATCAAGCCTCATAGTGAGGCTTGATTAAAGAGTTATCTATATATCTGGAGTCACATCTTGAACATGGAATGTTCCTGAATCTAACAACCGTTTTTCTTCTACTTTTCCAGTAAAATTGATCTTATTTAAATCCACTTTTTTTATCGTACTATCACGCATGGTTTTATAAAAGAATAATCCATTTGTTTGGTCTACGACAGAAGTCCATTGCGTCGCACTTGGTAAATCAGGAATATGTGCTTTATCATTAAATTCGCTTCCAATCGGAATATCAAAATTATTTAAAATATGGAATGCCTGAGATACCGCATCGGCTCCTTCCTTCATTACAGGCGTTGAATTTACATAAAAGGCAGCACGTACAAATCTTGACGGTGGCGTAATATCACCCGGCAACCCTAAAAAGCTAGAACCAACACCAAAAGAGAAAGCATCTACATCGTTGATCTTTTGTCCCGGACTTACTCCTGGAGTTAAATGAATATAATTATTTAAATTAGTTACCTGCCATTGGTAATCTGGAGCATTTGTCAGCACTTTAGCCACATTTTTATGGATATTAACTTCACCATTATTCATGATTTCAATAACAATGTTATTACCTTGCTTATCAGCTACGCGCCAGTGTGCTGTTGGTGATGGCACTCCTTTAGCATCAATATAAACTGGTACTATCTTTATGTGCTTAATCGCTTGTTCGACTTCAGCTACTGTTTTAAACTGCGATAACATCCAACGGTTAAAGTCCATATCAGTAATCGTTGTCTTAGTATCATTTGGGTTGTATTTATCTAACGACCCATAATTTTTAAAATAAAATAGGCCTGCCGTTAATCCTTCCTCATTAACACCATCAGCAATAAAACGATCATCGCTGACCGAGATGCCAACAAATCCATACTTAGAATCCCACTTTAATCCCTGCTTTTGATCTGGCATGGTAGATACGTATGAATAATCACGAGGAGATACAATTAATTTACTGTTCAGATCATTTTGACCCCACTCAATCGTTCGAGCCTGAATGTAATCATGATTAACCGTTGAAAGAGAAATACCCGTACAGGCACTCGCTGAATACGCGACACAAGACGCAATAAGCACTAAAAGAAGTTTAATTTTCATTTTACGATCCCATTAATATGACCTTAAGATAGTACTCTTATAGATGATAAATCCAAGTATTTCTATAAAATCAAAAAAGCCTGAAGCATACTTCAGGCTTAATCAAAAGATTTAAATTTAACATTAACTCACTTGCGCAAATTTAACTCCCTTCTTTGTTCCTAATTTCTCATTCATATATTGAGCTACGGCATCTTGCTGGTCTTGAGTTAAATACAACCCTAGCTTAGTTCGACGCCACAATACATCTTCTGCTTTTTGAGAGAACTCATGTTGCACTAAATAGTCAATTTCAGCTTGATATACACCTTCTGAAAATACACGTCCCATATCTGCTTCTGAAGTTACATTTTCTAGTAGCGTCCAAACCAGTGTACCAAATTGATTCACGTAACGAATGGCTGTTTCTTCTGGTAACCACGAATATTGACTGCAAATATTTTCAACCAATTGTTTACGAGGGTAATCAAAATCACCACCTGGCAGTGCAACGTTTCTTGTCCATGGTTTTCCCATTTTAGAAAAGTATGGGTTTAGCATCTTCATGGCTGTTTCACCCAGTTTTCTATAAGTCGTTAGCTTTCCACCAAAAATAGACAGCAATGGTGCCTGATCTAATTCTTGCTCTAACTCTAGAGTGTAATCACGAGTAATCGCTTGAGGTGAATCAGACTCATCATCACACAATGGACGTACGCCACTGTAAGTCCAAACTACATCATCGCGTTTTATTTGTTCAACAAAGTGCTGGTTTACAACATCAATTAAATAGTTTACCTCGTCTTCCGAGATTTCTACTTTTCTCGGATCGCCTTTATATTCAACGTCCGTTGTTCCTATAATTGAAAAGTCTTCCATATAAGGAATAACAAACACAATTCGGTTATCTTTATTTTGTAGGATATACGCCTGCTCTTCATTATGTATTCTAGGCACCACAATATGCGAGCCTTTCACCAAACGAATATTACGAGGGGATTCCTCTTCTAAACTATCATCAAAAAATTGTTTAACCCAAGGACCCGCAGCATTAACCAGGGCTTTGGCTTTACGCTCAAAACGCGTGTTTGTTTGCTCATCAAAAATAGTGACATGCCAAATATCATCAATACGAGTGGCTTTTTCCACTCGGCAATAGTTTTTCACTTCTGCGCCATTTTTCTCTGCAGCCATTGCATTTAGGATCACTAAACGAGCATCATCAACCCAACAATCTGAATATTCAAAACCTTTGGTCATTTCAGGCTTAAGTAAACCTGATGCAGCAAGGTTCACTGAGTGACTTGCAGGAAGAGTTGTACGTTTACCTAGGTTATCGTAAAGAAAAAGACCTGCACGGATCATCCATGCAGGACGTAAAAATGGGCGATGAGGTAAACGAAAACGCATTGGTTTTGCAATATGTGGCGCTTTAGCCAATAGCACTTCACGTTCGGCAAGGGCTTCAGAGACTAAACGAAACTCATAATGTTCTAAATAACGCAAACCACCGTGAATTAATTTTGAGCTTGCTGATGATGTTGCAGAAGCAAAGTCAGATGCTTCATATAAGCCAACAGTTAGGCCTCGACCAGCGGCATCAGCAGCAACACCGGCCCCATTAATACCACCACCAACTACAATCAAATCTAAAACAGCGCAGGTTGTGTGTGTTTGGTTTTCATTATTCATAGTAGTGACCTCAAATGCTCACAATGAGCGAACGAACATTAATTACGATAAGTAGACGATATCTTAACTTTCGTTTCGAGTCACTTTTTATTTTCGATTTCGAACATTTACTGTGATGCAGATACAAAAAATCCCTGATCTTAATCAAAGACAGGGATTCTATATTTACAAAATTTGAGAGTTACTTAGAAATTACTTCATAAGGAATTTCATTATCTTTTAGAATTGCCACGATCTCTTCTGGTGGCTCTTGATCCGTAATGATCATTTGTAACTCAGTAATACTGCCTAAGTTCACCATCGCATTACGACCAAATTTTGTATGGTCAACCGCAAGATAAACACTGCGACTATTTTCAATAATGGCTTTTTTCACTCTAACTTCATGATAATCGAAATCCAATAACGAACCATCATAATCAATACCACTGATCCCCAATATGCCAAAATCTAAACGAAACTGTTTAATGAAATCTAACGTAGCTTCACCAACAATGCCACCATCTCGGTTACGAACTTCACCACCGGCAAGGATAACTTTAAAATCAGGGTTTGCCATTAAGATCATAGCAACATTGATGTTATTAGTTACTACTCGTAAATCTTTATGGCTTTTCACTAGTGCTTTTGCTACTGATTCTGGTGTTGTACCAATATCAATAAATAGCGTAGCGCCATCTGGAATATGTTTCGCTAACGCTTCTGCAATCGTATCTTTCTCGTTTAACTGCATCACTTTACGCGTTGTATATGCCGTATTTACCGAGCTTAATGGAATAGTAGCTCCACCATGATGACGGCGTATTTTATTTTCATCAGCCAGTTCATTTAAGTCACGGCGAATGGTTTGTGGACTAACTTTGAATTGCTCCACTAAATCTTCAGTGCTGACGTATCCATGCTGTTGCACAAGG
Organism: Aliivibrio friggae; assembly: GCF_057368515.1. NCBI lineage: Bacteria > Pseudomonadati > Pseudomonadota > Gammaproteobacteria > Vibrionales > Vibrionaceae > Aliivibrio > Aliivibrio friggae. The sequence goes on from NZ_CM170649.1 coordinate 143,620, forward strand.
TTTACTATTTCTTGGTGTCTTGATAATTGCTTCACGAATTACTCCCCTAATTTCGATCAATCAATGACTTATATTTTTCAACTTAAATCAGTGTACTAAAGAAAATATAAGGAATGAAATTTTTGATGAAAATATGCGTGATATATATCAAACAAAGTTCGGAAAAGAAAAAGGAGCACATTAAATGCGCTCCTTTAGTTTATTTAATCATCAAATTAGATTAATTACTCTTCGTCATGCATCTCAGCCCACGACTGTGCACATTTTACTGCGCGTTTCCAACCACGGTAACGCTGGTTACGCTTCTCTTCATCATGATGAGGTTCAAACGAACGATCAATGACGGCTTTATCTGCTAACTCATCAAGGCTACCCCAGAAACCAACCGCTAAGCCAGCAAGATAAGCAGCACCTAACGCTGTGACTTCTGTTACTTGTGGACGGTGAACTGCAACATCCAATACATCTGATTGGAACTGCATTAAGAAGTTATTGGCTACCGCACCACCATCAACACGAAGTGCCGATAATTTGATACCAGAATCCGCTTGCATTGCATCAATTACATCTCGAGTTTGATAAGCAATACTCTCTAATGTTGCACGAATAATATGGTTTGAACCACAGCCGCGAGTTAAGCCAACAATCGTACCACGTGCATACGCGTCCCAATATGGAGCACCAAGACCGGTAAAAGCTGGAACCACATACACGCCATTTGATGAATCGACTTTAGTTGCAAAGTATTCTGAATCTTTTGCATCTGCCAGTAATTTCATCTCATCTCGTAACCATTGGATTGATGCTCCGCCCATAAATACCGCACCTTCAAGTGCGTAAGAGGCTTCACCACGTGGGCCACATGCTAGCGTTGTTAATAGGCCATTGCGAGACGTTACTTTTTCTTTACCTGTATTCATTAACAAGAAACAACCCGTGCCGTAGGTATTCTTAGCTTGGCCTTGTTCAACACACATTTGACCATAAAGTGCCGCTTGTTGATCCCCTGCAATACCAGCGATAGGAATACGAGTACCACCCTTACCACCAATGTTCGTTTCACCGTACACTTCTGATGACGACTTCACTTCTGGCATCATTGACAGTGGAATATCTAGCTCTTTCAGTAGTTTTTCATCCCACTGAAGCGTATTGATATTAAACACCATGGTACGAGAAGCATTGGTGTAATCAGTCACGTGAACACGCCCTTGCGTCATCTTCCACACAAGCCAGGTATCGACAGTACCAAACAACAGCTTACCTGCTTCAGCGTCTTCACGAGCGCCTTCAACATTATCAAGAATCCACTTAATTTTTGTACCTGAGAAATATGGGTCAACAACTAAACCTGTATTTTCACGAATGTACTCTTCTAGACCTGCTTCTTTTAGTTTTTCACACGTATCTGCAGTACGACGACACTGCCAAACGATAGCGTTGTAAACTGGTTTACCCGTTTCTTTGTTCCAAACAATCGTCGTTTCACGTTGGTTCGTAATACCAATTGCAGCAATTTGATCACTGCGAATGCCCGCTTTTGCTAAAGTTTCAACTAGAGTCGAACTTTGTGTTGCATAGATCTCTAATGGATCATGCTCAACCCAGCCTGCTTGAGGATAAATCTGGGTAAATTCACGCTGAGAAACACTGACAATATTCGCATCGTGGTCAAGAATGACGGCACGAGAGCTAGTAGTTCCTTGGTCAAGTGCAACAATGTATTTTTGCTCAGTCATGATGGAGTCCTTTTGTGTATTATTTAATGTATTAACTCATAGGGAGGTAATTGTTAGTTTTTTATTTTTAATATTAGTTACGCTTCAGCTGTTTTGGCTTCTTCTTCCGTTTCACATTGATTTGGAATAGTACAACCATGACCTGCTTTTGGTAGGTAAGCGCCAATCATTTTTGGATAAGCCCAGCCACCGAAACATGCACCAGCAATTGGCGCTAAAATTGGAACGATAAAGTAAGGAATTTCTTTTGCTCCTGTTAATGCATAATCCCAGCCCGCTAAGTAAGCAAATAGCTTTGGACCAAAATCACGAGCAGGGTTCATTGCAAAGCCAGTTAGAGGACCAAGAGAACCACCAATAACAGCAATTAATAAACCAATAAGAAGTGGATTCATTGCACCGCGAGCTGATCCATTATGCTCATCACCTAAAGCAAGAATTCCGAACATAAGAACTGCAGTAATTACAAACTCAACCGCAAAGGCGCCTAGCATCGATAAAGAAGGATGGGGATAAGTTGAAAAGATGCCAGCTGTAGATAATGCTTCTTTACTGCTACGTAAGAAACCATTTGCAATTTCATAATCAGAAAATAAGTTACTGTATAAAGCATAAACCAATGCCGCAGAGCAGAAAGCCCCTAATACTTGAGCAATGATATAAGGAATTATTTTTGCCTTATCAAACCCATGAAACGCTGCTAATGCAATGGTTACTGCAGGGTTAAGATGAGCACCAGAAACGCCTGCAGTACAATAGATAGCAATGGCAACGCCTATACCCCATATGATACTGACTTCCCACTGGCCAAATTCAGCACCAGTTAATACTAAGGCAGCGACACAGCCGACACCAAAAAAGATCAATAAACCAGCACCGATAAATTCAGCGATGCATTGTCCAAGTAATGTATGTTGTTTATTATTCGCCATGATTCATTCCTTTGTTTCGTTATGTACTCATTTCATCCAACGTATATACAACTCTCATATACTCAAGATAAACGGCCCAATTATTATTAAAGTAGGTATACAGCATTCACGTTAAGCAGCGAGAAATGTACTCCTTTTATAATTAATTGAAATATCACCAAGGTCAAAATGAGCATTCGAGCACAAAAAATGCGTGTTAGAATAACAAAAAGAAGATCTAGAGCATAAAACAAGCAAACGAACAGGTATGACCAGAAAGGGAGGGCAAAGAAGAAGATAAAGAAATGATTAAAAATAAAGCCCTCTAAAGTGTTAATTTCATTGAATCCATCTACAAATAAACAAATGAGAATAAATTAACTAAGGAGTTTTTTACAATTTATTACTTACAATAAAAAATGCTCGTTTTAAAGCATATAGATTTAAAACGAGCATTTTATAATGATTTATATTATTTTTACTTTCCGTAACGAACTAGCCACTCTTTCTCTAACGCCACCTGCCAGCTTGGATGTGGTTCTGCTAAAGATTTAAATAGCTTCGTATTCTTCACTGAGCCCGTTAAATACTGTGACGACAGCACTGATGGATCGCCCCAAACACTTAAATCACCTTTACGAGACTGTGCTTCAGGGCTCAGTAAAAAGTTAATCGCTACTTGAGCGCCCTCTTTTGCTGATGCATTCCATGGGATAGCTAAGAAATGAATATTAGACAGTGCCCCCGCTTCCATTGCGTAGGTTTCTGTGGTGTCTGCTAACTTACCACTCGCTTGTGCAGAAAAGACTTCATTTGGATTAAACGTAACCGCAAGATCAATCTGACCGTCATCTAATAATTGTAATGATTGTGCCGTACCTGATGGGAACTGCTTACCTTTGCGCCATGCCGTTTGATGCAATTCATCCAGATACATCCATAATGGTTGTGTGACCTCAGTAAAGTTCGCTTGCTCTACTGGCTTCATTAACTGAGGGTTGTTATTGGTTAACTCAATTAATAGCGCTTTTAAGAAACTCGTACCATGAAATTCTGGCGGCTTAGGATAAGTAATTCTATTTGGAAAGGCTTTGCTGTAACTAAGCAGTTCAGCAAAAGATTGTGGCGGATTACTTAATGTTTGCTTGTCATGAATAAATACAAGTTGCCCCACACCCCACGGGGCTTCTAAACCTAACGTTGGCTCAGAAAAATCACTGTCTACAGGAAGCGTTTTATTCACAAACTCCCAGCTTGGTAACTGATTAACAAATGGACCAAACAACAGTTGGTTATTCTTCATGGATTTAAAGTTTTCACCATTAATCCAAACCATATCAACACTGCCACCGTCATTTTTCCCTGCGGTTTTTTCAGCCAATAAACGTGACGTACTTTCTGCAATATCACCCACTTTTACGTGTTTTAGCGTGACACCATAATTACTCTGTAGCTCTTTATCTGCCCAACGAAGGTAATTATTTATCTCTTGGCTTCCCCCCCATGCGTGGAAATATACTGTTTGTCCTTTGGCTTTTTGTTCTATTTCTTTCCATGTATCTGCAGCATGAACGCTAAAAGAAAGTATTAGGCTATTGAGCAATAACAACCACTTTTTCATCTGTTTTTCCTTTATCCATTAAAGAGTATTTTTATTATGTTAGTCCCGATTATAGTGTATAAATAATGATTATTCAGAGCTTTGTGGTTATATTTAATAATCAAAAATATCAATTATTTATTATCTAATAAAAAAGAAAAAGGAGCATAATTGCTCCTTTTCTTTATTATTTATAACAGCCTAATGACTATTTCACTAAATCTGCCGCTTCTCTTGCTAGTCTGCCAATCTCTTCCCAACGACCTTCATTGATCATCTTCTTATCAACCATCCACGTACCGCCACACGCATAAACACCATCAATGGCTAAATAGTCTTTTACGTTATTCACATTAATCCCACCAGTTGGCATTAACTGAATTTGACCATAAGGGCCTAACAGCGATTTAAGCATATTAATCCCACCTGACGCTTCTGCTGGGAAAAATTTTAGCGTCGTTAATCCTGCTTCTAATGCTGCTTCAACCGTACTTGGGTTATTTACACCAGGAATGATCTCAATACCAATTTCTTGGCAGGCTTTTACGGTATTGATATTAAAACCAGGAGAGACAACAAACGTTGCCCCGGCTTCTTTTGCTGCAATCGCTTGCTCTCTATTTAGTACCGTACCTGCACCAATAAGCATATCTGGTTGCGCTTGACGTAATAGATGAATAGCTTCAACAGCCGCATCTGACCGAAATGTAATTTCAGCCGCAGGCAAACCATTTTCTGCCAATGTTTTTCCTAGTGGAATAATGTCTTCTGCGTTATCTAGCGCAATAACAGGAATAATTTTAACTTGTGCAAGTTGTTGTGAAATATGGCTCATGTAATATCCTATTTATGAATTTCAATTAAATCGTAAAATTAATGTGCTGCATGGATTGTTGCGAAATTATCGCGCCTTTGTGCTGAATAACCACACTGGCCAGTTGGTGACCTTGCTGTGATGATTCTTCCGCTGATTTACCTGCAAGTACGCCAGCCATAAAGCCTGCATTAAACGCATCGCCTGCTGACGTCGTATCTATCACTTTATCAACCGGACACGCGGGAACCGTCATCTCAGGTTGACCTTGAACTGAATAAAGATTGCCATTAGCTCCCATCTTTACGACCGCTTGTTTTACACCAGAATTGTGTAATCGTTTTAGCGTCGCTTGTTCATTACTGTCGCCCCATAAATGCTGTTCATCATCATTAGTAACTAACGCCAATTCTGTAATTTCAAACATCGCGTTGTAAACTAAACGAGCAGATTCATGGTTTTCCCACAAGGCAGGGCGATAGTTGGTATCAAAAGCAATCTTAACCCCTTGCTGTTGTAGTTCCTGTAAACGACTAATCAAAGCAAGACGATCAACGTGTGGCAAAATAGCCAAACTAATACCACTCAAATAAATCCAGTCGACCCCTTCAAGATCTTGAGATACTTGTTTAAAGCTCGGATGCTGTACTAAATAACGTGCAGCTGAATTATTACGCCAGTACAAGAAAGTACGCTCACCTTGTTCATCAAGTTGAATTAAATACAATCCCGGTTGACGTTTTTCATCTTTCATCACCCATTGCGTATGTATTCCTTCCTCTTTCCAGCGAGATACGACCCCTTCAGACAGAGCATCACACCCCATCGCGGTAACGTAATTCACTTCAACTTGATCTTTCATACAACGCGAAAGATATAATGCTGAATTAAGACTATCGCCGCCAAAACTTTGTTGCATGGTTGAAAAAGGCTGACCATTTAATTCGATCATGCATTCGCCGATAATTGCTATTTTTTTCATCGTATTCACCTATGAAGCCGCTTTGTCTTTCAGATTAAAATACGCATTAGCATTGGTGTAACAAACTCGAGTGATCAGCTCACCTAACATTTGCATATCATCAGGAACTTCACCATTTTCAGCCCAAGTACCTACAATATTACACAAAATACGACGGAAATATTCATGGCGCGTATAAGATAAAAAGCTACGAGAATCCGTTAGCATGCCAACAAAATGACTTAATAAACCCAATTGCGACAATTGCTCTATTTGACGAATCATGCCGTCTTTTTGATCGTTAAACCACCATCCAGAACCAAACTGAATTTTCCCTGCGATTCCACCACCTTGGAAGTTCCCCATCATGGTTGCAAGTACTTCGTTATCTCTTGGGTTTAAGCAGTATAAAATGGTTTTTGGTAGTTCATTGCTGATGTCCATTGAATCTAACAATCTAGATAAAGGGAGAGCAACAAGCTGGTCACCAATAGAGTCAAACCCTGCATCTGCGCCTAATAACCTAAACATACGTGTACTGTTATTACGCTGAGCGCCGATATGCAGTTGCATTACCCAACCAAGACGAGCGTATTGCTTGCCAAGCCACACTTGAACGGCTGTTGAAAATTGAGCTATCTCTAACTCTGTTAATGTTTCGCTTTTTAAGCGACGTGACAATAACAAGTCTAAAGTATGTGATGCTGGAATATCTGCGTATCTAACCACTTCAATACCATGATCGGCACTACGACAGCCATGCAAATCAAAGTGCTCTAATCGCTTTAATAACGCGGTTTGTAAATCTGAAAAATGATTAATCTCAACATCAGCGACTTGAGACAACTGTTGGATATAATCAACAAAGCCTTCTAATTCAATTTTGAACGCTTTATCTGGTCGCCAACTTGGTAAAACTTGAACATCAAAGCTCGTATCTTGTGCAATAGCTTGGTGGTGCTCAAGCGTATCAAGCGGATCATCCGTTGTGCCTACCATGCTAACGTTCATTTGCTTCATGATGCCGCGAGCTGAGAATGACGGTGTAGATAATAGCTCATTCGCTTGCTGCCAAATTGTTTCTGCCGTGGTCGGATTTAATACTGTATTTGAGATCCCAAATGGACGACGAAGCTCTAAGTGAGTCCAATGATATAATGGGTTTCCTAGCGTTTGTGGCACCGTTTGTGACCACGCCATAAACTTATCAAAATCAGAACTGTCTTTACCCGTAATCAGTGACTCTGAAATACCAGCAGCGCGCATCGCACGCCATTTATAATGATCACCTTCAAGCCAAATCTGGGAAAGGTTATCAAACTGTCGATCTTGAGCTATCGCTTGAGGATCTAAATGGCAATGATAATCGACAATTGGCAATGCTTTAGCAAAATGATGATATAAATCTTTTGCTGTTTGATTACTCAGTAAAAAGTCTTCACATAAAAAAGGTTTCATTCACCGCTCCTATTTAGCACGAGCGTAAGCCGCTACCGTTGCTTTTGCGCCATTCCCTAACAACTTCTGATAAGCGGATTGAACTAAAGAAACAAAACTTGAGTTCTCAGCTAAATGGCCAAAAATAGAACTCATTTGTAATAATGGCAATACGACCTCAACCGAATGACCATAATCACGATATATAGCACGAAGGTTATCAAGCATAGGATCTCTTACATCAATCACTTGCTGGTTTTCGTCTTGCTCACCAACGTATCGGATCCAACCTGCCACTCCTAAAGTTAATAGGCTATAGTCAGTGCCTTTTTCAATATGATGGTGAATAGATTCAACCATACGTTGAGGTAATTTTTGGCTACCATCCATCGCTATTTGCCACGTTTGATGCTTTAAAGCAGGGTTAGTAAAACGGTGAATCAATAATGTCGCATAATCGTTTAAATCTACCTCTTTTGCTAATGACAATGTAGGCGCTTGTTCTGTCATCATTAATTGGTATGCCGCAACACGATAGTCATCATTTGTCATCGTATCGGATATATGAGCATACCCACCTAAATAACCTAAATACGCTAAGAACGAGTGGGAACCATTTAACATTCTCAGCTTCATCTCTTCATAAGGAACCACATCGTCAACAAACTCTGCACCAGCGACATTCCATTCAGGACGACCATTGACAAAATTATCTTCAATTACCCATTGTCTAAACTCTTCACAAGCAATACCACACGGATCTTCAATGGTTAATTCAGAAGTTAATTGCGCTAACGTTTCATCCGTAATTGCAGGAACAATGCGATCAACCATGGTGCAAGGGAAAGTAACATTTGCTTCTATCCACTCAGCCAAGTTTTGGTCAACCAACTTTGCAAAACCAATCACAGCCGCCTTTGCAACCTTGCCATTATTTTGCACATTATCACATGACATAACGGTAAATGGCGTAATTCCCGCCTCTTTACGTAAGCGTAATGCTTCTACAATATAACCAATTGCCGATTGTGGTTTGCGAGGAGATTGAACATCATGCTGAATTAATCCGTTCTCACTATCGAGCTGGCCTGTGTTTGGATCACAGCAATATCCTTTTTCGGTAATGGTCATAGAAACAATAGCAACTTGCTCTTCTGCCATTTTAGCAAGTACTGCATCACTGCTTTCTAATTGTGGATGAATTGACTCAATAACCGAGCCAATAAGTTTAACGGTATTTTTATTTTCACCCTTTTCCATTACCGTATATAAATGATTTTGCTCACGTAATGAATGAATAAGATCCTCACCACCAAATAAGTTAATCTCACAGATCCCCCAGTTACTGCCTGTTTTTTCAAGCATCTCATTGGTAATTAATGCTTGGTGAGCGCGGTGAAATGCGCCAAACCCTAAATGTACAATACGTGGTAACAAAGCATCACGATTAAACGTTGGTTGAATAACGGAAGCAGGAAGGGTAATGGTCGATATATTCATAAAAACTCCGGTGAATGTGCTTGGCCAACGCCAGTTTGGTCTACAGAACCATAATATCCTCGTAATTTAGTTGAAAAAATAACCCTAGTCTTTGTGGTACATCACAAAAAACACATTGGTATACCAAAATTAAATATTATTGCGAATTAGGTCAACCAATTGATCATTTTTAATTGCTCGGTTAAAAATCCTTCCCTATTATCCACTGCAACAAAACAACGCTCCCACAACACCAATTATAAAAATCGAGGTAATCATGGAACAAACGTGGAGATGGTATGGGGACTCAGACCCAGTAGCCTTATCTGATATAAAACAAGCTGGCGCAACAGGTATTGTTACCGCTCTTCATCATATTCTAAACGGTCAGGTATGGTCAGTTTCTGAAATATTGAAACGCAAAGAAACCATTGAAAAAATGGGAATGACTTGGTCTGTTGTTGAAAGTATTCCTGTTCATGAAGAAATCAAAACACGTTCTGGAAACTACGTACAATGGATTGAAAACTATAAGCAAAGCATTATTAATCTTGCTGAATGCGGTATTGATACTGTGTGTTACAACTTCATGCCAATACTCGATTGGACACGAACGGATCTTGAATTTGAAATGGCAGATGGTTCTAAAGCCTTGCGTTTTGATCAAATCGCTTTCGCCGCTTTTGAATTATTTATCTTAAAGCGCCCTAACGCAGACAAAGATTATACGGCTGAAGAAAAGCAACAAGCGACAGAATACTTTAACGCAATGTCTGACGCAGATATTAAAAAGCTAACGGATAATATTATTGCTGGTTTACCAGGGGCTGAAGAGGGTTACACCTTAGAAGAATTCCAGACTCAACTAGACCGTTATCAAGATATCACTAAAGATATTTTACGTGAAAATATGGCGGCTTTCCTACGTGAATTAGTCCCTGTTTGTGAGAAATATGGTTTGAAACTGGCGGTTCATCCAGACGATCCACCACGTCCAATTTTAGGCTTACCTCGTATTGTATCAACCATTGAAGATATTGATTGGTTGACCAATGCAGTACCAAGCATGATGAATGGCATCACAATGTGTACAGGTTCTTACGGGGTTCGTGGAGATAACGATTTAGTCAATATGATCAATAAACATGGCGATCGTATTTATTTCACTCATCTACGCTCGACTCAACGTGAAGAGAACCAAATGAGCTTTCATGAAGCTGCTCACCTAGAAGGTGACGTTGACATGTATGAAGTGGTTAAAGCATTAATTACTGAAGAAGAAAAACGCTTAGCAAAAGGAGATACACGCTCAATTCCAATGAGACCCGATCATGGACACCAAATGATTGATGACCTGAAGAAAAAAACCAATCCGGGCTATTCCTGTATCGGCCGATTAAAGGGACTCGCAGAAGTCCGCGGTCTTGAACTGGGATTAAAACGAGCTCTGTTTAATAAATAGAAGCATTGGTACCTAAATGGATTAGGTACCACCTCTAACCCTACGAGAATGAATTTATGAAAACACTAACCTTTCGTAACAAAATAGGATATGCCATAGGAGATATGGCTAATATGGCAAGTTTCGGTATGTCTGCAACTTTCCTCCTAGTGTACTACGTGGATGTATTAGGTATTACCGCAGCGGCCGCTGGTACTTTATTTCTGATCGCCAGAATATGGGATGGTATCAATGATCCTATGATGGGTGCTTTTGCCGATAAATTATTTTCTAAACATCAAGGCAAAGGCGATAAATTTAAGCCTTTTATCTTACGTGGTTGTTGGATTCTCGGTGTGGCCTCTATATTGATGTTTTGGTCTCCAGAAAGCTTATCTGATGGGCAAACATTAGCATGGGCATACCTTACTTATATTACTTGGGGTATGGCATATACTTTCGTAAATATTCCTTTTGGCTCAGTCGCCTCGGTAATGACTCAAGATCCTGAAGAGCGAGCTTCTTTATCTGCATTTCGTTCATTAGGTGGCGTTGTTGGCAGCGCATTATGTAAGTTTGTTGTTCCTGTTATTCTTGCTATGTATGCAGACAACTTGGAAACTGGTTACTTAATTGCGATGGTTTCTCTATCTGGCTTTGCCATTTTTGGCCATTTATTTGCGTACTCTAGCATAAAAGAAAATGTCAAAAGCACCGTTTCAAACCAATCCGTTTCTGCGTTACAAGCATTAAAAGCCATTCCTAATAATAAACCATTAATGTGTGTTTCTCTGGCTTCATTCTTAATGTTACTGGCGATGTTTACATTAGGTTCTGTTCTTATGTTTTATATTAAAGAAAACCTTGATAACGCTTTATGGATTATGAGCATTACTGGGGTTATTGACTTAGTTATTATTGTTTTAATGGCATTAGTTTTACCTAAGATGGTAGCAAAACTAGGTACTAAAGACCTCATGATGAAAAGTGCGCTTATTGTAATCCTGACATCCGGTGTCGCCTTTTTCTTATCATCAAATGCTTATATCTTCTTAGTCTTCTATTCACTAATGATGTTTGGAATAATGATCCCTATCGCTGCGGTTTGGGGCCAGGTATCAGATTGTATTGATTACAATGAATACCTAACCGGTAACCGTCAAGAAGGTATTATTTACGCATCATATTCTTTAATGAGAAAAGTGGGTGGTGCAGGTGCTGGATTTATCGCCGCATTAGGTGTCAGCATTATTGGTTATGACCCATCATTACCATCACAATCAGAACTAACCCAGCAAGGTCTTCAATTCCTTATTTTTGGCTTCCCGTCAATTACGTTCATCGGTGTCTATCTACTCTATAAAAAATTATGGATTCTTGATCCTGAAACATACCAAAAAGTAATCCAGGCAAATAAAAAAGCGACCGAAAAAAATCAATCAACGACTGGTATTGATAATGATAAGAAAAGTCCAATTACAGATAACGCAGTCAATGCGTAGTAATAAAAAAGCTTGATAGCTATTGCAGTAGCTATCAAGCAGGACCCAAAAATAACGGATACTCAAGGATCGAAAATGAATATAAAATCAATTTCTATTAATTTCAATACGTTGACCTTTAAAAGATCAATATTAGCCCTCATTACCGCTGCTACTTGTCAATCTGCAACAGTATTTGCTGAAGAAACCGTCACTATTGGTTCAAAAGAAGTCAGCAAAGAAAAAATTCAACAATTAAAAGAGGCCCCTGCTATTGCTGGTGTTGAAAATGCGCTCAATGATACTAACCCTTACCTTAATCAAAATACGTTGGATCATAAGCTAGTCTTAAAACTAAAAAATGAATATCGTAATGCTGAACGACCAAGTGCATCTGGTAGTTATGGACCAGAAGTCGATGCATGGATTCAATATGCAGAGCTCAACTACCGCTCACATAACTTATTGAGTTGGTTAGATGTAGAAGCCGCCGTTTATACCACTCAAAAACTGCATGCTGATCCATCTAAAAGCACTCGATTTTACCTTGATGGACATGATGACTTCACGCTTGTTAGCGGCTCAATCAATATAAAACCCATTGATAGTGTTGAGTTAAAAGTCGGACGTTACGGTACTGACTATGCATCTGGCAATATTGATTACTATGTACCATTAATTGAACGCACTTCTGTTCGTCCTACTCCTTCTATTTCTGAAGGTGCTTTATTAAAAGTTGATCTAGAAAAATTCCATTTATATGGTGCTTATTCTACTCGCTATGCTGGTGGCTATTATACAGATTGGCAAGATCATGGAACGGTACAAGGTAGAGATGCGGAAGGAAATCCAATCATTGATGAAATCCCTAAGTTCAATGTAGCCGGTGTTTGGGATAACAAAGCCGCAACAGGAACAGAACTGTCTGTCGGTGCCAGTTATCAAAATGATCACAGCACCCAATACATGTTTAATGCCCAGCAAGTCTATATTGATAATACAAACGCATTCTGGAAAGCTGAGTTACGTGGCTTGTACGCTCAATTAGAAGGGTATACCAAAGACCTCAATGCTTCATTGATGGGTGACGGCTATGACGATACCGCATTATTATCTGGTCAATTAACTTACAATAAAGACAGATTAACATTAATTGGTTCCGCTGGAAAAGTGGGAACTAAACTCAACTCAATCACCGCCGTTGATACTGACCTTGGTTTTTCATTTGACCAAAGCATTGATCGAAACCACCACGATATGTTTGCATGGCAAATGGGGACCTTCTATCAAATGACTCCGACATTACAAACTGGTATAGCCATTGTAAAAACGGATGGATATGAAGACCAAACAAAAGCCGTTGAAGTTGATGGTATTGGTGCAAACTTACTAATCACTCATAAACCTCAGGGTGCATTTGAAGGATTAAGCACAACGCTAATCTTAAATAAAGCAAAAGAGTATAGAACGGGCTCGGCTTTAGGTGATGAGTTGGATTACTACGATATTAAACTGACCTTCCACTACGACATTAATATACTTTAGCTATTGACTTTATTAATGACATAAGAAGCATACTATATTTTATAGTGTGCTTTTTCTTTCTCTTCCTATTTTAAATACTCCCTAACTCGCTTTTTTCAATTAAAAATAAACAAAGAATCAAAATAGTGATCTAGACATCATTATTATTGGTCAACCTAAATTATCATAATTGGCATACCAATAAATAAACTGGTTAACAAGCCAACATTTATTACAAAATAATATCTCATGGAGAGAAGCAAAATGTCTGTATTCCTGTACCCACAAGACACATCCACACGCCGCATTACTGATATTTCTGGCATCTGGAAATTTAAAGTTGATAGCAAAAATGAAGGCCGCACATCCAATTGGAAAGATGGTCTAACAGACACTATCGAAATGGCAGTACCATCAAGCTATAATGACATTTTTACCGATAAAATGATCCGTGACCATTGTGGTGATGTTTGGTACGAAACAGATGTAATCATCCCTTCAGAATGGCAAGAAAAAGACGTGTTTCTCCGTTTTGGCTCTGCAACTCACAGTGCCGTGGTTTGGGTTAATGGTGTTGAAGTAACAAGCCACCAAGGCGGTTACATGCCTTTCTCTGGTTTACTAAACGATGTGGTTAAATTTGATCAAAAAAACAAAATCGTCGTTGTCGTTAATAATGAATTATCACTGTCTACGATTCCGACAGGCCATATTGCAAAATACGAAGATGGCGTTCGTGAGGTTAAACCTTATTTTGATTTCTTTAACTACGCAGGTCTACACCGCACAGTAAAACTACTGGCGTTACCAAAACACCGAGTGAACGACATTACCGTAATAACTAACTATACCGGCACTCAAGGTCAAGTTGATTTTGATATCGAAGCGGAAACTAATGGTGGTGAGTTAATTGTTAAGCTGTTTGATAAAGAAGATAATTTAGTTGCTGAGGCGGTTGGCCATAAAGGTCAGTTAATTGTTGAAAATGTTCAATTATGGCAGCCAGGAAAAGGCTATTTATACACATTAGAAACCAGTATTGTTCTTGATGGTAAAATCATTGACCAATACCCTCTAGAGGTTGGTATACGTACTGTTGAAGTAAAAGGCACTCAATTCCTAATTAACAATGAACCATTTTACTTCAAAGGTTTTGGTAAGCACGAAGACTCTGAGTTCCGCGGCCGTGGTTATGACCCAGTGGTTAACCTACGTGATATGGAGTTGCTTGACTGGATCAACGCAAACTCAATTCGTACTTCTCACTACCCTTATGCTGAAGAATTTATGCAACTGGCTAACCGTCGCGGTCTTGTTGTTATCAACGAAACGCCAGCAGTGGGTCAATGGGATATGATGCGTAGCGGTTCATTAGGCGGTGGTATTGCTGATGCAGGTTCTGGTAATTCGACCAAAAAAGCAGTAAGTTTCTTTGAAGAAGAAGCGGTAAAAGGTCAAGGCAAAGAAAATCAAAAACACGCAATTCATGAGTTAATCCTCCGTGATAAAAACCACCCGTGCGTTGTTATGTGGTCATTATCAAATGAACCAGATACATCACAAGAAGCGTCTAACGAATATTTTAAAGATATTTTTGAATACGCAAGAACTCAAGATCCACAAAATCGCCCGTTAACGTTCATTAACTTTATGATGGCACCTTACGGCAAATGTAATGCTCATCAATATGCCGATGTGATCTGTCTTAACCGTTACTATGGTTGGTACATCATGGGTGGTTTAGAAATGCGTGATGCTGGTAAAGCATTTGCTAAAGAATTAGCAGGCTGGGCAACCGAAGGTAAACCAATAATTATCACTGAATATGGTGCAGATACAATGCCGGGACTTCACAAGTTGCCAAGCGTGCAGTGGTCTGAAGAATATCAAGTTGAGTATTTAGATCAACAACATCATGCCTTTGATACTTGTGATGCCTTGGTTGGTGAACAAATGTGGAACTTTGCTGATTTCCAAACATGGGAAGGCATTATCCGCGTAGATGGCAACAAAAAAGGCGCATTTACTCGAAACCGCCAACCTAAAATGTCTGCGCACCACCTACGTAAACGTTGGAGTGAAATCCCTGACTTTAATCATAAAAAATAACTCATGATTACGTCATAAAACAAAGAGAGGTTAGCGCCTCTCTTTTCTATTTTGTGACCCACTAGACCAATTTAAAATTGGTTTACAAATTAATATAATGCGCGTTTATTCTTTGTTACAATCGTAAAGCAATAAGTCATCAAAATAAGGTACTTATGGAAAATATAACCAGACGATATGTTTCAATTGGAAGGGATCTGATTGAGCAATTAAAAACAAGTAAATATCAGGTAGGGGACAGGCTGCCAACAGAGCGAGATATTGCAGAGCAATTTGGCGTCAGCCGTACTACGATCCGAGATGCGATTATCATGCTAGAGCTTCAAGGCTTAGTTGATGTTCGTAAAGGGTCTGGTGTATATGTTATCTCGTTACCTGATGATACAAGTTCCCCTTACTCATCAAACAGTAACGATAACTCTAACTACGACAGTAATGATATCGGCACATTTGAAATGCTTCAGGCTCGCCAATTACTCGAAAGTAATATCGCGGAGTTTGCAGCCACCAATGTGACTGGCGTACAAATTAATCGTATGAAACAGGTACTTGATGCAGAAAGAATCGCGGTTGAATCAGGTAATCAAGAATACAATCACGACAAAGATTTCCATATTTTAATTGCAGAAGCAACACAAAATAACTATCTCATTGAAGTTGCTCAAGCTGCATGGGAGCGCCGAACTCGCAGTAAAATGTGGGCTCAACTCCATACTCATATTGATGACACTGAATATCGTTCTCAATTTTTGGAAGATCACGCGAAGATCCTTTCAGCTTTGCAAAAAAAGAACCCAGCACAAGCAAAAGAAGCGATGTGGCAACATATGGAGAATGTAAAAGAAGCCCTTCTATCGTTATCAGATACCGATTCTGATGACTTTGATGGCTACTTATTTGATTCTTATCGTGTTGATGCTTAGTTATTACATAATGATTAATTCATCTATCTAAACCCAGCTTATTCGCTGGGTTTTTTATTAAATATAAAGACAATTACACGACTACGCTAATAAGCATTACCCCTGCGGTATCACAACCATAAATATGATCTCTTTATTCTCTTGATAATCGACCATTAAATCATAACCATTCAATTGAGCTACATTCTTTACAATAGATAAACCCAAACCATGTCTATCGGTATGTGTTCTTGACTTATCTACCTGATATAAAGGTTTGAATATATTCTCAAGATCATATTGAGTTAATGGAGTAGAAGACGTATTTTTTATCTTAATCACAATACTTCCATCTCCCTCTTTTTCAATGCTCGCAGACACTATGGACCCTTCTACACTATAAAATAGAGCGTTATCTAATAAATTTTTAACTACCGTTTCTAAGCTGAAACGGTCAACATAAATCATTGGAGAGGCTAATGATGAAGAGAAAGCAACTCTCTCTCCCATTGTTGGATACTTAAACTGCAATTCTGCACAGATCTCTTCAGTCAAGAGTCGAACATCCACTTCCTTCTTTTCAATCCCATAATTTCCTGATGCACTTTGGCTTAATGCCATTAATTGATTGACGATGGTTTTCATATTATTCGAAATCGATAGTACATCTTCTTTGTAAGTCGCTGAAATACGAACATCATCAGGAAAACGAATGTTCATTTCACTCAAACTAATAAGCTCTGCAATCGGTGTTTTCAACTCATGGGCAATATCGGAAGAAAGACGTTTTTCATTGGCTACATTTTGAATATTCAACTCAATATATCGATTGAGCTCTTTTCTAATAGGTGAAATCTCTTTGCTTTCTTTTGGATTAGATTGAATACCTTGTGCATTTTCATCAAGTTCTGAAATTTCTTTATTGAGCAAATACAATGAATCTAACTCTCTATCCACCACTTTTATCACAACCATTCGAATACCAAAGATTGCAGTAATAAAAACAAAGATAAGAGACAGATCTGCCATCAATAGAATATTACTCACTCGTTGATTAGAGATCGCCAAGGTTAAGTACATGGTTTCAATATAAGTCACATCTGTAGGATCTACATCAGATGATAATTGTGGTTGGAAACGAGCTGAGATAGCTTTTCCCATATTGCCATCAGGGAGTTTAATATCAAAGATACGACTCTCGTGGGTAGGTACATCTTGATAATCCAGATCAACATCATCAAAGTAGGTAAGAGATTGCGACTTTGCAAAAGTGCTCTCACCTAACCAAATCTGAAAGTATTGAGCTTCTTCTTCTCTCTCAAATTGAGGCATAAAACCTTTGTGATATTCAAACTCAATACCATCACTTTCCACTTCAACTAAGGATTTGAAGTAGTTTGATTTTTCCACTAATGCATCGTCGAATTGCTGATCAACCCAAGCATCGAGAATAAAATCCAAAGATAAAAAAACCACCAATAAAATGATGCCAATGATCACGGTTAACGCATTAACCAACCGATCTTTTATTGAGTACATGAGCGTTTTTCCACGTAGTAACCAAAGCCTCGTTTATTTTTTATTGGCAGTTCGCCACCAACGGCTTTCGCTTTTTTTCGGATGGAGGATAAGTGTGATTCTATGGTGTTTTTCGAGACTGAATCAAATGAGCCAATAACATAATCACTGATATTTTCTGTCGTCATAACCTGATTGCGAGAACGAAACATACACTCGACAATCTTGTATTCATTTTTTGTTAGTTCAATCAATTGACCTGAGAACTCTAATTCTTTCTTTGCTAAATTAAGCCTAAACCCTTCAATTTCCACATGATCATCATTATTTTTCACCACCCCTCGACGAGCAACAGTTAAGATACGAGCATGCAGTTCATCAAACGAGAACGGCTTAACTAAATAATCATCAGCGCCAGACATTAAGCCTTCAACACGATCTTCTGGCTGCGATTTTGCCGATAAGATAATCACTTTTACATCATTACCCATTTTACGAATGCTTTTTAATAGCGTGATACCATCAACATTAGGAAGCATTAAATCTAAAATAATAAAGTCATACTCATTGGTAATTGCCATCGAGAGCCCTTTTGAACCGTCGCCAGTTTCATCAATAGTAAAACCAAGGTTACTCAGGCCCACCACTAAGCTACGACGTAAGTGTTCAGAGTCTTCTATTAGCAATATTTTCATTATTCAGTACCACTTTATTATTTTATATAATGATAGTAGCAAAAATGGGCTAACCATTCTCATGATTAACCCATTTCTTTATTTGAGGAACTCAATTCTAACTAGTTCGCCATAATGTCTAAACTATTGTCTTTCGCGCTAGTCTTCACACCATATAAGCCAAGTAGCGTATGGAACAAATTATCATGGGAAAAACCACCCGCTTCCGCCTTGCTAATAACGCTGGCTTTATTTATGCCTTTTTGGTTCGCATAATCATCGCTCATCCAAACATAGAAAGGCACATGAGTCTGCTCTTTAGGCGCTATCATGTAAGGTGCTCCATGAAGGTATAACCCATTTTCACCTAACGATTCCCCGTGATCTGAAATGTATAGCATCACTACGTTATATTTATCAGAATACGTTTTTAGCTTTGCAATCGTCTGCGCA
Source organism: Aliivibrio friggae (assembly GCF_057368515.1). Classification (NCBI taxonomy): domain Bacteria; kingdom Pseudomonadati; phylum Pseudomonadota; class Gammaproteobacteria; order Vibrionales; family Vibrionaceae; genus Aliivibrio; species Aliivibrio friggae. The sequence goes on from NZ_CM170649.1 coordinate 162,663, forward strand.
ATTACGTAGTCGGTATAAACTAAGGTATTGTCATACACATTGGTGATCTCTTCATCACTGCAGTTTTCGATATCGCTACGATTACATGCAGGGGTAAATACTGCCATATTCTCAGGATAACGCTTCCAATACGTTGGGCCATGGCTACCAATCATATGCAGTGCGTACAGTTGGTCACCTGTGGTATTTTGAATTCGCTTATCTAAGCCTTGCAATAACACTTCATCATAACAACTTGAACCATTACAAAATTCATCTGAAGAGGTATCGCTAATCATTACTTTTTCAATGTTCTTAGCAACCGCTTTGTCACCACCATCGTTATCTATCCATACCGATTTGACACCAGCATGAGTCAACACGTCTAATACGTCATCTTGGTTATTGGCGCGGTCTCTATTGTAATTAGTACGCACCATATTAGAGAACATACATGGCAAAGAGTGGGCTGTTGCTGTTCCGCACGACGACACATTTTGAAAAGCAATCAAACCAAGATCTTTGGTGTATGGATTAGTTTCTCTTTCATATCCATTATAAGCACTGTTTTGCGCACGAGCAGTTTCACCAACTAACACTACCATTAGTGTCGGTTTACCGTTCTTCGCTGGAATTACCTCTGCATCTTCACCGATTGTGATGTAGTCCAAAGGTGCGGTTAGATATTCATTATTAATGTACTTAACCGTATTGAAAGCATCGGCAGGGTTAATCATTTTATTTAAATACGAGTTATTGCGACCAATCGAGGCATAGTCTTTAAAATAGAAAACAGAAATCAGCAGCAGCCCCACAATCGCAACACTCATTAATGCAGCACGATGAAATAGCTCTTTACCCCATGAAGCATTGCGGATCACTTTTACTTTTAATAGAAACAATGATGGAAGCACACCAAAGACAATAAAGTAACCGATAGAAGCCGAGCTTAAATAAGAGGAAGCTTCACCAACGTTGGTTTCAAAGATATTCTCGATCATCGCATAATCAAACATGGTGTTGTATTGCAACGCGGCATAAAACGCCATCGAAGAGGTGAGAGTCAAAATAATCACAATACCTTTGAACAAGTAAGGCACAGCAATCATTGAGAAAATAATAATAAAAGCACAAGTAAGAATCGCAGGTGTTAGAAACAGAAAAAGGCCATTACCTTGAGAAAGTAGATAAATCTTTTCATTAATTGGATAGTTAAATACCACGGCAAAATACAGGGACACCAAAGTAATCAGTGACACCATCTTCATGGTTATTTTTTGGCTTTTAAGTTTTGAAATCAAATTAGACAACACAAGCATACCTTCAGGCTCTTAGGGAATGAAGCGAGTGTCACATATCAAACTTAAGATTCACTGAAGATAAACTTATGATTCGCTGTGGTTCATTATTAATTTGAATATATTAATAATTTTGCGCAAATCTCTAATTTATCACCCATACTAAATACCTAAGACAAATTAAACAGTCTTAAGCATAAGAGTAATAAATGGAGGCTAAATGCATAAAAAAGGACTTTGGATTGCACTACTAATTTTACCTAGTCTACTTTGGGTTTCACTCTCTTATGTGCCCGCTATTTGGTGGTTAGAAAACATTTTAGGTATACCAAGTATCATTGCTTTTGGTTACGCCTTTCTTTTTATTGTTTTATTATTGCGCCGCTATTACTTTTATTCTTTCTTAGCTTTGAGCTTATTTTTTGCTTGGCTCTATCAGTCCCCACAAGCGAGTTACTCAAACCAAAAGTGCCACAACCCTCTTGTTATAATTCAATATAATCTGTATTACACCAACCCTGATCTCACTCCCTTTTTAGACTATTTAAAAGATAATGATATTGATCTTGTCGTGCTTCAAGAAACAGCACCGTGGCATGGTGATCGACTTATGGAGTTAATAGATGAATATCCGTATCAATTTGGAGGAACACCTGGACTTGGCTACCCAAGCGGGCAAATGATAATCAGTAAACAACCATTGAATCTAAGAGCACAGAATACTCCAGCAGGTCATTATATGATCAGCGGTATATGGCAAAGCAGTGAACATCGCCCAGTGAGTTTATATACTGCTCATCCACCATCACCAAGAACCAAGCAACTTTGGCATGAAAGAAATGCACTTATAGGAAGTTTAGAACGCCTAGCAGATTACTCCCCTTATGCTGATACCTTAATTATTGGTGATTTCAATTTATCTGCAAATACACAACGCTTTAAACACGCTTACAAAGAATACCAAACAGCCCCTGTTCAAAGTTGGTCAAGAGAGATCAAAGGCATTCCTATCCCAACTTTTGCACAGATCGCTATTGACCATTTTTGGATAAGAAATTCTGAGGAACCTTCATTGTTTATCTGTAAACGTGAAGCATTACCTCAGTTTTCAGGCTCTGATCATAGTGCGGTAGTGACCTACCTTTCGACAAAATAAACACCAAACTAATTACTTGGAATTTCCTTCTCCGCCCACTTATATAAAGCAATCATTAGTAAAGAAAGAACAAAACAAGCAATAAACAGAGGGGTTGCACCACCAAGTTGAATAAGCACTCCACCAACGAGGGGAGCAAGTGCAAACCCTAGCCCGTAAATCGCGGCGGCACCAAAATAACTACCTCGTAAATGTTTAGGCGCTAATTGGTCTATTTGCACATTTAAGGTTGGAAAAGCAATCACCTCTCCCACACTTAAAATAAAACATGCTATTAGCCAGCCAACCGGAAAATCAATAGGCACCATTAAGAAAGCAATTTGGGCCAAGGCCATCATCGCCATACCAATCCGAGTGCGTGTAAATAATGGTACATTTTCAAGTAACTTGAGCATTGGGAATTGCAACACCACTATCGTTAATGTATTCACTAACACCAAGCCACTAATAAACTTGGCAGCATCGACAATATCCGTACGAACAATTACTTGGGGAATAGACGATTCATACTGACCATAGACAAACATCATAATTAAATTTGCGGCAATCAATTTAATAAATAACTTGTCTTTACTGATGATCCGAACGGTTGAGAAAAAGGACGTTACATCACCTGTACTTTTAGACAGCAATGTTTCGCTATTACTTCTGGCAAAAGAGATAAACAAAAAGAGACCAAAAGCCAAATAGGTAATTCCTGTGACTAAGAACAATATTTTTGGATGAGCTAAACCTAAAGTAATACCAATTAAAGGACCAATTGCTCCACCTACATTAATCAAGAAATAACGAACATTAAGCGCTAGCTCTCTGTCTTTGTCATCGTTTAGGTTATCTCCAATCACCGCCTTTGCAGGAGCTTCTATCATAGGTCGCATTAAGCCGCACATACCGACCAAAAAAAATAATTGAAAAATAGAGTTCGCAATACCAATTCCTGAATAGGAAAACGCCGCAATAATACAGCCAGAAACCATCACCCACTTACGGCCAAATTTATCAGATAACCAACCAGAATATAGCCCAGTAAATGACCCCACCACTGCTGAGCCAGCTAAAATAGCCCCTACCGTTACTGCGCTCGCATTAAAATCTTGATAGAGAATGACAATAAGAAAGGGCCAAGCCATAAAATACGTAGTTCGCGCTAAAAGAGTTCCAACCAATACTGTCCAGATAATATGATTAAAACGAGAAAGACGGTCCCACTGTAATACGCTTCCACTTTCTTCCGTTTCTTCTACGCCACTATTTCCATCAGCTGTTTTTGTCTCTTCCATACTCCCTCCTTGGGATCTGCTATCTAGCCATTTTTTATTATTTTCCTTTGTTTAAAAAGTATACCGATTAACCTTAAATTTATAAGAGTGTAAATCTCTTAAGTTTGCTTTTATTTTTAATGAAACCAGTCTATTACACTGCCTTGTGTCTTATTTCTAAAATCCTTACTTCTGTTAAGGTTTATTTAACCTAATATATTGAATTATTAAACTTACTAAACAGAATAAAAGTGATATCTTTGCTTTATCTATGCCTACGAATAATAAACATGACTTTTAATAAATCCCATTTACAACATTATTTTCCTTTTTATCTTGCTGCACTATTAACACTCACCCCTTGGGTTAGTTCACCAACCGCTTTAGTTATGGGTTTTGCTCTGGCTAGTTTTGGTTTTGTACCCACGACCTTTGCGTTGGGAAAAGTCACTAAAAAATTGTTAGCTTACTCTATTGTTGGTTTAGGGTTTGGTATTCAGCTGAATGAAGCAATAGAAGCCACTTCAAATGGAATTGGTATTATTTTATCAACCATCGTAGGTACACTCGTTCTAGGTTGGTTACTGGCACGATTGATGAAACTGGATAAAGTGACAGGCCATCTGATCGCATCGGGTACTGCTATTTGTGGCGGTAGCGCTATTGCTGCAGTTGCTCCTGCGATTAATGCTGATGAAGAATCTACAGGTCTTGCTTTAGCTACGGTATTTGTATTGAACTCAATTGCGCTATTCATTTTCCCAGTCATTGGCCATGCATTAGAGCTAAGCCAACACGCCTTTGGTACTTGGGCAGCTATTGCGATTCACGATACTTCATCTGTAGTTGGTGCCGCTTCTGCATACGGTGAAGAAGCGTTAAAAACTGCAACAACGCTTAAATTAGCGCGTGCATTATGGATTGTTCCAGTTGCCTTTATTAGTGCTCTACTTTTTCGTAGCAACAGTAAAAAAATCACGATCCCTTACTTTATCCTTTTCTACTGCTTAGCTATTTTAATTAGTGATAACTTACCGCAATTTAGCCTGATCTATGGTGGTATTTTTGATGTGTCGAAAAAGCTCTTAGTTCTGTGCTTATTCTTTATTGGCTGTGGTATTTCGATTGAAAAAATCAAAGCAGCGGGCGCAAAACCGTTGATCTTTGGTGTTAGCTTGTGGGTTGTGATATCAACAACCTCTCTGTTTTATATTATGAATTACGCTTCATAAGACATTTACAACATGATAGCCTCTTGATATGGAATCCTATTTTTAATAAATGGGTACATACAGATTGTGTCACACCCTCTATAATGATTAATTAGTCAATAACACTTGAGGCTGTCATGTTTCTTACCTATTCAACACATTCAGATATCAAAAAAATCCAAAAAGGATTACTGCAATTTTTTATCCAATGTATTGTCGCCGCTATTGCCTATCTTGTTATTCGTACTGATATCATCGTTTTAAAGAATGGGCTTAGTGAAAATTCATTAACAGAGTATTATCAACAATTTTTACTACTCGTTGTGATCGTCTCTTTTACTTACATCGCTGTAGTGAACAAGCAAGCACGAGCCTTTGCTACGCTGATCATTGGTTTCTTTAGTTGTATGTTTATAAGGGAGTCTGACGGGGTTCTAGACAAGGTTTACCATGGATTTTGGTTGGTTCCAGCTTTGATCGTTGCTTTCACTTGTCTGTTCTTAGCATTTAAAAATAGAAAAGGCCTATTGTCTACGTCAGCAAGATTTTTTGATAGCCGCTATTTTTACACTCTCAGCTGTGCATTGGTGATTATTCTTGTTTTCTCTCGATTAGCAGGAATGAACTATTTATGGCAAACATTGCTTGATGGGCACTATATTCGAACCATAAAAAACTTAGCTGAAGAAGGCACCGAGTTACTTGGTTACTCTTTATTGGCTTACAGTGCTTTAGGGTTTGGTATAGAGGTTCATCGCCTTAAAATAAGTGAATAATCTTACAAAGCTAACGGCGAGCACCATTAGCTAGTTATTCATTTAATGCATCAGCTTTCATAGCGAAATACTGAAACATTTTAACAAGTTCTGATTTACTAATGTCTTTTAGCGTTAATGCGATTTCTATATCCTTCTTTAACGCTTTAAGTAACACTTGCTTCTTCAAACTTTCACTTTTCATACTTAACTCCAAACTTTAAATTCTAAATCTTTACTTCTAAGATATTCTTTAAGTATAAAAAGTAATCAATACAATTTATGTAGGACATATCCTAAAGTAAATTCATTTATTAAAGCCGTAATATTATATGTTTAACAAATTACTCAAATAGCACGTTAAAATTTAATACATTTAATACATTTAATAAGCTAACGTTACGATGTAGAACTTCGTAAATTTAAATATAACTCACTAATATTATTGTAATTTTCTGAACCACCACCCATTCTTTGATAATGTGAAATAGTTTTAGTTAAATATTCTTGATGATCGTTATCTGATAAATTCCACATATCGCTTCCAACAGGCGCAATCGGTTTTCCTGCTTGATTACTAATATGCAGCACTTCATAAAAACGTTTGTTCTCTTTAACTAATGTTTCTGATATCAGACCAAAGCCCATCTCTATCAACTCACACCTAACCATATAGTTATGTAATACAGGACAAAGAATAAACTCCAGCTCAATATCACTATTACGTGTCTGAATAGAACGCACCAACTCAATCAACAAGTCCCCACCAACGCCTGCAATAATAATCAGGTTCTTTTTCCCTTTTATTAACGGCAGTTTCGCTACATCCATACAATGTACTTGCCACTGAGACTGAATTGCCGATGCGTGTTTTTGAAGCTGACTTTCAAGATCAACCATCAATTCATCTACGACATCAACAAAGTGGATCATACTTTTAGGTTGTGAGCTCAATAAAGCAACACCTAATTGGCCATGATCACAACAGCAATCCCAAATATGATCATAGTGATCGGTAACTTTATTTTTTATGGTATCTAAACGAGAACTTAACTTCATTAGCCTGTATCAGTAGTAAAAATCAGCCACAGTATATAGTATTTTTTTCATAAAATTCAGGTAAGCTAGCTAATAGTATTTTTAATCCAATGGTAACTATGATGTATAAATTAATCGCACTGGATATGGATGGCACTCTGCTTAATTCAGATAAACAAATCTCAGCAGAAAACAAAGCGGCAATTGCTGCAGCTCGTAAAAAAGGCGTTGTCGTTGTATTAGCTTCAGGTCGCCCATTAAATGGCATGAAACCACAGCTACAAGAACTAGGCATGACCACTGAGGACGACTACGTTCTTAGCTATAACGCTTCATTAGTTCAAAAAGTAAAAAGTGAAGAAGTGATCCGCAGCCAAATCATTACGGGTGCGGATGCAAAGGCCATTGCTAAACTGGCTAAAAAGCTTGGGATTCATATTCATGCTTTCTCTCAAGAAAAAGGCTTAATTACACCAGAATCAAGCTATTACACTGAGCATGAATCTAGCATCACTGGCATGCCAATCACCGTGATTGATTTTGAAGAACTGGCCGATGACGAGCAGATCTTAAAAGCGATGATGATTGATGAAGAAGAATTACTTTCAGCAGCTATCAAGCAACTGCCAGCAGAGCTATATGAGCAATTTACGATAGTACAAAGTGCGCCTTTCTTCTTGGAGTTTTTAAACCCAAACAGCAATAAAGGCGTCGGCGTAAAAGCACTGGCGGATCATCTTGGTATTACTGCAGATGAAGTTATCTGTATGGGCGATGCGGGTAATGACTGGCATATGATCAAATACGCTGGCCTTGGCGTTGCCATGGCAAATGCGACCGATGATATCAAAGAAATTGCGAACCATATTACCGTTAGCAATAATGATCACGGCGTCGCTAAAGTGATTGAAGAGTTTGTACTGAACGCTTAATCGTTCACGTCATATTGATAACTCAACACACCTAACAAATAAAACCCCAGAGCATTTTCACACTCTGGGGTTTTTATTTAATTCAGTAGATAATTAAGCTTCTGACTCAACCAGCTTACCCTCTTGGTCATCACCGTTTTTCTTCTTCAGTGAAATCAGGATAAGTGAACACACCATGCCAAGTACCGCTACCGTTAAACCGATACCAAAGATCATTTGATATGCTTCAATCGCAGGATAAGTATCGATAATCCAACCATTTAATGCGTAAGCCCAGAACACGGAAGCGTAAGCCGCAAACGAACCTACACTCATTGCAGAGCCGCTGTAATCTTTTGGCACACCAGCTTCAGCAACTGGTGCTAAAATGATGCCTTTTGCTAGGAAGATACTGAATGAGAAGCACATTAGTAGCACCATGTTCATCATCAGCATGCCTTCAGTCTTAGGCAACGCAATAGTCACACCTAAACACACCGCAGTTAAGCCTAGTGCAAAGAACATCATTTTTATCGACGATTTAAATACGAAATCGGCAATCGAACCCGCAACCAAACCAGCAACTACACCCATTGCACCAGTATTAATAATACCGAAGATAGCCGCTTGTGCTGTTGATAATCCAAATACCGCTTGTAGATAAGGAACCGTGTAAATCAGAGTGATGTAAATCCAATATACCGTTAGAGACGTAATAGCAGCTAACCATACCGTTGGCATTTTCAATACATGGAATAAACCTTTTAACGCTTCTTTGTTTTTACTTTCACCTTGTTTGATTTCCATGTGGTTATCTGGCACAAATTTCCATACACAGAAAATCATAGGAAGGATTAATAACGTATAGAAAACAATCGCGCCCTGGAATACAAGAATAGAGCCGCCAACCAGTGCCATAATACCAACGATCACCGCATTCATGCTCATTTCAGCCGCGCGTCGTACAGATTCTAACAAGCCAAATGCCATACCTTTATTTTTATCGCCAGACATTAAGGTCACACCATTTACAACCGCAGGCCAGAAAGCGGCATCAACTAAACCCCAAATACCGGCAATTACCACCAATACACTAAAGCCAGGTTGTAAAAATATGATGGCCATCATACTCAAGAATCGAATACTCAAACTGGTGATTAAAATGGATTTTACAGAGAAACGGTTATTAACCCAGCCAGCCGGAATATAAAAGAACATCGCTGAACCTATCAACGTAAACAAGATCCCCATTTGGGTGTTGTCTATTTGCAGAACGTCTAAAAGTAAGTTGTAAAATGTTCCCTTAAAAGCTTCAAAAGCCGAATAAATAATTTGACCTGACATCACGACAGAGAAGAAGCCAAACAATTGATTTCGGCTAGTAAAGCCTATTTTTTCAAATAAATTCATAGAGGTAATCCTTTCACGTTATTGTTTTATTTTTTAATTATTATTTTTGAGCTTTGTATTTCGAAGGGAACTTATGCGCTATATCGGTACAAATACCATCAACTCCCCAGTTAAACAGTTCATTTGCACGCGCTAAATCATTAACCGTCCAAACATTGACTTTAATGCCAGACGCTTTGAATTTTTGTACCATTTCACGAGTTAGGCCTTTCTCTTCAGGATGAATATAATCCGCTTCACACCATTCTATAATTGAATTCCAGTCATCCCATAAGTTATGACTTTCAAACAAACACGCAATTTTAGTTTGAGGACTTTTACGCTTAAACTCTGATAGTACAAGGTGGTTAAAACTTGAAATAATCAGCTCTCTTTCTGGCGCTAATTCTTTAAGAGCAATGATCAAATTATCAATCAACAGATGACTTAGTTTCGCACTGGCTGAACACGATTTAATTTCAATGTTTAAATTCAGTTCTTTTTCGTTCGCCATAGCAATTAATTGTTGAACAGTAGGTAAACGCTCATCAATATAATCATCACTAAACCAGCTGCCTGCATCAATAGAAGACAAATCAGCGCTACTAATGTCACATAAGCGACCGCTTTTATCAGTACAACGATCTAGCGTATCATCATGAGAAATAATGACCGTACCGTCTTGAAGAATATCCACGTCACATTCAAACCATTGAACACCATGGTCTTTGCATAAAGAGAAAGCTGAAAGGGTATTTTCAGGAGCAAGAGAGGACATTCCACGATGCGCTATTAATGTTTTCATTGTTAACCTATTTAACGTGTTAGAAGATGCGAGGATGATAACGCGAAGAGCATGACATAAATGTGACACAAACGAACATAATGCGCATTCGAACGTTCGAATTGGAGCTTTATCTGTTTTTTTGTCTAACAGTTAACATTATTAATTACGGTAAGATACTGATAACGTAGAACTAAACCTGGCGCACCCCTCAAAATAAACAAAATCAGTAACTATGAGTATTTATCAGACATAAAAAAACCGCCAACTCATCAAAGAAATAGCGGTTAATGTAGAGTACAACTCATCAGTAATAATACATAATAAGAACAGTTACATAATAAAAACGATAGCTTTAACCTGCTCTGAACTGTTATTGCTAAATAGTAATTCTGATTCTTGAGTTATTTTAAGTCCATCACCAGAACTTAGTTCAATCTCACTAACTGACAATCCATCATTAATGCTTTGTACAAAGACCTTTTTACCTAACTCAATAGAAAGTGATTGCTGAGTATTGGGTTCTAAAATAAGTTGCTTTATCACCGCATTTTGCTTAATTAAAAATGAGCCTCCACTCGCTATTGGCGTTGCTATATCTACAAAGCCTTGTTCTTGAGGGAAAGGTTTCTGTTGATAGCTCGGCTCACCATTAAATACATTCGGTTGTATCCAGATTTGCAATAAATGCAATTCTTCATTTGAAGAGGGATTAAACTCACTGTGTTGAACCCCTGCTCCTGCAGACATCAGCTGATATTCACCAGGTACAAGCTTCTCACTTTGTCCCATACTGTCTTTATGGGCAATTGCGCCTGACAACACAACGGTTAAGATTTCCATATTTTCATGACCATGAGTTGCAAAACCACCTTCAGGTTTAATTCGGTCTTCATTAATCACTCGCAATGGACCAAACCCCATATGATTCACGTCATAGTAGTGACCAAAGGAGAAGGTATGCTTTGCATTCAACCAACCAAAATTTGCACTACCACGCTCATTCGCTTCTCTTAATTCAAACATCATCTTCTCCTTTATTGGGCCAATGTAACTAATTAGGTGCTCTATTTATTACGCAGGAAAATCACTAGACATTACTTTTGCACAGAAAGTCGATCTGCTAACCAGTTATCCACCGCTACTTTACCGCCACCAGATAACATCAAAGACACACTCGCTGCCAATAGTGCTAAACCAAACTCATAACCACCATTAGACATAAACAATCCATTAGGTAAGTGAACACTTACAATCGCAATCAACATAGTAAATGCCAATACCAACGCCGATGGTCGAGTCAGTAAACCAAGAATGAGAAAGAGGCCACCAAAAAACTCAGCACTGCCTGCTAAAAATGCCATTGCGACACCCGGTGCTAGTCCAATCGATTCAAAGAACTGCCCAGTGCCAGATAAACCATAGCCACCAAACCACGCAAACAGTTTTTGGGCACCATGTGCCATAAAGATAATCCCTACAGGAATACGAAGTGCTAATGTGCTAAAGCCTGCGTTTGAAGCTAATAGTTGTTCAATTTTCTGTTTCATTTTATTTCCTTACCAATTCAGTATAAAAGGAGATCCCTCTGTCGTTGCTAATCAGTATAGATAATCGGCCCGTAAAGAAAATTGGAAGTATTTGAGTTTATAGTTCAAATTTTTTGAACATGGAAATTGGCATAGTAAGATAAGAAGTCTAGTATTAATTCAATTCTGTCAGATTACGACTCAATATAGATTAAATAAGGATCGTCATGCAATCACCCATCACGCTTGATGCACTAAGAGCATTAGATGCCATTGATAGAAAAGGCAGTTTTGCCGCTGCAGCTAAATCCTTATTCAAAGTCCCTTCAGCACTCACTTATACCATTAAAAAGCTCGAAGATGACCTTAGTGTGGCTTTGTTTGATCGCTCAAAACAGAAAGCCCAACTGACCTCTGCCGGCAAGTTGATTCTAGAGCAAGGACGAGAAATTCTAATCGCTACCGATAAGTTAGAATCGGCAGTAAAGCAGCTTGATTCTGGGTGGGAAAGAAACCTTACCATATCAAGAGATACCATTATCCCGCTAGCTCCTTTGCTAGAGTCTGTTCTTGAATTCAATAAATTAGAACATGATACCAATATTACTATTTCTGAAGAATCACTCGGTGGCGGTTGGGATGCGTTGCATAGTAATCGGACCGACATTGCCATTGGCGTTTCAGATCACTTACCAAAAGGGGAATATCAAATTAAAGAGATTGGTAGAGTCGATTTTCTATTTGCAGTAAGTCAGAGCCATCCTTTGGCCCTCATAGAACGGCCTATTGAAGCCAGTGATTTATTGCTTTATCCCTCTTTAATTGTATCTGATTCTTCTTTATTACTGCCTACCAGAGATACCGGTCTATTTAAGAGCAAACAACAAATTCGCTTTAAAACCATGCAGGCTAAAATTGAGGCTCAGACAATGGGGCTTGGTGTTGGTTTTTTACCTCGTCATTTAATTAAACAACAACTAAACGAAGGTATTTTAATTGAGAAGAAATGCACAGTGCCAAGAGTTAACCCACCTTTATTTATTGCATGGCATAAAGATAATGATGGTAAAGCGTGTGAATGGTTTGCAAAAGAATTGGCGCATAACAAATGGTTATAAATAGCTTATTTTCTAACTATCGTGGAAAGCATTGATTATTATTAGATATACAGAACTAACTACCCCCACTAAAATTTAGTGGGGGTGATTCATTTTACCAGTGCATAATTACTTCAACCCTCCTATTAAGAGCTCTACTTGCTTCTGAGTAATTATCAATACGTGGTTTTCTTTCTCCATGGCCTTCTAGGAAAATCCAGTCAGAATTTAAGCCTTTCTCAATAAGATATCGTTTCACATCATTCGCTCTATCTAAAGAAAGTTGATCATTACTTTCACCACTGCCAATAAAATCGGTATGACCACTCAAATAAACAACATATTTTGTTTTAGACAAAGCATTCTTAATCAATTTATCTAATTCTGATAATGCTTCTTCTCCTAACTGACTCTCACCAAAACCATAGTAATCTATAATTAATTTTTCAGTTTCAAGCTCTTTGTCAATACTATGATTATGCACAACATTATAAGTATTATATATTTGGATATCCCCTCCAGTTGGCTCTTCTTCAGAAACTGGTTCTGTAATCGTTTTGTTCTGACTACCAAAATAACGGCCAATATTCATACCAATATTAATCGCATCAGTATCATAATAATTTGCTTCTAAGCGTAAGAACCAAGGTGACTTTCCAGGTCTCAATTGAATTCCACCTCCAACATTCACCTGGATATTATTCTCATCTGAATATTTAATCCGTGAATCACTCGTATCATGCATCATCATACTTGCCCCCAGCTTCCCATAAACATTAATGTATGGGCTGAACTCGGGCTTAAACAAATAAGCCCCAAGCGATACTGAAGGTGCTGAATAACTTATCGTTTCAGTACCAGAATAAACCGATGGTACATTCATTGCTCTGTTATTAATCAACTCAGCATCACCTAATGATATGTAACCAGCTTCAACAAACCACCGTGGTGAAAAGTGGTAGCCAACACCAATGTTCCAACTTGTAGGATTAGAGGCGTCATCGGCATACCAACCTTGGGATTCCTCTTCTGGTTCTAGTGTGCTTACTCCAATACCAGCCAAGCCATACCAACACGATTCAAAGCCACCTTCTTCTGAATACCCACAAGTATTATAAGAAGACGCTCTTGCTGTATTAACGCTTAATATTGATAGCATCACTAAACTTAATACAAACGATGTATTTCGATTACGTACTATTGATAATAAAAGTAAAGAAAGCAGTGAAAGAACCCCAATACTACCACCAGAGCTTGCTGCAGTATTTAAACGATCTAATTGATATGGAAGCATATTGCCTAAACTAGGATCAACAATATATTCATCATAATCACTGTAACCATCATTATCACTATCCTCATCTTGGAAATCGCGAAGACCGTCATTATCAGTATCCAATAAACGAATTTCTGCTCGCTCATCCCCACTCCAATGTCCTGTTGGAGTAACAATATTTGCATCAATTACATCACTAATACCATCAGCATCAATATCTAGCATATTATCTATTTGTCCATCGTGGTTAGCATCAAGCCCTATCAGAGTAGTTACATGACTCATCCCTACCGCTTCAACTAAATCAAAAATTAAATCATTATCAGAATCAAGATCAAAGATATCAGCAGTTCCATCTCCATCACTATCTAACATATTGGTAAATGCACGGTCATCTAAACCATCTTTATTGTTATCGATCATCGTATCAATAACACCATCATGATTAAGATCTAGATGCGGCATCTGCTCTAATAAATCAGAAATACCGTCATTATCAGAATCAAGATCAAGGTGATTTGGAATACCATCACCATCAATATCTAGACTTCCTTCAAGAAGATCAGGAATTGTATCGTTATCATCATCGCGATCTATGCTGTCTTGAATACCATCACCATCAGTATCTGCTCCAGCTAGTGGCGCACTTCCGTACATGTGAACTTGACCATCAACAGGATCCTTTACACCATCGCCATCAACATCCGTAAAGTGATCATCTACCATTCCGTCATGATCGCTATCAATAGGCGTACCATCAGGCATTATTTGAGCAACACCAGAGTCTTTTAGATCAAAGATCCCATCATTATTACTATCTAAATCAATATGATCATATAAGCCATCACCATCAGAATCTAACGGCGCTAACGCAGGAATGCCATTTTCATCCATAATTCCATCCTTATCGTCATCAAGAATACCAGCTTCGATAGAATCAGGGATCCCATCATTATCGCTATCTAAATCTAAATAATCAGGCAGGCCATCTCCATCAAAATCAGAGAAAGTAAGGTTTCTAGATTGAACTCGGCCTCTATTGAACGCATGACTTCTTGTTACTGGTGCCTTATATGCGTTTCCTTTCGCTTCAATATAATCCTTAATACCGTCATTATCTGCATCAGTATCTAAATAATCTAGCAGGCCATCACCATCAAAATCATTAGTTGATTCCACAGCATCTGGAATCGAATCTCCATCAGAATCTTCATCGATATAATCAGGAAGACCATCACCATCAGTATCTATAGGCTGAAAACTGTCATCAATACCATCACCAGTAGTATCATTTCCACCGGTATAATCCACATCAATGGCGTCATCAATACCGTCATTATCTTTATCTTTACCACTTAACTCAGGGAAAGTAACCGAACCTTTAATCTCTTCGCTATCAGGAATACCATCACCATCAGAATCAAGAGAAAGGTAATTTAGCCCATCTTCTAGTGCTGAAGGGATCCCATCACCATCATCATCTGTATCTAAATAGTTAGGTATTCCGTCACCATCGGTATCCATACAAGATGCAATAGAGCTATAACAAGTCCACTCTTCCATGTCTGTTCTGCCGTCCAAATCGCTATCTCGAACTGAAGCCCCAACAACTATCGCAGGACTAAGGCCTGAACTTTGTACTGGCGCTGGTGATGTATAGAAAGCATAAACAAACTCACCATGGTCTAATGATCCACTTGAATTCAAACAACTAAATTCATTTGTAATGTTATTCTTTATTAATGAACTACATACTAAAGAGCCACTGCTTACAACGGTTATGTCACCATTAGAAACTCGCGATTTCCCCTCAAATAATGTTCCGACTGTTTCATCAATAATAGGCGGTGCCATTTCCTTACTTGTATCAATAATATGAGTTAATACTGGTGTATTTGTTTTCCCATCCAATGTTTGAGTAACGTAAATATTTTCATTTGCATTTAGCGGAACGCTAAAATTACATTCCCAACGAGTAATAGGGTCAACATAAGTCATACAGAGATCATCACCTGCGCTATTTCTTACTGTTACTTTTGCTGAGTATTCACCAAAACCTGATACTTTGCTACCAAGGCTAGGAGATACAACTAAAGAATGTAAGTGTGAATCATCTCTAGTATTTACGACAACTTGTGAGCTATTTGATACATTTTCAGCTTTATCTCTTACTGTTGCTTGAATCGTATCGTTAGCATCGAGTTTGCTTGTTGCATGACAAGACCAGAATCCAAATTTAGAAATAGTGACCCCTGGCTCTTCTTTAATAGAACGTGCACACACTTCTTCATTCTTGAAGTTTAATAAAACAATACTTCCATTTGGTTCCCCTCTTCCAGACAAAGGCTCTCCCGCTACAACTGGGAATATTACTGGTGGATTAGGTCTAAAAGTATCAACCATCAGTTCTGAGTCGCTAATATCATCTAATGACTTGTTATTAAAGACATCTATACTATGAGCAGTAATGTCATACACTCCATTAGATAACGCAGTAAAGTTAATTGATGCACCATTACTGTCTACTCCATTCGCGGTATCTAGTACCCATGGAGCAAATCCCTGTGCATCTTTATTTGCTGATGATTGAGTTACAAACGTAACTCCTTCGATCGTAATAAATACCTTATTATCTGCTTCAGCAAGACCAGATAGCGTTGGGTTTCCTTTATTCGTATACAGTTCATCGACTGTCGGAGTTAAAGGTAGAACAGTATCAACATCAAACTCTACCGTAGCTTCTTCTGTATTCTTATTCCTAGCAGGATCACTAAAGCTATCGCTCGATACTGTAACTTTTCCAGTCACCGTGCTATTCGCTTTTGGTGTAAAGATAACGGTATAAACTTTATCTGTGCCAGAAAAACTAGATAATGTACCACCAACAACACTTAAATCACTCTCAGTAAAATCCGTTGACGTTTCACTTAATGTTATAGTGATCGTCGCTGTATCATTCATGCCTAAAGCATTCTTATCAGACTTCATATCAGCCGTTGGTAATACAGTATCAATAATAATATCGACAACATCACCAACTGTATTTGTATTACCCGCCGCATCACTAAAGCTACCAACCGTTGCCGTTACCTTACCTGTAACAATACTGTTTTCAGTTGGTGTAAATACTACCGTATACTTTGAACCAGATCCTGAGAAGCTCGACAAAGCCCCGCCTACCACAGTTAAATCTGATAGAGCAAAGTCCGTCGACGCCTCACTTAATGTCATTGTAATCGTTGCAGTTTCGCCTGCTGCTAAATCAGTTACACTTGTTGTCATATCAATGGTTGGTACAACCGTATCGATAGTAAAATCAATCGAACTTCCAAGCGTATTAACATTCCCCATAGCATCACTGAAACTACTTACTGCAGCTGTCACTTTACCTGTGCCATTATTGCCAACACTAGGAGTAAATACTACGGTATACCCTGTACCAGTACCTGAGAAATTAGATAGCGAACCGCCGATAACACTTAAGTCTGACTCTGCGAAATCCGTCGATGCTTCACTTAGTGTGATCGTAATGGTTGCTGTTTCACCTGTCGCTAATTCAGTTTTATTCGCTGTCATGTCAATAGTCGGAACAACTGTATCAATAGTAAAGTCCACAGAATCACCAACAGCATTATTATTACCCTTAGCATCACTGAAACTATCTTTAGCTACGGTAACTTTACCTGCAACTGCACTATTTGCCGTTGGTGTAAACACTACTGTGTAGCTTGTACCTGAGCCAGTGAACGTTGATAAAGTCCCTCCAGTCACACTCAAGTCTGATAAAGCAAAGTCTGTTGATGTTTCACTTAATGTCACTGTAATCGTTGCAGTTTCACCTGCGGCTAAATCGGTTTCATTCGCAGACATCGTAATCGTTGGTACAACCGTATCAACAGTAAAGTCTATTGAACCTTCAGTTGCATTCTTATTACCAGCAGCGTCTGTAAAACTATCTTTAGCTACCGTTACCTTGCCTGCCGCTACACTGTTTGCCGTTGGTGTAAACACCACCGTATAACTTGTACCTGAGCCAGTTAGAGTAGATAAAGTACCCCCCGTAACACTTAAGTCTGACGCTACAAAATTCGTAGACGCTTCACTTAATGTTATGGTGATTGTCGCTGTATCTCCTACGGCTAAATCCGTAGAGTTTGCTGTCATATTGATCGTTGGTACAACCGTATCGATAGTAAAGTCTACTGAAGCTCCAGCAGCATTCTTATTACCTTTCGCATCACTGAAGCTATCTTTAGCTACCGTTACCTTGCCTGCACCATTACTGCCTGCCGTTGGCGTAAACACCACGGTATAGCTCTTACCTGAGCCAGTGAAAGTCGACAACGTACCACCCGTCACACTCAAGTCTGATAAAGCAAAGTCTGTTGATGTTTCACTTAATGTCACTGTAATCGTTGCAGTTTCACCTGCGGCTAAATCGGTTTCATTCGCAGACATCGTAATCGTCGGTACAACCGTATCAACAGTAAAATCTATTGAAGCTCCCGCGGCATTATTATTGCCCTTAGCATCAGTAAAGCTATCTTTAGCTACCGTTACCTTACCTGCCGCTACACTGTTTGCCGTTGGTGTAAACACCACCGTATAACTTGTACCTGAGCCAGTTAGAGTAGATAAAGTACCACCCGTAACACTTAAGTCTGACGCTACAAAATTCGTAGACACTTCACTTAATGTGATGGTGATTGTCGCTGTGTCTCCTATGGCTAAATCCGTAGAGTTTGCTGTCATACTGATCGTTGGTACAACTGTATCAATAGTAAAGTCTACTGAAGCTCCAGCAGCATTCTTATTACCTTTCGCATCACTGAAACTATCTTTAGCTACCGTTACCTTACCTGCACCATTACTGCCTGCCGTTGGCGTAAACACCACGGTATAGCTTTTACCTGAGCCAGTGAACGTCGACAACGTACCACCCGTCACACTCAAGTCTGATAAAGCAAAGTCGGTGGCTGTTTCGCTTAACGTAATAGTAAGCGTCGACGTTTCACCTGCTGATAAGTCAGTGCTATTCGCAGACATCGTAATCGTCGGTACAACCGTATCAACAGTAAAATCTATTGAAGCTCCCGCGGCATTATTATTGCCCTTAGCATCAGTAAAGCTATCTTTAGCTACCGTTACCTTACCTGCCGCTACACTGTTTGCCGTTGGTGTAAACACCACCGTATAACTTGTACCTGAGCCAGTTAGAATAGATAAAGTACCACCCGTAACACTTAAGTCTGACGCTACAAAATTCGTAGACGCTTCACTTAATGTGATGGTGATTGTCGCTGTGTCTCCTACGGCTAAATCCGTAGAGTTTGCTGTCATACTGATCGTTGGTACAACTGTATCAATAGTAAAGTCTACTGAAGCTCCAGCAGCATTCTTATTACCTTTCGCATCACTGAAACTATCTTTAGCTACCGCTACCTTACCTGCACCATTACTGCCTGCCGTTGGTGTAAACACCACGGTATAGCTTTTACCTGAGCCAGTGAACGTTGATAAAACACCACCAGTCGCACTCAAGTCTGATAAAGCAAAGTCCGTTGCTGTTTCGCTTAACGTAATAGTAAGCGTCGCCGTTTCACCTGCTGATAAGTCAGTGCTATTCGCAGACATCGTAATCGTCGGTACAACCGTATCAACAGTAAAGTCTATTGAAGCTCCCGCGGCATTATTATTGCCCTTAGCATCAGTAAAGCTATCTTTAGCTACCGTTACCTTACCTGCCGCTACACTGTTTGTCGTTGGTGTAAACACCACCGTATAACTTGTACCTGAGCCAGTTAGAGTAGATAAAGTACCACCCGTAACACTTAAGTCTGACGCTACAAAATTCGTAGACGCTTCACTTAATGTGATAGTGATTGTCGCTGTGTCTCCTACGGCTAAATCCGTTGAATTTGCTGTCATACTGATCGTTGGTACAACTGTATCAATAGTAAAGTCTACTGAAGCTCCAGCAGCATTCTTATTACCTTTCGCATCACTGAAACTATCTTTAGCTACCGTTACCTTACCTGCACCATTACTGCCTGCCGTTGGTGTAAACACCACTGTATAGCTTTTACCTGAGCCAGTGAACGTCGATAAAACACCGCCAGTCGCACTCAAGTCTGATAAAGCAAAGTCCGTTGCTGTTTCGCTTAACGTAATAGTAAGCGTCGCCGTTTCACCTGCTGATAAGTCAGTGCTATTCGCAGACATCGTAATCGTCGGTACAACCGTATCAACAGTAAAGTCTATTGATGCTCCAGCCGCATTATTATTACCAACTACATCACTAAATTTATCTTTTTCTACTTTGACTTCACCAGCAGTGGTGCTGTTAGAAGAAGGCGTAAAAGTAACCGTATAGTCTTTTCCCGTTCCTTTAAAGTCACTAAGAGAGCCACCCGTTACACTAAGGTCACTTTTAACAAAGTTAATCGAAGCTTCGCTTAACTTAATAGTAATTAAAGCGGTATCCCCTGTTTTTAAGCTTGTTTTATTCGCAGTCATGTTAATAGTTGGTGTCACTGTATCTAACGTAAAGCTCACAGAATCTCCGACAGCATTTAAATTACCAGCAGTATCCTTAAAACTATTAGCATCAACAGTCACCTTACCAACACCAGAACTACCAGAACTCGGTGTAAATACAACAGTATAACTTTTGCCCGAGCCTTTAAAGTCACTCAAGCTACCACCATTAGCACTCATATCGATTAAAGCAAAATCGGTTGCAGTCTCACTTAATGTTATGGTGATCGTTGCTGTGTCACCGACGGACAAAGTAGACTTATCGGGAGACAAACTAATAGTTGGAGGAACAATATCAACCGTAAAGTTTACTGATTTCTCATCAGCATTTTTATTACCAGCTAAATCGGTAAAGCTATCAGCCTCGACCGTAATACTTTCATTTGTAAGCTGCCCTTTAAGCGGGGTAAATACAACGGTATATTTATTGCCTGACCCTTTAAAATCACTTAATGTTCCGCCTATTACGACTAAATCAGACTTAGTAAAGGTGATAGAATTTTCACTTAAAGTAATGGTAACCGTTGCTGTATCTCCAACGATCAACGTCGTTTTATCAGCAACTAAGCTGACTGTCGGTAAAACAGTGTCAATATTAAAGTTTACAGACGGAGTTACCTTATTCAGGTTTCCTGCTATATCACTAAAACTGTCTTTTCTTATTTCGACAGAACCTATTCCTGTTGCATCATTTGTGGCGGTAAATACAGCAGTATACTTTTTGCCCGTACCTTTAAAGTCACTTAATGTTCCGCCAGTGGCAAGCATATCTAATAATGTAAAGTTGATAGCTGCATCACTTAAAGTAATACTAATATTTGCAGTATCTCCACGAATCAAAGAGTTTTTATCTGCTGTTATTTGTGCTGTTGGCGCTGCAGTATCTATAGTGAAATCCACAAAAGCGCCAGCAACATTACTGTTACCTATACTGTCATGGAAAACACCTGCGGCTGCAGATACCTTGCCCGCTTTAATACTATCAATTGTAGGTGTAAATACAGCGGTATAGTCTTTATCTGAACCTTTAAAATCGCTTAACGTACCACCTACTACAGTTAAATCATTTTCAATAAAATCCGTTGCTGCTTTATTTAAATGAATGGTAATTTTCGCCGTTTCTCCTGCTATTAATACGCTTTTATCTGCTCTCATACTAATAGTTGGTATTACCGTATCAGTAGTAAATTCTATCTCTTCAACAGCTGTATTATTGTTCCCAATAGGATCAGTAAAACTGTTAGCATTTACAGTAATAGTACCTGTACCTGTACTGCCTGTTGTCGGAGTAAATAGAACCGAGTATGTTTTATCTTTACCTGTGAAATTACTTAACGTACCACCACTAACTTTTAAGTCTGTTTGTTTAAAGTCAGTTGCAATTTCACTTAATTTAATACTTACTGTCGCACTTTCACCAGACGACAATGAGCTTTTAGTTGAACTCATTGTTATTGTTGGTGCTACAGTATCAACCGTATAGCTTACTGATGCTCCAGCAGCATTAAGGTTACCCGCCTTATCACTAAAAGCGTTAGCTGCTACAGTAACAGAGCCTGCAGTTGTACTATTAGCTGTAGGGGTAAATACAACACTATAATCTTTATCTTTACCCGTAAACTTACTTAACGTACCACCGGTAACAGTCAAATCATTTTGAACAAAGTTTATTGAATCTTCATTTAAACTAATGGTAATAGTTGAAGTATCACCAGACCCTACACTACTCTTATCCGCACTCATCATAATAGTGGGGATCACTGTATCAATGGTAAAATCAACCTTGTCGCCAGTTTTATTCTTGTTACCCGCCGCATCGCTAAAATGGTCGGCAGTAACAGAAACGACTCCACTACCGAGAGTGTTTGCTGACGGTGTAAAAACAACACTATAATTTTTATCTTTTCCAGTAAAGCTACTTAAAGTCCCGCCAGATACACTCAGATCCACTAAAGCAAAATCGGTAGCAGCTTCACTTAATACAATAGTAATTGTCGCAGTGTCGCCCACAACTAATTGAGTTTTATTCGCAGTCATGCTTATCGTTGGGGCTAAAGTATCAATAACAAAGTCAATTGAATCTCCTGCTGCATTACTATTACCAGAAGGATCATTAAAGCTTTTAGCTGCAACAGAAATCTTACCCGTCGCTCCATTTGCCGAAGCGGTAGGAGTATAGACAGCAGTATAGCTCTTCCCTGAGCCACTAAAGCTACTGATAGTACCACCAACGATAGTTATGTCACTTTGAACAAAATCCGTTGCTGACTCACTTAGAGCAAAAGAAAGTGTGGCCGTTTCACCGACAGCAAGCTTAGTTTTATTTGCTGCAATACTAATTGTTGGTGCTTCTGTATCAATAGTAAAGCCTAAGGTCTCCTCAACCGTATTGAAGTTTCCTAATAAATCATCAAAACTCTTTTGTCCAACCTTTACACTACCTGCACCAGTACTTCCTTTGGCTGGAGTATAAACAACAGTATAAACTTTACCGGTTCCAGTAATTGTACCTAATGCACCACCTTTCACGGTAAGGCCTATAGGATAAAAGTCTTCAATTTCTTCACTAAAGGTCGCAGTAATTGTTGCGGTATCACCAATAATTAGATTTTGTTTATCTGCTGTCAGTTTTAAAGTCGGCAATATAGTATCAATGGTTAGATCCAAGCTCTTACCTGTAGTATTGCTGTTACCAGAGGCATCAGTAAAACTACTTGCTGACACTGAAACCTTACCTGCAGCAACGCTGTTAATTTTTGGTGTAAATACGACAGTATAAACCTTGCCAGTACCTTTAAAATCACTAATTGAACCACCAATAATTACCAAATCGTCTTTAGTAAAGTCAGTTGACGCTTCACTTAAGTTAATCGTAATTGTTGCTGTACTTCCCGCGATCAATTCGCTTTTATCTGTTGTCAGAGAAGAAACAGAAGGCGCTGCAGTATCAATAGAAAACGATACTGAATCTCCAGCAGCATTATTATTTCCTGATGGGTCAGTAAAACGATTTGCAGAAACAGTAATACTTCCAGAACTAGTACTGCCCGGTGTTGGGGTGTAGAGTGCCGTATAGTTTTTATCACTTCCTTTAAAGTCACTTAATACACCACCAACAACGGTAAAATCACTTTTCGTTAGATCGGTTGCTGCCTCACTCAAAACAATAGTAATTGCTGCTGTTTCACCTTGCTTTAACGTACTCTTGTCTGCAGTCAAATTTATTGTCGGGACTAAAGTGTCAACCGTAAAGTTAATCGTTTTTGCCAAAGCATTCTTATTACCAAGAGCATCACTAAAACTACTTGCTGCAACGGTAACACTACCTGCTTTTGTGCTATTTACTGTTGGTGTGAAAACAACTGAATACTTTTTATCTTTTCCTGTAAATCCACTTAAAGATCCCCCTACAACACTTAGATCGTTTTGTGTAAAATCTATTGTTTTTTCGTTCAAATCAAAAGTAACAGTAAGCGTTTCCCCTGCAATTACTTTGCTTTTATCGCCACTTAAACTAACCGTTGGACCAGCAGTATCAATGTTAATATCTAATGAAGTCGCTGCTAGGTTTTTATTACCAAGTGCATCACTAAAGCTGCTTGCAGATACTGTAATGACACCCGTTCCAACACTATTTGCTTTTGGTGTAAATACAACAGTATAAGTTTTATCTTTACCTTTAAGATCACTTAATGTGCCATTGGTCGCTTGTAAATCCCCCAATGCAAAGTCTGTAGCGTTCTCACTTAATTTAATCGTAATTGTTGCGGTATTTCCTGAAGATAATGGATCTTTATCAGAATCTAAATCCGTTACTGTCGGGCGTAACGTATCAACGGTAAAATCAATTGATGCACCCGTTTTATTACTGTTACCTGCAGCATCATTAAAAGCAGCTGCCGTTATATTTACATTTCCAGCAGTAGTGCTATCTACTGTAGGTGTAAATACAACAGTATAGTCTTTCCCTGAACCTTTAAAATCACTAAGCTTACCGCCAGATACTTTTAGATCAGCTAGAACAAAATCTGTCGCAGCCTCACTTAAAGTAATTGAAATCGTTGTTGTCTCACCTGCAAGTAATGTGTCTTCTTTAGAGGTTAAGCTCACCGTTGGTGTTACTGTGTCAACTGTAAAATTAACCACATCTCCAACCGCATTAGTATTCCCTGATGCGTCACTAAACTTACTGGCAGCTACTATTACTTTACCTGCAACAACACTGTTTTCTGTAGGAGTAAATAGCACTGTATAAGCTTTATCTTTACCCGTAAAACTACTTAATGTACCACCGACAACAGTTAAATCAGCTAAGACAAAATCAGTTGCAATTTCACTTAATGCTATTGTAATAGTCGCTGTCTCACCGTTCTTTAAGCTCGTTTTGTTTGGCGTTAATGTAATCGTTGGTGCAACAGTATCAACAGTAAAGTTAACTACATCCCCAACCGCATTTATATTACCTGACGCATCACTAAACTTACTTGCGCCTACCGTTACTTTACCTGCAATAATACTATTAGCCGTTGGAGTGAAAACAACAGTGTATGCTTTACCAGAACCTTTAAAGTCACTTAACGTACCCCCAACAACATCTAAATCACCCAACGCAAAATTCGTTGAGTTTTCACTTAATGTAATCGTAATCGTTGCTTTTTCACCAACAGTTAAAGCTGTTTTATTTGCACTTAAGTCAATAGTAGGGATAGTAGTATCTATTGTTAAACTTTCTTCTGTAAGAACTTCATTGGCATTACCCATTGCATCATGAAAACTGCTTGCCGCGATAGAAACCTTACCGGCAGCAACACTATTCGCTTTTGGAGTAAATAAAACGGTATAACTAGTACCGGTGCCTTTAAAATCACTTAACGTACCGCCAGTAACTGTTAAATCACTTTTAGCAAAGTCAGCCGCACTTTCGCTTAATGTAATCGTTAATGTTGTCGTTTCCCCCGCAATTAAAGACGTAGAAGCTGCAGAAATTGAAACTGTAGGTGGAAGCGTGTCTATTGAAAGAGATAATGTATTTGAAGCGGTATTTAAATTACTTGCAGGATCAGAAAACTTATCAACAGGTATAGTAACTGAACCTGCAATAGAGCTATTTACCGTTGGAGTAAATACAACAGTATAAGCTTGATCTTTTCCTTTAAAATCACTTAATGTACCGCCTGCTACCGTAAAGTCGGTAATAGCTAAATCAGTAGTGACCTCACTTACAGCAATAGATAATGTCGCTGTATCCCCTTTCTTTAGAGAGGCTTTATTTGTAGTTATCGTGGCTGTTGGTTTTAGCACATCAGTAAATTCAACCGCTAATGTCGTTGTTGCTAATGTATTATTCTGAACATAACCACCATCAACTTTCGCTGTTACATTGCCTAATTGAGTCGTTGTTTCTGTAGTAGACAAAGTAACACTATAAGTGCCGTCTTTATTATCTGTTACCGACGATAGTTTAATTAACGGATTATCAATTAAAATCTCTACAACATCACCAGATTTACCTACAAACTTATCGTTTTCAGTTTTAGCTGTTACAGTTGCTTTTATTACTTGAGTTGTTGGTGTTTTAGATTTATCTACAGCTAAAAGTGACGTAAGCGGATCTGTCGGGTAACGGTTTAATGAGTAATGATTGTTTTCCTCTAATGTACCACCAGAAAGTGTAGCTACATCTGGAATTGTTGTAGTAAGACCATCACCAAATACGTTATTAACTGAGAATTTAGTAATCTTATTTACTTTTAATTTACCAGTAAGATCTTTTGCTTCTTCTCGAACCGTATATGTACCTTCAAGCCTATTTAATCTCAATTTTACAATAGAACGACGGTCTATTTGATTATCGCCATCAAAACCTCTAAAGGTTCCCATAACAAGTAAACCACCATCACTTAATAACTTTAAACCATGAACATCACTATATCCGTAATCAAACGAGCCAGTGCCTAATACATCCATAATATTTTGGTTTAAAGTCCCATCGTCGAGGTTAAATACGGCTAAACTACCATTTCCTAATGCAGCTGGCCAACCATTATGCGCACCAATGAATAACTTACGCTCAATAATTATAAAAGCATCAGCAGCATATCCCGCTTGAATACCTGTTGCTTTCCACTTAGTATTAAAGCTACCGTCATCTTTTAATACAGCAAAATCACGATTAGAAGAGCCTACGAGATTGGAACCAGAGAATGCAACTCCTTCCATAGCATAGCCAGGCAAAACTTGTACGCCAGAAACAAGCGTAGCACTTGTCACTGCACTTAAAAAAGATTCATCAACCGAACCATCAAGTTTTAATTTCCATATAGGGCGATAAGTATTTGCTCCCTTATATTTAAGTAATATGTCATAACCAACAACAAATAAGCGGTCATCAGTCAAATCAGCTGTATCATTTGTATCAATCGCTAAGGATTTTACATATTCATAACCTACATTAGTATTATTCAATATAGGAAAAGAAAAAGACGTATTAATAGTGCCATCTAAATTTAAACTAACGACTCTATTATAAGTTTGACCTGATACGCGACTAAAGTTACCTGCAATATAAAGTTTACTATTGTGCTCAACTATTGGGTCTGGTGATTGAACAACACGCGCCTTTTGACCAATCATACCGTTAAATGTTACTTGAGTATTATTCGCTGTCAAATTATCCATAAAATCAGTATCAATAGTAAAATCACTATTAAGTTGAACTAAATAGTCATAACTTCCTTCACCATCGTAGTTAACAAATTCACCAGCAACAATTATTTTCCCTTGTGATGTTTCATGTACTCCAGTAACTTCTGCACCAAAACTAAAAGTTTTCTTAACTTTGCCATCAATATCAACAAGTACTAAGTTTCTAGTCGAGGTTCCTTCATAAGACGTAAAACTACCTCCTAATAGTACATCACCACTTGAAAGATTTTCTGCTGTCCATATACCGGTGTTATCATTAGGAGTGTTTGTATTAGCTGTATTGGAAACACCAAATGACTTATCAACAATATCACCTGTCGACATATCTAAATCAAGTGTTGTAAATGTTGAGTCAGGGCCAGTATCAAGCTCAATCGTCATTGATGATGGAGAGGTAGCATTAGAAGGAGAGATAAAGGAATCAAACTCTGCAACTATGTTTAGCTTGTCTCCTTCAAGGTACATATCATCATTATCTAATCCATAAATTGCTTCCAGCTTTGGTGCTGCAGCAGAAGAAATAGTTGAAAAAAGAAAAAACGCACAGAATAGTACAAATCTCACCAATGACATCCTCATAAATTATTACCCTAAATATACTATTTACAAATAGTACTAAGTTTGAACTATGAAATATGTCAGCTAAAGGAGGCAAATGAAGTAGGGAGCTTCCTACATAAATTTATTTTTTAAACAAATAAATTCATTAAAAACAAAAAAACGAGCAATAGAGCCTCCTTAAGTAATTGATATTAAAGAAAATAAAATAAAATAAAAAACATTACTAATGAATTATAAATAACTCATAAGCAATGCATAACGCCTCCATCTTTCCCATTTGGAAAGTTCCGCTTTCCTACAAAAACCAAAAAATATAAATATAATGAATCTCAAGGCAAGAAAGGATATGTCAAAAGGATGCGTTTATGACAAAAACTACAAATAATAGGTTATTTATGTTTACAACTAAAAAAATTAACGCATTAATATTAGATACATTCCCAATAGTTGTTGAATCAATTACAAATGAACTAAAGAAAAAAGATAGCATTGGTGAAATTTATTATACAAGCTCAATGCATAAAGCAGTAGATACAATAAAAAACAACGATATAAGTTTTGTAATATTAGATATTAAGCAAGATAAATTTAACGGGTTAGATTTAATAAAAAGAATAAGAAAAAACGACTATAACGGTATAATACTTGTCATGTCTAGCTATGGATACGAATTATATTCAGATTCAGCAAGAAAACTTGGAGCTAATGGTTATATATCGAAAAAAGAATCTATCGAACTAATTAACGATGCAATCACAAATGTACTGCGTGGTTATACTATCTTTAAACAGAGTCAACCATCGAAAAGTGAAATCGATTTATCAACTCGTGAAATAACAGTTTTGAACTATTTATTAAGAGGATATACAAACAAACAAATATCAGAGTTTCTATCATTAAGTTCGAAAACTATAAGCACTTATAAATCTAGAATCCTAGATAAATATAATGTCACATCATTAATTGAATTAGTTAAAATTAATGATGTGCTAATATAAAAAATCGGTGTAATAGATAATTATTTTATTACACCTTTTATTAATTCTTTTAATTTAACCTGAAGTGGGTGTCCTCTATTTAATAGTTTTATACAGGACACTAACGAAATATCAACTTGTAGCTCTTCTGGTATTTCTATAACCTTTAGTCCTACGGCTGTTAGGAGCCTTTTAAGACCAACAACAGCCATTCCCTCTTCTGAAACCAAAGCCATTGCCGTGTCAAAACTGTCTGTATTTACCTTATAGTCCAATGCTATACCATTCTTTAGACAATGCTCAACAAAATAGCGCCTAGAGTGATGTGAATCATTAATTTTAAAAAATATATGAGGAGCTAGAGATGCTTCTTTCCACGTATTAATTGGGTTATCAGGTGAAACACCAACAACCATTGATGTATTAATCAATTTTGATTGATAAATATCTTTTTTACGCTCTCCATGTATAAAATGGACACCAATATCAATCTTACCGTCTAAAATATTTTGCTCTGTTGAATCAGTCCATAATTCTAATGAAATAAAAGAGTTAGGGAACTCTTTATTGATTGCTTTATAAATTTCATAAGAATAAATTGAGATTATACTAGACTGAAGAGCCACGCGGATAGTTTTAGTGTAGTTAGTTAACGATAGATTTCCATTATTAAACACAGCACCATCAATGACATTTAAGCCTTCTTCTAAACTTGGTAACAATAAAACTAAGGCAGGGGTCGGCTCCAATCCTTCCCTTGTTCTAACGAACAATTGATCCCCAATTTGAGCTCTTAGCTTAGATAAATACTTACTGATAGTTCCTTCTGTTTTGTCTAAAATCAATGCTACTTTTTTTAAACTTCGATGCTTATTAAGTAATAATAGTACTTTTAATAAACTATAATCTAAGTCCTTATTCATTCAATCCCTATGATTTGCTGTAGAATCAGGACGAAATCATATACTAAAGGGCAAGCTGAATCTAGCTCAGCTTGAGCTATTGATTGAGCTGTCAATGAATTGAGACAGCTCAATTATATAAAGGAGTACTAGTTACGCATTAACTAAACTGAAGATTCATTTATTTTTATTAAGTCAACAATATTATTGACTTTATACTTATCAAAAATACGTCGTTTATAAGTACTAATTGTCTTAGTACTTAAAGATAACATTTTTGCAATTTCAATATTTGTACGACCTTGAATTAAGTAATTAAAAACAATTGTTTCTCGGTTAGATAATGTTATTTTTGATCTAAATTTACCTGAGTTATCATTAAATTTAAAAAAGGCATAGCCATTCATTATTCCTTCTAATGATTCTTTAATTAAGCTCATATTCTCAGACTTACAAATATAGCCATTAGCACCTAAATTAAATGCTGTATTTGAATATAGTTGACTATCATTTGCAGATATAAATAATACTTTCCCTTTATAACCATGGGCCTTTATTCTACGATAAAAATCAAACCCATCATTATCACCAAGATTAACATCTAAGATTAATAAATCAATCGACGCTACTTTCAGTATATCCAATGCTTTTTTATTATCAGTAGATATTAATACTTTGTTTACGAAACTTATCGATGAAACTAAATTCTGTATTGCTGCGCATACTAGAGGATGGTCATCTAAAATCAAAATATTAATACTATTATTTAAGATCATTATAATTATACCCCGTAAAATTTATTTAATATTTTTAATTCTTCAATAGACATAGGTTTACCTGTGTAAAACCCTTGACAGAGATCGAAGCCCATTTCATTTAAATATAACCATGTTTTTTCATCCTCAACCCCTTCGGCTACAATGGTCATATTCATTTCTTTTGATAACTGATAAGAAAAATCAATAATAATTTTTTTTGTATCGTCCTCTAAACAATTTGTAATAAAAGAACGATCAACTTTCATCTCTGTAAAAGGAAGTGTTGATAATTTCAGTAATGAAGAATAGCCAGTGCCAAAATCATCAATAGAAATCCCAACCCCTTGTATTCTTAAGCGTGATAAATGTTCTAATAATATTGTAGAGGCATTAAATGCTTCTCTCTCGGTTAGTTCTATAGTGAACTTTTGGGGTTCTATATTATATTTCTTACATTGATAAAAAAAGTCTTCCGAAAAACTTTTCTTACTCAACGATTCTTGAGTAACATTTATTGATGAATTATATAATAATGATCCACTTGAATAATCCTTTAATGTATTAATTAATATAATATTAAAAAGCTCATCAGTTAGGTTGTTCTCTTCTATAATAGGTAAAAATACTGCTGGAGGTAATACACCATATAAAGGATGTCTCCAACGAGCTAATACTTCTAGCGATACAATTTCTTTTGAATTGAAATTGACTTGAGGTTGATAATAATTAGTTATTTCTTCATTCCTCAATGCAAATAATACATCATCAATATTTAATTCAATACCTTCATTAGATATTTTATTAACGTACGTATTTTTGTTTATTTTTTCTATTATAATCGATAATTCCTCAGTTTTAACAGGCTTCTCTATAACTTCAATAAATGAAAAATTCAAATTATCACACATGCTTTTTACTGTAGATAATACAGATAAGTCCATCGCACTTAATACGACAACTCCACCAGAAAACCCTAACTCATTTAATAAAGTCAGTAACTTAACACCATCCATCTCTGGCATTTTTAAATCACAAAAAATAAGGTCAAAATCTTGTTTTTTTATTAAATCTAAAGCATCAAATCCGGAATAAACGCATTTAACATTTAATATATTTATTTTCTTCAAGTTATTAGCTAATACATTAGCTTGAAGTTTATGATCATCAACGATAAGTACACTAAAATCATTCATATTTATATTTATACCATAAAGAAGCTTCATTAATCATTACTTTCATATCCGAAATTAATTTTCCTTTTTGGATAATATATTCACTTGATTCAAATTCCGTATCCGACAATTCATTGATTACAGTCACTATTGAATCAAAACCAATACTCCCCATTCCTCCCTTAATTCTATGCAGAGTATCTTTTATTTCTTGTTCAGAAGAAAATGATAATAAATCAGTTAAATCTTCACTCATTGTTTCAATAAATAAATTAATTAATCCACCATCATCTAATTCTAAGAATTTATCAACAAAAGCACAATCACAACTTTCTTCAAAACCAGATAAATAGGATACTAGAATAGTATTCAATTCATATATACTATAAGGTTTAAATAACATATGATTAATACCAAAATGAGTTCCATTAAGTCGGGAAACTCTTAGATCTTCAGCTGTACATCCAATTATTGGTTTATCATTAAAATCTATAATTTCTTCTCTAATTTTTTTAGCAAGAGCGAAGCCATCTAATATTGGCATATGGCAATCAGTAATTAATAAATCATATTTATCTGGACTAATTTTTAATTTATTAAAAGCTTCTAATCCATTATTGGTAACATCGGCACTTACACCGAATTCACTTAACTGCTTTACTAATAACGTTTGGTTTATCTTATTATCTTCAGCAATTAAAATATGACCTACAAGTTTACTTAAAGATTTGACATTAGAATCATTTTCACGTTCTATTAAGTTAAACAATAATGTATGAAGTTCATCAACAAATAAAGGATTTGAATTTACTGACAATATATTTTCATTGTTGTCTGAATTAACTCTATTATATCCATCTAAAGATATAATAACAGAGTATGTTATATCTTCTTCATAAATTTCATTCCCATCGATAATTGTTACTTTTTTCTTATCTACAGGGAAAGAATAATCGTTTTTAGTCCATTCTCTTATCCATTGATGTATCGCTTCATCCTTCACTTTACAAGTAATATCTAATTTAGAAAAAGAAGCTCCATAATTAGAAACCACATCAATTGGAATTATACATTCAATCTCTGTTCCTACATTTTCAGAGCTTACTATATTAAGCTCACCTTTCATTAGCTTAATTAACTCATTAACTATATTTAAACCTAGCCCTGTTCCACCATATTCACGGGCAATACTATTATCAGCTTGAGTAAAAGGTTTAAATACTGATTTTAATTGTTTTTCATTCATTCCTAGTCCAGTATCAGAAATAGCAATTTTTAAAGATACATCACTAACTTCAACCTTAACGCTGACGTAACCTATCTCAGTAAATTTAACAGCATTTGATAATAAATTATTTACAATTTGGCTCAACCTTAATGAGTCAACTTTAATTACTTCTATCGATGTAGGTAATATAAATAAACGAAACTTAATACCCTTTTCAAGAGCAGACGCATTATGTAATCTAAACACATTTCCTAATTCTCGTAAATAATGGCAGTCTCTAAGCTCTAAACTTAGTTGTTCAGCTTCTAATTTAGAAAAATCTAAAATGTCATTAACAAGTAAATGAAGGTGATGCATTGATGAAGAAATATTTTCAACGATTCCTTGCTTTTCTGTTCCTTTCACTCGCGTTGAAAGTAACTCAAGTAAGCCCATTACACCAGCAATAGGCGTACGTAATTCATGACTCATACTTGCAAGAAAGCGTTCACGTGAAATGACAGCATCTTGTGCAGCTTTATTAGCTTTAATTAACTCAGCCTCTTGCTTTTTTTGTTCCGTAATATCATGAATTACGGTTAATAAATATGTAATATTTGTTTTTGGATCTATTATTCGCTTTCTAACTCTATCTACTTGAGCAAATTGCAACTTACATTGATTTGATACTAATAATGTATCATTAATTGTAATACCTTCGGTAATAATCTTCTTATTCTCATTTATATATTTCTCGTCTTCATTTGAAAATAATATACAATTATTGCACTGTTCACCTTGATAGAAATTACAATTACTTAAAGATACTTTAGAATTAACTCCATGTATAAAAATTATACTTGGTTGCTCATTAATAATATTCTGTAACCATTCTTTTTTTGATTCTAATTGTTTCGTATCTTTATCTTTTAATGTCACTTGAAGCTTTAAATTATTAAGCCAAAAATAAACGACTAAACAAGATAAAATAATAACAAAAATTAACGATAATACGACTTTGTATACTCTGCTTTTTTCATAACCATAAATAACATTAAATTGACGATACCCACGCTTTAGTTTTTTCAGTTCTTCATCATCGACGGTTTCTAAAACGGCATTAACGACATCTGAAAGAATTTTATTTTTTTTAGATACTGCAAAAGAAATATCTATAATTTTATCTTTGCTCTTTCCTACAACAAAACTATCTGTAAAATCTCTTGCTAATATCCCTTGTATAAGATCATCGGGTAAATATGCTTGGCTAATTAACCCTAATTCCAAGTCTTTTAATAAACTTTGACTATCACTATAACTTATCACTGATTTAGAGAAAACACTTCGAATATAATCTAACTTACTGTCATTTGATGAGACTAATACACCTATATTATTATATTTATTAATAGCTTCAACTTTTTCTATAGAACGATATGTAATAGATATGTATGGATTGCTTAATGTTATATCCTTATTATATTCATTTTCATAATAGGCGACAGGAACTAAATCAACATTCCCAAGAGAAAGTTCATCCCAAACATTCTCATTCGTATTTTTAATGTATTTAAATTTAAGACCTGTTCTTGCTTGTATTAGCTTTAAAAAATCATATAGATACCCAGTTATTTTACCTTCTTCATTACGATAAAATAAAGGGTAAGAGTCTTCGTTAAGAGTATATTTTATGATTTGCTCTTCAACACTCATGTTACGATATGCTAAATTCAACAAATCACTTTGATGGTATATATTATCTGATTTAATAGAATGTATATTAATACCATCTCTATATGATTTTAGTACTTTATTGACAATACTAATGAATGTTTTATTTTCTTTTGACGTAATTACACCTGCTTTTTCTGGCTCCAACCATTCAGGTAGTAATGTCGCACCAACTATTATATTATTATCATTCAAATATTTTGCGATTGTTACATAATTTGCAATAATCGCATCAGAACCTCCTTCATTTACCCAACTAATGGCTTCTGAAAAGAATCGTGCTTTTTTTATATTAGTAACCCCTTGCTCAACAAGACGGTCACAATAAATAGTTCCTTCCACACAAGTCCAAGATAGATCTTGAATTGGTAAATACCTTGCTTTTGCTTTTCTATACCAAATAGCAATATTTCCTTCAAAAAAAGGCTCAGAGAAAATATATTTATTACTTCGCTCTGGAGTTTTACTAAATCCAAGAGCAATATCAGACTCACCTGATTCGACACTTATTAGTAATTCTTTTATTGTTTCAAATGTATGATATCTTACATCTATTCCTATAATATTCGAAATACTATTAATATAATCAATATGAATTCCGAAGAAATCGCCGAATTTATTTTTTCCAATATAAGGAGATTGATTTGTTGATAGTACTGCCACAGATATTTTTGGATTGTTTTTTATATAGTCTTTTTCAATCTGAGAAAAATTCAATTCAACCGAATGAACCGTCATTGGTAATAATAAAAAAATTATAAATTTAACAATGTTTTGCATATTTTGAAACCAACTACAATTTAAAGACATCCCTAGGGTAAAGCTTAATTAATCTATGTCAATATTTCCAATACACATGAAAACTGATAAGCGATTGATTTATATATATATATAGTTACAATGTAGGCAAAGACCTACACAAAACTAAAGATTAACTGACAAGTTAACATTCAAATTTTAAGTAAGAATCACTTCTTTTTTAACTAACATTTATTTATCTCACAAGCTCAAAGAAAGTGCGTTTATAATTTTAAATTACTGAATACCATAGTATATGATATTTTAAAATATGAGCTAAAAATCGTGTAATCTTAATACTTATATATCGTAAGCACCCACTACAATTAATGCAAGAAATAACCTACTACCACGTAGGTTAAGTGCACTTTAAAAGTAAGAGGGAATTTTTAATAATATAATTATCATAAAGTTATGAGTAAAGCAGCATTAGAAAACACAACGATATATAGTTAAAAATGCTATTGGGGCATGATGTTGATTAAAATCATTTCATAAATTATTATTAAAAGCCATCAAATAATCAAGTTATTGTATTGTAGAAGTAGAGGACTTACTTGTGTCTAATTCAATGTTTAACCATGTATTGCATATTTGCCAACTTAGAACAGAAAAAGCTGGTATTCGTTTAGCTTCACTAACAAAAGACGAGTTATTACTATTGATAATATCATCTTACAAAGAATCTAGATCTAATAATAATTATTTTGAAAAAATTCGTTAGTGCTAAATTATTATGAATTTTTTTTATTATAACAAAAAAAACCAGATACGAGATGGTTTAATAATTAAAAGTATCGTTGCAATGATAGCTATCATTCCGTTCCTTATATCTTTTAATGCAAGATCATCACTATTAAAACTGACTAGTGAAGAAGAGATAAATTTAGATGAAATAAAAACTAGTTTTGACTATAGAAAAATGGTTATTGATTTGAATAATATTGATTCTGATATTTATAGTTTATCAGCGGAAAGAGATGAATTAATTAATTTAGAAATGAGGTTGAACGAGAGTAAGGAATTAGTTACGAATAAATTAAAATCCTCCTTTGAAAATAATGCCGACGAATATATTTCAGATAAATACTATCAAGAAATGAAAGAATCGCATAATGAAATATATAAAAACAAAGAAAACATTAAAGAACTAAGTAGTAAGATAAAAATAATTAAAAATGAAAAAGAAACATTATCAGATACGGTTAGTGATATAAGAATAAAAAGAAAGAAAGAATTATTAAAACTGAAGAACAAAGTCAGAAAAAGGTACATTAATTCACTAAAGGCCCCTATTATTTTGAGCTCTAAGGGCTCCATATCTTGTGTATCAAAAAATATGGATAAGTGCCTATTAGATAATAAAGAGAATATTACTAACTCAATATTAAGTAATAGTAATTATATAAACACTAATGACAATAAGGAATTCATTATCAATGATGCAATTATGGATTACTCTGGTTTTTTATCTTATAATGTAAGTATTAAATTTTTAGAATCTTATAATAAAGATACAAATTTAATTTTAAATAAAATATTTGAAACGACAGATTTCAAGTTAATTTTGAGAAGTAATTTCGATGATGTTACATTTGTTATTGATGGTCTAGATGTTGGTGTGGGTTCTTTTATATCAACTACAGTCAGTAGTGGGAATCATAAAATAACAGCTATTTATAAATCCCTTAATAAAGTGGCAAATGTTAATATTTTAAAAGATAGTGATTTTACTTTCTCTTTTAACCAGTCACCTCAAAATACGAATAATAATTCAATAAATGGATCGCCCCATAACGAACCGGAAACAACTATTAAAAACAATACCGAAAATGGTTCACTTTCTATTTTCAAAAACCCAATACTTAAAGTTGCTTATAATGAAAAAGGTAATTTATTTGTCATTCCAACCTTTCCAACATTAGATAAAGATAAAATAAACGATAATACAATTAGTAATGGAAAACAAATATTTGGTAAGTTAAATTACGGCCAAGCATATAATATATGTAAAAATATAACAGAAAAATCTAGACTGCTGAATGAAGATGAATATATTTTATTATTTAATACAAATAAATTTAATGCTAACTTTATTAGTAAGCTAGCATTTTGGACTAAAAATAAATCGCTAATTCATAATGATAAAAATTTTACACCATACTCTAACTCAATCGGTAATGTAGTTTGTTACATTCCAAGTTAAAAAAGGATTTATTATGACTAGGAAAAAATATGCTTTTTATATATTTATAATATTCTCTTTATTTATGGTAGAATATACCAGTGTAAGTTCGCCATCTGTATATGTAGTTTTGTACCTTCTACTCTTAATTGTCTCTAAGCTGAGAATGAGTAATTGCGGGTTACCTTCTTATTATTTGATCATGCTCATAGTTCCAATTGTTAATTTATTCTTCTTAATGAAATTACTCTCGATGGAGCCTTACCCCTATACTCATAAGTATGAAAAAATTAAAAATAAGATCCTTGATGGAAAGATGTACAAAATTAATTAGATAGTAAAAATAGCACATTAATTAAAATGTGCTATTCCATTATAAATGTAAGTAATATTCTCTCTTATCTTGATACATAGACTCATCAGCAATAGTGAACATTTTAAACAAATCAGTATTATCAGAGCACGCCCAACCAATAGAGTAATGCCCATCATACACTTTTCCTTCTTTATCAAAGAATTTTAAGCTTTCTTGGCTTACTTGTAATTGTTCAGCCAAGGATGCGCATTCTTTTCTAGTCATTCCCTTAGTTAAAAGAGCAAACTCATCACCACCAATTCGATAGAAAGACTCGTTTTCACTCAATAAGCCAGAAATGTGAGAACTGCTAACTCGGATAAGTTCATCACCTAAATCATGGCCATATTGGTCGTTAATCGCTTTTAAGCCATTAACATCTAAGATAAATAATCCAAAGTTCCAAGTGGCTTCTGAATCTCGATAGCGTTTTTGATAATGTGCAAGATCTTCATCGAAAGCCTTCCGATTACCACATTGCACCAATGCATCACTTCTTGCGATATCAACTAACTCTAACCACGAGGAAAGCTGTTTAACAAATAACTCAAATACTAATTGATTTGCTTCTAATTGAGGGCTAGATTCAAACCTCAAGCTAGCTAAAAATTTATCCTTGCTAGATAGTATTTGAAGCCCCTTATGGCTTCCTAAAGGTTTAAATCGTAACTGCCACTGAGTGTCAGAAAACAGATGTTGTAATTGAGCTTCTACTTTTTGAGGTAAATCACGATAACTCAATGTTTTATATATTGAACCAAACTCTATCACTGCTGCTAAATTGTTCTTGTGTAATTCTTCTCTAGTTAAAGCATCACTAAGTTGAGCGGTTTGTTTTGTTACTTGAACCTCAAGCTCTTGATTAAAATTGGAGAGTTTTTTATTGCTTCGTTCAATGACTTTTTTAGAATCATTTAACTCATCATTTTTGTTTTTAAGTTCACTCAATTGATTTCTGATCGTAATGCTCATTTTATTTAAAACCAGTGCCATTCGATCAAATTCAGAGAATTGAAATTTCTTACCCTTTACTTCTTTGTTGGATGCATAACTAACTATAGTGTCTTCTATATCGATAAACTCTCTAGAGATCCAACGAGTGATCCCCATTGCGATTAAAAGAACCGTTATAAATGTCCACCCAATGACAGTAAATAAAGCCAAAAGAGAGGATTTCATCTCCTTAAGGCGCTCTATATCTGAAAATTGATAAG
The DNA here is from genome assembly GCF_057368515.1 of Aliivibrio friggae. Taxonomy (NCBI): domain Bacteria; kingdom Pseudomonadati; phylum Pseudomonadota; class Gammaproteobacteria; order Vibrionales; family Vibrionaceae; genus Aliivibrio; species Aliivibrio friggae. The sequence goes on from NZ_CM170649.1 coordinate 201,447, forward strand.
TAATATCAAGGGCTAAAGGCGATGAGAATGACGAGTTATTTAAGACAAAAATCCGCTCAAGAGCCCCACTCTCTGTCATCTCTGTTTTTAGCTCACTACCAGTATCTAAATGAGGGTTCAAATCAAAACTCTCATCTTTTAGTAAAAAATGTTGGAAGCTCTGCTCTATGGTATCAAACGATATTAGAACAACTACGTAACCAGATGCACGATAACGGCCTGCACCTTCTAAGTTATAAGCCAACATTGGTGTAATTAAAGCAATGCCCTTTGACGAGGGGATCCCTTTGATTAAATTTGGTTCTGTATAGAAATGCGCTTTAGTTAACCCCTGCTCATAAATCGATTTATCTGCACTGATTTCGTTTAATAATTGGCTATTTTCAAAGTGATAAGGCCGGCCATTAATATCATATAATGGTTCCCATTTATCATTCAAAATATAAACGCTGTTAATCAAGTGCGACAATTCACTAAACCGAGTGAGATTGTGCATAACAACGCTTGTATACAAAATATTATCCAATGCCTGAATATTGAATCTATCGCGAGATAGCCAATTTAGGCTTTGCTGGATGCGATCAAACTCCACGACTATTTCTTGAGAAATCGTTGATACTGCATTTTGAATTTGTTGTTCTTTTTGATTAAATAATGTTTCACCAATACTACTGGTCACAAATTGACTAATAAAAATTAACGGAGCTAATGATGCAATTAGCAATGTATAGGTAAAAGATTTACGTAAACTAAAATAAGGACGAGTAATCATAAATCTTCCACTTTAGCCGAAAATCGATCAATTAAGTTCTCAATATATACCATTGTTTCTTTCTCTGGCATACCATCTGAATGACGAGAGGCCCCTCTGGCTAATGCTTCCCATACAAAAGAAACTCGTAAACTTGTAGGCATAGGTTGAGATTGTAGATATTGCTGATACACCGCATTCATTACTTTTTTATTGGGTAATATTGCAGCTTGATTTACTTCTGTAGAAGCTGATATGTATTGATGTTCATTAATCAAACGAGTCAAAAACTCTTTATCCTGTGCTAATTCCATCAGTTGTTTGATCATTGCTCTTTTTTCAGGATCTTGGAAGCTCGTTTTCGTCATTGTCAGAACTTTACCACCAGACAAGGATTTCATTGGTATGCCTTGGTAACTCGGTAATGAGGCGATTCCTAAATCAGAACCAAACTCTTCAATTAAGTGACTAACAGCCCAGTCACCATCTATAAGGTAAGATGATTTACCATCAATAAATAATTGGCGGCTACATAAACTATTACATTGCGTACTGAGTTTATTTTTTTTTGCAGTATTATAATAAAACGCTAGTGTTTCTAAAGATTTAGGATCATCAAAGTGAAGTTGGTCTAAAGGTACATTTGGACGAAACAGACTGAAAAAAACTGAGAAAAAATACATATCCTTCACACTATAACTAATGTGCATCTTATTCGGTTCATTTTGAGACAACGCTTGCAGTTGCTCCCACTGTGTAACAGGTGTCGCTGTCTTAGTCTTATCATAAAAAAGCATGAGGTGATTACCAAGAAACAGGGGTAATCCCATATAACGATCGCCAACCATCGCACTCTGTTTTGCTGCTGATTCTAATTGTTCTTGTTTTATCCATGCTTTAGGAATAGGAGTAATTCCAATAAACTTGTGCAAACCTAAAAAATCAGAAGGTACCCATGCTACATCTGGCATGTAATTTTTCGATCTAGATGCCAATAATAATTCCGCTTTCATTTCATCAATAGAAAACTTGCGAACCATCAGTTTATTACCCGTTCTCGCTTCGAATTCCTTTGCGAGTTTCTGATCGACGTTATCGCCAAATGCACTCCAAAACTCCAACATTCCGGCTTGTGAAGAAAATGAAAATAAGAGACTGATTAGAATAAGGTATTTAGGCATGGTAATTAAAGACTTCTGAAAGGATTAGCTATGGGACATTTACACCGTAAATAAGAAGTAAGGCATTATATCAGACAAAGCAAATATTAACCCTTACTATTAGTAAATGACTTTATATCTTATAAAATACTCTTAGTTATATTTGCAAAACTCATCACTAAATCTGCCACGGTTTTGGCTTGGCATTTTTTCATCAAACTTGAACGATGCACTTCTATAGTTCGTACAGCGACGCATAATTTATCAGCAATTTGTTGATTACGCTGACCTTTCACGATGAGTTTTAAAATCTCCATTTCTCTTTCTGTTAGCGCATCAAACTGTCTTTTATTTGCTTGATACTCATACATGGTTAAAGAATGCGTTATCGCTTTATGAATAGCCAAAGCCAATTTTTCGCCATCCACTGGCTTTTGAAAGAAATCAACCGCACCTAACTTCAACGCATCAACGGCCATAGGGACATCACCATGACCAGTTAAGAAGATAATCGACAATGGGCTCTGTTGTTGGTTTAATCGTAGTTGAACCTCTTGGCCTCTCAATATCGGCATTCGACTATCAAGTACCACACAGCCAGGTTGTGATAAATCCACTTCATCAATAAACGCCTGTCCATCTTCAAAAGTAGTCACGTTAAAATCATGGCCTTCTAGCATAAACACTAATGAGTCTCGAACTGATTCATCGTCATCAACCACATAGACTGGCACATTTATTTTTGACATGATTTACTCCCTTTTAACTTCACTGGCAATTAATGCGCACTATTATGACCTGTTATTGGCAAGGTTACTGTGACTTGGCAGCCTTGTGACTGAGCAGATTGTAATAAAAAAGTTCCATTATGGTCTTCAATTACATCACGACAGATTGCTAGGCCTAACCCTAATCCATTCTCTTTAGTTGTGACAAAGGCCTTTGATAACGGTTGATTATTATCAACTAATCCAATGCCACTATCTCGAATGACTATCTTAATATTCTGCTCACTCATGGTTGTCTCTATCCAGATCTTATGAGCTAAAGTGCCCTCTTGTTCTTCCCGCTGTAAACAGGCATCTGCCGCATTATTTAACACATTTAATAATACTTGTTGTAAGCCGACAGCATCACCCCAATATGGGTAACTCTGCTGTTCATTATCTTGTATTATTTGAATCTCTTTCTTTTTAAAATCATAATCAAGTAGCAATAACGTATCTGAAATAATGTCTTTAATATCACAATTTGATTTAGCAATAGTACGTTTATTTATTAAGGCTCTTAAGCGTTGAATAATGCTGTCTGCGCGTATCACTTGCTGTTCTATTTTCTCAAAGATTGGGGCTAACTCTTGTGCCTCGTTTCCTTTTTTTATCCGCAATAATCCGCCTTGGCTGTAATTGCGAATCGCGGCTAAAGGTTGGTTTATTTCATGCGCTAAACTGCTGCCTAACTCCCCGACAATTGCCACTCTCTGTGCATGCTCTAACATGGTGTTTTTTTCTTTTAACGAGTTAAGTGTATTCTCTAATTCTCGCTTACTTCGACTAAAACGATATTCCAATAAAAAGTGATAACCATTGAGCACAATCACCAGAATAAATAGCATCCATCCCCATTGTTGATTTCGCTTTAGCCACGACATCGCTTCTTGCCACCACGGTTTTTGCAGTGGATGCATATCTAAACCTTGGTACAATTTATCCACCGACAACTGACTTACTGCAGGTGTCCAGCCTAATGAGTTTGCTGCAATAGCCGCTGGATGATCACTTGGTAATGACAATAATGCTCTCGTAATTGGTTTCGCTAAGCCTTTATTCGCTCTACCTGTTTTTGCAAACGACCAATTTGGGTAAAGCGGTGTTGAAGTGGCACATGGAAATTCTTGGGGGGCGACGTTATTAATGACTCGAAAATTATCTTTATTAAGCAAACCTTCTTGGCTCATTCTTTCTAGTAAACACACGGGGACTATCGCTCCTTCTATATGTTTATCTCGCAATTGATAGAGCAGCGCATCCAGAGGAAAGCCTAGAAACTGAATATTAGAAAAATAATGAGATTGACTTAAACCCAGTTTATTTATCTCATACCGCATCGTGAGATAACCACCAAAAGCATTATCATTGACCGCAGCTAAAGGATAACCACTTAAAGAGTCAATAGCTTGATATGAAGAGTCTTTTAGAACTACAAAAGCTGAACCAATGGCATGAGTGGTACCTGATTGATCATTACCATTCGCGCTGTTTAACGTCGCAAGCCAAGATAAAGAAAACTGACGCCCAAGTCGTACTGCTTGCCCAGGGTTAGTGATCACAAAATCGACGGTTTTATTCTCTACCGCCTGTTCCATCTCAGAAAGAGTAAATGGATGTAGGACAAAAGCCGTATCAGGAATATTAAGAGATAGCCAATCCATTGTCGGTTGCCAACGATGATTCGCTTCTAACGCACCTCGTGTAGCTAATACACCTACATCCACGTTCTGAGTTTGAGCAACAGCCGTGTTGGAGAGCAATGCACAAACTATCCCTATAAATATAACAAAATATCGACCTTGCTTGTGCCATTCCATTCTCTGTTCTTTGCTCATTACACTCTCAGATCCATTACTGACTTAACTAGGATATCAATATCTGTTTATTTCCCAAGTTTTTTCTTGTTTTAGATCAAGTGAGCTTACGCTATGTGGAAAACCACAGTAGGCACAACAGACTCAATTATTAATAATTTGTTCATATTTTGACATACGCAGTAAACCATCACAAAAAGAGGTTTTATGGACAATACCAAACGTCGATTTCTCAATCGTCTTGGCACACTCACCGCAGGCGCTGCCATTATTCCTGTCGCAGGAGCTGGTACCTTATCAGCCACTAGCATCATCCGAAATAATAACCAACCGGATAGAAAAGGCATGGTGGGTAAACGCTACGCCATGGTGGTTGATTTACGTAAATGTGTGGGTTGCCAAGCCTGTACTGTCGGTTGCTCTATCGAAAACCAAGCGCCTATTGGCCAGTTCAGAACTACCGTTAAACAATACGAAGTGACATTAGATAATGGCAATACTGACGTTCAGAATGTGAAATCATTCATGTTACCTCGTTTGTGTAATCACTGTGATAATCCTCCTTGTGTCAAAGTATGTCCTGTTCAAGCGACCTTTCAACGTGAAGATGGCATTGTCATGGTGGATAACGAGCGTTGCGTAGCTTGTGCTTACTGTGTTCAAGCTTGCCCTTATGATGCCCGTTTTATTAACGAAGAAACTTTAACCGCTGATAAGTGTACTTTCTGTGCGCATCGTTTAGAAAAAGGCCTACTTCCGGCATGTGTTGAAACCTGCGTTGGTGGCGCTCGTGTAATTGGTGATTTAAATGATCCAAGCAGTGAAATCGTGCGTTTAATGGCAGAAAACCAAGCCGATATTAAAGTACTCAAACCAGAAGAAAAAACACAACCACACGTCTTCTACATCGGGATGGATGCGCGTTTTACCTCTCACATCGAAGGAAAAGCGGCGATTTATGATCCAAAAGGAGAGAACGCATGAACATCACAGAAGTCTTAATTCAGCCACAAGCGACCGCATGGCTACCGTGGGCAGTACAATATTTCTTATACATAGGATCTTCTTACGCCGCGGCTATTCTCTTTTTACTGAGCTTGATATTTCAACAACATACAAGCCATAAAATGCGTTCAGCTCTGGTTTTAACGGTGGCTATTGGGGCTATTGTTGGCCCATTAGCATTAACTGGCGATCTACATCAACCAGGACGTGCATGGCATTTCTTCTTTCATCTTACCCCTTGGTCTTGGATGTCTCTTGGTTCGCTTTTCTTACCTCTGTTCTCTGCATTAGCGGTAGCCACGGCATGGCTGTATTTACGCGATGATATTGCAGAGCTACAAAACAGCACTAATCCCATCGCAAAATTCGTTGGTTTATTGACCTTGGGCGATTGGAAAATTACTCATACACAAATGATCATTGTCGCAGCCATCACTACCTTATCAGGGCTGAGTATTGCTCTTTATACTGGCGCTGAAATTGCCATCATTGAGAGTCGCCCGTTATGGAATCAAGCCGCCTCCCCTATTCTTTGGTTTGTGACCGCTTTTCTGGGGGCGATTGGCTTTAGTACTTTATTGCTGTTTTTATTTCCCTCAAGCCATACAGACAAGACTTCAATGAGTGAGGGAGACGCCTCTCTTATCAAGCGCACCTTGGTATTAAGCTCTGTACTTTCTCTTATTTTAGTACCGTTATGGGCTTCAAATAATCCGACTTTTTCTTTATATGAAAACCAAGCATGGATCACTCGATTAGGCCTCTTATCTCTTGGTTTTATTGTTTGTTTTGTTGTCGCTCAAACCTTAAAAAACCTTAACCGCGCAAGCTTCATCATTATCACTGCCACCACCCTGTTTGCGAGTTTCTATTTACGTTGGGTAACCATGATGGATGTACAAACCATCCCAAAATTTGATGTTGGTGCATACCCATACGAACTACCAATGGGAGGCGCAGGTTTACTTGGCATCTTAGGAATGTTTGGTTTATGGATGGCACTCGCGTTAGCTGCATCCGAAATCGTGAATACGCAAAAAACCTCTCTTTCAACCACAAAACACACAACAAAGTAGGATTTAATTATGGATAACAAACGTCGTCAGTTTTTAAAATCAGGCCTTGCTGTTGGTGGTGTAGGTGCTTTTGCAGCAGGATATGCAACCACAGGCACACACATGGCGCACGGTGTCATTGATGGAACCGCAGGTAAAAAAACTAATCATATTCATCATGGTAATTCACTAGAGCCAGAATACACGGTGACAGAAAATGGCAAATTGATTGCAAATCCAAAACAACGCGTAGCACCCTCTATGTGTTTTGGTTGTTGGACACTGTGTGGCTTACGTGTACGTATTGATAACGAAAGCGATAACATTTTACGTATCTCTGGTAATCCTTATCACCCTTTGTCTCATGAACAACAAATCCCATTCAATACGTCAGTAAAAGACGCTTATATTGGCATGGCAGGTGAAGCAGGATTAGCCGGACGTTCAACCGCTTGTGCTCGCGGTAACGGCATGATGGAGATCCGTAATAGCCCGTATCGTATTACTCAGCCATTAAAACGTGTGGGTAAACGTGGCGAAGGAAAATGGGTTCCTATCAGCTACGAGCAACTCCTAAAAGAAGTGGTTGAAGGCGGCGATCTGTTTGGTGAAGGTCATGTTGAAGGCTTACGTGAGATCCGTGATATTAAAACGCCATTAGATCCAAACAACCCTGAATATGGGCCAAAATCGAACCAACTATTAGTCACCAATGCAGGTAACGAAGGTCGTGATGATATTCTAAAACGCTTCGCTTTTAACAGCTATGGCACACGTAACTTTGGTCATCATGGCTCATATTGTGGTTATGCGTTCCGCGCAGGATCAGGAGCCTTAATGAGTGATCTCAATAAATTCGCTCATGTTAAACCAGATTTAGAACACACTGAATTTGCGATATTTATTGGCATGTCTCCTGCTCAAGCCGGTAATCCATTTAAACGCCAAGCTCGCCAATTAGCAGCCGCTCGTACTCGTGGAAATTTTGAGTACACCATTATCACACCAAGTTTGCCTGCTGGTTCATCAAGCCTAGCCGCAGGTGATAATAACCGTTGGATGCCAATTAACTCAGGGACGGATTCTGCTTTAGTGCTTGGTATGATCCAATGGATCATCACTAATGAGCGTTATAATAAAACCTTCTTAGCGCAACCAAGTGCGGCTGCAATGAAACATGCCGGCACTGCCCATTGGTGTAATGCTACTCACCTTGTTATTAGTGATGAAAACCATCCTAGAAACGGCGCATTCTTACGCGCATCTGAAATGGGCCTCCCTTTTGAAGGTAAAGCACTGTCAGACAGTGATCCTTATGTCATTATTGATGCACAAAGTAATGAACCGTCAGTTAATACGCAAAATAAACCTGCGACCTTATTTGTTAGTCAACGATTAGAGACAATTAATGGCACGATAACTGTCAAATCTTCTCTGCAACGTCTAAAAGAAGAAGCCTTTAAATATGACTTGGCTTTCTACAGTGAACAGTGTGGTATTTCACAAAAGGATATTATTGCTCTCGCGACTAAATTTACCAGTCATGGTACCAAAGCGGTGGTAGATACCCATGGTGGTAACATGCACAGTAATGGTTTCTATAATTCATTCTCTATTTTAATGCTTAACGCCCTTATCGGTAATATCAACCTAAAAGGTGGAACGATGGCAAAAGCGGGCGGGTATCCAACCTCTGCAGCGGGTCCTCGTTATAATTTTGCTAAATTCAAAGGCAAAGTAAAACCAAAAGGCGTATTTTTATCTCGTAGCAAATTCCCTTATGAAAAAACAAGCGAATACAAGCGTAAAATAGCGGCTGGACAATCGCCATATCCAACACGCTCACCTTGGTACCCTATATCAGCACCATTATTAACCGAACATTTATCGGCAGCGATTGATGGTTATCCGTACCGAGCAAAAGCATGGATTAACCACATGGCGAACCCTCTTTATGGGGTTCCAGGACTCGACAATTTATTGGGTGAGAAACTGAAAGATCCTAAACAACTCGGATTAATCGTCTCTGTTGATGCCTTTATTAACGAAACCACCGCTCTGTCTGATTATTTAGTACCAGATACTGTGACTTATGAAAGCTGGGGAATGGCAACACCGTGGCATGGCGTACCAACCAAAGCGGTGACAGCACGTTGGCCGATTGTTGAACCATTAACAGAAAAAACAGCCGACGGTCGCTCTATCAATCTAGAAAATTTCTTTATTGATATTGCAAAATCAATGGACCTTGGCGGTTTTGGTGACAATGCAATGCCTGATACTCAAGGAAATTGGCATGCAATTCACTCAGCTGAAGACTTCTATTTACGCTCAGCCGCAAACTTAGCGTATGCGGCGAATGGCGCACCAACAGCCACGGCTGAAGACATTGTTCTTTCAGGATTAGAGCGTCTAGTCCCTGAAATGCAGCGAGTATTAACGCAAGAAGAGTTTGGTAAAGTCGCTTATATTTTTGCTCGTGGCGGCCGATTTGAAGATGCAACAGAAGCCTACAAAAACGATGAGATGAAGCATAAATGGAAAAAACCGCTCTCCATTTGGAATGAAAAAGTGGGAACGTCTCGCAATACCATGACAGGAGAGCAATACATTGGCTGTCCAACTTGGTATCCACAAAAGCTCGCCGATGGTACGCCACTAGCGGATAAATACCCAAAGGCAGAGTGGCCATTTACACTAACCAACTTTAAATCAAACATTCATAGTGCGGTGTCTAATTTATCACCTCGTTTGAATTCAATTAAAGGCGTAAACCCTGTTTATATTCATCCAACAGATGCCCAAAAAATGGGAATAACAACAGGCGATGTATTTACTATCACCACACCAAGTAGCTCAACCAAAGCGTTAGCTATGCTGGTAGATGGTATCCAAATCGGTACGCTTGGTTTTGAACACGGTTTTGGTCATAAAGAGCTTGGTGAACGTGCCCACTGGATTGGCGATATTCAGCAACCCGTTAAAATGAAATCAAACGATGGCGTGAATATTAATGACATTGGATTGATTGACCCAACTCGTGAAGGTAAAGGCGTATTACTGGATTGGGTAGTAGGTGCGGCGGCAAGACAAGCGCTGCCTGCAAAAATCCAGATAGGATAAATAACTGCTGATTATCCATATTGATTAGCTGGTACTCCCTGATTAGCAGCTAATCTTAATTAATAATTATTATGTATAAATGTGGAAAACCACAATACCCAAATTTATTAATAAGTTTAATAATAAATAGCAGCGTCTATTGGCTTAAAATAAAGCCCTTATTCACTTTTAGTAATAAGGGCTTTTTATTGCGGTATTGTTAGCACAGTCCCTGTTTATGAAAACCAAATACGTTATATTGTCGCGAAATCAACCTTTATTGACAATTGAGTTTATAATGAAAAAATACGTAAACACCCTTCTTATTTCATCTTTGTTCGCTTCTTTTTCAGTCTTTTCAGCACCTGTCGAGTTTCAAAAAATCCCAGAGATCATGACAAAGTTTGAATCTGCTCAACTGTTTGTAAAGAGCTCACCAACGCTAGGTCGATTACCAAAAGCCTCTGAAATAGGTAAAGAATTTCCTACTTATGTATCTAATGGCAAAGGTGGTTACCATCTAGAAACAAGCAATACGATGATCAAAGAGGTTGTTGTCGCTAGAATGCCAGCCGCAGTTGTTGATGATGTCTATAACGAATGGTTAGTACCTCAAGACGTATGGAAAGGCACGTATGGTATTCTTCCGACCTCAACAGAATTTGCATCATTTAAGCGTATTAAAACCATCAAAGCCGTGAAGATTGATGATGAAATGCTAACACTGATGGGCAGTGAAGATGGTAAAACTGCGATCATTCAAGTGAGTTGGGATGATAAAGGGATGACAGTCTACAAAGACGGTTATCTTGCTGATTACGAATACGGTATTGCACCAGAAGAAATGAAAGCAAACTACGAACTGGCAAAATAATCAAATCAATCATAAAGAGAGGCTATTAGCGCCTCTCTTTTTATTCATACCCTCTTTATTCTCTGGATAACAAGATGGTTCCAGCCAATAAAGACATTGCTATTAGCACTAACCCTAAATCCCCGACGACACCAGCAAGACCCAATCCACTGCCAATTAAGCAATAATAAAACAAGCCTAAAATCGCTCCAGCAGTTCCTACTTGGTGTTTATAATTAACGAGTGCCGTGCTAAATATATTAGGAATAGCCATACCAAACCCAGCAACCACACTTGCCATTCCGAGCAAAAACCAAAGACTCTCTTGATACAAATACACCTGAACCGAGCCTATCAGGCTAAATACAACAGCCACCTGAATTAACCGTTGCGAGCTCCACTCTTTTTCTAACAGTCGTTTATTTAATGTACTACCAAAAATAGAAGCCACAGCTAGGACCACACCACTGTAACCAAATTCCATCGAACTTAATCCAAGCTGACTAAACATAAATGGCGCTAAAGAGTAATAGCTAAACATCATGATATTAAAGCAAGCAACCAAAATCGCACTCTTCCAAATAGCACCATCTTTAAGCATTGCCTTAAAGACACTCATAAAACTAATCGTTTGAAGATGACTAGGTTTTGTTTCTTGCAATGACACTGTAGACACAACTAAAAGCATAATAGCCATAACAAATAACAAGCTAAATACAATCAAATGCCCGAAATACTCAGCAATAAATCCCCCCAGCATTAAACCCACAACAGGGCTAATAGATACCGCAATAACCGCTACTGAAAATACTTTGCCTAACTCTTTACCCTCATAGCTATCACGTAATATTGTCTGACCGATAACAGAACCAACTGCGGCACCAAAAGCGGAAATAATACGTGCCATTAACACCATATTAAAATCAACGGCAATAATGGCCAACAGGCAACCAATAGCATAAATCAGCAAACCACATAGCATCGCTTTTCGGCGTCCAATTACATCAGCGATGCGCCCCCAGAAAACAACACCCACAGCAAAGGCCATAAAATAGATAGATAAGGTTTGACTGGCGCTTGCCATTGATATGCCAAAATAATCGACGAGGTGAGGTAATACAGGGCTATAAATGGTTTCAACAACTTGAGGGAACATCAATAGCATGATGAGTAATCCCATGTGAGGTTTTTTATTCATATTCTTTTCTTCTAAAATTGGAATAAAAGAAGTATAAAGATTTGCGCCATGGTCAAATATCAACAGTAGAACAATAAACATCAAAATAAGGACAAGCTATGTTAATCGATGGAAAAACACCATTTAATGTCGATAACACCCTCTATCCTTTTGTGGGGATTGCGGCAGAAGTAGGTAAACATGATTCAGGCATGCATAAGCATAATCGAGCTCAACTGCTATTTGCTCCGCACGGATGCATGACTATTACTCTGGATGGCTCACACTGTGTACTTCCACCAACCAAAGCCGCATGGATCCCAGCAGGCGTGAAACACTGCGCTGTCATGAGAAATGTTGTCGCTTATCGATCGCTCTATTTTGATCCCTCAGCTATTGATAACTTACCTAGCGAACTCGCCATCTTTAACGTTACCCCCTTATTGAAAGAACTTATTGAACGAATGGCCTTTTGGGAGTGGGATAAACCAAGCAATGAACAAACCAATACTCTGGCTTTATGTTGTGAGGAATTACTTCATGCTGAAAGATACGATCTCACCCTTCCTTTACCTACGGACAAACGACTCACTGCATGGTTAAATAAAATAACCACAAAGGCGATCCTTCCACAGCCATTAAATGAAATGTCGATTCAAATTGGGGCCAGTAGCAAAACCATCTCACGTTTATTCATAAAAGAAACAGGGATGCCTTATCAAGCGTGGCGACAACAATGGCGCTTACTTACCGCTATTGAACATCTTGCTGAAAATAAAAGCGTCTCAGAAGTTGCTCATTCATTAGAGTTCTCTAGTGATAGCGCATTTATTCACTTTTTCAAACAACACACAGGTGAGACACCAGCGCGATTTATGTGAACATATCGACTACTAATTATTATATTTCCAAAATAGAAATAAGTACTTCGCATACTTTCACTAAAAGAAATTATACTATTCCATTAGAATAAACCCATACTAATAAAAAGGGTTTTATCATGAGTCAAGAACGTTTCTATAGCATCATTACCGATGCAAACCTTTCTCCAAAACAGAAATCACAATATTTAGCATTAGAAGCTGAGGCTAGCTTGCCTTATATGGAGATTGACTCTGATACTCAACAAGCACTGGATGATGGCATTCTGTGTGATATGTTTGAGGGCCACGCCCCTTTTAAACCTCGTTATGTATTACCTGATTACGCAAAGTTTTTATCTCAAGGTTCAAAATACCTAGAGCTATCTGCGGCCGAAGATTTTGATGATGCATTAAATTTACTCACTATAATTTATCATCATGTCCCTTCCGTTACTTCTATCCCTGTTTATCTTGGCCAACTTGATACTGTGCTTATGCCTTTTGTTGGTACCCTTAGTGATGAAGAAATTTACCAAAAAATAAAACGCTTTTGGATAATGCTTGATCGCACACTACCTGATGCCTTCATGCACGTAAACATTGGCCCAACAGATAATATTATTTGTCGTACTATTTTACGTGTTGATGCTGAATTAAAGCAAATTGCTCCTAACTTAACCTTTATGTACGATGCTGAGATCACACCAGATGATCTGCTTCGTCAAGCGGCTGCAAATATTTGTGAGTGCAGTAAACCTCACATTGCAAATTACCCAGTACACGCAAAAGCGTACAATAACACCGGCTTTGGCATCGTCAGTTGCTACAACTCGCTACCATTAGCTGGTGGCTCTAACACTCTTGTCCGCATGAACTTAAAAGAAGTAGCTAAAAAAGCCCAAAATAAAGCGGACTTTGTTGATAACGTACTGCCTAATTACTGCAACGTTATGTTTGGCTTAATTAATACAAGAAGTGCGTTCTTGCATGAAAAATCAAATTTCTTTGAAGGTTTTTTAACCAAAGAAGGATTAATTAGTGAAGACCGATTCGCACCAATGTTTGGTATTTACGGCATGGCTGAAGCCGTCGATATTCTTATGGAAAAAGAAGGCATTGCAGCAAAATACGGTCATGATGAAATGGCAAACCAATTAGGCCATGCTATTTCAAAACAACTCTCAGAGATCGTTGATGCAACCGAGGTAAAACACGGCTATCACGGAAAAGCACTGCTTCATGCACAAGGTGGCATTAGCTTAGATCTTGATGTTACTCCAGGTGTTCGCATCCCTTATGGCACAGAACCTGATCCAGTATCTTATGTGCAAGCCACTGCTGAGCACCACCAATATTACACCTCAGGTGTCAGTGATATTTTAACCATTGATGAAACGGTTAAATCAAACCCTGAAGCGATGTTTAACTTAGCAAAAGGCGCACTGCAATTAGGCTATCGTGAGTTTACCGCCAATGTTGCTTCTAACGATTTAGTTCGTATTACAGGTTACATGGTAAAACTGTCTGATATCGCTAAGTACGACGCTGAAGGCTCTCGAACCAATACTACGTTTTTAGGAGCAGAAGCGGCGAAAAACACGGAAGTATTGAACCGTACACCTCGTGTTGTAGCGCTAGAAATGACACCTGCGTACGCAGAATAAGAAATCATTACTATGGTTAACGCTGATCTTTTGTCTGGCGATAACATCAACTACAACAAAACAGGATTGGTCAGTAAAATACTGACCTTTTCTTGTGTTGATGGCCCAGGAAACCGCCTTGTGATCTTCTTACAAGGCTGTAATTACGATTGTATAACTTGTCATAACCCTCACACCATTAATCACTGTGATCATTGTGGTGATTGCGTAGAGCCATGCCCAACAGGTGCATTAACCTTTGATGATTCACCAAACAAGAAAGTTATATGGAATGAAGCGCTGTGTACTCAATGTGATAAATGCATTGATGTCTGTCCAAGTAAATCAAACCCAAAGATAACAACGTATACGGTAGGAAAGCTAATTAAATTCACCAAAAAACACGCGCCATTTTTAAGTGGTGTTACAATTTCTGGTGGTGAAGCGACCCTACAATTACCCTTCATTATTGAATACTTTAAAGCCATCAAATCAGAAAAATCATTAGGCCACCTTACTTGTTTCATAGACAGCAATGGCAGTCTGTCTGAGCAAGGCTGGAATAAAGTTCTACCCTATTTAGATGGGACTATGATTGACTTAAAAGCATGGCAAAATGACACGCATCTATGGTTAGTCAGTCGAGAAAACCATCGCGTATTACAGTCGATCAATCTATTAGCTAAGCACGAAAAATTGCACGAAGTTCGACTGTTGTATATTCCCAACAAAACCGATTTATTGTGCGAGATCGATGCTATTAGTGAGTATTTAAAGACATTAGCCGAACATATTATTATCCGTTTAAATGCATTCCAACATCATGGCGTGATTGGTGAAGCGTTAGTGTGGGATAAATGCAGTAAAGCACAGATGGAAGAGTTTGAAGCCAAGTTAGTGACTCGATTAGGGCGTTCAGTGATCACCCCATCGATTTATACTTAATGCTTTGGTTATTGGTTATTGGTTATTGGTTATTGGTTATTTTGAAAATACCGCAGTCAAATAGCGATTATTTAAGCCTTTAGTAAGGATCGAGTGCACTCTATAAAACAGTGCGCTCGGTTTTTTAATATAGTGTTTAACGATATTGCGACCGACACCTTGCGAGCGGTTTTCTTTAGATTCTTTTTTCGAAAACAATCCTTTAAATTCCCAATATTGGATCTGCTCAAACGTTTCACCCGCTTGATAATTTGAAGCTGAAAACAGACGATAAAAAGAGGCCACTGTAAAATCATGCAAATGGTGAGGATTCCCATCAACTGTAGGCGTGGTCGGAACCGACGCGATCATAACCCCTTGTTCATTCAACTGAGTTAATAAGTGCGTTACCATTTTTTGAGGCTCAGGCACATGCTCTATAGTTTCTAAGCTAATGATAGTATCAAAGTGCTGAAAGCCGCCCTCTTTGTTAGCTAATTGAAAATCCATACCATTACCGCATTCGTAACGTAAGTTATCCGCTTGATAATGCTCTCTGGCATAGTTAACCGCTATTGGATCAACATCAACACCAACAAATTGTTTATCAGGATGAGCTTCTGCCATTAATGCAGTGCCATATCCACAACCACAAGCAATATCTAAAATAGAACTGCCACGTAACTGTTCAGAGGCAAATTGATAGCGTTCTAAATGGATTTCCAACACATCTTGATGACCTTTATCATCTTGGTTCAGCTGTTTTGGGTAAATACGTTCTAAAGAGTGTTCTGCGGTGATCTGTTCTTGTGGTAAATCCATTTTACTGCCTTGATAAACAATTGGTTATAAAGCATCCAAATTAAATGTGATGCTGATATTTCTTCAAAAATAGTAACATTAATTATCTAAGCAGCATGTCTTATTTTTCCTTAATGCGATCACACAGCCAGCTTACAGCCTGATCATTGATACTTAATTTATTATAAACCATGCTATACACCACCTGCCCATAATCAAATGGCATCGGTTTTATCACTAACCCCTTCGCCTGACTTGCCATTTCTGCCCATTTTTTAGAGCTCGTAAATAAAAATTCAGTGTGATGACACAAGGTTGCTGCACTGCCAAAATCAGCCACAGAAATAGCGACGTCCCTTGGTTGGTATTGCTGAGCTAGACACTGCTCAAAATAAGGGACATTTAATTCCTTATCAAAAATACCAATATGTTTATAAGCTAGATAATCCTCAACCGTTAACTCCTTATCAACTAAGGGATGGTCGGCACTCATAAGACAAATCATTTCATCTTCGATCACCGTTTCCCAAACCAACTGCTTTTCAGTTGTTGGCGGCTGACTTCTATCATGTGGCAGTAAAATCACATCAACTTGGCCATTTAATAAGGCATCAAACCCCAACAGCTCTTTTGAGTGGATGTCGATATGAGAACTAGGCGCTTGAGTCGAAAGAATATCACTAATGATTGGGGCAAATATCTCAAAAGTACTTTCTCGCATTGAGAGTGAGTACTTACCAGAGAAGTCTTTAGGTTTAAACGTAGACTGATTCAGTAACCCATTCATATTATTTAAAATTTGATGCAATACGGGCCCAATTTTTAACGCATAAGAGGTTGGAATTAATTTCGTACCGTCACGATAAAACAGCTCATCATCCAATAATTGTCGTAATTGAGATAAGGTTTTACTCACACTTGATGGGCTCATGCATAATATCTCAGCACTTTGCGTTACGCTGTGTGTAGAGAGCATGACATGCAACGCAGTAAGATGCTTGAAGCTAATGCGAGAGAGTTGAATAAGATCCATTATTGCCCATCGAGTAAAAAGTTAAACCTAGAAACATTATAAAACACTTTGCAGTTGAAATAAGAAATAACATCCTTTAATATCCACCGCCTTACTCTTTGGGGAGTAGCCCGCTTTCTTGTTTTATCTAAATATAGAGAAACCTGAAAGTTCGTATATCAACATAATTGATGCAAAATCATCATGGTATACGAGACAAGTATGAGCAACTTGTTCGGCAAGACCTTAGATTAACATCACGAACCATTGGGTGGGCGTGAGGTTTGTCTATGGATCTTATAATTATAATCCCGCCCAAGTGAGTAATGTCGTGAGTGTATTAGCAATATCCATAACCACCGTCGCACTAGCTGAAATCGGTGATAAAACCCAACTTCTCTCTTTGCTGCTTGCCAGTAGATACCGAAAACCAATCCCTATTATTGCCGCGATCTTTTTTGCGACTATTTTAAATCATGCTTTAGCTGCATATTTAGGCGTGGTTGTCGCTGATTTCTTAACCCCTGAAACCTTAAAGTGGGCTCTCATTGTTAGTTTTGTAGCAATGGCTGGTTGGGTCTTGATTCCTGACAAATTAGATGACGATGAAACCATCTCAAGCAGAGGCCCTTTTGTTGCTAGCTTCATTGCCTTTTTCATTGCTGAGATTGGTGATAAAACTCAAATCGCCACGTCGATCTTAGGTGCCCAAAATGCCGATGCTTTACATTGGGTTATTCTAGGAACAACGGTAGGTATGTTACTTGCAAACGTTCCAGTCGTATTGATTGGTAAATTCTCTGCCGATAAACTGCCGCTAACCTTAATTCATCGTGTTACTGCCGTGATCTTCCTAGGCTTGGCAGTAGGGACTTTCTTCGGGATGTAGACATAGTGAGCATGAGTGATTATTCTTGATTTAAGAAATATTGATAAATCACTCATGTAAGCTATTTACTTTTCCTACAAACCGAATAATGGACTATGTTATGAACCCTGTTATCGATACGATTCTAAACCACCGCTCTATTCGTTCTTTCACTAACGAACCTATCTCTAAAGAGCAATTAGATACCATCATCAGCGCTGGTATTGCAGCCTCTTCTTCTAGCTCACTTCAAGTAAATTCAATTATTCGTGTTACCGATATAGATAAGCGTAAAGCGTTAGTTGAGCTTTCTGGCGGTCAACCTTATGTAGAAGGCGCTGCGGAATTTTTGGTTTTTTGTATTGATTTTCAACGTCACCATGAAATGAATCCAGAAATAAAAGCTGAATATACAGAGCTAACATTGATCGGTGCTGTTGATGCAGGGATCATGGCTCAAAATTGCTTATTAGCGGCAGAATCAATGAACCTCGGTGGCGTATATATTGGCGGTTTACGAACTCACGCGCAAGAAGTCGATAATTTACTTGAGTTGCCAGATTACACCGCCGTTCTCTTTGGTATGTGTTTAGGCCATCCTGCTCAAACACCACAAAAGAAACCACGTCTAAGTCCTGATGTCATTGTTCATGAAAATACATATCAACCATTAGATAAAAGCAAAATCCATGAATACGACGACATCATGTCGACATACTATGCAACCCGTAGCAGTAATCAAAAACAAAGTTCATGGTCAGAGCAAATCACAGGCAAGTTGTCACAAGAGTCACGCCCTCATATCAAGGGGTACTTGAATAACAAAGGCCTAGCGATTAAGTAATCAATAAATCCTTTACCCCTTCTTTTTTGGGGTATTTGTCCTTCCATATTCATGTTACTTTCCGCCTCATTAATCCCGAGTTATCATTATGTGTACTTGGGATTTTTAATTTTGATACCAACTAACGAAATTCAATTGGTATCAGCACAAATCTACAAAACAACTAAACTTAATAATTATAATAGCAATGCCTGTAAATGCCGCTCACACATTTATATTCTTGGTTTTGCAACTCTAAAATAGGTAATGTCTTATGCTGTCTATCTTTGATATCTACAAAATTGGCGTTGGGCCATCAAGCTCACACACAAATGGTCCTATGATTGCTGGGTACAACTTCACCCAACTTATTCAACCACATTTAGCGCAAGTTTCTCGTGTTCAGGTTGATTTATATGGTTCACTCTCTTTAACGGGGATCGGCCACCACACTGACCGTGCAACCATTTTAGGGTTACTGGGAAATCGTCCAGATAATATCAAGATTACCAGCGCCAACTTAGCCATGAAAAAAGCAATTGAAGATAAAATATTACGCATTGCTGGCGATCATGAAATCATTTTTGATTATGAAACGGATATGCTATTTCATAAAACCAACTTACCTTTACATGAAAATGGCATGACGATTTCTGCGTTTAATAACACAGGAGATCTATTAGTAATCGAAACCTACTACTCAGTTGGTGGTGGTTTTATTGCAACCGCAGATGAATTAACGAATGGAAAAAGCACCACTACTGTTGAGGTTGAATTCCCATTTAAGTCTGCTGATGAGATGCTAGAAAAAGCAGAAGAACAAGGATTAAGCTTAGGTGCTTTTGTACTACGTAACGAAGTTGCATTTCAACCGATGGAAGCCATTGATGCAAAAGCCGACCAAATTTGGAAGGTAATGTCTCTTTGTATGGACCGTGGTTTTCAAACAGAAGGCATCCTTGAAGGCGGCCTAAATGTCGTTCGTCGTGCACCTGCTTTATTGAAAAAGCTAGAAGCAAACGCCTCTATTGAGAATGATCCAATGGAGATCATGGATTGGATTAACTTATTTGCCTTTGCAGTAAGTGAAGAAAACGCAGCAGGCGGCCAAGTAGTAACATCACCAACCAATGGTGCTGCTGGCGTCATTCCTGGCGTGTTAATGTATTACCATAGATTCATTAAAGAACTAGATACGAAACAACTAAAAGACTTCTTAGCTGTCTCTGGTGCCATTGGTATTTTATACAAAACCAATGCCTCGATTTCTGGTGCTGAGGTGGGTTGTCAGGGTGAAGTCGGCGTTTCATCCTCAATGGCAGCAGCAGGACTAACAGCACTTCGCGGCGGCAGTAATGAGCAAATTTGTATGGCAGCGGAAATTGCCATGGAACACTCATTGGGCATGACCTGTGACCCGATTGGTGGTCTTGTTCAAGTGCCTTGTATCGAACGTAATGCAATGGGGTCAATGAAAGCAATCAACGCCTCTCGCATGGCTCTTAAGCGTACAAGCAAATGTCTTATCTCACTCGATAAAGTGATCGATACCATGTATCAAACAGGTAAAGACATGAACCGTAAATACCGTGAAACATCACTTGGTGGATTGGCGTTAATTCACATGGCACCACCATGTGAGTAATTTCATCTAACCAATAAACAAAAAATCCAGAGCGACTCAAACGAGGCTCTGGATTTTTTATGTTAATCCATCTGAAAATATCAGATAACGAATACTTTATTTATTCTCTCCATCAAAGAATGAAATATTCTCTTTCAATTTATCGGTTAATACTGAAATTTGATCATTAACAACAACGGTTTCTTTTAGGTATTGAATATTTTGTTTGGACATATCATTCATGTGATTTAACGAAACTGAAATTTTCTCAGCAACCAATACTTGATTTTTAGAATCAGAGTTGACTGCATTATTAATCCTAGACACTTCATTGACGTTGTCAGTAAGACCATCAAAGACAACAGATAGGGTCGAAACTATTTTCTTCGACTCTTCAATCAACGATACGTTATCAATCATGAAGTTATCGGTTTTTATAGATTGCTCTTTTAACTTAGAAATGATTTCTTTTACATTAACAGTTGAGCTCTGTGTTTTAGTGGCTAAGGTTCGAACTTCATCTGCCACCACAGAAAAACCTCTACCAAACTCCCCAGCTCTTGCTGCTTCTATTGCGGCGTTTAATGCTAATAAATTAGTTTGTTCTGAAATGGTTTCAATCACTTCAATTACCGAATCTATCGCTTCTGTGTACTTCCGCATATCTTTAGTTAATTCAGCTGAACACTCCATTGTATGAGTTATTTTTTGAGATATTTCTTCAGATTTATTCAATGTTAAACGACTATTTTCTATTGAATTAAGTGCTTTATCCGTCGATATTTTCGCTAATTCAGCTTGTTCAGCAACGCTCTTTGCGATTACAGAAAGATCGTTAGAGTTTTGCAATGAATCACCAACAAGCAACATACTTTCTTGCAATCCTACATCACTATTTTCTACGACTTTACTAATGCTTTCTTGGCTATTCATAAGCTCACTAACCACATGAGAAGAGAGCCGAGTTGTTTTTAATATCGTTGTATTCATTTCTTTTAAAGAGTTAATAATAAGATCTAGTTCATTTCCAGAAGATGAAATATCAGGCACATGGAATTCTCCTTTTGACATGCTTACTATATTTTCAGATATAATCGGTAATATTTTCAATTCCCTTTTCACCACAACACATACAATTAAGGAAAGGAACGCCCCTATAAATATAAATAAAACAAATATAAAAACCATCAAGTCATTTAGTTTTTTTAAATTTTCTTTTTGTCCAGTAAAAGAAAAAAGTTGATAATTTTTTCCAATCGCTGTTTTTGATACTGTATAAATGTCATTATCAGGAGTGTCATATAAGTAGGGTAATTTTGTCACATTTTCAAACTCAGGTCTTATCTTATAAATATTTTTATACAACCACCCTTCCGTTGTTTTATCGGCAACGATAACTGTGCCTTTATTATCAGTAATTGCGTATTCTAAATTTAAATCTACCATCAATAAAGACAACGAAATATCAGCGCCAAGGATACCGATAATTTCATTATTTTTATAAATAGGCACAGATACCGTAACGACACTTTCTCCATTCTCTTCTGACATATAAGGGGCTGAAATATTTGAGCTCATTTCATCTATAGCTACGCTATTAAACCACTCTCGCCCGACTTCTCTTGCGTTAAACCCAGGAACCCAACCATTAAGATTATCACTAAAAACATCCCCTTTTAAATTAGCAACAAACAATCCAATAACAGCATCATTTTCTTTATTCGTAAGTTTAAGTTTTTCTAGTAACTCACTATTTTTTTCAATATCAACAGTAATAGCAATGCTTTTCATTAATGTTGTAAGTGAATCTAACTTACCTCTAAATGTTTTAGAAATAACATTCACAACATCATTATTAGTTGTTGTTATTCTTTCATCTTTAATATCATTTATTTTCCAATAAAGAAAAACGCTAGATATCATCATAGATAAAATCATGCCTATTAAAAAAAAGGTATTTATTTTTTTGATCATATTAAATTTGCCAGAGTTAAAGTGGCAATATTTATAGCATCATAAATTTAAGTTACATATCCATATAAATCGCAATAAAATATTACAACATAATATTTATGAGCTAGATCACACAAAATAAAACTGACCATTCTGAATTATATTATTGGTATAATCATTCATAAAATAGATCAATTGTTTTACATCTAAAAATAAGGTTCTTCGTAGAACTACCACAAGAAAAAATCCAGAGCTCTCAAACGAGGCTCTGGATTTTTATAGGGTAAATTTGGTTACTGTTCTATCTTTTATACGGTGACACTATCGTATTCCCTGTCACTGCATGATGAGACACCATCACTAAGTCTTGGTATAAAGCTCGGATATTCTCTTCACTCAATACCTCATTAGGCTTACCTTCAGCCATCACTTCACCTTGGTTAATCAAGATTAGCCGATCACAAAACTCTGCCGCAGTATTTAAGTTATGAATCGCAACCAAGGCAGATTTTCCATTCTGACACTCTTTATGGAGCACATTCATTAACTGAGATTCATGGCCAATATCCAAACTGGCGGTTGGCTCATCAAGCAACATTAAAGAGGTACCTTGGACTAAGGTTCGAGCAAAATGTACAAGTTGCTTTTCGCCTCCAGATAAATCGGTCACGGTTCTAGAACTTAAATGCCCTATTCCCACCCTGTCTAACGCCGCTTTGCTTTGATCTTTAATCAGGACTGCTGAAATGACTTCTTGTTGCTGACGGGCATGAAACCCTAAACCAATAGTTTCCATCACACTAAATGGGAATGCTGCTTCACTGTACTGGGGTAAGTAGCTCATGCTTAATGCACGCTCAATATGAGAAAGGCTCGATAGCGATTCATCTTTGATCGATATCTCACCCTGTGAATATGCTTGAAAGCCACTAATACACTTCATTAAGGTACTTTTACCAGCGCCATTAGGGCCAATAACCCCAACTAACTCCCCTGCATTCACAGAAAAAGAAATGTCTTTTAATAGCGTTTTTGAACCAACTTGATAACTTAGGTTTGATACGTTTAGTAGTGCCGCTGTTGAATTCCTCATGCTAAACGCCCTTTTCTTTGGAATCGAATAATCAAACCGATAAAGTAACAACCACCGATAAACGAGGTAATGATCCCCGCTTTCAACTCATTTGGCGCAATAATCCAACGGCCTAACAAATCACATACGAGCAAGAAAATAACACCAAAAATGGCAGAGAACGGCAACAGCTTTTCATGCGCAGGCCCAACCAATAAACGCACTAAATGTGGCACCATCAAACCAATAAAACCAATTGGTCCGGCTATCGCTATCGACATTGCCGTTAACAAAGTAGCGAACATCAATAGTTTGAATCGGGTCTGCTTTACATTAAGCCCCATACCGTGCGCGCTTTCTTCACCTAATGCTAATAAATTTAAGGCGCGACTCTCTTTTAAGAGCAAAATTGAAACGACAATAATGACAGGCGTTGGCCATAATAAATGTTGCCACATACGGCCATCTAATCCACCCATTGCCCAAAAGACAAATTGGCTGACTTCGTATTGCTGAGCCATTAATAACAACCCCATTCGAGCGCCACCCAATAAACTTGAGAGTGCTAACCCCGTTAAGATTAAAAACAATATTTGAGAGGATGAATGACGAGATGCAAGCACATAAATAAATGCTGATGCCGCTAGTGCACCCACCGTAGTAAAAATAGGTAACCACATCGGGTTCATAAACGAGAAGCCAGATACAATTGCGATGACTGCCCCAAAACTACTGCCAGAACTCACACCTAGCACATCTGGACTGGCTAATGGATTTTTGAATAAGCCCTGAGTACAAGCTCCCGCCAACGCCAATGCGCCACCAGCCAGAATAGCGGCACACGCTCTTGGTAAACGAATGTGCATTACAATCGCAGAGGCTAATGGGTATTCTTTTGCTGCGAATTCGCTACCATTAAGTAAGTAACTCTTAAACATCGCCAATATATCGAGAACAGGGATATGCACTGCTCCAAGGCTGAGATACGCCAAAAACAGACTAATAAACAGACTGACTGAGGTAATAATTTGAAATGATGTTAAACGATAAAAAGGCATTAGAGTTTCTTATACGCAGAATGATTAACAAAAAGAACAGCATCAATAATGTACTGACTATAAACGCTTCTTAATACATGAGGCATTTGATACACACGCCCTTCTTTAATGGCAGTGACAGATTGTAGTGATGGGTCAGACATTACTTCTTGCTTAAACTGTTCAGCCCCATCCTTATCGCCATAAACCCATGCAGGAATAAATAACACATCAGGGTTAAGCACAATGACCATTTCTTTTGATACAGGCACTTGGCCGTACTTATCACTGACTAACCCTTCAATCGCATTATCCAAATCCGCTTGTTCTAATACTTCATCCCATGTTGAGTCTTGCCCACTAGAGGTTCCCCAAGGGTTGTAGTCTAAGGCTGTTAATCTTTGTTTTGGCTTAATCACATCTTGAGTTAATCGCGCTTTCATTTTGGCAACGACTTTTTTAGCCGCTTCACTTTTGTTAACTATCTCGCCAACACGTAAGATCTCAGTTTCGATCTCTGCAATTGTTTTAGGTGTTTGAATTCGATAAACAGGAATACCTGCACTTTCAATAATCGATAACTTTGAAGCATCACTCCAGTTAGCCGCAAACACAATATCAGGACGATTAGCAATGATCATTTCAACATTCAGTGCTAACAACGGGACTGATTTAGGAAGAATGTCTTTTACCGCTGAGTAATTAGGGTTGTTGGCTAAATCAGTCAAACTGGAGAGTGAACTGTCATCCACCAATTCTAATAACACAGCATCAGTAAATAGAGTTTTAGATGAGATTTTCTTAGGCTCTTTCTCAATAACGACAGAATTTCCTAAGCCATCAACCACGCTTAACGGATAAATAGTCTCAGCCATCGATGAAAAAGAAAATAAAAAAGAAGAGGCAATAATAAATGATTTTAACGCAGGCCAGCGCATGAAAACTCCTGTAAATCGCGTACATTATTGTTCTAATGTAATAGAACATAAAATTAAGCACTTCGTATCTGACTCAAATCCCATTGAGACTTTCACAGTGGCGCGTCCGTTACGGATTTTCACCGTATTCCGAAGATGGGTCGTATTGTACTTTGCTACCGCTATATATTCTATCTTTATACTTTCAAACCCTTTTTTATTAGAGCTAAGCAATGGAAATAGAAGTAATTTCTTTCTATAGTTACCCCTACATAGGATATATTGTGCAAAGGATTGAAAATGAAATACACGCTACTGCTTCTACTCACTCTATTTACTTCTGTTAGTTTTGCCAATAGCGAAGAAAAAATTACCCCACCTCTTATCAGTATTAACGCCATGGTTGATATTAAAGGCATTGAACAATCAGCAGAACAAGGCGCCCAAGCAATGCAAAGAATGGCAAACTCCCTTGAACTCATCGCACAAAATAGAAACCTCACTCCAGAGCAACAACAAAATATTCATAAAACAATAGAAAACATCAATAACCTTGTCGATGTTTCATCTGATTCACTTCAATCGTTACCCACTTTTTTAAAAGAATCAAAAGAAACCCTTTCAACAACCAGCACCCAATTCTTTGATGATCTAACTTTTAAAGTCATTTTATTACTTGCTATCGTTGTTCTTGCCTTAGTCGCAATTATTGCCTGCTTCTATTGGTTTATTCTTCGCCCGTTACAAAATACCCTATTACAAGCAACTACCAATATTTCAACCATGGCAAAAGCCATCGAGAATTCAGCCCTATCTCTTGAAATGACCAATAAAAATCACGACAACATTTTACAGTTACTAAGCCAAGAAAAGGATAATCAATCCTAGAGTAGACGTGATAAAGTATGTTCACTCTTTCATTGATAACTAAGTGATTTAATTATGGCACTAAAAGCATCTGGTGTGGTTGGTGAGCTTTCATACCCTTTCATTTTTGAAGACAGTCCATTGTGTGATTTTGAAATATTAACCGATGAGTTATGTGCCTATACTGGTTTGGCTCTTTCCCAAATCACTCATGTACAAGTAAGAGAATCTCTAGAGCGTTTGCAACCAAAGATATTTCATCTAAATGGTTCCATACGTGGAAAATGCGGTATTTTTGAAGAAGATGTACAAGAACTACTTGCTGAAATGCTTGCGTTTAAAGAACAAGTTGAAGATAAAGGAAAACGTTTTGTCCTTCCAAGAGGAACGGGGCCAGTGATCCAACTACACCAATGCCGTAGCCTAAGTAAAAAAGTAGTTCGCGCTTTGGTTCAAATAGATAAGTTAACCACAAAGAAGATACCAGAAACACTACCTCGTTTTGCCAATGTATTAGCTAACTACTATTTCGTACTAACACGCGTATTAAACCAAGACGCAGGAATAGAAGAACCAGAGTACGTTAGTATAAATTACCCAATGCCAAAGTAAGTAAACCTATATTTTATCAACAAGCGCCTACTGGTCTCTGATTAGTTTGTTGCTTGTTGCCTGCCTAAAACATACTTACAATGAATAACAATTAACCACATAACACTACATAAGACCCTAACCAATAACATCAAAACAAGATAGGTTAATTTTTCTTCTGTATTATTATTTTTTAACGTTGATAGAAATATTCATATGCTATAAAGTTCATCGCTTATAACACCAACAAATAATATTCTCACACAACAGTTTATTACGTAAATGGTGCCCATGTTAATTTTAAGTTAAGTGAATAAAGTGATTACATTTAATAAGTCCAATAATCTATATTTTTGGCCTCGCTTTATTGTTTTATTTTTGTGTTTATTTTCTTTCTTATTTTCTATTTTTTATTTCTATAAGCACTCAGAAAGTGAAATAAAGATTAATCAAATAAAAACAGAACAAAGTGCGCTAATTTCTGCTCAGAAAAAATACATTGCAATGACCCTTAACAGCATAGGGAAAGATCTCTTGCTGCTTTCTGATTTCATTGAGATCAATAAGGCTTACCAAAGACACGATAAAAAGCTCATTAAACTTGCCGAGTTAAATACCCTTGCTTTGAGCCTTAGAAAAGGGCTTTACGACCAACTACGTTACCTTGATCTTGATGGCAATGAGATCATACGTATTAATTATAATGATGGCATTCCTACGGTTGTACCTAAAGATCACTTACAAAATAAACGTAACAGATACTACTTTAAAGACAGCTTGAAGTTACATGACGATGAAATCTATATCTCTATTCTAGATTTAAACATTGAACACGATAAGATTGAGTTACCTTATAAGCCAATGATCCGTCTTGCGACACCTGTATTTGATGAGTACGGGACAAAACGCGGCGTAGTTGTACTCAATTATTTAGCTAAGCATCTGCTTGATGGCTTAAAGATCTTCTCATTAGAGCAACGAAACCATCATATGCTTATTAATAGCGATGATTATTTTCTTATTTATGATAAAAGACCAGAGCTAGAGTTTGCATTTATGTTTGGTGAAAATGCAGATAAAAAGTATTCTGCTATTTATCCCATAACATATGAGTGTTTTAAAAATCGCTCAAAAGGCCAATATCTAATAGGCTCAGGCATACTGACTTTTGATTCTGTCTTCTCATACCCTAAAGACATAGAAACCAATAAACACGTTTCAATCATTAAGCAAGATTCATGTTGGCGTTTAATTACCTTTGTACCAAGAGCCCCTATTTGGAGCTTAGATAAAATTGTTCAAAGTGAGCTACTTATTGTAATTAGTTTATTTCTTTTTTCTTTGCTCATGGCGTTATTAATTGCACAGCTACAGCTGAAAAAACGAATGAACCACAATAAAATCAAGAAACTAGCACATCATGATAGTCTAACTGGTTTAATTAATCGTGGTTATTTTAAAAAGCTATTTCACTGGAAAATGCAAAACGCACGAAAAGACGATACTAAATTAGCATTAATTTTTATCGACCTAGATGGTTTTAAAGATCTTAATGATAATTTCGGTCACAGTGCTGGTGATTTGGCTTTAAAAGCAGTAGCAAAAAACCTATACAGTGCATTCACTGATAACGCTTATGTAGCTCGACTTGGCGGTGATGAGTTTGCCGTACTTATTTATGATCTTGTTGAGCAACAAACAACGATCACACAAGTAGAAAAATTTATTGAAAATAGTCATGCGCCATTAATGTTAGAAGAGATGCCTTATTATTTAAGTACCAGTATTGGCATTGCTTTCTTCCCTGAACATGGCGGTTGCATCAATGATGTAATGCATAACGCTGATGCTGCAATGTATGACATTAAACGCTCAGGAAAGAATGGATTTAAGGTATTTGAACTATAAGTAACACAGACCTTCTTACGCCCATGCCACCTTGGTATGGGCGTAATGGTATAAGCGCCAGCATAGTGCAAAGATAACAATATAAAGCACTCCAGCCCCTAGCATCACGCTTTCCCATCCCCCATGTTGCCAACAGTACATTAAATAAAAACCGCCTAAACTGCCGCTGACATAGTAATGCACTAAATATAATGCGGTGGCTGTTGATTTCGCCGTTTCAGCTTTTTGGCTCACCCAACCATAAGCGAGTGAGTGGGTAAAGAAAGCCCCAAAGCTTAATATATTTAAGCCTAAAACAATCGCAATAAGTGATTCACTACTGGTGATACACATACCTATTAAACTAAGTAAGCTTCCTATAAACATACCTGAAACGGCATTGAATCGCTGACACCATAATCCAACTAAACGAGAGCTGACAGTACCAGATAAGTAACAAAGAAAAATCATCGACGTCACGCTTAAAGGCAGCGAATAAGGTGCTGCAATCAAACGAAAGCCTGTTACCGAATATAGGTTAACGAATAAAGCAAAATTAACACCGCCAATGAGCATAGCTAAAAAAATTCGTTTATTTCTTAAATGCTGAATAAGAACACGATGATAATCAGATAATGAAACTCTCTCTGCTTGCGGTGTCTCTTCTTTAGGCAAAGCTAAAGCCACAACGATTGCTCCAATCAAACTTATCATAGCCATTAGAATCACCGCGGTCTGCCAGCTAAAATGATCCGTGATAACCCCTCCGAATAATCGTCCAGAAATGCCCCCTAATGAATTCGCGCTAATATAAGCCCCAATGGCATAACTAAAGGCTTTTGTAGTAAAGGTATCCGCCATATAAGCCACAGCAACAGCAGCAAAACCAGCTAATGCCATTCCCATAACAGCACGACTTAAAATAAGAACGACAAGACTCTCAGTTAATAACGACGTTAACCCTATAACAGGAAGTAAGAATAAACTAATCAGTATAGCCTTACGTCTACCAATAAAATCAGACGCTATCGCCCACGGCAACAAACTAAGAGCTAACATCAATGTCCCCGCAGCAAGTAACCAATTAATTTGAGTTGCCGAGACAGTAAAGTGTTCAGCCAACACCGGTAACATCGGCTGAAATAAATACAGATTACAAAAGATAATAAATGACCCAAATGCCAGAGCAGCACTCACTTGGTAATACGTCTTACTACGAAATTCAATCATCTCAGTGATCGCCATTAAGAAACAATATCAAAACAGTAGCAAGTTAGATGTAATAGTGAAAATATATAATAATTATTGATTTGATAACTTTTGATTATGGCGGTTAAGTAGGTATGGATACACGATTATTAAAGTATTTTGTCGCAGTTGCAGAGCATAAAAACATCACTCACGCAGCTAAGAGCTTACATATAGCTCAACCCGCATTAAGTGTAGCAATTAGGAAATTAGAAACTGAATTAGAACTTGAGCTATTTCGTCGTCACGAACGAAAAATATCCCTAACTCACGAAGGTGAAACGCTGCTTAGTCATGCAAAACTGATCTTACAACAACTCGATGATGCCAGTTTAGCGATGAAAGAACTGAGGGGGTTAGAGAAAGGAGAAGTTCGATTCGGCGTACCGAGTATTATGGGAACTTACTATTTTCCAGAAGTACTAATGGCATTTAAGAGCCGTTATCCAAAATTAAAGCTCACGATGGTAGAAGCTGGTGCACAATCAATACAAAAAATGCTACTTGATGGCGAGATTGATCTTGGGATAACCCAAGTGAGAGACCTGCCTGATGAATTAGATTCCGATCATTTACTGCGATCACAAATGATGGCAGTTGTGAGTACTGACCATGAATTTGCCAATAAGAAAAGTCTTTCCTATTCAGAGTTCTTCTCTCAAGAGTTAGTCATGTTTAAGCAAGGTTACTTTCATCGTGCAAGGCTAGATGCTATTTGCAAACAAGAAAACCTAACGGCTAATTTTTCTTTTGAAACCAATTTATTAGCTGTCATTCTAAAAATAGTAAAACGAGACTTTGCCATTAGTGCTTTGCTTGAATTAGCCACAGAAAACGAACCTGATATTGTCTCAATTCCCTTTAGTGAGCCTATCTTTTTAGATATTTCAATTGCATGGCGAAAGAATGGTTATCTATCAAAAGCAGACCGTACTTTTTTAGAATTTGTGAAAAATAATCATTAGTACTACCTTAAGAAACACGGAAAGTTCCCTAAATTCACACCTCATTAATGAAAAGTATGACTACAAAATTCGGTACTGACATTACTAAAAATAAGTGGAATATTGAATGACAGCTTAGCTTCAACATCAAAAAAATAAAAATGATGAAAGCGAAATAAGTCAAAACAACATAGCCAGTCAATGTGAAATATTAGCAAAAAATGAGGTGCCAAAATGAAGAAATATATTCCTGTTCTAATTGCTCTAAGTACAGTATCTGGCGCCAGTTACGCCGCAACAGCACCAAAAGAAAGTTCTGTTGATTACTTACAAATGCGTAATGGTGTTGCTTATCAAGTGAACCAAGAAAGTCCGTATACAGGGTTATTTGTTCAAAAATACGATAATGGACAAATATCAACCAAAGCACAATTTAACAAAGGATTAGAAATAGGCACCGAATCCAATTGGTATCCAAATGGCCAGATGGCATCAAAACTTAACTTCAAAAACGGTAAGCTAAATGGCCAGATGCAAACCTGGTATGCAAATGGTCAGAAGAAAACAGAATTTACTTACCAGAATAATCTGTTAGATGGTCAAGCAACGCGTTGGTACGACAATGGCGAGAAGAATTTAACCATTAATTATGATGATGGTAAAAAAGATGGCCAATACACCAGCTATTACGCTAATGGCAAAAAAGCCACACAAGCAAATTACGATGACGGAAAAATCAAAGATGGTTCAGTAACTCATTGGAATAACCATGGTGATAAAGTAGAGCAACTCACTTTCAAAAATCAAAAAGTGGTTTCTGAACAAACTTGGTTGCCTGAAAGTTAATCATAAAACCTGTTTAGTATTAATAAAAAAGCCCTTATGCCTTATGGTACAAGGGTTTTTGGGTTCTAGTCGGCAAAGTCATTCTATATAGAAAACGTCCGTAGTTTAACATTAGATTTTGTTAAGTACTTCACATAAAAATAAAAAACTTATATATTGTACGATGTAATAAAAAACGTAATTTATTTTATATAACCAAAAAAGCAAATCCACAGCACTAAAAATCGTATTGAAAAATCAATAAAATAAAGCTGTATATCTTTTTATTGCAACGTAATAATAAAAAAATCAAATTTTATTTCATTTTAACAGGGAAATATTTCCTCATAGTTATTGTTGTTGTAAACTGATTCCATCTCCTTATTAACAACAAGAAAGGAGTTAATAATGAATAAAAAACGCAACAACCTCATCGAATCATTTCTATTAAAAATAAATGTAGAGACCCTACCAAAACAACTTAAAGAATTGATTGAGTTAATTGGTCCAGTTGATACGTATACATTTCTTTGTCATTACGGCGGAAAAATAAAATATATAGCAAAAAATCCATCAAGAACCGAAATGAAACATGTTATGAATGAAACAGCGCTTAAACGTCTATGTGCCAATTATGGCGGTTCAACTATTGAAGTGCCTAAACAAGAGCATCTAGATCGACAAGTTAGGAATAAATTAATAAAAAACGCAAGTATGGAAGGTGTTTCACGATCTCAGCTAGCAACTCGTTTTAACTTAAGTGTTAGGCACATCGGTAATATAAAAAAATAAAATTTTAGGGGGAAAAACTCCCCCTAATTATTATAGCGTTGGTTTTCTTTTAAATCCTATATGGTAAGCAACTTGTTGAGATATAACTGTATTCTCACCTATTTTTATCACTTTAAACCCAGAATCTTTACCAATCAAAATACCTTTTGGACAAATATCTAGACAATGATTTAATTTATCTATTTGTCGTTGCATAAAACCATCATCATCAGAGTTATTGGGATTATAACGACCAATAACGATTCGTTCTATATAGCGAACATCCGCCAAATCTAATACTGAAGAATTTTTATCTGATAGCATATTATTACCTTATTTATGCATCACTCTTGCTTTCTTTTGTATTTGCGTCTTTGTCGTCTTGTAAAGCTATATTTGCCTCGTGTAATTCTATTTCAGCATCTACAACCGCGATGTTTGATTCATTTGTCTTTTTTTCTAATTCAGCCGTATCACCTTCGGGTGTCTTTAGCTTGGCTTGTTCTAATTTCATTTGTTGTAGAGCCAAATCAGCTTTAGCCTTCACTACTTTTTTTCGAGCCTGAACGACTGCAATGGCACTTTTACTATTTGCATTCATCTTACTAGAACGCTCAATAGACTTTGGCGCAACTGAACCTCCTATAATATCTAATACACGCATCAACCCTTCAGGCGTACTAGATTGTGATGCATGTACTTCAACATGATATTTGGCAGAGTTATCACTTGAGCGAGTATTTTCTTTATGCGACGCAATGCTACCTGAAACACTCGCTGTCATACTGAAGGGTCCCCACCCTACTGATGCTTTTGCAGAAAACTCTCCTTTTTTATCTTCTGTGTCATGATGACTTTCTGATGATTTGACTTCCATATCAAATGTAATATCAACTTCATCAACCATTAAACTTGGTACATTAACAATCGCAAGGACAGGAACCTCTAGGCCCACTTTTTCTTGTTCAATAATATCATTATCTAAGCCATCTTTACCTATAACCACATTTCGGACATAAGAAAAATCCGCCACACGTGTTTTTCCACCATCAAAACCAACATTTTGAATAAAATTAACAGTCGAACGTGCCAACATAATTTGTGAGTCACAAGCTGCCTTTAAAGGTGAACCAATTAAGCTTTCCATTGGTAAACCTGTAAATTGATTTTTCATACTTTCTAAAGCCATATTATTTTCCTTTATCTAATGTGAAGTATTAAACTTCGGGAGGTGTCATCTTTGATGACGGATCTGAAACAATTTTTTGAGGGATAACCTGGGAGTTAAATTTATCAATAATTTTCATCACACATTCAGGAGAGTCTCTTGATTTAAATTTCACTTTAAAATCAATAATATCTTTACTCATGTTATCTTTATTGCGATGACTTGGTGCAATATCTACAATTAACTTTGGATATGTACCTTGAACTTGTTGTTGCAAATTATCAGCATCAATACCAGTGACTCGTACAGAAAAATCAACGTTTAGCTCATCAAGATAAAGCCCTTTCGCATCAGTAATAGCAATTAAAGGCATCGTTATTTGATGCTCATCATCTAGCATTAACTGGATGACTTTAGGCTTATGTATTTTTTGTTCTTCATCATAATCAAAATATTGTGAAATCAAGTTACTATAATGAGATAAGCTCATATCACTTGCGCAATTAGCAACATAATTTAAACCTCTTATAATCCCATCCAAGTATTGAGGTGAAATCGGTTTATTCTTTTTCTCAAAAAACTTCATAACATATCCTTTATTATTAAATAACGGATTAACAATAAAGCTTCATTATCAGTAATATCATAGGGAAACAATTCCAAATAATAATAAAATGATAAATATATAGGATGTAAATTAATATATGTAATATAGAGAGAGGTTAATACAAAGAAAAGATAATGCTATATCCAGCTTAAATTAATTAGATGGAAAATTAGTTTCTATAAGAAAAGGAATTACTTATGAAGGCGTAATATTACAAAAGAAAATGAATATAAATGTTAAAGTAGAATTACTTCCTGAAACCCTATCAGCCTTAGAAATTATTAAAGGTGTCGCAAATGATCTTTGGGATTACACCTTATCAGATCAACACATTGCGCAAAATCAATATGCACAGCATTCTCAACTAGGACCATCACTAACAATAGGACAACGGCGAAAAAGACGTTCAATACACCAGGTATTATACTAATGGCAAAAAAGCAATCGAAGCCAATTATGATGGCGGAAAAATCAAAAAGTGGTTTCTGAACAAACTTGGTGCCTGAAAGTTAATACCAACACGAAAAACAATCGATAAAAAGCCCTTACTTTCTCAAACGTAAGGGCTTTTTATCAATTAAGTATTTATCTAGATAGTACCGCAGAGCAGCCTTGCTCTTGAGGAGAAATATTATTGTTCAATTCAAAAGTCCAACCATAACTTTTACACAAGCGTTGTACGATTAACAACCCTAAACCATGATCTGTTTCTGGTAAGCCATCGAGACCTTTTCCTGTATCGACCACTGATATTTTCTGATTATTTACTGTCACTGTAATTGAACCGACTGAAGTGAAGCGAATGGAATTATCGATCAGATTTTTCAAAATCATACGGATCACGGCTGGAGACATGTTGTATTTTTGACTGCTATCAATTCGAGTAATCAATTCAACACCACCTGATAATTGCTTTTTATAGGTATTTAACCCCAAGTTTTCGTCATTAATCACATGCCATTCTTCTTGGTTCATATTTTCTTGCTTAACAATGCTTAACAATAGTTCAACTGTCGTTTGCATATTACTTGCTGCGAGTAATATTCGGTCTCGTTGTTTCGCTTGAAATACCATATCATCTTCTTTCATGGCCTGAAGATTTGCCGCGCCTAATATAACAGCAATAGGTGTTTTCAATTCATGGCTCGCATATTTCGCAAACATCAATTCTTGTTTAGCAAGCCTTTCTTTCATTTGCTTATAATTATTAAGATGGCGAGTAAACTGCTTTAGTTCATCAATTGAGCGTTCTGATACCTCAAACTCATCTTCTTTTTTATTCTCTAACTGTAGGCTTAATTCGGATAAAGGCGACATTAACCCATCAAATACACGACGTAATGAGAAACGTAAAAAGCTAATTAAAAAGATCATTAACGCTAATGACAACAACATGAGTGTATCCCATACATCATCGCCGAAATCGATAGAACGAGTGCCAATGGTTAAAAATAAAGGGATTAATTGCCCCTCTTCATCATAAAAAAAATCATGATAAACCATATAACCATCTTCATCGAACGTATTGAACTTACTGACTTGAGCCTGTTGGTAAGGCAGATTGTGACGAAGCTTACCATCTAACGCCGTTTCTGAGTAATACGCTGTAATGTTAGGACTAATTTGTACTTTATCTTCTTTAACTAAAGCATAATGATCCTTTGCAATTTGTTCGAATGACTGCAAGTGGTATTCAACTTGTGCATCCTCATTAAAAACTAAGTGCAACGAGAATCCAAAAAAAACAAAAAAAGCAGAGCTCAGAGAAATGACAGAAAAAGTAAACAACAATCGTTTTTTTACATCTTCAATTGAATGCGTTGATCTAGATAGAAAAATACGTTGTCTCCAATTCATAATGGTAGCTCCAATTTAAAACCAAATTTAGGCACTGTTTTTAATATCGGATAACTGAATGGTTTATCTAACACTGCTCTTAATAAATGAATATGACTACGTAAAATATCTTTATCTGGAGCATCATCTCCCCAGATTTCATAAATTAACGCTTCTCTTGTTACCATCTCTGGAGCAGATTTTATCAACTTCACAATAATCTGATACATTACAGGAGTGAGCATAAGTTCTTGCTTATTACGAATGACTTTATGACTGCTTTGATCAACATGAAGGTCACCAAAGGATAATTGAGTACTTGCAACCTCTCCTCGAAAACGTTTTATTAATGCCAATAGTCGCACTTCAAGTTCAATAAAATTAAATGGTTTACTCACAAAGTCATCAACTCCACTTTCAAACCCTTTGACCAAATCATCTTGACCATTTAAGGCCGTCAGCATTAATACTGGTGTTACACAACCTTGTTCACGTAGCTCTTTAGCTACTGTCATACCGTCTTTTTTAGGTAACATTACATCTAGAATAATGGCATCAAAAGCATGACTTAAAGCGAGTTGTAACCCTAACTCTCCATTACTAGCAAAATCTACTTCTGCACCTTTGA
Source organism: Aliivibrio friggae (assembly GCF_057368515.1). NCBI lineage: Bacteria > Pseudomonadati > Pseudomonadota > Gammaproteobacteria > Vibrionales > Vibrionaceae > Aliivibrio > Aliivibrio friggae. Next base: position 238,043 of record NZ_CM170649.1, read on the forward strand.
TCTCTAAAAAGTCAGCCAATACTCCTTGAAGCTCTTCATTGTCTTCAATAACTAATATTCGTTTATTTGTAAACATCTTTGCCTCTACCTTGCTGCTACGTCCCCCCATCTTATCAAATATCTGTCGAATAAATGTCGTGCTCTTTGACAAAAAAACGACATTGAACATTACATACTTCCGTTATATCACTAAGGATTCTATTATGAAAAATACAGTATTTGCCCTTACCCTAACCTCTATCCTTACCTCTCCGACACTATTTGCGGTTGAGTTAATCGGACAGACTCAAAGTAAAAGTCCACTTAATGTAGTTTCTGAAATTAACGGAATGATCGAGAAAGCAGATATAGAGTTAGGTGAAAAAATCATATCAAATACCGTCTTAGCGACAATAAAATCTCAAGATTTCAAACTAGATGTAAATAAACAGCATGCTAATTTATTACTTGCTCAAGCGGATCTGAAACTAAAAAAATCACTTTTTACACGTTATGTAGAATTAAAAAAGAAAAACAGTTTATCGCAAAATGAATTAGATATTGCCTCTGCCGACTATGACAGCGCTAAGGCCAATGTATTACTAGCAAAGATTGAACTAAACAAAGCACAACTGGATTTAGAGAGGACAGCTATCACATCTTCAATTGATGGCTATGTTGTTAACCGAGCTGTTGAGGATGGTACTTGGGTAAATCAAGGCGATTTACTCTACCAAGTCGTCAATATTGATACTTTAACTATTCGCCTACTTGCTAGTGAATTTGATATAGCTGAACTTAATGTAGGCCAATCGATAGAAATATGGCCAGAAACAAACCCAAGCATGAAAATAACGTCATCAATTAAGCGAATTGGTGTCGAAATTGATCCACAGACCTTTGCTTACCCTATTGACGTAGAAATAGAAAATTCAAATCATCAACTAAAACCTGGAATGTCAATTCATGCTTCAACAACCATTTCAAATTCTCAATAAGGCTAAGTTATGAACTCATTTATTGGTTACTTTGCCCAACGCAGTTTTCTTGCACGCATCATGACAATTATGGTGCTATTCATCGGTGCAGCATCGTTAAGTACCTTGAACCTGCAAGAATACCCTGATGTGGCTTTTGAAGAATTAGACATAACTACGGCCTACCCCGGAGCCACCGCTCAAGATGTAGAAATCAACATCACTAACTTAATTGAAAAAGAGTTGAAATCTGTTGAAGGTATTACCCTATTTTCCTCTCAGTCATCTGACGGTTTATCTGCAATCAGCGTTGAGATAAATCCGGCAAGTGATATGAATAAAGTGATTCGAGATGTTCAGCAAGCGGTAGATCGTGTTAATGGTTTACCTAAAGATATTACGAACCCACCAATGGTAAGCCAACGAGGAACCTCTTCTTTTGAGGTACTTACTTTTGGTGTCGGCTATATTGGTGAAAAGAGCAAAGAAAAAGAAAGTGTTTTACAAAACTATGCCCGCCAATTAGAAAAGAAACTGAAAAACACATCCGGTGTTGGCGCTATATCTATAACTGGTTATAACGAACGTGAATTTTGGATCGAGGTTGACCCAACCAAAGTCAGCCGCTATAAACTGACATTTAACGAAGTCATTAACGCAGTAAACAATCGCAATCTATCGCTTTCTGGTGGTGTCGTTGAGTCATGGAACAGTGAGCAAAAAATTGTAACTATGACGCAAGTGCAATCAACAAATGAACTATCACAGACAATCATTAAAATATTACCAACAGGTTCTTTAATACGATTAGGTGATGTTGCTACCGTTATCGACACTTTTGAAAAAGCAACGCAAAAAGGGGTTATCAATGGACAAAATGCGATTTTATTTAACGTAACAAATAATGCTAGTGCAGATATTATTTCTACGGTTGATAATATCAAATCATTACTTGAAAAAGAAAACCAGAGATTTGATGGACAGTTCAACTTTGATTATGGATTAAATCTTGCTGATGATATGAGTGATAAGTTTTCAATCGTATCAACCAATGGTTTGATTGGCCTTGCTCTTGTCTTAGTCGTACTTAGTTTGATTCTTAAACGCCAAATTGCATTTTGGGTTTCGATGTCTATCCCATTTTGTATTTTAGGGGTAATGGCTATATTACCTATGCTAGGCATGAATTTAGACAGCATTACGTTAGCTGCATTACTGCTTGTGATCGGTGTTATTGTGGATGACTCAGTCATTGTTGCTGAAAGCATTTATCAAGAAAAAGAGAAAGGGCTTAATGCATTAGATGCTGCAATATCAGGAACACAAAAAGTAATAAAACCAATTATAGCCAGTTTAACAACGACAGCTCTCGTTTTCATTCCTATGTTATTTATTCCTGGAACTATGGGAAAAGCTATTTATGTTGTTCCTGTTACTGTCATTGCCGCTTTATTATTTTCTCTTGCTGAATGTACTTTTACCCTACCAGCTCATCTAGCAAAATCATTGACGAAAAAAGAGAAAAAAGAAACAGGACCAGACAAATTTCAAATCATTACTGAACGATATAAGAACTTATTAATTCGCTGCTTGCAGTTTAAAAAAACCATCTTAGCTATCTCGGTTATTAGCCTATTGTCTTCTGCATGGTTAGTAACAAGCTTAAAACTGGATATTTTTCCTTCAGAGGCCGCTAAATACATTGAAATCTATACTGAAGTTAAACCAGGAACACCCATAGATAAAATCCGCTCTGCGCACGATAAACTTGAACAAATCATTATGTCTTTGCCTGACAGTGAATTAAAAAGTGTAGAGATGACCTATTCAAGCCCAATTAGCACAGGCTTAATCGCATTAACTAGTTTTGAAAATCGTCACCGAACAGCTAATGAAATAATTGATGATTTAGAGTCTCAGCTTAAAGGTATTGAGACGCTATCATTTATAAAGTTGTCTGTTGATGCCGGCGGTCCTCCTCCAGGAGAGCCCGTAGAGTTAAGGGTTCTAGGTGGAACCGATTCGGAGCGAAACGCCACGGTTCAATTAGTCATGTCATGGCTAAAAAAACATCCCGATTTAAATAAAGTGACCAACAATGAAGAATTAAAAGATCCTCAATTACAAATTATTCCCCAATATGAATGGTTAGCTCGCTATAACTTAACAACCGCAGATCTTGCCTCTACATTACGTATTGCATTTGAGGGGGAGAGTGTAACGTCGACATGGCTTGGTGATCAGGAGATTAATATTAGAGTTATCATGGATGAAGATTTTCGTAATATTGAAAAACTTAAAACAACCAAAATGTATACTCAAAACGGTGCTCAAGTTCCATTAAGTCGCTTAGCTAAAGTTGAGAGTATCAATGCTCCACGTTTAGTTCAGCACTTTAACGGAGAGCGAGAGGTCGTGGTCACGGCACAGATTACTAATGAAGATCTGTCTTCAGTCGCATTGAGTAAAGCACTACTTACAGATTTACAGGGCTTGTACCCAAACAGTATTACAATACAGGCCGGTGGCGAAGCAGAAAGTACTAATGAAACCATGAGTGGATTTATGATCGCTTTCCCGGCAGGTTTATTAGGTATCTATTTTGTATTAGCCATTATGTTTAATTCATTATTACAACCAGTACTCGTTATGACAGTGATCCCCTTTGCCGTTATTTCAGCATTGATGGCATTATTCATTCATAACCAAGCACTATCATTATTTGCCTTAATTGGCGTGTTAGGCATGACTGGTGTTGTGGTAAATAACTCACTAGTGCTTATAAATAAAATTAATGAGTTAATCATTGATGGTAAAAGTACGCTAGACGCGGTTATTGAAGCTGCAAGCAGTCGATTCAGACCTATTTTACTCACATCAATAACAACAGTCGTTGGTTTATTGCCTCTAGCTTATGGCTTAGGTGGCACTGATGTGTATATGGGGCCAATGTCTTTAACACTTGGATATGGATTGCTATTTTCTTTACCAGTGGTGCTTATTGTTATTCCATGTTTATACCTAACATTTTTTAATAAAAAATCCACTTAAACGAAATACAAAAAAGCCCACTCTCATTCCTAATGAAAGGGGGCTAAATGTTAGACTTTGCATGTTAAGTAATCACATCTTAAACTGCTTCACCGTGTCATTTAAAACAATTGATAACTTAGCTAGATCTTCACAAGATTTAACCGTTTCCATCATAATTGTATGGTTTTCTTGAGAGATCCCATTCACCGCTTGCATACTCTCATTCACTTGCTCAGTAGCAACACTTTGTTCTTCTGAGGCACTTGCACTTTGCGTGTTCATATCGTTTATTTTAGTAATTGATTCTGTAATCGAAGAAAATGCATCGCCTGATTTATTAGCTGAATCAATACTTGAGGTTAATAGACTAGTACTCTGCTCCATGCTTGTGACAACCCCATTTGTGCCACTTTGAATTCGTTCTATCAAGGTATGAATTTCCGTTGTTGATTCTTGAGTTCGTTTTGCTAATACTCTAACTTCATCAGCAACCACAGCAAAGCCTCTGCCCTGCTCACCAGCTCTTGCTGCTTCTATCGCAGCATTAAGTGCTAGCAGATTAGTTTGCTCTGCAATGCCCCCAATAACCTCTAAGATCTTACCTATATTATTAGTTTCTTCCGCTAAATTTGTAATTTGGGAAGAGGTTTGTTTTATCTCTTCATCCAATTGCCCAATATGTTGAATGGTATTTTGAATCACACTAAAGCCAGCTTGTGCCTCTTCATCTGCATTCGTCGCGACATGTGCTGCATTCACCGTATTTTGAGAGACTTCTTGAACCGCAATAGACAGCTGCTGCATTGCGTCTGAAATTTGCTCTGTTCGACTTAATTGCTCTTTCGCACCATTCCCTGTTTTATCCAGAGCATTGCTTAGATAACTTGATGATTCATTCAATTTATTACTGGTATCTGCTATCTGACCAATCATTTCTTTTAGGTTGTTTGAAACCGTTTGAATCGCAAGTAGTAATGTTCCCGATTCATTAGAGCCTTGCTTACCAACATTGATATTCAAATCACCTGCCGCTAATTGTTTAGCGTAATCAACCGCTTTTTGAATTGGTTTTGTAATACTCACCGCTGTTGAGTATGAGAAAAGAAAAGCTATTATAACAACAATCACACTACCAAAAATAATGACATTATTTGCCATCGTAGCAGCACTGCTTGATTCAACCTTTCTTTGAACCATTAAGCCCGCTTCAATATCTATAATTGTCGAGACCTTACTACGAAGGTCATCCATATAGATTTTGCCTTTCTTTTTATCAAGCTCGATATAAAGATCTGCCATTGTTTTGTAGTCATTTGATTTTTTTACAAGAGGTATCGCTTTTTCACTATAATCATTTATCCATCCATTTACATGTTTAGATAGCGCCGTCCCTTCTATAAATTGATTTTGTTTTTTAATCACTTCTAGACCAGTATAATATGGTTCTAAATATTGCTCTTCACGATTAAGAATGTAACCTCTTAAGCCCGTTTCCATATTAACCATGGCATTAATAATAATATTCCCGACCATTCCAAAACTTCGCGTGTCGACTTCAGCACGCAGGCCATCCATTTTATTTTTACCGACGCCCGATTTTATTAATTCTGTAAGCTGATTATTAACGTCTTCCCCTTCCAGAATATTTTTTCTTAATTGGATAATAGATTCCGCATATTCCGACCAATTTTTTGCTTGTGCTGCAACTTCATCAAAACGAACTTGTTGCGCAGGATTATCTGAGGTCAAGTTTTTTGCTGTTTGATAATAGGTTTTAAAATCCGCCTTTCCGGCTATATAAGGTTCTAAATAATCACTTTGTCCTGCAATTGCAAATCCTCGCAGACCGGTCTCTTGATTGACCATTGAACTCACTAGGCCTTTACTATTTTCGATAACCTTTTCAGTATGCTCTACCCATTTTGACGCCCTTTCCATGGTCGAAATGGACTGATACACCACCACATTTAGCGCCACTAATAAAAAGCAAATAACAAGGTTACTGCCTAATAATCGCCCTTTGATTGATACATTATTTAAATCCATTTATATCTCTCCAACCTCACATTTAACACTTAATTAACAAGCATAGAATAAGACTGGATAAAACCCAATAAATATAAGAAAAGAAAAGAAAAACGGCACCTCTAAGAAGTGCCGTTTGTTTAAAATAACAGTAATTTAGTTTGAATCTTTAGCGTTAGCTTCTAGAAAAGACATCACCTCTTCTCGCTCTAGTGGATTTAACCCTGCTCGAGGAAACATGCTCTGAGTGATGCCACGCCATTGAGCCTTAGTATACTGCTTGGGATCTTTGGCTGAATGACACATGGTACAACGCTGATAAAATAAGGCTTCACCGACACTTTGTTTTGTCTCACTGCCTAATCCATTATCATGACCTAGGGTTGCGTTTACTTTATCAATCTGAAGATCGGTATCTACCGTGACAATTCTTGGTGGCTCAAACGCTAAATTGGGTGATTCAGGATCTCGACAACGTTGAATATAAGCCAGACACGTATTAGCCGTCGTCGCTTGGCTTAAATCACTTGATGCTTTACCGGAGGTTAATACATTAATAGCACCACTATTACAGCGTCCTTGGCTATCAAATTGCAACCATGCCCCTTCTTCTAAACTGATCACGCCGGGCATAATCTGATCAGAGACTTTCGCTCCAGCAATCACTCGACCACGTTCATTAAATATCTCAACTAATTGGCCAGAACGAATCCCGTGCTTCTCTGCATCTTTATCATTAATAAGTACGTATTGTCGTCCTTGAACACTTTCGTATTTACGAACCTCTGTATTTGCCAGTTGTGAATGTAACCGCATATAAGGATGTGGGCTAACAACATGAACTTCATTAGGCTTTGCGTTACCAAGATATTCAAACGGTTCTAAAAACGTTGGCATTGGCGGGCAATTTTTCACATCAAAATTGGCGATATCTTGGCAATATAGTTCTATTTTTCCTGATGTCGTATGCAGTGGGCTCTTCTCTGGATCTTGATAAAAATCACCATGTCTTACCCATTGATTTGCTTCTTGTGGCACTGGTAATAAAGCGACGCCATTTTTCCAAAACTCATCAAACGATAACGTTGCAGAAGAGGCTTTATAGGCTCGTTTTAAGATCTCATCAAACGACAACCCTTCAGTAAATTTATCTTCAACGTTAAATATTTCAGCTAATCTTCGGAAAATTTCAAAGTCATCTAAACTTTCCCCGTAAGGCTGAATCACCTGACGCATCGCATAAATTTTATCGTTACTGTAAGTCCCACCAGAGGAGAGATCATCTCGCTCTAACGTACTGGTTGCAGGTAAAACAATATCAGCATAACGCGACGATGCACACCACCATGGATCTTGGCATACAAAGGTGTCTACTTTGTCATTCAGTGCTGCAATCAGTTGATTGGTATCTTGTTGATGTGAAAGTAGATTGTTGCCTGCGTTATACACCATTTTGACATCTGGATAGGTGTACTCAATGCCATCTCTTGTGAAGGTTTTGCCTGGGTTCATTAACATTTCAGAAATGCGAGATGCTGGGCAAATCGCACTGACTGGGTTTTTACCTTGAGACAAGCCAATTGGCAATGTTTTCCCTGATTGAGGCATACCACCATTACCGTAATGCCAACTAAAACCAACCCCTTCCCCCGGTTTACCAATCTTCCCTAACATCGCTGCAAAGTTAATAATTGCCCAATGGATCATCTCACCATGATCGGCTCTTTGCAGCGACCATCCAGCCGCAAACTGAGTTTTACTGGTTGCGAACTTAATCGCCATTGCCTGAATATCTTCTACCGATATCCCTGTAATTTTCGCTGCCCACTCTGGAGATTTAACCACCCCGTCAGTTTTACCCATTAAATGATCAATGTATTTATCTGCCCCTACGGTGTAGCGATCTAAGTAAGAGGTATCATGTAGATCATTAACATACACATGCTGCGCCATGGCTAAGAATAAGGCGGTATCGGTATTAGGCACAATTTTGACCCATTCCGCATCTAACTCATCATCTGTTCGGGTTCGCTGTGGGTTAATTGAGATGAATTTGATCCCATCTTCGGCAAACTGCTTCCAATGTGGATACATCTGATGATCGGCAACTCGAAACTCGATGCGGTTGTTTTTCCAAGGGTCACAGCCTATTAGTACAAATATTTCGGTATTTTCTTTAATTACAGGCCACGCTGTTTGTGGTGAATACACTTCCATATCACCAATAACATGAGGAAGAATAACCTGAGAGGCACCACCTGAGTAGTCACCCGTAGTCGTACTTTGTCCACCAATTAGATTGAAAAAACGACCTTGTAATACTTGCGGTCTCATTAAGCCTGCGTGCGACCAACCACCATAAGAGCTACTAAAGATAGCCTCATTACCATGATCTGTTGCCGTAGTTTGAATGGCGCCTGCCACTAGAGATAATGCGGTTTCCCAACTCACTCTCACAAAAGGTTCTTTTCCACGTAAATGTGGTTTGGTATCACCTTTAGGATCAGCGAGATAAGATGCCCTTACCATAGGGTATTTAACACGAGTTTTATCGTAAACTCGACCAATCAGCCCTTCCGTTAACATTTCGGTTGGCATAGCGTCTAATTCTTTACGCGGTTGAATACCAACAAGTACACCTGCTTTTACTATCGCATTAAATGGACCCCAGTGACTTGCATGTGGGATCACTTCGACATCTTCATCATCAAAGAATTTCGAAGCCGGATAAACCATTAAACCACCACCAGCAACAACTGCTGTAGCAATGGATGTTTTTAAAAAAGTACGTCGAGAAATAGCCATAATACATTCCGTAGTTTTAGTTACTTATCAATACTGATGATTCGATAAATAATTCATTGGGAATATAGTAAACCTTTAAAGGTTCATTTTAAATACATATTTAACACATTCAAACAAAGCATGATGCAATCATGAGTATATTACATATTTTAGCATCAAGATCGCGTCATTTACTTCATGTTAGCCGCATAATGGTTCGCTTTTAAAATATTAAAAGATTGATTTCATTTTTGATGTATACCTGATTTTTTTAATTGTTTATTTTATCAATTTAAGATTTCATAAATACAAATGAAATTGATAATGATTTGTATTAGCATGATTTAACTCAACGAATCAGGATGTTTTTTATGTTTGCAAGTATGACGATTGTATTTAGGGAAGGGCTAGAAATGGCCATTATTGTATCTTTACTTTTAGCCGCAACCAAAGGGATGCCAAACAGAACAAGATGGATTTTAGGTGGTACAAGTGTCGGAATTTTGATCTCTTTATTACTTGCTATTACCGCTTTAAATAGTGAGGTAATCACAACATTAATAGAAGGAAAAATGACAGGAGGGATCATTCTAGCACTATCAAGTATTCTCATCGGTTATACGGTTATTTGGATGAAATCAAATGGAATGAAAGCCTCGCAAGGAATTAAAGCTTCTGTTAGTGACATTAAAAGTAGCAACAAGCCTCTATTTTCTTTAAGTTTAGTCGCTTTCTTTTGTGTTTTCCGTGAAGGAATCGAAGTCGTTCTGTTTCTATTAGGCCTTACAAGTGACAGTGAAATCACTGGGTTATCCATATTAACTGGCAGTTTAGTTGGGTCGGTGGGTGCTATTGTTTGTGGTGTTGCAATGTACTTTGGTTTTATCAAAATAAACTTAGGGAAAGTATTCAATTTCTTCGCGGTATTAATGTCATTTTTAGCTGCTGGTATGGCAATGAATGCGGTAAGTAAATTCACCTCTGCAGGATTAATCAACCCAATAATAAATCCATTATGGAACAGTACAGCGTTACTTGATCACCACACTAATTGGTTCGGTCTTTTCGTTCATGTCATTTTTGGTTATACCGAAAAACCAAGCTTAGCTCAGTTAATTGCTTACGTTGCCACATTGAGTATCTTGTTTATCTTAACTAAGAAGCAAACACAAAAATTAACTCAAAAAACGACAACAAGTTAATCGATATTGACATTATGATCTTAAAAAACGGCACCTCTACAAAGAAGTGCCGTTTGGTTATTTAATGACTGTTTCTAATTTTTTCTAGCGTAATTATTTAACGCTAGTTACTCGGCTAACACGCTCACCAGTAAATGATGCTGAACGAATTTGAACATCACCCGTTACTTTTGGTTTGTTCGCATTATCATATGCAGCCCATGTTTTGCCGCCATCTACAGAGTATTGTAGCGTTACACCTGGGAATGAAATGTTCATGCTTAGTTCGCCGTTTGCAATTTCTGCACCAGGGATTGGTAGACGGTAATCAATACCCGCTCTTTCAAGCTTCGCTAATTCACGTTGACCCATAGTGTTTGCAAAGTTCGTCCAATCAGTAAGCTGTGCTTTCTTGTTCACTAGGTTTGTTTCTAGAGAGTATTTAACACCTGCTTTGTATTCATTTTCCCAAGACGCTTCATGCCATGCACGCTCTGCTGCTGCGATAACACGTGGGAATACCATGTACTCATATTGCTCATCAGTACGTACTGTTTCTGACCAAAGTTGTGCAGACAGACCGTAGAAAGGTTTCTTAGGTGTTACTGTACCTGCACTTTCAAAGCCGTTACCGTCACGGTCAACTGATGTTTCCGCATTTTGAGGTAGGTTTTCTGGTGCGAAACCGAACATCTTACGTGTATCTGTTGCACGAGTTGCCCAGTAGTAGCCACGCTCTTTTGCGTCAACTTCATATGGGAAATCCATGTAAACGTAATCTGGGTTAGAGATAACTACGTCGTAACCTTTTTCAGCCCACTCATACGCTGAAGCACCACCGCCCCAGTATAGAGTATCCCAGAAGTTTGCACGTACTGATTCAGTTGCGAATGCATTAGCACCTTCAGAATATTTCAGACCATCTTGCCACGCTTGGAAATGTGGAATGCCTTTAGCTGCAACAATTTTAGATACTTGTTCAGCAAAATGGCTTGGTAGATGTTCGAAATCTGCAACTTCACCGCTTGCAATCAGAGACTGACACTGTGGTGATTTTTCAAATGGGAAGTCTTGCTTAGATAAGTCTAAGTCACCTTTCCATGCGATTTTTTCTTCATCGTTGATGTCTTGGAAACCAGCGTGAAGTTTGATGTTTTTCGCTTCATCACCACCGAAGTGCCATGTTGATAGAGGAACACCAGCCGCTTTGTGCATTGCTGCAACTTCAGTGATCACTTTATCTACAAACGTTGCAGATGAATCTAAACATGGGTTAATGAAGCTTTGTTTATTGTAGAACTGAACCGTTGTTACGTTTGATTCGTCTTTTGGATCCATCAGGCGGTATTGATTCGCCTCTTCCATCTTACCTTCAGCGGCAAGACGTGCGTAACGAGCTTCCATTGACATAACTGCTGCACGTGAGTGAGCTGGCATATCGATTTCTGGAATCACTTCAATGTTACGGTTTTTCGCGTACGTTAGGATCTCTAGGTAATCTTCTGTTGTGAAGAAACCAGAACCAAAGTTATCTGAATCAGCACCTGAACCTAGCTGAGGCAGTAGACAAGATGTTTCTGACTCATCAAAACAACGATTACCACCGATGTCAGTTAGTTCAGGAAGACCAGGGATCTCTAAACGCCAACCTTCATCGTCCGTTAGGTGAAGATGTAATTTGTTAAGTTTGTATGCTGCCATTTGGTCAACTGTCGCAAGAATCGCTTCTTTTGAGTGGAAGTTACGAGCAACATCAACCATTACGCCACGGTATTCAAAACGTGGAGCATCTTCTACGTTTAGAGTCGGGATTTCTGAACTATCTAGGCTTACTAGTGCTAATAAAGATTGAACACCGTAGAACGCACCTGCTTCATCAAAAGCAACAACCGTTGTTTTACCTTCAGTCACATCTAGTTTGTATGCGCCAGATACGCCATCTTTGAATTGCTTCTTATCTACAGAAACTGATACTGGGTATTCACCAGAAGTTTCAAGACCTAGAAGTTCAGCACGTTGGTTTAATGCAGCAAGTTGGTCTGCATCAATACCGTTTGCTGTAATAGAGATACCTTTTGCTAAATCAACGGTTTTGTTCGTTAGCGTTGTTTTTAACGGTGTCGGAATAATATGAGAAGACGCATCAACTTCAGCTACATCAGCGTTTTTCTCAAAACGAGTGTTTGCTGTTGCTACAACGTTGTTATCAGCAAGAGTACGTTTTAGTTGAACACCGATAATTTCATCTACGTATTCGCCAGTATCTTCAGTATCCAAAGAAATGATATTACGAGCTTCAGCACCTGGAGCCGTTACAAATGCACCTGGCATGAAGTCAGTTTCAAATAACTGCCAGTACTCAGCTACCAGTGGAAGAACCACTTCTTCGCCAGCAGCAAAACCATCAAACTTATCTGTTGGTTCAAGTTTGTGTAAGTCACCCGTTACACGAGTAATCTTAAATTGGTCATTTTCAACATCTAGAATTAAACGAATGCTGTGGAAGTAAATTGTCCAATCAGCTGAATCAACCGCTTCACCAGTGTTAGTGATTGTCATGTTTACTTTGTTACATGATGCCCATTCAGCTTGAAGGTCTTTACATGCAAGACCGTCATCAGCACCTTGGTTAGTAATAACTGTGTAGTTAACATCTAGGTTTTCAGCCAGTTGGTTAACTGTTGATTGCTCAGAAGAAGTAGAAGAACAAGCCGCTAAACTTGCCATAATAACTGTAGAAAGAAGCGTTCTTTTCAACATGATTCCATTCCTAATAAATAAAGTAATTAAATTTCAAATCTGGAATTACAATACAAAAGTTTTTTAGTTTTACAAATTAAGATAAATTCAATTTATGCTTTGAATCACAAATAACTCTATATTTCACGGTATAAATTAAAATAATGAGAATCACATCAACATATAATGGAACGCCATACTACCCATTTCTTTAAAAACATAATTATCATTATGTGAAGTAGCCCGCAATTACCTCTAAGTAACTGAGGTGCAAAATAAATATTTAAGACAAACAATACATATTAACGACCTAAAAACACTTAATTCACACGGAAATAAAGTTTTACAAATATATGAACATTATAGCTCGAATTTAATTATTCGGTTTACATCTGTACGCAATTAAATAGTAATCGATTGCACTCTCACTTCTAAAGGAGAGCTATGTAACAAAAATTAATTTAAGAGACATTAATCACTAAAAATCGTAATTAAAGACATTATGATAAGTGATTAGCAAATAACCGATTATAGGTATAACCATGAGTACACTAATTGCCATTGCCATTACTACAGGCATTCTTTCTGGTCTTTGGGGCTGGGTAGCTGTTAGCTTAGGTCTATTAAGTTGGGCAGGCTTTCTTGGTTGTACTACCTACTTTGCCTCTCCTACTGATGGTATAAAAGGCATTGGTTTAAGCATTGCAACAAATCTAAGTGGTGTCTTCTGGGCTATGGTAATAATCAAGCTTTCTTCAATGGTTAGCCTAGAAATCATCGGTTACGTTATTACTGCTATTGTTGCTTTCTTTATGTGTGCACAAGCAAAGAAGAGTTGGTTAAATTTTATTCCTGGTACCTTTATCGGCTCATGTGCAACCTTTGCTTCAAACGGTAACTGGCAGCTAGTTATTCCTTCACTAATCTTAGGTGTTGTCTTTGCTTATGCAATGAAGACATCTGGCTTGTGGCTAAAAGAAAAATTAGAACATAACAAATTAATGGCAGTGAGCAAAAGCTAAAAATAAATCCCAATTCAGAAAAAGCCTCTTAACTAATCTAATGATAACTAGTAAGAGGCTTTTTTATTCATCCTTGAATTCTTTCCTGAGCTTCTAGTGTTGTAAAGTGACAAAATGGATTTAAACATATTTCATAACTTTAAAAACAATCACTTATGAGACACATGTGCAAATACATTCAAAAAAGAACATTGTTTTATAACTGACAAATACAAAAACGCCGCTTGATATTGCTATCAAGCGGCGTTCTTAAAGGTGGCTCCCTTTGCTGGACTTGAACCAGCGACATACGGATTAACAGTCCGGCGTTCTACCAACTGAACTAAAAGGGAACAGGTGTTGCATCTCATAAAGAGAAAATATGGTGCCGACTACCGGAGTCGAACTGGTGACCTACTGATTACAAGTCAGTTGCTCTACCTACTGAGCTAAGTCGGCACACTATATCTTTTTGTCATCATCAAGCTAACTTAGCTCAGCAATGGAATGTGGTGGAGGGATAGGGATTTGAACCCTAGAACCGCTATTAACGGTTGCCGGTTTTCAAGACCGGTGCTTTCGACCACTCAGCCATCCCTCCACGGGACTCTTCTGAAGCATCTGCCTCATCAAGTGATGTCGCGCATTATAGAGAAAATGAGATCAGGCGCAAGCCTTTTTTGAAAAAAAATGTCCACTTGATTAAAAGTAAATCTAATTGATTGATATTTATCATATTTGAACAATTAAACGACATAATTTAAATAATTATTGATGATATGCAATTACGCCCATTTTCTTTCGCTTTGTATAACTCTTTGTCTGCCGTTTCTAATAGTACACTTTCTGAATCATCCCCTTTATAGTCAATCAAGGCAACACCTACACTAATACTTATTTTTTGATGAGTTGAATATTCATGAATAATATTTAAGTTATAAATACATTGACGAAGCAACTCTGCTGTTTGGTTTAACTGTTCAAGATCGGTATCAAACTGAATGAGCGTAAACTCTTCCCCCCCGTAGCGATACACTCGATCTGTTTGCCTATGCAGCGACTTCATTAATGCCCTTGCTACGCGCACAAGAACGAGATCACCCGCGGAATGTCCATAGTTATCGTTATATTGCTTAAAATGATCAATATCGAACATTATCAGCCCGACCTTCACTCCAAGTCTACGCCCTTCAGCCCACTTACTTTCCAAATCAGAATCAAACATTCGGCGGTTTAAAAGATTAGTTAGCCCATCTAATGAGGCATGTTTTTCAAGTAAGTCTGATTTTAATTTTAATGCTAACTGATTACGTACCCGCTTTTGTAAAATAACGGAGTTAAATGGTTTAGTGATAAAGTCAACAGCACCAAGATCTAAAGCTCGAATTTCATCTTCTGTAGAGTGATTAACGGTAATAACGATAATAGGAATATCTTTGGTTTTATCATTATTTTTGAGTCGCTCAATCACCTCAAAACCACCCATAATAGGCATATGAATATCTAACAATACTAAATCTATATTTTCATACTCAATAACATCTAATGCTTCAGCACCATTTTTAGTTAAAATTGACGTTAGTGGCTTCAATAAATGCTGTAAAACTTTTCGACTAATCGGTTCATCTTCAACTATTAATATTTTTTGTTCTTCTAACATACATCTCCTAACCTTTACCTACATCATAACGGTAATATTTTGTGTTACTTGTTATAGATTAGCTGAAGTTTCGCTATTTTTTCTTGAAGTACTTCTCTTCTAAAAGGTTTAGGTAGGTAATCATCCATACCACTATCAAAACATCTTTGAATATCATCGTCCAATATAGAAGCAGTAAGTGCAATAATTTTAGTTGGTGTCATACTTTCATTTTGTTCTAACTGTCTTATAGCTATTGTTGCTTCAAAACCATCCATTATCGGCATCATACAATCCATCAAGACAACAAGAATCTCTTTACAATGCCTTTTATATAGCTCAACCGCCTCTACTCCATTATTTGCGATCTTATAATCAATACCCAACATCTGAAGGTTAATAGAAACCACTTGTTGATTAATTTTGTTGTCCTCGACAATTAACACCATGCCTCCTTCGCGTTGGAGCTGTTGTTTTTCTGACCCACCAATTTGGAGATTTTTATCTCCACGATTACTTTCAAAAACAGAACGAAGTAAATTATCTAAACGTGAGCCTAGCAATGGAAAAGTAATGTAACCTGACAAGTTTTCAACCTCTGGATTTTGATCTGTATTATTCCTTATTAATACAATTGGTAACTCTGGATATTTTGCTTTAACCGTTTCTATTTGCTCCCTAAAGTCTTCTTTCTCTAATACAATTAAAGACTCTGACGTTTCTTGGCTCTTTATTTCTTCTATCGAGTACACTTTTTCAAGATGATATCCATATTCATTAAGCTCACTAATAAACAAATCTTTAGGTGATTTTGAGCAATAGATTATGGTTTGGTTATTCACTTTTTTCTTTCTATGCTCTTCCGCTGGATCTTTTTCTAACTCAAGAGAAAAATAAAACTCACTGCCAACGCCTTTACTTGATTTTAGTTTTATTTCATCTCCCATCATTTTGATCATTTTAGATGAAATAGCTAACCCTAACCCTGTACCGCCATAGTTCTTTGATGTGTCATCATCTTCTTGTTTAAATTCTTCAAAAACTTGGTCATGCTTACTTTTTTCTATTCCTAACCCTGTATCTTTAACAGAAAAAAGATAACGATAAGATGATTCTGTTTCTTCAAGCTGTGATAACTCAAAAGTAATTGAGCCTGCATCTGTAAACTTGACTGCATTAGATGCTAAATTCATCAATACTTGTCTTATCTTTTGCTCATCAGCCTTCACATAAGTGGGAAAATAATCACTCATGATAATTTTAATATTTACACCTTTTTGCTGAGCTTTTGGGGCAATTAAAGCGGCAGTATCGAAAATAATTTCTTTTATTTTACAACTGTGAGCATTGAGTTCTATATTTCCAGATTCAATCTTTGATAGGTCTAACACATCATTAATTAGCATTAATAATGTTTGAGATGAGGCATTTATTGTTGCTAAATAATCTTTTTGGATAGGCGTTAATTTTGAAGCAGATAAAATTTCTGTCATACCGATGATACCATTCAAAGGTGTTCTTATTTCATGAGACATATTTGCTAAAAAGGAGCTTTTCGCTCTATTGGCTTTTATTTCTTTATCTTGAGAACGAACAATACCTTTCTCTAAACGAGAAGTAAGCACAACAGCCGATCCTAAAACTGTAGTGATAAGAAAAAACAACACAATAGAAAGTACCTGACTATAAAAATATAATCGTTCAATTTGTAATGTTGTTTTCTCTGACACGTTTTTAAACAACTTATTTAATTGCTCTTCTATATCATGCACTGTAGATCTTAATTCACCATGTAAACCTAAGCGATGGTTATACCCTACAGTGCTTTGTATATTATGAATTTTCACAAAATTATTTTTAAACATCAAATAAGAATTCATTACTTTTTCATCATTAAACTGATAGATATCATTTCCCATTATATCTATCAACTGAAGAATATGTTCAAGTTCAAATAAAATTGTTACTTCTTTTTTTCCTGATATACCAGAATAAAAATCATATACTTTCTCTTGTAATACCAACATTTTTTTATTTAATTCAAAATCATTTATCTCTAATAATTTAGTTTCCAACGCAATTGATTCATCTTTTAATATTTCAAATAAGCCTTGCTCATCGCCACTTCCATAAACCAGCTCTATAAGCCCACTAAACTCATGAAATGAATGTCCATATTCTTCTATTGACTGAATAAGCTCTAGGCTGTCGTACTCAATTTGTATCCCTTCCTCAACTAGTACTCTGTGGATATTAATCAATTTATCTTCAAACTTACCAATTTCAAGCTCTAATGAATCATGGTATTTACTGTCATTTCGACTAATAAAATCTTTTTCATTACGACGGATCATCAGCATATTATTTTCTGCTAATTTTATCTCTAATTGCAGTTCTGTTAACTTTTCTTCATGTTCATGGAATTGGTAATTCATATAAAAATAGAGTAATAAGAGAAAGGTAATAACACTCGCTGCTATTTGTAATAACGATTTTATGGAGGAAGAGGTTAACCGTTTCATGCATATCCTTATGACATCGATTATTATAAAAGGGGTCTAGGCTAATTGTTCAAATGACTCTCCATTTGTTTTTTTATGTTGTTTAGTCCTTCAACTACGATATTTATTGTGTCTTTACTTGGTCTATTTTCTGTTTTAGCTGCCGCTTCAACCTCTTTAATCGCAGGTAAGATGTCCATCTCACATAAATTCCCTAAAGCACCTGAAAGCGTATGCGCAGTATGGAATAGCCCTGATAAATCATTTGCTTCATATTGTGCTAATATGGTATCACCCATTGCGGCATTATCGACAAGATACAACTCAAACAGCTGTTGAGTTATTTCTTTATCTCCATCGAACATTTCTTCTAATATCTCTATATTAATCACTATCACTAACCTATTAATTCAATACATATAATTACTATAGGACAGAACCTTCTATTATCCATAATAAATTCCCATAAAAAAGCCATGAAAACACACGCTTTCATGGCTTAATAAGGGCAGTTTTACGCAGCCCTTTTATCTCTTGGGTTAAATTGATGTATCAATATCATGATTATGGTCTGATGATGATTGAGAATCCGAATCGAAGCTACCTGAATCATCAGTAAAGTCGACTCCTTGTTCTTGGTTATCATCGTTCGTCCAACCTGTACCTCCAGATTCCATACTAGACATATCTGTTGGTTGCTCTTGAGTAGAGGCTTGCATTACATATTGCTCATCAACCTCAACTTCAACAGAACCGCTAGCACCGTCTATTGAGCTACCCAATTCGTCATAACCTTGGAATTGGATCTCGCTAGTACCTTCGTAACCTTCTGGTAGTTCGACAGATACAGGCTGCTCTAGGTTGCCACTGATTGTGAAGCTACCATCACCGTTATCCAGTGCGTTGCTCACAGTAGCGCCTTCAGGTAAGCCAGACATATCAGCGTAATCAACCGATTCGTTACCACTCACCTCATCTGGAATCGAGATAGAGATGGTATCGCCCGGTGCCGCTGTTACATCTGCTGTACTGTCTTCAGTTTCAGCATCTTGAGCTTGGTCATCAGCTTGTTGAGCCACTTCCACTTGTTGCTCTTCTGTTGCTTGAGCAGCTTGGACTTGTGGTTCATCACTTTGTACTGAATCATCTTCAACTTGGATGCTTAAGCTGTGACTTGATACTTCACCGCCGTCGTTAACTTCAACATTCATCGCTAAGTTGCCATCGAAGTCTTCGTTCGGCCAGTAAGTCCACTCACCTTCACCTGATTCGGCAAAGAAGCCAGCATCGTTCGCGTCTGCAACATCAACAACTTGTGCAGAATCACTCACACCCAACTCATCCACCAGCTGTGCATCCGTGATAGTTAGTGAACCATCATCAGCTAAGGCATAACCTTCACTCGCCGCTGCTTCATCGCCACTTTGGATATCCACATTGAAGAAGCTTTCGATGCGATTTTCGCCATCGGTCGCTATAAACCCAACTTGAACATCTCCGGTGTAGTCTTCAGCAGGTGTGAATTGATAGTTACCTTGGTTATCGCTCTCAATTACGCCCTGACCTTCCATCAAGCTTACTGACTCAATGCTCAAGCTGTCGCCTTCTGCATCGCTCAGGTTCGCTAACATGTCTTCGTCAGTGAACGATAAGGTGGCATCCGCTGCGATTTCCGTAGTTGTGATGCTGTTAACTTCTGGTGCTGCATTCTCTTGTGAGTCGCCTTCTTTCACGACTACGCCAGTTTGCTCATCATGAAGCACGCCATCTTTATCAACCACGTAAGCAATGTCTGCTTCGCCCGTGAAGCCTGGTGCTGGTGTGAACGTCCAAGTGCCATCGCCATTATCGACAATCTCACCTTGGCTACGGTCGGCAAGATGAACCAGTTTCACTTCATCATCACTGTCAGCATCCACATTCTCAGCCAAACCAATTAGGTCGTCCGCCGTTAGGATGATGGAATCACCCGCCACAGTTTCGAAATCACCTGAGTCGATACCATCATCAAACGCTTCCGGCTCATCTCCGTAATCAACCGTTGTTGCGCTTACGGTTACGAAGAACTCACCATGGAAGTCTTCAGGCGGCGTCATTTGAATGTTTGAGATATCCCAGTCGAACAAGTCGATGTATTGACCCGGCTCGGTGATCATCACAGTATTCACACCATCGGTTACCTCGAATCCAACAGGGAAACCGGTCATCACCAAGTTGCTTAGTGTTTCTGAGTCATCGACTAGGCCAACGTTCAGTCCCAAGTGACCCGTTTCATCTTCACCGAACACCAATGGACCGTCATGGTCAGTTGAAATAACCGCGCCATCTGCGACAGGACGTACGAACACAGGAACATCGAGAACCGTTTCAAACTCACCGTCACTCACAACCACTTGTAGGTCAGAAACGCCCGCAAAGTCGCCTGTTGGTGTAAATGTCCAAGTTCCATCACCGTTGTCTGTTACTTCTCCGCCATCTTCACCGTCTGCGGTGATAATGCGAGAAACAACAAGGTCAGCGGTATCAATGTCACCGAACAAGTTCATCAAGTCGCCAGCATCGAAGGTGAACGCACCATCTTCGTTTGTGGTCATCATTGCGTTGCCGACGTTGAATGGTGCGTCGTTAACCGGAATGACATCCACATTCAGCGAGCCATCAACCACTTCTTCACCGTCAGTAGCTTGATAACCCAGTTCTACTAAGCCATTAAAGTCTTGAGTAGTCACTAAGTGATACATGCCGTCTGGTTGTTGAGTTAAGGTCGCATTTGCTGGAGCTCGAACTGTGATGCTCTCAATGCTGATCTCGTCGCCATCAAGGTCTGTTACTTGACCCGCGATGTAAGCAGGGTCAATCACCATGACCACATCTTCTTCGCCTCGCATCTCAATGGTTGGCGCTTCAGGTGCATCATTCACTGGCGTGACATCGATGTTGCCATCGACTGAAATAGTCTCTTGGCCATCGCTAACGTTAAACGTCATTGGCACATCGCCATTGAAGTTTTCGTTTGGCGTAAATGACCAAGTACCATCTTCGTTATCTAACAGCTCACCGAAGCTAGGGTCGATTTGTAGACCAGAAGCTGACAGCTCGTCTGCGGTGTTATCGATGTCGGTAGCTTGAGCCAACAACATGTCTTGTGTGATAAGAATGGTGCGGTCTTCGGCTGTGGTTAGTTGCACATCCTCAGATTCAGGTCCATCGTTCACAGCCAGAACTTCGATTCCTGCCGTTGTTGTTGCAGTTGCACCGTCATCATCGGTCACGACCACATCTAGGCTGATGTTACCATTAAAGTTCTCGTTTGGCGTGAAGGTCACAGACCCATTATCGTTTTGAACCAAGGTGCCGTCAGAGCCTGAGTAGCTCACACTATCAAGCGACACTTCGCCATCAACGTCAGAGCTGTTAGCAATCAACTGCTCAGGGCTCAATGTGATGGTGCCATCTTCGTTCATTTGGTAAGACGTAGAACCCGCAACCGGCGCATCATTAACATCCGTGACAGTCACATCAATGTTGGCATCGACTGTCTCTGTGCCATCAGTCACTGTGAAGCCTAAGTTTACATCGCCATTGAAGTTCTCGTTCGGAGCAAAGCTATAAGTGCCGTCGCCATTGTCGGTGAACACACCCTCAGTACCAGTGTAAGACACATCGGCAACTGAAAGCTCATCACCATCAATATCAGAAGCACCCGCTAGCAGTTGCTCGTCTGTAAAGGTAAGTGAGCCGTCTTCTTCAATGGTATAAGCGACATCTTCTACAACCGCGATGTCATTCACTGGATTCACAGTAAGGTCGGCCGTTGCAACAACCGTTTCAGTACCATCAGAAACATCGAAGCTTAGGTCAATATCGCCATTAAAGTCGGCATCCGGGGTAATGGTAAATGAGCCATCATCGTTTGCCGTAACCGTCGCGTTATCACCCGCGGTTAGGTTCGCAGCGGTAAGATCATCACCATCCACATCGGATGCTTGAGCAAGTAGCTGCTCTTGGCTTAGCGTGATTGAACCATCTTCATCCACTGAGTAAGCCAAGTCACCCGATACTGGTGCATCGTTGACTGCGATAACATCAATACCCGCAGTTGTTTGAGCGGTTGCACCGTCGTCATCAATAACCGTCACATCAAGGTTGATGTCGCCGTTAAAGTTTTCGTTTGGTGCGAACGTTACCGAGCCATCTTCATTGTGAACCAAAATACCGTCAGAGCTATTAGCAATTAACTGCTCAGGGCTCAATGTGATGGTGCCATCTTCGTTCATTTGGTAAGACGTAGAACCCGCAACCGGCGCATCATTAACATCCGTTACCGTCACATCAATGTTAGCATCGACTGTCTCTGTGCCATCAGTCACTGTGAAGCCTAAGTTTACATCGCCATTGAAGTTCTCGTTCGGAGCAAAGCTATAAGTGCCATCGCCATTGTCGGTGAACACCCCCTCTGCGCCAGTGTATGTCACACCTTCGACTGTTAGGTCATCACCTTCTACATCCGTTGCACCCGTTAACAGGTCAGCGTCAGTGAAGTTAAGAACCCCATCTTCACCAATAGTGAATGCTTGGTCTTGCGGCACTGGTGCATCATTGACTGGTGTTACCGTCAAGTCTAAGCCGGCAGCAACCATGTCTTCCCCATCGGTGACATCGTAGCTAAATTCGATATTACCGTTGAAGTTTTCACTTGGTGTAATGGTGAAACTGCCATCGTCGTTCATTTGAACGGTCGCATTTTCATCATTGGTGGTTAGGTTGATTGCTGATAGGTCATCACCATCAATGTCAACAGCGTGTTCTAGCAACTGCTCTTGAGTTAGCGTGATGCTGTTGTCTTCGGCTGTAACGGCACTGATATCACCATCAACTTCTGGAGCATCATTCGCTGGCGATATATGAATCGTCACATCTTGTGTTGCCGTTGCGGTGGTGCCCGTATCAACATCAGTCGATGTCGCATTAACGGTTAGTACCACATCACCATTGAAGTCACCTGAAGGGATAAACTCTAGCCCTTCTAGCTCGCTAGGTTGCAATGACCAAGTGCCATCACCGTTATCAGTACCTGCAGAAAGTGAGCTGCCTTCTGGCACATCTTCAATCAAGATAGCAAGGTTTTCTGAGCCATCGGTATCGGTTAGAGCGGCATCAATATCAAGTGGTACAGGCGTATCTTCGGTACCAATGATTTGGTAGTCCGCGTCAGACACTGTGATTTCGATGTTATCGATACCAAACGACTCGTCAATCACGCTTTGATTCAGGGTTGAACCAAAGCCTAATTCAAGTTGGCCGTCTTCAACGGGTACCGTTAGGTTGATTTGGTGTGCTTGGTCGTTCCAATCACTGAAACCTTCACCTTGCGATACGCCGTGAACGACTTCACCGACTTCATTGCCCTCTGAATCGTACAACGTTGTCATGCCATCTTCGGTACGGAACGCTAAGTTATCTAACGAGGTAAGCTCTTCGCCACCGACAAAGATTTGGAACGACTCACCATCCCAAGAGTCTATTTCGTAGAAACTGAACGAGATATTAACTTCGCTCACATCACTTGGAATGTCGTAAGTTTTGCTTACGGCCTCCTCGCCACCAGTGCCACCAATACGACCTAGCATGTCACCAGATTCGAAGCCTTGTGAGCTTTCAGTACCGGTATTCCAACCGTTTGAGCCAGACTCGAAGTTGTCAGAAGCAATCACTAGGTCAGAAGCAATCGACAGCTCTGGCATATCAACCACAGATTGAACATCAATCGTCGCTTCTGCTGGTACTGTCGCTGTACCGTCATTCACGTCGAACGTCACATTCACATTACCGTCGAAGTTTTCATTCGGTGCGAATGTGTAAGTCCCGTCGCCGTTATCAACCAAAGTACCGCTATCTGAAGCAACATTTTCAACCGATAGGTTATCGCCATCAATGTCGCCCGCATTTTGCAGCAGTTGCTCTTCAGTGAAGGTAAAGCTGGTGTCTTCTTTAGTCACAAATTGTGGCTCACCGACTGTTGGCAAGTCATTAACTGGGTTAACCGTTAGGTCAGCCGTTGCTTGAAGCGTCGCATCACCATCGGTAATGTCGAAGTTCAAATCAATGTCGCCATTGAAGTTAGCATCTGGCGTGATAGTGAAACTACCATCATCGTTTGCTGTAACTGTCGCATCACCACCAACGGTTAGGTTAGCCGCTGTTAAGTCATCGCCGTCAACATCACTCGCTTGAGCAAGTAATTGCTCTTGGCTCAAGGTAATTGAACCATCTTCGTCCACGCTGTACGCCAAGCCACCCGATACCGGAGCATCGTTAACAGGCAGTACATCAATGCTTGCGTTGGTCGACACGGTTGCGCCGTCTTCATCAGTAACGACAACATCCAGGCTTACATCGCCGTCGAAGTTAGCGTTTGGTGCGAAGCTGAATGTTCCGTCACCATTGTCGGTAAAGATACCGTCTGAGCCTGTGTAGTTAACGCTATCAATCGCCACTTCACCTTCGATATCAGAAGCGTTCGCCAACAGTTGCTCTGAACTGATGGTGATAACTTCGTCCTCGTTAACTGAGTAGCTCGTTGAACCTGCTATTGGCGGATCGTTCACCTCAAGTACAGTAATACCCGCGGTGGTTGCTTCAGTTGCGCCCTCTTCATCGGTAACGACAACATCAAAGCTAACTTCGCCATTGAAATTTTCGTTTGGTGAGAAGGTGTAAGTACCGTCACCATTGTCTTCAAAGACACCGTCAGCACCACTGTAAGTCACGCTGTCGACGGCCACATCGCCTTCTATGTCCGAAGAGTTAGCAAGTAACTGTTCGTCACTGATGGTAATTGAGTTATCTTCATGCACAGTGTAAGACGTACTACCTGCAACCGGTGGATCGTTCTCAGGCGTCACGCTCACATCAATGTTAGCTTGAACCGTATCCGTGCCATCTGACACATCAAAGCTGAAGTTCACATCGCCATTGAAGTTCTCGTTCGGAGCAAAGCTGTAGCTTCCGTCGCCATTATCAGTAAGAACACCGTCGGCACCTGTGTAAGTAACGCCTTCAACCGATAGGTCATCCCCATCAATGTCAGTCGCACCTGTCAGCAAGTCTTCATCAGTGAAGTTCAAGATGCCGTCTTCGCCAATGCTGAACGTTTGAGCTTGTGGTTGTGGAAGGTCATTAACTGGATTAACGGTTAGGTCAGCCGTCGCAACGAGCGTATCTGTACCGTCGCTAATGTCGAACGTTAGGTCAATGTCACCATTGAAGTTCGCATCTGGCGTAATGGTAAAACTGCCGTCATCGTTAGCAACAACCGTCGCGTCTCCATCAACAATCAAGTTAGAAGCAGTAAGGTCATCACCATCCACATCACTTGCTTGAGAAAGAAGCTGCGCTTGGCTCAAGGTAATCGAACCGTCTTCCCCAACGCTGTATGCTAGGCCGCCTGATACTGGAACATCGTTAATTGGTAAGACATCAACCGTAATAACAGTATCAACTTGAGCGCCGTCTTCATCTTGAATGGTTACATCCAATTGCACTTGGCCGTTGAAGTTTTCATTCGGTGCGAAGCTACATGTACCATCACCATTAATTGAGAAGATGCCGTCTGGACCGTCGTAGTTGATCTCAACAAGCTCAACATCACCTTCAATATCAGATGCGTTCAGCAGAACTTGAGACTCACTGAAAGTCAGTACTGAATCTTCATCGATAGTGTATGACGTTGGGCCAGCAACTGGCGGATCGTTCACTTCTAGAACCGTAATGCCCGCTGTAGTCGATACGGCTGCATCGTCTTCATCCACAACAACCACATCAAGGCTAACTTCGCCATTGAAGTTCTCGTTTGGAGAGAAGGTATATGTGCCGTCACCGTTGATTTCCAGAACACCATCGCTACCACTGTAAGTCACGCTATCAATCGCCACTTCGCCTTCGATATCCGAAGAGTTCGCTAGCAATTGTTCGTTACTGATCGTAATAGAGTTGTCTTCATGAACCGTGTAAGACGTGCTACCCGCAACCGGTGGATCATTCTCTGGCGTCACGCTCACATCAATGTTAGCGGTTACCGTATCGGTACCATCTGATACATTAAACGAGAAGTTCACATCGCCATTGAAGTTTTCATTTGGTGCGAAGCTGTATGTGCCATCGCCATTATCAGTTAGGACACCGTCTGTTCCAGTGTACGTTACACCTTCAACACTTAGGTCGTCTCCCTCAATGTCCGTCGCACCTGTTAATAGGTCTTGGTCATTGAAAGTTAACACACCATCTTCGCCGACTGTGAATGTCTGGTCTTGTGCTTCTGGACCATCGTTCACTGGTGAAACCGTTAACTCAAGGTTGGTAGAGACAACATCATCACCATCAGACACATCAAACGTAAAGCTAACATCGCCATTGAAATCAGCATCTGGGGTTAATGTGTACGTACCATCACCGTTATCGGTAATCGTAACGCTCTCATCATCAGTTGCTAAATTCAGAGCCGTTAGCTGATCGCCATCTAGATCACGAGCATTAGCTAGCAAGTCTTCTTGCGTAATGATGATAGAACCATCTTCTTCTACTGTTGCTGCAACAGGTAATGCTTCCGGTGCATGCTCAATGTGCGCGCCTGTCGCATTAATGTAGATGGTTTGAGATACCGTTTCAGAATCATCATTCGATAGCTCTGTTGCGGTTGCGGTTACATGAACTTCAAGCTGTTCGTTGAAGTCTTCTGGTAACTGGATTTGAAGCGCATTTTCGATAGCCGTTGTTGGTAAGTTCACCGAACCATCAGGACCAACCGTCACTTCACCGCTGTAGATTTGGCTGTTCACTTCACCGACATCGATTGTGAAATTAAAATCGGTGTAGTCAGCATCACCGCCACCATACAAATCTTCAAAGCCGTAAACCAGTTCGCCATCTTCATTAACCGTTGTGCGTGTATGTTCGATACCATCTTGGTTTAGCTGAGAGCTTGAACCACCATGGAAGATCGCGTCACCATTCTGGCTTTGAACCACGGTTTCGGTTCCATCAGCAGCAACAAAAACAAGTTGAGGATCAACCGTATCCATGTTCGCTGGCGAACCATCCGCAGCACGGAACTCGTACTGACCGTCTTGCATCGCATCAAAGTCGTTGTGCTGATGTCCGTTTGGAATCAAGAACAGGTTAAAGCTTTCACCTTCCGCAACTTGGAAGCTGAACTGATCTTGTCCCGGAACAAGATCACCTCCACCACCAGCTTGTGATGCGTTTTCGTAAACAACTTCAACCCCCGTGATATTACCGTCTTCATCAACTTTGTAATAACCCGCCGTATTTTGATAACCCGCGGTTTCACCCTCAAACGTCACCGTAATTTCAGTATCGCTATAACTGGTGATACCGTTGTTTTGGTCATTAAGCACACCTTCATTATCATAGTTAATTACGGAACCTTCTGGCACACCATCAACCGTTACAGTCAGTGTTTCTGATAGATCTTGGTCTACCAGTGCAGCCGCAATATTAAGCTCAACAATGCCGCCTGGCTCAACCAGAATTGCTTCATCATCAACGTTTACACCATCGCCATCCGTAATAACTAAGTCAGGCGCATCAGCAACTGCTTCAATGTGAACATTAATGTCTTGTTCAACTTCATCCGTACCGTCTGTCACAGTAAAGCGGAACTGCAGATCACCACTGAAGTGCTCTTCCGGAACGAAGCTGAACGTGCCATCGCCGTTATCGGTGACTGTGCCTTCATCGCCAGAGTAATTGATGCTAGTAACACTGAGGTCATCGCCATCAATATCAATCGCACCGCTCAATAGATCTTCTTGAGTGAACAGGATGCTGCCATCCTCTTCGATGTGGTACATGCCTGGGGCAACAATTGGAATGTCATTCACCGGATTCACGGTCAATGTCATGTCATTGGCGGTACTTAGCTCACCATCACTCACTTCATAGGTGAATGCGATATCACCATTGAAGTTTTCCGAAGGTGTCACTGTGTAAGTACCATCGCCATTGTCTACGATACTTGCATTCGGATCGTTGGTTTCTAGCGCGCTCGCAAACAGTTCATCACCATCTTGGTCACTCGCGTTCTCCAGCAACATCGCTTGTGTTACGAGAATTGAACCGTCTTCGTCGACATCCGCAACCATTGGCGTTGCTTCTGGTGCATCATTAACGAACTCTACTTTTAGGTCGATGTTTGCAGCCACTACGTCTGTGCCGTCACTGACATCAAACGTTAAGTCAACATTGCCGAAGAAGCCCTGCTCTAGCGTTAATGTGTATGTGCCATCACCATTGTCTGTCACATCTACCGTATCACTCCCACTTGTCACGTTCAGTACGGAAAGCTCATCACCTTCAACATCGGTCGCTTGTGCTAATAGTTCAGCTTCTGTAATGGTGATCGCTTGACCATCTTCCGTAGTGAAAGACATGTCTGGAACGTCTGGCGCATCATTGATTGGGTTTACGGTTAGATTGAGGTCAGCCGCAACAGTTTCGATCGCATCTGTCACATCGTAAGTAAATTCAATTTCACCAAAGAAGTCTGCGCTTGGTGTGATAGTGAAACTACCGTCTGAGTTTTCTACGATAACCGCATTTGGATCGTTGGTCGCAAAGTTAACCGCTTCAAGGTTATCGCCATCGACATCCGTTGCATTCGCTAACAGATCCTCTTGAGTGATAGTGATTGAACCATCTTCATCAACAGCGGCTTCAATTGGGCCGCTAACTTCAGGGCCTTCGTTGACAATTTCAACGTCGACTCTAGCGGTACTTGGTACACTCGCTTGACCATCACTAATATCGAAAGTCAGATTCACTTCACCGTAGAAGTCCTCTGCAGGTTCGAATGTGAAAGTATTGTCTCCATTGTCTGTTAATGTACCTTGTGATTGGTCAACAAGCAGTAGATTCTCAACATGCAGGATATCGCCATCAACATCGGTTGCGCCAGACAGTAGGTCTTTCGCTTCGATGATCATAGAGCCATTTTCAAGCATTTGAGTGTGCAATGGCTCGCCCGGAATCGGCACATCATTGACAGGTACAACCGTTAGGTCTAGGTGCGTTGCAACTTCATCAGTACCATCAAACACCTTGTAATCGATGTCGATTTCACCATTAAAGTTTTCATTCGGCATGAAAGTAAATGTACCGTCGCCGTTATCAACTAGCTCCCCGTTGTCACCACCGTATGTGATGTCAGAAATAGACAGCGTATCGCCTTCCACATCTGTGGTGTTCGCTAGCAAGTCATCCGCACTGAACGTGATACCTTCATCTTCGTCTGTCGATAGAACAATCGGGCCAGAAACGATTGGCGCATCATTCACCGATTTGATGTTGATGATGTTGCTGTCTGTCAGCTCACCATCTGTAACTTGGTAACCGAGTTCGATTTCACCATGGAAGTTTTCATCCGGTGTTACCGTCCAAGTACCATCACCATTATCGGTGAGTGTTGCATGCTCTGAGTTTTCACCCACTAGCTCTAGGTTTTGGATATCTAAATTATCACTATCAATATCAGATGCTTGCGCCAACAGTTGCTCTTCAGTGATAATTACAGAAGCAAAATCTGTTGAGCCTGCTGTATCAATTGTGATATTTGGAAGATCTGCCGTTAATTCAGTCTCACTGTCACCTTCATGAATATTCAGGTTAATCGTTTCAGTGATTTCAGCTCCATCGACACCAATTGAAGTAAATATCGCCTCATCATGACAAGTTTGTGATACCGTCATATTTTGAACAACGTAAGTACCGTTACCTTGTACGGTACCAAGTTCAAAGTAAGACACTGGCTCATTTACCGTAAGGGTATAGTCAGTCTCGTAATTGCTTCGGTCTTCTTTGTGGTAAGTCATCGAATCGATTAACTCACCATCATCGTTGAAGGCGCGAATTTCTACTTCAGTAAAGTGACGAGACTCTTCCATGAACCAGCCACCCAAACCATCAAGGTGGAAGCTGATTTCATTAATGTCTTGACCTTCAACCGAAACTGTCAGTTTTTCATTACCACTTAAGCCTTGGCGATCGGTATCACCAATACCGTGACCAATGTGGGTGTTACCATTCCAGGCACCAAGAGGATCATCGTTACTTTGAACGGTTACCGTTAAGTCGCCATCCGAGAACTCACGAGTGTAAGGGTCGACTTCTGTACCCCAATCATCCACACTCGCGTTATCATCGAAAGTACCGATTTGCGTGGTGTGTGTACCGTTAGCCAGTGCGTCATCATTTGGAATAAAGCGTACTTCTGTATCTGCAGGAACTTCTTGTCCTACTTCCAGTACCACCCACTCATCATTCACATTCGCTTCAATGATGCCATTTTCTGGTGCTTGATCTAAACGCAATGCAGGCTCTTCTCGCAGAGTAACACCTACGGTTTGATCTTCTTCTGCTTGAATAAAGATTTCATCGCCCGCTTCCGGCGCATCGTTTACAGGATTAACCCTCAAGTCGAGTGTCGTCAGAACTTCACTTTCACCATCACTGATATTGTATGTGAAGTCCAATTCGCCATTGAAGGGCTGCCTGAAGGGCTAGATACTCAACTGAGTCAAGACAAGTACAGAAGTCTACCAAACGGTATCCAACAAAAACTACGGCTAGCTCTTGGGCTAGGCGCTTGTGAACAATCGGTTATTATTATTGATGAGCCCTTTAATGGTGCAGAGCAAGAAAACGCTCAGTATTTTAACCGTCTGTTTAGCGATAAATTACTTAATAAAACCGTACTATTTTCGACAAATGATCCAAGACTAATCGCAACTTCAAACATGAGTTTTGTATTGGAATCTGACGGAAATTCAAAATACTTTGGTTTAACAGACAAATATTTAAATAGCTTAAGTTAATTAAGAATATAAAACATATGAATGACTTGAAAAGAATAAAATGAGTAGAAAAACTGGACTTAATATTTTATTTTTTAAACATTTTTCGTTTTAAAATTTCTACAGCCCCAATTTCATCCTATGCTATATAAAAGAAGGTTAAATGGATGTTATATGTCAATACTTAAGGCTTGGAATAACCTATCAGTCAAACACAAACTTTTTGGTTTAGTACTACTCCCTATCTCACTGTTGCTTTTTTTAGCTGGTAGGCAGGCTCATGTATTAACAACTCAGTTAAATGACTTTGAACGAACCAATCAATTAGTGGTGTATCTTGAAGATATTTCGCTGCTGTATCGCAGTACTTTAACACACAGCCCTGAAAAATTTATAAGCCAAAGTGAGAAAGTTAATAGCGAATTAAAAGCACTCTCCCCAAGTATTTTTAAAGGTGCTGCTAAAGAAGTAAATCAACTGCTCATCGACTTCAGCGAAGCAACCTTATCAACAATGGAAGCGACTGATAATTTTGATAAGCTCGACGCCGTTGAATGGCAAAGTGACTTGTACCAACAGCTGCTACTAGCGATAGAAAAAGTACCTTTCGATGTAACTAAACGAGAGATTCAGCAACACTTGACAGCTTTGCAGCAATTAGAATGGTTAATGTATTGGTCTAACGAAGAATTTAAGCTCAGTACATTCTTAATTGATATCTACCAAACAGAGCAAGAATACGATTCTGAACTTGCAGAAATGATCGAATCCCTCAGTATACGCCAACTCCTTTTTCTAGAACGCTTCGTATCATTAAATGCCAACGAACACCAAGTGTCACTAATGGTAGAAGTATTTAGAAATGACGTTTTCATGCAAAGCCAAGAGATTCGCCATGCGCTTCATAACGTTTCAACAACTAGTCAACTCACGCCTGACAATATCTCTGTTGGGCTAAAAGCCATGAACTCTCGATTAAGCCTGTTGCAAAATCTTGGCGATGTTATAAAACAAGAATTTCAAGTAGAGGTTGCTCAGGCTATCTCTGATGCTCAAATACAACGAACCCTATTTATTTCAATAGTAACTCTTCTCACCATGATAGTTATGGGATTAGCGCTAAGCTTAGCAAGACAAGTAACAAATAATCTCAAGTTAGTGCTTAACTTCTTAGAAAGTGAAAACGATGACTCTCGCCCTTCTTTAGAAAAGCTACTCCAAGGTAAAGATGAACTCAGTTTGTTTGCTCAACAAGTTGAACGATTAACCATCGAAAGAGAGTATGCAAAAGAAAAACTGACCCTAGCAAAAGAGGATGCAGAGAAAGCCAAAGACAATGCGATACAAGCAAGCAAAGCAAAAAGTAGCTTCTTAGCAAATATGTCTCACGAAATCCGAACTCCTTTAAATGGTGTTATCGGTATTTCAGAGGTACTTTCTGATACACCCCTTACACCGACTCAACGAGATTATGTCGATACCATTGAAACATCATCACAGCTTCTGCTTAGCCTGATTAACGATATTCTCGATTTTTCTAAAATAGAGTCTGGAATGCTATTAATTAGTCCTCATTCAGCATCAATTAGAGAATCTATCTACGACATTGCCTCAGTCGTTGCACCTAAAGCGAAAGAACAAAACATTTTTATCAATGTAGATATTCATCCTGATACACCTGCTCGTGTAATGATTGATGATCATCGACTCAGACAAATCTTGATGAATTTTATGTCTAACGCCGTTAAGTTCACAGAAAAAGGAGGAGTTACCTTATCGATAGATACTAAAACCAAGTCTAACAACACCGTTAAAGTAAGGTTTTCCGTTCAGGATACAGGGATAGGAATCGATCAAGAACAACAAAAACAAATTTTTGAACCCTTCGCTCAAGAAGACAATTCAACAACAAGACAGTTTGGAGGAACAGGTCTAGGTTTGGCCATCAGTACGCAGCTTGTAGAACTTATGGGAGGTCAAATCCAACTTAGCTCGATTAAAGGGGAAGGCAGTTGTTTCTACTTTGAATTAGACTTAAGCATCAATTCAAATTCACCTAAATTAAGCCAAGCTACCACTGATATTTATTTAATTGCTAACGATAATAGTTTATCAAAACGCATCGAAAGCGATCTTAACTTCCATGGTTTAAACGTTACTCAGAAAACAAATAAGCCATCCATTCTCACTGAGAAAATTACAAATACCTCACACACAAAGCCCGTTACGGTTATCTTCGCTGAAGACGATTTATTGCAAGCAAATGACTATTCGGAACTATTAGAAAAACTGCATAACAACCACATCACAGTCTGCTTAATACGCTCGTTCCTTAGTGAAGCCTCCAACATTGGGCAATATATAACCACTCAGATATCTCAACCTCTTCTTGGACTGCGCCTTATAAAAGCGATTGAACGATGCGAATCTCAAAGCATCGCGGAGCAATTCACAAGCGTTCAGGAAAGCACCGTCGTAGCACAAAAAATACTGATCGTTGAAGATAACAAAATTAATCAGAAGATAGCAGGCCTTCACGTTAAGAAGAGCGGCTTAGAGTTTGAATTTGCCAATAACGGCCAAGAAGCCGTCGACATGTATACCGCTAACCCTAATTACGCAGCAATATTAATGGACTGTATGATGCCGATTATGGATGGTTTCTCAGCAACGGCCAACATCCGAGATATCGAACAAAAAAACAAATCACCTCGTCGGATCCCAATAATTGCTCTGACCGCAAGTGTGATTGATGATGACATTCAAAAATGTTTCGACATGGGGATGGATGATTACATACCAAAACCATTTAAGTTTGAGATGCTTAAGGAGAAAATATTAACAGCGATTGAAGCTGCATCAACAGAAACCACGACTATCCCAATACATCCAGTACAAAAACAGCAGCTAAGCATTCCAGAGCAACCAGAACTAGAAGCTCCACCAAGTAAACCTGAACGTATCTTGCTGGTTGAAGATAACCGAGTAAATCAAAAAGTGGCTTCCGTTATGTTGAAAAAAGCAGGTTACACATTTGACATCGCAGATAATGGGCAAATTGCTGTTGATATGTACAAAAACGACAGCAGTTATGACATCATATTAATGGATTGCATGATGCCAGTAAAAGATGGTTTCACCGCTACAAAAGAAATCAGAAAACTTGAGAAGAGTTTAGGATTAAACAAAACTCCAATTATCGCGCTCACAGCTAGCGTTATTGATGACGACATTCAAAAATGCTTTGAATCAGGCATGGATGGCTATGTAGCAAAGCCTGTAAGAAAAGAAAAACTCTTCCACCAAATTGAAAATGCGACCAGTTAGGAGGCCCAATGGATTGGAGTAAAGCACCTATTTATTTACAGCGAAAAATGACTGGCTCAGCACTCATTGGTTTATTTTGTGTATTCGCTTTCATAAGCCCAGCGCATGCTACTGACGATTATGCTATTTTCTCTTTAGATGCCGGATTTGAAGCGATATCAATCAATAAAGCGCGCAAGTTATATCGAGGTAAAACAAAACGACTGAATGGAAAACGTATAGAACTATCTGATTGGCCAGAAAACAGCATAGAACGAGAAGATTTTTATCAACTTTTATTAGGTAAAAATACAGCTCAAATGAATGCCCATTGGGCAGGCCTATCCTTCTCAGGAAAAGCTCGATACCCAAGAGAAATAAAAGCGGCATCAGCAGATAGTTTAATCAATTGGCTGAATGACAAACCTAATCGTATTGGCTACTCTCCCCTGTCCTCTGTTCCTAAAAATGCCAACATTCTCTACACTATAAGCTCGGAGAAATAACATGAAAAAAATAATTACATCAGTACTATGTATCTCTATTTCTTCTCCGGCCTTTGCCATCATTGAACTTACTGACAACCTCTCGTTAAGTGGTTTTGGTTCAACTTCTTGGGCAAAATCAGACAACGATAATCCTTTAATCATCAACCGCGGATTTACTGATGAGAGCTGCTATGATTGCGATACTACATTTGGCGTTCAGCTAGACTATTTCTACAACTCATTCAAAGCTTCTATACAGGTCGTAAAGCCTCCACAATATGATTGGAACGATCCACAGCTAGAATGGGCTTACATTGGTTATGAATTTGATTATCTTGATGTAAGCATTGGTCGATTAAGGCTTCCACTATTTCTTAGCTCTGAGTACTACTACGTCGGCCAAGCTTACATGACAGCAAGACCTCCAACAGAGGTATATAACAGTATATTAGGAATTACCGCCTTTAACGGGATCAAAGTCAGTTGGGCATATGACGTTAGCGATGAAAAAACTATAGTTATCTCTCCATTTTATGGAATTAAAGATAACAATGAGGTCGACTACAACTCTTCTACCGAACTAGAGTTTGAAACAAATAGAATGTTTGGTGCTAATTTACAACTAAGTGGCGAAAGTTACCGTTGGAACCTATCTTTCCTAGATTCAAACTTTGATCAAACGATCACTCGTAAAAACGTTATCACTTTACCAACGGATAAAAATCAACACATTCAACTTTGGTCGTTAGGTGCTGAATATGAATTTGGACAGGCAATTTTTGCTTCTGAAGGGCAAATTAGTGACACATCATCATCAATGTATGCAAACTTAGGCTATCATCTAGGTTCATTTACTCCATATATAGTTTATGGTGCTCAATTTGATGCAAACGAACATTTAAAAAGCAATAGCTACTTGATTGGTATTGATTACGATGTGCTACCAAATGTATCAATCAATGGGGAAGTTCAATACTTTGAGGCTCGTAAATCTAACGGCTCATTTATCGAAGATTTCACACCACCCAATCATTTTGATAATAAAGAGGCCATTTTATACACAGTAATGTTAAGTTTTGTTTTCTAAAGTCATAATATCAATTGCATCACAAAATTTGGGATAACGAAATTTCAGCAAAAAAAATCTGGCTCTGCAATGACTAAAAGCATTGTAGAGCCAGATATTAGAACGGTAATTAAGCAATAACGGCTAATTTTTTAATTTCTATCTCTCTAAGAGACCAATGAAGAATCTCGGTAAACTCTTTAGGCTTACTAATGCAATAACCTTGGATATAATCGCATCCAAGTTCTTTCAACTCATCAAATAAATCAAAATCTTCCACTCCTTCGGCAACAACATTGCACCCTAAGCTATGTGCCAAATAAATAGTTGAAGCGACAATTGCATAATCACTATTACCAATAGCCATATTACGAATAAATGATTGGTCGATCTTAATCTGATTAAATGACAATACTCTAAGTAACGATAGTGATGAGTAACCCGTTCCAAAGTCATCAATACTGATATAAAAGCCCAACTCAGAAAACTTAGATAACATGAGATAAGCAGCATCTACATCAACCATTAGCGCACTTTCCGTAACTTCTAGAATTAGATCTGATGGCTCTAACTTTTTGCTACTTACTAACCCAAACAATTGATTGTAAAGATCATTATCATGAAGATCGAGGGTTGATATATTGACATGGACTTGAGGATATATATTTTCCCTTTTGAAAGCTGCAATATCATAAGAAACTTGTTTGATAACCCAATGAGTTATCCCTTTGATATAATTATTCGCTTCAGCAATAGCAATAAACTTGTCTGGAGGGATCATACTCCCATCGCTTTGAGGCCAACGAATAAGCGCTTCGTACCCATGAACCGTTTTATCGATACTGTTTACGATAGGTTGGTAATAAAGCTCGAATTCATCATGTGAAACAGCATTAATTAATTTACTTAAAATGAAGACTTCTTCATGAATTAAATCAGAGTAAGTACTTCTATAAAAATCAATGATTAACCCTAGTTTTTTTGCCTTATAACATGCAATATCAACCTGCTTTATAAATTCCTCACTACTATCCATATCAGCTGACGATATAGCACAACCAATCACGGGTTGCAGTAGTATATTTTGATTTTTCATTAAAATAGGAGGCGTTAATAGCTCATTAACAATATTGGCAAGTTGTTCTATTTCTTCTTTATCTGTTGAATAACCAATAATAGTAATTTCATTTGCATCATAAAATATATCTAAATGTTTATTATTTAAAGTTTTTTTAAGAACAAGAACGGCATAAGACATAGTTTTATTAAATATCTTTTCTGATGAGATCTCTATCAGTTTTCTATGATTTATAATTTTAACTTTCATTACATTAAACGGAATACCAAGATTAATCTTACTTGATATGATTTCTCTATACGCTGTAACAGTCGAACTCAACTCAAACCGCTCTTCTCCCCCTCTCTCTGTTGGTAAAGAAACATAAGTAAGCAATCGTGTTACTGTATAAAAAACAAGGAGTAGCATCTGAGCTGAGATTGTAACAACAATTAATGCAAGCGTATCTGATTCATAAACAAAGTTATGTTGTATAAAATAAGCTTCAACATATAAAAATCCTACAATGTAAACAACTACAATTATTGATAAATATTTTTTAATTGATTTAATCTTTAGCTCACCTATTTTGTAAATAAAATATAGGGAGCAAGACAATGATAAAACATTAAAAACAGTCAATATATTGAATAATAAATTCATATCCATACAAACCACCTAAATCGCACTAATATAACCCAAGATAAACTCAGACTTTTCACCCAAGAGCGATCTCTAGATTTAATTGATTTGTTGTAAATATAGTATTTAACTTTATCAATGTTTCAGACTGTATCTGCCTTACCCTTTCTTTTGACAATTTCAAATCTAAGCCTAACTCTTCTAGAGTTTTTATATCGCAACCAAACAAACCATAACGATTAATTATGATATCTTTTTCCCTACCGTGGAGCGTATCTAGCCATAACGATAAATTGTCTTCAAGATTATTCTTAGATAAGCATTCATCCGGATTATTTTCATTCTCATTTGAGCATAAATCAATATGAAGGGGTGAACTATCTTCAATTAATGCAGAGCGGCAAGTCGATACGCCAGGAACTAACCCCATGATCTTATTTACTTTGATCATATCTTTTTCGCAATAATTAGAAATTTCACTAATCGAAGGTTCTTTTTTAAGTGATTTTGTTAACTCACGAGCGGCTCTAAGGTACGTATTTAGTTCTTTTGTGATATGTACAGGAAGACGCACTGTTCTTGAATGATTAAATAGCGCACTTTCAATAGATTCTTTAATCCACCAAACAGCATAAGTTGAAAATCGATAACCTAGTTCTGGATCGAATTTATCAACAGCCTTCATTAGCCCCAAGTTCCCTTCTTCAATAATATCTAAAGGTGATAGGTCTCTTTGATTACGATTTCTATATTTATTGGCAACTTTAACAACAAGGCGTAGATTTGATTCAATTAATTTATTTCTTGAATCCATACAACCTGAGTTATATAACCGACTATAAATTAACTCTTCTGTTGCTGTAAGTAATTGATACCTATTTATTTCTTTCAAATATATAGCGTAATTATCTAAAGTATCATTATTTATTGATTTTGTTTCTTTCTTTGAGCTGACCATAATACATCCTTGCACCTAGCGAACTAATTATTTTCATCCTTCTGTATATTCAGAAGGTACAATTAACTATGGCTCAGATGCAGGCAACACACAATTCGATAAGTAATAAGCTAACATGTCAAATAGCGTATCTGTGGATTAGATCACAAGTTTTTAACATGATTTATCATTATTAAGACGCCATTATATTGACACGTATAATAAAGATGAATAATGACAATGATAACAATATTTTAAAATTAACAATAAAGTAAGTAATGATGAATCATCATCTCCAAGGTTCTCGGTAAACTACCCTGAATTAAATATTGAGTTACCTTTCAGTTTCATTAATTGCCACTCTGTATTAATTGATATTTTTGATGTTACGTCATATATCAGCCAGAGGTAATACTGTAGTTTTCCTTCCAGTCGTAGCTTTCTGAATAGACGATTATAAGGTGTAAATAAATCAAATATATAAGAAATAATCGCGTACCAACTACTTTGAACGTCACTTGATTGAGCTTCTGCCATAAATTGGGACAACGGCGTATACCCAATACCATGAAGATGTTGTTGTAACCAATCAACTAATGCTGATATATCAGAAGAATCAATACCCAGAAAAAGTCAAACTAGTCCAATATCCGTTCACTTGAGACAAGATTTGTCCTGATAAAGCATCATAGAATTCTTTTTCTCTATCGCGTTATCAGGCCAATCTGAAAGCTGAATTTTTTTCTTTTCTAACGACTTTATCTTTCCTCGATAAATCATTCTGGCCTTACTTTTACTAAATGTCCCATAAACATCATGCATTGAAAAATAACGAATGCTGCCGTACTTCCAGTTGAATATGCTGAAGGAGCATAGAAAAAACACATTAAAATCAACAAATAAAATAAATAATCCGACTTGTTTTTTTAAAAAAAATCACGTAAATCGCTACCTTTTTAGGTTTAATATCCTATGCTCATCAATATAGGTCAATGTGGATGACTTTTTCCAACAAGGATTGTGTTTTATGGCATTAATGAATCAATTTTCAGTAAAATCAAGACTACTAACTTTAGTTATCCTTCCTCTAATTATCTTGTGTGCTCTTTCTGTAAAAGAGATAA
The DNA here is from genome assembly GCF_057368515.1 of Aliivibrio friggae. NCBI lineage: Bacteria > Pseudomonadati > Pseudomonadota > Gammaproteobacteria > Vibrionales > Vibrionaceae > Aliivibrio > Aliivibrio friggae. The sequence goes on from NZ_CM170649.1 coordinate 277,391, forward strand.
AAACACAATTACTGAATTTAAATACTCTCAATTCACTAAACGAACGTTTACTCTTAAATGAAACAATTTCTAGCTATGTTACTGCTATGCATAACCTTCGTTTAAATGCTTTGTATTCCAATAATAATAACGTTGAAAAATCATCTTCAACAATCACTCTTAACCTTTTACTTTCACAAATTGATCAAGAAAATAAGACAGCTCTCTATGATGCGGTTAATGAGCTTAGCAAAGTTAACGCTGAAATAAATAATTATAGCTCTATTGATATTGAAGAGTGGTCTAATTGGATTTCAGATGTATTAAATAGAGTCTATTTACTCGAAAATAAACAAGCCCTATTAACTCCATCAGAAATAATAAATAAAAAACAACAGGTTATTCTACAGTTACAATGGTTAATTTTTTGGGCAACGAAAGAGAACTGGTATATTAATCTCGATCTAAATACACCTGATACTCAATATCATGACCAACTTAACTCTCTCTTTTATCGTCAAGAGCTATATATTGAGCAATTTATTGCCATGAATGCTAATGCTGAAAATATTGAATTATTATTGAAAACATTCAGTAATGATAGCTTTGCTTTAAGTATGAAATTTCGTAATGATGTGATAAGAGATAAAGCAAAAGGCTACACTATTAATGAACTAAGCTCTGGTACACAAGCATTGAATCATCGCCTTTTACTCATTCAGTCGGTTACTCATAGAATAACAGCAGATCTTAAACAGGATCTTACCAATCAACTAAAACACATACATATTACGATTTTAATTTTCATTAGCCTTCTTATTTTATCGCTTATTGTTATCTCCTACCTTGGCGTTTCTCTATCTAAACGTATCACTACTCACTTGAAAAATATAACTAAAACAATGGCGAAAATAGAGAGAGAACATGATTACACGATTCAAATGAAAGTCGATGGCAACGATGAATTATCTGTTTTTTCACAACACCTCAATACCTTGGTGCTTGAAAGGGCTCAGAATGAAGAAAAAATCATCTTCGCCAAAAATGAAGCTGAACTAGCCAACCTTGCAAAAAGCTCTTTTTTAGCGAATATGTCTCATGAGATCAGAACTCCACTTAATGGTATCATTGGTATGTCAGGGATCCTCTCTGAAACCAAGCTATCCCCCATCCAGCATGATTACTTGAATACTATTGAGACCTCATCTCAGGCATTATTAATTCTAATTAATGATATTTTAGATATATCAAAAATTGAAGCTGGTAATTTAACTTTGCATCAACATGAAACAAACTTAAGAGAAGTTATCTTTGATACGGTCTCTATAGGTATATCTAAAGCAACAGAAAAGAATCTTGAACTTGATATTCAGCTTTCTCCTAATTTCCCAGACCATTTAATTCTTGATAATCATAGAATTAAACAAATTTTAATGAACTTAACATCTAATGCCATTAAATTTACTCACAAAGGAAGCGTGACTATCACCGCTGACTTTATTCCGACTGACGGGGTTAATGGCTACATCAATATTGCAGTTTTAGATACTGGTATTGGTATAGAAAAAAGCGAGCAAGAAAAAATATTTGAACCATTTACGCAAGAAGACAGTTCAATTACTCGTCAATATGGTGGAACGGGGCTAGGCTTAGCAATTTCACGTCAGCTAATTAATCTGATGGATAGTGAATTAATAGTAACGTCAGAAAAAGGGCAGGGAAGTACCTTTTCATTCTCAATTAAAACATCCATAGCCTCAGAAAAGCGCCTACCATTAAATGAATTAAAACATACGTCAATTATTTTATTTGGTAATGACTGTAACTTTGAAGAGAAAGTCGCGAATGAATGTAATTATTACAATCTACCCAAAGTCATACGAGCCAATACCTCAGAGGACATTGTTCTATTTGAGGGTGAAGAAGCCATCTTACTCTTCTGCGTTGATGAACGCATGGATATGAGCTGTAAAAATAGCCTAGCAATACTTCGTCAGCAACATCACAATTTACCGATTGTACTTATACAAAAACATAAAAATAGAGCGACAAATTACGAATCTATCATCGATGGTTTAATTACCTATCCTTTACTTGGCTACCGCTTTACTAAAACATTAATTAACTCGTTGGTTTTCCACACTGAAAACTCAAACCATCAGAGTCTGAGTTTTATAGACAACATGGTTAACGTTCCTCTAAACAATAAAGAAAATAAACTTTCCTACCAAAATCAAACAAAAGAACATATTCTGATCGTTGAAGATAATCTAGTAAATCAAAAAGTTGCCTCGTTATTTTTAACCAGCTCAGGTTATACCTTCGACATTGCAAGCAATGGACAAGAAGCCGTTGATAAATTTACAGAAAGTGAATCGTATAGTTTAATTTTAATGGATTGTATGATGCCAATCAAAGATGGATTTTCGGCCACAAAAGAAATAAGAGAAGTAGAACAAAAACAAAAAAGAGAAAAGACTCCTATCATTGCACTAACTGCCAGTGTACTCGATCAAGATATTTCTAAATGCTATGAATCAGGTATGGATGATTACGTAGCAAAACCATTTAAGAAAGAAGTCTTACTAGAAAAAATAATGAAGATGAAATAGGTTATGATAATGACTGTATTAAACAAAAATAAACTGAACACAAAACAATTTAATATATTAATTGTGGACGACTGTCAGGTATCCTCTTTGTATCTATCAAAGCTTTTATCTCAGTTAGGTTTTAACTCTATTGATCGTGTCAATTCTTATCAACAGGCTGTTAAATTTTGTTCTAAGAAGCACTATTCCTTGTTATTCATTGACTACCATTTAGAACAAATCCTCAATGGTTCTGAGCTCTATGATTTACTAAAAGAAAAAGGGTTTATTCAAGCTTATACACGAGTGATTACTGTTTCTGGCGATCATACGACTCAAACCGTGTTAGGTACCCTCTCGAAAGGAAATGGGGATTATCTTTGTAAACCCATCAGTAAATCGATTCTTAGTCATAAACTCAATGCCGCATGGGATGACTACCAAATGTTTAAAACTTTACATTCATTTGATCGTGACCTAGATTTATCTGCGCAAAAAGAAGAAGCAATTAAGTATGCAAAAATTAAAAATATCAATGAATTAGACCTGTTTTTATTTGATTTATTTCTTCCTAATGAAAAAGAGGATCTCTTAAAACTTTGTCTAAAGCCTGAATTTATTCATCGTCGTAACTACATTTTAACCCGGTTACGACTTGAGTATGAATTGGACTTAGCTCCCATAACGAAAATCATCAACAGCACAGAAAAGCTATGCCTACAATATCCACTATTTGTAGACGCTTTCGATTTACTCGTTGAACTACAAATAAAGCTACGTCACTTTGAAGGTGCTCTTTTATCTGCTAACTCAGCTTTAGTTCTAACGCCAAGTATTTCAAATCGCGCTTTATCTGTCTTAAAACTTGCTTTAACTTGTAATAACAAAAATTACTTTATTAAAGCTTCTCACCTACTGGCTAACCATCTACCAATAGCTGACCATAATTGGTGTGTGTACATAGTAGAGTGCTTTGCTTATTACGATGAATATATCCAAAACTGTCAATCTGAATACGATAGAAAGCAATTAATTCTTGAACAAAAGAACTTTGTAAGACGTTCGGAATATCGCTTAACCACAATACAAAAAAAACAATTATCAGTACTTTTTAGTTTAAGCGAATGTAAACGACTAATTAAAGAGAACAATATAATAAAAGCAAAACGGATGATGCTAAAAGCAGTTAACCCTTACGTTGATGATTTGCATCAACTAAATTCCATAATCTTAGTAGAATTACTTTATTTACTCTCATTTTATGGTGAGCTTTGGCTACTAGAAAAAGTTAATGCGGTGATAAAAACAAAACACCAATTTAATGACTACTGCCTAGATGCTTTACAGATTCTAAAATGCGATCAAGAATTAAATGCATCATTAAAGATGCTCTCTAATATTCTCACTGATGGTAATAACATTCAAAATAATAATGTAACAGCCGAAGCCTTAGAGCAACTAAAACATAGATATCAAAATATCTTACCTCAATACCCATACTCATCAGAGCTATGTATCAGTTTACTTGAATGCTATGCCTCCCTCAGTATAGATAATCCAGCGATAATCAGTTCCATGATGGCATTGGTCAGCAATATGCCGTTATCTGAAAAATTAATGCACCGAAGAGAAGCTGTATTTAAAATCTTACACGCTCATGAAGGGTATATAGAAGAGAGAGGAACTACTGATTTGAAATTAAATGTTAACAATTTATATATAGAAAAAGACACCGAACTTCTTAGTTTATCACGTAAACCTACTTTCATGTTATTGCCTTAACGTTCGTTCTCAAGTGAAAGTACCGTCAATAAAAAAGCCGCTTTCAAGAATATGAAAACGGCTTAACTTTTGTATCTATACTCAATCCCATACTAGTGGGTTACTATCAATAACCAACTCTTTCTGTAAGGGTAGACTTCCATCGTATGACCATATTTCTGCAACAATAGTTGATTGACTTTCTGCAAGCGAGAATTCAATGGTTAATGCCCCATTTACCATCGCAGCATCAATGACTTTACTATCATAATCAACAATATACTTTCCATCATCCCCTTCTGTATAAGCAGAATACACAGATAAATGTGTCCTTTCTGGTAAAGAACCACTTAAGTTAATCTCAAGTGTGTGAGCGGTAACTGGGTTAAATGTAAACCCATCAGGAGCAACCAAATCCTGTGTTTTAACTGGTTCTGGTTGTGGCACCGTCGCTGGTGATGCTCCACCTCCTCCTCCAGTACTACCAGAACTGCCAGAACTGCCAGAGCCACCACTGTCACTACATGCCATTAAGAACAGTGACGCTATTATTACTAGTATTTTATTTTTCATTGTGACGTCCTCTTCTTAGTAATATTTATTATCAACAGCATTGCTATTATCGTACCAATCGGTATTACTGATACCGCCAGAAGTCGTGTAATCAGCAAAGTCAGGGTAAGCCGTCATTAAATCAACACGCTCTCTTGGCCATTGCCATTCATCGTAAATCAATAACGCCCATGGCATATTATTTATCGTTTTAAAATAACGATCGCTGCTTGGATCACTTGTATCTTGAGCTAAAGTAAAGAAGTTAGTATCAAAGGATTCTGTTGGTGCTTGATCAGCTAGATGCACCTCATAGCTTCGTCCTGGTGCTTGAGCAAAACTAGGTCCATGATAATAACCTGGAGTAGCAAACAAGAATGGGTCATAAGGCATTGCTGGCATACTTGCTGTTGCTATAGGAGCAGTAAAGCTAAAGTGAAGCTCAAACTCTAATCCTACATTTTCACGACAATCATTCTGAGTTCTAAAGAAAGCACACTCATAGCTAGAAACATCGATGGCGTCATTAATAAGGATGAAACTGGCCTCACTCATATCTGACTCTTGAGGAGCACTCCCTTGTAATACTGTATTGTGGTAAAGCTGTGTTTTCGTAGAATCAATTAACTCGTCATTAATTCCAGATAAACGAACGGCAAAACCACTATGATAACTTGCACCTACAGCGACTAATTGACCTGAAATAGTCACTTTAGCGACTAAACCATCCTTTAGTACTTCTGTAATTCGATATCTCAATACTAAATCATTCATGTCGTAGTCTGCGGTTTCTGGCCAATTATCTTCATACGCAAGGGTTACGTAACCACTGGCTGATGGGAAATGACGTTGAGTAGTATTTGCAGCCACAACTGTTGCCACATGATCTTCCACCTCACCCGAGGTTGAACCACCATAATAAGCTAACCCCGTTTGTTGACTAAAACGGAATCGAGACCACGTATCTCCTACCGTTGCACCAAATGGTACCGTAATCACTAGTGAGTTAAGCCCAGCCACTAATGATTTGTCTGTGATAACTTGTTCGCCCTCATCAGAAAAATCACCATCATCATTCCAATCAAACCAAGCAGATAAATAACCAGAAGTCGATGCGGTAACCGCAATAACAGAATCTAACCCCGGCTCTAGTGCCGTAACAAAACCCACACCATCCTCATCATCAGTGGTTATTGAATCATCAGAATCAGGAGACTGTGCGGCAAGATAATCACCATCGACACTACTGCCTAACCAAGTCATCTCATCCATTTCATGACGAGCCCCATTAGAATTTAAAGTCGTTCCATAGCTATCCGGTGCATCACCAAAATCAATGGTTGCTGGCTCATCAGTATCAATTAAGGGAGCATTAGCACAACGAGCACCATCGTTTTGACTTGAAAATGGACCATCAGCAAACTTGACCGCAGGAACCACTCCAGAGTCAATAATTGCTTGGGTCGATAAATCAACTCGATAAACCTGTCCATCTTGATTGCGAGATAAATACAGATAACCATCAACATCAAAATACATTGCCCCAAAAGTACCGGTTTCTCCAGTGTCACCAATATAAGTAGAAACCCCAGTATTGATATCAAACTCATATAACCAGCCAGACCCATTATCTACCCCATAAAGGTGATCATTATCAGGATGGAAAGCAAAGTCAGTTAAGCTAACACTGGTGGTTGAAGTAATAAGCTCTGCCGTTAATGCAGCTGATACATTTGAATCTAATGGTGACAAGTCTATTTTATAAAACCCTGTACCTTTTCTATAGATATAATAATAATGTTCATAAACATCACCAATATAAAATGTGGTGCTTGCAGGAAGGCCACTGACAGACAATGTGGTTGCTTGAAAGTTTTCCCCCAATCGAACGACATTATAGTTAGTGGTATCAAATCCGTATATATAACGATCTTCTTCGTCAAAGCCAACACCATTAATATTGGCATTCAATCCAGTATCACTTTGCAAAACACTGTATGAACCAGTCACTAAATTCACACCATAAACTGCTACTGGGTTACCTTGAAATAAATAAGCCTTACTTGGACAAGTATCAAATGGATCAGCCAACAACTTAGAGCTGAATAATAAAGAGACTAAAAATAGTATTCTAATAAATTGAGACATATCATCTTCCTTTTGTTATTTTTCTCTATCTATTAGCTAATACAAAAGACATGCCAATCTTAAGCTGTTGATTTTAAGGCGCTTTATGTTTCATCTTTATTAAATTCTGAAAATGAAATTCATTTTGAATATCAAAATAAATATTAAGCCCCTTTATTTAAGGAACGTTCTTCCTTCTAAACTTTTTATTTACCCTTCTATTTATTCCATATTAGTTTATTCCCTTACTGTTCTTTATTCATTAGTAACTTCTCATTCTGCAAACTGCATTGCAATTTGAGAATCCACTTTGCCATCGCGATTTAAAAACACAAAATAAAGCATAACCAATTGAATATATTAATAAAAAAAAGTGGCACAGTTACTGCTCTATTCATAATACAGACACAAAAGGACATTTCCTTAGGAGCTTATTATGGAACTACATCAATTTGAATCAAATACAGAAACTCTTATTTTAGCTATTCAAGGTGATATGGATGCGATTGGCTGCCGAGATATCCAACCTACGATTGACGAAGTGCTTCAACAAGAGCACCACCAAGTAGAAATCGATCTCGCACAAGTCGCCTTCCTTGATTCATCAGGCATAGGGGCGATTGTCTATCTCTACAAGCGTCTGATTGAAAAAGAACGCACTATGCAAATTCAAAATGCGCACGGACAACCTTTGGAATTGCTAAAACTATTACGTATTGAAAATGCCATTCCAGTAAATAGTACAACCCACTAATATTAAAAATGAACCGTTGGACAGGGAGCATCATCATGAATAAACGACACTTATTCGGCCTTAGCTTAGGACTACTTGCACTGTCTGGTTGCACTTCATTTGCAGAGCCTGGAAAAGGTGGCGAAGCAGAAAACTATCCACAAGCGGCATTTTCTCCAGTAATGCCAGATCAGCCTCTAGGCCCAGAGCACGGCTTACGGTTTGATTGGGAACTAGCCGCTCGTCATCTTGATATTCTCATATTAGAAAAAGCGGAATGGTGTTTTCCAGCGACCGTTCATCAAGCCAAACAAAATGAAGCTCGAATAGCTCGTGAATTAGAAGGAGGTTTACAACTGGATGCCGCGAATGATTTAGTCATTCAACGGAACCTATTAAAGCGTTTAGAACGACAGTTAGATTACGTAAAACGCCAAGAAACGTGCACACCACCCTCAGATTCCAACAATGGGAATTCAGATATTGCATTAGCACAAACTATTTATAACTTACTAAATAGAGACAACCAGTTTGCATTTAACTCCGCGGAATTAAATCCTAAATACATAGTGAATTTATCAGAGGCCTCACAACTTCTTAATAAACATCAAGACTTCAAATTATTAGTCACAGGCCATGCTGACGCCATGGGTGAAGAAGATTTCAACCAAGATCTCGCTCTTAATAGAGCCAAACAGGTAAAACGTTACTTAAGTATTTTTGGTCTATCTTCTGATCGCATACATGTCGATTCTGTTGGCTCAAATGATCCATATCTAGCGGGCACAGAGCCTCACGTTAGACTAACCAACCGCCGAGTTACCATTGAATTACTACAATTAGATCAACCGTTAATGCTAGAAAACAACCACTCTAATGGAGGGAATTAAAATGCGTATTTTTCAAATAGTTTTGTTCATTTTAACGTTAAACACCTCTCTCCTAGCTGTTTCCAATGAAACGAACAATCATGTCAGAGTGGGTGATGTCATATCCATAATGCTACCAGGTGAGGACTCTCTAAATAAAGATTTTCAAGTCGATAAACAGGGACGCGTTATTTTACCTGAAGTAGGTCCTATTTTTGTGGCAGGAAAAACGGAAGCCCAAATGGTATCTAGCATCACATTAAGTCTTAAAACCATATTACAAGATCTCACTAATCTTCAGGTCTTTATTAGTAAACGTCAGCTAATCATCAATATTCAAGGTTATGTAAAACAGCCGGGGGAATACACTTTAGCGGATGGTGACTCTGTTCAACTCGCTCTTTATGCTGCCGGAGGCCTACGATCTGGCGCTCAATTAAACCGTTTACAACTTCGTCGAGCAGATAAAGTTACCACCTTTAACTACAAAGCCTTTTTAGATTCAGGTAACCAATCTCTTCTTCCTACGCTTCAATCATTGGATACCCTATTTATCCCCGCTTCTCCTATGGTAGGTAATATTGAACAAGAGTTTGATCCTGCAAAACTGTCTCAAGCCGGTGATGCTGCGGATGGAAAAAAAGCCATCAAGGTGTTTGGTGAGGTGAATTCACCGGGGACATTCTCATATAAATCTGGGACCAATCTGGTTGATGTTCTTATGAGAGCTGGTGGCGTTACTCGTTATGCTGGTGTAGAGCAGATTCGAGTGATATCTAAAAATCAACCCGCTTTATTTAACCTTAAACGCTATTTAGATACGGGAGACTCGAGCTTATTACCGCCACTCGAAGTGGGTTCCACTATTTTTGTCCCAAAACAAGAAGAAGAAATTAAATCTGGTTCAAACATGGTGTATGTCATGGGTGAGGTAGCAAAACCCGGTGCTTTTGAAGGAAAAAAAGGCGCAACTTTTATGGATATTTTAGCCAATGCCGGTGGCCCAACACGTTTTGCTGAATCTCGCCAGATCCGTGTAATAAAAGCCAACGGAGCTGTGATTAATTTTGATTTATCTGGATATACCGAAGGAACGAATTATATGCGTCCCCCTGCGATTGCAGCAGGAGATGCTATCTTTGTTCCTGAAAAAACCGACATGAACGAAAAGTCATGGTTAAAAATCGCGCCAAGCCGTGCCGTACGAGTACTAGGTGAAGTACAACATCCTGGTCGTATTGAATGGTCAGATGAAATGTCATTTCTTGATTTATTAGCGCATGTAGGCGGCCCAACATTACGCGGAGATACCACGCGAATTGAAATTGTTACCCCAGACGCCAGTGGCAAAAATCACGTTTATACGTTTAACCTAGATACCTTTATCTCAAAAGGTAAACCCGATTCAGCATTGCCTACCATTCGTGCAGGAGCGACCATTCGAGTTCATGATTTACCACAAGATCCATCAGATAATAAATCACAATGGGTACGCCAAAGCTCTGATAGCTCAATTTATGTCTTTGGTCAGGTCAATGCCGCAGGTCGTTACCGTTTTACCAACGACATGCACTTTTTAGACATTCTATCAGCCGCGGATGGACCAACAATGGATGCCGATATTCATAACATCCGTATTACTCATAGAGACAAAAGTTACGCACGAGTAAGTAAATTGAATCTGGCTTTATATTTTGAAACTGGTGATGAATCTCTGCTACCAAAAGTGAAAACAGGCGACACCATTTACATTCCTGAAAAAAACCGTATTTGGGTAGATGAAAGTAAAGAAAGCACCATCCGAGTATTAGGTGCGATTAATAAACCCGGCCGTTACCGTTTTAATGATTCAATGACGCTACTCGACCTACTTGCCGAAGCTGGCGGGCCAAGTGATGTCGCTTACCTTGAAAAAATCAGTGTTGTAAATCACGCACTAGATGAAGGGCAAGCAAGAACCTTTGATCTTGTTAAATTTAGCCGTACTGCCGACTTTAGAAGCATTCCCGTACTCAGAGCTGGTGATACCGTCTATATTCCAAACAAAGACGAAAGCACTATGGAGCAAGTACGTGTTGTAATGAAAGATGTTTTCCAAGTGGTCGCAACCATCGCCTTAATAGGAGCACTATAATGAGAATTCCTTCGTGTCATATGGAAATAGAGCAGGTGTTTTTACAATTAGAAAAACACGAATGCCACTCACTGTGCATTACCTCCACTAACCCAGGTGAGGGGGTAAGCTCTCTTGCTCAAGCCTTAACTGAAAGGCACTTACTTGCAGGTTATCGCACACTTTTGGTTGATTTAAACTTGCAAAATCCGAGTTTAACCGCCTTATCTTTAGATCTTACAATTAATAATAATGAGGCGGATACATCACATTGTTTAAGTTATATCGAGCATAATTCTCAAGTCGTTCTTGGCGTTCCTGTGCCACAAAACAAAGCACAAATAGTTGAGTTACGTCAGCCAAAAAAGTTAAGTGAGCAAATAAAAAAATGGCATGAAGAGTTCGACAAAATAATCATCGACAGCTCTGCCCTCTCTCAATTAAATGCCAATAACATCCCAGCACAAAGTATTGCAGGCTGCTGTGATGGCACCATAATGGTCGTGTTATCAGGACAAACATTACAGACCGAATTAAAAGAAGCATTAACATCATTAGACAATCATCACGCGAACCTCATCGGTCACGTTTTCAATGATAAATATCAACCTCGACTAAAAAATGAAATTTGCAGAAAAATTGAGCGACTACGCTTTCTTCCCAAGATAATAACCAACAAGCTAATTACTTTTGTTCAAAATAATCGATTCTTATCTACCGTGGTGTAATTATGACTGACGCTATTTTACTTTTTGAAAATACCCAACCAACTTCACTAGAGTCAGTTAGAGTGCTACGTCAATCGCTGTCTAAAATACTTGATCAATTAGATCTACAACAAACATTCAAACACCAATGTTTACTTTGTTTTTCTGAGTGGAGTACCAACCTTGTACTTCATCCTAATAAGCCAAGCCTATACCTTACTGTCGCCTTAAAAAAAACCAAAACTCATTGGCAACTGAGTGTCACAGATGATGGCGAAGCTTGGGATCCAACCTTAAAAGAAAAACAGAATGACATTGGTGACTTTTCATTAAAATGCAATGGCCGTGGCATTGATATCATTCAAAGCCAAACGGATAATATTAATTACCACAGTACTGAAAAAGAAAATGTATTTACCATGAGGTGGAGTCGCGAAGGAGAGCAAAAACGACCTCGCCTTCTTATCGTAGAAGATGACGCCATCCAATGTAAGCTATACCAAGCTTATCTTCGCGATCAGTTTCATGTCGTGATTAAAACGAATGGGGAAGAAGCCCTAAACTTCCTCAAAGATGAAACGGTTGATTTGATAATTTCAGACATTCAAATGCCAAAAATGGGCGGATTAGAGTTAAGACAACGCTTAGAATCAGAAAATACCTTTTCTATTCCCTTTATCTTTTTATCTCGCCTGCAAGATAACAATACTTTAATGGATGCCGCCGATCTTGGTATTGATGATTATCTAGAAAAGCCGATTAAAAAAGAAACCTTAATCCGTTCAATATCGCGAGTACTTGCTCGATTTAATCAAGTGTATCGTTCACTTTCACAGCAAGTAAATCAAAAAATAACACACACGTTATTACCGCAAGTAACGCTTAATTCTTCCGACTGGAAACTAGCAATAAGACAAAGAAATACAGGCCATGGTGGTGGCGATTTTGTATTATCAATGAGCGACGAAAACACCACTCAATTGCTGCTGGCTGATGTTATGGGCCATGATGAAAGTGCTAAGTTTTTTGCTTACGCTTATGCCGGTTACATTAGAGGCTTGATGCAAAGCACCAAACGAAGCCAACCAGCTCAATTACTCTCTGTATTGTCAGATAATGCCTTTAACGATCAACTGCTATCTCAAACTATGTTGACCAGTTGCTGTGTCAGCCTGACAAGTGAGTCCTCCGTGAAAATGAGCAGCGCCGGACACCCTGCTCCGCTTCATATTAAAAAATCAGGTCCAATATCTCAAGCAACCCTAACCACAATATCAACCGAGGGGACCTTGCTTGGTTTACTGCCTCATACCCAATACAAAGAAACAGAAGTTACTTTACAAAAAGGCGAGCGACTTGCTCTATTTACCGATGGATTATTTGAATCCGGAAACTCAATATCAGAACGAGAAACATTAGAAAAAGCCATTAAAGAACAGCTTATTAATACGATTAATTTACCTTTAGAGACCGCTATTGAAACCGTAATGCAGACTTTCGATTCACTGGCAGGTACACCACCAAACGATGACGCTTTATTACTTATCATTGAAAAGCAATAGCTCGGTATGCACTAATTGTAAACACGTAAGGTCAAGGAGTTTATTATGACATTCAGACTTAAAACCATCATTAGTATTACGATTATTCAGAGCCTTATGTTACTGGTTTTAGTCTTTAGCTCTGTCAAATTTCTCTCTGATTCTAGTGAGCAACAGCTGCTTACCCGATCATCTGCCACTCTACATATGTTCACCAAAGCCATAAAAGAGCCCTTAAATTCAGGTGATAAGAAAGCCATAACAACGTTAATGAATGATCTCATCGCTCTTGGCAAAATTTGTTATGTGAAAATATACGACGCTAACGGAGATCTTATTACAAAAGGAGGCCCTAAATTACACGAGATCCCAAATCCGGACAGCCCAATTTTACACAATGCTTCAGATGGTAGTTATGACATTCAAGCTGTAATAAAGAATGGAGATATACCTCTTGGTAAAGTCGAAGTTGGGTTTGGTACTCATGGAATGAACACCTTTTTAGCTAAATCAAAATCGTGGATATATACGATTGCATCTATTGAGTTAATCTTCGTTATTGGGCTCTCTTTTTTGCTCGGAAATCTACTAACTCGTAATTTACAAAAATTAAAAATTGCCGTTAATACGGTAAAAGAAAAAGGTCCGGGTACACAAGTCGATATTAAATCAAGCAGAGACTTAGAAGAAATCGCGCAAGCCTTTAATTCAATGTCCTACAATCTTGAGCAAGGCTACCATAACTTACAAAAAGCAAAACAAGAAGCAGAAACAGCCAATGAAAGTAAAAGTCGATTCTTAGCATCAATGAGTCATGAGATCCGAACACCAATGAATTCAGTGCTCGGTATACTTGCCATTTTAAAAGAAAGTAAACTAAAGCCAAATCAGCAAGAACTGGTTGAGACCGCCACCGACTCTAGTGAACTTCTTTTATCAATAATTAATGATATTTTGGACTTTTCTCGAATGGAAGCGAACACCTTTTATTTGAGTAATCATACCTTCAATATCCATGAATGCTTGCAGCAAACTCTGCATAGTTTTCAAAACCAAGCGGACAAAAAACAACTGCAACTGTCGTTATCATTATCTGATAGTGTCCCTGAATACGTGAGCGGTGATGTAAATCGCTTGCGTCAAATTATGCTTAATCTCATCGGAAATAGCTTAAAATTTACCGATAGTGGCTTCATTCTTGTTACGGTTGATGTTCATCCTATTAATGACCGGCTTCAACTCACTTGTACCGTTAAAGACTCTGGCATAGGTATTAAAGCAGAACAATTAGAATCTCTATTTGAAGAGTTCACCATGGCAGACAACAGCTTCGCTCGTTTTCACGAAGGTTCAGGATTAGGATTAGCCATAACCAAACGACTTGTTAATCTAATGGATGGTGACATCAAGGTAAAAAGTGAGCATCAAAAAGGCAGTGAATTTACATACCAACTTATGCTTGATCTCTCAACAGCAGAAGAAATAGAAATAATACAAAATCATAAAAAACTACCACATACCTTGATCCCTAAAAGTACAAAAATACAAGCTCAGATACTTGTTGTGGAAGATAACCATGCCAACCAAATTGTTATAAAAAACACATTACATTATGCTGGTTACGAGATTGATATAGCGAATAATGGGAAAGAGGCGATCTCCATGAACCAAGAAAAAGCCTATGACTTGATTTTTATGGATATTTCTATGCCTGGGATGGATGGAATGATCGCCACAAAAAATATCAGATCACTCTCGAAAAAGCACAAAAAAATGCCTATCATAGCCTTAACAGCTCACGCACTTTCTGGGGATAAGGAACGATTTATTGATGCTGGAATGACAGATTATTTGTCTAAACCATTTAATAGAACCAAACTATTAGAGTGTATCCATCATTATTTATCGCGCGCCGAGCATGATGTAACAGAAGAAGGATCTAGTGTGCATAATATACAAAATGACAAGGCCCCTAACGAGCTAAAGTACATCGATGAAGATGTTATTCAACAAATCATCCGAGATACAGATGCGAGTGTCATGCCTGAATTGATTACGTTTTACATTATCGAATCAAAAGTACGAGTCGATACCATAAACAAAGCAGCAAAAGAAAAAGACCTCTACGCTCTCGAATTTGAAGCTCATACCTTGGGAAGTAGTGCGCTAACTCTCGGAAACATCGCTTTATCTGCAATTGCACGTGAAATTGAACTACATTGTATACAACAACAATTTGATGAAGCCCTTGAAAAAGCAGCATTATTGCCAGATATCGCCAGCAAATCATTTTTGGCATTAGAGAAACGAAATGCTCGAGGCTTCACAGAATAAAATTAAGCTAGCAGTATCATAAATAGATTGGATAATTAAAAATTGCTAGGAAAAACAGGATGTTGCTTATGCTACAAAAAGTACTATTAGTTGAAGATTCAACTTCTTTGGCCATTCTCTACAAGCAATACGTTAAAGATGAGCCCTATGACTTCTTTCATGTAACCACAGGCGGAGAAGCCATTGAATTTATGAAAAAGAATCCACCGCAGCTGGTGATTCTTGATCTAAAATTGCCTGACATGTCAGGGCAAGATGTACTTGCATGGATGAAAGAAAACCAATTACCTACCGCCGTTATCGTCGCAACAGCTCACGGTACCATTAATATTGCCGTGAATTTATTACAAAGTGGCGCTGATGATTTTATTGAAAAACCAATTCAAGCCGACCGACTCAAAACCTCTATTCGAAACCACCTTAAACAAGCAAAACTTGAAGGCTTAGTCGAAGATCTACAAAACACATTTAATCGAAAAAAATACCAAGGTTTTATTGGCTCAAGCCTTCCTATGCAAGCGGTTTACAAGATTATCGATGCTGTTGCCCCTACAACTGCCAGTGTCTTTATTTATGGTGAAAGTGGAACGGGTAAAGAAGTATGCGCTGAAGCTATTCATTATCAGAGTCAGCGTCATGATAAACCTTTTGTTGCCATTAACTGTGGCGCAATCCCTCGAGATCTGATGGAAAGTGAAATTTTTGGTCATGTAAAAGGGGCATTCACTGGTGCAACAACAGATCGAAAAGGGGCCGCCATGCTTGCCAATGGGGGAACACTCTTTTTAGATGAACTTTGCGAAATGGAATTGGAAATGCAGAAGAAATTACTGCGTTTTTTACAAACAGGTCGATTCACCCCACTAGGCGGAAGCAAAGAACTCAGTACCAATTTACGCATTATTTGTGCAACCAACCGTGACCCATTAACAGAGGTTAACGAAGGGCGATTTAGAGAAGATCTCTATTATCGTGTTCATGTTGTTCCTATTCAAATGCCACCACTGCGTGAGCGCGGAACAGACATCATCGAT
The DNA here is from genome assembly GCF_057368515.1 of Aliivibrio friggae. Lineage (NCBI taxonomy): Bacteria > Pseudomonadati > Pseudomonadota > Gammaproteobacteria > Vibrionales > Vibrionaceae > Aliivibrio > Aliivibrio friggae. The sequence goes on from NZ_CM170649.1 coordinate 293,732, forward strand.
ATTGCAGCTTTCTTCTTAAAAAAATACGCTAAAGAAGATAAGAAAAAATTTACAGCCATAAAGCGAGACGTAGAGCTGATACTTTGCAACTACCCATGGCCAGGCAATGTTCGACAATTGCAAAATATTATTCGTAATGTCGTGGTACTGCATAATGAAACTCACGTAACGGTTGAGCATCTGCCACCACCACTTAATCAACCGATCACAAAACCGGCTGCTAAACCCCAATTAACAAGCACTCAGAAACCGGTAACACAACAACCTCAAACAACTTTTGAGAAAACGGTAGTTACAGCTCCAATTGAAGCGATTGAGGCAAGTCACCCTAGCAGCACAACAAGTACCAATTCAATTCGTCCAATGGCTGATATAGAAAGAGAAGTGATACAGAATGCCATTGATCACTGTGATGGTAACGTCCTTAATGCGGCAGTATTGCTTGAACTAAGTCCATCAACTTTATATCGAAAAAAACAAGCGTGGGAAGCTTATGAAGAGTCAGATTCATAATCAAAAAAATGAAATCTGGTTATTTCTAGATAGCCGAGATGTGGGTGGAATTGAATCCCACATCTTGCAACTTGCGCAGGGATTAAAGCAATTTCAACGATCTGTTCGGGTTATCTTTCTCTGTAAATATGAACAAAACCACCCACTCACCATAGCACTAAATAACGCGAATATTTCTTATCGTTTTTTAGATGGTAGATTACGTGATCTTTTAGATTACACTCGACATCATTGCCCTAGCGTTATCCACTCTCATGGGTACAAGGCCGCAATATACTCTCGATTACTACGCTTATCCTTACTGACATCTCATCAAAAAATACGATTTATTAATACCTTTCATGCTGGTGAGATTGGCAAAGGAAAGCTGGCCTTGTATGACATGTTCGACCGGTGGAGTGCGCCATTTTGTCATCATAATTTTTCGGTCAGTGAGCTAATAAACCAACGAATACCTACTCAAACTACGGTATTAAATAACTTTATTAATACCGAAGGTCTCAATCAGTCATCAGGTAATCAAATTGCGTTTGTGGGACGCCTAAGTCATGAAAAAGCTCCCGATAGATTCATCGAACTAGCAAAGAAACACCCTGATTACCCTTTTCATATTTACGGTTCAGGTCCGATGGGGCAAGAGCTGACAAAACACATTCCAAATAACGTAGTTTTTCATGGACATCAAGATTCAATGGACACCATTTGGAGTGATATTGGCTTACTGATTATCTGCTCTCGCTACGAGGGGCTACCGATGACTGCATTAGAGGCGATGGGAAGAGGAATACCGGTAATATCAACTCCTGTGGGTAATATGAGTAAACTCATACAGCCAGAAATGAATGGATGGATCGTCGAGCCAGAAGACTTATCTAAAACGCTCTCTCACTGGCTTGAGTTATCACCTATTAATAAAGTTGAAATCCAACACGCAGCCCAACAGACCATTGAAAAACAATTTTCTAGCAACACAGTCATACCGCAAATATTAAAAGTATATGAGGTATAACTATCAAATTTTTTCCTAACTCTTTTCTCAAATTGATAAATAGATTCTCAATTTGAGAAAGCTAATATATACACATAATAATTCCCTTTAAAAATCAACAAAATACTAACAATTACAATCTGGCACTGCCCTTGCTCTATCTCTTATATCAGAGAGAATACGAGGAAGGTGTGCTATGGAAAAAACAACAAAAACAACCTTACTGTTTGTTCATTATGGTGATGATTGGATCCGTGGTTCTGAAGTCTGCTTAATCAATCTAATTAAAAGCATTAATCACCAAAAATATAACTGCATTTTATGGTGTAACCAACAGCGCCTTGTTGATCAGGTTGAAAAGCAATTAAGTGCGAGTTATGTAACCCCCTTTACTTTATTACTTGGATGGCAAGCCCCTCGTTTCTCTTTCTTAAATTGGCACGATTTCTACCAACAAGGAAAAGAGATAATAAAGTTCCATCAGGTCGACTTAATTCACTGTAATAGCGCAGCTCCATGCCAGTGGATGAATATGGTCGCTCGTCATACTAAAACGCCATTAGTTACCCACCTTCACACTCAATATCCATTGCGTGATCGCCTAAGTTTAGGCATTCATCTTAGTCCTAAATTGGTAACTGTCAGCAATGCGATTGGTCAAAGTTTATTACAAGATGGTTATGATGAAAATGGAATAACAACAATCCCAAATGGCATAAATACCAACAAACTAAATAATCAACAACCCACATTATTACGTGACCAATTAAATATTGATAAGAGCGCCTTTGTTCTTGCTACCTCTGGATCACTAATTCATAGAAAAGGCGTTGATTTAATTATTGAAAGCCTAGATAAAGTTGATGCTGTCATGCTTAACATCCATCTCGTTATTATTGGCGAAGGGGAAGAAAGAGCCCGACTTGAACATCAAGCAGAACAACTGAATTTAAGCAACAATGTGCATTTTTTAGGGGAGAAATGCAATGTAGTCGGCCTATTAAAAAGCAACATTAACGCTTATATAAGTGGGGCAAGAGATGAAGCTTTTGGCTTAGCGTTAGTCGAGGCCTCATTAGCTCAATTACCCGTTATTGCACCTATGGTTGGTGGCATTCCAGAGGTGATCAGCCATTATGAAACAGGATTACTAACCCAACCAGAAGACAGTGATTCTTTTGCCAAAGCGATTATGGTGTTTATTCATAACCCTCACCTTGCTGAGCAGATGGGCAGAAAAGGAAAAGAAACCGTTTACCGCTATTTTTCTCTCTCACAATACACCAAACAATTTGAAGCTGTGTATGAAGAACAACTAAGCACAACAGCAACTACCCCCTATGCACGCCCATTAACACAAGCGCTTCACCCTGTATTCTCAAATCTAGCTTATATATCTAACCTATTAATTGGTAAGATTTTCTCTTCAAGTTCAAGTCCTAAAGATCTTCCTAAACAAGGAGACAAATCATGAATAAACCCAATCATATTTTAGTCCTTGACCCAATTACGTATGCAGGTGGTTCAAAAGTCGCCACTCGTGAAATGTTGGATTTACTTGATCGTAAAAATAACCGCATAACCATCTTAACGACGAACCCAAGCTCTTGGTTATTAAGAAATGTCGAAATTATTAAGATGACTCACCCTAATTGGCTACCAATTTCTGAGTATGGAAAAAGCTATTGGGCTAGACAGCTTTATTTCTGTTTTTGGTTACTATACACAAGACTATTTTACGGAAAAATTGATGTTGCCGTGGGAGCCTCTGGCCCTGGTATTGATATGCCTATTTATATTATGAAGTGGTTTTTAGGCTATCAAATTACGCAACTTATTCACGGTCCTGTTGGCTTATCTCGCTCTATTGGTTTATGCCTTTGCCATGCTGAGCATGTTTTTTATCTTCAAAGTACTTATCCCTCTTTGCTTGCTGCACTTAAGCAGGTATGGCGAAAAGAGAGCGCATCAGTCCAAATGGAAAGACAAGAACAATTACTGGCAACCCATCACTTTGAACCATTTGTTAATGGGATAGGTGAAAAAAACCGCCCAAGCTCATGCCAATATCGATCACCAAGCCTGTTTTGGGCCGCTTCAATTTTAAAATGGAAAGGGTTGGATTTACTGTTAGAAACCATAGAGAACATTCCTACGAATGAGCGAATTCCAACAAATATCTGTTATTTAACCCCTGAAAACAACGCACTACCGACAACTAAAGCACCAAGAGATATAGAAGGAATAATTTGGCACCATCAACCATCCAACTTAAACACCTTACGATCTGAGGCCAATATTTTTGTTTCGACCAGTCATCAAGAACCTTTTGGACTATCTATCTTAGAAGCACTCATGGCCGGTATGTGCGTCATTATCCCTTCTGATGGTGCTTTTTGGGATTTAATCTTAACTCACAATAAAAATTGCCTGAAATACAAACCTAATGACATGAGCTCCTTACAGCATCAGCTATCAATAGCAAATGGTAATCTAAATCTCATTACACAATTAGGTCAATCAGGTGCACACCTATCTCAAGGCTATCAAGCAGAAAAGTGCTATTTACCAATTAAATTAGCCATGGAAAAACGCTCGATTACCTCACTGGCTTTAAATGAGGTGAAACAATGAAATTACTTTCTTTATCACCCGCATTAAAGAACATGGCACTTTATGGCAGCAGCATTGTATTAATGAAAGGGGTATCTCTTTTTATGCTGCCTTATATTGCTAATCACATATCTCAACATGAGCTAGGACGCTTAGAGTTATTATCAACCTTTGCAATGATATTAAGCGTAATTTTAGGATTATCGCTACATGAAGCACTGTATCGCTTTGCTGGTGCAGAGCAAGACCCACATCAAAAACGACGGATCACAGGTGAAATATTTATCCTTACTATGATTGTTGGTGCGATTGCTCTTCCTATCATTTGGTTATTAAGCCCCTTTATCAGTGAATGGAAACCAGAATACGCCGACACTATTGAGTTAGAACTACTATTAATGCCTCTGGCTTTTGAAGGTATGGTTGCCGTTGTTCTTGCTTCATTAAGAATGCGAGAAAAAGCCCAACTGTTCTTTTACTTAACCACTGGCCGCGCTTTGCTTCAAGCTGTATTAACCGTAATTGTGCTTTATCAGGGTTATGGCGTTACTGCTATTCTATTCGCTGGTTTTATCAGTGCTGCTCTGCAAGTCGTTGTACTTGTCTATCTACAAACCAAACAGAACAAAAAAGTACATAATACTGCTTATCTATTTAACAAAGAAATGATGACTCTTTGTATTCCTTACTGCTTACCTCTAATGGCCAGTGGCTTAGTCGCTTTTGGATTAAATGGATTTGAGCGATGGATATTAGCTGAGAACACAAGCTTTTCTGATCTTGCTCTGTATGCTGTTGCCCTAAAATTTGCCTTAGCATTAACCTTATTAATGCAGCCCTTTTGTATGTGGTGGATGCCTAAACGTTTTGACTATTTGCAATCACGAGGAAAAGCAATTACCGCTAAAATGACCCAAAGCAGCCTTGTTTTACTGTGCGGGTTAACCGTTTTAGTTTGCTACTTGGCTCCAGTATTAATTGAGTGGTTAATGCCAGCAAGCTATCAACAAGCCAAAACTATCGCCGTTGCCTTGATCATCGTTTCAGCAATTAAGGAATTAAACGAATTAATCAACCTTGGTGCATTAGCAGAGAAACAGACTAAAAAGTTATTATGGATTAACTGTTTTGCCACAGGGCTTGGCATGATTGCTATTCTAATGCTTACACCTATTTACGGCGTGAATGGCGTCATTACCTCCCTAATCTTAGCTCAAACAATGCGAGTAATACTCACCTTTATACTCTCTCAGAGCGCTCATCCATTACCTTACTCGTTGGGAAAATTAAGCGTGCTATTACTAATTACCAGTGTGTCCATTGCGCTAAGTCTTTCTTCATTTTCTGTTGGTATTCAGTTAATGATGGCGGGACTCTGCACCACCTCAGTGGTTATTTTTGCTTCGCAATTACAATTAATTACTTTACCTAAGAATGAACAAGGTGAGAAATTCCTATGAATATGAATAACGCGCCACTTCAATCAAAACCGTTGCAATGGTTTACAGCGATCATCTGTTCACTGTTTGCCGGAGTATTATGGCGCTTATTTCCTCACCCTGCACTTGTGGTTGTTTTGGGGATTCTTCCTCTTGCTGTGCTTTATACACTCAATCGTCCCTTCTTAATGGTACTGTTCTTTGTGATATTTTCTTTTTTCCGTATTCACGAAGTCTTTCCTCAACTTTATAATTTAAAAATTCCCCTACTATTATCATTAGGTTCTTTGGCCGCTTTAGGCTGGCAAGTGGGAATAACTAAACAAATAAAGCTGTTTTGGTGCCGAGAATTTACCTTATTAAGCTGTTTTTTACTGCTCGTTATTCTTGGTATTGTGTTAGCGGGGAATCGCCCTATTGCTATTGAGTATTTCAAAAATATTTACTGGAAAATCATCCTAATGACATTCGCTATCGCCGTATTAGTCCGAAGCCCTCAGCAGCTTGCTTTTACTCTAAAAGCCATCACCATCGCAGGTGTCTTAGTCGGTATTGTCGCCATTCAAAACAAGTTAGGAGGTATTGGCTTAGTAGAAGAAACCCGAGTGACCATAGGTCGAGAGTTAGGATCTATGCTTGGTGATCCTAATGATCTTGCTCTTGTATTGATGTTCCCTACCTCATTTGCCGTTGGTTTATTGGTGACACATCAACTACCCTGGCATCAGCGTATGATTGGCTTTATCGCCATTCCCATTTTATTTTGGGCGGTGATGGCAACGCAAAGTCGAGGTGGGTTACTAGGTATGATCGCAGTCTTTGGGATCTATGGATTACAAAGAATAAAATCAAAAGTGCTATTAATGACGATAGCTGTCATTGCTGGTGGGATTTTATTTGTGGTTGCTGGGATCTCTGATAGATCATCAGGAGGTGCAGCAGAAGCAGGGGTTGATGCATCTGCAATGGGACGTTTATACGCATGGGAAGCCGCTTTTAAAATGGCAGTAAGCAACCCTATAACTGGCGTAGGTTTAGATAATTTCTATTCCAATTACTTTTATTATAGTCCTCATTGGGATGGGTTAAACCATGCAGTTCATAGTACTTGGTTCGGCGTACTTGCTGAAACAGGCTTCCTTGGGCTCAGCGTTTTTATTGCTTTAATCGTCGTTCTAATCAAAAGTGCCAATCGAACATTACAATCAGTAAAAGCAGTACAAGATAAAATCAATCCTGCCATTTATACGAGTGCCCAAGCCGTTTTCGCAGGCTTAATTGGTACCATAGTATCAGGCACTTTTTTAACTCAAGGTTTTAATTGGCCGATTTATATTTTAGCCGCTTTAGTGGTTGCAGTGACTAAAACCAGTGAGATTGCGCTCAATAAAATAGAGATAGATATGAGAGAAAGCGAAATTCAAAACGATTCTCAAAATGAGAAAAACCAGTAAATTAAAAATACAGACCTATAACACACTGAAAAACAATCAGAAAATAATTGGCACAATCCATGAAACACTCTTTATAAGAGTTATCAAAAAAGGAATGCCATTATGAGTACATTATCTGTCTATCGCCTAAAGCAATGGCTAAAAAATGGTGAGAGCCCATTAGCAACAACGCTATTTCACATTGCTAAAGCCATTCGTCACTTTGAGCTACCAACGCCTCAAATACTTAATAAGCTCTTTTATGGACTACATAAAACCATCATTACTCAATGGCAAGCTTTTACCCATCTTGTATTTTATGTTCCTGCATTTAAAGGGCGATTAAATAGCTATGGTAAACGCACACTGCTATACGGCGGCTTGCCCTTTTTTAGCGGCCCACTGACGATGACCATAGGTAATGATTGTCGCATCTCAGGGCAAACTACCTTTAGCGGTCGTACAAACTCAGCTAACCCCACTCTCACCGTAGGCGATAATGTCGATATTTGTTGGCAAACCACCATTGCGGTTGGTAATAAAGTGGTGATTGGCGATAACGTACGTATTGCGGGGCAAGGCTTCCTATGTGGCTACCCAGGACACCCAATTGATCCTACAGAACGAGCACGTGGTAAAGCCGATTTAGACAGCCAAGTCGGGGACATTATTTTAGAAAAAGACGTATGGCTTGGTTCTCGAGTTAGTATCATTGGTAATGTGACGGTGGGTGAAGGTACCATTGTTGCCTCTGGCAGCGTGGTAACCAAAAGTCTGCCCCCCTTTGTATTAGCTGGAGGAAACCCTGCAAAAGTCATTAAACCTCTAGATATAAGCTCATCAATAACAACCTCAAGCACTAACAAAGAGGAAGTTAATTATGAAGCGTGATCTTATTGTTTTTGGCGAAGATTGGGGTGGTTTGCCCTCTAGTACCCAACATTTAATTAAACAACTGTCACTGACTCGTAAAGTGATTTGGGTAAACTCGATTGGATTACGCCAACCTAATTGGTCTTTGCATGATATTAAACGAGTGTGGACTAAACTGACAAAAACCACCACAGACATCAAAGAAGAAAATCAATCGGCCCCTTTTCAAACCGTGAATTTAAAAACAATTCCAGCACCAAAAGGAAGGTTTACGCGTTGGGTAGCCAAGCAGCTAATTGTTCAGCAATTAAAACCGATCATAAAAAAAGCCCTACTTCACCGTCCAATCTTATGGACTTCTCTTCCTACTGTTGCTGATATTTGTGGCAGCCTAGGTGAGTCAGGCATTGTGTATTACTGCGGAGATGATTTTGGTGCATTGGCTGGTGTTGATCATGACGTTGTTCTTCAACATGAACAAAAACTCATACAAAAATCAGACCTAATTCTCGCGGCGAGCCCAACGCTATGCCATAAATTTCCTGAAGAAAAAGTACAATTCTTACCTCATGGTGTCGATTTTACTTTATTTAACCAACCCGTTTTTAGAGCAAAAGATTTACCTAAAGATGGCAGGCCCATTGCTGGATTTTATGGCAGCTTATCAAAGTGGCTCGACTATGCGTTAATTAATCAAATCACTGAAATCAATCCAGATTGGCATTTTGTTTTTATTGGACAAAATGAATTAGCTTATAACCCAATAACACCACGTGAAAATGTACATCTTATGGGACCAAAACCTCATAGCCAGTTACCACGCTACAGTCAGCATTGGCAAGTAAGTCTATTGCCATTTGTCGATAACGAGCAAATAAGAGCCTGTAATCCACTTAAGCTTTTGGAATATCTAGCAACAGGAACACCCATTATCAGTACTGATTTTCCGGCGTTACGTCCTTATAAATCAGCGATTCACACTGTAAATTCAGTAGCTGAATTCAACTCAAGCTTAAACTCTATCCAGCAAGAATGGCTAAAACAGAATAAAGAAGCACTTTATAAACGAACGCAGCAACAAACTAAACTCATCAAGTCACATACATGGCAAGCAAAAGCTAAGCAACTTGAGGCTTGGTTGGAGGCATTATGATCACATTAAGTCAACGTTTTCTTATTATGTTTGAATCAGCATGGCGTCGTCGCTATCTGATCGCTATTCCTATTTTACTGATGCCAATCATTGGATTAGTAATTGGTAAATTGGCACCAAAATATTACGACTCTCATACCAGTATGCTTATTCAAGAAACCGCAAAAATGAACCCTTTCCTTGAGGATTTAGCAGTATCAACCATGCTAAAAGAACGTTTAAGCTCACTACAAACCTTATTGCACAGCCGCCATATTTTAGGGCTAGTCGCTAAAGAAAGAGGCTATGTTCATGAATCAATGTCACCTCAAGCTATTGATAATGCCATTGCTCGCCTATCTGATAGTTTATCAGTCAACATGGCGGGGAAGGATTTAATCCGCATTGATTACCAATCTAACCAACCTGAAGGGATGAAAGAGACCTTAGAAGCCGTGAGCCGTCATTTTACTGAACAATTATTGGCTCCTGAGCGCTCATCAATGAAGGATTCAAGTCAATTCTTATCAGACAATATAGATCAACGCCGTAAAGAATTAGATCTCGCAGAAGGAAGACTTGCTGAATTTAAAAGCCGTGAAAATACCATTCTTCCTGAAATGCAAATCACCAGTTTAGATCGCTTAACCAAGCTCAAACAGCGTTTATATGAGCGTCAAGCAGAGCTTGCTGGTGCAAAAAAACGCTTAGGGTCTATTGACTTACAATTATCAAAAACTAATCCAGTTATCGGTAAAATAGAAGAACAAATCATTCGAATTCGTGGAGAATTAACCCTACTTCAAGCCAAATACACCCCTCAGCACAGTAAAGTTCAGGGCAAATTAAGAAACCTGAATCGACTAGAAGAAGAACGAACTCGTCTGCTCTCTCAAACTCAACCAAGATTAAGTAGTGAGCAACTGTGGGATATTGCCAGCAGCAATACTGTTGAAGATCTTGCCAAAGCGCCACCTATTTTGCTCTCTCAACTTGAGGAACTACAAAAGGCTACTAGTAAAGTCGATGCCTTAAGCGAAGAAACGCGAATTCTCGAAAGCATGATCAAGGATATGGAAGTACAAGCATCGCAATTTGGTGAGAATGAAAAAGAGTTATATCAATTGCAACGAGACTTAGTCTTAAAGCGAGAGCTATACAATGACTTAGTAGAGCGATTTGAAATGGCGAAATTAACTCGCTCTCTTGGTGTCTTTGAGCAAGAAAAACGAGTAAAAATAATAGATAGACCTTATACACCAAATAGTCCATCAAACTTACCTAATATACTCTTTGTTATTGCAGGGTTAATTGGAGGTATTGGCCTTGGTATAGGAATGGCCGTTATTGCAGAGCTATGTGATACAACAATACGAAGAAGAGATGAGATACAACAACTGAGCGATGCGCCAGTGTTAAGCCGTATACCACCTCAACCCGTTAAATGCTTTCGCCTATTCCAAAATAAGCAATCCACTCTTGATCACTGTTATACGTCACGTCCATTTTCAAATTAATACGCTCTTTAGGTAAAATGCTATAACGGTAACCTACACCTATAGCGGTTAACGTATCAGCCTCTTTAAAGGGCACTTTTTGGTATTTCTCACACCAGTTCTGTTGGCAACCATCAACTTGAACTAGTTGCTCACCAAATACTTTTCCTGCTCCAGCAATTGCAACCAGAATGGATTTATCTAACCACTGATAGCCGGTATTTTTGAAAGCATATCGGTATTCAAACTCAACATTGGCTAAATGAGAGGCAGTATAATCACCAACCACAAATCCTCGTTGAATTTCACGACCTTGGCGTCCATAAGTCGTGTAGGCACTGGTTGGTGCATTTTCAGCATCCAGTAAATAACGTCCAACCCATTTCGTAGCTAAGATATGCTGCTCATTGTTATCTAAACTATAATAATGACGATAGTCACCATACAACGACGAATAAGTGTTATTAGGGTCATTACCCATCCATTCGGCATGCTCTTCATAAACCAATTTCCACATCACACCATTATGCGGGTAATAATAATGATCTCTTGAATCCCACTTTATAGACGCTCTTATGCCAACATCCGTTTGAAACTCAGCAGGTAAATCAACAGCAGCTAAAATAATACTATCCGCATTATCTTTACCAATGTAACGAGTTGACTTTATGTTAGAGCCTAATCCTACAAAGAAGTTTTTATGCAGCTTATAAAAAACATCACCATCAATCGATAACTCTTCATGAGCCGCATTTGCTTCAATTTGAAATGCCCCAGTGTCAAGAACATCAAAAGTCATATTGGTATGACTAAACTTAATTTCAGTGGAAGCCTGCAACACGTCATTCATTAAAATAAAATCGGTATTGATTTTTCCGATATAGCTTTCATTTTGCGTATAGATAAGAGATAGGGAAATAGAAGACGCTTCTGAACTTGATTCATCAGGGTAAAAGGCCCAAATAGGCATTACCGTGATACCAGCATCAGTGCTTGGATCATAAAATGGCATGACAACAAAACGAAATTTATCTTCGCGTTCTGATGCAGAAGTTGCTTCAATTGTCGGGTTATTTACATCTATTTCAGCAGAAAGTGCTAAGGACGGTACTGATAAAGTGAGCGCACTTACTACAGTAGAAAACAACTTCATAAACTACCTTACTCCAGCCACATGATGGCACCATTTCTTCCATTTTTGGTTCGGATTCAAATAAACAGAATGACACTCACGTCTAATTTAATATTAAAAGTACAACGTGCTGACAGAATATACCGTATAGGCCTAACTATGTCATCTCTCATTTACCTATTTAGAGTAACCTCTCGTATGCTGTAACTTTCTTCTAAAATGCAAATTGGTAATTATTATATTAATTCTCAATTTGCAAAAAATAAAAAATAAAAACATAAACACTTGATTAAAAAGGTTAATGTTTATGGCACGAACTCTGCAACTTCATAACTAAACGATAAAGGAGTTTATTATGAAGACCATTATTCATGTCGTACAACACCTCTCTCCTGGAGGATTAGAAACCATGGTATTAGATATGTTGACCTTTTCTAATCCCAATCATCGCATCATGGTAGTTAGCTTAGAAGGACAACTCCTTAATACAATTAAAAACTGGCCACGACTGGTTCAATATCAAGACCAAGTGATTTGTCTAGATAAACCCGCAGGGATATCAATGAAGACAGTCCAACAACTGATGAATATCTTTGAACGCTATAACGTTGATATCGTTCATTCACACCATATTGGCCCAATGTTCTATTCAGGCTTGGCTGCAAAAATGAGTAATAAAGTCCAACATATTCATACTGAACATGACGCTTGGCATTTAAATGAAAAAAAAGATCGTTATATACAAAAATTAATCCTTTTTTTATCGAATCCTATACTCGTTGCTGACGCTAATTTCGTTAAAAAAGCCTTAAATAAGATCTTTCAAAACTATCCTATTTATACGATAAAAAATGGTATTGACCCTTATAAATTTAATATTGGGGATAAGAAAATCGCTAGAAAAGCACTCGGTATAAATTTACCCAGTAACGCTATTATTATTGGTAATGCAGCCCGCCTAGAAGAAGTAAAAGGCCAGCCAAATCTTATAGAAGCCATGATTTTTCTTAATAAAAAATATCATTTATTTCTTGCTGGCTCTGGGTCACAAAAAGAGTATTTAAAAAACTTAGTTACCCAGTACAAATTAGAAGACAGAGTACATTTTCTAGGACACATCGATCACATGCCGACATTTTATCAGGCACTAGATGTGTTTTGTTTGCCCTCAAATAATGAAGGTTTCCCGCTATCGACTCTAGAAGCTCAATCATGCGGTATACCTTGTGTTGCTCATAATGTAGGAGGAGTTTCAGAAACACTGTGTCCTAAATACAGTCAATTGGTAAACAGTAACTTACCCATTGCATTAACGTCTGCAATTATTAGCATTACGGCTCTCCCTAAAACAGGCAGCCCAAGGGATTATATTTTAAATAATAACCATGCAAAATCGATGGCAACGGCGTATGAAAATCTCTATTTTTCAGGAGTGACTATATGAATAATATCCTTATTATAATAACCTCTATCAGTATTATTGCCGTGGTATACCATCATGCGTTATACCCAATATTTTTACATTGGTTTTCAAAAAAACACCCTCAGCATGGTATAAAAATAACGCCAAGAGGATTCCATCAATCAAAAAAAGATCGTATTTTACCGACAGTTACTATGATTATTCCTGCTTATAATGAGCAAGAATGGATAGCTGATAAGATTAGAAATTTAGCATGTATTGATTACCCATCAGACAAACTAATAATCATTATCGCTTGTGACGGCTGTACAGATGATACGGTAACCATTGCGCATAATACAATTCAAGAAGCTATTTGCTCTGATGTACATATCGAGGTTCTCGTATTTGAAGATAATCAAGGAAAAGTCACCTTACTCAATCAATTAATACCTCAATATAATAGCGATATCATTGCCCTTAGTGATGTTTCTGCCCTGCTCTCTTACGACGCCTTATTAGTTGCAGCAAAGCACTTTGAAGACCCAAATATTGGTGTAGTTAATCCAACCTACCATTTATTAAAACCAAGCTCTGAAGGTGAAAAAAAATATTGGGAATACCAAACCAAAATTAAACAGCAAGAGGCGGCTCTAGGTTCAAGCTTGGGATCTCATGGTGCTTTTTATCTCTTTCGACATGAGCTATTTATTGCCTTGGATAAAGACACCATCAATGATGACTTTATCCTGCCAATGAAAATTGTCGAACAAGGTTATCAAGCAATTTATGACCCTAGCATTCGCGCATTAGAGCTCGAACGAGTTTTTCAAGATGAGGATTTCTCACGACGCCTAAGAATATCAGCTGGAAACCTTCAACAACTACTACGATTATTTCCTTTATTCAGTCCCAAATACAAGGGCACTGCCTTTACTTTCTTCTCAGGTAAAGGACTTAGATTTACCATGCCCTATTTTATGATAATGGCTTATATTGGCTCTGCTTTACTCCTATCTAATCCATTATTTTTTACCGCGTTTATAGGGCAAACATTAGGATATAGCTTAGGTATTATGGGCTTCGTATTTCCCCGTATTTTCTCAAATAAATACTGCCAAACCTTAACCTATCTCGTAATTGGTCACGCCGCAAATTTACTTGGCGGTCTTAATTACCTTTTCAATAAGCCGAAATCCTCTTGGACTCGCGTACATAAATAATAAAAGGAACTGATTATGATGGATTCTTATAACACCATTAACCAACCAATTATTCGCGCAAAACGAGTTTTTGATGTCAGCTTATCTTTAATTGGTTTGCTGCTTACTCTGCCGCTGTTTCCTTTTATTGCACTGGCTATCAAGCTGAACTCAAGAGGCCCTGTGTTTTATCGCCAACTACGAGTTGGTAAAGCAATGCCAGAACAAGTGCATGTTTTTGAAATGATTAAATTCAGAAGCATGGTAGAAGATGCAGAAGTAACAACAGGAGCAACGCTTGCGACTAAAGGTGATGCTAGAGTTACTCTTGTGGGCAAGTTTTTAAGAAAAACACGCTTGGATGAATTACCACAATTCTTTAATGTACTAAATGGTGATATGTCTCTTGTAGGCCCAAGACCCGAAAGACCCGCATTTTACAATAAACTAGAACAAGAGATCCCTTATTTTAGTGATCGTACATATGGTGTACTACCCGGAATTACAGGTCTTGCCCAGGTTAATCAAGGCTATGACACCTGTATAGAAGATGTCCGCTCAAAAGTAGGGTTTGATCATAGCTATGCCCTTTCTCTTCGGTCTATCTCTAGTTGGATTAAATCGGACACCTCTATTTTACTTATGACCGTTAAAGTGATGCTGTTTGCTCGTGGTCAATAATGTTAAGTATGTTGTATTATTACTTAATCTAATGATTTATAAATAGTAAGACGTCGCAATATTAAAAATGAGACTCATAACCCCAGTATTAAGCTGCTACTATAAATGCTTTATTCGTTACTGGTTATTGGATGCCTTAAAAATGCAGAAGTCCCTGACATCTTCAATTGTCATTCCTAAAAAGATTCAGCAAGATTGGCAGAATATGCTTAGCGTACTTGCTGAACTGACGCAGGTACCTGTAGCTCTTGTTATGCGTATTAATGAACAGGATATGGAAGTATTCTCTGCTAATACCTCATTAGATAATCCATATTCTATTGGGGATAAAGAAGCATTACACCAGAACTTATATTGCGAACATACCATTAAACACCGTCAAAAATTAATAATTTCAAATGCATTAAAAGATCCTGAATGGCAAGGTAATCCAGATCTTACCCATAACATGGTCGCTTATTGTGGACTGCCTATCTTCTGGCCAGACGATACCCCTTTTGGTACTGTCTGCATTCTTGATACTAAAGAAAATTCGTTTGATCCTGTATATCAAAACTTATTAGAAACCTATCAGAAATCTATCGAAGTACAGCTCAACATCTTATTTCAGCACACAGAATTGCTCAATAATCATAAAAAACTACAATTAGAAATCGCAGAAAGTAATCAGAATATAAATGAAGTAAACAGAAAATTAGCGAATGAAATTGATTGCCGTCGAGCTGCAGAACAAAAAGTGGAATATCATAAAAATCATGATGTTGGCACTGGATTTCTCAATGCGGTTGCTTTATATCGCCACATGGATGCGCTAATCAATAATAATCAAAAGTTTGTTCTATTGCATATCCACTTTGCAAATAGTAGAACAATTCAACAAGAACATGGACACTCTGTTTTTGATCTTTTATTAACAGAGTATCGTTCTAAATTAACCAAAATAACGGATACCTCTGTTACTGGCCGCTTAGACTCTTCTGATATCCTATTAATTATTCATGCCGACAAAAGAAAGCTACCGCAGTTGTGCAAACATTTATCTGAAATTGGTAAAGCATGTTTTTTTAATAATGAAGACCAAATACACTTACAAAGCTACATCGGAGCTGTCCATTCTAAAGAAAATGTATCTCGAAACGACTTACTTAAATGTGCTTATAACACCGTAATAGAGTGCCAGAATTTAGGTAAGACATTTACGATTTCAGGTAGCTCTCTTCCCCTTAAATCAAGTTTATCTGAACATAAAATTGAAGCCTATTTACTCGAAGCCGTTCGTAATAATGATCTCTTCTTAAGCTACCAGCCTAAAGTGTGTCCTTATACAAAACGTTGGCTAGGCAGTGAAGCATTATTACGTTGGAATCATCCTCATCTAGGCGCTATTTCTAATGAAGTTTTGATCCAGCTTGCTGAACGTAATGGCCTCATTTATGAGTTGGGGAATTTTGCGCTAAGAAATGCGATTCAACAGACCTCTGAATGGATAATTCATTCTCCAAACTTAATCACCGCCGTTAATATTTCTGCCGTTCAATTAAAAGACCCGCACTTTGTACAACATGTTCAACAACTTTTAGAACTCTACCAACTGCCTCCTAAAAATTTAGAATTAGAAGTGACTGAGAGTGGACTCATTGCTGACGAAGATCTCGCGATTAAAACATTAAACAAACTTCATGACATGGGTATATCGATTGCCCTTGATGATTTTGGAACAGGTTATGCCTCTTTCCAATATCTCAAAAAATACCCTTTTGATACGTTAAAAATCGATAAAAGTTTTATTGAAAATGTTGAGCATTGTACTGACGATCAAAACATTGTTTGCGCCATGATTAATATTGCAAAAAAACTAAAGTTAAAAGTCGTAGCAGAGGGCGTTGAAAATCATAACCAAGAACGATTTGTTACGCTTGAAGGCGTCGACTCTATTCAAGGTTATCTATATTCAAAACCCATTAGTGCTGATAAATTTGAAGAAGGTCTGTTCAATCAATCTTCAATCGGAACTCCCTATTTTCAATTTATGTAGGTGAATTTTAGTATTTCTAGGTACAGAAAATGAATGAATAATCTGTTATTCTTGCTGAAAATAACAAGAGTAGTAATAAGTCAGATATGAGTATTCAAAAAATCGAACAAGAAGTTCAGCAATGGTTAGAAGATGTGGTGATAGGCCTTAATCTTTGCCCTTTTGCTGCAAAACCAAACCGTAATAAGCAAATCAAAATTTTTGTATCTGAAGCAACAACAGAAGAAGTATTGCTTGAAGATGTGCTTCAAGAGCTAATGAACTTAGATTCTAAAACTGCTGAAGAATTAGAAACAACCCTAGTTGCTATCCCTAATATGCTGCAAGATTTTATGGATTATAACTTCTTCTTAGATTGGGTTGATGCGCTTATTAAACAGCAAGAGTGGGAAGGTATTTATCAAATCGCCACTTTCCACCCTGACTACTGCTTTGGCGGCGCTGAACCTGAAGACGATGAGAACTTAACAAATCGCTCTCCATATCCAGTTCTTCACCTTATTCGTGAAGAGAGCATGGAAAAGGTGCTAAAACACTATCCAAACCCTGAAGCTATTCCTGATACAAATATTGCCCGAGTAGAAGCGTTAACGCCTGAAGAGCGTCGAAAACTATTCCCGTACCTATTTGTATAAGCTACGCTATCTGTATCACTAGATTTAACTGAGAGATAATAATGAAACGTGTTGTTTTATATGTCGCTGACAAATGCCCACATTGCAAAGACGCACAGCGCTACCTTGATTCTAAAAAAATTGCATATAGATTAACCAATGCAAAAATGCAACGAGGGCGCAAGGAATTACAAGCCATGGGTGCTCGTTCTATCCCTGTTCTTAAGATTGGTGATCAAGTGATGGTTGGTTGGAATCAGAAGAATTTCGATAAAATGTATAACAGTTAATTAAAACAAAAATGGAGCTGATTAGCTCCATTTTTTTATCTGTAAGTTTATAATTTTACTATAAAAGCTAAATTATCAGAGATCCACCGAAACTACAAAAATCAAGAAGAATATTTTTTTCACTGCTTACTTACCAACCATTATGAAATACGTTATTTCTGATGTCTTGATATACCTAATCCAATTCGGTTAGTAGCTACTTACTGTTTTTTTTAATTCATAAGTTATCCACAGGACTCCCTCAATTTCAGACTTGATCTGTTCTATTTTTATCATTATCTTGTAGTCAAATTAATTAATAACACTATGTGGTTATATTTAAGATTAAGTAATCTATGACTTGATAGGAAAAGGTTTGGTTATAAAGTAAGTAGTCTCTGACCTCTACTTACTTCATAAACCTAGTTAACACACAGAAGGAGTTCAACTATTTAGATAAAAATCTTGAAATACAAACAACGTCTAGTTGTAGCTAGGCTTAAAAATAAGCGGTGGTTGAATTGTGATTCCAAAATGAAATTTAACAAAGAAACTCTCAAAAAGCCATCAATGTTCAAACTTTTTAATTGAGGATTTCATATATGAAATTCACGTTTAAAGAAGAAGAAAAAAACTCAGAAGGAAAAAAGACTATAAAAACAGTCACTTTTGAGTTGAAGTACAATGCAAAACTTTTGTTTACTGTAGTTGGGGTTTCAAAATGGTTTTTCAGCGTATTAGAGCATACAAGTTATATTAACTTAGTATGATCCAAAAATAAGAAGGAGAAATATCTCCTTCTTATTTAATAATAAACAGAATCAATTATCCAAAGATCTTGCTCCAAATACTTGGATTACGCTTTTTGTGGTATTCAACTCGTAGTTCGTCAACTTGCTCAAGTGCCGCTTGTGCTTTCTCTAAATCACCCGCATCTAACTCTGTTTTAACCAGAGCAACAGAAACCGATAACTTATTAAACCCTTCTTGATACATGGCTTGTTTTTCTGGGGTGTATTCGCCCTGCTTTAACTGATCAATAAGAAATTCTAGTTTAGTCACAACTTGATTCATATCCTCAATAGAGGTCGCTCGCTCACCTAACTTATACTCTAATCTCATCTCTTTCATGACGGCTTTCATATCTACAGGTGCGCTAACAACCATTGATTGGTCACCAATCATATCCGTTGACTCAGCCGTTGTATTTGCAGCAACACCCGCAGAAAAAGTCAGGGCTACAGTTAAAAATAAAGTTTTCATAATAATCCTTTAAATAAGCAAGAGAGGCAGTGTAATGTATTGCCTCTCATACTCACAGGATTAATATGTTTCAATACCATAATGACCCATATTTTTATTAATCAACAGTAATGCTATCTACATAAATAAGGTAATTATCTTCTTTATTTACTTCACCTTTAAGCGTCACTTTATCGTTTGGTTTGACTTGCAAGCTTGGCATCTTATCACCATCAATTTTGACATTTACTGTTCCGGTATCATCCTTAAATACATACACTTCTTTACCTAAAGGCTCAACTAAATACCCTGAAAGTAAAATTGGCGTATCCTCAATGACAGCACTGGCATTCAATACAGATTCTACTGTATTTATCCCATCAACAGGCTTTGAGAATTGATCCTGATAATTCGCGGTTTGATCGTTAGCCAATGCAAGAGTTGATGAACATGCTAATATAAGTGTAAATAAAACATTTCTCATTTTCATAATTAAATACCGTTAATGTTATATATGTAAAATTAAAACCACATTAACATTTGTAACTCAACTTAATGACTTTATTAAAAATGAGTTATAAATATATAGTAGTTCTAACATCCTCTATTTTTCACATTACTCTTAGTTTAATACCATATCAACTGTTTCTTTATTCTTATTAACTGTAGTCTATTTGAAGTAAAAAACACTATTTAATTAGCTTACTTTAAATAACAAAATTGATATGTATGGCGTTTATAAAATGCAAATAAAACAATATTGAAACCTTAAATAACCAGAGTTTAACTCATTGATATAAAGACCCTTAAAGCCTATTCCTCAGTAAATATTTATACTTTTAATTATAAAATTTAAGGAGTAGAGTCAAAATAACATTTTCAGCGAGAAGATATAAAATGAAATTAGAAGACAAATTATTATTAGATCAAGTACTAGAATTAGAAGGTAAAGATTTAACCAAGTTAACTAAACAAGAAAAAGAAGTGTTTGATAAATTTGAGTCCAAAGCTCATGAATTTGGTGTAACCATTGAAGTGGTAACAGAAGCTCCTATTAATAATATTAAACAGGGAACGTCACCTTATACAATTAATAATATAACCACACATTTTCCAAATCAGATTATCATTAAACGCGTTTTAGATTAACGTTATATAGTGCATAAGATTAATCTTAACAAATATCAAAGAGCCGATTGAAGGAAGAATATATACCGCCTTCCTTCAATCGTATTATTAAATTAACGAATGATAGCTGCTTACTTTAACGGTTTTAGTAACTGCTTTATCACACTTACTAAGCTCATAAATACAATCATCATGGCAAGTAACGGCAACACAATCCACATACTTACGTGCAATGTGGGTTCGAGTTTAAAGCCCCATTTAACCAAGCTAAATACGATTGCTTCTGCCCCCATCACCGCAACAAAGCCTGCGGCTAATGCCATGACCCCGTATTCACTCCATAATGTCTGGCTAATACGCTGACGGCTTGCTCCAAGGGTTCGATAAAGGGTAATTTCACGTTGACGCTGATACAGACTTAAACGCAGTAAAGTGAATATCAACAACACGCCACTCACCACGCCTAAACCAGCTAAAACGCTCAATGACCACGTGATTTGAGCAAGCATCGCTTGGATTTTTCCACCCATGGTTCTAAAATCCAACAAACTCACGGTTGGATAATCACGAGCCAGTTGATTTAATAGTGTATTTTCGTTGTCATCGACTTTAAAGCTCACTAACCAAGTGGCAGGTAAATCAGCAATCACATCGGGTGTGAAGATAAAATAGAAGTTCGGTTTCATGCTCTGCCAATCCACAACACGAATAGAGTTCACCTCAGCAGAAAAGAATTGGCTGTTTACCGAAAAACTCAACGTATCGCCAATTTGAATATCCAAATCATTCGCCACATCTTGCTCAACAGAGACTCCATTTTCTTTCGTCCATGCCCCTGCTGTGACTTGATTATGAACCGGCAACTCATCACGCCAAGTAAAGTTAATCTCACGACGTAGTGCATCTGAGCCTTGTCCTTCACCTTTCATTTTGTCTTTGGTGCTTTCCCCGTTAATTTCAGTTAAACGACCACGAATAATTGGATAACCATCCGATCTATCTAGCTTTTCATTATCTAATGCTTGTAAGTATTCTTTTTGCTCATAAGGCGCAATATTCATCGCAAATACATTCGGTGCATCAGGTGGTAGCGTTTGTTGCCAGTCGCCCAATAAATCGGTTCTTACTAGCCAGATCACTGCCACTAACATCAATGAACCCGACAATGCGGCTAATTGCATCATGCTGTTTTTTGGAGAACGTTTAATGCGACTAAGCGCTAGGGTCATCGCAGCCCCCCATTTAAAGCGTCCAAACAGATGTACTAAGCCATAGCTAATACCAGCAAGTAAGACAAATAGCACCACTAAGCCAACTGATACCATCCAGACTAGGCTGTTATTGCCATACATAAATAAGAAAGCGACTACTGGTACCGCAATTAACCATAAGCCTTTTTTAGACGATGCGGTCATTTGAGATTGAAGTACCGCTATCGCAGGAGTGTCTAATAAACGCAATAGTGGGATGCCTAAAGCGGGTAAACCGATAAACAGCGCCACAACCGAACCAAACGCAAATGGCTGCCAACCGTAACTTGGTAAGTCTTCTGGTAAAATTCCTGCCAGTGGGATACGCAGTAACAACTCTAGCCCAAGACCGATCAATGAACCTGCAATTACGCCAGTAAAGAACATCAAACCCACTTGGCTTAATAACCAACGTTTCAACCACTGCTTACTTGCACCCATGCTTTTTAACATGGCAACAGTATTAGCACGACTGGTCGCATAATGCTGGCACGTTAATACCAAGGTGACAGATGCCATTAATATCACCATCAAGATAGTCAGTGACAAATACTGTTTGGCTTTTTGCATTAAATCTGCAGTTCGACCTTGAGTCTCTTCGCTTATCCAACGCTCTCCTGCTTGCAACTCATAATCACTTTGCAATAACGATATCGCACTATCATTACCTTTAAATAAGGTGCGATATTTAACACGGCTGCCCAGTTGAATTGCGCCTGTTTTATCTAAATCTGCCTGATGAATAAACACACTTGGCATGGTTCTAAATGGGTTAAACGCTAACTCTGGTTCCGATTCAATCACGCCACTTATTGGCATTTCAGCATCACCAATAGCAATAACATCACCAATATTGAGTTCAAGTAATGATAAAAGACGATCAGCTATCCACACTTCTCCAGGTTTAACTTGGCTATGGATTTGGTTATCAGCCCCGTTTAATAAGAGTTCACCGCGAAGTGGGTAATTACTTTCTACCGATTTCACACTCACCAACTGCATTCCTGAATCACTGAATGCCATGGTTTGAAAACGCACTTGAGAAGATAACACTAAATTTTGGTCATGCGCTTGTTGCAAAATCAGCTCAGGGGTTGGATTGGCTGAACTAAACACCAGATCCGCCGCCATCATGGAGCGACCTTGATCTGTCATGACTTTTTCTACTCGAATCGCCAACGCAGACAAGGCGACAACACAAGCAACGATCAAGGTTAATGCTGCCATTACAGGCCACAGCTGTCCTTGCCAGATCTCACGCCAACTCCAACGTAATATCATTTTGTTGCCAGAAGCTCGATTGTTTCCTGAAGGCTTTCTATTTCGAGAAGATCTTGGCGCTAATGATTTCTCATTCATTTCACTTCACCTCTTCGTGGATCTGCCCTGCATTGATGGTAAGTGTTCGCTCACATCGCTCTGCCAATTTGGGATCATGAGTAATAAGAACCAATGTGGTGCCGTGTTTTTGGTTCATCTCAAATAAGAGTTCAATAATATGCTCCGCAGTGGATTGATCTAAGTTACCTGTTGGTTCATCTGCAAAAAGAATGCGAGGCTGAGTCATGAACGCTCGCGCTAAGGCCACGCGTTGTTGCTCTCCACCTGAAAGTTGAGAAGGAAGATGTGTTTCTCGCCCTGCAAGGCCAACTGAATCTAACAACTGTTTTGCTTTTGCAATATCTTCACCTTCACCACGTAAAATCGCAGGCAAGGTGACATTTTCAAGGGCGGTTAAAGAAGGGATAAGTAAGAAGCTTTGAAACACAAAACCAATCGATTCACTGCGTATTTGAGCACGATCTTCATCATCAAGCTGAGATAGGCTTTGCCCTAATAATTCAATATCACCAGAGGTTGGAATATCTAATCCTGCAAGCAAGGTCATTAAGGTTGATTTACCGGCACCAGAGGTTCCTACAATCGCGACGCTTTGTCCTGATTGAACCTCAAAAGAGATGTCTTTTAAAATGGTTAATTCAGCCTCGTTAGAAAGTACTGATTTTCCTACTGAGCTCACTTTTATGGCCGCTGTCATTGTCATTTCCCTTTGCGATTATTTTTATGCTATTCCGCATATTGTATACCCAAGCACGATAAGATCTGCAATTTCCTTTACACTTCTTTAACTAATCCTTATACGTCGGCATCTCTATTTCTGTTATTCTATTGCTACTCGATTATCTAAAAGGTTGAACATGCGTAAATTCCTCACTCTTTTTTTACTGCTATTAAGTAGCCAACTATTTATCCTTAAATCAGCCTATAGCCAAACGCTATTGATCCTTGGTGATAGCTTAAGCGCTGGCTATAACATGCCTATTGAGCAAAGTTGGCCTTCATTGCTGCCTCTACAACTAAAAAAACTAGGCAAAGTAACAGAGGTAATTAATGGCAGTATTTCTGGAGATACGACAGGAAATGGACTAGATCGATTACCTACCCTACTTGAGCAGCATCAACCTAATTATGTCTTAATTGAATTAGGAGCAAACGATGGATTACGAGGCTTTCCACCACAAAAAATTAACGCCAATTTAGAAATGATGTTTACGCAAATTAAAATGGCTAACGCTCAACCCTTGCTAATGCAAATTCAAGTACCACCTAATTATGGAAAACGTTACAGCCAAGCGTTTGGATCACTCTATCCAAAATTAAGTAAAAAGCATGACATCCCTTTACTGCCTTTTTTCTTAGAAGAGGTGATCGTAAAGCCAGAATGGATAATGAAAGATGGATTGCATCCAAAACCAGAAGCACAACCTTGGATTGCAGAGTTTATGGCAAAAGAGCTCTCACCATATTTGAAGTAATATAAAAATAAAAAAACCGGGTATATAAATATCCGGTTTTTTATTGAGACTTGAAAAATTACTTAATCAAGATCATCTGATGATGAGTCATCGTTGTCATCAGATCTATCTGCTGACGAACGTTGAGTGCTACATAATGTATAGAATTTTGGTTTAAAATTGATCTTATTTTGATATTTAAGCCAACATTGAGCAAATTCAGAGATCTCCGTAGGTTGATCCTTTACCTGTTCAACAAAACGGTGCTCTGCATCAGATTCTGGCGCAAACACACCATTTAGCAAAGATTGCATGGTGCGACCGTACGTTTCTAAAATAGTCGCTTCACGAATTGTAAAACCACTACGGCTAAAACCTCTTTTGAAGTTTTTATCATCATAAAATTTCGCTGTTATTCTCACTTGATGCTTCTTTATAACCACAGAAAACGTATATGTAATTCAGAGTGAGTGCCTTGTAAAACAAAAAATATTAGCGCTTTCAATTAAAATATTTTATTGTGGCTAATATCGCCATCAAAGAGATGAATACCTTGGATACTGATCTGCTTAAAACCTTCTTAGAAGTCACAAAAACGCGCCATTTTGGGCGTGCTGCAGAGCATTTATTTCTCACACAGTCTGCCGTGAGTTTCCGTGTTCGCCAATTGGAGTCACAATTAGGAAACCCATTATTTACTCGCCAACGCCATAATGTTCAATTGACTGCAGCTGGAGAACGATTGTTACCTTATGCTGAGGCTATTTTACAAACGTGGGGACGAGCCAAGCAAGATGTCGCGCTTACCGAAGATTATAACTCTCAAGTAACTATTGGTGCGAGTGCACTCATTTGGGAGTTCGATGGTATTTCTAATTGGATCAACAGTATTTACGATACCGTTCAAGGATTAGCTCTACGTTTAGAATCAATTCCTAGACAAGATCTCGCGAAATCATTACTAGATAAAAGTGTCGATCTATTTATTACTAGCGAGCCCCCAAAAATAGATGGTATTCGAGTATGTAAAATTCGTGATTATCAATTGCAACTAGTCTCTAACCAAGCCCATAGCACAATAAGCAGCATTCAACCTTTGCCTTTGGTGTATTTAGATTGGGGAGCACGCTTTTCTATTCAGCATAGCAAGATAAATGAATTACAAAAAACACCCATTCTGCACACTCACTCATCGAGAATGGCTTTGGATTATTTGATAACACACCCAAGTGTTGGTTACTTACCTGCACCTGTTATTAACCAGAGCGTTGATAATGGTGAGCTTTATGTAATTGAAGACGCTCCTGTTATGGAACAAGCGTTATATTTAGTGTGGCAAGAAAAAAGCGATAAAGCTGAACTTATCGAACAAATAACCGCTATTAACCCAAACATGGTAACGAAAAGCGTCTAACTTGTTCAGATAAAATGTAGTAACAAACTTGAGGGCTCTAATGAGTCCTTAATTTTATCTGTCACTTAGGTAAATCGTTGTATTAAAGGGTTTAATAAACTTTCTCTAGTTACTATAATTACGTATTATTTTTAAATCCTGCTTCCATCCACGGAGTACGACATTGAACGAACATCAAGATTTATCATTCCAACTCGAAACGCTATTCAATGCCGACGACCAACAGCAACAAATACGCCTACTGGGTGAATTTGTAGAAAACGGGTTAGATACCGGTTCTATTGCGCGTATTTTAGAATCTTTTCCAGTTGATGACCGTGTGCAATTATGGCGTCACCTGCCACTAGAAATGCATATTGAAGTATTAACTGAAATGCGTGCTGATGCTCGTGTCGCAATTCTAGAAGAACTGTCAGAAGCAGAATTAAACTTCACCTTAGCTAAACTGGATAACTTATCGTTAATTGAGTGGGCAGAGTCTCTACCTGATGAAATATTCAGCCTTGCTTTGCAACTTATCAGCCGTGATGAGCTTGATTTATATGATGATGCAAAGCAGTATGAAGATGACGAAGTTGGGCACTGGGCGGATAGAAAAATCGCAACGCTGCCTTTTAATGTCAGTGTTGGGCGAGCTAAAAAACTATTAAAAACCAATTTATTTCAATCACATCAATATATGCACTTAATTAACCGAGCGCATAAGTTTCACGGTATTGTGCAATACACGGATATTTTAACTGCTGACGATTCAGTTAAAATCAACACATTGAAATTAGAAGATTGCTTAGTTCTTAATGTGCACCAACCTCTCAATGAAAGTATTGAAGCCGTTGAACACTCAGCCGTACCCAGTGTGGCGATTATCGACGACGATAACGTTTTAATTGGGCAACTTGATTGGCAATTTGCGATTAATACCCAACGTGAAATTTACGAAACTCGTTTAATGGCCGGTACCGGTATGGATGAAGGGGACGATCTTTTCTCTCCTATCCTTAAGAGTTCAAAAAAACGTGGCGTGTGGCTTGGTATTAATCTTTTGACTGCAATATTAGCGTCTGTAACGATTGGGTTATTTGAAGATGTCATCACCCAAGTCGTTGCACTGGCAGTATTAATGCCAATCGTGGCCTCTATGGGCGGTATTGCTGGCAGCCAAACATTAACCTTAATGGTTCGTGCAATGGCACTAAATCAAATCACCCCTGGTAACCGTTTTGCATTATTAAAGAATGAATTAGGGATTGGCTCAATCAACGGTTTGTTATGGTCATTAATCATAGGTGGCCTTGCTGGTGCTTGGTTCCAGTCGTTCGCGTTAGGTGCCACAATTTCACTCGCCATTATTGTAAACATTATTACGGCGGCTCTGTTTGGGGTTCTTATTCCTATCACCTTAGATAAGTTTAAGTTAGATCCTGCGCTTGCTGGCTCTGTTATTTTAACCACAGTCACGGATGTGGTCGGCTTCTTTGCTTTCTTAGGAACCGCAAGTTTGGTGATGATGTAAACGCGAGATGATAGCAAGAACCTCCAATAAATAAACACTGAGTCACCCCTTTGGCTCAGTGTTTTTTCATTCGCCTTTCAAATTTACTCATTCGCTTTCAACGCACCAAACCTTTCAAAAAGAAAATCTAAAAATAATCGAATTCGCTTTGGCTGATATTTTTACTAATGTATACCACATTCAAATCGGCGCTTGATACCGACGTCGAGGTATTGAAATTTGCCATATAACCATTAAGCACTGTCACAAGGCGTAAGTTATTAATATCATCCTGCACATCTAATATCGACTTCAAAGCAATGCCTGCGCCTTCTAATGCCCAATATCGAACGACTTCACCATCATCTGAAAATCGTTTAGGTAATACCGTTATTACATTCTTCTTATCTGTATCTTGAAAATGCCACGTTTTAAGCTCTTCGTTACTGCGCACCATAGCAAGACAATTATGATTCACTAAATCTTGTGGCGTTAACGGCGTACCATACTTTGCTAGATATTTAGGTGATGCACATAATACTCGATGGCTTGACGATAACCGTCGATATATCAAACTGCTATCAGCGAGCTCTCCGTATCGAACCACAATATCTATGCCTGATTCTGCAATATTTGAAACATCATCATTCAAATATAAATACGGCACCACCTCAGGGTATTTTTCACAGAATTCAGACAAAATAGGAAGGATGTATTGCTTACCAATATCTTTTGGCGCACTGATTTTAAGTGACCCTTTTACTTCTTTGACTCCATTTAATATCAGGTTCTCTGTCTCTTTTACATTATCAAGGATCTCAAGACACGCCTTATGATACAGGTAACCAGAATCGGTAAGGGATATATGCCTTGTGCTTCGATTCAGTAGCTTTACACCATATCGCTCTTCTAAGCCCTGTAATCTTGCTGTCATTGTTGCAGGAGAAAGACCCAACTCTCGCCCTGCCGCCGCCAACCCTTGATGCTTAATGACACTCACAAACATTGTCATATCAGAAAACTTATCCATTGCCACCTTCTCGATTATTTCAATCTTAAACATTGCCAACTATCATTATTCAGAAAACCTGAATAATGATTTTATATTTTACTCAATTATCAAATTAAAGCGAACAGATAGAATAACTGTCATTAAGTAATAACGACAAAGAATAAATTAAAGGTAGTAATCATCATGAATTCATTATTTGAAAAAACAAACCTTAAAAAAATCAACCTACAAAATAGAGTAGTCATGGCTCCAATGACTCGCGCACGTACTAGCCAGCCGGGTAACATTCCAAATGACATGATGGCGACCTACTACAAGCAACGTGCAACTGCCGGATTAATTATCTCTGAAGCGACCCAAATTTCAGATGACTCCCAAGGCTACTCATTTACCCCAGGAGTTTATACCGATGAACAGGTAAAAGGATGGCAACCAATAACCAAAGCAGCTCACTCTCAAGGTGCGGCTATGTTCTGTCAGCTTTGGCATGTAGGCCGTGTATCTCATCCTACTTTCCAAAAAGGTGAATTGCCTATTGCGCCATCTGCTCTCGCTCCTGTCGAAACCAAAGTGTGGATTTCGGATGAACAAGGTAACGGTAATATGGTTGATTGTATCCAGCCGCGAGCAATGACTCATGACGACATCAATCGTGTCATTCAAGATTTCGCCTACTCTGCAAAACGTGCAGTCGAAGCCGGTTTTGATGGTGTTGAAATACACGGCGGTAACGGATATTTGATTGATCAATTTCTTCGTACTAACTCTAATCATAGAACGGATAAGTATGGGGACTCTCGTGAGAACCGTCTTCGTTTTCTACTTGAAGTTGTTGACGCCGTAAGCAAAGAGATCGGTGCCGATAAAGTTGGTGTTCGCCTTGCTCCTTTCATTACATTTAAAGACATGGATTGCCCAGATATTGTGCCAACTATTCTTGAAGCCTCAAGCGAATTACAATCACGTGATATTGCTTATTTACATTTATCTGAAGCTGATTGGGACGATGCACCTGTTATTCCTGAAAACTTCCGCATTGAACTAAGAAAACGGTTCACCAATACCATTATTGTTGCAGGTAGCTACACACAAGAACGTGCAAATGAAATCCTAAATAAAGGCTATGCCGATCTTATCGCTTTTGGTCGCCCATTCGTATCAAACCCAGATTTGGTTTCACGTTTAGAAAACAATCATGACCTCGCTACATTAGATGGCAATACGTTATTTGGCGGTAATGAACACGGTTATATTGACTACCCTAACTACAGTGAAAGTAAATTAGGATAATCAAAAAATATAATGACGCATAAATACTGGGTATCAACGCTTGGTATTTATGACAATTCATTAACGCCAGTTAATCTATTAATAACTTGATTAATATCTGATTTTTTGAATTTATCTCTTTTTTATCTGAAAAATAAATATTCCCCTACCGCAAGATCAAAGAAACATTACTACCTTTTGTTTAACTTAATGATCGCTATGCAAAGAAACAGCATTCAAACGACTCAAAAAGGATATTCATGAGCAGTATTAAAAAATCACGCATTGGTATTATTGGTGGTATGGGGAATGAAGCTTTAGTGGATTTAATTGAAAAAATAGCATCCCTACCTAATTCCGAAGATAGAGAATACATTGCATTTGGAAATGCAAGATTGGCTTATAAACCAGAAGAAGTAATGCATTCATGGCAACCAACAGATTTACCTGAATTACGGAAAAAAGACACTGCTTTATATACATTAAGACTAATACAGCACCTCGGCGTTGATATCATGGGGCTTGCTTGTAATAGTGCCCATGAACTATTTAGAACCCTACTGCCAGACATTCCCATCACCTTTGTGGATATGCTTAATCACACTGCGCATACCTTACAAGGAACTAAGGATAACGTTCTCGTGATGGGAGTAAATAGCTTAGTTAACTCTGGTTTATACCAATCAGCACTACAGGAACAAGGGGTCTTATCAACAAAACCGTCACAAAAAAATCAGCAAAAAGTAATGACGGCAATTTATGATCCTAAGTTTGGTATTAAAACCGCACAAATTACCCAAGAAGCAGAAAAATTACTGTGTGATGTTATTCGTGAGGAGTCGGAGCAACAAGGTTGTTCAAAAGTAGTTTTAGGTTGTACCGAATTACCGTTGGCCCTCACGGCATTGAGTTGTGAACGATTTAAAACTAACGGTTGGCTACCCAAACATATTGATATTATCGATGCCTCTTTTGTTCTCGCAGAATGTTTATTGAGAACAAGTGGCAAAGGTTCTCCCTTAACTCACCCACATAGCTTTTATCAAGGTCAGCACATTGATTGGTTCGCTCCACTGACCATAAAAGTAAGTTCACCCAATAACATCGCACGTATCCAAAAAGACATTCTTTGTCATACCGTTGATTTTCTTGCTAAAAGAGGCCGTTCTGTTACAGGTAGTTATATGCATTTACCTACCTTGTTTATATCAGACACAGCAATTGATGCCCAAGCGAAACTAACTGATATGGGGATTTTAATTCATTCTGAGAATGATGATCTTGATTCATTAATTATCAACACGTTAGATTGCTATTACTCAGATATAGAAAATACTCTAGTCACTGAAAGTAGAGCCGCTAATTAAAAGAGTACAACTTAAAACATAAATTACCTGAAATAAAACGCCTAAAAAATATCACTTTAGGCGCTTCATTCACTTCTAACTTTCTGCTTAAATATCAATAATTAACGTATTAACAGCAAAGGCACCTCACTTTTTATTAATACCTTGGTTGTGTTACTGCCTAAAAAAAACTGTCTTAGCGTTGAATGTCCATAAGCCCCCATTACCATCATGCCTATCTGGTGATCTTTCTGGTACTTCAGCAAAGCATCATCAACAGATCCTGACAGTATGTCTTCATGCACACTAAGTCCTGCATTTTTTAATTTAATGGCCGCTTTCTCAAAAGCCGCACTTTTTTCTGCAAAATCATCCACCATCACTAAATGACAATCCAATCCCAAAAGCAGAGGCGTATTGATTGCTTTTTCAATCAGTTTTTCACTCGTTGGACTGCCATCAAAAGCAATGAGATAAGACGTTGGGATAGAAAACGGCGCATTCACCACTAGCGTATGGGATTTAATAGAACGAATCACACTCTCAAGTTGAGATCCTATCGTTTTATTACTGTCCTGCTCTTCACCTAATTTACCAATCACTAATACTCTTAGTTCATTTTCTAAATCAATCAGGCTTTCCAGTAAACTTCCATGACGTTGTAGTTGCTCAACATGGGTAATGCCTTTATTCATTACCCATTCAGCCGCTTCTTCCAGCAATTGCTTTCCATGCTTGAGTGCGACTTTACTGCGAGCTTCATCCAATTTTGCAAGTTCATTAAGCAACTCTTCTTGACTGCCTAATCCTATTTGCCCTGAAAGCTCACTCACAACAGGTCTGGTCGTTTTATCAAGAGCGTGCAATAAGACAAGCGGCGCATTAATCTTAGATGCAACCCATGCACTCGCTTCACACGTTGCAAGCGTCATCGGAGAACCATCAATACAAGCTATTATATTTTTCATTTTCTAATCCTTAATGTCCGGCCAATAGTTTTTCAACTTCTTCTGGTTTGTCATGTACACCAAATTTATCAACAATCGTCTGGGTTGCTTGGTTCATTCCGATAAGCTCGACTTGAGTCCCCTCTCGGCGAAACTTGACCACCACTTTATCCAATGCAGAGACTGACGTAACATCCCAGAAATGCGCAGCCGATAAATCAATCGTCACGCTCTCGATCACTTCTTTAAAATCAAAAGAAGTAATAAATTTATCCGATGAGGCGAAAAACACTTGTCCTATTACGGTATATTCACGCGATTTATGTGCGTCCGAATTAGTCTTTATCACCATCATACGACTGATTTTATTTGCAAAGAATAATGACGCAAGCAAGACACCGACCAGAACACCAATAGCTAAATTATGCGTCATTACCACAATAATCACCGTGGCTAACATAACAATATTAGTTGATATTGGGTGCTTTCTTAAATCAGTAATTGAACTCCATGAAAAAGTACCGATAGATACCATTATCATCACAGCAACTAAGGCTGCCATTGGGATTTGTTTTAACCACGGACCAAGAAAAACAACCATAATTAACAAAAACACACCAGCAGATAACGTTGATAAACGTCCACGGCCGCCCGACTTTATATTAATCATTGATTGTCCGATCATCGCACAACCAGCCATACCACCAAGAAATCCCGTAAAGATATTGGCAAGCCCTTGACCTTTACACTCGCGGTTTTTATCGCTGCTGGTATCGGTGAGATCATCGACAATCGTTGCTGTCATCATGGATTCTAATAAACCCACCACAGCCAAACCAATAGAATACGGCAAGATAATTAATAGCGTTTCTAGGTTTAAAGGCACATCAGGCCATAAGAAAATTGGCAAGGTATCAGGTAAGTTCCCCATGTCTCCCACGGTACGAATATCAATATTAAATGACATCGAAATGGCGGTTAATACGATAATACAGACTAAAGGCGAAGGAATTAATTTACCGACAACCGGTAGGTATGGGAACAGATAGATAATCCCTAAACCGGCGGCTGTCATGGCGTAAACATGCCAAGTTACATTGCTTAATTCAGGAAGTTGCGCCATAAAAATAAGTATGGCTAACGCATTCACAAAACCGGTAACCACTGAGCGAGAAACAAAACGCATCAAGCTACCGAGTTTTAAATAACCCGCTAAAATCTGTAGTACACCAGTAAGAACCGTCACAGCAAGTAAGTATTCTAGCCCGTGTTCTTTAACTAATGTGACCATCAATAATGCCATTGCACCCGTCGCGGCTGAGATCATCCCAGAGCGACCGCCAGTAAAAGCAATAACAACTGAAATACTGAAAGAAGCGTATAACCCAATTTTAGGATCAACACCTGCGATAATAGAAAAAGCGATGGCTTCAGGGATTAGAGCAAGAGCAACAACGATGCCCGCAAGGAGATCACCACGGATATTAGACATCCAGTCAATTTTGAAATTTTTAAACATTGAATTCTCAATTTATGCACGGCAATACGCACCAGAAATAGATCTGGGGTGTAAATAGGTGCTTCTTTGATAAAATTTTGGCGCGGAAAAGTAGCCGAAAGCACGGCAAAGAATTAACAAGCGCAAAGAGTTAAGCCGAATACTCAGTCGAGTACAGTGCTTAGGTTAGCAATGAGAGCTATAGGGGGGGTGGAGCGTTTAAGGCGGCGTAATTAACACAGTGATCAATATTCTCTAAATCAAACAGGAGGCCAGTGTATATTTACGAGGGAATCAATTCAATTTCCATTATCAGAATCTATGATTACATGATTATCATTTAACGAACGCTAATCGCCATTTTTATAAGCACAAAATGATACAACCAATTCAAAAACGGAACCGCCTAAAGTTATTAGCTTTAGGCGTTACTTCTAACAAAACACGATTAAAAAACCGAGTGTTATAACTTCATGTGTAAGATTGGAAATGGTTTTCCCATATCATCAAGTTCAGAACGTGATTCAACTTTAAAACCCATATGTTGATAAAAGCCAACTGCTTGTGGATTTTGTTCATTCACATCCACACTCTTGGCATTCAGCTCATTCACAGCATAGGTTAATAATGCTGTCCCAATTCCCTCCCCTCTTGCTTCGTTTAGAATAAATAACATTTCAATTTTTTGATTTAGTACACCGACAAAACCAAGAATCGCACCATCATTATTCTTTATACAACGCAAAATTACTGCAGGAAATGCATGTTCCATGATAATAGGTTTAAAAAACTCAATATCTTCATCACTAATAAAGCCATGAGTTGCTCGGACTGAATTTTCCCAAACAGACAACATTTCTGCATAATATTCAGGAAGCACATTTTCGATAATCATATTATTCTCACTTAAACGGATCATATTGATATATGCAGCCGCGAACTTACTATTATACACCTTTTTTAGACATAAATTTAGACGCAAATCCAGTAACAAACATGGTGCCTATCACCACGAGAACCGTACCTATAATGGCATTTATCCCAACAGTTTCCCCTAAAAATAAGTAGCCCCATAAAATCCCAAAAACAGGAATAATAAAGGTAACAGTTAAGGCTGAAGAAGCGCCAAGCTCTTTAATCAGTCTAAAATACAACAAGTACGCTAAACCCGTACACACAGCACCAAGGGCAAATACAGCGAAAACAATATCTACACTCACCACTTCTCTTACTGGCATAAAAGGAACAAGCGGTAACACCAAGATAACAGAAGCCCACATACTGCCGTGTGCGTTATTAAACGGCTCAACGCTTGGTGCATTTTTGGCATAATTAGTTGCAACACCATAGCTAAATGCGCCCATTAAGGCTGCAATCATCGGGATAATGGCTTCATCACCAACATTAATCGCCTCCCATCCAACCAGAACGCTAACCCCGATCATACCTAGAACCAAACCAAATACGACCTCTTTGGTTAACCAAGTTCGAGTCCATACCGCCCCAATAATCGCACCCCAAATTGGTGCGGTAGAATTAAGAATAGCTAAAGTAGATACATTTAAGATTTGTGCTGAATAAGCAAATAATAAGAAAGGTAATGCTGAATTAAACAACCCCAAAATAAGGAAGTGTTTAATATTTGACATAAAGTGTAAGGATTTTTTCAGAAAGAAGGAAACAACAAGTAGAGTTAATGCGGCGAAAGCAACCCGTGTCTCAATTAATACCGCAGGCCCTAACGGGTTTGCTGCAATTCTAACAAATAAAAATGAACCGCCCCACAACGCAGCTAAGGTAAATAAACTTAATATATTAATCATCCATGATCCCAAACTGTGGGTAATTTTTTAGTGTGGTTGATAATGACAAATTACTCAACCACATAATCTAAAAAATGCTTTCTAACGCTCGCCTTGCACTTCAAAGTCATCAGAAATCAAACGCGCTTTACCATCGTCTTGAATTGTCCAATGTTCACGGTGTACAACACCAAATGCTTTGTTCATCGTCCAATTCGCCGTTAATAGGTAGCCATCTTCACCGATTGGCTCCCATTTAACCTCTGTATAATCAACATCAGAAAAACCTTGATCCATAATGTTTTGCCAAAATACTTGGATCTCTTCACGGCCTGTAAATGTACCAAATGGGCGTGCTTCCATCACCGTACCTTCAGCGTATTGTGCTGCACAACCTGCTGCATTTTGAGAATTAAAAGCCTGTTGCCATGCTGAAATACCGGCTTTGCATGCTGTTAACATTTGTTCTTGAGTCATGATTGTTTCTCCTAATGTTTGTATGAAGTGAACTATACGTGCATTATTAAGTTTTAAAAACAAACCAATAAGAAATCACTGTTTAATAAAATAGAACAATAGGATTTAAAAGAGCATGAATAAACTGAAACAAATGACCCTTTTTATGACGATTGTTGAAACAGGATCAATCACTAAAGCGGCTGAGAAATTAGAACTGTCTAAGTCTGTTATTAGCCAACACTTAAAACAACTAGAGCATGAACTTGCTATTCCATTGCTCAAACGTACGACAAGAAAACAATCACTCACCGCCTCTGGAGAGCATTTCTATCTACAATGTTGTGAAATGCACAAATTAGCAGAAAAGGCATGGAGTGATATCTTACATCAGCAAGAATCGCCTCAAGGGAGATTGTCTGTCACCGCTCCGCACGCCTTAATGAACAGCATTGTTATACCGGCTCTTAGCTCCGTATTTAACACGCACAAAGACGTTGAACTAAACTTAATTGCGCATGATGGACAGCTTGATTTGATGCAAGAAGAAATCGACCTAGCTATCCGTGTTGGTGAATCAAAATTAAGTAACCTAAAGCAAAAGCGCATTGGAACCATACAAGAC
This sequence comes from Aliivibrio friggae, assembly GCF_057368515.1. Lineage (NCBI taxonomy): Bacteria > Pseudomonadati > Pseudomonadota > Gammaproteobacteria > Vibrionales > Vibrionaceae > Aliivibrio > Aliivibrio friggae. Next base: position 329,830 of record NZ_CM170649.1, read on the forward strand.
GTATTGTGTATCGCCAAAGACTATCCAGAATTTACTATTGATAGCATTGAAGCTTTGCCTTATGTTGCAAACCACTGGCAATCAAAGCAAATTTCGCATCAGCTAGTAAATATAACAACAAAAAACGCCCGCGTTATACACTTTATCGCAGCGCATCAAGTCAACACGGTTCAAAATAGTTTAGCGTTAATAAAAAATGGGTTCGGAATTGGGCTTCTTCCTGAGTTTATCTATTTGCAACATCAAGATGAGTTAAAAGAAGTATTGCCTACTTATGAAATGAAAGCGTCTAATGTCTATGCGCTTCATCCCTTTCATGGCCAAGTTCCGATCAGTGTAAGAATGGCAATTGATGCAATTGAAAAGGCATTAGCCTAGTTATCGACCTATACACTTCATTTTATTCATTGAATCATGAATTGTCTCAATATTTAGCAAAGCACCAACCAAAGAAAAAGGTATTATGTACGGATACACTCATTACCTACTAACCCCCTATATTCAAAGGAAAAAATCATGAAAATTCGTTTTTATCTTCTTGCAGCACTCGCTATGACGTCACTTTTTGGCTGCGCAGAAGGCGAACAATCTCTAAAAGTAACAGCAAGCGCATACACATCAAGTGTTGGTGAAACCGATGACACGCCAAATCTTGCGGCTTGGGGTGATACATTAAAACCAGGCATGAAATCAATTGCGGTATCAAGAGATCTTATCGATATGGGTCTTACTCACAACCAAGAAGTAACAATCGAAGGACTTGATGGCACCTATCTAGTACTAGATAAAATGAATAAGCGCTGGAAAAAGAAGATTGATATTTACATGGGTGAAGATGTTGAGAAAGCAAGACAATGGGGTAAAAAAGAAGTCGTTATCCATTGGACTGTAGAAGAAGAAAAGAAGTAGACACTTAATAACTATCACTTCAACACTTTCAATTAAAGTGGCCTCGTAATGAGGCCACTTTTTTATATCTAAATATAGCGATCCTAACTGCCGATCACACCTCCATTATCTTTAGTCACCATCACAATAGTTGAGCGTGGTTTGCTATCTCCCCCTTGAGGGAAGTGTCCAGATGGATGCTGCACACCAACAAACATGGTTTTTTGATCTTCAGAAAAAGTGAGTCCGGTAATTTCACAGCCAATTGGCCCAGTTAAGAAGCGACGCACTTCTCCAGTCTTAGGATCGCCGCACAACATTTGATTATTACCTTGCCCTGCAAAGTCCCCTTTGTTTGAGTAATTACCATCAGTTTGAATCCATAGACGTCCTGCTTTATCAAAACCAATACCATCAGGACTATTAAACATATTGTCTTTATTGATGTTGTCACTGCCTGCGTACAAATTGCCTTTATGAACCGTTGGATTCCCTGCTATTAGGTACAAATCCCATTGGAATGTATCACTCACATGATTTGCATTAGTTGGTGCCCAACGCACAATTTGACCATAATGGTTTTCAGCTCGTGGATTAACGCCATCGGCATCTTGACCTTCTTTTACCCCACGATATTTATTATTCGTTAATGTACAGAAAACGTGTTTTTTATCTGGATGAATGGCAACCCATTCAGGCCTGTCCATTGTGGTTGCGCCCACTTGTGTTGCTGCTCGACGAGCAAAAATCATCACTTCAGCTTGGCTATTAAATCCGTTTTCTTTGGTTAAACCATTCTTACCATAAGTGAGTTCTAGCCACTGGCCATCGCCTTCTAACTTATCGTCTTTCATTGTAAATTTAGCAACGTACAAGGTGCCTTCTTCAAGAAGGTTACGATTGGCTGCATTATTACCTTCTTGGTATTTATCTTTTGATACGAACTTATACAAATGCTCGCCACGTTCATCATCACCAAGATACACCACGACATGACCATCATCATTCACCACTAATGCGGCATTTTCATGTTTAAATCGACCTAGCGCGGTTCGTTTTAATGGGGTTGAGGTTGGATCATTCGGATCAATTTCAACCACCCAGCCAAAACGATTTGGTTCATTCGGATTTTTAACCACATCAAAGCGATCATCAAAATTATGCCATTGATAATCACTTTGCTCTGCTTTAATACCATAACGTTTATCATCGGCAGTTAAGGTTGCGTTTTGCTCTGAACCAAAGAAATCATTAAAATTTTCTTCACAAGTTAAATAAGTGCCCCACGGCGTTTCACCATTTGCACAGTTATTGAAAGTACCTAATACTTTTTTACCTGTTGGGTCAGCTTTGGTTTTTAATAAATTGTGGCCAGCTGCAGGGCCTGTTACTAACATCTCTGTATTTGCGGTAATACGGCGGTTTGCTTTACCTGTTGGATCCATCGTCCATTGACCGTTCTTTCTTACGATTTCAACAATGGTAATTCCTACCGCAGCTTGTGCTTTGGCAACATCATCTGCCGTCATTGCTTTGCCTTGATGTGCAAACAAGTATTCATAATTGGTGTATTCATTATTGACTGCAAGAATGGCGCGATCTTTTGATAAAGGGAATACACTCATACCATCGGTATTATCACCAAATTGCAGTGCTTGTGCTTTTGAATCTTGCTTTCCATTTGAGTTAAATTGAGGGGCGTTAGCAAAGATTGGGTCCCCCCACGACATCAACGTACTAGAGCTATAACCTTTAGGAAGAAGAATAGAATCACTGGTAGAAGTGGTAATTGCCTCAAAATTTAATAATGAATTATCCATGCTACCTGCAATGGCTTTCGCTACTGGATTTAACGCTAAAAAAGCGCCTGCACCTGCCGCCGCGGTTCCCATTAAAAAACCTCGACGAGATAAACGTGCATTAACCATGTTGCTAAAATCTGATTCTTTCTCTACAAACTTATTCATCATACTTCCCTTTTAAACTGTTATTTTTATAAGTGTATTTTTACAATCAAAGGTAGACTAAAGGTGCTTTATGACAGAAATATTGAAAGGACATGACGATTTTATTGCGTATTTTTATTACTACTCTATATAAAAACGATTATGAGCTAGCAACACTAGACGGTAATACTTTATTTGGCAGTAATAAGAAAGGTTATATTGATTATCCTGTCTATTGTAAAAAACAGTAATGTAAATTAGCTTTGACAAGCATTATAGCTATTTCTAGTCTAACGCTTGACCCGCCTATAAGTGTAGGCTTGATAATATTTAGGTCTAGCTCATAATAGGCACTTACCTTCCAAGCCTCCAATCCCTATCCATCTAGTATTTCTAATATATGTGCCTTTAACTCCAGACATTTAGTTTAGGAATTAAACGTAAAATATACTGTTTTTTGATATAATATCTATTCATTACATAGCTCTTCAGTAAAACCAAATCTTCGATAGTTTGACTCTAAAGTTGGGGATACAACATAAGCTGAAAGTAACTTCATTGAAGGCTCATTAGTCACAACATCCCGAGCAATACTCCTGACATTTTCGACACTTGCTCTTTTAATACCTCCAATCAATTTTAGTTTATTATTAACAAGATTTTCTGGGTTAGACATCACGAGTGAAATATCAAGTTCATCACCATACTTATATGTTTTAGTTATCACTAAAGTCTTCCCTTTAAATTTGGTGGTATGAAAATTATATTTTGGAAAGGTCATATTAGAATCAATAAATTCAATTGTTCTTCTTAGGAAATCATAATTATTTCTAAGGTCAACAAGTAACTCATTTCTTTGTGATATATCAGAAATTATAAAAGAACCATCATTTATACTATCTAATATCTCTTTAGACTTACTAATATAACCATTAACTATGATTTTTAACCTTTTTCTTGGTTCACTTTCTGCAATAGGCTGTTCTAATGTTATTTTCTCATTAGTAAATATCGTTTCAGAAACTTTACTAGTTCCATTTTCTCCTATCAATAATGGAGGCACAGAAGTAAGATCTTGATTTTTTAGATCATTTACATCTATAATTAAGCTTTTCCCAGCTACACTTAATGTAGATAAGCTAATTAAACACAAATATAAGAAACTTATTAATACTTTATTCATAGTGTTCTGCCTATGTTAATAATTAATTATTTTACTTAAAACCATTCGCATGGGGATTCTTTAAATCCCATTCTTCTATAATTTGACTCCAAAGTCGGGGATATAACAAAAGCCGATATTTTTTTGATTAATGGTTGATTTTGTCTGACATCTCTTGCAATACTCCTGATATTTTCTACACTTGCTCGCTTTACAGCTCCCTCGTTCATTAAGTTTGTATTCAAGATATTAGTAGGGTCTGACATTACTGTATCGATTTGAAGCACACTAGAATTTTTTATTTGTGTACGTGCAATTATCAACGTCTTATCATCGTGAGATGTTGTAAACAAATATACATTATCACTTAAAATTGTGTCATCTTTTAAATCGCCCAATGAAGAATCTAAGAAAAATTCATTCCTTTCTAAGTCGTCCAATATTTTCTTTTCTAATTTTGAATCTGGTATTAAAATTTCCTTTCTACGTATTTTTTCTATTGTCTCCTTTGTTTTATTCAGGAAGTTATCAACGGTTTCTTTTAATATTTTTCTTGACGGATTTTCAGATTGAGGTTTGTTTAATCTAACTTTACTATTAACAAATAATGTATCTGAAATTTTAGTTACTCGCTCTTTTGTTACCAATAATGGCTTGATTGGGGTAAGCTCTTGATCAGACAAAGAGCTTATATCTAAATCCAATTGAGAAGGGATAACAGCAAAGGCTGTTTTATGGAAAATAAAAAAACAAAAAATAATAACACTAAAAATATATTTTATATTCATACATTTGACCATTGTAATAATTTCTAATTTTTATATTAAATAATTAAACTCAAACTATAATTAATTTCTTATATTATCAAAGTTGATTTTTACTTATTTTCATCAATAAGTGTTTTTATTATTTTATCTAAGTACTCTAATAACGTTTTATGTTCTATATCTAAATATGGCGTAGTTGAAAATGTTAACCAACTAAAGTTCGCATTTGAATATTTCTTCAGTTCTCCTGATGTATAATTCATATTATAATGATTGTTTTTAATGGCTACTAATCTTTCTCGTAATTCACTTAAACGAGTTGCTGCAATCATTCTATCATTAGTCGCGCTTAACTCTAATGTGGTACGATTTATATTATTTACAATTACTCTGAAATAACTGTTTTGAATTGAACTTGTAACTTGAGCAATATCAAGTAATCTATTGCTTGTATCTATATTGTTTTTTCCAAAAGGAAGTTTCAAGTCAATTTCTTCTTTTATAGCTATGTTTATTTTTTTCTTAAGGCTTCCATTTTTTATATTTTCATCCACTCTTTTTAATAGGGTATTTAATTTATTATGGTTAATCGGTTTTAAGGTTATATCTGATTCTGAAATAGTCATCTTAGAGTATTTATCAGCAACCGTTTTATGAGCTTGAAGTAATTTATCGTATAATTTATCTGAACTGCCGTTTTTATTCTTCCATTCGTTTAAAATATTTGTAAATGCTTCTTTGTCTGTAATATCAATTTTTCTATTAACAAATGATTTTGTAAGAGCAAATACTAACGGTGCTACGTTAACCTCATTTGAAATTTTTTCAACTAAAGGAATATCTATAACAGAACCAATAATAGGTATAAGGACATTTATTACATTAGCAAGTGCTGCAATTGTTTCAGCATCGTTGTAATCTAATATGGCGAGTACCTGGTAACCAAACTCTTGCCATGCAACATTTTGTTTCACGGTATCATTATATGGTTTTATCATTGAATGCTGAATACCGTTAATAAAACGAACATCTGTTAATATGGTTTTAAAGTCATTCATGATTTGTGTATTATCATCATAAATCTTATCAGCAACGGAGTTTACCGCAGACTTAAATACTTTCATCCAAACCAAAGAATCATGGAAGACATTATTGAAACCTATAGATTTATAGACGGCATAAATGCCAGGTTTGTCTGCCCAATTAACATTATTTAATTTGATATGTATCCCGCCATGTACGTTTACGAATTTATTCGTTGTAAAGTATTTACTTCTTATCTGATTATTAACATACTGAAGAGATGAAATAACATCATTTATTGTCATGTTATCTATTGATGAGATGTTAAAATTAATAAGGCTAGATAACTTTTTTTTATCAGATATATATTGAATTTTATTTCTAAAATTATCCATAAATAGTCTCTTTACGAGTGTATTAAAACTGTTCTTATGAAGTTGTAAGGTTATAGCACCGAAACGCTCATAATCATAGTTGTATATTTCTGCATAGTCTCCAACTATAATTTTTCTTAGTTTTTCTAGTTGTTTATTAGTTTTTTTTATGGACTTTTGGTATATCTTCATTAACTTATGATCTGCCTCGATCATCTTGCTAACTTCTGAAGCTAATTTTATATCTTGATTAATAGCTAGCGCTTCAATAACTATTAATCCTGTTATCGGATTGACTGCCTCTGCAATTGATTCTGAAAAAAGTGTGCCAATGACTTCTCCTACTATCTCTGGAGCTAAATAAGTACTTGCCGTTACTATACCTTCCGTTGTTTTATCTGAGTTACCTGTTTCAACCCCTTCGAGCAAATCAAAACCACCAACAGAAAGACTTATTGCAGCGGCAAATTTATTTGCGAATTCAGCTAAACCAAACTCAAACGTTGGTAGCTCTTGATTAATACTTTGCTCTATTTCTTTTGGTGTAATATTAGGATCGCTAATGTCTATCTTGTATAAATCAGCTATATTTTCTTCGAAATTTCTAATATCACCTTCAAGTTCCGGAACTTTACACACTCTACTAAAGTTAAATTTAGTGTGTGCATAAACCGCTTCACTAAATGAACAAGATAAAATTAATCCTGTTAACATACTCTTCTTAATCAACATACTTTAATACCCTGTGATACTGTGTTTTTATGCGAAAAAATCATTGGTAAGTATGTTAGAATAATATTTAAGAAAGTGTTAATTTTTTAGATGATTATTTATTAGCTGCGATTGAATTTATTATTAATAATATTACTAACCACACAAAATATGACGATTTTATTACCAGTTTATATAAAAATAATATTAATAATTAAAGATAAACCTGCAATAAACTACAGGAGCATAAGCGTAATTATTCATATAAAATCCGAACGAAAGGTTAGAAATATAAAAGAAGGATTTTATGAAAAAAATATCAACGTTGTTACTTTTAACTCTGATATCGCCATCTACTTTTGCCGATAATATATACCCGTTCAAGTCATTAAGTAATCTGAGAGAAATTCCAAAAGTTGGCGATACTTATAAGTTAGACCCAGTAGATCAGGCTTCTATAGAACTTGTTTGTTGGGATAAGGGAGAAAATGACCATCGTTCTTTTTCTGCATGTGAAATTGTAGTTAACTATTCAGAAAAAGCGCTCTATGACCCTTGTTTCCAAGTAACAGATAGATTATCTACTCCGCCCATTTATGTCGAATTAAATAATAATAGATTTTCTGGTTTACACGTATCGGGAATGAAAATTAAATTTAAAGAAATAAAATATGGAAATTTATTTTTTGAGCTAATCAAGTAACTTTGGAGATTATATTTTAATAAAAAAGCCTCGATTGCAGAGGCTTTAAATCAACTAAAAAGGCATTACATCAACCATTTCCACCAAACAAAAATGGCTAAAAATCCAAATAAATAGACCAAATTAACAATTGATAATGCTCTCAGTTTCTCCTCATTTTTAACATCATCAAAAAGTGCAACTATTCACCTATTTTTCAGCATAAAGCTAACTAGTTTATGGGAAAACCGCTGCCAGATCTTTACTCATTTCAACTCGAATAGATCATGGCTGAGGTAATTACGCAGAAAAGATTGAGAATAGCGCCAACATCAATTCAATGCTTATGCGCCAAAACCTAACCTAATATCAACATTCATCTCAAACAATGCTAAATCACCCCATCTATAACTGAATTTTTATATATTGTGTGTAAAATAAACACTTACTAGGGAAGCTAATAAGAAAAGATCTATGGATAACCTCATAACTCAATTACTGTTCTCAGCCTCAATTACTGGCCCTATTTGTCTAATGTTGTTTTTGGGGGTGGTTCTTAAACGTATTAACTTAATTAACGATAACTTTATTGAAATCGCCTCTAAGCTCGTATTCCAAGTCACTTTGCCTGCGATGCTCTTCTTAAGTATTGTTAGTGCGGATCATGATTTCTCATCCAGCAGTCGTTTAATTATTTACGGGTTAATCACTAACTTTCTCTTTTTCTTATTCACAACTTTTTCAACTAAACTTGTTTTTAAAAACAAACAAGATCATGGCGTGATTATCCAAGGTGGCTTTCGAGCTAATACTGCGATTATTGCCCTCGCTTATGTTGCTAATGCTTATGGTGATCCCGGGGTTGCCTTGGCCGCTATTTATGTTGCTGCTACAACCGTGCTTTACAATATTCAAGCCGTGATCGCACTGACTCCAAAAGATGAACATAACGAAAAACAAGCATTTAGTGTAATAGTAAAAACATTGACTAAGAACCCATTAATTCTCTCGATTTTATTGGGCGTTGTATGTTCTTTTCTCTCTATTCCAATTCCTAAGATGGTTACTCAAGCAGGACAATATTTCGCTAACATGACCTTACCATTAGCACTATTATGCGCCGGTGGTTCACTCAATCTAACTTCAATGAAAGAAGACAGCCTAGCAACGTGGTTTGCAAGCAGTTACAAACTAATATTAAGTCCATTATTAATCACGACAGGAGGGATATTATTCGGCTTTAGGGGGGTAGATTTAGGACTTTTATTCTTTATGAGTGCAGCTCCAACTGCTGCCGCTAGTTATGTCATGGCAAGAGCAATGGGTGGAAATTCAACACTGGCTGCCAACATTATAGCCCAAACGACAGTGGCATCATTAGTCACTTGTACGCTTGGGATCTTTATTTTATCTTCATTTGGTTTGATTTAGTGATTACAACATATATCGAACACCAAAGGTAAATGCGATATCGGTTGAGTTATCCATATTCACTGCATTCTCTATAGCTGAAAACTCAAATGCCGCAGAACCTAAAAGATAACGATAACCCAGTACGTATTCATGTGATGGTTCAGAGAAGTCCCCTCCATCATCAATCTCACCTTCATAAAAATGATATGACGTAATGATATGATGAGATGGCGTGATCACATAGCCATAACCAATAGCAAACGCAAGTGTACTGTTCTTATATGGCATTGAGTTTCCTGCGGCATCACTGTCTCTGAAAGTCATCCCTGCCGTAGAAAATAAAGCGTGTTTTTCATAATTAAAGCTGTAGTTAATTTGTAAACCCTGCTCAAAACTATCACGCTTAAATGGTCCACTATTAACCTGATTAAGATATAAGCTAGCCCCTAGGCTCACCGCATTATACTTATTTTCAAATACCTGATATTCCAAATAGCTATGCAAAGCACTCGCTAACGTTTCATTCTCAAAATCATGGATCTCAATACCATATTTAGGAACTGAAATGCTAAAACGATCTTCAGCTACCTCATCTCGTCCATTATGACCAATACCAAACAGGTCATGAAAGCCGTAAATAAAAGAATCTAACCCATTATCTGCCGCATAACTATATTGGTATTTTAACTCAGCTTTAAACTTTTCTGTCACCTGCCATTGAGCACCTACTATGGCTTGATTTTGATAATAATCCATATTAAAGCTTTCAGAATGCGCCCATACACTCGCTATTGTCCCTGTTGCAAATAACTCAACACTATCGTCTTTCATAGCAAAAGCAGAACGAAGTTCAGTAGTTAATGTATTAGAATGTATAGGTGCTTGGGCGTAGGTTTTTAGTGGCGTAACTACAGTATTGGCAGCAGCTAGAGAGGACCAGCCACCAAAAATTATTAGAGGGGTAAATAGATAAGTTATCAATGTTTTAGTTGGCATAATTTTCCATATAATTGACGGCTACTAATATTTTGGTAACAAAAATGGAGAGTAAGATTAACAAAAACCATTATCACTTATGTTATATTTTATACTAACGGTTCTAAAAAAATGTGGGAGCGAGGTCTATAAGAATCCTTTTAAATACACATAATAAAACGAGAAAAACAGTAATTATTCACAATAAATATAACTAACCCCAATTGCATTCACGTGCTAACTCCTTACTCTTTGCCTGATTGTTGATGTAGCCAATCTTTAAATACCTTAACTTTTTCATGTTCAAGTCCATTTGATTTCCAGACAATGTAATACGCCAATTCTATATGATATTTCAAGTCAAAAAAGGGCTTAACTAGTCGACCACAATCTAAATCATCTTGCACTAATACACTTCGACCTAATGCTATGCCTTGCCCACTGATCGCCGCTTGAATAACAGACGCTGAATTATTAATTTTCAGTCCCTTTTCTGTATTTATATTATGGATATTATTTTTCTTTGCCCAACTAGACCAAGAAGGAAACCCACTCTCTTTGGGTAAAGACAAATCATGCAATAAGGGAAAATCTGTAAGGTTATCTAAACTAAACAGCCCCTTCTTTACTAAATCAGGTGAGCAAACAGGAAAGACAGACTCTGTCATTAATAATGATTTTTCTAACCCTTCCCAATCTCCTTTTCCATATCGGACGCCAATATCGATGCTCTCAGCAAGGTAATCAAGCGTTCGAATATTGGTATCTAACCGGAGATCCCATTCAGGGTATGACGTTTGAAAGTCATCAATACGCATTAATAGCCATTTAGCAGCAAAGGCAGGACTAACGGCAACCGTTAAAATAGGGTTGACCTCTATCGGTTTTAACTGGCTTAGCCCTTGTGATAAAGCGTTAAATCCACGTGTAATATCAGGTAAACCTTGCAGAGCTTCCTTGGTTAATACTAAACGAGAAGCACCAGAAGAGCGTCGCTCAAACAGAGAGACACCAAGCCACTCTTCCAGTAATTTCACTTGCTGCCCTATCGCTGCAGGAGTGACATTTAACTCCTTTGCCGCTAAAGAAAAACTCAGATGTCTTGCTGCCGCTTCAAAGGCTCTTAGACCATTCAAATGGTTAATTTTCATAATATTCTATTTACCCTACAACAAGACACTAAAGAAAATCTTTATCGATAGTATAGAAGTTCTGATTTGTTACGCCTAGATAAACATTACACAATAGACTTAATTACTCGCCATTCACGCAGGTTTACCATGAAATTACATACTGACTTATCCCAAAAAGCGAACGTATTTTTTACTCAGTCCACTTGGGTTCTCTCTCCAATTAAAGAAGTCTCTCGAAAAATGCTAGAGCGTGATGGCGGTGAAATTGCAACCGCAACAACCTTGGTAAATTACGAACCAAACAGCTATTTCTCATCGCACGTTCATACTGGTGGTGAAGAGTTTTTAGTACTTGAGGGGATATTTGCTGACGAATATGGCAGTTATCCTGTTGGCACTTATATGCGCAACCCTGTCGGCACATCTCACGCGCCAATAGTAAAAGATGGCTGCATGATTTTAGTAAAGCTAGGTCAATATCAAGAAGGGGATATCACACCGGTACATATCAAAACTCAAGAACAAGAGTTTGTTAAAGACGATAATCGTACAGGGGTATTATTTCAGCCTCTACACAACTTTAAGCAAGAGAGCGTTCGCCTTGAAAAATGGAAAGAGGACCAAAATATTGCGCTAGAAAACCACGGTGGAATAGAAATTCTTATCGTAGAGGGCGAATTTACTCACCAAGGTATTAACTATCAAAAATTTGATTGGTTACGTCTACCTATCGGGCATTCACTACAAGCTACGACGGCTCAAACAGAGTGTCTCGTATGGATAAAAACAGGGCACCACTTACATCAACTACAAGCGTAGGTAACGAATAATGAAAACCAAACATCTTATTGTTGGCGCGGGTCTTAGTGGTTTATACACGGCATACCAACTTGAAAAAATGGGTAAAGACTACCTATTACTTGATGCCAGAGAACGTGTTGGTGGCCGTATTTTATCCTCATCTATTACTGGTCTTGAGTTACCAACCTCACCTCTCAATACGGTAGATATGGGCCCTTCTTGGTTTTGGCCGCAAATGCATCCTCGCATCACTCAATTGATTGATGATTTAATGCTGCCTATTTTTCCACAGTACTCACAAGGTGCTTATTTATTAGAAAACCAATCAAACAGCGCCCCTATTCGTTATGAATCAGGGTTTGAGCAATCACCAACATCAATGAGAATTGCAGGGGGAATGCAATGCTTGGTAGATACCTTACTAGCGGCGCTCCCAAGTCATAAAGTACAACTTAGCCGTAAAGTAACCCATGTTGAATACCATGAGAAAAACCAATCCACTGTAACGATAAATCACAATAATAAACAGGAAAGCATTGAAGCTGAACAGGTCATTTTTGCCCTGCCTTTACGTTTATTAGCTGAAAGTATTTCTTTTACTCCAGCATTACCTTATGAGTTAACACAGCGTTTTTCTGCAACCACCACTTGGATGGCTGCACACGCAAAGTTCTTTGCTATCTATGAATATCCTTTCTGGCGCGAAGAAGGATTATCAGGCTCAGCAAGCAGTCGTGTTGGACCCTTAGTTGAAATTCATGACGCAAGTACCTTTGAAGGTGTAGGGGCTTTATTTGGATTTGTTGGTATTGATGCGGCTACTCGTGCAAAAGCAGGTGAGGCATTAATCAAACAAGCAGCCATTGAGCAACTAACGAGGATCTTTGGTTCAAAAGCTAGTACTCCCATTGATATTAAACTCTTAGATTGGAGCCAAGAAACATTAACGGCAACAGAAGCTGATCATCAAGCTCCTAGCACTCACCCTCACTATGGATTACCGGCATCAGCAAAAGCGTTGAATAAATTTCATTGGTATTTTGCAGGAACAGAAGCCGCACAAGAGAATGGTGGCTATTTAGAAGGGGCATTAGAAGCAGCCGATGTGGTGCTTGCAAACCTCAGTGACAGCTAAAAAATACAAAGGCCAAGTTATTTGATAACTTGGCCTTCTCTTAATTTATCACTTTATAAGCTCATGACTAGCAGCTGTGTTCCATTAAGAACTGTATATCGTCTTCAGCAGTGTAATAAACAGGATCTTTACCGTGAGAGAACAACTTCAATGGCTTTTCATTGGCTGTGTGGTAACTCAGTTTACCATCATGGATATGTAACCATGTGCCCTCTGGGATCCCTACCACTGGCTCATGTTTATTCACTTCTAGAAATTCTTGAATACGCTCATCACGCGTTTCACCAAAATGCCCTTCAACAGACGCTTCTAGATAATGAGGATTAATTTGGAATGGCACTAGATTCAATGAAGGAAGAATAGCCCCTGTAATAATAGGCATATCATTGGTCGTACGAATCGTTGGACAACCGATGTTAGTCCCAGCGCTCCAGCCAATGTATGGAACCCCATCAGTTAATACCGCTTTACGAATTGGGCCAACTAAACCTAAATCATGCAAAGTCTTATTTAACACCCAGGTATTACCGCCACTCACTAAAATACTATCCGTTTCTTGAATGGTTTTTACAGGATCTTCTGAACGGTGTAGGCCTGTAACTTTACAATCTAACCCAAGGTGATCAAATGTTTGTTGAACCAAGGCAACACGATCATCATGACTAGAGCGAATAACGGCATAAGGAATAAGCACAAGATTCTTAGCTTTTGTTCGTTGAATTTGCTCAACAATCGCTTCACTTGCAAATTCCATCACAAAATTATTACCCGCGATCTTACCGTTACTTAATAATAAAATATCCATCTTCTAACTGCCTTATGTCTATTTAACATCGCTACTTAACCTATTCTCAATCTAAGAAAAATAAGCAATGCGATTACGAAAGAGATAAAAAACATACCAGAAATAACCTCTGAAAAACTTGTGTTAGATCGGATCTGTAGTCTATAAATTATCTCTGAACAAAAAGAAATCGCAGCGTGATCACAAACAAGACAATAAATAACTACTAACCAAAACTTGTGACCAAGAGAAATATAGGCATAATGCCCTACTGAAGTTTATACATAGCTCAAAAATACGTCACAAGTTGCGACGTCTATCTATGCTCATATGAGGTGCAATGAAAATACCAAACAGATTACTACCATTAGTTGAAGATGGTTTAATAGATGAAGTTCTAACCCAATTAATGAGTGGTAAAGAAGCCTCGGTCTACATTGTACGTAGTGGCGATAATATTCAATGTGCCAAAGTCTACAAAGAGATTGAACAACGTAGCTTTAAACAAGCGGTAGCGTACCGTGAAGGACGAAAAGTAAAAAACAGTCGTCGAGCTCGTGCAATGGAAAAAGGCTCTAAATTCGGACGAGACGAACAAGAGAAGGTATGGCAAAACGCAGAAATTGATGCGCTATACAAGCTATCTGAAGCTGACGTTCGTGTACCGACGCCTTATGGCTGTTTTGATGGTGTTCTCTTAATGGAATTAGTGACAAACGATGAAGGCTCTGTAGCCCCTCGTTTAAACGACATTACATTAACCAAAGAACAAGCGCTACGTGACCATGATTTAATGATCCAATACGTCACTCGTATGTTATGTGCGGGGATTGTGCATGGAGATTTATCTGAATTTAACGTCTTAGTCGATCATCTTGGCCCTGTGATCATCGATTTACCTCAAGCGGTAGATGCTTCTGCAAACAACAATGCAAAGTGGATGCTTGAGCGTGATGTAAATAACATGACGACGTACTATGGACAATACGCACCTGAATTACTTGGCACTGAATACGCTAAAGAAATGTGGGCGCTGTATGAAATAGGCGAACTGACTCCAAACACCAAGCTTACTGGTGTATTTATTGATGATGGAGCAGATGCCGATGTTGACGGTTTGATGGCTGAAATCAACGCCGTAATGGAAGAAGCTCGATTACGTAAAGAGCGCCAGCTTGAAGATCAAGAATTGGATTAATCCATACTTTATCAAACACGATAGAAGTAGATAACGGACTATCTACTTTCTCATGCCACCTCTTCCTCTGACTTCTCTTCTTTTTTAAACTTATGATTCTCAATAAAGTAATCCACTTGATTTGCTGTTTCTGTCGCATAAAGCAAACTCGTGTGGGAATATTTTAAACACAAATGATCTGTCAGCTCTGGAAGTAGAGTTTCTTGAACTGTCACTGTCCCATCTGAAGGTTGATGATCTCGTATCATTGGCGGGCGTAAACCAATAGGTAATGTCCCTGCAATAGAGCCAATAGGACAATTGGCTGTCAATGTAGCCACATCGACCAAGCCCTGCTGCTTTGAGCTTCCTAATATAAAACCCAATTTTTTACTTTGAAGTTCTTTCGCAATAGAAGCCCCTTGAAGCGGAGAACCAATGGTTACAATAGAGTCTAAAGGGGTATTAATGTCTTGATGATAGTTAGCAAAATGCACAGCTAAAATGCCACCTAAACTGTGTCCAAGTACTACGTTTTTTTTAGACACCGATAGGCAACTATGAATGCGTTTAAACAGTACCATTTCATTAATACGCAGTGAATTATAGCTAATGACTTGTACGGTATGCCCCTTCTTTTTCAATCGTTCCGCAAGAGGCTTCATTACTACGCCATGCATATATAAACCATGCAATACAACTATGTTCGCCATTATCTACTCCCCAAATTAACTCTTAATAAGACTATATCAGGAGGAAATAGTTCTCATAGTCTATAAATATGATTTATTACAATTAACAACAAATCATATACATAACTGTGATCATCAATGTATAGAGTTAACTCACAGCCCAGGACTACGTATTCTTCCCTTCCGCTTCACTATTCAACCATACTATTAGTAATTGATAGGTCAAGCTCAGAACTACCGCCCCTACAAATAAACCAACGATACCAGACATCGCCATCCCTCCTAATGCCCCAAGTAAAATAACAATCATTGGAATATGAGAGCCACGACTCAATAATATTGGTTTTAATATCGCATCACTGCTGCTCACCAATACACACCAAACAGCAAATAACACGCCTGATGTAGTGGTATCAACACTGAAAACATAAAAGATAACAGGTAAAAGGACTAAAATCGGTGGCAATTGAATAATAGCAAAAACAAGCACTAAGAATACCCACAAACCAAGTGCTGGCGCAGGAATACCAATAACCGCCATACCAAGTCCGGCCATAGTCGTTTGTATCACGGCAACACCAATAACCCCTTGAACGACACTTCTCACCGTCGTTTTCGATAGTTTAGTTAGCGCTTCACCATGCTCTCCGGTTAAGCGATTTGAAATAAGAATGAAGGCACGCTCGCATTTAGCGGCATTTGCCATGAAAACACCCGCAATGATGGTTGAGATAATAAACTGAATAAAACCACCACCAAGAGAGCCGACTAAAGAAGCAGCCTTACTCGCAACGACTTTCACTTCTGCGCTGTATTTAAATAACAGGCTTTCAAGATTTGAAGACGCAAGAGACATAAACGAATACGCCTCGTGCCCAATAATTGGCCACTCTTGCATGCTCTCTTTTGGTTTAGGTATCGCAATAGTCCCATCCTGATATCCTAAAAATAACTCCGTTCCACTGGTATAAATTCCCGTAGATAGCGCGACTAAAGGAATAAGCAGTAATGCGACACCAATAATGGTTAAGAGTATGCTCAACTTACTTTCACTGATTGGCGTTTTTTTACCAAGATAAGCAACAATTGGGTAGAGAGCAGTCGCAATAATACCGCCCCACACCATCAATAATAAGAAAGGCTTAAGAATAGAAAAGCACCATAAGACCAGAACAGAAAGAGCGCTGATCTTAATAAACGCATCAATAGCTTGGTTGGAGAAATTGTGTCCGAGTTTCATAAACATTCCTTGTTGCAAATAAAGGGCTTCACTTACTATGTATAGCTTATATTTACCAATAATTACTTTTGTTCTCGAGTAAACCACCAACATATTAATGACGCTAATGTCACCATTATAACGCCTTGCCAAAACTGCATTGTTAGCTCAATGTCTAGAATCCACGCAGAAAAGAACGTTGAAAAGATAGGAGTAAAATATGAGAACGTTGCTAACAGTACCATGTTGCCGCCAATAATCCCGATATTCCATAACGCATAGCCACTGCCCATCACTATTCCAGCGAGCAATAAATCAATTATGGCATCACTCGTCATCACGATTGCACCTTCATCACTGATTGCGTATTTGCACCACAAGGAAACTGCCGTTGCGATAAAAAACCAAGTAATTGCATTTTTTCCATTAGCTAGTTTTTTAGTGACATTACAATAAATGGCCCAAAGAAATGCGCCCGTAAATGCCAACATATAGCTGATAGGATTGGTTGCTGCATTAGCCATTAGTTGAGAAGCAGATAAACCTTTATCGCCACTCAATGTCCATGCAACCCCAAAAAAAGACAATAATATTGCAGGATAAATCACCTTACTTACGGGTTTATTGCTCACAAGCACAGCAAAGAGCACCGTTAATGAAGGCCATAAATAATTAATAATGCTCATCTCAACGGCTTGATTACGACTGTTTGCCATACCAAGCGCTAGCGATAAACACATTTCATAACTAACAAATAGACCACCACCAATCAGCAAATAACGCGGTGAAAACAAACTAAGTTTTGGTAACCCAATAACAATCATTAAAAACAGCGAGCCAACACTGTATATCATTGCGGCACCGCCAATCGGCCCTAATTGCTCGGTCACATTACGAATTAACCCAACAATTAAACTCCATAATAAAATGGCAGAGCAACCTGCTACGGTGTATTTATATGAAGTATTCAACTTAACAATATCCTAATGAACAAAGAGAGAAACTATATTTTACCATTGAAGTCATCCATATATTCAAAATAAAAATGGAAACGGTATGAACAATGCTTAATGATTCACAATAGAAATACTTCTTTCGCCACTAATATTATCTTCAATATACTATTTGTGTCATTATTTATTTCGAAGCTAAAAATTATTACTAAAATATTAAATACACATTATTTATATAATTATCATTACAACAAAAGATGAAACACATTATGCTAAAAAATTTATCGCTAAAAAATAAACTCGCAATTTCAGCCAGTGCGGCCATTATACTTGGGGGAGTATTAGTTGAAGCTTTATCATTTAAAGCCTCTTTAGATCGTTTAGATATCGAAGTAGAACAACGCTTAGAAAGTACAACTGCATCATATAATCAATACGTCACTGATTGGATTTTATCAAAAGAACGAGCCATCACAGCACTTCCTCAAGAAGCCAATGCTGACACTATTGAAGTGCATTTAAAACAAGTCCGCGACTCGGCAAAATTTGATAACGTTTTTCTTGCGTACCCAAATGGTTCTCAAGCTAATGCGAATGGGGTGATCCTACCTCCTGGTAATGATGACCCAAGAAAGTGGGGGTGGTACACAAACGCAGTTGCCACACCGTCAAAAGTATTTATGGATAATCCAACCATTGCTGCTGCAACTGGAGCAAATGTTGTTTCTTTAGGGAAGGCATTAAGCCTTCACGGTCAGCAAGTGGTTCTTGGCGCAGACGTTGAGATTACTGATATCTTAAACAGCATGGAAAAAGTAATTATTCCTGGTTCTGGGTTTATGTTCATTGCTAATGATAAAGGTAATATTTTTACACACCCGAACACAAAATTACTAAATAAATCAGTTTCTACTTTAGGCTTGGATTTCTCCACCATTCAAAAAGCAACAAATAGTCACTCTAATATCTCTATTGAGATAGATGGTGATGAATACATTATGTATGCTCAAAAAATTGAAGGCACAAGTTTAATCACTATTAGTGTAATTAATTATGACTCGCTAGTTGTCCCTCTATTTGATGCCGTATCAGGACAGGTTCTAGTCACAGCGATTGTCGTCATTATCTGTACGTTACTATTCAATTTACTGTGTAGTATTTTATTCCGTCCATTAAATAATGTCTCTCAAGCCCTTACTCAAATTGCCAATGGTAGTGGAGATTTAACTCAACGAATTCATGTTGAAAATAAAGATGAAGTTGGTGAACTAGCTAATAACTTCAACACATTTGTAGAGAGCCTTCAGCAACTAATTCAACATATCCGTTTACAATCGCAGCAACTTACTGAAGGTTCAGAACAAAGTACTAATCGTGTAAATAATTCAGTGAAAGAATTAAACCTTCAACAGCAAGAAATCACCATGGTTGCTACCGCTGTAACTGAAATGGCATCAGCTACGCGTGAAATTGCGTCTCACGCGGAACAAACGGCAGAAGCTGCACAAAACTCATCAAGCAGTACCCAAAAAGGTCATTCTCTTGTTATTGAAACAAAAGCATCAATCAATAACCTAGCAAATGAAGTGAATGAAGCCAGCATGGTAATCAGTGAGCTTCAGCAACACTCTCAAGAAATCAATACTGTATTGGCGACGATTCAAGGTATTGCAGAACAAACGAATTTACTTGCGTTAAATGCAGCCATTGAAGCCGCACGAGCAGGAGAGCAAGGGCGAGGTTTTGCTGTTGTTGCTGATGAGGTTCGAGTGTTATCTCAACGAACTCATACATCAACAGAAGAGATTAAATCGACAATTGATATCCTTCAACAAACAACAAGTCGTGCCGTTAACTTGATGAAAAGTAGCTCTGATCTGGCAAATAGCTCTGTAGAAGACGCAGATAGAGCAACACTAGCACTCGAAGAAATTAGCTCGTCAGTTACTTTAATCAGCGACATGGCGACTCAAATTGCGACAGCCGCTGAAGAACAAACTCACGTAACTGGTGAGATAACTCAAAATGTCACATCCATTAAAGATGTGACAGACCTACTTGTTATCGATTCAACAGATAGTTTAGATCAATCCCATTCACTCAAAGAGCAAGCCGTTAATTTAAGTGAAAAAGTAGCTACCTTTAAGCTTTCATAATAATCAGTCTAAATGGTAGGAGTGATGCTTAACTCACCACTTCTACCGTTTTATGTTGAGGACCTAAATACGTCCCTTCATCTATCAGATAACGTAGCGATTCTTCACACTCTGGACATTCAAAAATCTCATTCGGCTCAATGGCTTCTTCTTCAACCCATTCCCAGCCAATATGTTCTTCACAACTTGGGCAGTCCATTTTTTATTCCTCTTAACTATTTTCGGCGAGTATAATTAACCTCAACTCGGGATAGGAAAGTCGAGAATATATTTTTCATACACTTAAATTAAACCAATAAGTCAGTAATGTTAATTTAGATGCGTAACAAGGCAAAATCATAAGTCAATAGCTTGCCTATTGCGTTGATTTTAACGTAGTTAGGCGCTAAAGAAACAGTGCTGAATGGCTTAGATTATCCCGAGCTGAGGTTAAATCACCTAAAACAAAAAGTCATCACCTTACAGACGAAATAAATCGCACCACCCTCTTATCAAACTAGAAATTATCAATTACTCTTAATCTAATAATCTTTTGTTATCTTTTTTTAGTCTCATTTTCTTGGTGATTTATGCTTAATCCTCTTTGGCTCAATACCTTTTGTACTTTGGTTGATATCGGCCATTTTACTCACACGGCAGAAAAACTCTTTATGACTCAGCCTGGGGTTAGTCAGCACATTAAGAAGCTAGAACTGGCGTGTGGGTATGATCTGTTAAAGCGAGAGGGGAAAAGCGTCGAGCTCACCGAGCAAGGCCGCCTAGTATACAATTATGCACACCAGCAGCGACGCGATGCAGCCAACCTAGTTGAAGCATTAAGTTTTGATGACCCATATAAAGGATTGTGTAAGTTTGCTTGCTCAGGGGCCTTAGCATTATCTCTGTACCCAGAATTTATCAATCTACAAAAGAGTCACCCTGATTTAGTAACTCATGTTGAAGTTGCACCAAATAGTAAAATATTAGATGAGGTCCAACGCGGACAAATTGATATTGGTATCGTAACTCATCAACCAACGCCCAATCTATTCCGTAGTGAGGAAATTAGTAAAGAGCCACTCTGCTTAGTATTACCAAAACACCATAAAAACACGGTCATAACTTGGGATGCCTTACTGGCATTAGGATTAATAAAACACCCCGATGCAGAGCATTATCTATCACTTTATTTTGATCTTTGCCAAGATGTAGCCCTAGAAAAAGGCAATGTGAATGAAATTCCAGTAACCAGTTACATTAATCAATTAAGCCAAATCCTGTTACCTATTGCTCAAGGGATTGGCTTTACGGTTCTTCCACAAAGTGCGATTGATGCTTTTCCTTACAAGCAGGATCTACATATACATCAACCAACAACCCCGGTTTTAGAGAGCTTATTTTTAGTACAAAAGAGAAATAGAGATTTACCGAAGAGATACCAAACTCTGATTCAAAAGCTTAAAGAAACACTGAGATAAGTTGAATTAGTTTTCTTTCACTTTCTCAATGATGAAATCCAAAAAAGCACGAATATATGGCTTAGGATATTGAGCGCTTTTGTAAATCGCAAAGATTTCACCACTGCCATTTTCGCCATGAGTCACTGTCCACTTAGGCAATACTGGAATTAATACACCACTTTCAATGTAATCCGCCGTCATCCAATCAGAGAGCAGCAGTACCCCAGTCCCTTTTAGTGCAGCGTTCAATAGTGGCGAACCTCCTTTTGAGATTAGATTCCCCGAGACTGTGACCTTTTTCGATGTATTTCCTTTTTTAAAATACCAGTGGTTTCTCTGCCTTTCATGAGTAATAAGTAAGCAATTATGATGAATCAAATCATCCGGCTTCTCAATTGTCTCATGACTCGCTAGGTAATCAGGGGAAACCACTAAAGATGTGTTATTTTCCATTAACTTACGAGCTTTCAAACGGCTATCTTGAGGGGTGCCAATACGTATCGCTATATCGATATTTTCACTATTAAGATCCACCAAGTTGTTATCTAGTTCTAACTCTATCTGTACTTTTGGATATAAAGATAAAAACTCAGGAATTAAAGAAGCGAGTACTAAATTACCAAAGCTTTCAAAGACAGAGATACGTAACATACCTTCAGGCTCTTCATTATGCCCCTTCATTTCACTCAATAACTTATCACTCTCTTGCAGCAACTTAATTGATTGTTGGTGAAAATAAAGCCCCTCTTCAGTCAAAATTAACTGGCGTGTACTTCTTTTAAATAATGTCGTCTGCACCTTATTTTCAAGGTTATCGATGTTTCTCGCAACCGATGATGGCGCCATATGTAACGCATGGCCGGCTTGAGAAAAACTACCAGACTCTACCACCTGATCAAATACTCGAATTAAATCTAACACACTCCCACCTTTGCGTTTTATGCAAAATTATTTCAGCTTTAATGACTATTCTCTCTTTTTATCGAATTATGCACAATACACACATCGCAATAAAGCGCTAACAAAAAACATAAAGAGAGATTAATTATGACTACACGTATTGATATTGCAAAAATCCAACCAAAAGCTTTAAATGCAATGCTTTCTATTGAATCTTACCTAGCTGGCGTGACGTTATCTGCTGAATTAAAAGAGCTAATTAAGATCCGCGCTTCAATGATCAATAAGTGTGCTTACTGCATTCAAATGCATGTGCCAGAAGCAGAAAAAGCAGGTATAGAAGCACAAAAACTGTTTGCTCTAGCAGCATGGAAAGAGTCACCACTATTCAACGCAACAGAACGTGCTGTATTAGCATTAACAGATGACATGACACTAATCGCTCTTGATGGTGTTTCAGATACAGTCTATCAAGAAGCTTTAGAGGTTCTAGGTAAAGAACAACTAGCACAAGCAATGATGCAAGTAATCATGATTAATGCTTGGAATCGCTTTGCATTAGCAACACAAATGACGCACTAATCAGCCACATTACTGCCCTTCTAGTCATGTTCGTTGGTCATTCCAATGATCATGGCTAGCTTTTTCGCCATAAAATGAGAACATCATGAAACGTATTTTAGTCTTACTTGCCCACCCTTTAATTGAAAGCTCTACGATTAACCGCACGCTGGTAGAAGCATTATCTAAGCATGAACAAGTGACTACACATAACTTGTACCAAACCTACCCAGATTTCCAGATTGATGCAGAGAAAGAGAAAGAGTTGCTGCTTTGTCATGATGTTATCGTGTTTGTATTCCCGATCTATTGGTACTCTAGTCCGTCTTTATTAAAAGAGTGGCAAGATTGCGTTTTAGAATATGGGTTTGCTTATGGTTCTAAAGGCAATAAACTTCACGGTAAAACGTTATTATGCATGACAAGTACAGGCAGCCCGCTTTCAGCTTATCAACCAGATGATAGCCAAGAGTCAATCCTGAAAACCTTATTAATGCCTATTGAGAAAATGGCTCAAGATGCAGGATTAAATTATCTCGAGCCAATTACTCTATATGGTTCAAGAACAGCAGTAGAAGAAGGTCGATTAGCCCCTCACGTTACTCATTGTATGGATAAAATAAATGCATTGTTGTCTGAAGAATAAAAGAAAGGTTTATTATATCGAGCGTGGGTATTTCAGCAGTGTCTTAATGTTTTACAAAGCCCTAAAACCAAAAAACTCCTGACCATCAGGAGTTTTCTATTTTTACCACTTTTTAGCCGTGTCTTTTGCAGTGTCTTTCCAATATTGAATTCGCGCACGTTGCAATTGGGCTTTTCTTGTTCTTTTCATAAAATACTTCCTTTAATCACTCGCTCATCTTTGAGCTGCTGTCATAATTCTTAATGACCTATTCAATCTATAGTAGAGTTGAGCTCTTTGCGAGGATCAAGATCACGTAATTTTAAACGTACTTCGTTTTTTTACTTATATTTTATGATCTATGTAACAATTTTTATGCTGTCTTCTTAAAAGAAGATAACCACATTTATTATAACTTGATGAATAATCCATTCACCTTTCATTTACATTAAATGATATATCATACAATAAAATGCCTTAGGAATTTTATTATGAATACATTAAAACGATTTTTATTTCCTTGCTTTATCATCATAGCATCCATTGGTTTATGGTTTTTACTCCCTGATAATCTTGAGTTAGTAAGAAAAATCCCTGCCTTTTTTGCTGCAATCTCAATGATCTGCATGGCACTTGCTATGCTTATAAGTGCTCGTCCTAAATGGATAGAACCGATTACTGGAGGAATGGATAAGGCATATGTATGGCATAAATGGTTAGGTATTACAGGCTTAATTGGCGCTTCATTTCATTGGCTATTAGTCCCAGGACCTGCTGGCAATGGTATAAACCCTCAGCTAGCAGACATAGGAGAAGAATTCGGTCAATTCGCTATGTATGGTTTATTGCTGCTAGGTGGTATTAGCATGGTCAGAAAAATTCCATATCGCTTATGGTTTTATACTCATAAATTAATGGGGCCTATCTTTTTAATCTCGGTTTATCATACCTTTTTCTCTGATGTTCCTTTTGAATTTAATAGTCAAACAGGCATCGCTTTATTCATTGTCTCTTTGATTGGATGTATCAGTTGGATATATAAAACTTTATTTAAAAAACGAACAGTCAAAACCTATCATGTAAGTAAAATCACACCATTAGATGATGCTATTGAAGTGAGTCTAATAGCTCATAAAGAATCAATTCAATATCATTCCGGCCAATTTGCTTATCTTGATTTTGGCTTTGATAGTATTGAACATTATCATCCATTTACCATCACTTCTGTACCACATGAAAGAGATTTAAGCTTTATTATTCGATCTTTAGGTAAACATACTTCTGAGCTACAGCAGCGAGTGACCGTAGGACAAACAGTAAAAATTGATGGTGCTTATGGGCGTTTACATACAAAAAGAGACATGAATAAACCACAAATCTGGATAGCGGGAGGAATTGGTATCACCCCTTTTGTTTCTTGGTTAAAACAAAGCCAAACGACAAACCAAGAAGTTCATTTATTTTATACGGGGCGTGGCAAGTTATACGACATTATGCTGGCTAAGCTCACTGCACTGATCACATCAGATAAAGTGAAATTGAATAAACAAGAAAATGAAAATGACTTTTTAACAGGAGATAAAATATCTACTGTTATTAATCAGGAATTGACCCAACACCAAGTTTTTGCTTGTGGCCCCACTCCTATGCTAAAAGCATTAAAATCTCAGTTAAGTAAAAAAGGTATGAAAGAGACCCAATGGCATAATGAAAATTTTGCCATGCGTTAAATACCCATGAATACTAAACGTGAAACTATACTGCTTACTTTTATGAGCAGTATAATTTAATGCTTTTCAACAAACATAAAGACTTTCTTTACTCTACAGTGAAACATTAATGACATTAAAATTCACTAAAACTGTCAGAAATCCGCCTCAAAACCGTCACAAACTCTCTCTAGGATGACAATCAAATTATTGATGTAGTCCAAAGGATAGAGACAAATGAAAACATTATTAACTGGTGTCACTTTAATTACAGCAACATTATCAACGCAGGTATTGGCCAAAGATACAGACATACAATCTCTGGTGAATGCGGCAAAAAAAGAAGGCCAAGTTTACAGTGTAGGCATGCCTGGAAGCTGGGCAAACTGGAAAGATACATGGAATGATCTAAGCAGTATCTACGGTTTAAAACATCAAGATACTGACATGAGTTCAGCTCAAGAAATCGCAAAATTTGCCGCAGAAAAGAAAAATGCCACGGCAGATATTGGTGATGTGGGCTTTGCATTTGCACGAGTTGCTGTAAAAAAAGGCGTAACACAGCCATACAAACCAACAACGTGGAACTCAATTCCTGATTGGGCAAAAGATAAAGAAGGTCACTGGGCATTAGCTTATACAGGCACAATCTCTTTTATATCTAACAACAAATTAGTAAAAAATGCCCCAAGATCTTGGAACGACTTATTAGAAGGTTCATACAAAGTAAGCATCGGTGATGTTGGTGTTGCTGCCCAAGCAAATAATGCCGTACTCTCGGCTGCTTTTGCAAACGGTGGCGATGAGGCCAATCTAAAACCTGCAATTAAATTCTTTGCTGAACTAGCAAAACAAGGTCGCCTTTCTTATACCGACCCAGGCTTAGCAAACTTAGAAAAAGGCGAAGTTGAAGTGGCAGTATTATGGGATTTTAATGCTCTTAATTACCGCGATAAACTAGGTCGTGAACGATTCAGTGTCAATATTCCTCAAGATGGTTCTGTTATTTCAGGCTACACCACCATTATCAATAAATTCGCAAAAAATCCAAACTCAGCAAAACTGGCTCGTGAATATATCTTCAGTGATCAAGGACAAATCAACTTAGCTGAAGGCTATGCGCGTCCAATACGCAGTGATGTTACGTTGCCTCAGTCTATTCAAGATAAATTAATTCCTAACGACCAATACACTAACGTTCATCCTGTTGCTGACTTCAAAGCATGGGAAAAATCAGCAAGAAAACTGCCTCGTCAATGGCAAGAAAACGTATTAATTAACCAACAATAAGAGATCACAATGAGCAGTAAGACGATTCTTGTTGTTCTCGATGGCCTTAATTACCAAGTAGCCCATGATTGCATGGGTTACTTAACTGGGTTAATTGAGCACCAAAGAGCAACACTATATAAAATTCAATCAGAGCTACCCTCGATGTCACGTCCATTGTACGAATGCTTGCTAACAGGCGTATCACCAGTAAACAGTGGCATTGTGAATAACAATATTGTGCGCTTATCTAATCAAGATTCCATATTTAGCTTAGCTACACAACAAGGCAGAACAACGGCAGCAGCGGCATATCATTGGGTTAGTGAACTCTACAATATTTCCCCTTATCATGCTGTTCGTGATCGCTTTACTAATAATAAAGCTCTCAACATTCAACACGCGTGTTTCTACCATTGGGATCACTACCCAGATGAAGCGCTCTTTTTGGATGCAGAGCACCTTCGCCAAACACATCAGCCTGATTTTCTATTGATCCATCCGATGAACATCGATGATGTAGGACATAAATTTGGTTTAGATTCTCGTCAATATAGAAACAGCGCACGTACCGTTGATATTATTTTATCCAACTACATTGATACTTGGGTTAACGATGGCTATCAAATTCTTATCACCAGCGATCATGGCATGAACAACGACTTATCACACGGTGGTATTTTACCAGAAGAGCGCGAAGTTCCACTCTTTGTTATTGGTAATCGCTTCAGTCATCAAGACCCTACGCTGAAAGATATGAAGATTAAGCAAACAGATATTTGTGGTGCAGTGTGTCAATTATTAGCACTTGAGCACAATAAATCATACCCTCAGGAATTATTAGCATGATGAGTAGTTCAGTTGTCACTCAATCTAAACGAACATCAATTAGCTCGCCCAAAAACAGGCTAAAAAAACTCAAACCTGCAATTTGGTTAGCTCCTCTCGCCTTGTTTTTCTATCTATTTCAACTTGCTCCCATGCTGTGGGTGTTCATTAATAGTTTTATTTATGAAGATGTGTTCTCGTTAGAAAACTATCATGAAATACTAGATTCCAGTTTTATGCTGCAAGGGTTCAGTAACAGCTTATGGTTAGCGATATGGTCTAGTTTCATTGGGCTTTCTATTGCTGCCTTATTAGTCTCATCGCTTCGAAGAATAGATAGCAAGATCCGAGATGGCGTTATCGCATTTACTAATATGAGTAGTAATTTTTCAGGCGTACCACTCGCTTTTGCTTTTATTATTATTCTGGGCGTTAATGGCGCATTTACTTTATTACTAAAACAATATGGTTTGATTGATGATTTTAATCTCTATGGAAAATGGGGATTACTTACTTTATATATCTACTTTCAAATTCCATTAGCTGTGTTACTACTCTATCCTGCTTTTGATGCATTAAGTGACGATTGGCAAGGCGCTTCAGCCCTTCTTGGTGCGAAAACATGGCAGTATTGGTTCAAAATAGCATTACCCGTGTTATCTCCAGCATTACTAGGTACGTTTATTATTCTCATTGCCAACGCGATTGGTGCTTACGCTAGCGTATACGCCTTAACTAATGGTAACTACAACGTTATTACCGTTCGTATTGCTAGCCTTGTCTCTGGAGACTTATTCCTAGAACCAAACTTAGCCGCTGCAATTTCTGTTATTTTGATGCTGATTTTAGCCTTTATTACCATCATTAATCAGTGGCTTATCGCTAGGAGTTATCATGCAAAACGTTAATTCTATATTCCATAAATCAATCGTCTATTCTATTGTGGGGATCATGATAATCCCTATTATCGCCACTTTAGTTTACTCTCTTTCTTCACGTTGGGGCGCAACCATATTACCTGATGGTTTTACCTTCTCGTGGTACGGTCAACTACTAACAGATCAACGCTTTATTGCAGCCTTTGGACGATCACTCTTCATTGGCATTTCAGCGTTAGCGCTAAGTGTTGTTCTTATTATTCCTGCTATTTTTGTGGTTTTTTATTACTTCCCCAAGCTAGATAAAGTAATGAATATACTTATCTTATTGCCCTTTGCTGTTCCGCCTGTCGTCTCTTCCGTTGGCTTATTACAACTCTATGCCGACAGCGCAATTCCATTAGTTGGTACTCCTTGGATACTGATTGGAACCTACTTTACAATTGCACTTCCTTTTATGTATCGCGCCGTAGCAAACAGCTTTGAAGCCATTAATCTAAACGATCTTATGGATGCAGCCCACTTGCTTGGTGCAAGTACGACAAAAGCATTTCTCTTGATCATTCTTCCGAATTTAAAGAAAGGATTAATGGCATCGATCTTCTTATCCTTCTCCTTTTTACTCGGGGAGTTTGTTTTCGCCAACATATTAGTTGGTACTCGTTACGAGACCTTACAAATTTACCTTTATAACATGCGTCAAACCAGCGGGCACTTTACGTCTGCTTTAGTGATGACCTATTTCTTATTCATCTTTTTACTGACTTGGTTAGCAAGTCGTTTTAGCCGAGGCATTAAATAATGAGCTATGTAAGCGTAAGTCAATTAACGAAATCATTTGGTGATAACACTGTCTTTGAAAACATAAATTTCAATATAGAAAAAGGCGAGTTCATAACACTGTTAGGTCCAAGTGGTTGTGGAAAATCAACTCTACTTCGCAGTTTAACAGGGTTAGATCCTCTCAATAATGGCGAAATCTGGGTTAACGGTGAAAATATTACAAACCAAACACCACAACAACGTGGCATTGGAATGGTATTTCAATCTTATGCATTATTTCCAAATATGACGGTAACAGAAAACATCGCTTTTGGACTAAAAATGAAAAAAATTGATGCAAAAACCGTTGAAAAAGAAGTAAATAAAGTCATTGAATTAGTAGATTTAAACGGTAAAGAAAATCGCTACCCACATCAATTATCAGGCGGACAGCGTCAACGAGTGGCATTGGCTCGTGCATTAGTCGTCAAACCAAGAATATTGTTATTAGATGAGCCTTTATCCGCACTAGATGCCAAGATCAGAAAACGCCTTCGTCAACAGATTCGAGACATTCAAAAAGAGCTGAATTTAACCACAATTTTTGTCACTCACGATCAAGAAGAAGCCATGATCATGTCGGATCGCATCTTTTTAATGAACCAAGGTGAGATAGTGCAGCAAGGATCACCCGAAGAGATCTACACACAACCAGCTAATGAGTTTGTTGCTGGATTCATGGGACATTACAACTTAGTTGACGCACCAAAGGCCAAGCAATTATTTAATATTGAAACCGAGTGGAAAGTCGCTATTCGACCAGAATCTATTTATGTAAAAGAAGAGGGACGCTATTATGCCGATCATATATCAGCTCCTAAACAGGGCATTATCAAAAATCACCAATTGCTTGGAAATGTAATACGGTATCAAGTAGAAGTGAATGATTGCAGTTTGACTGTTGATCTACTCAATCGCTCATCAGAAAGACTATTAGCCGCAGGAAGTACACTAGACTTACTCTTCAACCTTAATGAAATTCAACCAGTGAGAGCTTAGTATGACGCAACCATTATACGTTTTTGATATGGACGAAACCTTGATCAACGGCGATTGTGCCATGATTTGGAATGAGTTTTTAGTTGATAAAGGAATAGTGACTGATCCCGACTTTCTAGACGAAGATAAGCGCTTAATGGCTCTATATTCTCGTGGTTTGATGGATATGGAAGATTATTTATCCTTTTCAATGCAGCCATTAAAAACAATACCAAGAGAAAAAATAGCACAACTTACTCATGAATGTGTCGAGGAACGGATTTTACCTCTATTATTTCCAGAGGCTAAAACGCTTATTACTCAATTAAAACACGATAATATCGACATGATAGTTATCTCTGCATCTGTCGCTTTCTTAGTTAAATCTGTCGCAGGCCGTCTTGGTATAGAGCATGCTATTGGGATTGATTTAAAAGAAAAAGGGGAACTCTATACACGTCATATATTAGGTGTTGCGAGTTACAGAGAAGGAAAAGTAGAACGTTTATCAGAATGGTTAAGTGGAGGGGATAAAACCTATTCTGAAATACATTTTTATACTGATTCTATTAATGATTTACCATTATGTTTGTACGCGAGCCATACGTACTTAGTAAATCCTTGCGAACAGTTGGCGGCTTATTCAGATAAAAAGAATTGGCCTATATTGCTTTGGGGGGAGTGAATAACCCAAATACTGTGATTATAAAGAATAATAATTGATTAATAAGCAATCGAAAAATTGCCAATAGCCTGGTTATTGCTGTTGGTAATATTTCCTTCACCAGTCTCTTCACAGTATGAAAAACCGATATCAAACGAGTCTAAATTGCCCTTCATCAGAACATTTCGTAATAAAACATCGCTGTTTAGTTGGTGAATTAGTGCATTCCATGACACATTATTTTTAAAAATAGTAAAATTTACTTTCATTGAGTACCTTTGATTTTATAGATAAGAAAAATAGTTAATTTTGAGCTCATAGATTTAAGATAAAATGAGGCTAAAAATTATTTAATATAGAGTAGTTGATAAATATTACAGAAAAATGATTGGATTAAAACTAAGATGGTAGAAGTAACTAAGAGATTTTTTGACAAGTACAAAACAGGAGCGGATGTTTGAAATGTTGATATCTTACAAAGTAGAACTAAATCGAGTATTAATAGAACATTTAAAAGTAGCGCAAATGGTACTAATACCACCTGCGCAACTTATTTGAAATTAAGCAGCTACAACGTTAGCAGCTTGAGGGCCTTTTTGGCCTTGCTCAACTTCAAAAGAAACTTTTTGGCCTTCAGCAAGAGTTTTGAAACCCTCTGAAGCGATAGCACGGAAATGTACGAATACGTCAGCGCCGCCGTTATCTTGAGTGATAAAACCGAAACCTTTCTCTTCGTTAAACCATTTAACGATACCAGTTGTTTTAGACATGTAATGTCCCTTATATTTAAATTCATAAAAAATCGCATAATGCGATGTGCTTAGAGCTTGAATTATTAAATGTGACGACAAAGCTAAGGGAAACACTGAGAATAACGACATTACGAAGAAATACTAAGGCTTACTTTACTTGATGTTCATTAACAACTCTGAGCAACAGAGCGAGATGAATAATACCTTAGTGCTAAAAATTGTAAAGTACTTTCTTTAGTTATTTTAACGTTTCTTAGGCCTGAAGCCATAACTCAAATAAATCAGTCTCATACAAATACCGCCGATATCTACCAACAAACCCGTAACATTAAAGGCGGCATAATCTTGTTTTTAAAGTCTATTTCAATCAATCAACTCGATATCACTGGGTTTCCATGTTTTATCGTACCATGCCTCTTCAGGGCCATATAAACGCAATAACGTGAACCATCCTTTCCCTGGCACAGTTTGTATCCAATTCTCTTTTCTTTGTTTTGGCGCGGTTGGGCCAAAGAAAATATCTACCGAACCATCAGGATTCTTCACAAAATCATCCCTTTGATTATTCTTACTTGGCAATGATTGAGTTGTTTGTAATTCAGAGCGAGTTTGAGGATCATAAACCACAACCGACCAAAAATTCTTCGCAGGCACATTCGCAGGAATATTCAATGTATAATGTTTACCACCATCTAAATACTCGCCACCTTTTGCTTTATCAACCATGGCATATTGAGATCCTTTGCCTATCATTTTTAATGCCATCGCAGGAGTATTAACCGTAGCCATATAGAAGAAGTAAGTACGAGCATCTAGATTGCGCCCACCTTCTCCTCCATCAATTAGCCATTGATAATCTTTCCCGATAAATGCTGTTTTCCATAAACGGTCTTCATAGATATACGCTTTTTTATCTCTTGGCTGGAACATCAAAGTACGAGCGGTTGCATTTCCTATCGCTACGCCATCTTGCAAGATCTCTTGCATCCTTTCATCTGGCATAAATGGTTTACTTTTTTGGATGCCAATACTTGCCATCAAACCTCTTAATTCAGGGTCAAGAAAACTCACTGGTTCTTTATCTAATACAGGTTTAAGCTCCGCATAAAAATGAGCGTCGTTAGCATGAACCGTATTAAATGATTTATTACTACCAGAGATAAATTCCATTTTTGGTTTTACATTTTTTTTCGCTAACGGATAAATTTTTAACTTATTTTTATATGCATTTACCGCTGAATCCGTTTTCCCATCTTTTAAGAAACCACGCGCGATAAACCAATTAGTATAACTTGTTGATTGTGATACAAAGTACCCTTTAGGTACCTCTCCTTTATAATTTGGTGGCAAAATAAGGTACTTCCCTCCCTTACCTTTATCAGGACCAACAATACCTAGGTCTGTCACAAATCGAAAAAACGCATCATTAACCGTGGTCGGTCCCATACCTGCAGGAACTTCAATGACCGTAGGGCCATCTCTCTCTAAATCCAAAAAGGCTGATGCATAAACAGTATCGGTATTCCCTGTCAAAAATAGTGGATTTGAATCCATCAACTTATCAAAGAGAACCACTTGATTTGATTTAGTGACTCCTAACTCTTCATGGCCAAGCCTTAATGCCTCTATTGAAGCCATAGGAACCGCATTTAAAAAAACCTCAGTAGCACGAATAGTATCAAGGTTGTCGTAAATCTTTTGAGTCGTTTCTAAACTTGGTGCACCATCTTTAAATTCAAGCTCACCAATACTGGTTTCTACGCTATCTGGCGTCATTATGCTTTTAGGAATATCAGTATTATAGTTCTCCGTAGATACCGCACTGCTTGAAAAAACGATCCCTGTAAATAATGCCAGAGCCTTCAACTTAAATGTCATCATATTTTTACCTCAATCATTTATATTCGCCCCAAAATTATTAATTACTACAGTGGCGCTCACGTTACATAAATCTTAGTTCACTATCGATAATCTGCTGATTATTATCGCTACTTCTTAATAACTGAATTTATCTTAATCAATTAATGAACTCATTTTTGATAATGAACGATTTTAAATTTGAGTTTTGTGCCATACTAATTTTTAAGGATGCCAATTAAAAAGGACGCGCAGATGACAAGCAGTATTGATTTAAATCTATATCGATTTTTAACCACGCTTTATCAATGGAAAACGGGCGATAAAACTATACATAAATTGGATATCAGCAAGGCCACTTTTAATCGGCATTTGTCTGATTGCCGAGATTTATTTGAAAATGAGCTATTTATTGCAGAGAAAGGGAAGTATGAACCCACAGCATTCATGGTTAATCTGCATAAGGAAATAGAAGAGCCATTAAATTTTTTAAATGATATCAATGGAATATCAACCACTCTTTATTCCAAGAAAAAGAAAATCGAGTTGGCTTTTTATTTGCCTACAACCTTAAATGAAATATTCTCTCTGCGGTTGATAGAGCATGCCTTAGAGCAAGATCCTGAAGCTAAATTAGCTTTTCAAGACTGGGCTTTAAATGATATCGAATCTCCAAAAAAGAATTCGTTACCTGTTGGAATTACTGGATACCCACAAACCGTCAATCATCGTGTGATTGATAAAAAACTAGGAAGCTTAGCGCTTTTTGTTTATTTACCTAAAAAGCATCCATTAGCAGATAATTCATTTATTGAGTTAAAGAAACTAGAAAACCA
This sequence comes from Aliivibrio friggae, assembly GCF_057368515.1. Taxonomy (NCBI): domain Bacteria; kingdom Pseudomonadati; phylum Pseudomonadota; class Gammaproteobacteria; order Vibrionales; family Vibrionaceae; genus Aliivibrio; species Aliivibrio friggae. Next base: position 363,939 of record NZ_CM170649.1, read on the forward strand.
AGCAACCGTTAGAATAACGATGGGAAGTGTTGATACACATCGTTATTATCAACGAATATTTACTGAAACAGGCATCCGATTACAACAGAACCTCACCGTAGCAAATACCTCTATTGCTTTAGCGTGCGTAGCTAAAGGTCATCACATTTTTGTCTCATTTGATTCATCAGATACAGAGTTACCAACAAACGTAGTAAAAGTACCATTAAAACTCGATGGAAAAAGAATGAAGTTTGATTTAGGTATGCAGTACCACCGCTCTTATTACCAACATCCAATCATTACACAAATAGAAACAGTTATTAAAAACGTAATAAAAAATCATTTCCCCAAAAAAAATGAATAACCTCGCTGCGCAAAATCGTAATCTAACATTACCGATAAAAACGATTAAATTACGCTCCGCTTTGGTTATGATAACTTTATTAATTAAACATCATCATCCCATTGAGCGGAGCATTAACGCATGAAAAAAATTGTCCCATTTATCTTACTCGCCTTTTTCAGCCTGCGCTTATTTGCTTCTGTCGGTCCTCATATTCAGCAATTAGAGCACGATAGCTTCACTATTTTACGCTCAGCTCTTATTGTTGGTGCTATCTGTTTTGTTATTTCACTCATCGTTAAGAAATTCAAAAAAACAACACCGATAGCAATAAAATCTGAAGACAACCTAGATTAATACCAAAAAAAAGAGTGACCGTTTGGCCACTCTTTTTTATTACTTCTACTTCACTATATGTTTATGCATCGTGCTTATAAACATGAACATCGCGTTGTGGGAATGGAATACTTACACCTTCAGCATCAAAACGTTTCTTAACCGTTTCTGTTACTTCCCAGTATACATCCCAATAATCGTCTGTTTTCACCCAAGGGCGCACAATGAAATCAACTGATGATTCATTCAGAGTATGTAACTTCACCATATGCTCTGGTGATTTTAAAACTGCAGGATGGTTACTTAAAATGTCATTAAAGATAGCTTTCGCTTTTTCAATATCATCTTGATAGCCAATACCAAACACCATATCAACACGGCGCACAGTTTCAGCTGTCACGTTTTTAATCACATCACCCCAAATCTTATTGTTTGGGAAAACCAATTGTTGGTTATCAATGGTTTTAACGGTTGTTGACACCAAGTTCATGTGGCTCACTTTACCAGTAATGCCAGCTATCTCAACTAAGTCATTCACATCAAATGGACGGTAGATCAAGATCATCATGCCCGATGCAAAGTTAGAAAGGGTATCTTTTAAGGCAAAACCAATCACGACACCCGCAACACCGAAACCAGTAAGCAATGGACCTAAATTAATGCCAACTTGAGAAAGGGCAATTAAGATACCAATCATCATGACAAACTTAGACCCCATTGATACAAAGAAATCTTGCATCAAATGACTAAATTTCATCTTTGAATGAGAAACACTCTTTTTAATCGCTGCTTTTGCAACACGAGAAAGAATTCGAGTAACCCAAAGAATAATAATAAAGATTATAAGTTTAACGATGATCGACGGTGCATTTTCTACTGCCCAATCTTTAAAGCCTGTAACCCACTCTTCAGTCAAACCATAAGCAACACTAACGTCCAATACATCACTATTAATATCACCCGTAATAGAGAATATTAATTGCTTATATTTTGTAATATCAACGCCATTTTCTTCCATTAACGTCGTGGTTGCTTCTAAGCTCGCGACCATTAATGAAATACGTTCAGTCATCGTCACTGCTGTTTGCTTTAATGTCTCTTTTTGTTCAGTAGAAGCAAATTTCAAACGCTGAGCAATATCATTTCTTTGGGAATCAAGATAATGAATCACATTGAATAATAGATCTGCACGAGTTTCTAACTCTTTTAAAATCGTTTGTTCTTCATTGGTGAAATCAATATTTAATGATTCCCCCCACGTTAACGTTTCAAAGGCCTCAACATAATACTGGTCCATCATCGTTAGACGTTTTTGGGCTGCAAATTCTAAATCTGCTTTTTCATCACCGCTTGCTTTTCTTGATGCCTTAGTAATACGTACAAGTTCTTTTTGGCTATAAGATAATAATTGATTAACTAATACCATTTCAGAACGAACTGCAGCAACTAAACCTGGGGTTTTACTATCACTTTGAATTTTTACAGCGATCTCATTTCTAATGTCTTCATTTTGACGACGAAGTACATCTTCAAAAAAAAGTTTATCGGCGGGATCAGCTGTAGATAATTGAACTAAACGCTCTTGTAAGTTCTGTTGTGTTACTTTCATTTCATCAATACTTTGAGCATACGTTGGCGCGATAAAACTCACCATCAGTAGCAACAAAGCCACATATTTCTTAATCATAAAAAACGTCCTATTTAAATCATGACCATATAATAATCTAAGCTTATCTATTCTGTTCTATATCTCTTCTTATTAATAGCGTTAAATGCTGAAAACTCGTTCAATTGTTGATTTTTTGTGAAATCAAAAGAACTTATCTGAATTGAATTCTAAAGTTTATTGTTTCTATTTATCATCTTTTTTATTGCTATATTCTTTGATAGATAGCGACAAATAAAAAACGCGTTCAACTATTTTTATTATTAAAAAATAGAATGAACGCGCTTTCGTGTTGGGTTGTAACTAACTCAAAGCAACTATAGAGCAGACATTACTGCTGTTAATTGTGCTGCAAGTTCTTCGTTACGTAGCTCACCTTTTTCCATATCAAAGTTATCGTAGAAACTTGGAATAGAAAGAGAGCCTTTCACATCAGCAGCAAAGTAAGGTGCAGATCCTGTTGCAGCTGCAAGTACTGTCGCTGCGCCACCAGGGCCAGGTGATGTTGCTAGCATAATTACAGGCTTGCCTTGGTAGACTTTCATATCGATACGAGAAGTCCAATCAAACACGTTTTTAAATGCCGCAGCATAAGAGCCATTGTGTTCAGCATAAGAGATAACAACGGCATCGGCTTCACCAATTTTCTGGAAAAAACGTTTTGCTTGCTCTGGCTGTCCTAACTCTTTTTCTTTGTCTTCACTGAAGATAGGCATTTCGAAATCATTTAAATCAAGAACCTCAACCTCAGCATTTGCGGCAAGGCCTGCTGCATACGTTGCTAAGCGTTTGTTAATTGATGTTGAACTGCTACTTGCTGCTAATGCTAAAATTTTCATAGGGCTACCTTCATATTCTATTTAAGTAAAAAGAGTAGTTAATGCTCTGCTCTTTTCAAATTTATTGTTCTTGTTTGCGATGGAGTAACTATAGTTCATCCACAAACTTTAATTAATAACCTAAATGTGCAATGATTATTTCCATATGACTCGTAATTAAAATGTGAGTAAGTAAATATGGCCTTTAATTCAGCATTATTTGATGGCATGGTTATTTTTGTTGAAGTTGTTACTAGTAGCAGCTTTACGCAAGCAGCATTAAACAGTGGGCATTCGACCTCTTACATTAGTAAAGAGATCGGAAAACTAGAAGAGCGTTTAGGCGTACGTCTGCTTCACCGCACGACTCGAACTTTACGTCTAACTCCTGAAGGTGAACTTTATTTTCAACAATGCCAACAACTTATCGAAGATGCACAAATGGCTGAAAATGCGATTTCCGGACAGCAAGAAAAGCCTAAAGGTCGATTAAAAGTCAGTTGTCCTGTTGGCTTTGCCCTTTCTCGTTTACGCCCTATTCTTGGTAAATTTACGGATTTATATCCAGACATCACGCTTGAGCTAGATTTAAATGATAGAAAAATTGATATTGTGGCAGAAGGATTTGATATGGCGCTCAGAGCATCACATCAACTTGAAGATTCTAGCTTAATCAGCCGTCGATTCTTACGTTCAAGAGCCATCACTATTGCTTCTCCAGATTATCTAAAAAAGCATGGCGCACCATTGCACCCTAATGAACTATCAGAACATAAAACCATTGGTTATGCGTATGTAAAACAAGGAGCTGTTTGGGATTTTGTAGATAAAGACAACCAACCTATTGCTGTACCATTGCAATGCCAGGTCATCACCAATAATTCATTTATGGAGTTATCATTATGCTTGGCAGGACAAGGAATCACTCGTATCCCTCAATTCCACTTAACTGATGAGTTAGAAACGGGAAAGCTAGTTGAACTGTTTTCAGATTATCCCAAACTTACGATTGATGTGTTTTTTGTGTATCCAAGTCGTAAACATATGTCTGCCAAGGTGCGCTGCTTTTTAGATTTCATCACTGAACACCTTGGAGAATAATGTATAAATTTACTCTTCTAACAAGGCTTCAAATCGTTCAAGGCCTCGTAATGGGTCAAAATCTGTTTCTTCAACAACAAGCTCACGCATTGAAGAACTTGCATTAATAGAACGTTGTAAATCATCAATGGCCTGAACTTCTGCCCCCAATTGAGCATACGCACACGCACGTTGAAATAGTGCATGTGCGTTTTGGTCATCCACTTCTAGCACTCGATTACACAAGTTTAATGCCCAATGGAACTCACGCATTTCCATTGCTGCATCCGCTTTATACGTTAATGCTTCTAAATCACCCGGTCTAACCGTTAAGATCTCATCATAAACATCCATTTTCTGTTCGGCCGTTTGAACACTTTGAGCTCTCAGCCATAGATTATGCACTTCATTGATAATTTCAATTTCACGATTATTCTCGGTAATAATTCGAGTTTTTCGCTTTAAATCTCGCTCTAAGGCAACAAACTTCTTTTCATAATCTTGGGCAATTTTATTAAGTTGCTTATCTGCCATCTCTCTCGTATTTTGCTTCATTTCCTTTAGAGATTGCCAACCAATCAAGGCAACCAAAGAAGCCACGGCTGCAATAACATAGAAAAAATAGGTCACGGTTACATTAGAATAATTAAGAGACTTATCCGCAACAGCAAGCTCTCTGTCTGTAATTTGGATAATCATTCTTTTTTCTAAATCTTGCTGATCTGTTCGTAATGCTTTTAATTCATCAAGAATGTAGCGCTCCATTAATGGACGATCTAAGTACTCTTGTTCTGAGTAACTCACTTCTTCAGCTTGAATTGAAAGCGAGGTAAAAATAAGCATGGCAAGCAGAAAGAGAGGTCGAATCATAAAATTGGCCTTATTAATCGTGTAATTACGGATTGATATATTTAAAGATAACATATCCAAGTCGCTTACATTGTCTTAACAAGGCAATCAGCTAGAAATAATTAAAATCCCATCACCATAGAACCAACTAACAACCCTGCCATGCTGTAGTTAAACATTTTCAAATGACTCGGTTTCGTTAATCTTTTTTGTAACTGCTTTCCTGCGGCAGTCCAAAAGCTAACGGTTGGCACATTAATACAAATAAACACGAATGCGATTAGAAACACACTAAACATATCAGCACTGGTCGCGTAAATACTCATTACCGATAACGCCATTGACCAGCCTTTTGGGTTGATCCACTGAAAGCTCGCGGCTTGTAAAAACGACATCGGTTTATAATCGCCATTAATATTATCTACAGGCTTACTGCTCGCAATTTTATACGCCAGATATAATAAATAAACAGCACTGATAATTTGTAATGCTTTCTCTAGTTGTGGATAGGTCTGAAAAATTTGAACCAAACCAAATCCTACTAATATCAGCATAAACGCAAAACCGAAGATCACACCCAGCATATGAGGAATAGTTCTCACAAAACCAACGTTCGCCCCAGAAGTCATCAACATGATGTTATTTGGACCAGGCGTAAACGCGCCAACAAAAGCAAATGTGGTTAAAGCAAGTAAATAGGTGTAATCCATAATAAACATCTTATAAAAGTAAATTCTGCTTGTATCTTAATGCGAGACTGAGTAAATTTTCTGTCTATATTTGCTTAAAATAAATTTAATACGCAAGGATTAGTCGCTATGGATAGGTTTGACGAAAGAATATTGCAAGAGTTAAAAAGGAATGGTCGATTAACTAATGTTGAGCTGTCAGAGCGCATTGGATTATCACCATCAGCCACACTTCGACGAGTGCAAGAATTAGAACGAAATGAAACGATTCAAGGCTACCGAGCAGTATTGAATCCAAAAAAATGCGGAGTGGGATTTGTTGCGTATGTGACGATTGGATTATCTAATCACAGTAAAAAATCACAAAAAGATTTTGAAGCTCAGATAATGGAATCTAAAGAAGTGACAGAATGCCACAATATTACGGGAGCAAATGAATATCTATTACGTGTTGAGACTGAGAGCCTCTCATCTTATAAGCAGTTTCATTCAAACGTACTTGGAGAGATCTCTCAGGTCAACTCAATCGGAACCTTAGTTGTTATGGACTCCCCTAAGGACGAGCGAACTTAGTGGTTACCAATGAATGGTTTTTTAATTTATGTAACTCTTTTACTGAATTAATAACCATTTTTACAGGTACGATGATGAAGTAAATTGAAGCCAATACCACCATGATTGGATCGGCTAGTTGAGCATAATGCGCGTGTGATGTTAGTAATAATATTTTCGCAATCATAAAGCCAACAAAAACGGCGGCACTAATAACGGTATCCATTAACCATTGCTTTGCTTCTGCATCGATTAATGCCGAATTAACCTCTTCACCTTGGGTTTTCATTAACCAATAGCTGCCATAACAACCGATCATGCTAAACACACCAAAAGCGAGTGCGACACCAGTATTTACTTCACGACCACCTTGCATTATCGCTTGAACTGCAGCAATAAATGACAATACACACATTAAGGTAATTGCGATCCCTTTAACTAAAATCACAGTAGACTCAATTACCTTAACGCGCTTAATGTTTTTCGCTACCTCTTCTTTTCGAATGTAGAACACCGCACCTAATGACACTAATGTTAAAAATAAACTAACTAATGAATAAACACCATCAAACACAATAACTAATGAATGGATCAGTGTACCTAATACAATTCCTATCATGGCAAACAACAACGCTGAAAACGTTGAGGCCAATAATAATTGCCTTTCTTTCTTAATTGAATATGACATTTTTCTCTCCATCGACTTATTTTTCGTCTTTTTTATTTATACAACGCATCATATATCTAAAATTGGTGATAGGATAATCAGTCAGCGTCGACTTATTCGTCGCTAGTATTTTTTCATCTTTTTATTGTCCTCTTTATCGGGTATACATAATGAAAACCAGTCAAATTGAGATGTTCTTATATGCTGTTGAGCTTGGGTCAATCGCAGAAGCGTCACGTAAGCTTCAGAAAAGTCGTACCACTGTCAGTGCAGCGCTCAATACTCTCGAGGACGAATTAGGCGTTACTCTGCTAAATCGCACAGGTAATCGAATTACTCCGACGGAAATTGGAGAGTCTTTAGTTCACGATTTTCAACGAATTTCACTCATCAGTAATGACATCGAGAATAAATGCTTTCAATATAATCATGGGGTTGCATCAACCATTCGAATTGTGCGTGACGATGCTTTACCTGAAACGATTTGGCGTCAGATCTTAGGCCGAATGAGTCGTAAATTTCCAAGCACCAGTATTTCAATCTATGTTGCTCCCTCTCCTGAATTGGAAGAAATGGTTGAGCAAAATATTGTTGATGTCGCTTATGGTTTACTGCCAATTAATAATGAGTTGATGCATGTTCAACAAAACGAACTAGGCCAGATCCGTTTAATGTCTGTTGCACATAAAGATCATCCATTAAGCCAACTTAGAAAAGTCAGTAGAACCGATTTAGAAAGTAATACTGAAATCATAATGAACTACATTGATGAAGATGAATTAATGGTGACTGAACCTAAATCAAGTAAGTACATTGCTCTGACTTTTTATGAGCATCTACGAAATGCAGTATTAGATAAAACAGGGTGGTCATCAGTTCCTGCTTTATTAATTAATGAGCATTTACGTGATGGTACTTTGAAAGTGTTAAAGCATAATCGAGCAATGAACTGGCAATCTTTTGCAGAAATGACAAAAACAAGTATGCCTCGTGGCGTAATTATTGATTGGTTATCTGAGCAAGTTGAAGATTATTTACTCGAAGTGTCAGAATAACGGTTTATATATTGCTCAATAAGAAGTAAATTAGCGGCAATTCTCAAGCTCAGTTGAGCTTTTTAGAAAACATACATCTTTAATACCTAGATACATGGATCATTATGAGCATTGAAACCTATCTTCTATTTATTGCTGGCATGTTCGCATTTTGCGCAATGCCTGGCGCTGATTTCTTTTTTGTCCTTTCAAGAGCCTTAGGAGGCGGAGCTAAAACTGGTATATATGCCGCTTTCGGTGTCGCTACTGGGGTTCTATTTCATACCTTTTTAGCTGTTATTGGTTTAAGTGCTTTATTGCTATCGTCAGCGACGGCTTTTACTGTCATTAAATACATTGGTGCAGCTTACTTATGCTATATCGGCTTTAAAATGTTTACCGCTAAAGGTGGGATCGGTGAAGTCGAAGAAGCTAATCGTGTTTCAGACTTAAAAGTATACCGCCAAGGTATACTTACTAATGCGCTAAATCCTAAGGTTTGTCTGACATTCGTGGCTTTTATCCCACAGTTTTTAACGCCTGAAACCTCATCGCCTTCGATGATAGGAATGCTGGGAATAACAACCGCTATCATTGCGCTAATGTGGTTTATTTGCATTGCTGTTTTTGCAGCTAAGTTCAGAACCGTAATAGCAGAAAGCAAAGCATTTTCTAACTTACTTAAGTATGGCTTAAGCTCTTTATTAGTTGGTTTTGGGGCTAAGTTAGCACTGACTAACTAATACCGCTCTAAAACGCTTAAAGGGTTGAAGTGAGCATATCTTCAACCCTTTTTTTCTATTTTTAATATCTACTTTTATTATCGTTACCTTATAATCCAGCCATATTAATTTTATGACCTAAGTACATAACGTCCACTTTTGCGTACCCTAATGCTACTGCTTCAAACTTCTGGCTTAACTCTCGAGCATGTACTTCATCTTTTGCCATGATAGATACAGAATAAGTTGGACGAGTAGAACCATCTTTCACTGTTTGAGTATTAATATACGACGAAGTCACTAGGCCCGATGCATTCAAAGAAACCACACGCTGTAAATCAATCCCAATGACACGATCCATTTCCATCACATCAATATCAGTATTCCATTCAAACATCAGTGCATAGTTTTTATTTACCGGAGTGTTATCTAACCACTTACCCCCTAACAACTGAATATTAGAAATCTTAACGATGTTTTCTTTATAAAAAGGAAGTGATGCTAGTTTACTTTTAACCTCTTTTTCACTATCTGCTTGGATCACAAAGCGAAGAATACCCATTGGTTTTCCGTCAATATCACTTTCAGAAATAAACATATCTTTAATTTCTTTTTGCTTAATTAATTCTCCGAATGCGGAACGTTGAGCACTCATTAACTCCAGTACTTTTTCAACATTGGTTGTATTCCAGTTTAATGAAACACCGTAATCAGCTGCTTGTGTTAGCGTTGAAAATCCAAATAGTGATGCGATCAATAATGTTGATTTAATTAATTTTTTCATGACTTTACTCTCTCTAATTTAATGATTTTTGTATTGTTCTAATCAGGGATTACTTAAAAACGTGAGCGGTAAGAACGGTGACACGCATTACAAGTATCTTGTGCTTGCTCTAAACCTGCTTCTGCTAATGCTTTATCTTGTTGTTGGCTTGCTAGATAAAGTTGAACAAAGCCACTATCCATCTCTTGCATCAATTGATTAAACTTTTCAGGTTTATTCCATATCGCTTCTTTTGCTTTACTGCCATCTTGGCTACCTTCCGGAAATGCTGTAGTTAGTAATTGGCTATGTTTAGAAAGTTCATGGCTGATCAATTCAATTTCGTTCCACTTAGGTGCATCTTCATCAATCATGCCTTCAACTTGCTCTGATTGATTTTCGATATGTACAAAAGCCTGTTGTCTTGTATTAATGAGGTCAACACTCGCTTGAGCAAATGCAATATTTGGTAGTAAAACACATAAACTAAGTACTAATTTTTTCATTATTTTCTCTCTAATAGATGTCTGTCTCGCTTCAAGTTGCATTTAATTTACATCACAACAGTTGCTTATGCAACTATTGTGATGTAAATTATTCTCCGTTAGTTAAAACATCCATCAATTAGGAACAAGAAAATGAAGATTTGGGATTTACCAACACGCATATATCATTGGCTTCAAGCACTGCTTTTTATCGGATTAGCCGCAAGTGGCTTTAACGGTGAAGGGCCACATATCTATTTAGGTTTAGCGCTATTTACTCTTATTATGTGGCGAATTGTATGGGGATTTATCGGCAGTGATACGAGTCGTTTTAAAAAATTTATTGCTTCCCCAAAACGTACCATTCGTTATTTATTAGGAAAAGAACCATCAAAAATAGGCCATAATCCAGCAGGGTCTTGGATGGTTATCGGATTAATTTGTACCTTACTTATTCAATGTATTACCGGCATAGCGTTAGCGGGGTTATTCGATCACATCCCTTACGCTGATATCGTCTTAAATGATGATGTCTTTGATGTTTTCGTTACCCTGCATGGAATATGTGCACGTTTACTACCGGCATTAGTCATCTTGCACTTAATTGCTATTCTCTTTTATAAACTACGCTCAAAACCACTTGTTTGGGCAATGATCTCTGGCGTACAGAAGAAACTGACAGAAAATCAAGCCTCGTCGAACCTGATGTTTGTATCAAATAGACGTGCATTATTGGTGCTTATTGCCACCGGATTAGTTACCATTGCAATAGTTGTAAGCGCAGGAGTTTAAACACAATGGAAGAATTTGATCGTCAAAGCAGCTTTGGATGGATGATTAACGTTATTGCCAACCAAGCCTCAAAGAATTTCGAAGCAGAATTAAAACAGCACGGTTTAACTGTTGCTCTTTGGCCAACCATGATGTGTTTATGGGAAGAAGAAGGAGTAACTCAACGTGATATTGCTGAAAAATCAAAAGTGGAAAACTCCACAACAACACGAACATTAGATAAATTAGAAAAACTTGGCCTTGTTGAGCGACAAGCAGATCCCAACAGCCGTCGTTCATTTCGTATTTACCTCACAGATGAAGGCCGAGCATTAAAAGAAACACTTTTGCCGATCCCTATGAAGGTGAATAAAGAAGTGCTTAGCTCTCTTGATCTAAAGGAGCAAAAAGAGATGATTCGATTACTGCAGAAAATGGTCGCTGCTGTATAAATTATCTCTAATAAAACACGATAAATAGCCCACTAGAATGGGCTATTTTTTTATAAAAAAAACATGAAATTGATCTATTTCACACAACAAAATACATAGAACTCTAACTAAATAAAAACATAAAAGTGAGATCAATGTCGCATTAAACGGCTAAGAAACACGCTTTTTTTGTGATTAGCTTGCCTTTGCATCTCTAAAAATGCCCATAATAAAAAGGAATTTAATTAGAGTACAAAGGATATGTATTTACATATGACTATTGCAGCGCCCAGAATATTGTGTTCAAGCATGGATATTGAACCCAGCAAAAAATGGACATTTAGAGAACCATCAAGGACAGACGGTGACGATGTTTATGCATTGATCACCGAGTGTCCCCCTCTTGATATCAACTCTTCATACTGTAATTTCCTTCAATCTACACATTTCAGTAAGACCTGCGTTTTAGCAGAGAAAGACGGCAACCTTGCTGGTTTTATCTCTGGTTACCATAAGCCTGATGACCCAAAAACATTATTCATCTGGCAAGTCGCGGTCTCTCCTCGCTACCGAGGTAAAGGTTTAGCTTACTCCATGCTAAATGAGCTTTTACAGCGAAAAAACCTCAAGCACACAGAATTCTTAGAAACGACGATCACCAAAGCCAACGACGCCTCTTGGTCGCTATTTAAAAAGCTGGATGCCGAGCATGGTGACCGAGGTGAAGTGACTACGTTTCTAGACAAAGAAGCTCATTTCAAAGGCAAGCACGATACTGAATATTTGTATCGTATCGCTCTAAAATAAAATAGGAATCATAAACGGACTCATCATGAATATTTTCAAGAAGCAAGAATCAAAAGTACGTTCATACTCAAACAGTTTTCCAGTTATCTTTCAAAAAGCAAAAGGATGTTGGCTAGAAACCGAAAGCGGCGAACGTTACTTAGACTTCCTTGCTGGAGCCGGATCACTCAACTACGGTCACAACAATCCAGTCTTAAAGCAAGCTTTACTTGAATACATCGAAACAGATGGTATTACGCACGGCTTAGACATGCACTCAAGTGCAAAAGCCACTTTCTTGAATGCATTGAATAACTATATTCTTAAACCTAGAAATCTAGATTATAAGGTTCAGTTTACCGGTCCAACCGGAACCAATGCCGTTGAGGCCGCTTTAAAACTGGCACGTAAAGTCACCAATCGAACTAACATTGTCGCCTTCACTAATGGTTTCCACGGGTGTACTGCAGGAGCATTAGCAGCGACAGGTAATCAACACCATCGCCAAGGTGCAGGTTTTAGCTTAAACAACATCACTCGCATTCCTTTTGAAGGTTATGCCGATATCGATGGCCTTAACCTGTTTGAAACCATGCTATCTGATAATTCAAGTGGTTTAGATAAACCTGCTGCTGTGCTTTTAGAAACTGTACAAGGTGAAGGTGGATTAAACGTCGCATCAAATCACTGGTTACAACGTTTAAGCAAGATTTGTAAAGCCAACGATATTCTAATGATTGTTGATGATATCCAAGCTGGCTGTGGTCGTACTGGCACCTTCTTCAGTTTTGAGCCATCAGGTATTAAACCAGATATGGTTACGCTATCTAAATCTATTGGTGGCTACGGCTTACCAATGGCGGTTGTCTTACTAAAACCAGAATTAGATGAATGGAAACCAGGTGAGCATAACGGTACTTTCCGTGGTAACAATCACGCTTTCATTACTGCTGCAAAAGCACTAGAGATTTACTGGTCAAATTCAAATTTTGAAGAGCATATTAAACAGATCTCTCAAAAAGTCAGTGATGTCATTCTTCGTGCCGTAAAACGCTACCCTAAGCTGTTTGTTCAGCAAAAAGGTCGTGGCATGATGATTGGTATTGAGTGTAAAGACGGCATTATCTCAAGTGATATCGCTAAAGATTGTTTTAAGAACGGCATGATCATTGAAACTGCTGGTCCATCTGATGAAGTTGTTAAATTCTTCTGCCCACTGACGATCACAGAGTCAGAGCTAGAAAAAGGCCTAACCATCTTTGAAAACGCAATTGACAATATTGCCGAAAAACACTTCAAAAAAGCATCTTAATCAGGGACGAAACAATGATTGTTAGAACACTAGACGAATGTCGTGATAGCGAACGACGCGTAGCATCAGAAACATGGGAAAGCGTAAGAATGTTGTTGAAGAATGACAACATGGGTTTCTCTTTCCACATTACGACTATTTATGAAAACACAGAAACTCACATTCACTACAAGAACCACTTAGAGTCGGTATATTGTATGAGTGGTGAAGGAGAGATCGAAATTATTGGCGGCGAAACCTACCCAATAAAACCAGGCACTTTGTATATTCTTGATAAGCATGACGAACACTTCTTACGTGCTTATAAAGACAAAGAAATGGTCATGGCGTGTGTCTTCAATCCACCGATCACTGGTGCTGAAGTTCACGATAAAAACGGCGTTTACCCTATCTTAGATTAAACACTAAATCCCCTTAGTATTTATTTAGGATGGTATAAATATCAACTTGGATCCATAAAGATCCAAGTTGATACTCTCTTTAAAGTCAAAAAGGACTTCTTCATGACTTATACCGTAGAAAAAATCGGCGGTACTTCTATGACTGCGTTTGACGCCGTTTTAGACAACATCTTTCTTCGCCCTCAAAATCCATATAACCGTGTTTTTGTTGTATCTGCCTATGGCGGCATTACCGATTCATTACTTGAATGTAAGAAAACAGGCAAACCAGGTGTTTATAAGCTTATCGCTAAACGTGATGATAGCTGGGATGAAGCATTAGAGTATGTGAAAAATCGTATGCTATTAACCAATGAACATCTATTTATTGACCCTTTGAACCGATTAAGAGCTGATAAATTCATTTGCTCACGAATTGATGAAGCTAAAACGTGTATTTCTAATATTCTTGAAACCTGTCAATACGGTCAGTTTTCATTACGTCGTTATTTACCTCAAGTTCGTGAATTTCTATCTTCTATTGGTGAAGCGCACAGCGCCTTTAACACGGCATTAAAGCTAAAAACCGTTGGAATTAACGCGAAGTTCGTCGATCTCTCTGGTTGGGACAACCAAACTCCGAGAACATTAGATGAAACCATCACTGATGTATTTAAAGATATAGATGTCACCACAGAGCTGCCAATTGTTACTGGCTATGCCTATTGCAAAGAAGGCTTAATGGGCACATACGATCGTGGTTACAGTGAAATGACCTTTAGCCGCATCGCCTCACTTACTCATGCTGATTTGGCGATTATCCATAAAGAATATCACTTAAGCTCAGCTGATCCGCGTGTTGTAGGCACAGATAAAGTATTCCCAATTGGACGCACCAATTACGATGTTGCTGATCAATTAGCAAGCTTAGGAATGGAAGCTATTCACCCTAATGCAGCGGCAGGGCTTCGTGAGAGCGACATTGAAATTCAGATTAAAAATACGTTTGAGCCAGAGCACAAAGGCACATTGATCTCATCAGATTACCAACCAGAAACCAACAAAATCGAAATCATTGCAGGTAAAGAAAAAGTGTTTGCCTTACATCTGTTTGATCAAGCAATGGTCGGCCAAGTGGATAATGTCGGTTATGAGTTAATGGAAATTATCTCAGACGCACAAGTTAGTTTAATTGGTAAAGAAATGAATGCAAATTCAATTACTTATTATCTTGGCGGTAGCACTGAAAACCTGAATAAGTTGTTATACAAAGCAGAAAAACGCTATCCAAACGCCTCTATTAAAGGTCGTATGGTGGCATTAATTTCGGTGATTGGTTCTCAGATTGATACCAACAAAGCATTAGCAAAAGGGGTTTTATCATTGATGAATAATGACGTCACCCCTGTAGCTCTACACGCTTCTATGCGTAACGTAAACGTGCAATTTGTAGTAAGCGATCAAGACTATCAAAACGCTATTCGAGCACTACACCACGAGTTTTGTGAAGATATAGCCACCACACAAATAAAAACCGAACAAGTCGCTTAAATTCCGTTTTACAGTGTAAATAAACCCTCAACCGCTAGCTCATTAATGATGAGCGGGCGGTTTTTTTTGGCTAATCGCTTGTAAAGAGGACAATAACTCTTCTAATACAGGGCCAAAAACATGACTGCGCGATACCAAGCAACCCATTGGGGTAAACCAACCATCAAATTCATGAGCAATCGGCAGCGCCACTAGCTTATTTTGATCTAGCAAACTCATTACGCTGTGTTCTGGTACTATCGTCCAACCAACCCCTTTACAAGCAAGATCCATCAAAGTTTGATGCGTATTGGCGTACCACAATTTTGAGCTTATCCCATAACTGAACCACAACTCTTTACGCTTTGAACTACGATGTACTAATTGTCGATGCCCTTTCAATGCCGCATCATTCACTACAGGCAAACTGGCTAGATCATGCTCTGGAGACACTACCGTCAGAAAGCGCACATGACCTAGAGTAAAGAAATCCATGTCCACTTTTAGCTCGCCATCTGCATAGACAATCCCTACTTGAGCTTTGCCTTTTTTTACTAACGCTTCAACATCAAAGGTTGAGGTTGTGATGATCTCAAAATCCGTCACAGGAAACTTATCCGCCAATGCTGCCAATATTTGTAATACATCGTCATTCATTAAGCTCTCATCAATAGCGATGACTAACTCATATTCGTGCTCTCTTTCTAACGATTCCACTTTTTGGTCAAAGTATTTTTGTTGATGCAAAATAGATTGAGCAATCGGCAATAACGCTCTGCCTTTCTCTGTTAGCACTGGTGTGTTTTTATCACGATTAAACAACTCTTGGTTAATTGAGATCTCTAAATTGGCAATAGCCTGACTCACACCGGATTGAGCGCGCTTTAATTGGCGAGCGGCAGCAGAGAAAGAACCGCACTCACACACGGTGACAAAAATTTTCAATTGCTCAAAACTGTACATGGCATTGGCTTAGTAATTGGATTAAACACCCAAACTATCACGATTCGTGATGGCTGTTAACTTTATCTCTTTTATTCGCTCTCTATAATCGCTGATTCATTATTTTTAAATGTATCAATAATCATTAAGAGCCATCGCTATGAAAACAACTGAACGTATTTTCCACGCTGTATTATTTGAAATATTGGCAGTATCTCTGTCTATTCTTGGGTTAGCTATTTTTACTAATCATGACGTTACTGCCCTATCAGGAACCATGATAGTCGTTGCCACTATCGCGATGATCTGGAACTTTATTTATAATTGGATTTTCGATCAATTCTTCACTGGCGAGAAAACACAACGCACCCTGTCTTTGCGTATCTTCCACGTTGTTTTGTTTGAATTAGGATTATTGTTCGCAACTGTGCCTGTGATGGCTTACCTATTAAACGTAGGCATCTGGGAAGCGTTTGTGATGGATATTGGCGTGACTATTTTTATCACCATTTACGCATTTACCTTTAACTGGGTATATGACAATGTAAGAGCAGTGTTGGTGAGAAGAATGGCGAGAGATGAGTCGATCGCTGCATAATGCATTGAAGGTGATGTAGAGAACCAGATAGTAAACAACCCGCTGATTGGTGGGTCGTTTTACTTGACCACTACAATTACACCTCCCCACTGTGTGACTTTAAAGTGTTACTATAAATACTTTACATTTGAAACAGCCACAGTGCTCAATATCGTTTAAGACAATGTTGACCGAAAACTTTTTAAAAATGTTGAATAGGAGGTTTGCTTTATGCGTAAATCAGATAAGAAGATAGAAAATCAAATTAGAGATGTATTAACCGAAGTTTGTGAAGATACGTTAAAAGGCTACGATGGTTTTCTTTGGGTGACTCATACGGTCAAATTTTCTTCTTTTCCAGAGAGCTTAAAAATCGTCTGCGTATTCGAAACGAATCAAGATAGAGCAAATTTTTTGATGGGAGAAGACCAGCTTCATGTTTCAACCACTATCCAAAAGGCGTTTAATAAGGCTGGAGTCCAACTAAAGAACGTAGATAAGCACATCAGTTACGATACAAAGGAAAATCACGAGGGCGCTCATCAAAGAAAGTGAATCGAGTTTCTAGTGGGGAGCTAAGGCTTTATATTACGAGTTTTGATATAAAGCCTGAAGGCTAATGTCAGCCCTCTGAGTAAGGGTGCCAATTCACCGATTTCAACTTACTGAATAATTTTCAGTCCATTCTTGTAATAAAGGTTTGCTCGTCATCCACAAAAGCCACAAAGCCGCCGTGATAGATAAATACTCGACCGCGCCCCTCAACTAGGCAAGCAAGCTGTGGAAGCAAATCTTCTTCGTTATCCTGACTTTGAAAAGTGCCTGTATCGGTGATTACACCACTGAATGTAGGCAAATATCCATAAGTGCGCTTAGCTTGATCAATCAAGCTCAATTCACTGGTGGTAGAGAAGCAAGAGGGGATCGCACCGGCTTCTTCGATGAACATCGTTTTCAGTTCTTCAAAAGCGGTAATCACCAGCCAGTCGATGTCGTTAACATGATGGATAAACATAAAGTTTCTCGGTTATTCTGGTGCGGAAATTGTATCACTATCAGGTGAGATCGTAGTAGATATTTAGTTGCTAAAGGCAGTAATTCTGTGCCATTTCCGGACATTAGCTAGGCCATCTGAACAACAAACACAAGACTAACGTAAGAATTTAACTGCGAGATCAACTTTCTTCATTTTCAAAAAATAAGATACCAATATAAACGTTTGCTTTATATTATAGGGTACAAGTTTTTTATTTACCAAGTGATAACTTAAAATCTTATTTATATTTATCGCTAGACATTTTGCAAAATGAGGAACATTCTAAATAAAGAATCAGAAACCTAACCTAAAAACATAAATAATATGAACATGAAAAATAATACAGCAGAAACCTATTTCTTGTTTTATCAAAGAACATTCCTATCCAAGGTTTTCACCTAAAATCACCAGTACCACATAATCACTTCAGAACGAAAAAAACGTCAGAAGCACTGCTACACCTGACTGTTAACACATCAAAAGTGATACTTAACTCTTTATTATTAAATGAATTGATACTCTTTTATCTAAGACTATTCATAGTTTATATATAGGCTGCGGTTAGTTAAACCAAGCACTTTATTCATATCCATTTAATAATATACAGATTCTAGAAGTTACACATAATTTAATTATTAAAAATAATATATAACAACAATAAATATAATCAATCTTATATGGATTTACTATTCACTTTAAATTAACAACATGTTTAACCTTATATTTATTCATGATGTTAATATTCCGTGATTTATTCCTAAATAAGAAAACACAGTAAGTTAGGATTTAACATGAACAATAAAAACACTCATTTCGCTCGAAACTTACTTGCTGCTGGCTGTATCGCAGCTGGACTAATTACCGCCGGATACTTCTACGTTAAGCATCAAGAACAATTTCCAAGTACTGATGATGCTTATGTTCATGCCAATATTGTGTATATGGCACCACAAGTCAGTGGCAAGATCATCGCTAGCAACGCGACTGATTATGCCTCGGTAAGTAAGGGCGACTTATTAGTACAAATTGACCCTGCCCCATACCAAGCAAAACTCGATGAAGCAAAAGCAGCCTATGAGATGGCAACATCAAATAACGCTGCAACAGATGACGCAATATTAGCTGCCAGTGCCGATGTAAAAAGTGCAATGGCAACCCTTAGCGACGCTCAGATTTCATATAAAAGAATCAAAGAATTAGCGGCGAAAAATTTACTGCCTGAACAAAACTTAGATGATGCCCGTCAAAAATTATCATCCGCAGAAAACAATGTTACCGCAACAAGAGCACGCATGTCTCAGCTTATCAAATCTCAAGGTGCAAAAGGTAATGCATCACCTGAAGTTAAAAAAGCGGCAGCCGCATTAAGTCAGGCCAGCTTATCATTGTCTTACACAAGTATATTTGCAGATCACGATGGTACGCTTGGTAAAGTTCAAGTTCATCCTGGTAGTGTTGTGGTTCCTGGGCAAGCTTTAACTCCTCTTGTCGAAGCAAACTCTTATTGGGTACAAGCTAACTTTAAAGAGACTCATGTTGGCCGTGTAACAAAAGGCATGAAAGTCACTATCACCTTAGATCTTTATCCTAGCGTTGAATATGTCGGGGTGATTGAGGCTATCTCTCCTGCCAGTGGCGCTTCGTTTTCATTACTACCACCTGAAAATGCAACGGGCAACTGGGTAAAAGTACCGCAACGCTTCCCGGTTCGCATAAAACTTGATAATGACCAAAACAAACTGAAATTTCCTTTACGTGTTGGTGCTAGTGCATCGGTAACGGTTGATACATTAGCGCCTCTAGCGAAATAATCGGCAAAAGGAAACCATCATGACTAATGTCATTACACCGGCAGAAGAAAGCTTGAAGAATAAAGGTGATTCTAAACGAACTTTAGTCACCCTCGCGATTATGCTTTCAGCCATCATGGTATTGCTTGATATGACGATTGCTAATGTTGCCCTTCCACACATGATGGGCGCCTTAGGAGTCACTTCAGAGCAAGTCACCTGGGTACTAACTTCCTACTCCATGGCTGAGGCTATCTTCATTCCTCTAGCCAGCTTTCTCGCGCTAAAAGTCGGGGTTCGAAAACTACTCTTAATTTCGGTGTCTGGTTTTATTATCACCTCTGCGTTATGTGGTCAGGCTGATTCATTGGCTGAAATGGTGACGTTTAGGATCATGCAAGGGGCATTTGGTGCCTCTGTTATTCCATTATCACAGTCGATTATGATCCAAATTTATCCTCCAGAACAACGTGGTAAAGCGATGGCGTTGTTTAGTGTTGGGATATTACTCGGCCCCATTCTTGGCCCAACATTGGGTGGGATAATTACTCAGAATATGGATTGGCGTTGGATATTTTATGTCAATCTCCCTGTTGGTCTTATCTGTTTATCTCTGATTTTCTTTTATGTGAAGATTGAAAATAAAGGACCAACAAAGATCGACTGGCCGATTGTGATTGGTATGGCACTAGGGATTGGTTTATTGCAAATGGTGCTCGATCAGGGGAATGAAAAAGGCTGGTTTAGCTCTAATTTGATTTTATTCTCTTCAATCATTAGTGCTATTTCTATTGCTTATTTTGTTCGCCGTTCGTTTAAAATCAAAGGGGATATTGCTCCCGTATGGTTATTAAAAGACCGTAACTTAGCCGTATCATGCTTAGTTATGGGCGCTTTTGCTATGGGAATGTTTGGTATTACCCAGCTGCAACCAATGATGTTAGAGCAATTATTAAACTACCCTGTTGATACTACGGGTCTTGCTATGGCACCACGAGGGTTAACCTCTGCCATTGTGTTAGTGATGCTCGCCGGTTACATGGATAAACTGAATGCGAAAGTATTGATTGTCATTGGCTTACTGCTCAATGCTTACGGTACTTATTTAATGATAAAATACTCATTAAATATCGATATGTTTTGGATTCTATTCCCAAGTATTATTCAAGGCGCAGGTATGGGTTTGGTGTTCTCGCCATTAAGTCAATTGGCGTACTCTACGCTATCAAAACAAGATGCGGTGAGTGGCGCGGTGGTGTTTAACCTGTTCCGTACCATTGGGGGGTCATTTGGTATTTCAATAGTGAATACTTACTTCAGTCGTATGGAACAACAGGAATGGAACGCTTTAGGTGGGGATCTAACGCTCAGTAATCCGGCATTACAGCAAGCGGCTCACTCTCAAGGGCTTCAAATAACGGATCCTTCGTTCTTAGCGCACATCCAAGCATTGTTGCACCAGCAATCGACAATGATGGCGTTTGTTTCTACCTTTGGTTTTATCTTGGTCTCTTATTTACTGCTTATTCCTTTTATAGCATTGTTTAAGAAGAAGATGGTAAACCAAGAGCAAGAAATAAAAGAAGCCTGATAATTCAATAAAAAATGCCATAAGTTGATGAGTATCAACTTATGGCATTCTATTCAATCCATACTATTCAAATTCTGATTTTTATAGCACTTTCTCTTTAATCACCGTAAACACGCCAGCGTCTTTGTTACTTGGTGCCATAAAGCGGGCCGTCTCTTTTACTTGTTGATGCGCATTTTCCATCGCATAAGAATAGTAGCTCTCTTGCAGCATTTCTAAATCATTTAAGTAATCACCAAAGCTCATTGTCTCTTCAAAACTAAAGCCAAGTATGTTTTGTAGATGTTTAATAGCGGCACCTTTTGAAGCTTCAGCATTCATTATATCTAACCAAATTTTAGCACTCACCACCACTTGGTGAGTCTCTCCAAATTTAGCGTTAATGGTTGGATAAACATGTTCTTCTGTGCCATCAAAATGACAAATTGCTACTTTGATAAACTCGTCATCAACCGCAAGAAGATCGCCTACATACTGACAACGTTGATAATATTTTGAAAACTCAGCCAACGCTTTTGGATCTTGGGTTTCAATATAGGCTGAGTTTTTTCCACAAAGTACAATCTGCGTACCTTCGATTGAACGCGCTGTTTGAATGATATTAATGATCGACGGTATGTCCATCGAGCAACTGTATAGCTCTTTACCTTGATGCATCACTAGCGTGCCATTCTCTGCAATAAACATCATGCGATCTTTCACTGGCTCAAAGGTTTCTAATAAGCTGTAGTATTGACGTCCAGACGCTGCGGCAAACATAATGCCTTTGTTTTCTAGTTGTTTATACAAATCGAAGAAACTTGGGTCTAATTGGCTCTGTTCATTAAGTAGCGTACCATCCATATCGGCAGCAATAAATTTTACGTTGTGTTTTTGCATTGATTAATACTCAGAATAAATTGGGAAATTGAATGCGCTGAGGCGTGATAATGACAAAAGAGTATATACCTTCGGATTATTTGAACCGAACCACTCTAGTGCAAAATGAGAGGTTAATATCACTCTTTTTGTAGATAAAAAAGGAGCCTCGAAGGCCCCTTTTGATTTAATCGTATAATGCGTTAATTTCAATGTATCGTAAAATCACTCATCATCAATATGAACAAGCTTGGTACTTCCACCATGCAGTTTCTCACGACGGCGTTGTACCATGGCATAGAAACCAGGGATAAGTAATGTACCCACCAATAGCACACACAGTAGACCGCCAATCAGTGACACACCCAGAGAGTTTTGACTGATGTAACCCGCACCTGATGCAAACACCAATGGCAAAATACCTAAGATGAATGACCACGATGTCATGTTAACCGCTCGGAATCGTAGACGACCGCCATTTACTGATGCGCTATCCAAATCCGTCTCTTTCTCTTCACGCTCGTTTTTCGCAAACTCTACAATCAAGATTGCATTTTTTGCGGCCAAGGCGATCAAGAGAACCAAGCCAATTTGAGCGTATAGATTCAATGGCATTCCGGCTAAATTCAATGCCACAAAGGATCCTAATGTCGCCACAGGAACCACTAGAATAATCGCAAGTGGAATACTCCAACTCTCATACTGTGCCACCATAAATAGATAGATAAAGATCAGGGCTAAAGCAAATGCATAAATCGCTTGGTTACCCGCTTTCACTTCTTGGTAAGCCATGCCTGTCCACTCGTATTGGTATCCATGAGGAAGCACTTCAGCGGCAACACGCTCCATTGCAGCAATTGCATCACCACTTGAGTAACCTTCAGCAGGCTGCCCTTGAATAACGGCTGAACGATACATGTTGTAACGCCACGCTACATCGGGTTCAAATACAGTGTCATAAGTCACCAATGTACTTAGTGGCACCATTTGACCTGAACTTGCACGCACGTGGAATTTATCCAAATCATCCATGCTGCTACGGTACTGACCATCTGCTTGCATTGTTACGCGGAAGTTCTTACCAAACATGGTGAAATCATTGACGTACATCGACCCTAAATTACCTTGTAGCGTTTGGAAAATAGAACCAAGCGATACACCAAGTTGTTTGGCTTTTTCACGGTCAATATCTACATAGTAGTGCGGAACATTGGCACGAAACGTACTGAATGTGTATTGGATTTCAGGCTGCTTATTTGCTGTCTGGATCACCTCATTCATTACATTAGCAAGATCAGTACGATTACGACCTAACGTATCTTCCAGCACAAATTCAAAACCAGAGGCTGCGCCCATACCCGGAACGGCGGGAGCACCCATCGCAAAGATCACTGCTTCTGGTAATTCCATAGCAGCACGACCATTAATGCGATTGGTAATGGCGAATGAAGAGTTATCCCCATCCATCTCATTACGAACATCCCAAGGCTTTAATTTAATGAATAGAGAAGCACCATTAGATGCCGCTGCACCCGTTAAGAACGCATAACCATTGGCGATGGTAACGCCATCTACACCCTGCTCTTGCTCTACAATCTCTAGTAATTTTGCAGACACTTCTTCAGTACGAGAAAGTGATGCAGAATCTGGCAACTGCACGTTAACCAGTAAGATCCCTTTATCTTCTTGAGGAACAAATGCCGTTGATGTGTTTTTCGCAAGGTACGTTACCGAGCCAAGCGCTACAGCAAAGAACATCATCAATATCATTGTTTTTCGAACAAAAAATCCAGCAATATCACCATATTTATTGGTCACTTTATCTAAGCCACGGTTGAAGGCTTTAAACCAACGAGCGGTATTATCACCACCTTGTTTAAGCACCAAAGAACACAATGCAGGAGACAGTGTTAAGGCATTAATCGATGAGATAATTACCGCAATACAGATGGTTAATGCGAACTGGCGATACATAATACCCGTAATACCCGGAAGCATTGCTACCGGAATAAACACCGCAAGCAGAACCAAGGTAGAGGTAATGATTGGGCCGGTTACTTCTTTCATCGCGATTAACGTCGCTTTTCTTGGGCTTAACGAGGGATCACGCTTCATGATAGTATCGACGTTTTCGATAACCAAAATGGCGTCATCCACCACGATACCAATGGCCAAGATAAGACCAAACAAGGTCACGGTATTAATCGTAAATCCGGTCATAAGCATGACTGCAAACGTACCAATTAACGAAACAGGAATGGCAACGACTGGAATTAGAGTGGCACGCGCACTTCCTAAAAACAGATACGTTACCGCGATTACCAATAAAATCGCTTCAATTAAGGTTTTAATAACCCCTTTAATTGATTCTGCAACAAACAAGGTCGTGTCGTAACTGGTCTCATACGCTAAGCCTTCAGGAAAAGTAACGCTGAGTTTATCCAGCATCTCCATTACGGCTTTTCCACTCTCTAATGCGTTAGCATCGGATTGCAGAGATAAGGTTACGATAGAGGCATCTTTTCCTCTAAATTGACCATTACCATCGTAGAATTTTTTACCTAACTCAACACGAGCAATGTCTTTTAGATAAACTGATGAACCATCGTTATTTGCACGAAGTACGACGTTTTCAAACTCTTCAACTGATTCTAAACGTCCTTTTGTCACCAAGTTAAACTGCACATCTTGCGCACTGGCATAAGGCGCTGCACCAATTTTACCTGCAGCAACCTGTACGTTTTGCTCCGCTAGTGAGGCATGTACATCAGAGGTTGTTAACCCTAAGTTAGTCATTTTATCTGGGTCGAGCCAAACACGCATTGCGTATTCACCACCACCAAGAACACCCACTTCACTGATCCCGGTAACACGCGCTAACTGATCTTTGATATTCAAATTAACGTAGTTAACCAAGAACTGATCGTCATACTTACCCTCTGGCGAGTAGAAGTTCAGTACCATCAATAAGTCAGGTGAGCGCTTTTTAACGGTGACACCGACCATGCGTACTTCTTGTGGCAATTTAGACTCTATCTGCGCTACACGGTTCTGAACGTTAACCTGAGCCATATCTGGATCGGTGCCCACATCAAAGGTAACGTTAAGGGAGTACGATCCGTCATTGGCACTTTTCGAGGACATATAAATCATGTTCTCAACCCCATTGACCGAGGTTTCTATTGGATCGGCAATGGCCTGTTCTACTACCTCTGCACTTGCCCCTGTGTAGTACGCATTCACGCTTACCGAAGGTGGACTTATTTTTGGGTATTCCGCCACAGGAAGAATGGCTAGCGCAATCGCTCCGGCAAGAGTAAGAATAATAGAAATAACCAGAGCAAATTTAGGACGCTGTATAAAAAAACGACTTAACATATTAAGACTCCGTATTTTCTAAACGAACCTGAACACCATTTCGAACACGCTGTAATCCTTTAACCAGTACTTGCTCATTTGCTTCTAAGCCAGAGCTAATGATCACCCCTTCTGGTAACTGCTTGCCCAAGGTCACATTGCGTCTTTCTGCGATATTTCCTTCCGTTAATACCATCACAAAGCTGCCTTCTAAGTCACTTTGCACCGCTCGTCGAGGGGTAACAATTACATTAGTTGGTTTCTTTTCACGTAGGTTGACGTTGATATGTTGGCCGGGCAGTAATGTGAAATCAGGGTTTTGAACCAAAGCACGAAGGGTTAATGTGCCTGTCGTTTGGTCGATACGGTTACCAATATAATCAATCTTACCTAAGTGGTTATATTCTTTATCATTTTCAAGATTCAGTACCACTTCAACTTGATTTGATGCACCAGTACCATCGCCTTTTACTTGATCGATCCCCATCAATAAACGTTCACGCTCACTAATAGTAAAACGAGTATGAATTGGGTTTAAACTCACTAGAGTGGTTAATGGACCTGAAGCCGGAGAAACAAGATCACCAAGACTGACTTTACTGTCACTGATACGCCCAGAGAATGGCGAAATAATACGAGTATAAGAAAGGTTCACTTCAGCAATTCGTAGCTGGGCTTGAGCCGATTCAACTTGTGCTTCAGTACTTAATAGCTGTGCAGTTAAACCATCAAATTCAGCTTTACTAATATTGCCTTTTGGAAGTAGGTTCTGCCCACGTTCAAAATCTAACTGTGCTTTTTTGAGTGCCGCATTAGCTTGGGTTATACCCGCTTTGGCATTAGCTACTTGTGCTTCAAAAGTAGAAGGGTCTATTTGGAAAAGTACATCGCCCTTTTCAACCATTTGGCCTTCTTTGAACGAGCGAGACTGAATATAACCAGAAACTTGGGCAACAATAGACACATCTTCCATTGCTTCAATACGACCAATATAAGTTTTACCTTGTTGATATTGAATTGATTCAACGGTATGAGCTGCTACAAGAGGCGCTGGAGGAGCCGTTTTAGTCGTCGCTTCATCACTGCAGCCTACAAGTAAAGCTGCGCTAATTAAAGAAGCAAGAAGAGTTTTAGATTTCATAAAATAACCATTTAACTGTCGGATTCTGCATATTCTGACAGTTA
Organism: Aliivibrio friggae; assembly: GCF_057368515.1. Lineage (NCBI taxonomy): Bacteria > Pseudomonadati > Pseudomonadota > Gammaproteobacteria > Vibrionales > Vibrionaceae > Aliivibrio > Aliivibrio friggae. The sequence goes on from NZ_CM170649.1 coordinate 390,471, forward strand.
AATGGTTGAAATTATTAATGTTAAATTGCAGAGATTGTTACTGAATGTGTCTGCAATTTACGTTTAGTCAAATTTAGAAACGATTTACAACTAACCCATTGATAGATAATGAATTAAATCGAAATCTAAAAGCTTACAAATTTACATTCGCTTGGAATGTCCAAGCAACAAAACGGCTTATTTTTTGGCCTTGAGCCATATCAACCGTCTTAATAGTTTTAACACCTAATCGTGCAAGCTCTTGATGTAAAGCTTCTACGTTTTCTTTCTTAGAAATCAATGTTGTAAACCATTGAACTTGCAGTGCAAATTCACAACTTTCTTTCGCCATTTGAGTAATGAAGCCAAGCTCACCACCTTCACACCAAAGTTCTGCTTTTTGGCCACCGAAGTTCAGTTTTTTCACGCCTTTTAATTCATTGTAAGCATGACCTTTCTTCGATTTGTTTGTCGCTAAGTTCTGTTGCTTACGCTCTGATCCTGCTGTTGCTTCTGCTTCTGATGCATGGAACGGAGGGTTACACATCGTGAACGCAAATTCATCTTGTGGCTTGATAACACCTCTAAAGATATTCTCTTCATTTTTTTGCTGGCGACACTCAATACCCTTCTTCAGGCTTGGGTTATTGTTCGCAATGAACGACGCCATTTTTAGTGCTTGAACATCAATATCAGAACCAACAAAGTTCCATTTGTATTCACGGTGACCAATGATAGGGTACACGCAGTTAGCGCCAACACCGATATCTAAACCACGAACGTTTTTACCTGTTGGGATCTCACCGTCATTAGTGATTGCAAGTAAATCAGCAATGTTATGAATGTAATCCGCACGGCCAGGAATTGGTGGGCATAAGTAACCTTCTGGGATATCCCAAAATGGTACATCATAGAAATGCGCTAACAGTGCTTTGTTCAATGCTTTAACAGCAAGAGGATCTGAAAAGTTGATTGATTCATTACCATATTGATTCGTTTCAACAAATGCTTTCAGTTCAGGAGATGTTGCAATCAACGCAGGAAAATCATAATTAGCATTATGTTTATTACGAGGATGCATCGGTGTTTTTGTAGGAGCAGATTTAGAATGAGTCATGTAAGTTTACTGATAATGAATAATAGCGGACATCATAGCTGATGTATGAATGAATTACTTAAAAAAATAGCCATGCTCTTATCGATATCATGGCTATTTATATTTCAACACATACTTGTGTTTTTAGTCTGAAATGAAAAGTTATTAGAACGCTTGTGGTGCGAACCCTGTCATTTCTTTAAGTCCTAGCTCTTTACCAAGCGCAGTCATTGGGTGCACAACAACTAAACCGCGAACTGATTTTTTCAGTTTACCCATATCAGCTTGTTCTGCTTTAGTAATTGCACGTTTGAACTCAAGGTTGCGAACTTCTGTTCCCTTATTACCTGTTTCAAACTGCTTTTTACCATTTAATTTTGCTACTTTCTTTTCTAGCGTTTGGATTTCATGCAAAAACTGTTTAACGATTGGCTGATCGTCACGCTTTCGTGCAGCATCTAAACGGTGCTTACAACGATCTAAACGGTTATGAATTTTTTGCAGTTCTTCTTTTACACTCATGAAATTACCTTTGTATTGAAAATGGTGCGTATCGACGCTACCTGATAGTATAACCTCTATTAGAACAACGATCATAGGTTTATTACATGTTAACCATTTCAAACCAAGTCGAATTAGCCGATTGGGAAATAGAGCTGACTGCGATTCGGGCACAAGGTGCGGGTGGACAGAATGTGAATAAGGTCTCAAGTGCCATTCACTTACGCTTTGATATTGCACGATCGACGTTACCTGCCTTCTATAAAGAACGACTATTAAAAATGAAAGATAGTCGTATCACTAAGGAAGGGGTAATAGTACTTAAAGCGCAACAGTTTAGAACTCAAGAAAAAAATCGAGATGATGCACTGGAACGTTTAAAAGAATTAATTCAATCGGCCGCTGAGACGCAAAAAGCACGTCGAGAGACAAAACCAACACGTAACTCTCAGCGCAAACGAGTAGATAACAAAACCCAACGCGGCCAAACTAAAAGTATGAGAAAAAAGGTAGATTACTAATGACGTATCAGCAGACATTAAAAGAGGTTTTTGGCTTTGATTCTCTTAGAGGCGGCCAACAACAAGTTATCGAGAAAGTGCTTGATGGTCACTCGTCTGCTGCTATTTTTCCGACGGGTTCAGGAAAATCTTTGTGCTATCAATTACCCGCATTATTATTGCCTAACCTCACGCTTGTTATCTCCCCTTTACTCGCTTTGATGAAAGATCAGATTACTTTTCTTAAAAGCAAAGGCATTTCAGCGGCGTCTATTGACTCGACTCAAACTCGTGAAGAGACCCAAGCCATCTTACAAGGGGTTAGAAACGGGGAGATTAAGATTTTAATGATCTCAGTGGAACGCTTGAAGAATGAACGCTTTCGTCAATTCATTGCTCAAATTAATATCTCTTTATTAGTGGTAGATGAAGCTCACTGTATTTCTGAATGGGGTCATAACTTTAGACCAGATTATCTTAAACTACCTCAAGATAGAGAAGCGTTAAATATTCCTCATGTTTTACTTCTGACGGCAACAGCAACGCCTGCCGTTATTGAAGACATGAGTAAAAAATTCAAAATTGCAAAAGACGATATTGTGATTACGGGTTTCTATCGTCCGAACTTAGATATTTCCATTATTCCTGTTGAAGAAGAACAAAAGCGCTCAGCTCTTTATGCGACACTTCAACAGAGACCAAATCAACCAAGCATTATTTATGTCACGTTACAACAAACTGCTGAAAACGTAGCTCAATGGCTGCAAAGTAATGGCATCCAAGCAAAAGCCTATCATGCAGGGTTAAAGCACGACATCAGAGAGACGATACAGCATCAATTCATGAATGGTGAGATCAATTGCATTGTTGCGACGATTGCTTTTGGTATGGGTGTTGATAAATCAGATATTCGTCAAGTGATCCATTTTGATTTACCTAAATCGATTGAAAACTACTCTCAAGAAATTGGGCGAGCAGGACGAGACGGTAATCCTTCTTTTTGTACTGTCCTAGCGAATACGTCTGGCTTAAACGTGTTAGAAAACTTTGTTTATGGTGATACGCCTGATAGAGAAGCGATTCAATATGTACTGGATGATATTTATAAATCTTCTGATACATGGGAAACCCAATTACTTCGTTTATCTAAAGACAGTAATGTTCGTCAGTTGCCTTTAAAAACATTACTGGTGTACTTAGAGCTCAAAAAGATCATTCAAGCAAAGTTCAGCTATTACGCGGACTATCGATTCAAAACCTTAATTCCAATTAATGACATTCTTGCTAAATTTCAAACAGAACGTCAGCATTTTGTATCGACTATTTTTCAGTGTTCGCCAAAAGCCAAAACATGGCACACAGTTGATTTTGATGCGCTTTGGATGGGATACCAAGGGGAGCGTAAACGCGTAATTGCAGCACTAGATTATTTCCATGAACAAGGTTGGATAGAACTTGAAAGCAAATTAATGACTGAGGTTTATCAAGTACTCAATAAAGTAGAAAGTACTCATGTTCTTTCTCAAGAACAACACCAACTGTTTAAAAATAAAGAAGAAAGCGAAATTAAGCGAATTCATGCGATGCTTGATTTCTTTGAAACTAAAACTTGCTTAAGTCATTCTCTAGCGAATTATTTTGCCGACTTTAATGCACCAGAACAATGTGGTCACTGCTCAGCTTGTCGCTCTGAAGGCGCTCATTTACCAAGAGATACTGCTCATTTTATTGCTGATGATGAACAAGTAAAACATTGGTGCCAAGAGCTACAAAACAACAGTAAAGACCCATTAGCCAATGCCGTTTTTGCTCGATTTTTATGCGGTATTCCAACACCACTGACGACTAAAATAAAAGCAAATAAAATGTCAGGTTACGCAAAATTTGAGTCTCAACCATTTTTTGAAGTGCTTGAATTAATTGGAAAACTGAATGGTTAAGTTTATAAATTGTGAGTCTGTTTGCACTTACAACACATAATGTAAACCCCATACGTTATAAGTGATAATATTCTCTTCAATAAACTATAAAGGTTTCTTTGGAGAGAATATGATTGAGCAGTTCTTAGTCTTATCAGATAACAAATCTACCGTACATTTTGCTCTTCCTGAACATACTGAATTACCCCACAAAATTGAAGCAAGTCATATTTATCAAGCCTTAAAAAATACAGGCACAAATAACTATTATCTCTTTGATAGTGAAATAGAAAATATAATTTCATCGATTAAAAATGGAAATATATCTAACGTGAATGGAACTCTAATCTCACAACGTTTAGATGCGCAGTTATCCATTGAGGTACAAGAAGATGAAATGACAGCAACAATGACAGTAACAGGTGCTTATGGAGGCGTACCATTACGCGGCCCATTAATAATAGAAGCACTAACAAATAAACAAATTTTAAAGGGTATTAATAAAGACAACCTCAAAGCATTATTACTAAAAAGCAAAGATCTCGCACCAGGAGAAACAGCTTCAGATATTATTGCTATTGGGCGTGAACCAATAGCAGGGCAAGACACTATTTTTAAATCACTTGTTCCTAATATTCTTGAACGTGTATTAAAGCCACAAGAAACCGATGATGGGCATGTAGACATGCGAAACCTCGGTGAGGTAATTAGCGTTAAAAAAAATACACCTTTAATGAAAAGAATCCCAGCAACTCCAGGGACAAACGGTCTTACTATCACAGGGAAACCCATCATAGCGACTTTTGGAATAGATTCTGATTTTCAACTTTACCCTGGTTCTTCTATCTCACCAATCAATTCAAATTTACTGGTTGCTGATATTGATGGTACACCTCTAATTCATGCCTCAGGTATCGCTATTGATAATCTTCTGACGGTAAAAAGTATTAACGCAACATCAGGTCATGTCTCATTTAACGGCAGTATTTTCGTTCAGGAAGATATTGAACCTGGCATGAAAGTATCCGCAGAAGGAAGTATTACGGTTGGCGGATTTATTGAAAATGCAGAAGTAAACGCAAAAGGTGATATTACCGTGATGAATGGCATCATTGGTCGACCTGTAGCGGACGAAGACCCACTAACTTGTAGTGTCACGGCTGAGGGGAAAGTAACAACAAAACTGGCTCAAAATGCGCATATAATGGCACACAACGACATTCATATTACTCTGCATGCAAACCACTGTATCCTTGAGTCCTTAGGCTCTATTTTTGTTATTGATAATACAGAAAAACACGGCACGATTAGTGGGGGAAAGGCTACAGCTAATGGTTTTATTAAGACTGCAAACTTAGGTATTGAAGGTGGGGCTTATACTAAAATCCATGCTTTCCACGATTTTAATACTCACAAAGAGACGCTTCACGCACTTCAAAAACGCTATGATGATGTAAGTTCACAAATCATAAAAATTGAACAAATTAATATTGAACGACAATCCCCTGAATTAGCAGAAAAAATCCTCCGTTCAAAAGAAAAATCCAATCAGGATTTACTGACGTTAAGATCGGCATTAAAACAAGAACAAACCTCTTTTAACTCTAACCTTAAGAAAAATAATATATTTGTGACGAATAAAATATTTCCACGAGTAGATATCCAATTCAATACAGAGCACCTAGTGACAAAAAGAGAATATAGCCCAAGTAAGGTTTCTTATTCTGGATATAACATTGATATTGAACCGGTGATGATAGGCAAAAAATAAACATCGTTTAGTATTCTACAAACAAAAAAATAGCATTGGCAATTACGCTCAATGCTATTTTTATTTACTCTAACAGGGTAGAAGTTCTAAGCAGATTATTGCCCAGCTAATACCATGTTTTCTTCTTTGTTTGATTTAAATACCAAAACCGCACCAATAAATAAGAATACTAATTGCAATAGCATCACGCTACCCATTGAGATTGGACCTAAATAACTAATGCTTGATACCATCGCACTTGCCGCTACACAAAATAGCATTTGTAAAAAGTTTAATAGACCTGAAGCCACTGCGCTGCCCTCTTTAAAGTCCATTAATGCATTGTTTACTACGATAGGGTAAACCGCGCCATTCGCTGCTGCTAAGAAGCAGAATGGGATTAGCATTGGAATGATTGATGTAGGTTCCATGCGCCATGCAATTAAGAACACCACGCTCACGCTTGCAATAGATAGCTTTAAGATCCAAGGAAGTACCTTTTGGCTTTCAAAACGCTCTAGAGCCCAACGACAGCCATAACCACCAACAATAAATGCAATTGTCTGTGGAATGTAGCTCAAACCGATATCAGCACCTGAATAACCCATTTGAGTCATAACAAAAGGTGATCCAGTTAACCATGCAAAGAAAATTGCAGAGCTTGCTGCATAAATTAGCATATTACCTGTGAATTTTTTTGACTTGATAACATCACGGAAAGTAATTGTTTTCGCATTAGAGCTTACTACTTGAGCTGGCTCTTTATCCGCAAACGTTCTTACTGCTAGGCCAACACCAATAATAGTTAACGTAACAAAAATCATCGACCAACCATAAAACTTCTCAATAGCTGCACCCAGTAAAGGAGCCAATGCTGGAGAAAGAGCAACTAGTGGCATAATCGTTGCGAAAATACGTTGAGATGTTTTTGCATCATAACGTTGGATCACCATTGCTTGCCAAATTACGTTAGCACTACAAGCACCTAATGCTTGAAAGAATCTCGCAACAAGTAACATTTCGACACTGGTTGAAAATGAAGCAGCCAAGCTACTGATTGCAAAAATGCTTAAACCAATGATTAACGATTTTTTAGTGCCTAGTTTTTGCGTCAAACGACCGTAAAAAAGTTGACCTATCGCCATACCGAACAAGAAAATACTAAGGGTTAAACCAATCATACTTTCGGTTGTTGCCAAATCACCACGAATAATATCGAATGCAGGTAAATACATATCTGTTGCTAAAAATCCCAACATACTTAGGCCAGCAAGCCAGATATAAGGAATAGATTGTTTTTTGTTTTCCATGTTCTTCTCCAAAGCTGAACATATTTAAAATCCGTTGCATTCTATGTGCTAGTTGCTACTCTTGTGAAACGATATAATTTGCACTTAGCATCAATATTTTTGATGTGTTCAATTCACCATCAGGTTTTCTATGTTTTCTTATCATGAATTAATCACAATTGAGTCCGTTGCTCGTCTTGGTAGCTTCAGTCACGCAGCTGAAGAGTTACACAAAGTACCAAGTGCAATTAGCTATACAATTAAGTCTGTAGAAGACCGATTAACGGTGACTCTTTTTACTCGTTTACATCGCAAAGTCGTATTAACTGCTGCTGGTGAGTATTTTGTAGAACAAGCAAGAAAGTTACTTAAAGAGATGGAAGATATCCGTTTAAATACACAACGAGTCGCTAATGGATGGCAACAAAGTGTGTCGGTTGCTTTGGATAATGTGGTTCGTGAAGATAGTGTAAATCAATTAGTACGTGATTTTTACGCTACTTTTCCTGATATCGAGCTACAACTCACCATGGAAGTATTTAATGGAGTGTGGGATGCCTTAATGACAGGCAGAGCGGATATTGGTATTGGAGCGACGGCAACTATCCCTATTGGTGGTAATTTCTCTTATCGTCCTATGGGAGAGCTTTCGTGGGATTTTGTCATGAGCACTTCTCATCCTCTCGCAGATTATGATGGTGCGATTCCAGATTCTGAATTAATGAAGTACCCCGTAATATGTTTAGAAGATACATCCCGTATGCTGCCAAAAAGAACAACCTGGCAATTGGATAATCAACGTCGTTTAATCGTTCCTAACTGGCACAGTGCTGAGCAATGTTTTATTGATGGTTTAGGTGTTGGAGTAATGCCAAGCCATAAAGCTAAGCGCTTACTCTCGACTAGAAAGATTATTAATAAACAAATTGAAAATAACATTGCTCCAAGTCCGTGTTGCTTAGCGTGGAATACAAACAATCAATCTATTGCGATTCAGTGGTTATTGGATTATCTCGGGGAAACAGAGAAACTGAATACTGAATGGTTAAAAGAGATATAAAAATGCCGATGATCTTATGATCATCGGCATTTTTCTTAAATCATAGCGATCACGTCAAGATCATGGCGCTAATCTGTCGATCACCCATTCACTTTGATCTTTACTGTATATGAATCGATCATGCAGACGATGATCACCACCCTGCCAAAACTCTATCGATTCTATATTAATTCTAAAGCCGCCCCAAAATTTAGGAACAGGGATCTCGCCTTTAGCAAACTTCTGCTTAAGCTCAAGATACTTGCCTTCAAGCGCTGAACGAGCGGTTAATCGGCTACTTTGTTTACTAGCCCATGCTGCAATTTGGCTCTCCTTTGGTCTTGAAGTGAAATACTTCATGTTTTCCAATGCTGAAAGCTTCACTGCCGTACCAGTAATATGAACTTGTCGTTCAAGAGGATGCCAAGGAAAGTGCAAAGAAATCTTACTGTGATCTTCCAGGTGCTGTGCTTTTCGAGAAGCAAGATTGGTATAAAAAACAAATCCTGTTTTATCAAAATGCTTCAATAGCACGATGCGTTGAAAGGGTTGTCCATTTTTATCAACCGTCGCCACAGTCATCGCTGTTGGATCAGTCAATTTTGCTTCTACCGCCTGCTTCAACCACAGTTCAAATAAATCAACGGGCTCTTGCGGTAAATCAGCTCTACGTAAGCCTCCAAGGCTGTAATCACGACGAATATCTTCTAATTCCATGTAAATCTCACTTCGACTTGTTTGTTGAAATTGTGCTCTTTTGAACGCCTTTAAACAAGGGGATAAAATAAAAAAGGGCCAAAACAGGCCCTTAATTTAAGATTGATACACTAATTAAGTAATATCATCTAATTTGAACATTTGATCGTTCAACAACTTAGTCAGTATTTCTGATTGATTAGAGAAGTTAGCGTCTTCTAATCCAAATGAATCAACTGCACCTTCAACAATGATTTCATGAGCTTTACCTGCATCGTCTGTAATGGATAGAGTTAGATCATCTCCGCTTTCAGAAACAGTAATGTGGGAAAGTAGATCTTCCATATTAATAACGTCATCATCGCCACCGATAATTTCGGTTAGGTCAATTAAGTCCTCACCAACAGTAAAATCTTTGATTGTATCTGTACCGCTGTCAGCCCCTTGATCAACCCACTTAAAGATATCTTCACCTGCGCCGCCCACTAAAATATCGTCACCTAATCCACCAATTAAAATGTCATTACCTTCGTGGCCTAAAATAATATCCCTATTATCCGAACCGATAACTACATCATCACCAGTAGAGGCATTAAGGCTAGAAGTAACAGCAGCATTTACTTCTCCACTAGGGCTTATATTTAAAGTTACAAGTTGCTCATCTTCTACACCATTATCATCTACTGTCGTATATAAGACTTCAAAAGCGACTGATTTTCCTGATTCAATTTCAGGGGCTGATAATGATGGTTGGAAATAATAAGACCCATCTTCTTCAATACGAAAATCACCATATTCAGTATCAATAAGCAGTTGATTACTATCCTTACTAACGACGTAGGTTGTAATTGAAATTGCACCGTTTTGATCAATAACTTGCAATACTTCTGTTTTGGTTTCATCAATAATAATGGCTGCAGCATCTAACCCAATGATCCCCATAAGTAGTGCTCCTGCTTGCCCAATAGTAGGGCGAAGCTTTGGCAACTCTGTGAGCAATTGTCCATCGGTAAGATAAACCACTTTATCAGAAATCTGATTTAGCCCACTTAGCGTTGTATTTGCATCTCTTACAATACCAATAGCAGTAACATCTTTGCCTATAATAAAATCTTTCCAAATATCTTTCGGTCCGTTATTACCACCTTGCCAACCACCATCATTATTACCGTCACTAAAGAAGTAAACTACATCATTGGTTTCTCCTGTAATATCGATAACTTGAGAGTCTTGATAGCCCGAAATTACCGCGTAGATACCTTCTTCGTAATCAGTACCTCCTTCTGGATAAAAATCTTCATCGTCATCTTCTTCCGCAATATTAATTAAAGCAGCATTTAATGCATCAATTGCACTTTGGACGGAGAACCAACCAAGCGACTCTACATCTTCATCCTCACTGTTATTTTTTTGGTTATCAAAATCAACCAATTGAACTAGAACCTCTTCAGAACCCTCCTGATACTTAACATTACGAAGCATGGCAATGGATGCTTCTAAAACTAGTTCCATTCTTGTTTTATCTTGATCTGGATTTGAGTCATCAGATTTAAACGGTTTGTGATCCATACTACCGGATGAATCAAGAACTAAAGAAATCAATGTTGTCGGTGTTTCCCCCCCTTGATCTGCATGTATATCTTGGCTAGGTGAAGCATTAACAGCTGTTGTCGCTTCTGAATTATTTGAAGATTCTTTTGCAACTACTGAAACATCAATATCAAGAGTTTCTGCCGATGGATAACGAACAACTAAATTATCGTAATTAATCGTTTGAGTATCTTGGCCGGCAATATCAATCACCCAAATTTGCTCGCCGTTGATCTCTTTAAATTCTCCAAGAGGTCGGTTGGAGTCTTTATCAAAAATTTGAGCCCCTGCAGGAAGACCCGAGATATTAATAGTATCTAAATATTCACTACCATCTGTATCCATTACAGATGCGGATAAATCTAGTGTCGTTTCTGTCTCTTGTAGAATCGTATACGTTCCATCAGAATTTAGCTCAACAATGGCATCAGAAAAGATTAATCGCTCGATTTGATATAACTGATCACCATTATCTTCAGGTGCTGTATGGTCATATCCGGTATCTCTACCTAATGTATCTGTTACAACCCAATGATCGACACCTCCACCATGTGCTCCACCTTGGTTTACGATTAAATATTCACTTATTTTTCCACTATATATAACGCCATCAATACCAGAATCAAGGGGTCCTGTTCCTCCATAGATTGAATCGTTATTAGATCCACCAACAAAAACATCGTTACCAGTGCCTGCAACCGAATCACCAATCAAATTATTTACAATACCAGTACCAATAATTAAATTGTTACCGTCATCACCAAGCACCATTTCACCGCTATAAACAACATTCCCTATACCAGGTATAGCTCCGCCATTAACAAAGAAGTCTTTAACTGAATTTACATCACTTGTATCAAAACCAGGACCAGTAATTACTGATTCACCCAGCACAACAGATAAGGTTGGTTCATCCGCTATCGCATTAACTATAAGCGTTGCTGTTCCTTTTGATGATTGATATCCGTCGGTCGCTGTTATTTCAAATTCAACCGCATTATTACTATCAAAATGTACATTTTCTGCAGGCGTAAATTGAGCACCTATAACTTCATCATCATTAAAAATAAGATCTAAAGAACCAAATGCTGGATCAACCGTAATATTAGTTAACGTTACATCATCTCCATCCAGATCTGTTATCAGCAAGTCGTTTAAATTTAATGGGATAGCGACATCTTCATACGTCGCATTAAATACTGAATCGTCAATGATTGGGGCATTATTTATCGCACGCTCAGTACTATCAGTTGAAACGGTAATAACACCAGTATCGGTAGCATCATCACTATCTGTTGCTTGATAAGGAATATCTTCACTCACCATAGCATCAACGACTTCAACACCTTGCAATGTCACATTCGAATTTGACGCAGTGGAACCCTCTCCATGAACGGTATAAACCCGAATTTGGTCAAAGCCGCTATCAAGCTGAATATTAGCGGTAAACTCACCGCTACCATCATAAACATTATGAGTTTCATCACCGAAGGTATAAGGGCTTTCTCCAACAAGAACTCCATCTTTAAATAATAAGATATGAATTTCAGCATTCGCATTACTATTTTCTGAATAATTACCAAAGACACTACCAAAATCAATATTAACTTCTTTAATATCAATATCTGTTGTATTTGTATTTCCTACATTAGTAAAGTCCACTTCAATATAGTCTTGCGAATTTACATCTATTTCACTACTGCCAACACCAAGCCCAGTCTCGTTAACTGCTGAATCATAATAAAGTTCATCTGCCACTAATGTACTTGTCGTATCAGGTCTTGTTCCAGAATAAGTTCCCCCAGACACAATAACACCGCTAGCTAAAGTGAAAGACGTCACCATCCCGTTATTATAGTTAGGAGCAAAATCTTCTGTTGCATTAAAACTCAAGTCATCGTTTATTGCATCGTTAAGTTCATATTCAATTTGAGAATCTTCAGTTAATACTGTTGTTGCTGTTATTTCAGTACGAATGTCTCCATCAACAAGATAAAGCGTACCGAACTCAGGAGAATCTGTTATCGTGATATCTACAAATTTGTTATCAGTATCACTTGCATCATCTTCGAGATCACTTACATGCGGTTCAAAAGAAAACTGAGTACTTGTTCCATTAGTTAGCTTGATTTCAAAATCATCTGCGATTGGATCTGTGTTAGGTATAATAGTGTCTTTCACGACCGTGTTTGTCTTATCGGTGGTGTTGCCGTCCACGTCGGTGCTGCCCGCGGTGACCGTCAACTCGCCATCGTTCAGACCACTCACGTCTACGTCCACAACGCTGTAAGTGCCATCCTCATTGATGGTGACATTGTCGCCCGTAAGGTCGATGGTGATGCTGGTGCTGCCGTCACTGATGACCAGGCTGTCCAGCGTCGCGCCGCCCTCACCGATTGTGCCGGTGATGGTCGCTTTTTCTGTCTTGTTGATGACTTCCGCGCCATCGTCGTTGACGCCACTGTTGTCCGTGATGCTCACGCTTGCTGGCGTGATTTCATCGCCAGCATCGTCGCCGTCTTCACCGTAAGTCGTGTCTTTCACGACCGTGTTTGTCTTATCGGTGGTGTTGCCGTCCACGTCGGTGCTGCCCGCGGTGACCGTCAACTCGCCATCGTTCAGACCACTCACGTCTACGTCCACAACGCTGTAAGTGCCATCCTCATTGATGGTGACATTGTCGCCCGTAAGGTCGATGGTGATGCTGGTGCTGCCGTCACTGATGACCAGGCTGTCCAGCGTCGCGCCGCCCTCACCGATTGTGCCGGTGATGGTCGCTTTTTCTGTCTTGTTGATGACTTCCGCGCCATCGTCGTTGACGCCACTGTTGTCCGTGATGCTCACGCTTGCTGGCGTGATTTCATCGCCAGCATCGTCGCCGTCTTCACCGTAAGTCGTGTCTTTCACGACCGTGTTTGTCTTATCGGTGGTGTTGCCGTCCACGTCGGTGCTGCCCGCGGTGACCGTCAACTCGCCATCGTTCAGACCACTCACGTCTACGTCCACAACGCTGTAAGTGCCATCCTCATTGATGGTGACATTGTCGCCCGTAAGGTCGATGGTGATGCTGGTGCTGCCGTCACTGATGACCAGGCTGTCCAGCGTCGCGCCGCCCTCACCGATTGTGCCGGTGATGGTCGCTTTTTCTGTCTTGTTGATGACTTCCGCGCCATCGTCGTTGACGCCACTGTTGTCCGTGATGCTCACGCTTGCTGGCGTGATTTCATCGCCAGCATCGTCGCCGTCTTCACCGTAAGTCGTGTCTTTCACGACCGTGTTTGTCTTATCGGTGGTGTTGCCGTCCACGTCGGTGCTGCCCGCGGTGACCGTCAACTCGCCATCGTTCAGACCACTCACGTCTACGTCCACAACGCTGTAAGTGCCATCCTCATTGATGGTGACATTGTCGCCCGTAAGGTCGATGGTGATGCTGGTGCTGCCGTCACTGATGACCAGGCTGTCCAGCGTCGCGCCGCCCTCACCGATTGTGCCGGTGATGGTCGCTTTTTCTGTCTTGTTGATGACTTCCGCGCCATCGTCGTTGACGCCACTGTTGTCCGTGATGCTCACGCTTGCTGGCGTGATTTCATCGCCAGCATCGTCGCCGTCTTCACCGTAAGTCGTGTCTTTCACGACCGTGTTTGTCTTATCGGTGGTGTTGCCGTCCACGTCGGTGCTGCCCGCGGTGACCGTCAACTCGCCATCGTTCAGACCACTCACGTCTACGTCCACAACGCTGTAAGTGCCATCCTCATTGATGGTGACATTGTCGCCCGTAAGGTCGATGGTGATGCTGGTGCTGCCGTCACTGATGACCAGGCTGTCCAGCGTCGCGCCGCCCTCACCGATTGTGCCGGTGATGGTCGCTTTTTCTGTCTTGTTGATGACTTCCGCGCCATCGTCGTTGACGCCACTGTTGTCCGTGATGCTCACGCTTGCTGGCGTGATTTCATCGCCAGCATCGTCGCCGTCTTCACCGTAAGTCGTGTCTTTCACGACCGTGTTTGTCTTATCGGTGGTGTTGCCGTCCACGTCGGTGCTGCCCGCGGTGACCGTCAACTCGCCATCGTTCAGACCACTCACGTCTACGTCCACAACGCTGTAAGTGCCATCCTCATTGATGGTGACATTGTCGCCCGTAAGGTCGATGGTGATGCTGGTGCTGCCGTCACTGATGACCAGGCTGTCCAGCGTCGCGCCGCCCTCACCGATTGTGCCGGTGATGGTCGCTTTTTCTGTCTTGTTGATGACTTCCGCGCCATCGTCGTTGACGCCACTGTTGTCCGTGATGCTCACGCTTGCTGGCGTGATTTCATCGCCAGCATCGTCGCCGTCTTCACCGTAAGTCGTGTCTTTCACGACCGTGTTTGTCTTATCGGTGGTGTTGCCGTCCACGTCGGTGCTGCCCGCGGTGACCGTCAACTCGCCATCGTTCAGACCACTCACGTCTACGTCCACAACGCTGTAAGTGCCATCCTCATTGATGGTGACATTGTCGCCCGTAAGGTCGATGGTGATGCTGGTGCTGCCGTCACTGATGACCAGGCTGTCCAGCGTCGCGCCGCCCTCACCGATTGTGCCGGTGATGGTCGCTTTTTCTGTCTTGTTGATGACTTCCGCGCCATCGTCGTTGACGCCACTGTTGTCCGTGATGCTCACGCTTGCTGGCGTGATTTCATCGCCAGCATCGTCGCCGTCTTCACCGTAAGTCGTGTCTTTCACGACCGTGTTTGTCTTATCGGTGGTGTTGCCGTCCACGTCGGTGCTGCCCGCGGTGACCGTCAACTCGCCATCGTTCAGACCACTCACGTCTACGTCCACAACGCTGTAAGTGCCATCCTCATTGATGGTGACATTGTCGCCCGTAAGGTCGATGGTGATGCTGGTGCTGCCGTCACTGATGACCAGGCTGTCCAGCGTCGCGCCGCCCTCACCGATTGTGCCGGTGATGGTCGCTTTTTCTGTCTTGTTGATGACTTCCGCGCCATCGTCGTTGACGCCACTGTTGTCCGTGATGCTCACGCTTGCTGGCGTGATTTCATCGCCAGCATCGTCGCCGTCTTCACCGTAAGTCGTGTCTTTCACGACCGTGTTTGTCTTATCGGTGGTGTTGCCGTCCACGTCGGTGCTGCCCGCGGTGACCGTCAACTCGCCATCGTTCAGACCACTCACGTCTACGTCCACAACGCTGTAAGTGCCATCCTCATTGATGGTGACATTGTCGCCCGTAAGGTCGATGGTGATGCTGGTGCTGCCGTCACTGATGACCAGGCTGTCCAGCGTCGCGCCGCCCTCACCGATTGTGCCGGTGATGGTCGCTTTTTCTGTCTTGTTGATGACTTCCGCGCCATCGTCGTTGACGCCACTGTTGTCCGTGATGCTCACGCTTGCTGGCGTGATTTCATCGCCAGCATCGTCGCCGTCTTCACCGTAAGTCGTGTCTTTCACGACCGTGTTTGTCTTATCGGTGGTGTTGCCGTCCACGTCGGTGCTGCCCGCGGTGACCGTCAACTCGCCATCGTTCAGACCACTCACGTCTACGTCCACAACGCTGTAAGTGCCATCCTCATTGATGGTGACATTGTCGCCCGTAAGGTCGATGGTGATGCTGGTGCTGCCGTCACTGATGACCAGGCTGTCCAGCGTCGCGCCGCCCTCACCGATTGTGCCGGTGATGGTCGCTTTTTCTGTCTTGTTGATGACTTCCGCGCCATCGTCGTTGACGCCACTGTTGTCCGTGATGCTCACGCTTGCTGGCGTGATTTCATCGCCAGCATCGTCGCCGTCTTCACCGTAAGTCGTGTCTTTCACGACCGTGTTTGTCTTATCGGTGGTGTTGCCGTCCACGTCGGTGCTGCCCGCGGTGACCGTCAACTCGCCATCGTTCAGACCACTCACGTCTACGTCCACAACGCTGTAAGTGCCATCCTCATTGATGGTGACATTGTCGCCCGTAAGGTCGATGGTGATGCTGGTGCTGCCGTCACTGATGACCAGGCTGTCCAGCGTCGCGCCGCCCTCACCGATTGTGCCGGTGATGGTCGCTTTTTCTGTCTTGTTGATGACTTCCGCGCCATCGTCGTTGACGCCACTGTTGTCCGTGATGCTCACGCTTGCTGGCGTGATTTCATCGCCAGCATCGTCGCCGTCTTCACCGTAAGTCGTGTCTTTCACGACCGTGTTTGTCTTATCGGTGGTGTTGCCGTCCACGTCGGTGCTGCCCGCGGTGACCGTCAACTCGCCATCGTTCAGACCACTCACGTCTACGTCCACAACGCTGTAAGTGCCATCCTCATTGATGGTGACATTGTCGCCCGTAAGGTCGATGGTGATGCTGGTGCTGCCGTCACTGATGACCAGGCTGTCCAGCGTCGCGCCGCCCTCACCGATTGTGCCGGTGATGGTCGCTTTTTCTGTCTTGTTGATGACTTCCGCGCCATCGTCGTTGACGCCACTGTTGTCCGTGATGCTCACGCTTGCTGGCGTGATTTCATCGCCAGCATCGTCGCCGTCTTCACCGTAAGTCGTGTCTTTCACGACCGTGTTTGTCTTATCGGTGGTGTTGCCGTCCACGTCGGTGCTGCCCGCGGTGACCGTCAACTCGCCATCGTTCAGACCACTCACGTCTACGTCCACAACGCTGTAAGTGCCATCCTCATTGATGGTGACATTGTCGCCCGTAAGGTCGATGGTGATGCTGGTGCTGCCGTCACTGATGACCAGGCTGTCCAGCGTCGCGCCGCCCTCACCGATTGTGCCGGTGATGGTCGCTTTTTCTGTCTTGTTGATGACTTCCGCGCCATCGTCGTTGACGCCACTGTTGTCCGTGATGCTCACGCTTGCTGGCGTGATTTCATCGCCAGCATCGTCGCCGTCTTCACCGTAAGTCGTGTCTTTCACGACCGTGTTTGTCTTATCGGTGGTGTTGCCGTCCACGTCGGTGCTGCCCGCGGTGACCGTCAACTCGCCATCGTTCAGACCACTCACGTCTACGTCCACAACGCTGTAAGTGCCATCCTCATTGATGGTGACATTGTCGCCCGTAAGGTCGATGGTGATGCTGGTGCTGCCGTCACTGATGACCAGGCTGTCCAGCGTCGCGCCGCCCTCACCGATTGTGCCGGTGATGGTCGCTTTTTCTGTCTTGTTGATGACTTCCGCGCCATCGTCGTTGACGCCACTGTTGTCCGTGATGCTCACGCTTGCTGGCGTGATTTCATCGCCAGCATCGTCGCCGTCTTCACCGTAAGTCGTGTCTTTCACGACCGTGTTTGTCTTATCGGTGGTGTTGCCGTCCACGTCGGTGCTGCCCGCGGTGACCGTCAACTCGCCATCGTTCAGACCACTCACGTCTACGTCCACAACGCTGTAAGTGCCATCCTCATTGATGGTGACATTGTCGCCCGTAAGGTCGATGGTGATGCTGGTGCTGCCGTCACTGATGACCAGGCTGTCCAGCGTCGCGCCGCCCTCACCGATTGTGCCGGTGATGGTCGCTTTTTCTGTCTTGTTGATGACTTCCGCGCCATCGTCGTTGACGCCACTGTTGTCCGTGATGCTCACGCTTGCTGGCGTGATTTCATCGCCAGCATCGTCGCCGTCTTCACCGTAAGTCGTGTCTTTCACGACCGTGTTTGTCTTATCGGTGGTGTTGCCGTCCACGTCGGTGCTGCCCGCGGTGACCGTCAACTCGCCATCGTTCAGACCACTCACGTCTACGTCCACAACGCTGTAAGTGCCATCCTCATTGATGGTGACATTGTCGCCCGTAAGGTCGATGGTGATGCTGGTGCTGCCGTCACTGATGACCAGGCTGTCCAGCGTCGCGCCGCCCTCACCGATTGTGCCGGTGATGGTCGCTTTTTCTGTCTTGTTGATGACTTCCGCGCCATCGTCGTTGACGCCACTGTTGTCCGTGATGCTCACGCTTGCTGGCGTGATTTCATCGCCAGCATCGTCGCCGTCTTCACCGTAAGTCGTGTCTTTCACGACCGTGTTTGTCTTATCGGTGGTGTTGCCGTCCACGTCGGTGCTGCCCGCGGTGACCGTCAACTCGCCATCGTTCAGACCACTCACGTCTACGTCCACAACGCTGTAAGTGCCATCCTCATTGATGGTGACATTGTCGCCCGTAAGGTCGATGGTGATGCTGGTGCTGCCGTCACTGATGACCAGGCTGTCCAGCGTCGCGCCGCCCTCACCGATTGTGCCGGTGATGGTCGCTTTTTCTGTCTTGTTGATGACTTCCGCGCCATCGTCGTTGACGCCACTGTTGTCCGTGATGCTCACGCTTGCTGGCGTGATTTCATCGCCAGCATCGTCGCCGTCTTCACCGTAAGTCGTGTCTTTCACGACCGTGTTTGTCTTATCGGTGGTGTTGCCGTCCACGTCGGTGCTGCCCGCGGTGACCGTCAACTCGCCATCGTTCAGACCACTCACGTCTACGTCCACAACGCTGTAAGTGCCATCCTCATTGATGGTGACATTGTCGCCCGTAAGGTCGATGGTGATGCTGGTGCTGCCGTCACTGATGACCAGGCTGTCCAGCGTCGCGCCGCCCTCACCGATTGTGCCGGTGATGGTCGCTTTTTCTGTCTTGTTGATGACTTCCGCGCCATCGTCGTTGACGCCACTGTTGTCCGTGATGCTCACGCTTGCTGGCGTGATTTCATCGCCAGCATCGTCGCCGTCTTCACCGTAAGTCGTGTCTTTCACGACCGTGTTTGTCTTATCGGTGGTGTTGCCGTCCACGTCGGTGCTGCCCGCGGTGACCGTCAACTCGCCATCGTTCAGACCACTCACGTCTACGTCCACAACGCTGTAAGTGCCATCCTCATTGATGGTGACATTGTCGCCCGTAAGGTCGATGGTGATGCTGGTGCTGCCGTCACTGATGACCAGGCTGTCCAGCGTCGCGCCGCCCTCACCGATTGTGCCGGTGATGGTCGCTTTTTCTGTCTTGTTGATGACTTCCGCGCCATCGTCGTTGACGCCACTGTTGTCCGTGATGCTCACGCTTGCTGGCGTGATTTCATCGCCAGCATCGTCGCCGTCTTCACCGTAAGTCGTGTCTTTCACGACCGTGTTTGTCTTATCGGTGGTGTTGCCGTCCACGTCGGTGCTGCCCGCGGTGACCGTCAACTCGCCATCGTTCAGACCACTCACGTCTACGTCCACAACGCTGTAAGTGCCATCCTCATTGATGGTGACATTGTCGCCCGTAAGGTCGATGGTGATGCTGGTGCTGCCGTCACTGATGACCAGGCTGTCCAGCGTCGCGCCGCCCTCACCGATTGTGCCGGTGATGGTCGCTTTTTCTGTCTTGTTGATGACTTCCGCGCCATCGTCGTTGACGCCACTGTTGTCCGTGATGCTCACGCTTGCTGGCGTGATTTCATCGCCAGCATCGTCGCCGTCTTCACCGTAAGTCGTGTCTTTCACGACCGTGTTTGTCTTATCGGTGGTGTTGCCGTCCACGTCGGTGCTGCCCGCGGTGACCGTCAACTCGCCATCGTTCAGACCACTCACGTCTACGTCCACAACGCTGTAAGTGCCATCCTCATTGATGGTGACATTGTCGCCCGTAAGGTCGATGGTGATGCTGGTGCTGCCGTCACTGATGACCAGGCTGTCCAGCGTCGCGCCGCCCTCACCGATTGTGCCGGTGATGGTCGCTTTTTCTGTCTTGTTGATGACTTCCGCGCCATCGTCGTTGACGCCACTGTTGTCCGTGATGCTCACGCTTGCTGGCGTGATTTCATCGCCAGCATCGTCGCCGTCTTCACCGTAAGTCGTGTCTTTCACGACCGTGTTTGTCTTATCGGTGGTGTTGCCGTCCACGTCGGTGCTGCCCGCGGTGACCGTCAACTCGCCATCGTTCAGACCACTCACGTCTACGTCCACAACGCTGTAAGTGCCATCCTCATTGATGGTGACATTGTCGCCCGTAAGGTCGATGGTGATGCTGGTGCTGCCGTCACTGATGACCAGGCTGTCCAGCGTCGCGCCGCCCTCACCGATTGTGCCGGTGATGGTCGCTTTTTCTGTCTTGTTGATGACTTCCGCGCCATCGTCGTTGACGCCACTGTTGTCCGTGATGCTCACGCTTGCTGGCGTGATTTCATCGCCAGCATCGTCGCCGTCTTCACCGTAAGTCGTGTCTTTCACGACCGTGTTTGTCTTATCGGTGGTGTTGCCGTCCACGTCGGTGCTGCCCGCGGTGACCGTCAACTCGCCATCGTTCAGACCACTCACGTCTACGTCCACAACGCTGTAAGTGCCATCCTCATTGATGGTGACATTGTCGCCCGTAAGGTCGATGGTGATGCTGGTGCTGCCGTCACTGATGACCAGGCTGTCCAGCGTCGCGCCGCCCTCACCGATTGTGCCGGTGATGGTCGCTTTTTCTGTCTTGTTGATGACTTCCGCGCCATCGTCGTTGACGCCACTGTTGTCCGTGATGCTCACGCTTGCTGGCGTGATTTCATCGCCAGCATCGTCGCCGTCTTCACCGTAAGTCGTGTCTTTCACGACCGTGTTTGTCTTATCGGTGGTGTTGCCGTCCACGTCGGTGCTGCCCGCGGTGACCGTCAACTCGCCATCGTTCAGACCACTCACGTCTACGTCCACAACGCTGTAAGTGCCATCCTCATTGATGGTGACATTGTCGCCCGTAAGGTCGATGGTGATGCTGGTGCTGCCGTCACTGATGACCAGGCTGTCCAGCGTCGCGCCGCCCTCACCGATTGTGCCGGTGATGGTCGCTTTTTCTGTCTTGTTGATGACTTCCGCGCCATCGTCGTTGACGCCACTGTTGTCCGTGATGCTCACGCTTGCTGGCGTGATTTCATCGCCAGCATCGTCGCCGTCTTCACCGTAAGTCGTGTCTTTCACGACCGTGTTTGTCTTATCGGTGGTGTTGCCGTCCACGTCGGTGCTGCCCGCGGTGACCGTCAACTCGCCATCGTTCAGACCACTCACGTCTACGTCCACAACGCTGTAAGTGCCATCCTCATTGATGGTGACATTGTCGCCCGTAAGGTCGATGGTGATGCTGGTGCTGCCGTCACTGATGACCAGGCTGTCCAGCGTCGCGCCGCCCTCACCGATTGTGCCGGTGATGGTCGCTTTTTCTGTCTTGTTGATGACTTCCGCGCCATCGTCGTTGACGCCACTGTTGTCCGTGATGCTCACGCTTGCTGGCGTGATTTCATCGCCAGCATCGTCGCCGTCTTCACCGTAAGTCGTGTCTTTCACGACCGTGTTTGTCTTATCGGTGGTGTTGCCGTCCACGTCGGTGCTGCCCGCGGTGACCGTCAACTCGCCATCGTTCAGACCACTCACGTCTACGTCCACAACGCTGTAAGTGCCATCCTCATTGATGGTGACATTGTCGCCCGTAAGGTCGATGGTGATGCTGGTGCTGCCGTCACTGATGACCAGGCTGTCCAGCGTCGCGCCGCCCTCACCGATTGTGCCGGTGATGGTCGCTTTTTCTGTCTTGTTGATGACTTCCGCGCCATCGTCGTTGACGCCACTGTTGTCCGTGATGCTCACGCTTGCTGGCGTGATTTCATCGCCAGCATCGTCGCCGTCTTCACCGTAAGTCGTGTCTTTCACGACCGTGTTTGTCTTATCGGTGGTGTTGCCGTCCACGTCGGTGCTGCCCGCGGTGACCGTCAACTCGCCATCGTTCAGACCACTCACGTCTACGTCCACAACGCTGTAAGTGCCATCCTCATTGATGGTGACATTGTCGCCCGTAAGGTCGATGGTGATGCTGGTGCTGCCGTCACTGATGACCAGGCTGTCCAGCGTCGCGCCGCCCTCACCGATTGTGCCGGTGATGGTCGCTTTTTCTGTCTTGTTGATGACTTCCGCGCCATCGTCGTTGACGCCACTGTTGTCCGTGATGCTCACGCTTGCTGGCGTGATTTCATCGCCAGCATCGTCGCCGTCTTCACCGTAAGTCGTGTCTTTCACGACCGTGTTTGTCTTATCGGTGGTGTTGCCGTCCACGTCGGTGCTGCCCGCGGTGACCGTCAACTCGCCATCGTTCAGACCACTCACGTCTACGTCCACAACGCTGTAAGTGCCATCCTCATTGATGGTGACATTGTCGCCCGTAAGGTCGATGGTGATGCTGGTGCTGCCGTCACTGATGACCAGGCTGTCCAGCGTCGCGCCGCCCTCACCGATTGTGCCGGTGATGGTCGCTTTTTCTGTCTTGTTGATGACTTCCGCGCCATCGTCGTTGACGCCACTGTTGTCCGTGATGCTCACGCTTGCTGGCGTGATTTCATCGCCAGCATCGTCGCCGTCTTCACCGTAAGTCGTGTCTTTCACGACCGTGTTTGTCTTATCGGTGGTGTTGCCGTCCACGTCGGTGCTGCCCGCGGTGACCGTCAACTCGCCATCGTTCAGACCACTCACGTCTACGTCCACAACGCTGTAAGTGCCATCCTCATTGATGGTGACATTGTCGCCCGTAAGGTCGATGGTGATGCTGGTGCTGCCGTCACTGATGACCAGGCTGTCCAGCGTCGCGCCGCCCTCACCGATTGTGCCGGTGATGGTCGCTTTTTCTGTCTTGTTGATGACTTCCGCGCCATCGTCGTTGACGCCACTGTTGTCCGTGATGCTCACGCTTGCTGGCGTGATTTCATCGCCAGCATCGTCGCCGTCTTCACCGTAAGTCGTGTCTTTCACGACCGTGTTTGTCTTATCGGTGGTGTTGCCGTCCACGTCGGTGCTGCCCGCGGTGACCGTCAACTCGCCATCGTTCAGACCACTCACGTCTACGTCCACAACGCTGTAAGTGCCATCCTCATTGATGGTGACATTGTCGCCCGTAAGGTCGATGGTGATGCTGGTGCTGCCGTCACTGATGACCAGGCTGTCCAGCGTCGCGCCGCCCTCACCGATTGTGCCGGTGATGGTCGCTTTTTCTGTCTTGTTGATGACTTCCGCGCCATCGTCGTTGACGCCACTGTTGTCCGTGATGCTCACGCTTGCTGGCGTGATTTCATCGCCAGCATCGTCGCCGTCTTCACCGTAAGTCGTGTCTTTCACGACCGTGTTTGTCTTATCGGTGGTGTTGCCGTCCACGTCGGTGCTGCCCGCGGTGACCGTCAACTCGCCATCGTTCAGACCACTCACGTCTACGTCCACAACGCTGTAAGTGCCATCCTCATTGATGGTGACATTGTCGCCCGTAAGGTCGATGGTGATGCTGGTGCTGCCGTCACTGATGACCAGGCTGTCCAGCGTCGCGCCGCCCTCACCGATTGTGCCGGTGATGGTCGCTTTTTCTGTCTTGTTGATGACTTCCGCGCCATCGTCGTTGACGCCACTGTTGTCCGTGATGCTCACGCTTGCTGGCGTGATTTCATCGCCAGCATCGTCGCCGTCTTCACCGTAAGTCGTGTCTTTCACGACCGTGTTTGTCTTATCGGTGGTGTTGCCGTCCACGTCGGTGCTGCCCGCGGTGACCGTCAACTCGCCATCGTTCAGACCACTCACGTCTACGTCCACAACGCTGTAAGTGCCATCCTCATTGATGGTGACATTGTCGCCCGTAAGGTCGATGGTGATGCTGGTGCTGCCGTCACTGATGACCAGGCTGTCCAGCGTCGCGCCGCCCTCACCGATTGTGCCGGTGATGGTCGCTTTTTCTGTCTTGTTGATGACTTCCGCGCCATCGTCGTTGACGCCACTGTTGTCCGTGATGCTCACGCTTGCTGGCGTGATTTCATCGCCAGCATCGTCGCCGTCTTCACCGTAAGTCGTGTCTTTCACGACCGTGTTTGTCTTATCGGTGGTGTTGCCGTCCACGTCGGTGCTGCCCGCGGTGACCGTCAACTCGCCATCGTTCAGACCACTCACGTCTACGTCCACAACGCTGTAAGTGCCATCCTCATTGATGGTGACATTGTCGCCCGTAAGGTCGATGGTGATGCTGGTGCTGCCGTCACTGATGACCAGGCTGTCCAGCGTCGCGCCGCCCTCACCGATTGTGCCGGTGATGGTCGCTTTTTCTGTCTTGTTGATGACTTCCGCGCCATCGTCGTTGACGCCACTGTTGTCCGTGATGCTCACGCTTGCTGGCGTGATTTCATCGCCAGCATCGTCGCCGTCTTCACCGTAAGTCGTGTCTTTCACGACCGTGTTTGTCTTATCGGTGGTGTTGCCGTCCACGTCGGTGCTGCCCGCGGTGACCGTCAACTCGCCATCGTTCAGACCACTCACGTCTACGTCCACAACGCTGTAAGTGCCATCCTCATTGATGGTGACATTGTCGCCCGTAAGGTCGATGGTGATGCTGGTGCTGCCGTCACTGATGACCAGGCTGTCCAGCGTCGCGCCGCCCTCACCGATTGTGCCGGTGATGGTCGCTTTTTCTGTCTTGTTGATGACTTCCGCGCCATCGTCGTTGACGCCACTGTTGTCCGTGATGCTCACGCTTGCTGGCGTGATTTCATCGCCAGCATCGTCGCCGTCTTCACCGTAAGTCGTGTCTTTCACGACCGTGTTTGTCTTATCGGTGGTGTTGCCGTCCACGTCGGTGCTGCCCGCGGTGACCGTCAACTCGCCATCGTTCAGACCACTCACGTCTACGTCCACAACGCTGTAAGTGCCATCCTCATTGATGGTGACATTGTCGCCCGTAAGGTCGATGGTGATGCTGGTGCTGCCGTCACTGATGACCAGGCTGTCCAGCGTCGCGCCGCCCTCACCGATTGTGCCGGTGATGGTCGCTTTTTCTGTCTTGTTGATGACTTCCGCGCCATCGTCGTTGACGCCACTGTTGTCCGTGATGCTCACGCTTGCTGGCGTGATTTCATCGCCAGCATCGTCGCCGTCTTCACCGTAAGTCGTGTCTTTCACGACCGTGTTTGTCTTATCGGTGGTGTTGCCGTCCACGTCGGTGCTGCCCGCGGTGACCGTCAACTCGCCATCGTTCAGACCACTCACGTCTACGTCCACAACGCTGTAAGTGCCATCCTCATTGATGGTGACATTGTCGCCCGTAAGGTCGATGGTGATGCTGGTGCTGCCGTCACTGATGACCAGGCTGTCCAGCGTCGCGCCGCCCTCACCGATTGTGCCGGTGATGGTCGCTTTTTCTGTCTTGTTGATGACTTCCGCGCCATCGTCGTTGACGCCACTGTTGTCCGTGATGCTCACGCTTGCTGGCGTGATTTCATCGCCAGCATCGTCGCCGTCTTCACCGTAAGTCGTGTCTTTCACGACCGTGTTTGTCTTATCGGTGGTGTTGCCGTCCACGTCGGTGCTGCCCGCGGTGACCGTCAACTCGCCATCGTTCAGACCACTCACGTCTACGTCCACAACGCTGTAAGTGCCATCCTCATTGATGGTGACATTGTCGCCCGTAAGGTCGATGGTGATGCTGGTGCTGCCGTCACTGATGACCAGGCTGTCCAGCGTCGCGCCGCCCTCACCGATTGTGCCGGTGATGGTCGCTTTTTCTGTCTTGTTGATGACTTCCGCGCCATCGTCGTTGACGCCACTGTTGTCCGTGATGCTCACGCTTGCTGGCGTGATTTCATCGCCAGCATCGTCGCCGTCTTCACCGTAAGTCGTGTCTTTCACGACCGTGTTTGTCTTATCGGTGGTGTTGCCGTCCACGTCGGTGCTGCCCGCGGTGACCGTCAACTCGCCATCGTTCAGACCACTCACGTCTACGTCCACAACGCTGTAAGTGCCATCCTCATTGATGGTGACATTGTCGCCCGTAAGGTCGATGGTGATGCTGGTGCTGCCGTCACTGATGACCAGGCTGTCCAGCGTCGCGCCGCCCTCACCGATTGTGCCGGTGATGGTCGCTTTTTCTGTCTTGTTGATGACTTCCGCGCCATCGTCGTTGACGCCACTGTTGTCCGTGATGCTCACGCTTGCTGGCGTGATTTCATCGCCAGCATCGTCGCCGTCTTCACCGTAAGTCGTGTCTTTCACGACCGTGTTTGTCTTATCGGTGGTGTTGCCGTCCACGTCGGTGCTGCCCGCGGTGACCGTCAACTCGCCATCGTTCAGACCACTCACGTCTACGTCCACAACGCTGTAAGTGCCATCCTCATTGATGG
The DNA here is from genome assembly GCF_057368515.1 of Aliivibrio friggae. Classification (NCBI taxonomy): domain Bacteria; kingdom Pseudomonadati; phylum Pseudomonadota; class Gammaproteobacteria; order Vibrionales; family Vibrionaceae; genus Aliivibrio; species Aliivibrio friggae. Next base: position 416,933 of record NZ_CM170649.1, read on the forward strand.
TGACATTGTCGCCCGTAAGGTCGATGGTGATGCTGGTGCTGCCGTCACTGATGACCAGGCTGTCCAGCGTCGCGCCGCCCTCACCGATTGTGCCGGTGATGGTCGCTTTTTCTGTCTTGTTGATGACTTCCGCGCCATCGTCGTTGACGCCACTGTTGTCCGTGATGCTCACGCTTGCTGGCGTGATTTCATCGCCAGCATCGTCGCCGTCTTCACCGTAAGTGATGTCCAACTCAAACTCAACTTTATTAGAACTTGGGCCGGTATCACCACTTGGATCAGTAATATCAGCAACATATTCATAGTCACCATCATTCTCTACCGTTGGTACGGTGATCTCCACTTTACCGCTCGTGATGTCATCTTCGGTGATTAGGTGTGTCCCTACCACATTATTTGCACCATCACGTAGCTCAATAATGTCGGCTTTCTCTGTCCCTGTAGGTAGCGTCACTTCAACTTGAATACCATTCGCAGCACTCTCTTCATTAATCACGCCATTTGCATCAATTTCAGCAATAGAAATACTTGGCGCTGTTTTAACTAGACCATTACTTGGATCAGGAACCTGAAGATCTCCAGTCTCCCTATACACCTTATATTGTTCTAGTAATGTTAAACTTTGGGTTTTTGATAAACCTATGGACTCTAGAGAAGAGGTGTCAAAACTAGTTTCAGCAACAGTGCTTTTTCCTATTCTTTCAATCTCAGTAGAAGCTGTTAAGCTTGAACCGCTGTCTTCACCGGCAGCCGGGGCCTCAGTAACTAAACTTGGGTCTTCTCCATCAGAAATCGCATCTAAAATTGCATTAACATCATCATTTTTTCCTGGAAAATCAGAAGCTTCTACTGAAAAATCACCTAATTCATTTCCAATAACGATTTCACCTGGTAAAAGCGGTTCGCCCGCATTAATCAGTTTTAAATTACCATTCTTATCAATTACAATGTTTTGTTTAGTATTTTCTGATGTTTTAGAAGCCATGACGTTAATTCCCAAATCCATTTACCAGTAGCACCACTTTGCAATGCAGACATTAATATTATCAATGAAATTTATCACATAGTTAACACTGTAGCTACATATGAGAATTACTAATAAATGGCGAAATATCGAATATCATGGCTTAAAAATCATTTTAATTTATAAAAATATTACACTCATCACAAAATGTGACATTAATTCCATAATTCGTGTATCAAAAAACAAATAAAAACAGATCTAGAAACAAATTATAAAATTTAACTTTGCACAATCTTAATTTTAAGACTTCTTTTATTCGGATTTATATTGCGAATTTCAAAAGTTCATCAAATAAACAGATTTAAAAACGTGAGAGACTATTAAATTAATAAGATTCAATAACTTGATTTTTGCTTTTTAATTAGACATGACGTAGCATTTATTTAATAAACATAAAACAAAGCACACACATTGGTTTAACGCTAAATAATTACCTATATTAATCCTGTGCATTTTAACCGTCACGTTCAGAAAAGAAGATACGATGATTAGGAGAAACACTTTGAAATGGATGAAACTTGCAACCAGTAGTTTGCTTGTTTTGAGCGTATCTACTCAAGCTCAAACGTTAGAGCAAGCAATCTCTCAAACTCTAACAACAAACCCAGAAGTAAAAAAAGCATATAATTCTTATTTGAGCTTTGTTGCGGATAGTGAGAGTGTCTCAGGTAATTACTTACCATCGATTGATTTAGATGCCGGTATTGGATTGGAAAGCATCAACCCTGCAGATGGTAGCTCTACAGATATGACCCGAAAAGATGCAACTTTATCGTTAACCCAATTAATTTGGGATGGTTCAAATACAATTAATGATATGGATCGAACAGAGGCTGAATCAGAATCAGCTCGCTTGCAACTTATCTCTCTAGCTGAAAATAAAGCACTTGATGTTTCACAAGTCTATTTAGATGCAGTAAAAGCGACCGAGATCCTCGCGCTTTCTGAAAGTAATCTCGCTATTCATAAGAAAATCTACAAAGATATTAAGAAAAGAGCAAACTCTGGTGTAGGCTCAACTGCAGATGTATCTCAAGTAGAAGCACGTATTGCTCGAGCACACGGTAATTTACTTGCTGCTCAAAACAACTTATTTGATACACATACCGTCTTTACACAAATTGTAGGCTCACCTCCTCAAAGTCTTATTTATCCTCGAGCTGATTCAAGAACCTTACCCTTGAGTTTGCAGGACGGTATTGAACGAGCTTACGAACATCATCCTGTCATCTTAACGGCTCAGTCAGATATTAAAGCCGCTAAGTTTCAATATGCTCAATCAAAAAGTGCAAATTACCCAACCTTCTCAATTGAAGCCGCCCAAACATGGCGCGATGATGCTGGTGGTATAGAGGGTAATAGTGATGAGTTTTCTGCGATGGTCAGAATGCGTTACAACCTATATAACGGTGGTAGTGACAGTGCAAGATCAGATAAAAGTGCTTATCAATTAAACATGGCAAAAGATCTTCGTGACAGTGCTTATCGTAATGTTGAAGAAGGATTTCGACTTTCTTGGAGTGCCTTAGATTTAACTCTACAACAAAAAGAATTTCTAGCCGATCATGTTGATGCAGCCTCAGATACCGTCATTGCATACGAAAAACAATATCGTATAGGAAAGCGTACACTACTTGATTTATTAAATACTGAAAATGAGTTGTTTGAAGCTCGTAAATCCTACTTAGACGCTCACTATTCAGAGCAATTTGCTAAATTCAGAGTATTACATGCAACAGGAACACTGTTACCTTCATTGTTAATCGATACACCAAAAGAATGGGATTCTACGCAATCCAAAAAAGAGGATAAATAATAATGAAAACAGTAATTTACCCTGCAATTATTGCTTCTCTCTTTTTGACTGGTTGCGTCTCAGGTGATAAAGATTACATTGAAACGCCTAAGTCAGATCAAATCGCCGATCTAAGAGATGATGATTATGATGGTGTTATTAATGCTCGAGATATTTGCCCAGGTACACCGCGTGGTGCAGAAATAGATAACGATGGTTGTGCTGAATATGTAGAACATTCGGATAAAAAAGATCTTAAGATCCTTTTTGCTAATGATTCATCAGAGATCTCTCCGATCTTTAAAACAGAGATCAGAACAATGGCTGAGTTTCTTACTGAATATTCAGACACATCCATTCAACTTCAAGGTTTTGCGAGCCAACAAGGTAACGCTGAATATAATATCCACTTATCAAAACTACGTGCAGCAGCAGTTCGCGTTGCTTTAATTGAATACGGTGTTGATCCCGATAGAATTGAAACTATTGGTTTTGGAGACACGCTATTAACCGCGAAAGGTGATTCAGCAGTAAGCCATGCATTAAACCGTCGTGTTGTTGCAACGGTTGTAGGTTTTAAAGGTGATGTAGTAAACGAGTGGAATATATTTACACGTAAAAAGAAATAACCTCTCTAAATTTACTAAATCGAGTTAATAAAAAAGGCAGTGAGTTATCACTGCCTTTTTGTTTTCCAAAAGCAAAATATTAACTAGCTGCTTTTACTTTTCCCGTTTTCAACTCATTAAGCACCTGATTTTTAGGCCCATCAGCAATTATGTGCCCTTTTTCCATCACTATAATTCTATCTACAACTTCTAACATAGATGATTTATGAGTAATTAGTATCAAGGTTTCTGATGGTTTTAGGTGAGATAACTGATTCTTAAATAACAACTCAGATCGGTTATCCATACTACTGGTTGGCTCATCCATTAGTAATACGGGTGGACGACCAATTAGAGCACGAGCAATAGCCACTGACTGACGCTGACCACCTGATAATAACAAACCACCCTCACCTACTTGACGCTCTAACCCCGCAGGATCTTGTTGAGTAAATGCGGTAACACCAGCACGGTTTGCAGCATCCATCATTTCGGCATCATCAGATAATTCTCGCCCTAAAATGATGTTTTCTCTGATTGAACCATAAAACAAAGTAATATCTTGCGGAACACAGCCTATATTACGTCGTACGTCGACATGATGAAGTTGGGATATGTCGGTATCATCTATTCGAACAGAGCCCTCTGTGGCTTGATACAGGCCCATAATTAGCCTTTCTAAAGTCGTCTTACCTGAACCAATTCGGCCAATGATCGCTACCTTTTCTCCAGGATTAATAGTAAGACTAATATCTCGAACCGCAGAGACTTGAGATTCAGGGTAGTTAAAGCTCACTTTATCTAACTCAACTTTCCCTTGAAGAATTGGACGATGAATATAGCGCTTATCTTCCTCTTGTTCATCAGGCATTGCCATTAATTGTTCAATGATAGTCATAGATGATTTAGCTTGATTATAACGTGTTGATAATAGAGAAATTTGAACGAGTGGGCCAATAGCTTTACCACTCAGCATAGTTGATGCTATCAATGCTCCCATCGTCAGATCACCATTAGCAATCAGATAAACACCAACAATGATCATACCTATATTAACGGCCTGTTGTACAAAGCCCGCCATATTCTGAATTGAATCCGTAATTCGTCGACTTTTAATACTCCAATTCGAGATATGAGTAACCGCCTCTTCCCATTTATATTGAAATTTACTTTGAGCATTGAAGATTTTTAGTGTTTCTAAGCCAACTAAGCTCTCAATTAAATTAGCGTACTTTTGAGAAGCAAGTCGTGAGCCTTCTTCAATTGTTTTCTTTAATGGTCCTTGAATAATCGCCGCATGAATAAGTAGTAATAGGATCCCAACAATCGGTACTAAGACAATTGGGCCCGCAATTAGATAAATCACGAATAAGAAAAGTAAAGCAAAGGGTAAATCAATAAGAGACGCGATGGTTGCTGACGTAAAGAATTCTCGGATCGATTCAAACTCTTGTAGGTGTCGAGCAAAAGCACCAACCGAAGGAGGACGAGCCTCCATTCTAATCCCCAATATTTTCTGAAATAATTTAGACGATATCAATACATCCGATTTTTTCCCTGCGATATCAATGAAATATCCTCGAACGTATTTAAGAATAAAATCAAAAATAAAGACAACAAAAATACCAGAAGCTAATACCCATAGAGATTCAAATGCAAGGTTAGGCACGACTTTGTCATAAACAAGACGAGTAAACATAGGTGTTGCAATCGCAAATATATTAATCAAGATAGAAGCAATAAACACATCACGATAAATATGTTTAGATTCTAATAAAGTACTCCAGAACCAGTGGCCTTCACGTTTCTTTAGTATCTCAGGGGAGCGTTCATCGTATCTAAATTGTTTTTTAAGTAAAAAGTATCGCCCAATATATTGCGATTCTAACTCTTCAATTGAGATAGAAATCGGCAACATATCTGAACTTTCAGTAATGATTTCAGCCTGCTTATTTTCAGCATCAAAGCCAATTAATACACACGACTCTCCTCCCTGAAGTAACAAAACAACAGGTAAAACTAAGCGTGGAATACTTAATAAAGGTGCTTGATTTTCCTTTGCCACTAATCCTGCGCGCTCTGCAGCACGAGAAAACAAGTAAGGGGTTAATTTACCATCTTGTAAGGGTAAACCATTAATCAATGCTTCAGGCGAGTTTACCTGGCCGTAATAGCGCCCTACGTAGCATAAAGAGTGTAATAGTGAATCTTTCATATTATTGACCCTTCACTTTTTCATTAACAAAAAATCCTTGGAAAATATCAATATTATGTTCAGCTAGTAACTCTAACTGCTGTTTGTTTTCTACTCGTGAGGCAATAGTAATGATCCCTAGATTTTGTGCTGTTCTTGAAATAGATGCCAAAATAAAACGTTGTTTTTCATCATCTAATTGGTGAGTGAATAAATAATCAAGTTTTACATATTTTGGCCTAAATAACTTAATGTATTCAAGAGATTCAAAATTACGTCCAAAATTATCAACGCCAAACTCTGCCCCTGAAGAACGGATCACATTACATAATAAAGCAGTATAATCTTCATTCTCAATAAATGATGATTCTTGAATTTCAAAATGAAGTAATGAAGCAATAGGTTTATGTTTTTTAAGTAAACTAGTTAACCAACGGACAAAGCTAGGGTTTTCAATACTGCTATTTGCCAAGTTAATTGCAACTGGTTGAGTTATTTCTTCAGCAAGAATACGTTCAACCATCGTGCGTATAACAAATTGATCAAACGAGGTAGTTTCATTTAGTTGTTCAAGTGCAAATAAGTATTGATTCGCAGAATACCGTTTGTTATCTTTTTCAATTGCTGAAAAGACTTCTTGATGGAAAATACTTCCCGATTGAGTTGTGGCTAGCTGTAATGTGAAATTAAATAAATGCTCATTAATTGCCTCATCAACAAACTGTTTCCATTGCTGTTTACCCATCAGTTCATGGGCACTTTCATCAGCAATATAACCAAATAATAACTCAGGCGTAGAGTGTGCTTGAGCTAGCGCATTATCAGCAAGTGAAAGGATCTCTGTTGATGTTTTTCTTGATTCATTAAATATAACGCCTAAGTCAGCATCAATAGGAGCCGTAGCTGTCGGATCACCTTTAATATCTTGCGTATAAGCAATGATATTTTCAGCAGTTACTTTTAACTCTTCTTCTTCAATGCTTGGGAAGATAAAACCAAATTCATAAGTATTTAATCGTGTCATTATGATGTTCGATGAAGGCAGTGTCGCTTTTAATAAATCAGATAACTCTTTAACTTTTTTATCTCCAGCTTCATACCCTTCTTCCTCATATACTTTATTAATAAAATTTACGCGAAATAAAGCAATACCACCTTTTGAAGATTCAGATAACCATGTATTTAACTGCGCCATAAAAAACGACCGGTTACCTAATCCAGAAGTTGGGTCGAGGTAGACTTTGTCTCTTAGCTTCTCAGCTTCTTTTGCTTGTGATTGGAAACTTTGCGCTATCTGTAATGACATCGTATTAATACCATTAATTACCGCTTCTAAGTCTTTCGTTTTTGGTTTAGCTAATTCATTACTAAAATTATTTTCTGCGACTTCTTTCATTTTTATAATGATCTGCTGTAAAGGTGCTAATGCTCGCTTCACAACAAACGAAATAATAATAATGCCTAATCCAATTACGATAGCAAAAGTAAACGCCAACTCAGTTAATGCCTTCCAAAGTTGTTGATAAGCATAACCTGGGTGAGTCACAATTTCGACCTCAGCCAATTGTAACCATCCACTCGTTATAACTCTGCTTTCAGAAATAGTTCTGAATAAATTAAAATCTAAAAACCATTCAGGCACAGAATCTACCGTTAATGGATAAACACGAACAATTTCATCATTAGTGTTAAACAACGTTAATCGTACTGCAGAATAGTAACTACCATCAAATAGCGCATTAATCACAGACTCTGCAGCAACCTTATCCTCATTTTCTAAATAAGGCGCAAGAGCAAGCCCTACCGTATTAATCGTATTATTCACTTCTGAACGCTGCTGGTTTTCTAGAAACGTTTGTGTACTACGAAATTCAATCGCAAAGACAGAGATCATCAATAGTAAAAAGACGGCTGTCATCCATGAAACTAGCTGTTTATATAATGTCATATCGCTACTCATCATAATTTATAATTGGGTGGTTTAATCTCAGGCCTTTGTTTCTTGCTCGTAAATCATTCCATAAACTTAATCGAGATGATTTTCCTGCCTGCTGTCCGTTTCCTTTACCTTTCATTAGCCATAGATGTTGACCATTAAAACTATAAATTGGTAATAGATCGGTACGCTCTGTTGCTGGTTTTATTTCTTTATCAATGTTATCCAAAATCAATGGTACTGAAGATGGTGTTGGGTAATAAGCAAGTACCATATGAAATTGATTCAAATCTAAAGCTTTAAGGTAAATCAATCTTAATTTTTTATCGGGGACACCAAGCTCTAATAAGGAAAAATATTTCGCAATGGTAAAGTCTTCACAATCTCCGGCGTTACTTCCTAAAAACTCCAGAGGCGTTGCCCAATAATCTTTCTTTCCCCATAACCGAATATCATCGACAAAATAAAGTTGATTGAAAAATAGATTAATTTCTTCAAGCTGTTTTCTTTCATTTTTATTATCAAGCGTTGCTATCAGCTCACGCCATGCAGTCACTCGCCTCGATGCTCTCTCACCATACTCATCTTTTACGGCTTTAATCCAACTGTTGTCTTGCTTGGTTAAAGCGATAGATGTGAGTGAGAATATGGCAAGAGGTAAAATGAACAACCATTTTATCCTCATCTGTTTTTACTCTCTCTATCCATACTATTCTTTTAATGCCGAGCTTTTTGCTTGAATAATAGGTTTAAGTAGATAATCAAGAATACTGCGCTTTCCTGTAATGATATCTACCGACGTTGTCATTCCTGGGATAATGTAGAATTGAGTTTTCTCAGCTAAGTCATCTTGTGATGTTCTAACACGAACTAAATAAAAACTGTTTCCTTCCTCATCTTGAATCGTATCCGCACTAATATGCTCTAGTGTTCCTTTTAAACCACCATAACGAGTAAAGTCATAAGCACTGAATTTAACTATCGCTGCTAACCCAGGACGAAGAAATGCAATATCTTGTGGGGCTATCTTGGCTTCAATCAATAATGTATCTTCGGTAGGAACAATCTCAATCAGATCCATACCAGGCTGAATAACCCCCCCTACCGTATTAATATAAATTTTCTTGATGGTTCCCGTCACAGGAGAAAGAACAACGGTTCGATTAACTTTATCTTTTAGGCCCACTTGTGATTCAGTTAATGCCGAAAGCTTATCTTGAATGCTGTTCAATTTTTCTTGCTGTTCAGAGCGAAACTTAAGGGCTGCATCAATTCGGTTTAACACAGCTTCTTGAATAGCAGAGCTTAACACTGGGATTTTTAATTCTGTTGAGGTTAGCTCTCGCTTAGTATCATTAACTTGACGCTGTAGTTTAAGTAACTCTATTCGAGGGACGACACCTTCATCAGCCAATGGTTTTGTTATATCAAATTCTTTTCTCGCTAAACCATAACTTGCTTTCAAGCTTCTCACTCGAGATTTAATTTCAACAAGCTCTTGCTGCTTTTGACTGACTTGCTGGTCAAATACAAAAATACGGTTTTTTAAGTTATTCATATCCGCGTTATATTCAGCTAACTGTCTTTTGACTACGATTGGATTTTCTTCCATAAACTCAGCATCAAATTTCAACTTACCTTTTGAGATAATGACAGAATCTTTCCAACGCTTACGACTATTAATATCTTGAATTAAAATACTGTCCATTGATGCTGATAATTGCATAGCGCTTGCCGTCAAATTGACGAGTTGTTTTTTACGCTCTCTAAAGTCAGAACGAAAACGAGTATCATCAATTAATAATAGCTGTTGACCTTTTTTGACTTGATCCCCTTCTTTAACCAACATCTCCTTTACTAAACCACCCTCAAGGTTTTGTACTACTTGCAATTGAGATGATGGAATTACCTTTCCTTGTCCAACGGTTACCTTATCTATTTCAGCCCATGAAGCCCAAGCAATAGCGATACAGAAAAAGACGGCAATAATCCACAGGAGAATTTTAGCGTTTGTTGGGGTGTTAAGAAGTAGCGCTGCCGTTTTGTCATCAACAAATTCCAGCTCTTCTTTATTAAGGCGATTCAATCCCTTTTCATTCATTTCCAATTCCCTAGACTACCGTGTTAATGAATAACATTTCCATTACATTAGAATATCGTATTTCACTGTAACTCACTAAGGTTTATTAGTTATATTTTGAAGCTTGAATCATTTCTGAAGAAGTAAGAAGGTATGATTTACAGTGTAAATTGAGTGTAGGTTATAAATTCAATTTACACTGTAAATTAGGACAGTAGAATGAGTGGGTTTACAATTTACACTGTAAATTATCTAACATACATTTAATGAGCTCTCTCAATTGCAACTCCGCATTTTTTCTACCAATTAAATTGCATTCTTCTATAACGACAGACCATTCTTTGGTTTGAATGATTTTGGTCACTGCCAGTTCTTTTTGAGGCTCAGATAAATCAATAAGCATTGATAGATTACTAAGAATGAATTGACGTAGTTCATATTGAAGTAATTCATATCCTAAGCCACCTAACGCAAAAGTAGTCAGTCGTTTAATAATTAAAGGTGACATAGTATCTTTGATTGAAACGCCACCTAAAAGACTAAGTACATCCTTGTATGGCAGTTCAGAAAATGTCGACATTAACTGCTCAGGGAATGAGGTATAAAAATACTCATCGCCAATAGAGACCCAATTAATACTTTTTTGACTTAATGGTTTCATTGCTAATAAAGAGTGTGTTCCACTCGCTTTGTCTTTTGTTATACCTAAACGAACAAAGTGAAAGCCAAGAGCTTGCCAAAAATAATTCAACTCCGCAGTCGAACCAAAACTGGTACTAAGGTAATCCAACCCCTCTTGTTTATATTTATTTTCTATCGCCCGAATAAATTCCGAGCCAATGCCTCGTTGTTGAAAACTTGGATCGACAGCAATTCGCATAATACGAAAACTCGATTGAATGGCTGGCTCATCAATACATAATGTTTGAGTTAGTGATATCGCAGCTAAATGCCCTTTTGGTCGTCGCTTTCCAAGTTGAGCTGCATGAATTAAATCGAGTTCTAACTCTCCCTCTTTAGACATTAAAGCACAGCACACTAACTGGCTATTGCTTCTTTCTATTCCAACCCAACAGAACAACGTTGGATCTGTTAATAAAGATATCCAATCATTTGGCGATGTTTGGTAATGAGCCGATACTAAAAGAGAAAATAAAGCCTGAGAAAGCGTACTGTCATTAACTAACTGAGACACAGATAAACAGTGATAATCAATCTTTGCTAAAGGTTCAATTGTCTGAACAGAATCTACATCTCTATTGTGGTTAAGTAAAAATACAGACGATAACCACTCTTCTAACGGATCGTTATTATTCCAGCGAATAGGTTGCTTCATTTCAATTGAACGATAATTTGGTCTTTTCTTATAAAGTTGTTTATTGAACTTAATCTCAAAACCTCGCCCGGTACCTTCATAGCCATTAATAGTGGTAGAAAAAACCATGCGAGAATATTGTTCGACTAATGAAAGTAACATTGGAGCAGGGATTGCGGCCGCTTCATCAACGCATAATAAATCCAGCGTCTGGGGATTTCGAAGTAACTCATCGGGTGCAAGATAAATAATCTGAGAGTCATTAATCATTAACTGATTTTTTTGTTTCGTTACAACAGTAAAGTTAAGCTGGGCAATACGTTCAGCATGTATAAATATTTCATCAACACTTGCACGCTGTGGTGCGGTTACGCCAATAATTAACGGTCGTTCCATCGCTAACTCAGCAATGGCTATTCCAATCGCTGATGACTTTCCTCTTCCGCGATCTGCCGTCATTACAAGTGGACGCTTTGTATGGCCAGAAACGACTTTTTGAATCGCTTTTACTGCTAATTCTTGATCCGCAGAACGATAAACCGCGTCATGCCATTTAGAGATATTATCGAGAGAAAGAGGACGCTCAGGTAATACGTAGTCAGTATCCGTTTCTTTTAAGCACACCATTTGAGTCATAAAGTGCGATAGCCACTGACTAATCGATAAAGAAAGTGAAGAGCTATCAGTACGAATAAAAAAAACGAGCCCCCCACCAACAACGGTTCCACATATTGCATTAATGGCATTCGCATTAAATTCATGGGAAATATCAATCACCAAACAATCGGTTTCTTGACCTAACTTCTTTAAAGCAGACTTAATAGGAAAAGGAACATACTCAGGAATAGTCAAATCACCGTACAACTCAACGTTGGCAAATCGTGAACTTTGCTGAGAAAAAAAAGAGTCTAATAATGATTCACACCATTGCTTTGAACCTTCAAGCAGAATGGGATAACGGATATAACCACTAGCAGCATAAGAAGATACCGAATTTAGAAATGACAGCGCAGAAAGCATTGCAGAAAAGTCCATTAACATAAGAAGATATTATGCGTAAATTGTAGCATGAGATGAATATTTTCTATCTATTAAGAAAAGAAAGTATGACGAGACAAATCGGGAGAAGGTATAATGCTTGCTACATTTAAGCCTTCATCATTTAGGAATGACCATGCATTTAAGTCAACTTACTCAACCTATCTACCAAAAGCTATATCAAGACATCGAACAATTTAGAAGTACCTTTGACTTAGCAGTAGAAGCACCTGAATCATTAGATGAAAAAAATGACTTATTACACACCTCGTTAGCGATCGAAGAGTTAACAGAATTAGCAGAAGCAGACAGCAAGATTGAACAAGCTGATGCCATTGTGGATACAGTTTATGTCTTAATGGGACGTGCGGTACATTTAGGAACGAAGAATTTAGAAGACAATCTAAGTATCTCGTACTTAATTGACCTTCTCTTAAACGTTGCAAAAAACTTAGATATCGATTTTGTACCATGTTGGGATGAAGTACATTCAAGCAACATGAGTAAAGTGTGTAAAACAGAAGATGAATACCAAGCGACAAAAACATTCTATGCAGAGCAAGGAATTGAACTGATGTCGACTGAAAAAGGTGGATTCATCATCGCTAAATGCGCTAAAAACGTAGAATTAGATAACAAAGTAATTAAGCAAGGTAAGGTTTTAAAATCAGTAAACTACCGACCGGCAGATCTTGCGCCGTTAGTATAATCTAAGAATAAAAAAAACAACGATTCAAATACAAAAAAGAGCCCGGCTTAGTTAACTAAATCGGGCTCTTTTTTATTATTATAATTAATGGCTAAAAAACGTATTAAGATACTTTTTGACTAATGTACGCCAAAATATCTTCCATTAATGCATCATCGACTTTTTTCAAATTCAGAGTCAAAGCCGAACCTTTACGTTTATATGAAGCTCGGCCTTTTACCAATTCAGTACTTAATGGCTTAGCCGCTTCTCTTTTTGGTAATAAATCTTCAACCCAAACTTCAATAAGTTCTGTCACTTCTTTCGTCATTCTACTCACGCCAAGCGCAGTAGAACGCGTCCAAACCGCTCCTTGCTCGCCAGCACATTGTCCAAGTAAGGTTTTTTGTTCCTCGTCAGACAACGTATTATAGAGCTTATGAAGCTTAACAACGGTTGGACGACCAATTTCACTCACACTTGGATACGCTTGTAGCAATTCTAAAGGTAATGTCGCCGCTTTTAATGCGCCACTCACTAATGCTTCACTGCACTGGCATACTTTCGCTAGCTCTTTTTGATCAGCTACGTCACCACGAGCAAGCATTGCATGCATCTCTTTACCACGTTCGTACAGTGATAATGGCTTATGAGCATTCGCTACATCAGAAAGAAATTTAGCGTGTTTGGTATTAATGCCTTCGGCGACATAAATTAAGAAGTCTTGTTCTGCCAAAATACATGACATACGACGACGACTACCGTCAAGAACCTCAATTTTTCCGCCTTCAACAATACGACCCACAGCTGGGTATTGCTGACCACGATCACGCAGTGTAGTTAAAATATCCGATAAAGCATGTTCGGTTAAAAATGATTGTTCACGAGCATTTTCAGCAAAAACAACCGTAGAGTTACGTACGTCTTTTGCTGGAATTTTACGTAACTCAAAAGTCACCATATCTTCACCAGCAACCGCAAGTTCAATCACTTGAGCTTGCGATTTTGCTGCTTTTTGAGCTTCAACTGGTGTTGTTGCACGGCGTTTATTTGTCTTACCAAATAGCTTTGCATTTAAATCAGAAGTTTTAATTGCCATGGATTAGTACTCCCCTTTATTTAACGAATTCCAGTGACTATGAAGAACACGCTCAAATTCTAATGCACTTTTCTTAACTGCATCTTGAGCAACAGCCAATGTCTTCTTACCACCTTCAAAATCTGCCGCTGTTAAGTCAAAAACCGTACTATAAGTATCAGCACAAATTTCAAATGCACGGCTACGTGGAATAGTCGCCATCATCACTTGATCAGCCAATAAATAATTCATTTCAGTTAATACTGAAACTTGTTTTTTATTGTCATCTTCAAACATCGTAGGCATAAGACGAACAAACTCTAATCCATGCCAATCTTCAGGGAACATTTCATACACAGTTGGTAAATGTTGGAAAAAGTTTACTGTTGATGCCCAGTCTAAACGTTTTGCAGCACATGGAATTAACAGTGAGTTTGATGCGTACATTGCGTTCCAAACTAATGGATCAACGTGCGGACCTGTATCAATCATGATCACATCAAATTGATCAGCAATTGGGTCAATAACCTTTTCTTTTAATAACTTAACAATATCAAGAGAACCATTAGTTGATAAATCCTGCCACGCTTCTGCATTAAACATCGCATCTTCAGGGAAAGCAGAAATGGTTTTTAAATTTGGATATTGCGTATTAAGAAGTACATTTTTAGCCATAAACTGACCATCAATAACTTCATTTTCAGGGACATTATCCAACATAATATCTACAGCTGAATAGATGGTGTCCTGCTCTGAAACACTAATTTGAGGGTTTAAGAAAAGGCGAAGTGACCCTTGAGGATCTAAATCGATTAAACAAATACGGTAACGCTTTTCTAAATTTAGAGCTAAACAAGCAGCAAGGTGCACAGCACTCATTGACTTACCTGTACCACCTTTTTGGTTTTGAACATTTACAACCCAAGGCTTATTGTTCACATTTTTTTTCTGTTCATGAAACGCTGGCATTCCTGCCGCATCCATCAACATATGTGCTTCTGTTAATGAAATCGAATAATGATTTGCATTATTCTTCGTAAATTGATGACCCTCAGACTCTAAACGAGTAATTGCTTCATCAAGTTTTCTTCTTGTTAAGCCAGAACGAGTTTCCATCATTGCTTTTGACATTGGAGGGAAATGTTCGTTATTTCTTTCTTCAAGAACCAGTTCGATACGGTCGGATTGTACCTGTTGGGTCTGCTCTGCCAATGCAGCTAAATTAGCAATGGTTTTTTCTCTGTTCATAATATTCGCCATTAATGTAACTATGAAATTAATTGTACAGCAATGAAGGTCAATTACAACAAATTGGTGAACGTGAATTTAATAATGTGATATACATTAAAAAGAGATAATTATACTAACAAAGCTGTCATTTATGTTAAATACAGACTTAATATTTAGGCTATAACTCGGTACGAACATCACAAAAATTAAAATGTTACAGCGTCACATAGTAGTAAATTTACAGTGTAAATTTACGGAAGCGTGAAAAATATCAAACAAATTACGGGGTATGTATTTTCAATATAAAAAGTGAAAATAATATTAAAAAACATCTTTAATTAGAAATTTTTACCGCTAATAATAAAATTAATCTACAACTTAAATTCTCACTTATTAGAAATAAAATGAATTATTACCCAAACCAGGTTAGTAGAGGCGGTCTCACGAAGGAAATAATGAAGCATGATCAAGGGCAAAATAATCGCATTGAGAAGCAATATTCCCTGTAAATTGAATTGTAATTAAAGGAAGCATGATCAAGATAAAATTAATCACGGAAGCATGATAAGAGCTATATAAATTACAGAAAATGTATATTCTATAAGGGTTAACGCAAGATCAATAAAAAAATAGAGAAATAGATCCAGTTAATGAATTACTTGATCATTCTTCTGGATCTAGATTAGCTTTAACTATGTACAAAAAAATGGTGTAAAACATCCAATAAAATAGCAAGAACACAGAAACGAACAAAAACACTCTTTAAATAAACTCAAAAATCATCATTTTAGATAAGAATAAGATCATAAACCCAATCATCAAGATCATATCTGTGGATAAGTTGTGTTTAGACCTTGATCATTCTTCACAAAAATGATGATCATTGATTCAATAGGCTTATGATCATGCTTTTAGTCGTTTTGTGATCATAGATCCGAGCCAATAATGATCATGCTTTCAAAAAAACCTTGATCATGCTTTCATTGCGCAATAAAAATAGTTCTTTATATACAATAACTTGCAAGCAAAAAACCGTTCAGATCATAGATCAATATAATCATATAGATCAGTATTAATCATAAAGATCAGTTTAAAAGAATAATAATTTTTTTCTTTCTTTAAAGATCTAATTCCTTTAATCTATACGAAAGAATGATTAAAATACAATGAATGTCAGTTGAAAATGAATCATATAAAAACAGCAGATAACGAAAAGATCTACATCCCTCTTCCAAGAGATCACAAGGGTGGACACTTATTCGAAATACCAACAAACCTTGTTGATTGGATCACTCAATATCAACATTTTAAAGGTGTTACGAAAAGTATTTTAGAATTAATGAATTTAATTTCATTAAAAGGATTCTCTTCGCCTGATGGTTTAGTTTCAACAACTGAAGTTATCGAAACAACAGATGGACATCTAACACGAGCAGCTATCCAGCAACGATTACGAACTGCCGTAAGTATCGGATTATTTGAGCAATATCCGGTTCGTTTTGAGCAAGGATTAGCTGGAAAAACAATGCTACATAAGTTTATTAATCCGTCCTCGTTAATTTCGACATTAGGTATTACAAGTTTAAAATCTGAACAAAGTCATGAACAAGAAAAACAAAAACGCTCTAAAGCACTTGCTCAGACCCAAGTAAATCGTCAATTTCTTACTGAGCATGGTTTAGGTATCCCACCAAGCATGAGGGATGAAGCTGATCAATTTGTTGTATCTCCGACGAATTGGGCAGGGATCATAGATCAAGCTTTAGCGCCACCACGTACTCGTAAGAACTATCAAAAAGCAATGGTTGCCATTTCAGGTACTAAAGCGATCATTGAAACAAGATCATCAAAAAATATTATGACTGTTGATGATCTGATGACGTTGTTTGCTCTGTTCACTCTAACAGTCCAATATCATGATCACCATCAAGATGATTATCATATTCAAACCAAAACAATGGGTAATAAAACACCGATTTATATTACCGATATCTTAACATTACGTGGTAAGAAAGATTCTGGACCTGCACGTGATTCTATCCGCGAAAGTATTGATCGTATTGAATTTACAGACTTTCAACTACATGAACTTACTGGCCGTTGGCTAAGTGAGAATATGCCTAAAGGCTTTAAAAGTGATCGATTTCGTTTCTTAGCTCGAACTATTACCGCATCTGATGAAGCGCCAAAAGAAGGCAAAGATGGCGAGATCAAAATTAAGCCTAACTTGTATATTTTGGTGTGGGAACCTTCGTTTTACGATGAATTACTAACCAAAGATTACTTCTTTTTATTCCCACCTGAGATCTTAAAGCAACATACGTTGGTATTTCAGCTCTATAGCTTCTTCAGAAGCCGTCTAGCGCGTCGAATGACTGATAACTTACTCCTAAGTGAAATAAATCAGAAACTCGCCCGTAACGTCGAATGGAGACGATTTTCATTAGATCTTATTCGTGAGTTAAAAAAATTAGCTAAAGATAAAGTCACTGATGAATTATTTATTGTGAACTTATGGGGTTATCACCTTACGATCTCGATGCTGGATAGCAATGAAAAATTACCAGATTATCAAGTAGATATTCGCTGTGATCCTGAAGAAGTGATCCGTTATTCGCGAGCAAGAACGACAAATGCTGGTAAACGTAATATGGCACCAACAATGCCAAACCCATTACGTAATGAGATCATGCCAAAACAAGCGATAGATCAACTGTCAACGATCATCGATGGTGAGTTTGAACCCATTAAACGAAATACTCTTAATAAATCAGGTCGTTTAGGTCGCAGAGTGAAGCTCCGTAAACATTCTGCTGAGATTAATGCGGATGAATTAACGATCACATTGACTAAATATACATCTGAGCAAGCATTAGAAAGAAGTATCACTGCATTATCAGCGATGACTGGCCACAGTTCTTCATCCATTTCAGAGGAGTGTAAAGAACTGTTGGAAAAATTAGATTATTTGCAGGTGGCAGGTGAGGTTTTACCTTATGAGACACTGAGTAAGACAATTGAATTCTATAATAGCCAAGATCATGGTAAGCACTTATCAATCGAGAACTTGATCGCAGGTTTAGCGGTACGAAGAAAGATCTGTAAATTAGTGTTTTCACAGAACTATGATCAAGATGTATTACGCGCATTGGACGAGATGGCAGGATAGTCAAACTATTGACAGCTTTATAGCCTTACCCTGACAAAGCGATGACAAAACAATATGCTCAAAGGTTATTATCTCTAACGAATAGACAACCTTTGTCCTTTACCAATCGAAAGATTGGCTCATATTGTTACACATCTTAACTTTTATTGGTTTCAATAATCGTATTGGCGAGCCTAGTGCTCGCCGTTTTTTTATCTGCTAATAAATCCTTACCGCACTTCCCGTATCTTATGGGACCATGATCATTCTTCCATTATGAAATAAGGCTTTAACGCGAAGAGTCCTCGTATTTTCTTTCATTTTTTATTACTCTAGCACTCTAAATTACACCTTAATATTTTAGAAGTAGGTAAGCATGATTGAACGTCAAGAAACAAAGCAGCGTATGAGTCGTATCGTTAAACATAACGGGACGGTTTATCTATGTGGTCAAGTTTGTGCAGATGCGACGAAGGGCATAGCAGAACAGACGCAAACCATGCTTGATAAAGTAGATCTACTGTTAGATCAAGCAGGCAGCTCTCGTGAGCATATGTTGTCAGCCACGATCTACATTAAAGATATGAAAGATTTTGCTGAAATGAATGCGGTTTGGGATGCATGGGTACCAGAAGGTCACGCTCCAGCGCGTGCATGTGTTGAAGCGAGCATGGCTCGTGAAGCGCTTCTTGTTGAAATATCAGTAGTTGCCGCTGAAAAATAATAAAAATAGATAACTAAAATAATAACTTACTTAGCTTATCTTTGGGTAGCTAAGTAAGCTTGATATAAGGAAGTGTCATGCTCAATCATTCAGAACCCGCGTTTTATCTTGACGGTGTAAAGTATCAATCTCATCATTTTTCTTTGCCTCTTAATTATGATGATTACACCGCTACCCCTGATCATGTTTCCGTTTATGCTCGAGAATTAGTAAAAGCAGAAAATAGCGATCTTGATCTTCCGTATTTAGTTTATTTTCAAGGTGGGCCTGGTTTTCCTGCTGCTCGTCCACTCAGTAATTCTGGTTGGTTAAAGCGTGCCTTAGAACAATATCGTGTGATCTTATTGGATCAGCGTGGTACTGGATTAAGCTCTCCGATCACAACTCAAACGATCCAACACTTAGATCCGATAAAACAAGCAGAATATTTAAGCCACTTTCGAGCAGATAACATTGTTCGTGATGCTGAAGCGATTAGAAAGCATTTTAACGTTGATAAGTGGGCGATTATTGGCCAGAGTTTTGGTGGGTTCTGCTCACTAACTTACTTATCATTATTTCCTGATAGTTTACTGGCTTCGTATATTACAGGTGGGATCCCTTCTATTACACGTAATATTGATGATGTTTACCATGCGACATATAAGCGAACGTTAGATAAAAATAGTGAATTCTTTGCTCGCTTTCCACGAGCGCAAGAGCTGTGTGATCGCATTGCGAACAGCTTACTAGATCACTCGGTTACTTTGCCTAATGGCCAGATCTTCACCGTTGAGCAATTTCAACAAATGGGGATCTGTTTTGGTATGGCGGGAGGAGCAGAAGAGCTCTATTTCCAATTAGAAACGGCTTTTGTCGATGTAAATGGCCAACAAGAGCTAGGTTATGGTTTTTTAAATTATGTACTTTCACAACAAGCGCATTTAACTAATCCACTGTATGCGATTTTACATGAGTCGATTTATTGTCAACATAATGCTTCAAAATGGTCAGCACATCGAGTGAGAGGGAGTTATCCTCAATTTAACCACCAGAAAGGCGCTCCACTGCGTTTTACCGGCGAAATGGTCTATCCATGGTTCTTTGACCAGCTTGAAACCTTAAAGCCATTAAAAGAAGCTGCAGAGCTTTTGGCGGCAAAGTCTGATTGGCCAAATTTATACAATATTGAGCAATTAGCAAAGAATACGGTTCCCATGGCTGCGGCAACGTATGTCAATGATATGTTTGTTGAGTTTGATTTCTCTCGTGAAACGTTAAAGTCTATTCCTAACTCTAGAGCATGGATGACCAGTGAGTATGAGCATAATGGCTTGCGAGTCGATGGGGAGAAGATCTTATCAACTCTAATATCAATGGCTGAAGATATTAAAGCCATTCAATAAGCTTTTTTATTGATCCAGAAGCATGATCAAGTAGGATTCGATCCCTTGATCATGCTTCTTATATTTAGTTTGTTTGCTTAAAATAATGATCCCAACTTTGACTTAATGAATCAAATTGAAACTCACAAAACTCTTTTCTATCCTTCAAATAATCGTTTTCGACTTCATCCAATAAATTACTTTGCTTTTTTGGATCACTACCATAAACAAGGCATAAGGTAGAGAAATAGCGCTGTAAATCAAAGCTGTGCTCATCTATGTACTCTCCGAAATCGTAGTAATCAGGTCTATCCTCAGACTCAAATGCAAACATATCTGCCGCACTTATCGCAATATCATCACCATTATTTACGTAGTTTAATAATAAGATGGTTGCAAAGTTATCGACGGCATCTTCTTCTTTTCCTAAAACCGGAATGTTCTGATCAGCGATAAAAGCATGACCTGCCTCATGTAATAAAGTATGAAGTAGAGTATCAAGGGCACCTAACTGCGGTGATTTATTAAAGCGTTCTTGGTATTTATTTTTTGAAAAATAATCGAGTGATTCTTGATAAAACGAATAAGGGATCTGTATCGTATGAAAGTTAGGATCATAGAGAGGCCCTTCCGTGCTTCCATATTGAATGGTGACTGTTTTATTAAATGGGAAATAGTTGTTAGAAAGAGCTATCAATGTGTCATTAATATCACTTTCTTTTATTGTTTTCTGAATTGCAATTTCTTGCTGATTTAAAGGCTTTGAATATTGTATTGATATATTAGGGTTTTCAGCAAAGCTACATAAACTGATGCCCATTAAGGTAATGAAGAGAGGGGAGTGGGTATCTGTTTTCATAGTTAGTCCATTAATCATATCTTGAGTTAGTTGTAGCATAGTATAAGTAAATTAAGGATCCAGAAGAATGCCCCCTTGATCATGCTTCTGATTTGAACTCTATTTTCTTTATTAGAAGTAAGAATAAAGGAAGATCTGACAGAGGATTTACATGTTTTATCTTTTACTTTGTAAACTTTAGTTAGTTTATCTGTTTGGTTTATTTATGTATTTCTTAAAAGTATCTCCTTTCTTATTGTCGTTATTTTTAGTGGGTTGTGGCTCTGAATCTGGGGATTCTAGTTCTTTAGGAACGACTACGATCCAACCTAAAATAAGTAATGCTGTTTTAGTTAACCCTGATATTGGTTTTAGTGATTTTCATTCAATATCGATTCATGATTATGAATACGGTGCAATCCCATCTTACCCAGAAACAAGTACTGTCTATTTTCGGTGGTATTGGTCTGAATTAGAAAAAAGTGATGGTGTTTATAATTTTGCTTTGATAGATAAGCAATTAAATGATGCTAAAGCGGCGGGTAAAAAATTAATGTTTCGAGTTATGGCCATGGGTAAGACTGATACAGGTGAAAACTCAATACCTTTATGGTTTACAGCTAAAGGACAAAGCGTAGTTGTGAATGAAGGGAAAACTGTATTTGTACCTGATTACACATCAAGTGATTTTCAAACTCAAATTCAAGATTTACTTGCTGCATTAAGCACTAAATATAATGATCCAGATGATATTACGAGTATAGATATTGGTGTTATAGGCTCTTGGGCTGAATGGCATTTAGAAGAGGCTTATCCGAATGAGCCAGCCTTAGGAGCGCATTTAAATGATAGTACTCTTTTTGAATCGCCATCTGCTTTTACTAAATATGTAACGATGCATCAATCTAGCTTTACGCGTGTTCCAACTGTGATGTTAATTGGATCTGAAGATAAGAGAGAGACATTTTTAGCTAGTGCTGTAGCAAATGGTTCAGGGTGGAGGGCTGATTGTTTAGGAGATAAAGAAGGCTATTATGGTCCAGGTTGGAATCACATGGTAGATGGCTATCCTCATGCTCTTGATAACGCCAATGCTCACGATGCATGGAAACAAGCTCCCGTTCAATTTGAAACTTGTAACGACATGACATTGTGGAAAACAGATCATAATTTTACTGAAAAAGATGTTACTGAGGTATTTGATTATGCTCTTGACCACCACGCATCCCTAATTAATGCGAAATCAAAACCTATTCCTGATGAGTTTCAGCCTGCAGTTCAAGACGTTCTTAAAAAGCTAGGCTATCGTTTTGAGCTAACCTCTTTAACGCATTCTAAAGAGGTTAATTCATCAAGTACGATGACTATTACCTCTGAATGGAAAAACAGTGGTGTAGCACCTTCTTACTACCCATATCGACTTGCTTATCGTTTTGTTGATGCATCAGGGAAAGTAGAGATAACTCAAGAGACCTCAAGAAACGTTTTAGATTGGTTACCGGCAGAGACTAGAGTAAGAGATGCTCCTGTGCTTAATATTGATGATGAAATAACCGTCCCTGCTTTAGCTGGTGAGTATGATTTACAAATTGCTTTAGTTAATGATCTTGGAGAGGCGAAAATCAAGCTCGCGATAGATATGCCACAGAAAGAAAATTGGTACACAATCTCTAATATTCAGGTAAATTAATAAAAGTAGGCCCGTATACCGATTGAATACGGGCTTATTTTATTTTTCAGACATAACATGATCTAACATTGCCATGCTTTGTTCAAAGTAAGGGTTATAAGTTAAACGTGCAAAAATCTTACCTTCTTCTTTAATTCCATAAGCAGAAAACCATACATCAGCGCCTTCTTCACAAGCAAATTCTTGTTCTTCTGTCTGCCCATTACTGCAAATTCTTACGGTTCCTTTTTCTCCGTATTCTGGGTTATTTGGAGAGAAAAGTAATCCCATATGAGAGCCATCAACTATTTTTAAATCTGGTCTATTCATACTGAATGTCGTGGTATTGGTTGAAGTCAATTCATTCTCCCCTTGCCATACTAGCTGGTTTTTAGCACTTGTGAATTTGGTTTCAAATACTGTTGTAGCAAATTTAGTATCAATAACTTTGTCGCTTTCGCTAGCAATCATAAATACAGGCTTTGTGTAATTTTTATTTTTAAGATCTTTTTGAACAATTTTGGCCGTATCATAATAAATCGCAGCACCATGCATAGGGAGTGAGTTATAACGAATAGGGTTAGTTTCAGGATCTTGATCTGCCCACGTTACAAAATAGCTTGCGATTTTTGCAAACTTAACGGTGGATGATCCCGGCTTAAACGCAGGAGAAAACAAAAGTAATCCTGCGATATTATCGTCTTTAAGTGCTTCAGAGGTAACAAGGTTCGCCCCTGTCGAATAACCACCAAGCCACACTTCATCTGTTTGAGCTTTAAGTAATTGGGTATGATGATGAACGACATTTTGCCAGTCTTCTAAACTAGGCAGCATGAGATCTCCCACTTTACTGCCATGACCAGGAAGTAATATTGAGCGAACTAAATAACCTTGTTCAGCTAGGTGCTGGGCAACATCGATAAAAGAAAAAGGGGAGTCACCCAAACCAT
This sequence comes from Aliivibrio friggae, assembly GCF_057368515.1. Taxonomy (NCBI): domain Bacteria; kingdom Pseudomonadati; phylum Pseudomonadota; class Gammaproteobacteria; order Vibrionales; family Vibrionaceae; genus Aliivibrio; species Aliivibrio friggae. Next base: position 440,612 of record NZ_CM170649.1, read on the forward strand.
GAACTAAAAGCACACCTTTTCCGTTTGGCTTATGTGGCTTTATTTCAAAAGGTAAATTAACAGCAAGTTCTTTTTCTAGATCGTTACTTTTAAATACTCGATGTTCAGTTAACCACTGTTTGGTTTCATCCATGTACTGTTGAAAGCTGCTTTGTGAGTAGTTAGGTAGAGTATCGGATGGTACATAATTAGCATTTGTGGTGGATTGGCTACATGCGCCTAATATTGTTAGAGATCCAATGACTGCAAAGCGCGAAAATAATGATGAAATCACGTAAATGGCCTGTTGAACGATAATAAGATGAGATTAGTATAATCTAGTAAGAATGAACAGAGTGTGAATACTTATAGGCACTCCAATGACCACTCCATGTTCAGGCGTATATCGCCTGCTGGTAAGGATAATTCAGGTTTATTTATGCGTGCTCGGATATAAACGTCTTTAGTATTATTTAAGCGAGGTGCTGATATCTCAACCCCTTGTCGCCAGTAATCGATATTACCCTCATAATAATTTGGGGTCTCTAACCTAAAATAAACGTGATTATTTGGAATCTCACCAGACAAATCCCCTAAATCAAAATGGCTTAAACGAAGGAGTAATCGCGCATGTTTTTTGTTGGATATGAGTTTAAGCATTATGGCTTGTTCATCATAATCACGACCAAAATTGAGCCCACCAGAGTCTTCAACAACAATCAGCCCACAGCGCTCTTTTATCTGTTTCTTAAAGCTGAGGGTTGAGTGAGTATTATTGGCGCTTGCAAACGGTGAGATGAGTAGCATCAATAAGAATAGGGTTAGATGATTCATGATTAGTTCACCATAACTTGCACAATAAAATCAGTAATGGCTTTTTCAGTAACTGCAACACGGCTGATTGTTTGATTATTTTCTGGTGATACCTGATAGCTTGAATTTAAAACGATATCTTTATCGTCATACAGGTAATTGATAACAAGATCACAAGCCAGAAGTCCACTGCCTTCATTTTTTCCTAAGACGGTATCTGTGTAATTTAAGCGACTGGTAGTATCAACCAGCTTTATTTTCGACCAATTTATGTACTCAGAATTCGATAAAGCATCAAAGATCCGGCGTTCATGGTTATTTGATGCATCAACACACTGTTTATTGAAGTCCAGAACTTCGTTTTTATCTAAACCAGAACTGAGTGAATAAGAGCTTATAAAGGGAAAACTAAGAATTAATAGATATTTTTTCATGGTTTCTTCTTATAAAAATAAGCCCTTATAAAGGGCTTACAAAGTTAATGACACTCAATCGTCCAAGTTGTTTTTATTTCATAGTTATCATTAGCATCAAGATCTTCTTCATCAATATTTACTCGTGCTAATAGGTCTATATTATTGTTTTCTTTGATGTCTTCACGCTTAATGGTGATATCTTCCAGCCATTCGTCTGCATTTTGGTCTACATTGATCGTTCCTGCGGCTTTGAAATGCACATCTTGTAATTCGATTTGGTTGCCGAATGAATCAAGATCAATAGAAGACGCTTTAAACTTAACGTGTCTACTGCTGTTACTTATTATTTTAACTGTTGCATTTGATTGATTATAAGTGTCCCCAAAGGCTAGATCAGCAGTTGGTTGTGTCGCTTCAATACCACACTGTTCTTCTACTTTTGCCGAAAAAGTCACATCACCTGTTGTGCTAGAAGGGTGATCGGGTGGACTTGCATAAACAGTGAGTGCCGTTAGTAAAGAAGCCGTAGCAATCACTAGTGTCTGTTTTTTATTTTGCATATTTACTCCGAGAAGGTTGTGTTAGTTTGTTTCATTTTAAGTAATCGATATTTTTCAGCTTCGATTTGTAAAAGCTTAAGTTCATGCTCTGCTTGAGCTAATTCTTCTTCTCGAGTGCGATCGCGAAGTTCGAGTTCATAAAGCCTCGTACAATCCACGCGGTCTTCTCCACCAAACTGAAAGGTTACAGCAGCATAAATACCGGCTTCATCTTGATTTTGGTGATAATAATTATTGTAATAATTGTCACTGTCTTCATTACCTGATGAGCCATAAGTGCCTACTTGAAATGTTTTTCCTGTGGCTATGGCTTGTTCACAAGATGATCCCCCAGAGGTTCTTATCCTGTCTGTACCTGATGGGTTTGAAAGGCTAGGAATAGGATTAGCAAATACAGGGATCGCTAAAGAGAGCCCTAAAAGGCCACTTAATAAGTAGCGCATAATTAATGCCTTTTAAATGATAGATTGGTACACACTTCATAGCTGTTTGGTGAGTCTGATACCATGCGAGTACACACTTTTTTCTTTGTGGTTTGGCTCGGGGGTGTTTTTACTGTTATATCAAGCTCAACCTCTTGGTTAGGCTTTAACGTAATCTTTGTAGGAAATGATTTATTATCAATTCTTAAATAGTAATCAGCGGATTGGTTATAACGATTAACTAAGACAAACTGAACTTGGGTTTTATCTGAATAAGTTTCGAATGTTTTGTTTTTCCATTTATGAACATTGGCGTGAACGAAAGTCGTGCTGAATAAAAACAGGCAAGCAATAAATGATATAGCTTTCATGGCAATCTCCTAAATAAATTTAATAAGGAGGTATGTTATAAATTTAAGAAAATGATACTTACCATTTTACGCCAGAAGAAATTTTAGTGCTTTTATTTGATTTTGAGCGTAAAAAATAGCCAGATTTTAGGTCTGACTATTTTTAAGTGAAGAGCTTTCTAGAAGAGGGAAGTGTTATCCGACGATACCAATAAAATAAGGAATAATAAGTGCGTTAGCGAGATCGATAAAAAAGGCACAAACCAAAGGCACGATAATAAAGGCTTGGTGTGAATTACCATATTTCTGCGCTACTGCTGACATGTTTGCCATCGCTGTTGGGGTAGACCCTAGTGATATGCCTCCAAACCCTGCACACACTACCGCTGCATCGTATGTTTTTCCCATAAGAGGGAAGACAACAAAAATGGCAATACATATTGCAATAAAGAACTGAGCAGCCAAAATAATAAAGATAGGGCCAGCTAAGTCGACTAACGCCCATAATTGCATACTCATTAAAGACATCGATAAAAATGCCCCTAATGCCATATCTGCTATTAGAGCAACCGCAGGTTTACGAGCAGGCCAACGAGTGCCTGTTAATCGAGGGTAAGAGGTTGGTATTAAATTAGAAATTAAAATACCGGCAAATAAGCAACTCACAAATAAAGGAAGATCCAACCCAAGCCCAGAAACCACTTCATTTAAGATAGCTCCTAAGATAATACAGATGTGAATCGCGAGCATAGCATCTAAGAAATCATAAGAAGTAATGTGAGTTTGTTTAGAATCTTGCTGAGTTCCAACGTCAACCTTTTCGCCTTCAGTCGCTTTTAAATTGTGTTTATTAATTAAATATTTTGCAATTGGTCCGCCCATTAAACTGGCAAGAATAAGCCCAAAGGTGGCACTTGCTATGCCTATCTCCATAGCGGTATTTAAATCGAACTGCTCTCCAATTTTTGGCGCCCATGCGATGGCTGTTCCATGCCCGCCGATTAAAGATACCGAGCCACTTAACAAACCAAAAACGGCTGGTTGATCAAGCAGCAAAGCGAACCCTATGCCGGTGAGGTTTTGAATGAACATGTATCCGATGGTGATGGTTAATAAAATGATGAGAGGTTTACCCCCTTTAAACAGATCTTTTAGGCTGGCATTAATACCAATAGTGGTAAAGAAATAAACCAGTAAAAGATCACGAGTAGCTAAATCAAAAGAGACATCAATTTGTGTTGCGTAATGAAGAATGGCGAAAAGAACCGAAACAAGAATACCGCCAGAAACGGGTTCTGGAATACTAAATTCTTTTAGCCAATAGCTCATCTGTGTTAGTCGACGACCTAAGAAAAGAACAATTATCCCGAGAGTAATAGCTAAAAATGATTCGATGTGTAGTACACCATCAACGAAGTTCATAAATAATCCTTTAATATGAAAATATCGTAAAAAGGTATCATAACTGGGTTTGATGACGGCTTTTCTTCTCTAAGGTAATTCCGTGAACTGTTTCTAATTTTATCCTGTTCTTTTACTGGCTATAAGCACTCAAGAGATGAATATATTAACGTTGATTAAAGAGTAAATAGTCGTAGATATGATTTGTTTCTGATTGAGTAGGGACGTGTTCATTTATCTGGATTAATTGTTGTTTAATCGTATAGATTCGAAAACCAACAACCAAAATAAGAACAAATGCGACGACATAAATAATTCCATTAGTTGATATGTTCATGCTGCACCACCTTATTGAAAAACAATGATAATGACCGCTGAAATAACTATAGGTTAATTATTATTCATTTACTAATGCATCATGATGGGATAAATCCAACATCTTACTTTTATCATTTTTTAATTTAAATTCTGCTGAGCATATTGACGTAAAAACGTCGTTAACTCTTGTATTTCCTCATTTGATTCAATAGTTAAAGGGTAAAAGAAGGAAATCCCAATTTGTAGATCATTGGATAACTCTTTTATTTTAAGCTCAATCAATTCGTTACTTTCAATATAAGGTTGAGCCAACCCTTTACTCATTAATGCCCAGCCATCGTGTCTTACAAGTTTAAGTAATACATCATTGTTACTTATTAAACGTAAATCGGTCGATACAGCGAAGAGTTCAGGCATGGTGTTGTAATGATTTTCACTGATGTATTGCTTTTCTAATTGTAAATCAAGTAGGGATAGCTCTGATAATTTAGTAAGAGAGTGTTTAGGGCGGCAATAGGCTGAAAAACTGTGTGTACCTAAATTCAAAAAACCAACTGGGAATTGTGTTTCATTCGATGGTTTATTTTGCATGATAGCTAACTGATGCTTACCTTCAACCAGAGATGAAAGGGCCTGATCTCTATTACGGTGAAGCCAATGAATTTTAATATGAGGGAATGTATTAGTTATAAATTCTTCAACTAATAGAATTAAAGAATTCGGCACAATAATATCGTGAAATATATCTAACTGAGTGATCGGCTGTTGGTAATTATTCATCATGCGTAAATTGAGTTTTTCACTGTTTTTAACCAACAGTTTTGCTTGCTTATAGATAGCAAGTCCTGCCGGTGAAGCAATGGCTTTTTTTCCTTGAATATTAAACAATTCAATTGCATAGCTGTCTTCTAATGCTTTGATTTGTTCTCTAATCGTTGTGCGATCTTTTCCTAGTTTTCGAGCTGCTTGGCTATAGCTGCCCTCTTCAACGGTAGCGCAAAATGAGGTTAGGTGTTCATAAGAAAACATAGTCACTCCAATGTTGGGTATCTCCCATCATAATGCATTATTTAGAACGCCGATTCATAAGTAATATGGCTTTATTACAGAGCGCGACGCTGAAGTATGCAGTGGCTCACAAGTTGAAATTGAAATTTATTATGAAAGGCCAAAATTATGAATCGATTCTTTAAAGTTTCTTCTATTGCCATTGCGCTCTCTGCTCTGATCGGCTGCACACAAACGAAAACACCGACTTATGACGCTTCTGTTGTTAGCCAAAATCCGATAATTCTCTATTCTTCAAATGAATTACTTACCATGTCAGACAAGACGCCAATAGGTGCAAATTCTGTGGTGGTACAAGAAGGGAAAATTGTTGATTTAGGGAAAAAAGAAACATTGATTGCAAAGTATCAATCGCACCCAAGCTTTACGATTGATGATCAATTTGAAGATAAGGTAATCACTCCTGGTTTTGTTGAACCACACATTCATTTATGGCTCAGTGCTATTTTATTGGGTTCTGAATTTATTACGCCTGCAGATTGGAATTTTCCATGGGGAAATGTAGAAGGAATACAAGGCCATGATGCTTATTTCGCTCGCTTAACAGAAATCGAATCTGAAATGAAAGATAAAGAAACCCCTTTATTGACATGGGGTTATCATAATTACTTTCATGGCAGTGAAATGAGTAAAGAGAAATTGAATGCGATCTCTAATACTCGCCCAATTATTGTTTGGCACCGTAGTTTTCACGAGTTGTATTTTAATGATGCAGCAATGGAAATGTTTGGCTGGAGTGAAGCCTCATGGACGGGAGAAGGGCAAGGTTACGCGCAATTAGATTGGGATAAAGGGCATGCCTATGAAAATGGTGCCAAAGTAATCTTGAATGACGTTTTAGAGTTTATGGTAGAAAGTGGTTTATTTGCCACAGGTATGGAGCGTACTCGGGATTATGTTCAGGCGGGGGGGATCACAACAGCTATTGATCCCGGTGTGGTAGTGACTCCTGAAATGTATGATCAAATGATTGATATTCTAATGGAAGATACACTTGCTTTGGATTATTGGTTGATCCCTGCGGGTAACTTTACTTATGCCATGGGAGGATATGACGCAGAAAAAGGCAAAGTAATTGCAGAGACTCAAACTCAAACTTACAGTGAGAATGAACAAATCCGTTGGTTACCAAAATACGTTAAGTTATTTACAGATGGTGCGATGTATAGCCAATTGATGCATTTAAAAGAGGGTTATATTGATGGACATGAAGGTGAGTGGTTACAAACCCCACAAGAGCTTGAAGACAGCATGCGCCCCTATTGGAAAGATGATTATACGGTTGTCATACACGCGAATGGTGATGTTGGATTTGAAACCGCTGTTGATATTGTTGAAACATTAAATTCGGAGGTGCCGCGTAGCGATCATAGAACGGGGTTTCATCATTTAGGTATTACAGATAAAGATGATATACCAAGGGCGGTCGAAGCGGGAGCTAACTTCAGTGTTAATCCATATTACACGCATATCTTAGCTGAATTATATGGTGAACAAGGGGTAGGTAAAGAGCGAGCGGAAGTGATGTCAAGAGGACGCTCATTTATTGATGCGGGTGGCATGTTATCTTTGCATTCAGATGCACCTATGGCACCAGCTCAACCGTTAAGTTTAGTCTGGGCTGCCGTGAATCGTATTGGTTTATCAGGTGAAACGGTTCAAGGCCCGCAAGAGCGCATTACGGTTGATGAAGCGATGAAAGCAATCACTATTAACGCTGCTTATACTGCCAGACTAGAAGAGACGGTAGGATCGATTGAAATAGGCAAATTTGCTGATTTTGCTGTATTGGATGAGAGCCCTTACAGCGTAAAACCGGAAACAATTGATGATATTAATATTACCGCCACAGTATATCGAGGCGTGCCAAAAATGATTGATAGTGGCAAAATTGGAATGCAACTAACGGCGAAAAGCCAAGCAGTAATGAATTATTTGAACCAGCACGAAGGGCATTCGCATGATCATGATATTTGTGAAACCAGTTTGTTGTTTCAACAAATCATGATCGGAAAATAAAATCACGTAGATCATTTATAAAAAAGAGCCACTCTAATTAAAGTGGCTCTTTTGTTTATATTCTATAACAATGAGGAAACTTAACGAGTCAAATATGCCGCGACAAAGCGCGTAATGTCTACCATATCTGATACTTTAATGAACTCTTCCGTAGTATGAACTCGCCATACCTGTAGAAAGGTTAACCGTTGTTAAGCCCCTTTCATTAAATACGTTTGCATCAGAGCCGCCACCAGTAGAGTTTTAGCTAGGATAATATTTGTTAAGGCCACCATGCCATGGGTATTTTGGGGAACGAGACCTTTCATTTCGATTACAGTAATTGGGGGTATATTTTATGTAAAATAAAGATTGCGTCGTTATACTGCTATTTTTAATTATATAAGGTTAATTGTACAGAGTCATTATCATCAAATATGGGAATTATGATTTTATTAATGTCGGTTTAGTAAGTAATATTATTAATACATATCGTTATTTATATATTTAATGTTGATTATTTAAAATAACAAAATACTTCAATTGTTAATATTAAACTCAAAGCAAACGATTACATTTTTCCACATATAAAATACTCACAATATATATGAATTTTCTATTGTTAATAGGTCTAAGTAATTATTTTTTTATATATTAATGTTTGTATATATAAGTATACTCTTAGGTACATATTTATAATTATGAAAAAATACATTTCATTATTAACAAAGTGTAACTGGTTAGGTGAAAATTGTAACAATGCGAAAGTCTGCACATTTCGTTATGTTTTTTGCACGTAAATCATTTGCATCTGATTTATGATACAGGTCACTCCTTTGTGAAAAAGAGCGCTGATTAATGTTAATTTAGTTATGAAGCATTTAAAAATAAGTGAATAGCAGTATGAAGTCATTTTATAGCTATCATTCATTAGCACTAGCAATTAATAATAGCTAATTTAGTGGATATTCGCATATTACCTACATTATTTTGTATTGTGTGAGTTTTAGTATGAAAGAAAAAACACATGAGTCCTCTTTTGAGGTTTTGACTTATAGAAAAAATAGAATAATATTAGAGCCAATTGAGGATAAGTATTTCTTTATTATAGATAAAAATGAAAATAGGTTTTCGTTATCTTTTAAAGACCAAAAATATGGAGCATTTGTATCATATCAATCAAGTGATGGAGATGACGTAAATGCTTTTTTTTTACCTGTTATTAATTTACCAATATATATTGAGACTAATGGAAAACAAGGAATTATTATACTATTTCCATTGTCAAAAGAAGTATCTGATTGGAGTGAGAGTAAGAAAATAAATGTTGTTTATGAAAGTATAATTAATAAATTGAGAAATAATTTTTCTGAAGATGATTATAAAAGGTCTGTTGAAGTTAATGCGATAATCTGCTTGGTACTAATATCATTAATTGAATCAGAAAAAGAAAAGGTAATAGATAAAATTATTGAATTTATTAAGTTGAACATTTCAAACAACAAACTATCTCTTGATTATTTAGCTCAAAATCTATATATGTCAAAAAGAAAATTACAATATATCTTTTCAAAGAATAAAACGACGTATAAAAAAACGTTAAATGAGGTAAAAGTTGATTTATTGATATCTAGCATTAATGATAATCCTGATGTTAGTATTAAATATATATTGTCTAAGTGTGGTTTCAATTCCCACTCATCAGCTAGTAATGCATTTAAAATAGCAAAAGGGGAAACTCTTTATCAATATAAGAAAAAAATAATGAAAGCATAAATAAAAAAGCCTAGTTTCTAGGCTTTTTTATGTGTTCTAAAATACTAAATTTTAAAGTAGGATAACTCTTCTCTCTGAGATATAGCCAAAGATGAGAGATCCTTTGATGCTTGCTGTGCTTGATTTATTGCTGCTACATTTTCATTTACTAAATCAAATGTGTTCGTAACATTGATTGCTATTTCTTCTGTTACGTTAAATTGCTCTTGAGAAGCAGTAGCAACTAATGTATTTACATCTGAAATGGATTTTGCTGAATTAACAATTTTATCAAAAGAAAATTTTACTTCTTCAGATAATGATACCGATTCTTGAATCAATAATACGTTTTCAATCATATTTCGATTTGCTATTTCTGATTGAGCTTGTAGTTTCACAATAATTTCTTGGATGTTTATTGTTGATTTTTGCGTTTTTTCAGCAAGGCTACGGACTTCATCAGCAACAACAGCAAAACCCCTTCCTTGCTCACCTGCGCGAGCAGCTTCAATCGCTGCATTTAATGCGAGAAGGTTAGTTTGTTCTGAAATTGTACTAATCACATTTGTCACTTCGCCTATATCAATTGCATCAATTCTTAATTCCGCAATCATATCTGCGGTTTGTTGAACCGAATCATTGATGTTTTTAGTTAGGTGTATTGATTTATCTAGAGTTGAATTACCTATTTCAATATCATTAATTGCTTTTTGAGTTTCATTTTCAGCATCAAAAGCATTTGCTGTGACTTCTTTTGAAGTACTAGATAATTCACTTATTGCTGCGGATATTCCTTCAATTTGAGCTAATTCGTTTTGAGAGTTTTTCGTGGTGTCGGTCATTACATAGCTTAGTTCTTCTGATGCCGAAGACACATTATCAGCGACAGCAAGACTATTTTTTACTATGGCAGATAGCTTTTCATTTAATATCAGCATTGATGCGTATATACCTGTATCTTTTTTCGATTTTATTAATTCCTGAGATAGATCTCCATTTGCGATGTTAGATAATATTAAAGAGATTGAACTTGGTTCACCTCCTACGTTCATCATCACATTTTTAACTAGGTATATTATGAGTATAATTGTGAAAATTATAGATGATAATAACAAAAATAAGCTCTTTAAACTTATATCAGCGATGACATTGAAGGTAAAAGTTGTTATTTTATTATTTAAGTAAGATAGATCTTTCATCACTTTACTTTCTGTTTGCTGAGCATTTTCTAAATGAGATTTTTTCATTGCGTCTGATGTTGAATTGAAAATATTTAGAATACTACTTTCGTATGCTGCGATGTCTTTTGATATAATATCTAGGCGGTTTTTATTTTCATTTGAGATCATGTAGGATTTTACTTCACTAATAGTGTCTTTATTTTTAGCCATGCTTAGTTTGAAGTCTTCTATTTTATTATGACTTTTGCTTATTTGAAACGTTAGATTTTCGATAATTGAATCTCTAATCTCAATTTCTACGTCAGAGATACCATTTAATACTCTTGTTTGATTTTTTATAAATTCAAAATTTGAGTTTATAAATACTATCATTATAATGTTTATTAAAATAACTAACAGGGTTGTTATAAAGCTTAATTTTTTTAATGTCATAACAGGGTACTCATGATTTTTTGTTGATGTGATTTAAATTGAAATTATGAGGAATTTATATGTAAAATTGCGCATTTAAAAGGCGTAAATGCGCAAAGTATTTATGGAAAGTGCATTATTTTTATCGATAATTTATGCTACTTTTTCGTATGGGTTCAATAATAAAGTGACGATGTCCAATGTTATATTGGGATTCAATAATAGAGCGTAGAGATAGAAATCCTCTTTTATCTATGGCTTTTTCAAAGCATGTTATTATTTTTCTTTCAAGACTATTATTGTAAGTTTTCAAAATTTAACCTTTAAATTTTAGCTGTTATTCTGTAACTAAATGTATATTTTGATTGGTCAGTATTTTTAATAAATTTAACTTATTTAATAAATGTGCAAAAAAATATTTTAATGTGCAGGTTTTGTGTTTTTATGCTCCTTTGTAACTAGTAAAAATTTTTTTATATAGTATAAAATACCTACGTTTTATAATGAATGTTAACCTATAGAAGCCAATGATGAATAAAAATGAAATCTTTGCGTTCATGAATTCCTATCCTCAACCATCAGTATTAACTACGACTAGTGGAATTATGGTTTATGCGAATTCTTCATATAAGTCTCAATTTTATTGTGGAGTAAGTAATGAAGAATATAGCGTAATTGATAATATTATAGGAATGACAAATGATCCGTTAATAAAAGCAAATGCATTATACTGTAAACATCTAGAATCAGTATTTTTAGTAAATAGGCAAACATGCATAAAAAGAGAACTCTTTTTTTATAAAAAATACATCACATTAAGAACTATAATATTCTTAAATGAGGTTGAGTATATTTTACTTTTAATTGTTGAAGAGATAAAAGAATAAATAAAAACTTATTAAAATAAGGGTTTGTATACAAACCCTTATTACTTAGTTTATTATTACACCACATGAAATACGATCATATCCCCCTCCAAGAGGTGCAGGGTGATCTGAATGATTATCCGAGCCTTTATGCACCATTATGGACTTTCCTTTTAACTCTTTAATCTTTATACGAGGAGCAAGGACGGGGTTTGTCGCATCGCCATTATTATCTACATATAATGGTGGTAGGTCCCCCTTATGATTATCTGTCGTCCATGGAAAACCGTGTTTTTTTGCCTTTTCTGGGTCATAATGACCACCAGCTTTTCCTCCTAATATATATATTCCATTCATAAGAGCTGTACCACAATCTCCTTTTTCGTGAATATGAAAACCATGTAACCCTGGTTCTAAATTTATTAGATTTGGTGTAAATACTACACCGTATAAACTACTTTTTATTGTTATATCTCCTATTAACTCACCAGTTTTTAGATCTTTCATTTTTACGCTAATATCATTAGTTGATCCAATCGAATAAAATGGTAATAAAGTTATAAAATAGAAAAATAATATCTTATTCATTTTTTTCTTTCACTTGTATTGATTCATAAATAAAAATCGCATTGTTGTATTCTACTAGTAGTTCTTTTATCCGTTTATTTTTTTTACTATCATTCTCTTTTGCTATCTCACTAATAAGTGTCATCTTTATTTTCATTATCCTTTCTTTTGCTTGATTTTTTAGTTTAATCTGGTCCTTTATTTCTTTTATTTTCATAATAAGCCTCTAATCGAAATTTATGATTTATTGTAAGCTAGCTAACTTTATAAAAATAAGAGGGTGGAAAGATATTACTTTTTATTGTTTTAATAAACCTTTCATAAAATTGCATGAAATTTTATATATTTAAAAAAAATTTATTGTTTATTTTATTGTTTTATTGTATGTGGTTTGGTTAGTGTTTTTGTGCGTAATTACATGATGTTTTTGCATGTTTTATTGTTTTTATTTGCCTTTTACTTATTTAATATCGGTGGGAATTTATTAGAAACATAGGTGATTATCTAATGTGTACTTCTCTTTCCATTAAAGTAGTGTCGGCTTTATCTGTTTTTTTAGTTTTTTCTGCTAAAGCAGAAATTGTTTATCCAAGTTATTTTATCGGTGGAAATCTGAGTTATCAGTTTGCTGATGATGATAATTATAGTTATTCAGATCCTAGTGCACCGTCTTTTGGCGTTAGCTCTGGAGTTCAGTTTAATGATGCTTGGCGTTGGGATATTGGTTACCAATATTCAGGAGGCCTTAAAGCTCGTGAAAATAATATAGAAATTAATCCTATGTGGTTTGAAACTGCACTTCGCTATGATTGGGTATTACAGCAAAACTATAAAGCCTACGCGAGAATAGGTGTGGCTTATTGGGATGTTGATAAGCATATTCAAGGAGCTGAAACACGTTCAACACAAGGTGTTTCTCCACTAGGTGAGGTTGGTATTAGTTATGCGGTGACGCCTAATATTGATATTGAAGGTGGCTTTAAATATATAAATGAAATTGGTGATAAATATACTGGTAGATATGATAATAATTCCTTTGTTATTAATTTAAATTATAAATTTTTTAATGAAAAGAAAGTGATTGCTGAGAAAAAAATCATAGTTAAAAAGGAGCCTAAAATTTTACCTCCAGTACCTGTTGTCATTCCGGTTAAAAAGACAATTACTACAAATGAAGAATCGTATGTAACGTATTTTTCATTTGCTAGCAGTAAGGTTGATACGGGAAGTCTTGAACTGAAAAAAGTGTTGGATATTCTTAATAAATATCCACAAAGTAATCTGATTTTAACCGGTAATACAGACTCCATTGGTTCTTATGCTGCTAATCAAAGATTATCGCAAAAACGTGCAAATAGTGTGGCGCGTTTTTTCACTGATAGAGGTATTTCAATATCTAGAATAACGGTTCGTGCAGATGGTGAAACAAATCCTGTTGCGAGCAATATGACAGCAGTAGGAAGAAGTCAGAACCTTCGTGTTGATATGAATATTCCTAGTTTCTCTTATGAAGTAGTGGCCTCAAAATGATTAAATCTATAACCATAATGGGTGTTAAGTTACTTACTCTATTTCTAACAACCATAAGCCTATTTGGATGTAATGCTGAAGATGCGTTTAGTGTTCCTCCAACAAATGATGGTGTCGATAAAGTATTAGTTAGTATTCAAATAGCACCTGCTGAAAAATTAAGTTTTGGTAGAAGTGACTTGCAGGTTGCAAAAGGAAATAAATTACCGTTAATCGCAACTGGAGCTTATAGCGACGGCTCAAATGAAAATATTACTGATAAGGTTGATTGGGTAAGTTCAGAACAGTTAATCGTTAGTGTCTCTAATGTTGGTATTACTAGAGGGGTAGCAGAAGGTCAAAGTGAAATTGTTGCTACTCTTGGGAATATCGTAAGTAATGAGCTTGTTATTTTAGTCAATCCAGCAGAAGCCGTTTCTATTCAGATTACGCCAGCAATGAAGAATATTCCTTTAGGTAGTTTTCAGCAATATGAAGCTGTGGCGACTTACACTGATGGAACAACAATGATTATTAATAATCATGATCGTATTGAGTGGTTCGTTTCAAGCCCAACAAAAGTGACTATGACACCAACAGGTAAAGCAACTGCCGTTGGTACAGGAAACATGGCAATTTTTGCCATGTTAGGAGACATAAAAAGTAACGTAGCGGATTTGATAGTAACTAATGCAGCAATAACTTCTATTCAGATTGAGCCTGCAGTTAAAGTGATAGCTAAGGGAAATAAACAACAATACACAGCAGTAGGTACGTTAAGTGATAATACAACTCAAGATATTACTAATGATGTTAGTTGGGTTGTTACTGGTGATGGTGTTTCTATCTCTGAGCGTGGTTTGGCTTCTGGCGACGAAATTGGAGACGTTAATATTCAAGCCTCTATTGGCGGGATTAAAAGTAATAATGCCTCTTTAGAAATTACGGATGCAGTTGTCACAGTTCTTAATATTACTCCTTTAAATGTCAGTATTGCTAAGGGTAATTCTCAAAAATATGAAGCTTTGGCTACTTATTCTGATGGAAAAAAAACAGATGTGACAGCTCGGGCTACTTGGAATAGCTCTGATACTCGTACTGCAACAATAACTAATGGAGTTGCTAATGGAATAGCGATTGGAAGTTCTACTATTAACGCTATTTTTGGTGGTATTAATAGTGAAAATGCAGCTTTATCTGTCACTGCTGCTGAAGTTGTTAGTCTTCAGGTTTCCCCTGCTGTTTATAGTATTGCAAAAGGTACATCTCATCAATATACAGCAACAGCGACTTATACTGATGGTAGTTTTGCTGTTGTTAATGACAATGTTAGTTGGCTAAGCTCGGATTCAGCAATTGCGACAGTGAGTGTTGGTGGGTTAGGCTCTGGTGTTAAAGTTGGCCAAGTTACGGTGACTGCATCTTTGGATTCTGTAGTAAGTAACGATTCAGAATTAACGGTGACTTCTGCTGAACTGCAATCAATTCAAATTACGCCCGCAAGAAAAAGCATAGCAAAAGGTAATACTCAGCAATATGAGGCATTAGGTACATATACTGATGGTAAGGTGCAAGATATCAGCACGCTAGTAAGTTGGTCTAGTTCTGATAAAAATGTAGCTACTATTTCTATTCACGGCCTAGCTTCTGGGGTTGCTATAGGTAGTAATATAGATATTAAAGCTACTTTGGGGAAAATCATAAGTAATACCGCAGTGTTAAATGTTGCGGCGGCGGATGTTATATCAATTCAAATAACACCACCGAGTGCAAGTGTCGCAAAAGGTAATACACAACAATATATCGCGACTGCTACTTATACGGATAATACAACTGTTGATATTAGTAGTTCAGTCAGCTGGTTTAGTTCTGATACTTTGCTTGCCTCGATTACATCAGTTGGTTTAGCGACTGGTGTTAGCGAGGGCGAAGTTAATGTTCATGCTACATTTAATTCTGTTACTAGTAATAATGTAACTTTAACTGTGACTGCTGCAGAGTTAGAGTCTATACAAATTACGCCTCCTGAAGTCAGTATTGCAAAGGGTAATGCACAACAGTATACCGCTGTGGGTTACTATAGTGATGATCAGAATGTAGATATTACAGATTCTGTTACTTGGAGTAGTTCCAACCCGGCTTTAGTTACTATTTCTTCTGGAGTATCTGGCGGTTTAGCGAGTGGCGATCATGAAGGCCAAGTTAAAATTTTAGCTGAATTAAATTCGAATGTTAGTAATCAAGCTACCTTATCAGTAACTGTGGCTGAACTTGTTTCTATCCAGATAACTCCAGCAACAGTAAGTATTGCAGAAGGTAATACTCAACGGTATTTAGCTACTGCAACCTATACGGATGGCCATACCGCCGATGTCACTAACTTGGTTAGTTGGTCTAGTTCTGATACGGGTTTAGCAACTATTAATACTCAAGGTTTAGCAACAGGTGTTAGTCTTGGAGAGGTTCAGATTTTTGCAAGACAGGATGAAGTTTCAAGTAATGAAGCGACATTAACAGTTATAAGTGCAAGTGTTGTTTCTATTCAGGTCACACCTCCTACGAAGAGTATTGCTAAAGGTGATACCCAACAATATGTTGCGGTGGCCACTTATAATAACAACACAACAAAAGATGTTAGTGATAGTGTCAGTTGGTCTAGTTCTAATACTGGAGTTGCAACAATTAGTTCTGAAGGCTTAGGGACCGGTGTTACTGAGGGAGTGGTAACGATACAAGCAACATTGAACGGTGTAAGTAGCAATTCAGCAACATTAACAATAACTTCAGCTGTTGTGCGTTCTTTGCAGATAACGCCAGCAATGCAAAGTATCCCTAAGGGTAATCAACAGCAATATACGGCAGTTGCTACATATTCTGATAACTCGACATTGGATGTTACAGGACGAATTAATTGGAATTCATCAGATAGAAGTATTGCAACGATTACAAATGTTGGTTTAGCGCAGGGTGTTATTGAAGGTAATGTTACAATAACTGGTTCTTTAAATGGGATTAATAGTAACGAGGCTACATTGACAGTAACCGCTGCGATCCTTGAGAGAATCGAATTAACTCCTTTAAATGTTAGTCTTGCGAAGGGTAATAACCAACAATATGTTACGACGGGTTATTATAGTGACGATAGTCATCGTGATATTAGCTCAGAAGTTTCATGGCAAAGTACAGTAACAGCGGTTGCGACCATTAGTAGTAGTGGTCTTGCTGTGGGGGTTGATATAGGGAATTCAACAATAAAGGCCTCAAAAGATAGTATTGTTAGTAATGATTCAGTAATCAATGTTACAGCTGCAATTCTTAGAAGTATTGAATTGTCACCGTCAAACGCGGACATTACTGTAAGTAATAATCAACAATATATTGCGACAGGGGTTTATAGTGACGGTAGCTCCCGTGCTATCTCTAATGATGTATCATGGATGAGTGATGATACGAGGGTAGCAACAGTTAGTCAAACAGGGTTAGCTATTGGTGTGGGGGTAGGGAGTACAACGATAAGTGCTGCAAAAGATGGTATCGTTAGTAATGATTCTGAGCTAAATGTTATAGGGGTAGTTCTTGAAAGTATTCAGATTACTCCTTCGACAATTACCATTAGTGATGGCGATGAGCTGCAGTATGTAGCAACAGGATCTTATAGTGATAATACGAGTCGTGATATTACTAATGAAGTTTCATGGACTAGTGGGAATGCAAATGTTGCGACGATTAGTACAGAAGGACTTGCTGTGGGTGTGCGTAATGGCAGTACGATAATTACAGCGACAAAAGATGGTATCAGTGGCCGTGCTAATGTGACAGTTGCTCGTCCTTTTGTAAGCGTTTCGCCTAGAAATCAGTTTGTTACGACTGGTAGTCAATTGCAACTTAAGGCTGAAGCTCAGTATGGAGATGGCCGAGTTGTAGATATAACTAATCAAGCAACTTGGGCAAGCAGTGCTCCGCAAGACATCACTGTTGATCAGACTGGAATGGTAACTGCAGTTAGTTCGAACGAAGGAAATGCCGCAAGAATATCGGCTACTTTTCATCATAACTCGGTAATCTGGGGAGAAACGCTTGTGTTTGTTCGTGCTAAATAGATTTTATATAGTAAAAACATTCTAAATTAAATTTGTTTTATAAAAACCGAGTATATTTAATATGTACTCGGTTTTTTTTATTTTTATTTCTGATAATAAAAATGCTTTTAATTAATCAATATTATTTTCTTTGCACTTATTGTGGTTATTTTGCACTTTTACATAGATCTTTTTTATGGCCTATTGTTAATACTTATTGCTCTTTATTGAAAAAGTAGGCTAGGTATATATGAATAAAATAAAGCGTGATTACATTTTTAATTCGGAAATAAACTATTATTTTCTTCGAAGTTTAGTTTTATCTGTTATTTTGCTCTTTTTATATGGATGTAATTCTGAGGGGGCTTTTGATGACAATATTATTGAAAATGAAAAAGTATTAGTTAATATTCAAATATTGCCAGTTAAAAATTTAACTTTAGGGGTAAGTGATTTACAAATAGTGAAAGGTAGTTATCAAGCGTTTGTTGCTATTGGTTTTTATAGCGATGATTCGAGTGAAAATATTAGTGATAAGGTTTCTTGGAGTAGTACATTTCCAGAAATTGCAATGATAACAGAAATTGGAATTGCGAAGGGAGGTGCTGTAGGTCTCGCATCAATTAAAGCCACAAAAAATGGAATTATAAGTAATGAATTGAGTTTAACGGTAACGGCAGCTGCTCTAGAAAGCA
The DNA here is from genome assembly GCF_057368515.1 of Aliivibrio friggae. Lineage (NCBI taxonomy): Bacteria > Pseudomonadati > Pseudomonadota > Gammaproteobacteria > Vibrionales > Vibrionaceae > Aliivibrio > Aliivibrio friggae. The sequence continues at coordinate 459,000 of NZ_CM170649.1, forward strand.
TTCAGATAACGCCAGCGGTAGTCAGTCTTGCTAAGGGTGATCGACAGCAGTACATGGCGGTGGGTTTTTACAGTGACGATACTAGTCGAAATATCTCCAATGAGGTGTCGTGGCGCAGTAGCGAAACAAGGGTTGCGACCATCAGCGAGCAAGGGATGGCTGTTGGCATAAATGTTGGTGAAACTATTATCAGCGCGATAATTAATGGAGTGGTGGGTAATGAGGCTAGTTTAACTGTGACCGCGGCAGTAGTTGAACGCATTCAGATCAGCCCAGTAGTCGTGAGCCTTGCTAAGGGGGATCGACAGCAGTACACGGCGGTGGGTTTTTACAGTGACGATACTAGTCGAAATATCTCCAATGAGGTGTCGTGGCGCAGTAGCGAAACAAGGGTTGCGACCATCAGCGAGCAAGGGATGGCTGTTGGCATAAATGTTGGTGAAACTATTATCAGCGCGATAATTAATGGAGTGGTGGGTAATGAGGCTAGTTTAACTGTGACCGCGGCAGTAGTTGAACGCATTCAGATCAGCCCAGTAGTCGTGAGCCTTGCTAAGGGGGATCGACAGCAGTACACGGCGGTGGGTTTTTACAGTGACGATACTAGTCGAAATATCTCCAATGAGGTGTCGTGGCGCAGTAGCGAAACAAGGGTTGCGACCATCAGCGAGCAAGGGATGGCTGTTGGCATAAATGTTGGTGAAACTATCATTAGTGCAGTAAAAGATGGAGTCATGAGTAACCGAGTCAATCTTATTGTTAATGAAGCAGTTTTGGAATCAATTACAATTTCTCCTATGAGTGCATCAGTAATCAAAGGCAGTACATTACAGTATGCTGCCACAGGGATTTACAGTGATGGTAACTCAATTAATATTAGCCGTAGTGTTGATTGGCACATGTCATCAACAGAATTAGCAACAATCAGTCTAACTGGTGAAGTGACTGGTGTTGATGTTGGCTCTGTTATTGTGATGGCTACTAAGGGAGGAATCACAAGTAATAACGCTCATTTGGATGTAACACCAATCCCTCTTCCTGTTAATTACGTTGTTAATGTGAGGCCTAAACATACAGTCATATTTGTTGGGAGTACCCAGCAATTTGAGGCAGAACTCATTTATGATGATGGCTCTAAAGAGATCTTGTCAAATGATAGAGTGATATGGAATAGCTCGGCATTTAATATTGCAACGATAACGAATAATGGTCGAGCCAAAGGCATTGTGGATGGTGGAACTCGAATAAAAGCGATATTAATTGATAATATTAATGTTTGGGGGGAAACAACACTAAGTGTTATTAATATTCAAACATTATTTTCGTATACTATGAATATATCTGGAGGTAATGTTCTAAATGTTGGTGATAAATCAGGCTTAACAGTTAATGGTTTGTACAGTTTATTAAATGGTGGATTTGTTGACTTAAGCTACTCTTCTATATGGACCAGTTCTAACCCAAACGTTATTAGAATGGATGGGCCAATAATGTATGCAGTAGGTTCTGGTTCTGCAACTATTACAGCAAGTTATGAAGGTAGAGTTAGTTCAGGTGAGTTTATAGTAAGGTAATTATTATGTATAAAGCCGTTTTTATAAGCGGCTTTTTTATATATTGAACTTATCCTTGGATTTATTTTTGTGGTGATAATCGATTAAGGAACTATCTATCAGTGTAAAAACAGGCTATGAAAAATGGGGTGATTTAAAGGTGATTTTATCAGTGTTTTAAGCAGTTTCTACTAATTTTAATTCATGCGAATAGAGCCCAAAAACTTGTCGGTTTAACGGGAATATATGATATAAAAATATAGTTTCTTAATTATTGCGTAACTTTTCAAATGCTTCATTAGGAGAATCAAAAATGAACCCTTGAACATAATCAATATTAATTTCTCTGATTATTTTTAATTGTTCCAAATTTTCAATGCCTTCCGCTAGTACTTTTCCTCCATTATTATGAATGTCTTCTGTTACTAGTTTTAGTTTTTTGATTATATCGTAATTATGGCTAATTTTGTCTATTAGAGTCATTCCAATTTTTGTTAACTCAGGATTAACTATTTTAATTGTTTCGAAGTTAAAGTATCCGCATCCAACATCATCAAGCCAAAACTCAAACCCTTCCATTCTGTATTTATTCATAGCAGAGATTATTTCCTCCCAACAAGGAATGAAAATATGCTCTGTTAGTTCTAATTTTACTTTAAATTTATTATCAATAGAGTCTAATAGAAATTTTACATTATTATCTAATAGCATATATGGTGAAATATTTATGGATATAAATTGGTCATCATTTATATATTCAATTAGATTTAATATTCGCTCTAAGCATATTAACTCTAGTTCATAAGTTGCATCTTGTGATAAAGCAGTTGAAAATAATTTTTTTGCCTCAAATAATGATGAGTTTATTGGTCCTCTAGATAACGCTTCATACCCTACAAGATTTTGTTTTTTGGTATCATATATACCTTGTAAATATGGAGTTATTAATCTATTATCTATAATCTTTTTTAATTCACCAGTGGCTTTAGATTTAGAGCGTGAGAACTTAGATTTTTTTATATTCAAATCCTGCATTGTTAGGTTTTCGTCAAAATTATATTTGTATTCATAACTAATTAATTCTATATTTGTTAACCTGAAAATTGATAGACTAAATTTATCTTGAAAAAATTTAGACACAGAATTATGAATATTTAATTCGACGTCTTCAATGTTATTAGTCTTATTAGTTAAAAATAATTCTCCAGCATCATATACCTGTTTTTGTAAAAAACCTCCAGTAATCGATGGTATACAGATAGCTAAATCTTTCCATACTTTTCGACAGTAGGAATCACCCAGAAGGTCTATAATTAAAGGCCAGTTAGTTAGCTTTATTTTTGTTGTTATTTTCATGTTTTCCTTATTAAATCCAAATGATTAGTAAGATATTTCAATCTTAGTTATCGTTTAGTAATATTTTCATTATGAGTTACATTTAATGAAAATACATCGCATTAAGTGCAACAAATACCGTTTTATATGCAAACAATGTTGCGTATAAGGTTGTTGAGTTACTATGTATGAACTATGAGAAAATAATCTAGCATCGTGATTATTTAGTAAGTACATAAATGCCGAACTATGCCTATGAGAAATCAAATCATGAAAGTATGATTACCTCTCATTTATTGAAACGATAATTTAATGTTTTGGCACGGTGATGCCACTTACATTTGGATTGGTACAAGGTGGACTTATTTAGCTGTTTTTACGAAAATTGACTGTGTGGTTATTATGACTTTCACCAGATAGTAATCTTATAAATAAAGAATTTTCAATAGCTTGATAATGACGAAGAAAATCCATTAAAAATACCAATGTATTAATTTTGTTTTAAGCCTAAGAGGCAAGTCATTAAAGAGGGGAATATTCTGAAATATCTTATAAAAAAGAGCGACTCTCAGTTGGAGTCGCTCTTTCATTTGTGTATTAATTAAAGTCGGTAATTAACGAGTCAAATATGCCGCAACAAAGCGCGTAATGTCTACCATATCTGATACTTTAATGAACTCTTCCGTAGTATGAACTTTCGCCATACCTGTAGAAAGGTTAACCGTTGTTAAGCCCCTTTCATTAAATACGTTTGCATCAGAGCCACCACCTGTTGGTTTAGTAAATGGGTCGATGTTAATGCTTTCAAACGCTTCTTTAATGCTAGCTACGTGTGGGTTTTCATCTGCAATTTTGTATGCGTTGTATGCTCGAGTTGAAATGATTTCAATTTCAGCACCGTGTTTATCTGCCGCTGCTTTAAAGGTTGATTCCATGTGCTCAACTTGTTTCGCGAGCTTTTCATCATCTAGAGAGCGAGCTTCACCTTCAATGTACAGTTCAGGCATAACAATGTTTGTCGCTTGACCACCACGAACCACACCAATGTTAGCTGTTGTTTCTTCGTCAATGCGAGACAGTGTCATGTTAGTAATGGCATCTGCAGCAACCGTTAGGGCATTGATGCCTTCTTCTGGTGCTAAACCTGCGTGTGCTGGACGACCTGTGATGGTTACTTTTAGGTTTTGTTGACCAGGAGCAGAAGTAATAATAGTCCCGATAGGGCCACCTGAATCTAATACGATAGCGTGGTTAGATTGAATGTAACTCATATCAAAGTTTTTAGAACCGTGTAAACCGCCTTCTTCATAAACCGTAAATGCAAGCTCTAGTGTTTTGTGTGCTTGATTGTTTTCTTTAATCACACGTACCGCTTCCATTACAGCAGCAATACCTGATTTATCATCACCGCCAAGGATAGTGTTACCTTTAGAGCGGATCACACCATCTTCAATAATTGGCTCAATACCGTTACCCGGAGTAACTGTGTCCATGTGAGAGCTAAATACAATGCTGCCCTCTAATGAGCCTTCTAATTTTGCGTAAATATTAAAGCCATTTGATACATGCTCAGGTACTGGTAGCTTTGATACCGTAAAGCCTAATTCCCCTAATTGCTCTGCTAATGCTTCTGCAATCGCTTTTTCATTTTTTGATTCGCTGTCGATCTGAATAATATCTAGGAAGTGATTTACTAAACGTTCTTGATTTACTTGAGTCATGACTTCTCTTCTTTCATTGATAGGGAATAATAAGATCACTCTAACTAAAGAAAGTGCAGAAAAAGATGCACTGAATCAATAAATCGTCCGACTTATCTAGCATAGCCATGCGTTATATCTTAATAATTAAAAGTTATAACACATAATTAATAATTGATAACATTTTGCAACTTTCTAGATTCATATCACTCTGATAACTATATTAATAAGAAACCATAAAAGAGGTTGCTATGAAATTACGATTAAAAATCACAACAGTTGCTCTACTGTTCGCTTCATTTTTTGCTGTTATAACAAGTTTCTTTTCTACCGCTGAAGACATGACTCAGCCAATGAAAGGGGACTATGAGGTTGCCACTCTCGCAGGAGGATGCTTTTGGTGTACTGAATCTGATTTAGAAAAATTAGATGGGGTGGTGGATGTCGTTTCAGGCTATTCAGGGGGAGATCTTGAAAATCCAACCTATAAGCAAGTGTCATCAGGAAAGTCAGGCCACATTGAAGTGATTCAAGTGACGTTTGATCCAAAGATCGTAAGTTATGAGCAAGTGCTTGATCAGCTATTTAGGCATATGGACCCAACAGATAACCAAGGCTCATTTGTTGATAGAGGTCCACAGTATCGCCCTGCTATCTTTTTCCATAATGAAAGTCAGCAAGTAATTGCTCAAGAGTTTATGAATGCGATTGATGCAGCGAAAGTCTATCCAAAGCCTTTAGCTACAGAATTAATTGAGTTTAAAAAGTTTTGGCCAGCAGAAGATTACCATCAAGATTATTACAAACGTAATCCAATTCGTTATAAGTATTATCGTAATGGTTCAGGCCGTGATAAATATCTAGATTCGGTATTTGGTGAAGACAGAGAAGATAAACCAAAAACATTACGTCAGTACATTGATGAGCAAAAAATGGCTCAAAATGTTAAGCCATATGCCAAACCATCAGAATCAGAAATTAAGAAGATGCTGACTGAACAACAATATTACGTAACACAAAAAGAAGGGACAGAACGTCCATTTGATAATGCGTATTGGGACAATAAAGCCGAAGGGATTTATGTTGATATCGTCAGTGGTGAGCCGTTATTCTCATCAACAGACAAATATAAATCAGGAACGGGTTGGCCAAGTTTTACCAAACCAATCAATAAAGCGTACATTACCGAAGAAGATGATTTTGCATTATTCAGTAAACGCACCGAGATCCGCAGTAAATTTGCAGATTCACACTTAGGCCATGTATTTAGTGATGGACCTAAACCAACAGGACTACGTTACTGTATGAACTCAGCTGCAATGCGTTTTGTTCCAAAAGCAGATTTAGAAAAAGAAGGCTATGGAGAATACCTTCCATTATTTGAGTCTTAATAAATACAGAAAATAGTAATAAAAATCCGGGTCATTCAGTGGGTGATCCGGATTTTTTATTTAGCAGTTATAAATAGGAATAAACTTATTTATTTTGCGCTGCAATGTGAGTAGCAATTGCATCCATTAACGCTGGAGATAGGCAATCGTAAGTTGGAAGGCCTAGTTCAACAAAGCGAGCACGGATAGCATCCATGTCTTTAGGATCAGTGCCTGTTTCGATAATAGATGAAACAAATGCAGCGAATTGTGGCGCAGAGAAACCTGCATCTTCAGACAATTCAGTGTGAACGAAATCTAAACCAAAGAATGGGTGATCTTGGTTATCAATACGGCCGTACATGTGAGTACCACATTCTTTACAAGCGTGACGTTTGATTGTTGCTGCTTCATCAATAACCACTAATTTTTCAGCGTTTGCAATCACTTCAACGTTATCACGTGAAATTACCGCTACTTGAGAGAAGATCGCGCCTTCTGGTTTCCAGCATTTAGAACAGCCACATGCGTGGTTATGTGCAGTTTGAGCTGTTAGCTTAACGGCTACTTTATTTTCTTTACATTGACAGTGTAATGTTCCGCCTTGGAAGTTTTCATTAGTAGCTGCGAAGCCGTTATCAATAGCTGGGTGTAGTTTTGTAATAGTCATTTTATCTCTCTTAATTAATTTTAATATTTTTGTTATTTGTTTATTCAAGCAGCTTGTAGCCATGGAAATCTCTTAATTAGTTTGATGATTTGATTGCTCAAACGATGGGAGGCATTTTTCGCCTTTCTTGCTCTTCAAACAATACTAAAAACAGTAAATGATTATTACTGCATTGTAATAATGACGTTTTTATTTAGTGCTTAGTTGTAATTTATGTAATCATAAATCAGGTTGAATTATTGAATAACTTATTAATATTTAATGATAAAAATATTTTATGTGTGGCTTTTAGGCTGAGAGAACTGGAAAGAAAAGGAGAATAAAAAATAGATCTTGCAGTGAAATATGTTTCATCAAATGAAGACGGATAAGTAGAAAGTTATTTCGTTTGGAATAAATATTATAACTTTCTGTTTATTAAACCTTTTCATTTAAAGGTTCAATCTATTCTTTGCTGAAAGGTAAGTTATAAATCGAGTTTATGATGTAAATCTAATTTTTGATAGGTTTTATAAATCACAGCTATAAGTACAAGCGATTATCTCTTATTCTCTAAAGTGTTTATTCTATCCCCACAGTATTTTAGGGGTTAAAGAGAGAGTATAGTGAAGAGTGTATTAGTCGTAGAAGGCGGAGCAATGCGTGGCATTTTTGCTAGCGGTGTTTTGGACACTTTTATGAAGAAAGAATTTATGCCTTATGATTTCGCCATTGGAGTCTCTGCCGGAGCATCGAATCTAATAGGGTATCTTTCTTATGCTCCTCAACGTAGCTTTGATGTCATTACGAAACTTGCAACCCACAAACGCTTTTTTAATCCAGCACGATTTGCTCGCGGTGGTGATCTTGTTGATGTTAAATGGTTAATTGAGGAGTCGAACAGAAGACATCCCTTAGATTCTGAACGTTTATTTTCTTCTATTCCTATGTATGCGGCAGTAACTAATATTGATAGTGGTAACGCCGATTATTATCAAGTAAAAGAAAGTAATTTAAATAATGTTCTTGAAGCAACAACCGCTTTACCTATCGCTTATAAATCAACACCTTGTTTCTCTGGCGGTTGTTATACCGATGGTGGCGTAGCTGACTCTATTCCGGTAAAAGAGGCTTATCGTCGAGGGGCGAGAGATATTACGGTGATCTTATCTCACCCTTTAAGTTATGAGATGAAACCTGCACGTTCACCTTGGTTAATGACTAAACTATTAGCGCGATATCCTCAAATAGCACAAGCAATGTTAGTTCGTGCTGAAAATTACAATCAATCATTGGAATTTATTCGCAATCCCCCTGAAGGAACGATGATTCGAGTGATAGCACCACCTGAAGATTTTGCTGTTAAGCGTCTTTCTATGAAATCTCCTACACTGATTGCAGGATATGAAATGGGAGTGTCCGCAGGCGTTGATCATTTATCCAGCCGTGAGGGAACTTTTGGATTAGATATAGAAAACTGTCACTTTTGCTTATAACCCTATTTTATAACAGTTTTTTCGTGAGCTTTATTACTATATTAAGGAATGAATAATGAGTAAAAAATTAACTACAGCAGCAGGTTGTCCTGTTGCACATAACCAAAATGTTCAAACTGCGGGTAAACGTGGCCCTCAATTATTGCAAGATGTGTGGTTTTTAGAAAAACTGGCGCATTTTGATCGTGAAGTGATTCCAGAGCGTCGTATGCACGCAAAAGGGTCTGGTGCTTACGGTACATTTACGGTTACTCATGACATTACAAAGTACACAAAAGCCAAATTGTTCTCTGAAATTGGTAAACAAACTGAGCTATTTGCACGTTTTACTACCGTAGCTGGTGAGCGTGGCGCAGCAGATGCAGAGCGTGATATCCGTGGTTTTGCGCTAAAATTCTACACAGAAGAGGGTAACTGGGATTTAGTGGGTAACAACACACCCGTATTCTTCCTGCGTGATCCTCTTAAATTCCCTGATTTAAACCACGCGGTTAAACGTGATCCTCGCACAAATATGCGAAGCGCGAAAAATAACTGGGATTTCTGGACATCATTACCTGAAGCGCTTCACCAAGTAACGATCGTGATGAGTGATCGTGGTATTCCTGCTACTTACCGTCATATGCATGGTTTTGGTAGCCACACGTTTAGCTTTATCAACAGTGATAACGAGCGTTACTGGGTGAAATTCCACTTTGTATCTCAGCAAGGCATTAAAAACTTATCAGATGCTGAAGCGGGTGCAGTGATTGGTAATGATCGTGAAAGTCATCAACGTGATTTGTTAGAAAGCATTGATAACCAAGATTTCCCTAAATGGACATTGAAAGTTCAGATCATGCCAGAAGCAGAAGCGGCGACGGTTTCTTATAACCCATTTGATTTAACCAAAGTATGGCCACATAAAGATTACCCATTAATTGAAGTGGGTGAATTTGAGTTAAACCGTAATCCACAAAACTTCTTCGCAGAAGTAGAGCAGTCGGCATTTAACCCTGCAAACGTGGTTCCGGGTATCAGCTTCTCTCCAGATAAAATGCTACAAGGTCGTTTATTTGCGTATGGTGATGCTCAGCGTTACCGTTTAGGTGTAAACCACCAACACATCCCAGTGAACGCACCTCGTTGTCCTGTACATAGTTACCACCGCGATGGCGCAATGCGTGTTGATGGTAACTTTGGTAGCACATTAGGTTATGAACCAAATAATGAAGGTCAATGGGCAGAGCAGCCAGATTTTTCTGAGCCACCACTAAACTTAGATGGCGCAGCAGCACATTGGGATCACCGTGAAGATGAAGATTATTTCTCACAACCGGGCGATCTATTCCGTCTAATGACCGCTGAGAAACAAGCTATCTTATTTGATAACACAGCGCGTAACTTAAACGGTGTGCCAAAAGAAATTCAACTTCGTCACTTAAGACATTGTTATAAAGCCGATCCTGCTTATGGCGAAGGTATCGGTAAATTACTTGATATTGATGTGAGTGAATTTAACTCGTAATTTATCCTATTAAGTAACTATAAATCAAAGCGTTGAGTATTACATTCAGCGCTTTTTTTATGTCTGTTTACATTGTAAATTTTAGCTCTCTTGCTATTTGAAAGGTGATTATTTTATTATTTGATTCAATTTGGTTAGAAAAACCACAAAAACTGTCGGTATTTGTGTCGATAGACCTCCGTTATACTCCCCGCACTATTATAAGCCGCTAAGGCAAATACTCATTGCTCTGGATTTACGATCCAGCCTCGCAAAAAAGGAAAGTTACCCATGTCTCAATATATCGTTTGTGCGTTATACAAATTTGTTTCATTAGAAAATTACACCGATATTCGTCAACCATTAACTCAGGTATTAGAAGATAATAATATTCGCGGCACATTGCTGCTAGCAAGTGAAGGTATTAATGGCACGGTTGCTGGCTCTCGTGAAGCGATTAATACGCTACTTGCTTGGTTTAAAAAAGATGCTCGATTAGCAGATGTCGTTTACAAAGAATCAATTAATGACGTACAGCCGTTTAACCGTACCAAAGTAAAGTTAAAAAAAGAAATCGTTACTATGGGCGTAGAAGGTATTGATCCCCTTCATGTGGTGGGTACGTATGTTAAACCTGCTGATTGGAATGCACTTATTTCTGATCCAGACGTGCTATTGGTTGATACTCGAAATGATTATGAAGTAGATATCGGCACATTCAAACATGCTGTTAACCCAAAGACAGAAACGTTCCGCGATTTTCCTCAATACGTTGCTGATAATTTAGACCCTGAAAAACATAAAAAAGTAGCGATGTTCTGTACTGGTGGTATTCGTTGTGAAAAATCGACAGCGTATATGAAAGAGCAAGGATTTGATGAGGTCTACCATCTTGAAGGCGGCATCTTAAAGTACCTTGAAGAAGTACCAGAAGAAAACAGCTTATGGGAAGGCGATTGTTATGTATTTGATGGCCGAGTTGCCGTTAATCACCAATTAGAGAAGAGCCATTACGACGTGTGTAATGCGTGCCGTTTGCCAATCACAGATGAAGACAAACAATCTGATGCGTTTGAAAAAGGCGTTAGCTGCCCTAAATGTATTGATCAACACAGTGATGAGCAAAAATCTCGTTTTCGTGAGCGAGAAAAACAAGTGCAACTTGCGGACGAAAGAGGTGAAACTCACGTAGGTGGAGATGCAGCCAAACTCATTGAGCAACGTAAGCAAGAAAAGAAAGAGAGAAAGCAGCAACAAAGAAGTACTAAGTAACTCAGATTTTATGGTGATAGGAGTTATAAATAATGAACTGACTCGAAAGAATATAATGTGTTTTCATTTAACTCATTATTAGATGGAAAGCAGATAACAAATGCGTAAATAAAGCGCTTATTTGTTTCTATTTTTATCGTCAATTCATCAATCCTTGCTAATTTTATAAACGAAAGTGGGGCGTTAATCGCCTCATTTTTATTGTTTATAAACAAGGATGAAATCATGAAAAATAAAATAAAAATCAGTTCGTTCACTATTGCCTTTGTTGGTACATTATCATCAATGGGAGCGCAGGCTCATGGCTGGGTCGAGTACCCGAGTGCAAGACAAAATACGTGTTATTTAGATGGAGGATTTTGGGATAACACTATTCCAAATCAGGCATGTCAGGCGGCATATGATGAATCAGGAGCGTTTCCTTTTGTTCAACGTAATGAGGTTGCGGCTAATGTTCCAAACTATAAAGACATGGCACACGTTCAAGCCATTGTTCGTGATGGTAACTTATGTTCAGCAGGGGATAATGCAAAAGCAGGCTTAAACGTAGGTTCTTCTCATTGGCAAAAAACGGCGGTTACCTTAGATGAGAATAATCAGATTGAACTTATCTTTAATGCAACAGCACCTCACAACCCTTCTTACTGGCAATTCTATTTATCTAATTCTAATTACGATCCAACCGTTCCATTAACATGGGGTGACTTAGATCTAATTGATACCGCAGGCAATGTGCCTGTAGGGGAAGATAAGAAATACCGTATTAATATTACTCTTCCTGCAGATAGAGCAGATTCGGCCGTCCTTTATACTCGCTGGCAGCGTGAAGATGCTGCTGGTGAAGGCTTTTATAACTGTAGCGATATTTCATTTGATGGAACGGGAACTGCACCTCCAGGACCGACAGATCCAGTCGACCCACCACCATCATATTCTGATTTAGGTTATTACATTAGCCAAGGATTTGGGCCAGTAGAATCAGGCGATACGGTTCGGTTCCGAACGTTTGATGCGACAGGGGCGGAAACAACAGACATCAGTTTAGCCATTAATGTGAATAATACGGCTACATGGTCAGCGGAACTGGCAGGGCAATTTAATCAGTTAAAAAATAAAGAATGGTTTATTGGTATTTGGCATCAAGAAATGAATCATTATATGTACGATACCAATAATATTTACGCAAACCGAGTTTTTGCACCAAGTGCAGATCTTAGTTATCAACTTTCTTTAATTAAAGCGGATACAACACCACCGGTAGAGCCGCCAGTTGAACCAACAAACGTATGGAAATCAGCTTCAACTTATAATACTGGAGATATAGTTAGCCATAATAATAGAGAATGGATAGCACAGTGGTGGACAAAAGGGGAAGAACCAGGAACAACCGGAGAATGGGGTGTTTGGCGTTAACAGAAGATAACAAATGGATACTCACTTAAACTGGTATTTATAGTATTTAAGCCCTAAATCTAATTTAGGGCTTTTTTGTGATAAGTAACACTTATAAATGTAATAACGAGAGCTGTTTAGTCTTAATACACTTAATTTCATATTATTTACTCAACGACTAAGAACACGAATTCATGGATGAAATCATTATTATTATTTTAAATGAGAGTAATTATGAAACTAGTACTAAAAACCCTTCTTGCAGCTTCACTGTTATCTTCAACTGCCCTTTATGCTAATGTTTTAGAAGGTCATCGAATTGGATTAGGCTTTAATTCAACCAGTATTGATGATATTGCTTTTGATAGTAAATATTCAACAAGCGGCTTTACTTTGGCTTATGGTTACGACATTAACGACATTGTTGGTATTAATGTTTCTTTAAATAAAGGCAGTGGTACGGATTCTCCTTTTGATATTGATACATCAACTTTTAAGCTAGATACTGATATTGGTTATACGTTCCATATGCAAAATGCATCGATTAAGCCTTATGGTGTATTAGGTTTTGCAAAATTTAAAGAAGAAATTAGTGTTTTTGGGTTAGATGCTGGGAAGTGGGATGACTCAACTATTTTTGTAGGTATTGGTACAAGGGCCACGTTCAACCAGCATTTCTATACCGACTTAAGATTGGATTTTATTAACTTAAAAGAGAGTGGTGATGATATTTTTGCTGATCAATTCTCTTTCACTGTCGGTTATAAATTCTAATTAATGGTTCTTTTTTAGCATCACTACGACGTTAAATACCATCATAAAGCTCTGGATTTCTCTGGGGCTTTTTTATTGGGTATTAAAACATCATATTCCTCGACATTGTGATCAAGATCTCTGTATAATCCGCGGCTAGATTTTCTCATTCATCATACTTTCGTCCTTCATCTTGTGGCTTTCTATAGCCAAATCATGACTTGTCAGTAAACCCTAGGAATTATTTCGTTGATACAATCAAACAACATCACAATGCAATTTGGCGCAGAGCCTTTATTTGAAAACATTTCAGCAAAATTTGGCAACGGCAACCGTTATGGTTTGATCGGTGCGAATGGTTGCGGAAAATCAACGTTCATGAAGATTCTTAGTGGTGCATTAACTCCTAGTTCAGGCAACGTATCAATGACGCCAGGACAGAAGTTAGGCGTATTGAGTCAAGATCAGTTTGCGTTTGAAAAATACAACGTAGTTGATGTTGTTATCATGGGTGACAAAAAACTATGGGAAATCAAACAAGAGCGTGATCGTATCTATTCACTACCAGAAATGAGTGAAGAAGATGGCATGAAAGTAGCCGAGCTTGAAAGCGAATTCGCTGAAATGGATGGCTACAGTGCAGAAAGCCGTGCTGGTGATCTCCTAATTCAAGCTGGTATTGATGAATCACTTCATTTTGGTTTAATGCAGCAAGTTGCTCCTGGTTGGAAACTGCGTGTGTTACTAGCACAAGCACTGTTTGCAAACCCAGATATTTTGCTACTTGATGAACCAACCAACAACTTGGACATTAATACGATCAACTGGTTAGCAGAAGAGCTAAACAAGCGTAAATGTACAATGATCATCATTTCGCATGACAGACACTTCTTAAATTCTGTATGTACCCACATGGCAGATATCGATTACGGTGAATTGCGTATTTACCCAGGTAACTATGAGTACTTCTTAGAAGCATCAAGCCTGATCCGTGATCAACTACTAGCAGGCAACGCGAAAAAAGAAGCTGAGATTAGTGAGCTACAAGACTTCGTAAACCGTTTTGGTGCTAACGCATCTAAAGCGAAACAAGCAAGTTCACGAGCAAAGAAAATGGACAAAATTTCACTGGATGAAGTGAAATCATCAAGTCGTATGAGCCCATCAATTAACTTTGGTGAAGGCAAAAAACTGCATCGCCAGGCACTAGAGCTTGAGAACTTAGGTCACGGCTTTGATGGTGAAGTTCTGTTTGAAGGCGGTAATTTATTACTAGAGGCTGGCACTCGTCTTGCTGTTATCGGTGAGAATGGTGTGGGTAAAACGACATTCTTACGTTGTTTAGTGAATGACCTAGAGCAAAACGAAGGTATTGTTAAGTGGTCTGAAAATGCATCTTTTGGTTACTGCCCACAAGACAGCACAGCTGATTTTGATAATGATCTAAGCATCTTTGATTGGATTTCTCAGTGGCGCACAGTGAAGCATGATGACTTGATGGTTCGTGGTATTTTGGGTCGTCTACTATTCACAGCTGATGATACAAACAAACAAGCTAAAAACTGTTCTGGTGGTGAGAAAAACCGTCTGTTATTTGGCAAGTTAATGATGCAAGACATCAACGTACTTGTTATGGATGAACCAACGAACCACATGGATATGGAAGCGATTGAAGCATTGAACGAAGCATTAAAAGTGTACACTGGCACATTAATCTTTGTAAGCCATGACCGTGAGTTTGTTTCTTCTCTAGCGACACAAATTATTGATGTTAAAGATAAGAAAATAGTGAACTTCCAAGGTACTTATGAAGAGTACTTAGATCACCAAGTTAAAATGCTTCAGGTTAATATCGCTAAATAAGCGTATTTCTAAGCAATAAAATAATAAGCATATTTCAAAACGCGAGACTGGTTATCAGCTCGCGTTTTTTGATCGAAGTCTATATGCTTTGTTCCATTACGATTAATCTCTCTCACTTCTTATTTATTATTTGGAAATCATTTGTGTCAGTAATTAGCGCTAAAAAAACAGCCCCAGCAAATACCGTCGTTGTACTCGATTTCGAAACCACAGGCTTATCACCAAACCAAGGCGATCGTGCAATAGAAATTGGTGCGGTTAAATTAGAAAACGGCGTGGTAGTTGATCGTTTTCAAGGTTTGATGAATCCGGGCTTTAGAGTGAGTTCGTTCATCGAGAACTACACTGGTATTTCAAATCGAATGCTAGTTGATGCAGCTAGCTGTGATGTTGTTATGCATGAGTTTGCTGACTTTATCCAAGGCTGTAATTTAGTCGCTCACAATGCCTCATTTGATAAACGTTTTTTAGATGCCGAACTCGAGTTGATTCAGCGTGGTTATGAAGGTGATTTTGCTTGTTCATTACTGGTATCAAGACGATTAACTCAAGAGGTTTCATCGCATAAACTGGGTGACTTAGTGGCGTATCATCAAATCGATAATGATGGTGTATTTCACCGAGCGTTAGCCGATGCCGAAGTAACCGCTTCACTATGGTTAGTGCAACTAGAAGCGTTAGAGCGTGATCATGGCATCACTAACCCAAGTTTTGAGTTGATGATGAAAATAGGAAAAACACCAAAAGCAACAATTGAGAATTTCTTGAAAAAGAGCCGTTAATAAGAAGATTAGCGTTCTGTTTTAAAAACAGACGGCTTACAATTGTGTGATAAATGGATCGTAATTTACTGAGTGGTAAAATAATGGACTTAAATTTACTCAAAACCTTTGATGTAGTGATGAACACGCTCAGTGTTAATGAAGCGGCGGAAACATTAGGAGTCACGGCTCCTGCTGTGAGTCACACCTTAAATCGTTTACGTGAGCAGTATCAGGATCCATTATTTGTGCGTCAAGGAAGAGGAATAGCACCGACGAACTTTGCGACAGAGCTACACGCTGAAATTCAAGAGCCACTTACTCGACTATTAAATGGCGCGAAATCTCGTCAAGCATTTGATCCAAAAACCAGCAAGCGAACCTTTCGTATATCGAGCCATAAAGATTTAGATTTAATGGTCGTCCCCCCGCTAATCTCTTATCGAGATCAATATGCGCCAAATGTAAAATTTAAAGCGGATATTGAACACTTAAATGAGCAAGATAGACAAACAGATTTGAGAATGCGTAAGGTTGATATAATTCTTGCGACAGTGCCATTGGAAGATCACGGCTATCATAATAAATTGCTATTTGAACAACAGTTAGTGGTGGTGTGTAGAAAAGATCATCCAAGAATTAAAGACAGTATTACTCAAGCTCAATTCTTTGCAGAGCAGCACTTATTGTGGCAAACCCAAAGAATGAATAAATACACAATGGAATCTGTAGTAAAAGAGAAACTGCCAAAAAGAAAAGAAGCATATACAACCGATTCAATTTGTAACTCACTTATGATGGCAGCTCAAACGGATTGGTTATGCGTTACCAGTGTTTGGCATGCCAAGATGCTGTCTCAAATGCTTCCTTTAACTATCCTTCCATTGCCTTTTGAATCACAACCATTTCCCGTTTATATGACATGGCATCACTCACAACAATCGGATACAGGGCATCAATGGCTCAAAACTGTCTTTGAACAGGTCACGCAAAACTTAACCGACTTAGAACTATAAAAATAAATCCAATTATAATGTGGATTAAATAAAGCTAAATCCACTTTTAAAAGTGACGCTATCGATCGTTTAACTGGCTCACCTTATTATTTCTCTATCGACGAACAAGATGAGTTGTTCGCACTTATAGAGAGATGAGTTATGTTATTTAAAAAAACCATAGTATCACTTGCGGTAATTACAACATTGGCTCCAGCGCTTGTATTTGCTGCACCAACAACTAACCAACCAAAAGATGCAACGGAATTCACCGTTCAAAAAAACGATCAGCTAAAACAATATCTAGATTTTGATAATAAAGCAGATTTTGAAAATGCCTCCCGTGGTTTTATTGCTACTTGGCCAGAAAAAACCATTAAAGATGCACAAGGCAACGTGATTTGGGACTTCTCAAAATTTGATTTTATTAATCAAGATAATGGGGTAGAAACCATTAACCCATCGCTTCTTCGTCAAGCTAAATTAAATAATATCAATGGCCTATTTAAAGTAAAAGACGGGGTATATCAAGTTCGTGGATTTGATTTATCAGTCATGTCGTTTATTCGTGGTGACGATGGTTGGATAGTTATTGATCCTCTTATTTCTCCAGAGACGGCTGCTGCTGGTCTTAAGCTGTTAAAAGAGAAAGTGGCAGATGTACCAGTGACTGGCGTTATTTTCACTCACTCTCATGTCGACCATTTTGGTGGGATATTAGGTGTGACAACGCAAGCAGACATCGACAATGGTGATGTAACGATTGCTGCCCCAGAAGGCTTCTTTTCGCACTCAATTGCAGAGAACTTAATGGCAGGCACAACCATGTCGCGTCGCTCATCTTATATGTATGGCAATCTTCTTGATGCTAATAATAAAGGGATGGTTGATGGTGGTTTAGGTAAAACGACCTCATCTGGCTCGCCAGGTATTGTGAAGCCAACAGAAATTGCAAATCACACTGGTCAAGAAATGACAATTGATGGTGTTGATTTAGAAGTTATGATGGCTCAAGAGTCAGAAGCACCTTCTGAGTTTATGTTCTATTTCCCTCAATATAAAACCATGATGGCTGCAGAGGTGATGACTCATACTATTCACAATATCTCGACCTTACGTGGTGCAAAAACTCGTGATGCTTCTTCATGGGCGACTTATGTTGATCAAGCTCTACACACTTATGGAGATAAGGCAGATACGATGATCGCTTCTCACCACTGGCCAACATGGGGCCAAGAGAACATCAAAGGCCAGCTAGCGAAAACTCGTGATATGTATAAGTATGTACACGATCAAACGTTACGCTTAGCAAATAAAGGTTATACGCCTAACGAGATCTCAGCGACCATTAAACTGCCGGATTCATTAGGCAAAGAGTGGTACAACCGCGGCTATTACGGCACCGTTTCACACAATGCTCGTGCAACCTATGATTACTACTTTGGCGCATGGTGGGATGGTAACCCTGCAAACCTAAACCCATTAACGCCAACAGAAGAGGGCACCAAATACGTTGAAGCGATGGGCGGCGAGAAAAAAGTGGTTGAACTTGCAGAAGCGGCGATCAAAAAAGGTGAATATCGTTGGGCTGTGACACTGCTTAATAACGTCACTTTCTCTAATCCTAAAAATATGGATGCGCGTTATTTAGAAGCTGATGCGATGGAACAACTTGGCTATCAATCTGAATCAGGCCCTTGGAGAAACTATTACTTAGGCGGTGCTAAAGAGCTACGTAATGGGATTAAACCGGTAGCAACACCAAATACCGCAGCGATTGCAGTGAACATGCCATTCAATCAATTCATGAAGTATCTTGGAGTGACAGTGAAGCCTGATGTTGCGAAAGGTATGAACATGAAGGTAAATATCGATGTGAAAGGCGATGGTAAATACTCAATGGATTTAAGTAATTCAGTATTGAAGTCTTACACAGATACTCAATTTGAAAATGCAGATTTAAACATTACTTTGTCTCGTCAGGCATTTGAAAACATGATGACCAAGAAAGCAACATTGAAAGATGAAATGAAAACGGGTGAGTTTAGTGTGTCCGATCAAGCGAAGTTCCAGCAACTAATGTCGATATTTGATCAGTTTAATCTATGGTTTGGTGTAGTAACTCCATAGCAAAAAGATGAAATAATGATAGGACAAGCCCCGTTGAATTAAGGGATTCAATGGGGCTTTTTTCTAGGTATCTCTTGGAATAAAAACACTAGTGCTAGCAGTCATCAGTTTCAATAATAACTATTGGGCCTGTAGACGGAGTAGGAGGAGTAGATTCAGGGTTCTCATAACGAATGTGACACTTGAACCTAACGCCTTTATTATCATAATCTGAAGTGAAAAAGATAAATATTTGATTGTTTCTTGTTGATTTATCAGTAAAAAAAGGAGCTGCATTTCTATCTTTACGTGCGGTATTTCTATCAACAGAATCTATATCTAACCAAGCTTTAACTTGCTGATTAATTTTTACAAAGTTATCGCTACCACGCACAGAGGGATAGCCATTGTATAAAGGTACTTCTACACCATTAATAATAATTGTAGTGTTACCATGCTCTTTATTTTCAATGGCTGCTTGTGAATTGAGGAGCATTAATGCACTTTTCATTGCCGCTCCTACACCTTGAAGGCTTTGATTTTTTGAATCAGTTTTCAAAGATAAGAACTTAGGGGCTACGAAAATAGAAAGAATGGCAAGCAGCACAATCGCGACAATGAGTTCAATCAGTGTAAATCCTTTACTTTTTGTTTGAATCATTATTATCCCATCCAGAGATTAAACTTATAATTAGAATGACATACTATCATTGATATGGGAATACTAATTTAGTACTAATTCACTGTTGATAATTTTTTTTGTAGAGGGCTAAATTTTAATTATTACTGTCTCTTATTACTGTCTCTTATTACTTGCAACTAGGCAGAATTGCTTCATACATTGTTTTAAACCCTTTAAGCGAAAGGGTAATTTTCTCTGTGCTGTTAGTATCACCAAGTAAAGTGACGGATAACGAATTGCCGTTAATAAATTCTTCCGATTTTACTCGAGATATAGTGTTGGTATTCATCTAATATCGTAGGCATAACTTATTGCTAGAGAAAATGGCACCTTTTCATGGCATCAATCAATTTTTTTTATCGTGATGACAAGACAAAATTGTTTTACATGAATAAAAGTGAGGCCTATTTTATACATTTGAACTGCTATGATTCGTAAGTGTCTTTATTACGACAGAGATCGACTAGAATAATTGCTACCAAGATCTTAAAACGATAATAATTATCTCAAAGTTAAAAGTATTATGGCTAATTATCCAATAGAAAATGCTACTATCCTCGTGTTTAGATTGGAAGCTAAAATACAATAAATTCAATTGAATAAAGAGTGTTTACTATTAATGTTTCGCGATTTGAAAGTTATGTCATGAAGTCACATTGGCATCATTAATAGTAAACAATCTACCATATGTATGGAGCAACAAATGAGTGAGCAAATTCTCACACTATCACAACTAGGCTGGCGTCCTTATTTTCAACAACAACTGACTCTAGATGATTTAACTGACTTACAAACAGGTCGAATTATCGAGCAGCACCGAAGCAGTATTATTGTTTTGAGTGAACAGGGCCAAGTAAGCTTATTACCACCATCAGGCGATGATCGTGTTTGTGTAGGTGATTGGGTATTGTTTGATGAAAATCTACGAATTCAACGCGTATTGGATAGACAATCTCTGTTTGATCGCAAAGCACCAGGGTCAAAAGTTGCAACGCAATTAATTGCAGCGAACGTAGATAGCGTCATGATTGTATGTTCATTAAATAATGACTTTAATTTGAGTCGTATTGAACGTTACCTTGCTATTGCAAAAGAAGCCGAAGTAGAACCAGTTGTAGTACTAACTAAAGCGGACTTATGTGACGATACAGATGATAAGCAAGACCAAGTTCAGAAACTGAATCGTATGATGAGTGTTTACAGTGTAAATGCCCTTGATACCAATGATTTAGTTGCTCTACATAGCTATTGTAAAAACGGACAAACGATCGCTTTCTTAGGTTCATCAGGTGTAGGTAAATCAACACTGGTAAACGGCTTACTTGGTTTTGAAGCGTTGAAAACGGGTGATATCCGTGAAGATGACAGCAAAGGTCGCCACACGACGACACACCGAGCACTTAAATTGATGCCACAAGGCGGTCTATTAATGGACACTCCGGGAATGCGTGAGCTTCAATTAAGTGATTGTGAGCAAGGCGTAAGCGCAACGTTTAGTGAGATTACTGATCTTGCTGAAAAATGTCGCTTTGGTGATTGTACTCATATTTCAGAGCCAGGCTGTGCCGTATTAAAAGCGGTAGAATCAGGTGAGTTAGAAGAGCGCCGCTTAGTGAGTTACCAAAAATTAATGCGCGAACAAGCGATTAATGGTGCGACGTTGGCAGAGCAACGTGCAAAAGACAAAGCATTTGGAAAAATGGTGCATGGCGCTATTGCTGATGCTCGTTCTCGTAAAAAAGACTATGAGTCAAACGCCTACTAATTTAGCGATATAACATCAAGTTCATGTAATAAGCCGCCCGTCTTTGATTGGCGGTTTTTTTGCGCTTGTTATTAAGCGATTTCCCTGCGTAATAAATAGATTATCTAATTAATTTCATTGGTATAAACTAAAAGCAGCTCTTACTTTTTAGTAAGGGCTGTTTTTTTATCTGTAATAGCATGTATAAAGGTAAAGTTAACTTAATATTTATACAGAGTCAGGGAGTGAAAAATGTTGAATGAAAAAACACTACTAACCATTGGTTCACTATCTGAGCGAAGTGGCGTAGCACACTCTGCCTTGCGTTTTTATGAAACAAAAGAACTCATAGCCTCTATTCGAACTTCTGGTAATCAACGTCGTTATCACCCCTCAATGCTTCGTCGAATTGCTTTGATTCAAGTGGCACAACTTGTTGGTTTTACATTAGAAGAAATAGCCAAAGAGCTTGAAGAGTTACCAATGAAAAAGACGGCCACGAAACGTGATTGGGAAAAGGTCGCTAATAAATGGCAAAAGGATCTCGATGCTAAATTACAGCAAATTAAATTACTCAAAGAGAACCTAACAGGCTGTATAGGCTGTGGTTGTTTGAGCATGGAAAAATGTCAGTTATTGAATCCAGATGACATTTTGCATGAAGAGGGTAGTGGAGCCCAGCGAATTTTACCTGAATAATAACGGGATAGATTTTAATGAAGTGGTTGTGAATAATAAATACGTAGGCAAATTAGTATTAAGAAGATTAAAACCGGAGTGACTTTGCTTGCTGATAAATTCAAGTTTCAATTTTCTCTGAATCTAGTTAAAGTAGCGCCCATAGAAACGGCGTAGCCAAATTGTTTAGTTTAGTAAGAGAATACAAATATGACGCAAGAATTAGAGATGATCACCAACTTAGAAGATCTAGAAACATTTATCGTTGCCGCTGAAAATGGTGGTTTCGGTTTAACTAATGTTGCAGGCATTGCAATGGCAACAAATAATAAAGATGGTCGTCGCTTTGTTGCCGTACTGGATGATAAACACCAACTATTATTATCTCGTTGGGTAACAGAAGAAGTATTCCAAACAGGGCAAGATTTAGTGCGTAATGGCTCAAGCCGTACCACCCACTAATTCAATTGTATTAACTCTATTGTTTCTAATTAGATATTTGCTTTTAAACTATAATTAGGAACAATAGAGATAAATTATTCCGCAGATAAATAAAAGAAATGTCACCCCTTCTACAATCCATTCTTTGTCATCCCAACCAAGCATCTTAATTTCTGATTGAGTGAAATTCATTTCTAAATCTTCAAAATCATCATTCAAATCGCACATAAACAATCTTTCATCTGAGTAAGTTGAGGTAAAGTTATCGTGATTCAATGTTTAGTTAAATTGAATAATATAAAACAAGCGTTTAATTTTTCTGTCCATATGTCAATGATGTTTACGGTAATACTACATTCAGGTGCTTGATATACTTCTCGATAAAGTAAGGTGGTATAACAAAGACGATAAGATAGAAAGATTGCTCTAAGAAGGTTGATGCAATCTGTGTCTCTTGATTTACGTAAGCAAATAAAGCAAAGATATTTAATAGAACATAAAGTGCAACTAAAGCCGTTAAAGCAACTAAGATCAAACCAAGAAGGTCTTTTTGAAATACTTTTGATATAGTCATTTTTATTCCCTCAAAAACGTAATGTACATTTTAATCTACGCCTAATTAGCAGGTGCTTTTTTGAGCTATATCAATGTTTGGTTTGGGAGAAGATGAAAAGTAATATTTACAATTTAATCATTAAAAGTAAAAAGGGCTAAGATACTTTTTATAAAAAGATCTTAACCCTTTTGGTTTTCTATAAGAAATAAAGGTTTCTAATTTAGAATATTAATTAATGATTGTGTTCAGCATTGTCACAATGTTTAGCGTCATAGTGTTTTGCTAATACTCTTGGTGCATTATCCATTGGTTGTGTTATTGAGCGTTCAAGTTTATTTCCACCTTGCAGGGTATAGATTGGCTCAAGTGTTGGTTTACTTATCGCTATCGAGTTAAGCTCCTTGCCATCACACACAACAGAGGCAGATACTGGGTTTTCAGAGCGAGCAACGTTCACATGAAATTTGTTCATATTATCTGCATTACGACGGTTGTTCTTCAAAGCAAATTTCTGAATCTCACCATTCTTCATGTTTACTTCTAATGCACAGCTATTTGCGATTAAGCTTGCTGAGTCATCAGGATAAACATAACCATAAGAACCGTGCATTGCAGGGAAAATATAACTATTTAATGTGTTTTGAGGATCGTAATAGCCTACTAATGTCGTTACCGGAACACCAAATAAACTAGGACGAATAACTTTGTTTTGTTCATACTCGCCATTTTGGATCCAAGTTTCCCCGTTAGAGACAAATACCAAACGGCTACCGTAGTTAACAACAATATTTTCACCATTGATGGCTAAGTTAGAGTTGTAACCTGCATCAGAATTAAAGGTAAAGATCTTACCCTTGTTCGCTGATGATGCAGTAGGTACTGACATATCTCGTGCCCAATGACCGTTAAATGTTGAAAGTTCCACTTTATCGTAATGGCTCAATAACGTATCAATATGGTTCGCATTCGCTTCCCATGGATTAACTGATGTGATTTCTAAAACATCGATAGAGTGTGTGTACTCAACCATTGTTTCTGTTGCTTCATCCCACTTTCTAAAGCCTGTTGATGAGGTTTCATCAAAGACGGCTTTGCTTTCTAAATTCTTTTGAATGAAGTGCATTGAATAAGGTGTATATAGCGTGAATCGTTGCGCGCCATACATTGCTCCCCCGCTCGCCATTGAATCAAAACCAAAGCTGAACATGCCATTAAATGATTCAACACATTGACCTTCAAAACAGCTTTCCACGCCGTTACTTACCGGTGAAAAGTTTGGAATAAAGACATCACGCTCAGAATCCCAACCCCAAGTAGAGTTAGTCATGTTTGAAGGTTTGTGAATAGAGCCTTCAAATCCCCCAGGGTAGTGACCTAAACCGTAGTTATGACCAACTTCATGGCTAAATTCGTTCCCGATTGAGCTATCAAGTGTCACCATACCTGCGCCACCAGAACCACCATGAACTTGCACGCCGTTATTGTAGTTTCCGCGAGTATTATGAGCCGTTAATTGAGCCGCTAAATATGGATTTTCACCTTCACCAACGCCAGCCGTTGAATGGATACCATAGTTTGCGTTATTAATACCGATAGAGAATAATTCTTTACCAATTCGCTGACGCATAGTCCCCGAATGCCAACCGCCGTCACTTGGGTCAAGATCGGTTAGCAACGTGCCATCTGGCAGCATTACTTCTGTTAAGTGTACTGGTTCATACTCACTCACGATCATTTTACTAATTGGAGCTGTCTCAAAATATTCGCGTTGTGCTTCTTTATCTGTTTGGAAATGGAATGCATTGCGAGGCTCAACAAGCATACCTACATCAATGGTGTGAAGTAATAATTCAGTAGGTGCGCCTACTTTTATTTGTGTTAATGTCCCCGTGTTTCCTTGATTTTCAAACGATAGTTGTAGGCCCGCATTCAGCCACTCTTTCGGTAACTCTGCTGACCAGAAACCGTCGGCATAACCGATCTCATTAAAAATCAAATCGTCTTGAAGGACCCATGTTCCTTTAACGTTTTTAAATACAGTTGAGGTTCCATTTACAATCGTTTTAGAGCGTAGTGGGTAGTAACTTACATTTGAGTTATAACCAGCGCTTGAGGTAAAGATAACTGTTTTCCCATCAAGTTTAGGGTTATTTTGTTCAAGAGCGAAATCTCTGTTCCAATGGCCATCACTCGTGCGAAGTTGTACTACATTGTGGTCAGTAAGGGCGTCTGAAATAGCGTCACTTGATACTTCACGGACATTAAATACCGCTTCAGGATCATAACTGAAATCAATATTGCTATCGGTGATCTCAGAAATAGCCATGACATTACGCGCTAATTCATCAGGGCGTTTCATCTCTATTGATCCTAGCATTTTTCCATCACGATCCGTTGCTGTTACCCTGACTTCAGAGTACGAAGGAAAGGCTTCTGTCGGTTTAAACATGACTTTTGTGGCACGCTGAGCCACCAGATGCATGCGTTTTTCTTGCGATTCTGTTTTTGCTGGAATGATGTGTGCTTGAGCAAATAACACGCCACCAGACAATTTACCAATAAGCATATTGTCTAATTGATTGGTATTAAATACGATGCTTGGCTTTTGGACTATATCCGTACAAGCAGAGGTATCTAAATGGGTCGTCATGTCACGTTCCCATATATAATTGCCTTCGTTATCTTTCGAGCCTCTCATTGCTGAGTAAAGACCGAAAGTACATTTTTCAGCGGTATAGAAACCTTCAGGGAAAATATCGAAACCACCGTCGTACGAATATTTTTCCCATGTCTTAGGAAGAAAATCAAATACGGTTTCAAATTCAGATTCAAAATCCATGAAATCAAATAAAATATTACCGTCATAATTGATTCTTAATTTTTTATCTTTATACACTAGATAGCTGTATTCGAACTCTCCCTTACTTTCTACGATTACATTGTTTGGGTTCGTGGCGAGCACTGCCAGTTCCGCCATTTTTTTTGTAATTTGAAGACTGGCGTCTTCTAGCGGATGCGGTGTTGCATATGCATTTGCTGCTAGTGTTGCTCCAATGATCACGCCTAATATTTTCTTTTTCATATAACTCTCACTGTTTTATTATTATTTTTAATAAGCAAGGGTACGATAGCTCGCCCTCTCATTTTTAAAGCTTATAAATTAAAGCTTAAAATAAGATATTTAAATAAATTGAAAGTAAGAGATCTATTCCAAATATCAATATAGAAAATGAAATATTAGGCAGCAATATCGCTATTTATTCCCTTTAATCCTCGCCACAATAAAATCAACCGCCGCCTTCACCTTAGGGGTTGAATACGCTAATTTTTGATACAACATATATACCCCAAGTGTTTGGTTTTGTGTGATATTTAATGGCTCATTAAAGTGTAACTCAATGAGTTCATTACGCTCAAAATAAGGCTGTAAAACCCAGCGGGGCATCATGATTATTCCATCGCCCTTTATCGCTTTATCTGCCAACCACTGACCATTATTTGTTGTGAGTAAACTTGGTGCAGAGACGTCTTGCCACTCACCGTTTATTTCACTTAACCAAGGCGTGGGACCGTGCGGCGTTTTGAAGAACAAGCCTTTGTGATTAGGTAACTCTTTTGTGCTCTTAGGGTGACCATATTGCTTAAGATAAGAGGAAGCAGCAGCAGGAATAAACTGATTATCCATAAGATGAATCGCAACCACACGCTCATCTGGAGCAAAACCACCACGAATAGCGATATCTACGTCGTCCCTATCTAACTTAGAGAGTTGATCGTTTAGCTCTACATCTAAAACAATATCCGGATAGCGAAGGGTAAATTCATCCAAAATCGGGGCAAGAATACGCTCACCAAAACCCACCATTGAGCTGATTTTAAGCGTGCCTGTTGGAATGGTTTGGTAATCTTTGACTGCTTTATCGCATTGCTCTAATTGCTGAATTAGTGTCGTGACTTGATTGTAGTATTGCAAGCCAACCTCAGTGAGAGAGACGGTTCGAGTGGTTCGTTTCAATAATTGAGCACCGAGTGACGCCTCTAGATCGGCAATGCGACGCGAGACAGAAGAAGCAGGAACATCAAACTTTTTTGCCGCCGCTGAGAAGTTACCAGCCTCCACCGTAGCGGTGAAATATTTTAACGCACGTAATTGATCCATAATTTCATTATTGCCTTTTTAACAATAGACTTTCCTATATTACCCCCCTATATCTAATGAAAAACATAAGTAATACTGTAATCACTCGCACAAATACTAACAACAAAAAGGAAATGTTATGAGTCAGTACACTGAAATTCAATTGAGCCAACGTCCAGATGGAAACCCAATCGGCCCACAGCTGTTTGAGGTGGTAAAAAAAGAGATCCCAATGGCTGGCCCAGGACAAATTCTGATCAAGCAAACTTATATGTCTTTAGATCCTGCAATGATGGGTTGGATGAGCCCTGACACCAATAGCTACATTCCGCGTGTCGAGTTAGGTCAAGTGATGCGCTCAAGCGGTTTTGGTGAAATCGTTGAATCAAATCATCCTGATTTTGTTGTTGGTGATTCCGTCATGGGGATGATGGGCTGGACAGAATATTTAGTAACCAATGGGCAAGGCATTAATAAAGTTCAAGCAGGTGTAAGTGCTGAGATGGCACTGGCTGTGTTCGCACTTCCGGGTTTAACAGCAACACAAGGCTTGTTTAATATTGCTAAGCCACAAGCGGGTGAAACCTTAGTTGTTACTGGCGCAGCAGGCTCTGTTGGTTCAATTGTGGGTCAATTAGCCAAAGCAGATGGTTTACGTGTCATTGGTGTTGTAGGCAGTGATGAAAAAGCCGATTGGATAGTGAATGAATTGGGCTTTGATGGCGCTATCAACTACAAAACAGATGATTTAGAAGCAAAATTGGCAGAACTTACGCCAGAGGGTGTAGACGTGTTTTTTGAAAATACAGGTGGCCCAATTCAACACCATATTTTTAATCGTATGAACACGCACGGACGAATCGTTGTATGCGGTATGATAGCGGATTACACCGCAACAGAGCCGGCACCAGGACCAAACTGGATTAACCTGATTAAGAAACGCGTGATGATCCAAGGCTTCGCTATGCCAGATCATCTAGGCAATGTTCCTGCGCTATTAGAAAAGTTAACTCCATATGTGATGCAAGGAAAAGTGAAATACCGAACTCACCAATTGGATGGCTTAGAAAGCGCAATGTCTGGTTTGAATATGTTCTTTACGGGTGAAAATAAAGGCAAATTGCTCGTTAAACTGTAAGACAACCGTTATCTTATTTGAATAAAAAATCCGAGAGTGATTATGCTCTCGGATTTTTTATAGCGATATAAACGTAAATATAGAAGAACAAGTGATTTTCCTGCGTAATAAATAGAACACCTAATTGATTACATTGGTATAACAAATTGATGTGGTTGAGTTTTCACTATGATTACAAACAACAAAAACCTTACTATTTATAGGGTAAAAGTCTGGTTTCATCAAATGGAAGTGGTAGCATTATCTTGTATGTTATTTAAGGAACAGAAAAATGGTTACTACCACTCCAACGCGTTTTAAGGTGAAAGTGAACACACATAAAGGAAGTTCTTATTGGACACTTAGCGGTTCCACAACCATTTTTGAAGATGCGGTTGTATTTACTATGGAATCCATGCCTGACTTCTTTAGGCAATCACTTAATCAGGATTCTATTGAGTTACTACCTGTTGAGTAAAATCGTGTGAATCTAAATTGAATATCAGTAATAACCTTGTTCGTTTTTTCTGATTAATTAAGGGCATTTAGCATCTCAGAACATTGCTTTGGCATAACGGGTGCAGATGCTCTTTTTTTCTTTGGTGTTGGGTTCAATCGCCAGCTTTGCGCCTCGTGTCCACAACCATCCCCTTCTGGTGGCTCAGCTTGGTTAATACAGCTTTTATCCTCTTTAGGACAATTAAGGCGCACATGCATATGAGCACTGTGTCCCCACCAAGGACGCACCTTGCGTAACCATTCTGTATTCTTACTTTCTTCTTCACACAGTTTTTCTTTGATTGCAGAGTTAACAAATATACGAGCTACTCTTTCATCTTTTGCTGCCATTTTAATTAATTCAAAGTGTTCTGGTTGCCAGTATTGCTCTTTAATTGTTGTCGTTGGTTTATCTACCAGACTAATCGAGTAGGGCTTTTTCAGCTCTTTTTGGGTCAACGGTGTATTTAATAAGCGTAGCCAAATATCAACATCAAGTCCTGTCTGATGGCTGGAATGGCCGTGAGAAAATCGCCCTCCTTGCGGTAAAGACATATCAGCAATTAACAACTGTTTATTGAGATCCTTTTCTGAAGAGATAGCGAGATCTTGAATAAAATGGATGGTATCTGAATGAGCGAAATAACGCTTACGTTCACTGCGAACCACTTGATAACCTTTTCCGCTTAAAGGCAAAGCGTTTGCACCTTCAAGACAACCATTGGCATAACTACCAATAGATTCAATTGCTTGATTAGTTGGGGATTGCATTGATTCCCAAGATGTCGCATTTACCGAAAAGCTATAGCAGATAACATAAAAAGTAATGAGGTAGTAACGCATTGGTTTATCCCTAAACTACATTGTAATTTACAATATATTAACCTAAATAAAGCGAGCATACTCATGGTAATTTCTTTCTTAACTACTCTTAGAATTCATTGAGAAATAAATGGCTACATAATTACTTACACGTAGTTGATAAGGCCGCTATTTTATATTTATTGGAAATATAGACCTATAATTAACACTTATATTAGTTAATTTGGCTTCAGATCTCATTCTGGAAAAGAGAACTTCTTAACTCGGCGGTTTGAGACTTGCGTATCAAATGGAGAAGTGACCAGATGATATAAAGACCAAAATACACCTACAAAAAGTAGGTGTTAATGATGTCATTATGATTCTGGAGTAGTAGTATGCAAGACAGTAATGCACGATTTCCCACGATAGCTAAAATTCTCATTCTTAGACAATTTTTATGGGGTGCCGCCTTTTATGGTGCCTTTGTTCTCTTAACTAAGTTCTTCCTTAATGATCTTAATTACAGTGAAGCCGACACTATTATGATGATGGGGGCGTTTGGTGCAGTTGGGCCTGTATTTTCAGCGGTTGGTGGTTTTTTAGCGGATAAATTTATTGGTGCGTTTCGTGCGGTTTATATTGGTTATGCGACCTATTTAGCGGGTTTTTTACTGCTAGGGGTGGGAGCAAGTCAATTGAATATACCAATGAGTATTTTAGCCATCGCTTTAATTGGCTTTGCTCGCGGTTTATCGGCAACTTGTCCAACAGTACTGTTTGGTAACTCTTATTCAGAGACGAACCGTGAAGCTTTCCAGCAAGGTCTTACGGTTAACTATTCAATTAATAACCTTGGTTCTTTTTCTGCTAAATACCTTTTTCCTTTTTTAATCACTTATCTGGCATACCAAGGTGTTTTCTTCGTATCGGCTATCTTAATGGCTCTGAATTTATTGATGTTTTATAAGTATCGTAAAGAGTTGGCAAGTGTGGGTAATGATTTAGATAAAGCGCCATTATCATTAAAAACGTGGGCTCTATTTTTTGCAGGCTCTGCGGCAATGCTTGCTTTAATATTCTGGATTTTCTCGAATCTTGATACTGGTAAATACATTCTTTATGCATTAGGTTTTGGGGCTATTGGTTACTTCATTTATGAAATTACAAAAGCGACGCGTGCATTCCAATATAAAATGGTGGCAGTGCTGATCACCGTTTGTATCTTAATCGTGTTCTATTTTTTCTATGGTCAAATGTTTACCTCAATGAACATGTATGCCATCAATTTAATGGATGACACCTTACTTGGCTTTATTCCAATTCACCCTGAATCAAATATGGCGTTCAACCCGCTGTGGTGTTTTGTGCTTGGTGGACCAATGATCCAACTTTATGCATGGTTAGATCGTAAAGGCTACTCACCAACTATTCCAACTAAAATTGCAGGGGCATTTATGCTCACGACTATTGCGTTTGGTTTATTAGGGTTCTCGGCAGGCACAATGGGCGAAAATGGAAAAATCTCAGCAGACTGGATTTTATTTGTTCACTTTTTCCAATCAGGTGCAGAGCTTATCGTTGGAGCACTAGGTGCTGGATTTATTTTTGAAATGGTGCCACGTTACCTTGCTGCATTCTCGATTGGATTACGTGCTGTGGCTATCTCATTAAGTGGTATCTTAGCTGCGGTAATAGCAACAAAAATCGCGTTGCCTAAAGATATCGTATTTACACCAGAAGTGGTTGAAACGGTATATACCAGTTATTTTTATATGCTAGCGCAAGTGGCTGCATTTATGGCGGTATTGACGTTAGGGTTATCTAAAGTGATTCAAAGATTAATCGCTCGTGGAGAAGCGTTAGAAGCCGAAGAAAAAGCTGAAGCAACAATGAAACCCAAAGTGATTTAATGAACATCACTCTCTAATTTTTGATAAAAGAAAAGGGCTATTATGGCCCTTTTCTTATTTTTCAATTATAAAGAATGAGGTTGTTTAATTTCCTTTGCGTACTTAACAATTTGCTCTTCTGATTTAGGTTGATACATACGTAAGATCCCTGTCCATCCAGCTTCTACATCAATGTTATTTATTGCTGTATCGCCACAATTAAAGTTTACCGTGTACGAACCATCTTTATTGGCTTGTAATTCATCCTTACGACTTGATAACGCAAAGTTCTCAGTATGAACATAGGCATCAGAACCATAGGTTGTAATGGAGAAAAAGCCTTTTTCTGTTAGCGGTGGAGTGTTGAAAGTCATCGTTTGGCAAACGCCGCTTCGGTCATCAGCAAGTAATACTTTGTAGAAAGCATGTTCGCTTGATAAACCACCAAAGCCCATTGATGTTAACCCACGAGCATGAAATAGCTCTACTTGACGATCTTTAAGATTTTGAACGGGTTTAATCGCCTTCTCTTCTGGTGCGCCCATTGCTTTGGTAAAATCGAGTTTTAGTACATCATCTTCAAGTGATAATCGTACGTTTTCTCTTGTTACCTGATCAAACCCCTTTGGTATATAAAGATTATCTGAGTTCGCAGTGCCCTTGATCATATCTTGTTTTTTGTTGCCGTCTTCTATTGCTCTCGGTGTATTTGAGTCCACCTGAGTTCGAGCTATCGTCCAGACATGTTGGCCAGAGCTGAGCATATCAGGAGTGATAGTAATTTTGTTTTTACCTTCTTCAGCATAAAGAACGGCGATGCTACGATGGTTCTCATCAATGACTTGTAATGTTTGGTATGTATCAAGAATTGGAAGCTCAAAAGTTACGCCTCCAGATGTATCCCAAATTGACTTAGAATATAGTGTATCTCTGTTTTGACGAACAACGGTTTGCGTATCCATTGTTAGTAGAATGCGATCATGAGTGAAATGATTAATACCTGACTTTTCTTGTTGCTCAAAGAAGTATTTATCAGACTCTGCAGCAATAAAATTATCTTTAGTTACTTGAATCGTTCCGCCATTTTCAAGCTGTAGAGCCGTTGGTTGCCCTTTCTTTGGTAAGTTATCACCAAGGTCATGAGCTGATACAAAACCTGAAAAAAGACCCGTTGCAAGAATCGCTGAAAGAATAATATTTCGTTTCATAATAAACCTCTAATACGTAAAAATAATTTTTTGTGACGCCACTGTTTGTGTCGATAGAATAAGGATAGGTATAAATGAATCTCTTTATTGATAAAAGATAAGTTCATTTTTGAGGTTGGTACTGTTTCAGAGTAATGAGTAGAATAAAACTAGAGGTATGTAACGTTCGTTGGGAGTGTTGAAAACTATTTGGTGGGACGATTAATTAAACTATATCTTAAACACCGAGTGAGGTATTTGTGCAATTAGAATAAAAGGGCGAATCTCGCCCTTTGATCTACCATTAAAATCGTCCAAGATAAGCTTTACCAATAAGGTCGTTATCTTTCTTTAGTAAATGGTTGTTAATATGAGGCAATGTGCTTGATTTAATCTCATGTAATGTCCCTTTCATTGATAATAAATTTGAGCCATGCGTGCTATCAATCAACAAACTGTCATTGTCTAAAGTTTCTAATAAAAGTTTCAACTCTTCTAGAAGTTCATAAGGGTCGAGCAGTTTGAAATCGCCCTTAGTGACTTGTCTAAACAGTGCCGTTCCTTCCATCGGTACTGTAGTTAATAAACCCAATAAATACGGGTTCATTTGGTTAATCAACTGAGCGGTTTCTAACGCATGACGTTTGGATAGTTCAGGGCTACCACCAAGACCAATCATCACCATAGCAACCAGTTTAATGCCAGCTTCTACAATATTTTGACCTGCTGCGAGCATTTCTGCCGAGTTAACCCCTTTACGAACCGCTTTTAAAACCTCATCAGAGCCAGATTCAACACCAAGGTAAGTCATGCTTAACCCTGCTTTTTTCAGTTGTTTGAATTCATCTAATGTTTTATCAAGCGTGCTTTGTGGCCCTGCGTAGGTACTTACATGTGTCAACTTTGGAAAAGCCGAATAAAGTTCCGATAAAATCTCTAACAGCATCTCTGTTGGTAATGAAATCGCATCACCATCACTTAAGAATACTTTTTCGATTTTATTCCCGAATGCCGCTTTCGCCATACGGATATCTTCTTTTAAGTCCTCAATAGGACGAACTCTATAACGAACATCTTTGTACATTGAGCAATAGGTACATTTATTGTAAGAACAACCAATCGTACATTGCAAAATATAAGCATCAGCCTCTGGCGGCGGACGATAAATATCACCTTCGTATCTCATGAGTTACCTTCACAGTATTATTTTAGTGGTCAACTATAATTAGCCGCCAATACGACGGCTAATAATGGAGTGATTTAATTTTATTTAGACAGTTCAGCCGCCGTATCAACAAAAATACCTTGAATGTCTTTTGCTTCACGCTCTGTTTGTCCGCCATGTTTTAAAAATGCAGAGATAATAGCGGCTGTTTTTTGCTCTTTAGCACGTTCTAAAAAGTAACGTAACTCTAACTCTGCACCCGCGTCTTCATCTTTAATTGATGCAGCAATGATCTCTTTGTACATCACAATATCACGCACTTCTAATGTACTAATCACACCTAAAGTCATTGCTAAAAAGTTATCCATTTCCGCTTTAGGTACAAATTGAGTAATGATATTTAAGTTCTCAGCTTGTTGCGCTGTGAAATCGTTACCCAATAATAGAGCTTGTAATGCTTTGTTTTTGCCCATTCTTCTTGCGAACTGAACCGCACCTTGGCCGCCAGTAGGAATATTCACATGAACTTCTGGTTGAGCAAATGCTGCATTTTCAGTGCCGTAAGCAAGGTCACACGCCATAACAAACTCATTACCGCCCCCACGAGCCACACCATCAACCAAAGCAACAGACACTTGTTTCATCGCCTTGATGTTCATGATCATGTGATTGAACTCAATAGACGCTGCTTGGCCGCCTTGCGTGCCGTTAATCACATTCAGATCAAGATGCGCTAAAAAGAAGGTTTCATGCAGTGATTTAAACACCACAACTTTAGTTTCTCGGTCATCTTTTAAAGAAAGTACATATTCATTAATTTCGTTGATTAGATTAATGGTTAATACATTCACTGGTGGATTGTTGATAGCAACCGTTGCGATACCATTTTGGTTAGTGATTGATAATGTTTTCATAATGTACTTCCTCTAAATCGCCTATTGGCTAGTTAAATATAATTACGTTGAGAGGACGTCCTCTCCGTCAGTGAGATAACTATAAGCAATCCATTAGGTGATAAAAATACCGTTAATGGCATAAGATTGATGCTAATATTGCACCAATGCTGTTTTTATTTATTCTCATGAGGCTCATATGGACTTTTCTAATCGCTTACTTTTATTGTTGGAAGTTACTGAACTAGGCTCTTTTACTAATGTTGCCGAGCAAAAGAACCTAGATCGCTCTGTTATTTCAAAGCAGATAAGTCGCTTAGAAGAAGAGTTAGGGGTTCGTTTACTTAACCGCACCACGCGCTCGTTATCATTAACAGCAGCAGGCAATGAAATGGTGAGCCAAGCAAAACTGTTACGTGACTTATTGAATAACACGCACCGTTTAGCGCAAAACTACCATTCAGAGCCTAGAGGGATATTAAAGATCACCAGCTCAATGATGTTTGGCCGTCAGTACGTTCAAGATGCGATCTCTGTTTTTCAGAAGCAATACCCAGATGTGAAATGCGAACTGAGATTAGAAGATAGAGTGGTTGATATTGTGCAGGAAGGCTTTGATATTGGTTTTCGTATTGGTAGACCAAAGAACTCCAGTTTGATCTCTCGTAAGATTGCTCGAAGTCGTTTATTAATCGTCGCCTCTCCAGATTTCATTCAGGAACACGGTCAGATAGAGACAATTGAAACGCTGGAATCACTTCCAGCGACGATTTATGCCGCGCCTGGATTGTTCATCAATAAATTCAATTATCTCGATGAGAACAATATTGAACAGCAATTTCAACTTAATGTTGCTTATAAAGTGAATGATGTTGAGATGGTAGTAAAAAGCGCGGTGGCTGGTAATACGCTTGCTGTGGTAACTGCTCAAATGATTGAGAATGAAATCACTGAAGGGAAGCTAATCCCGATCATGACGCATTTGAATCTTGAAGATTTTGGGACTTTTTATGCCGTATACCCACATCGAGATGCGCCTATCAAAACCAAGTTATTTATTGATGTATTAAAGTCGATCATTGGAGAAAGCTCCCCTATTTGGGAGCAGAATATACCAGGTTTCGCCAAATTATACGGCGGTACGAAGTAGTTTGTCGGTTTAGCTTTGAGCTGTTTTTAAGTGTTAAGGTTTCTCGCCATCTTCTCTGCAATACGCTTAAATTCAGCGATCTCTTCATTAGAGAGATCCATCGACACCTTTTCAAACATACTTTTATCAATCCCCGAGATTTTTTTTATGATCTCTTTGCCACCTTCAGTGATACGAAGGCATTGGCTGCGCTTATCTTCAGGATTAGGCTCTTTAATGATGAGATCTTGTGTAAGTAAACTGCTTAAAAGGCGTGTGACTTGAGCTTTATCTCTATGTAAATAATTAGCAATATCAACGGCTGTGCAATGTGGTTTGTGGTTAATGATCTTGATAACACGCACATGCATAGGCGTGATCCCAAGCGCTAACTCTTCAATTTGGTCATGCAAATTACGCTTTAACGTATGTACTAACGTGAACAAGCTATCTAATGATTTTCTATCAGACATAAATATTACCATTTAAAAGTGGTTGACATTATCAACTAAAAATATATAGTTGATATTATCAACTTAATTGAGCGTTCTTTCAAGAGGAAGTTCAAATTGGTTTGCTGTTGAATATGATGTCATCAAGACTATTAGAAGGTAGAACTATGATCCCTAAAATTAGAAAAGATAAGTGTTACCGAGTGACCATTGAAGAGATAACACCAGAGCAAGAAATAGCTCAAACATTGGCGTTTGAATTTCAAGATCGTGAAGATGTATTTAATATTGTCGATAAACTAAAACAAAAGAGTGGCTTAGAGCCAGAGATTGCAACAAAGGTAGGTGTTGCATTGCGTTTATTAGGTCCAGTGATGATGGCAAACCGTAAACATGAATTGTTTGTTGATTTTATGCCGCACTTTAAAACCTTTATGCAAAACTTGAAGAGTAAAGTGAAAGGCAAATAAAAAAGTAATACTTTAAGAACATATTGAAAACCTAAAGCCGAGTGAGGAATACACTCGGCTTTTCTGTGACTGAGTAAAGCCTAGATGAGCTGTATATTCTCTTCATAACTTCCTTCAATTAAACCGATTTAAATCCATTTTTATCTCTTAGAATACTCACCTCATACTGAAAGAGAGTTGTTCTAAAAACACGAGTAAATTTTGTTTTTAATATTACCTGCACAGCATTATTAAAATTACACCGAACTTTGACAAAGTATATGGTAGTAAGAGATAGTTTATAGAGTTGATTTTAAGTCATGCTAAGTATTCGTTAATGTGATTTTTAATCATAACTGTGTCACCTTATAGTTAATTCATCAAAGACAAAATGAGTAATCAAAGATGAATGAGATGAACCCTAAGAGAGAAATTATGAGTCTTAATATTGTTGAAGTGTCAGCAGGACATGATAAAGAGTTAAGCTGTGTTATCAAGCGTGTAGGAGCAGAATACGGTGCAGTAGGTGAGGGCTTTGGTCCATCAGATGCCGAAGTTGATGAGATGAGTGCCTATTACACCAAAGAAAATCGCAGTCATTATTTGGTCGCGTTACTGGATGGAAAAGTCGTAGGAGGTTGCGGTCTTGCTCCTTTTGGTAATGACACAAATACCTGTGAATTAAAAAAACTGTTCTTGCTTGAAGAAAGCAGAGGGTTAGGCCTTGGAAAGCAACTTGCTGTTGCGTGTTTAGCGTTTGGGAAAGAGCAGGGATTTACTCAATGTTATCTTGATACGCTTTCTAATATGGTTGCGGCAGTGCGATTGTACGAAAAACTAGGCTTTGAACATTTACCACAACCACTTGAAGAAACACTTCATGGGGCATGTGATGTTTGGATGCTAAAACAATTGTAAATAAGAACTCAAGGATGAGGTATGAATAACTACAAACTGCTACGCCCGTTATACACCTTGCTACAAACACGAAGTTTGACAGGATCAGCGAAACGCCTAAACGTAACACAATCAGCAATGAGTAGAACCTTAACTCAAATTAGAACCGCCTTTAATGATCCTATTTTGATCCGAGAGGGGAACCAGTTTGTGGTCAGTGCAAAAGGTGAGGCATTACTGAAAAAACTGCCATCAATATTGGCGACTCTTGATGACTTATATGACGTAGAGGTATTCTCTCCTAAAGAATGCAGCCGAGAGTTTACACTGGCTTACACCGCCTTTCTTTCGGAAGCCATTGTTCCCGTTATTTGCAAAGAAATAGTGGCTCAAGCACCTAATGCCTCGTTATATAGTCAGCTTTGGCAAGAGCAACACATTCAAGCGCTGTCTGAGAATAAGATTGAGCTTGTGGCCTCAACATTGGATTATTTCCCTGAGAATATTTATGGGAAAAAATTGATTGATGATGAGTACGTTATCATCATGGCTGATTCACATCCCTTAGCTAATCAAGCGGTGAGCCAAGACGTTTACTTTGAATCAAAGCACGTATTGGTTCATGGATTACGAGAAATGAAGCAGTATGTAGGAGATCTATTTCAGCAACATAAGAAAAAAAGAAAAGTACTCGCAAAGACCCCTTCATTTACTTCAGCCATAGAGCTTATATGCCAGACAGATGCGCTTGTGACTGCACTACTGCATATCGCTGGTCAATTTATCGATAAACTGCCAATTACCATTAAACCGTTACCGTTTGAGCTACCAGTTCATAGTTATTATTTACTTTGGCACAGTAAATTCCAGAATGATCCTGCTCACCGTTGGTTTAGAGATCAAAGTTTCTTGCTGTTACAACAGCATCTAAAAGAGACCTATGACGTGGGTAAGCTGAATCATCATGTAATGGATTTTAAATAGCGCTTCTCTGCTTACGCTCTGCGCTTTTTAAATGCATACCAACCTGCACTTAGTAGAGTTTTAAATACCACACCAAAGGCACTTAATTGAGGATCGGCCTCTTTTCCATCAGCAATACGCCACATTTGGTGTTCATACCAAACAAGCCCAACCATCGCCATTTTATCTAATGCCGGTTTGCCCGTTGTTGGTTCGGCTAGTGGCATGCCATGGCTTGGGTCTTCAATTAGTTTATTAGGAAAATCAGGGTCAACCGCCATGGTTCGTGCAATGCCAATGAAGTCAGTTGCAGAAGTATTTAATGCTTCATTCATTGCAGGAGCAGTACGAAAACCACCAGTGACAACTAAGGGTGTCTTAACCAGTTTTCTTACTTTCTCCATGTAATCCATAAAGTAAGCTTCACGTTTAACGGTGCTTTCTTTTACAGGCTTATTTTTATCTTTGGCTCCCATCATTGATGGACTCTCGTAAGTACCGCCGGATATTTCGATTAAATCGATGCCGTTATCACTTAGAGTTTGTACAACCTGCATCGACTCAT
Source organism: Aliivibrio friggae (assembly GCF_057368515.1). Lineage (NCBI taxonomy): Bacteria > Pseudomonadati > Pseudomonadota > Gammaproteobacteria > Vibrionales > Vibrionaceae > Aliivibrio > Aliivibrio friggae. The sequence goes on from NZ_CM170649.1 coordinate 497,981, forward strand.
CTTCTGTGAACCCACCTTTCATAAAATCGGCACTGTTAAGCTTAATGCCCACCGGAAAAGCATCACCAACTTCTTTACGGATAGCGCGATACACTTCGAGAACAAAACGCAGTCGATTCTCTAATGATCCACCCCATTTGTCGCCTCGTTGGTTGTGTCTTGAGGATAAAAATTGGCTGATAAGATAGCCATGAGCCCCATGAATTTGCACGCCAGTAAAGCCAACTTGTTTTGCTAGTTTGGCACTGGTGGCGAACTTATTAATGATCTCATGGATTTCATTATCAGTAAGTTCTCGTGGGGTATTAAATCCTTTTTCTAATCCACGCTCTAGTGAGATAGCTGAGGGAGCAACAGGATCTGCACATAAGAATTTAGGAATTTGTTTACCTGGGTGATTAAGCTGCATCCATATGTGTGAGTCGTTTTGTTTTCCGGCATTCGCCCACTCAGTAAATAACGTAAGGTCACTTTGTTCATCTAAAACCACATTCTTAGGCTCACCAAGGGCAGTTCTATCCACCATGACATTCCCCGTCATCGATAAACCAATACCGCCTTTAGCCCAACGTTGATAGAGGGTTGCTAAACCAGACGTGGGGTTATGCTGCTTATCGCCAAGCTGTTCACTCATTGCTGATTTGAACAAACGATTTTTAATCACTTGGCCATTGGTAAGCGTAAATGGGTTACTGATATTTATCGAATTCATGTGTGCCTTATAGTTATATTTTTATGTGTTTGATCAGTATGCCCTATTTGTCGATGCGAACATAAACATCATCCAATTTGTATGCGTAAATAATAATTAGATAATAATGCGAGCTCTAATTCCTGCAACCCATGTACTGTCTTCATTTGAAAAGGCAGGGTCTTTAATATATTGAAGATTAGGTGTAAGTTCGACAAATTCACCCAATGCCATTTTGTAATATAATTCGCTGGTTAACTGAGAATGACTTGAGTCTGAAACCGAGTTAATGCTTTTCATTACATTAGAGAAGTCATTGTTTACTTCACTCCAGTTAAACGCAAACCCTAAGTTATTTTTTGCATTCCCTAAGCCAAAATATCCGAGTCCAGCCGTTACTGATTTATCGTAGAGTGCGACATCTCCTTCAGAAAACCCTCCTCGTATAAACGGCATAATTTGCGATGTTGCCATAAAACTGGCTGAAAAGTTAACCCCTTGGCCGCTTCCTCCATCGACGAGACTATGTTGAGTTCCAGAGTCTAAATGCCAAAATGTTAGGTGAATATTATCGGTGTAAATTTGCTCTTTAGAGGCAGTCCAACCCAGCTCAAATGTCGTAAACAGTCGGTGATCATTAAATAAAGTATCAAAACCTTCTAATGGTTCATCAGATTTACCTTTACCATCAGCCACACCCGCAATGGTGTAAACATTATCAGTAATCATATGCCCTACAGCGAAGCCAAGAATGCCATCATCCGGTAAGCCAATCGCACCAGCACCAGTACTAAAAGCAAGGTTAGTAAATCCATTCCATGGGCTTGCTAACGCATAGACATCGACATAGTCAGTGGTATCTAAATAACCGACCATAAATGATGTATTACCGTTATTGAGTTTTTGCTTCCAGTATAGGTTGGTTAATCGAGTACCTTGATCGCTGTAAGCTGGACCTATCATTCCTCCGTAACCAATGCCGTTGCCAGCCCCAGTAAAATTGCCTTGGAAAGCAAGTTCTTTTGGTGTCATGTCAGAATAGCCGTGGCGGTGTTCTACTTTCCATACGACTCCTCCGGTATTACCTGTTTCTAACCCGACAAGATTCCATGAACCATAAAATCGTGCGACACCAGAAGATGCTTTATCTTCCCCGCCAGATACGGGGTCAGAAGCACTTAGGCCAAGCATTTGATAATCAAGCCCAAAAGTGAGATTGTGTTGCTCTGCTAAGTTTTCTCGCCAACTCTTTTTTTGTCGAGTATTTTCGGCAAGTGTATTATCGACCGTATCAGGACTGCCAAAATTTGCGCTCGCGAGTAGGGAGGAAGAAAATAGAGCAACAGCAATACTTACCCCTAACGTACTGACTTTTAATAAAGAAAAGTGACGATTAATTTGAATCGGAAAAGGTTGTTGCAAGGAAGCGGTGTATTTATTCATAGGACCTTCCTAAAAGAATGGTTAAAAAGCTATTATGGCTAATATCCCATTTTAAAATTGTCATTTTGCGCCAATTGAAGTGAACAACTTAAGATTTACAGTATAAAGCTAGCGTGATTGATAGAAGCAAGAGATGAAAAGAAACGCCGCCTATTTGTGCATTACTGGTAGTTTTTAGGCGACGTAAAAATAGAGACTTAGAGGTTCATTACCAAGTCTGTTCCCAAACTCTCATTAAGTTTCCAGAGTACATTTTTAGAATATCTTCGTTTTTATAGCCACGCTTCCAAAGCTCATCCGTTAAGGCTGGTAAAAACTTAGCAAGCTCAGCACCGCTGTCAGCACCACGATCAAAGGCATCAATCATGTAGCCAAAGTCGTTGTAGCTTTGGGGACTATTTTTGGCGAATGTTTTTACCAATGCAGTACTAAACATATCATCAGTAGCAATACCTACATGATCTATGCCGACTAACTTGATGTAGTATTCCAGCATATCAGCGGCTTGTGCAGGAGTGATATCGTCAGGGAAGATGCCATCTAACATCCACTCGGTAAATGTTGGGCTGACAACACCGCCCATCTTCGCTACACGGATAGCTTGTTCATCAGTAATTAAGCGATAACAAGGAGCTAGTGCCTCTTTCTTGATTTTTTCTTTAGGGCTACATTCGTATAACCCTGCAGGACCTGAGTGAGTAAATACAGCAGGGACACCAGGATGTTTTTCTTCCATGTAGCTCATGATATCCATTGTGGTTTGATATGAGGTATGGCTCATGTCGACTAAGATGCCATTTTTAACCATCTCATCAATGAGTGAACGACCCCAATCAGATAAGCCGATATCATCATAATGGAGTGCTTCGATTACGCCTAAACCAGTACGATAACGACCGTTATAAACGAGCTGCATGGTATTTACCCCCATGGCTTTAACGGTTGCTACTTTATTAAGATCGCCATTTAAAATGGTGGGTGTTTGTGAGTTCCAAATGAATACATATTTGCCATTTTCTTTGGCTTGTTTAATGTCTTCAACGGTATACCCAACGGTCATTGTGTCTGGGTGTTTATTGATTACACTTTGCCACTTATTACGCTCGGCTTCGAACTGTTCAAATGTATAATATGTTGCCGCCAACGTTGCACTTACCCCTGAAATTCCGGTATCAATAGCGCGTTGAATATAGTCTTCCATTTGTTTATCTTCAGTCCAACCTGCACCATAAGGTGAGGCAAACATGTCCATAACTAATGATTCTTTTACAAATGCCTGTGCTTTTTTAGAGGCATCCCAGCTCTTACTTTCTTGGCTGGCATATGCACTGCCTGAGGCTAATGCTATCGAGATTAATGACACTGATAATTTTTTAAGCATATCCTTTACCTTTAATTATAGAGTTCTACTGAAGTTGCTAGCATGGTGTAAGCAGTATCGACTTCTGCGATACCATCTGATAATTGAACGTCTGATTTAGTGTTACTTGCGTTTAACTCTCCTTCTATCCACACTGGTGTATACAAGCTAATTAATTCAACGCCTTCTTTTGGGGTGACTAATACAATTTGGTTGGCTGGTGGTGGTGGAGTGTGGATACAAGCTCCGGCTGTTGGTACAAGCAAAAATTGAGTGACTAGCATACCGTCCATTTCTAATGGCACTATGTAGCCAGGCAAGCGTCCTGTTTTACCAATTAAGCTTTTATTTATTGAGTTTTGGGCGGAGTTACGTTGTTTTGCGATTTCAGCGCGCTGTTTTATTAGCTCTAGAATGTCGATGTTTGAATCGTTAAAACGTTGAATTGCAATTTCATAATTTGCTTTAAGTTCAGGAGCGTTATCACTATCTAAATAAGTCATAACATTATATAAGTCGTATTTCTGCATGGAGGAAAAACGCACAAATGGGTCAATGAAAGATTTTGATTCTTCTGAGACTAAATCGCGCCAAGTCCACTGCTCCGAAGCATGGCTGTTCGTGCTTAAAGATAAGCAAACAACTAAAAATAGAAGACGTGAAAATGAAATCATAAAGCGTTCCTTCGCTATGTTTTTATTCAATAATACTGATTTAGCTATTATAGTTATGGGCAAATCATACTATTCATTTTACTATTAAGTTTATTAAATGTTAACTCCTAGTTAATTAATTTAGCATAGTAAATGTAAATATGTAACCAACTCAGTATTGCTTTTTGGCATCTTTAATATCAACAGGTTAGGCATAGGGTTTATCTATATGCAGCATTTACAATCTGGACTCTCTATGACTAAAACGATTCCGCTTATCCATAAAACAGCCGCAATAATGCAATTAGGCATACTGAAGCAATATGTAGATGATATGTGGCCAATAATTAATGAGGCTCAGTTACCCATTTATTTGGATTCTACCTCTGCGCAGTACATTCCTTTTCGAACGTTTGCGAAGTTTTTACAGGCTGTTTTTGAGCGCCTCTCATCACAAGATTTTATCACCTTTGTGCAACAGGGCGCTGAGCGGTATTCCAAGGAAATTGCTCCCATTAAACAAGCAAAAACAATGCAGATATCACTTGATGCTTTGGGGTTACTTCTTCCTATTCAAAGCGCTAAACTTTCATTGGCTTTTCTCAATACAAAGTGTTTACAACATTGCCTTGAATTAACATTAGAGGATATTAAATCCTTTGGTTTCGTCAGTGAGCTTTATACTATTTGTGTTGCACATCATTACTTAACTCAGCACTGTTCTGATATCAAAGTACCTTCAAAATATCATGTAGTATCACAAGAAAAATCCGGTTTAGATAAGCTTCAAATTTCAACGGACACTCCTCAATTTATGGGACAAATGAGTACAGCCATTTTTTATAACTCTACTATTGAGACATCAGCGAGTTCGCAGCAATTAACTTGGGAAAAAACAAAGCCCCCTTTTTCTAAACAACTTTCTAATGCGCTTGAAAGTTACATTGGGCGACAGGATTTAAGCTTGGAGGCGTTTAGTGACATCATTGGCATTCCGGTGCGGACTATTCAGCGTCACTTGGCGCAAGATGGTTCTAGCTACAGAAAAATAAAAGAATCGTTAAATATAGCATTTGCTAAGCGAGTAATGGTTGAAAGGGAGGTGTCGATTTCTGATATCTCTGGACATCTGGGCTATACAGATCCTTCCCAATTTATTCGTGCCTTTAGAAAAATAGAAAACATAACCCCACTTCAATGGCGTAAGCAAACGAGGACAGGAAGAAAATCCTAACTGTCCTGTGCATATAAAAATGCCAACGTTAATGTTGGCAAAAAATGAGTTACGCTTTAGGTGTCCAAGTTTGTTGGTAAACACGCATTAAGTTACCAGCGAAGAGTTTCGTCAAATCTTCATTTGAATAACCCATCTTCCATAATTCATCCACAACGCCAGCAATATGCTTAGACAGTTCTGCACATCCTGTCGATCCTTTACTAAAGGCATCAACCATGTATCCGTTATCGGCATACTTATCGGCATTAGCCATCGTAAATGGAACTACTTTAGCTGTCGTCATCATATCGTCAGTCGCAATGCCTACATGATCAATCCCCGCAACTTTTACTGCACCATCAATCATTTCAGCGAACTGTTTTGGCGTGATACCTTCAGGCCAAACGCCATCCATCATCCATTCAGTTGCTGTCACTGCTATTACACCACCCATTTTCGCCACAGTTTCAGCTTGCTCATCAGAGATCAATCGGTAACACGCAGCTAAACGATAATCTGGATGATCTTTTTGTAGGTTTTTCTCGGCCATTCGTTGCTTTGTTTCGCTGAGAGTTTCATGTGGCTGACAATTATAAGTCGAAGCAATAGGGGAGTGTGAATAGATAACCGGAACCCCTTTATGGTGCTTCTGCATATAGTCTGTAATATCTTCGGTTGTGTAATGAGATGTATGAGATAAATCGACAGTAATACCATGTTTAACCATTTCATCAATGACTTCTTTACCAAAATCAGTTAGACCAGATTTATCTCCATTTATCATAGAGATAACGCCCGATCCCGTTAGTTCGGTTTCATTGTAGGTCAATTGCATTGTTTTAATGCCATATTCTGCCATCACAGCAACGTTTGAAGCGTCCCCTTCTAAAGGCATTGTTGTTTGGCTTGCCCACATGATGGCATATTCACCATTATCATGAGCCAACTGGAAGTCTTCTACGCTATTAACATAACGGATAGGTGTTTTTGCCGAAGATGATGCTTTTTTCCATTTTGCGTGTTCAGATTTAAATGCAAGCATATTGGGGGTATGAGGAGCTGCAATGGTAACTGAAGCACCAGTTACGCCACGTTCATGAGCTAAATCAATGTACTGTGCAACCTCTGAATCAGCAGTAAAACCTACCGCGCTAGGAGAGGCGTAGAAATCTAATACTAGGTTATCTTTCACAAACTCTTTTGCTTCAGGAGAAGCGAATTCATACCAATCTTTGGTTTCAATTGATGCTGCAGCTGTTGTTGATAGTGATGCGATTATGGTCGCTAGGAATATTTTTTTCATTGTATTACCTCATACATTATTTAACGATTTAGCCCGTAGTTGATGTAGAAGATAATAAGAGAATTAACACCTTTAAATGTGCATTTTACGCCAGTGATGGTATTTGCCTGAGTCTTCGTGATAGTTTGATATAAAACAGTCAAGGTAAAATAATCATAGTGATGACTAGGTAAAGGACTTCACGTATAAATATATACTCTGAATATAAAAAATAACCCCACTTAAATAAGCAGGGTTATATGATTTATTTTTTGAACTCTAACTAGTAAGGCAATTACGCTTGATACTCAGGGTAATCTGTTAAGCCTTGCTCTGCACCGCCAAATAACGTATTTGGATCATGTTGGGCTAGAGGATAACCGTGTTTAATACGAGTCGGTAAATCAGGGTTAGCAACAAATGGACGACCAAAGCTGATCATGTTTGCTAAACCACTGGTTAATGCTTGATCTGCTTTTTCGGTATTGTAGCGACCAGCATAAATAATAGTGCCTTTGAATGCGTCACGAATTGCTTCTTTGAATTCTGTAGGTGTCTCAGGTGCATCATCCCAATCTACTTCAGCAATGTGCATATAAACCACATTGAGTTTATTTAATAACACAGCAGCAGCGGTGTAGGTTTCAGTTGGAGTCTTATCAACAGTCCCATTTAATGAAGTAAACGGAGCAAGACGAACGCCGACACGGTCATGACCAATAGCGTCAGTCATTGCCTCAACCACTTCGCCTAAAAAGCGCAGACGATTGTCGATAGAACCACCATATTCATCGGTACGATTATTGGCTTCAGAATCAATGAATTGGTTAATTAAATAGCCATTTGCAGCATGAAGTTCAATGCCATCAAAACCAGCTTCTACTGCATTTAGCGCCGCTTGACGATACTCTGCAACAACATCAGTAATGTCTTGCTTTGTCATTTCACGAGGTTCAACCACATCAACAAAGCCCGGAGCATCAGTGCCATTATCAATAAACACTTTTACGTTTTCTGCTTTTAGTGCAGACGATGAAATAGGCTGTTGTCCACCAATATTATCAGGGTGAGTAACACGGCCAACGTGCCAAAGTTGAGCAAAAATAGCACCACCTTTTGCGTGCACAGCGTCAGTGACTTTTTTCCAACCTGCAATTTGTTCTTGAGAGTAGATACCAGGAGTCCATGCATAACCTTGGCCCATTTCTGAAATTTGAGTACCTTCAGTAATGATAAGCCCTGCAGTTGCGCGTTGTGCGTAATATTGCGCCATCATGTCGTTTGCAATGTTACCTGGTTGGGTAGCACGAGAGCGAGTCATTGGTGGCATAACAATACGGTTTTTAAGCGTAAGATTACCCAGTTGCATTGGTTGAAATAGTGCATTTGTCATGGTAAATCCTCTTTTTGCTTATGCGAAGGTTATTATTATCTAATTAGTGGAAGCGATGTGGTGCTTCCCTTTGCCTAGCTAACGGTTGTTATTTTGTATGGGATTAAGATATACAAAAAAGAGGGTTACATGAAATTATGATTGCTTATTATTTTAATAACAAAGTGTAATGATCTATTGTGGGGAGTGCAGATATTTGGAATAGAGCCTGAATGTCGATGTGATTAAGATAAGAGCTTTGGGTGCAGCGAGTAAACTAGGCTATCATTCATTACCTTCTAAATTTGGTTGATGTTGTTATGCCTACTTTCTCTTTTTCAATGATCCCGACAGGGGTTAGATTTATGTTTCTTTCTGCGCTTGGATTTGCGCTCATGTCGGCGTGCGTAAAATACGTGAGTAATTACGGCATTCCAGTATTTGAAATTGTGGCAGCAAGGGCATTAGTTTCTTTGATCATTAGCTATGCAGATGTGAAACGAAAAGGCATTTCGATATGGGGAAACAACAAACCCTTACTTCTTGCTCGTGGGGCAGTAGGCACAGCAGCGCTTATGTGTGTTTACTACGCAGTGACGACCTTACCTCTGGCTGAAGCAACCATCTTACAATACGTTCATCCTATCTTTACCGCATTGCTCGGCGTCCTATTTCTTAAAGAACACATTCAAAAATCAACCATGATATGCATTGCGTTTTGTCTTGTAGGCTTATTTGTTATGGTTCAACCAAGCATGAACAGTGGGAGTACAAGTGAACTGCCTGTTTTTAGTATCCTTGTTGCGTTGTGTGGTGCATTAGGAAGTTCGATTGCCTATGTGATAGTAAGAAAACTCAGCCAAACAGAAGACAGCTCTGTGATCATATTTTATTTCCCATTAGTGGCATTACCTATCTCAAGCATACTGATTTGGAATGACTTTGTATGGCCAAGTCTGTTCCTTACCATGATCCTGATTTTAATCGGTATCTTCACGCAAATTGGACAATATGGGCTGACCAAAGCCATGCAAACCCAAGCCGCGGGTAAAGCGTCTGCGTATTCCTATGTTCAGATTGTCTTTTCTGCGCTATTAGGTGTTTGGGTATTTAATGAGATCCCATCAATGTGGACTTATATCGGTGGTGGTTTGATTGTGACCGGTGCGCTTATTAACGTATTTGGTAAGCAGTCAGTCTCTACTCCTAAGAAAAGTAATTTGAAATAAAATCAATAAACGCACGAATGCGTTGGGGTTGGTGCTCACTATCTTTATAGACCATATACATAGGTAACTTCACCGTTTTATATTGTTCTAATATCTGCGTTAGTGAGCCCGATTTTAATTCGTGTTCTACCATCCATTTTGGCATTGCCGCTATGCCTTGTCCTAGTTTTGCCATTTGAACCAGCATCTCTGGGCTATCACTTCGTACTTGTTCTTTTATCTTAACTTTTGTCTCTTGCCCATCATTGAAACGCCATAGGTTCGATGGTGTCGATAACGAATAAGTTAGGCATTGGTGTTGTGCTAAATCGTCTGCAATTTCGATAGGAGGATGTTTTTCTAAATAGTCAGGAGAAGCAAAATAGGCGAGTTCATTATCCATTATCCATCTTGCTTTTAGCCCTGAGTCTTTGAGGTAGGCCGCTCGAATAGCAATGTCTATGTCGCTCTCAACTAAATCAACAAACTTATCCGATACCGACACATCAACAGAAAGCTCTGGGTGTGAATTTAGGAATTCATTGAGTGGCTCAGAGAGCTTTTGAACACTAAAAGCACTAGGAACAGACAGCTTTAAAGTGCCAGATATGGAGGTTTGTTCCTGTCGTAATTGAGATTCAACAAGGTTCATTTCGTCAGTAAGTTTCAGCGCTAAACGTAAATATTGTTTACCACCTGTTGTTAGGCTGATCGCTCGGGCATGACGGTGAAATAAGGTAATGCCTACTTGCTTTTCAAGCCATGCAATCTTTTTACTGACCGCACTTTGGGTTGTATTGAGTTCATTCGCAGCAGCAGTAAATGTGCCTAAGCTAGCGACACGACTAAAGACTTTTAAACAATCAAACTTATCCATAAGTATTCCTATTTGGAATAGTAATAAGCCCAATATTAGTATTCTTCTGTTCTAATTGGAATGCTTTAATAGCTCTATTGTTTATAGAGGAGTTACATCATGTTATTTATCCAAGGGTTATTAATCGCGTTTTTCTTGTTTGCTAGCTCAGTCAAAATGTTTGGTTGGGTAAAGGCGATATTTGAACCACAACTTGCCTTCTTTCATCGTTATGGCCTTAACCGTGCGGCAATGTTTGCTGTAGGTGTTATTGAAGCCACAGGTGCTGTTGTGATGCTAGTGGGAATGTTTACAGCAAACCCAGTATTAAGTGCGATGGGTGCTAGTTTAATTACGCTAACTTCCATTGGGGCGATGTTCTTTCATTTTCGATTTGATACTTGGAAAGACGCGGTTCCATCAATGGTGACGTTAGTGTTGTCTCTTATTATTGCGTTACCGTTATTGGAGAGATTGATTTAGAGGGATAAGAAACGGTGCGACACTGCCGCACCGTTTGAGTTATTTAATAGTAATGCTCTAATTAAGAGTGTCGTAAGATGTGATGGCTTGCTTTAGTTGCTCAAAATCAGGGCTGCATAAATGCGGTTTGAGCGCATTGAATTTATCAGTAGGCCAATCGTAAACTTTAAAAGACAACAGCTCTTCTATCACGGAAGGCTCAAAGCGATATTTCACGTGTTTTGCTGGAGAGCCTGCAACCACGCTATATGGTTCAACATCTTTGGTGACGACACTATTTGCGGCAATAACGGCTCCTTCTCCAATCGTTACGCCGGGCATGATCATTGATCTCATGCCTAACCAAGCGCCGTCATGAATGTGAGTGTCTCCTTTGCTTGCATAAGAGTCGTCGATAAAGTCCATAAATGGGTATAAACAAAACCAATCTGTTTTGTGGTTATGGTTTCCGCCCATTAAGATAATAACTTCAGCGGCGATACAGACGTAGTCACCAATATGAAGCTTATCGATTTCCCATCTTGGCTCCCATTGACGGCTGATTTTATCTCCGTGTAAATACCGAACAACAGAGTCTTCAAAGCCGTTATCCCAGCAATCACTGTAGTAGCTATGGGTGCCTTTAATGTGAATGTTTTTGTTGGTTACGACTTCATGAAGTAACTGAAACTTTGACCAGTGCTTTTCTTGCATAATAAACCTTTAAACTTATATAAAAATAATGGAGTTGGCATTAATTTAAAATAAGTCAGTGGATTCTAGGCTGTTTCAGTAGGGGGATAAGCTTCATGATTATTGTCCTTGCAATTTGAGGGGATAATAACACATTGAGTTGTTTTATGGAGTACTTCTGATATTTAGAAATATCGAGAGATAAAAACAAAAAAGGCATTAGCAAATTTAACTCTGCTAATGCCTAGAATTTGTATGTTGAGTGTTATTAACGCTTATTCAACGTCGCAATCAGTACAGCTTTGTAGGGCGATTTCGTGCTCAAATACCGCTACCTCGTTACCGTCTTTTAGCAACTCAGCGATTTCATCTGCAACTTCTTTCTCATCATCTGCTTCAATTTGGTCTTCTAGTTCTTCTTCAGAGTAACCGTAGAAATTCAGTAATAAGTAATCACGAGCTTCAGCTTTAGTACAAGTCACGTTTACTGAAAGATCAGCTTCAACGCCTTCTTGCTCGATAATTGCAGCCGCTTGGGCTACGACATCATCTTTCATTGTTGCTGTTAACCAACCAAGATCAGTGTTTACTTTGGTTTTTTTACAGTTAAAACAAGGCAGTTTGTGAAAGTAATATTGAAAGTTAGTCATAGGTAATTTCTCTTTGAGTGTTGTATAGCAAGATTATGCGTATTTTGGAGCAAAATACTATCTTAAATTAGGTTATTACCACGAAACTAATTTTCTGCGGATCAAAGATAAGTAGGTGAGCCTTTAGGGCGTTAATCTAAAGATGCCGATACTTTACTGTGACACTTTCATCCAGAAAAGTGTCACAATTAAAAGGGTATCTGTCATGAATAGGTTTGAAATCCAACTCTATACCGAGTGAAGATAAAAGAGATTGTTAAACAAGTGTATCAAATTCACTTTATTCAGGGCTTCTCAAAGAACAAGCAGGATGCGACAAACTCACGCCCTGTTCGGCTTCATATACCTACGCCATGCTCAGGAATAAAAAGCTTGCTGAGCTATAAACAATTTGTTACATATAAGATATGAATCGAAATTATGTAATCGCATTTAACACAACTACCACCACCACGATAGATCTCGGGGGGTAATTTTTTGCGTCTTAAAAAACCCTCTGAGCGAAACCGCCAGAGGGTTTTTTTATACCTGAAATTTTACATTTTTGAGCTATTCAAAATAGAGCGATCTTTACTAGGAGTAGATATGAAATTAGCAAAGAATGAAAAAATAGATAATGTAGGTTTGCAGTTATCTGGTGAAGCAAAGGCATTTGAAGGGGCAACAGAAATAACACCAGTCATCATTTATGGAAAGCGTCGCATCAAGAGTGACATGTTAGAAGAATTTAAGATCCAGTATCAAGAGTTTTCCAAGTCTATCTACGAAGCCAATCCAGATATTAAGGCTATATTTGCATTTCCAGACAAAGAAGATCCATTTGTTTACTGGCATGTTATCTGGATTAAGAATGCAAATTCTTTTGCGAACTATTGGAATCGTCCAACTGAGAGTGAACCGTTATGGGCTACCTATAAAAGTACATCTGAAGACCCAGATACCCTGACTGTATATGGAGGTTGGGACAAGGGTGCACTTGCTGAAACTCAGGATATTCCATCTGTACGCTACGATTTTAAGAAAAGTATGGCTGGTTTTATTAAGACTGATGGCGGAGGAGAAGAGGGCCCTGCATTATTCGGATTTACTATGCGATATGTTAAACCTGACCAGATGAAAGCGTTAGGGGCTTCTTTTCAAACAGTCTGTAATTTATGGTATGAAAAAATTCCTGGGATTCTGATGGCTGCGGTATTTCCTGATGAAAAGACTCCGAATTTAGTCCATGATTTAAGGATTTTTGCAAACCATAGCGCATTTTTGGCGCATGTAGATAAATCAGATCAAGAGTTAACAGAGGCAATGGGGATATGGTTCGAAAACTACGACACAAGCATTCCATTCTCTGGTCAGCTTTATGCCGCTAACACAAAAGATGATGCATTGCATACAAGCTCAATCAAATCCAGTTCAACACCGCGAGCCCAGCTAGAAACATTCCATTTTGGGGAGCCTGATATGTTGGGTGTGATGCCTAACATGACGAGAAATGACTTGTAGGCAGTCAATTCTAATAATTAGCAATGCAGTGCCAATGTTACTATGTTTTATACTTTTACATTGGCAATTGTGCTATGCGCCAACCATAATAGAGCCTGCTTTCTCAGAAGTTTGCATAATAATACAACCTTTTGACCAATCGATATTTCCTTCCAAAATTTCTCTTTAACTCGTAGTTCTACGCGAGAGCACCAAACAAGATCACCCCCCAAAAAATCATCACAAGAACACAATAAAACTGAAGCATAACTGTCATCTTCTATCCCTACTATGAGCATCACATTAACGGTTACTCATACTAAATTCATTAGGGAATAAGATGAAAAAGCGATTGATAACAGGTGTTCTAGCGTCACTACTTTCTACGACAACCATGGCAGAAACCAATATAACGTGGTGGCATGCAATGAGTGGTCAGCTAGGCGAAACAGTCAATACTATTGCTCGTGATTTTAATGCGTCACAAGATGAATACAAAATTACCCCAGTGTTTAAAGGCTCATACGTAGAAACCCTCACCGCAGGCATTGCCGCTTATCGTGCCGACCAAGCGCCGAACATTCTGCAAGTGGCCGATGTGGGTGCCGCAACCATCATCAATGCCCCTGGGGTTGCAAAACCTGTCGAAGATATTCTTGTTCAATCTGGCTATTCATTTAATAACAAAGACTACATTGCAGGGGTTCGTAACTTCTACGCAGACAGCAATGGCAAAATGATCGGCATGCCATTCAATAGCTCAACTCCAGTGCTCTATTACAACAAAGATATTCTTGCAAAAGCAGGGGTAGAAGCACCTAAAACCTACGAAGAGCTAGAACAAGTCGCGAAAAAATTAAAAGCGCAAGGTTACGCCACTTTCTCACAATCTTTAACGCCTTGGATCATGTTCGAAAACTTCAAGTCTCGCCATAACCTTCCCGTTGCTAATAAAAACAATGGCTTTGATGCGCCTGCGACCAACATCATGATTAATACGCCAGACATGGCAATGCACTTTAACAAGCTAAAAGAGTGGTCAGACAAAGGGTATTACAAGTATTACGGCTCAGATTGGGATGCAAACCAACAACCATTTGAGAAACAAAAAGTAGCAATGTGGTTAGGATCATCAGGCTCGTTTGGTGGGTTACGTAACCGTGTTGATTTTGAGTTGGGTACAACGTATCTGCCATATTGGAAATCAGTCAATAAAGAAGCTGGCCGCACCTTTATTGGTGGCGCTGCCTTATTTGCCATTGATGGTAAGCCAAAAGAAGAAGAGCAAGCTGTTGCTGCCTTTTTTAGTTACTTAACAAGCCCTGAGACACAAATGTTTTGGCATAAATCAACGGGTTATGTGACGGTTACCAAAGCTGCTTATAACATGACTAAACAATCAGGTTACTACCAAGAACAGCCAGATGCAGAAGTGGGCGTAAAACAGTTGAGCTTACCGGGTGGCGAATGGACGCGTGGTTACCGCTTAGGTTTCTACTCACAAATCCAAGAGGTAATGCATAGAGAGTTTGATAACGTATTTGCAGACCGAATTACGGTAGAAAAAGCACTCGCAAACATCGATAAAGAAAGCCAAGTGATGCTAAACCGTTTCGCACGCTCAGTGCGATAACAAGGATTCACTGTGGTTGATTTCGGTTAGCCACAGTGATTTTTTTCTTTTTAATGTAGTAGGTTATAACAGTGGAACAACGACAACAATTTACCCACTCGGCATTACCTTATGCGCTTTTAGTGCCCCAAATCGCCATTATTGCAGTGTTCTTTTTCTATCCTGCAGCCGAAGCGGTTTATCTCTCCTTTATGCTAGAAGACCCTTGGGGGTTATCATCAACCTTTGTCGGTTTAGAGAATTACGACATTATTTTTAGCTCGGCAGAGTATTTAAGATCGATCTTTTTTACGGTTGGCTTTGCCATTGTTGTGTCATTTTTATCATTAGCCATCGCGCTTTTACTGGCGGTGAAAGCCAATAATATTTTGCATGGTAAGAGTGCTTATAAAATCACGCTCACTTGGGTATACGCGGTTGCTCCTGCGGTAGCCGGTATTATGGGTGGCTTTATTTTCAATCCTCATATTGGTGTTTTTACCGATATTTTTGCCAGTCTTGGTTGGGATTTTAGCTTATACACCAGTCCTTTTGATGCGACGTTAACCTTGGTTTTGGTCTCGGTGTGGAAGCAAGTCTCAGTTAACTTTATCTACTTTCTTGCAGGGCTACAGTCTATTTCCTATGCGGTGAATGAAGCGGCAATGTTGGATTGTGAAAGTGATCGCCGTCGCTTCTGGACCATCACTTTTCCACTGCTTGCTCCTACAGGCTTTTTCTTATTAGTTATCAACTTAACCTATGCCTTTTTTGAAACCTTCGGCGTTATCGATACCTTAACGTCAGGCGGTCCGGGTGGGGGAACGACCTCATTGGTTTATAAGATTTATCGTGATGGCTTCATCGGGACAGACATTGGTGGCAGTGCCGCGCAATCGGTGGTGTTACTGGTTTTAGTCTTAATGCTGACTTGGGTGCAATTTAAGTTTATTGAAAAGCGTGTGCACTATTAATTCAAAGAAATGTATTGGTACACAGCAATGATGAGAATTTTATTATGAAACAGAATCAATGGTTCGATCATGTGATCCTAATAGCAGGGGCGCTTTTTATGATCATCCCTATTTGGCTAATTTTCGCCAGCTCTACCCACAACCCAAACACCATTATTAGTGATGGATTGCAGTGGTGGCCGGGCGGTAACCTTTTTGAGGTTTACGGTGAAGTGTGGGACAAGAGCATCGGCTTTAGTACGGATGTGAATGCAAAATCGATGATCATTAACTCAATGGTGATGGGACTTGGCTTTGCAATTGGCAAGATCATTATTTCGATGATGGCAGCTTATGCCTTGGTCTATTTTCGTATGCCTTTTGCTTCGCTGTGGTTTTGGCTGATATTTGTCACGCTATTGTTGCCATTAGAAGTGCGCATCATTCCTTCTTATGAGGTGGTTGCGAATTTAGGGATGTTGAACAGTTTTTCGGGACTCATTTTACCTTTAATCGCTTCGGCGACAGCGACGTTTTTCTTTCGTCAATTTTTTAGAACCATTCCAAATGAATTACTAGAAGCAGCGCAACTTGATAACGCGGGACCAATTCGCTTTTTTATCGATATTTTATTGCCGTTATCAAAAACTATGATCGCTGCGATTTTCATCATCATGTTTGTGGTGGGTTGGAACCAATATTTATGGCCAATCATGATGACCACCGATGAAAGTTACAACACCATCGTCATGGGCGTGAAGCAGTTATTGAGTGACATAAGCCAAAGCAGTCAACCGCGTTACGACCAAGCCTTTGCTCTGGTTATCTTCGCCATGTTGCCACCGATTTTAGTGGTTATTATTTTTCAGCGTTGGTTTGTGAAAGGCCTTGTTGAAACCGAGAAATAACAGTGCAGATGCGGTGATGAAACTGCATTGCCAATACCTAATTTGTGAAGAGATAGAATATGTTAGCACTTAAAAATTTAGTAAAAACCTACGATAATGGTCACCAAGCAGTAAAGGGCGTTTCTGTTGATATTAAGCAAGGCGAGTTCATTGTATTGGTTGGTCCGTCGGGCTGTGGTAAGTCATCCATTTTGCGCTCTATTGCAGGGTTAGAGTCGATCACTGGTGGCGAAATTGAGTTAAATCATCGCCGAATTGATACTGAAAAACCAGCCAGCCGTGATATTGCGATGGTGTTTCAAAACTACGCTCTGTACCCCCACATGACGGTGTATGACAACTTGGCTTATGGACTAAAAAACCGTGGTGTAGATAAACAAACCATTGCTGAAAAAATTGGAAAAGTGGCAGAAACCCTCAAGATCGCAGATTATCTCGACAGAAAGCCTGCAAAGTTATCGGGTGGGCAGCGTCAACGTGTTGCAATGGGACGAGCGATTGTGCGTGATCCGCAGTTGTTCTTGTTTGATGAGCCGTTATCTAATCTAGATGCTTCACTGCGCGCCCACATGCGTTTAGAAATTAAAAAGTTGCAACGTGAGCTAGGCGTAACCAGTGTGTATGTGACTCATGATCAAGTGGAGGCGATGACCTTGGCGGATCGCATTATCGTGTTAAACCAAGGCGTGATTGAGCAAATTGGCACGCCATCAGAGGTCTACCATCAACCAGCAAGCACCTTTGTGGCGAGTTTTATTGGTAGCCCTGCGATGAACTTCCATCAAGGCGAGATTATGAATGGGGTGATTAAGTTTGATCAGCAAAGTGTGTTTTTGGCTGAATACGCCCATCTACCAACTCAGACAATACAGCTTGGAATTAGACCTGAACACGCCTTGTTAGATCCAGTAAATACAGGGTTAAGCTTTCCATTAAGTGTGCAAGCGGTTGAACCGTTAGGGCCGAATCAGTTAGTTCATGGTTTGGTTGGAGGAAAAACATTTACCGCGTTAACGCCAGAGTTAGACTTTGCCACTCAAGAATCTTTGACGCTTAACGTTGCAAAGCAGCACTTGCATTTGTTTGATGAGGCGGGGAAGCGCTTATTGGCTGATACCAATATGTTAGCGCAAGCAAGTTAGATCATTCGTTTCAGATTAGCTCACTTTAGCTGATGGTAGAGTGAGCTTAACAAAAATAGGACTTTATTTTTTCTCGTAACCACCGCAATGCAATTACTAGTAGCAACCATGGACATTAGCGACACAAGAGACGTACATTCAACCGCTCTATTGTGGGTAATGTAATGCCAGTCAGTTAAGTTGACTGGCATTTTTTTAGTTTGATGAAGCAGAGAGAGGCGCTTATTGGCGATACGAATATGTTAGTGAAAGCAAGTTGGATCTCTCGTTTCATATTATCGAACTATAGTGTTAACTTAGGTTGAATAAAATCAATAAATGCTGAGATACGTTTTGCAACAGATGATGATTTATAGAACACCGCATTAATTTGTTCTCTCCCTGTATTTGTCAGCTTCTCACTCTCTAATAGCGTAATTAACCGTCCTTCTTCAATATCTTTCTTAACCATAAAACCTGATAAACAAGCGATACCATTACCAGCTAAAGTTAGTTGTCGAACCGTTTCTCCATTACTCGATGTCAGTATGGGATTTAACGATTCAAAACCTTTCAAAGGCCAGACATTGAGAATTTTAGGCCCTGCAAATCCAATTGTGTCATGCTTAACTAAATCACTGCATTTCTTTGGAATCCCCCTATGTGATAAATAATCAGGAGTAGCAACAATATATAATAAACTGCGTCCAAGTAATCGAGCGTGAAGTGTCGAGTCATTGAGATCACCAATTCTAATCGCTAAGTCGGTTTTCTTTTCCAATAGGTCAACAAAACCTTCATTAGAAGTGAGTTCCAAATCGATATGTGGGTATTCTTGGTTAAATGCTTGTATTAGAGGTATGAGCTGATGGAAAACAAATGGACTGGCCGCATCTACTCGTAAGCGCCCTCTTGGTAACTCGCCGCGAGTGATGATCTCTTCCTCTGCTAGTTGGATCTTAATTAATCCAACTCGTACCGACTCTACAAATTGACGCCCTTCGTCGGTTAACTCTACTCGCCTAGTTGTTCGGTTAAGAATCGAGACCCCAAGTTGTTTTTCTATCTTACTCACCGCTCTTGATACACGAGCAACTTGAATATCTAATGCCTCTGCAGCTGCCGTAAATCCGCCACTATCGACTACCGTCAACAATATTTCTAAATCGTCAGACCGAGTTCTCATATCATTCCTTTTTCTGTGTTTTGCTATCTTTTATTGCATATATAACAAATATCTTTTGTTAAAACCTCTATTTTTCTCAATTATCATTCCAAGCATAATGACTCCATTGAAACAGAGCGCGGTATTACAGGTAATCAATTTCACCTCTATCGCTCTATATAATACTAAATATAAGTGAGTAAATTATGCCCTTAGCACTTCTTGCATTGACGCTTAGCGCCTTTGCTATAGGAACAACAGAGTTTGTTATTGTTGGGTTGCTTCCAACAATGGCTACCGACTTAAACGTCTCTTTACCATCTGCAGGGCTTTTAGTTAGTCTTTACGCCCTTGGTGTTGCCATTGGCGCGCCAGTTTTAACTGCGCTTACGGGGAAATGGAATCGAAAGCACGTATTACTAAGCGTCATGTCTCTCTTTGTCGCAGGTAACCTACTCGCATGGCAAGCTCCTAGCTATAACACCTTAATCGCAGCCCGAATTTTGACAGGTCTAGCACATGGTGTGTTCTTCTCTATTGGTTCAACTATAGCTACAGGTTTAGTTTCTAAAGAAAAGGCGGCCAGTGCCATTGCTATTATGTTTACAGGTTTAACTGTAGCATTAGTCACTGGTGTTCCACTTGGTACTTATATCGGTCAAGCTTTTGGTTGGCAGTCAACGTTCCTTATTGTGGCCGTTTTAGGTTTAGTCGCGTTAATTGGTAGTGCTTTCTTAGTACCGAATAACCTTAAACAACCTCCAGCGTCAAAACTATCTTCACAACTGAAGGTACTAACACAACCACGATTACTATTGGTCTATGCCATCACGGCATTAGGCTACGGTGGTACATTTACTGCATTTACGTTCCTTGCCCCTATTTTAGAGCAAGTGTCAGGGTTCAACCCTAGCGCTATCAGTTTAATTATGTTGGTGTATGGTGTTTCTGTCGCTGTTGGTAATATTTTTGGTGGGAAAATGGCCGATAAAATTGGTCCAATCAAAGCGCTGACTATCATCTTTTCTGGTTTAGCTGCTATCTTAGTCGTATTTAATTTTACTGCAGTTCACCCTATCGCAGCAGTGGCGACTATCTTAGTTTGGGGAGCTTTTGCCTTTGGTAATGTTCCAGGGCTGCAAGTGTATGTCGTAAAACTAGCAGAGAAACACACTCCTGATGCTGTTGATGTAGCTTCTGGACTTAATATTGCTGCTTTTAATGTGGGTATTGCTCTTGGTTCTTGGGGAGGGGGCTTGATTGTTGCGAAAGCAGGACTTATGCATACGCCATGGGTTGGCGCTGTTATTGTTCTTATAGCACTAGCTCTCACCCGTTATAGTGGTCGACTAGACCGTCGTAACGAAGAAAAATGCGAAGCACTTAAATTAGCGTAAACAAAATTCTTCAAATTTGACTATCGTTTGTTGTTAGTTTTGCAAGTGGAGTATGAGGAGGTGTTCCATTTTTAGTGGATAACAACTCTAAGCTATTTTGGGGCAGTAGCAAATCAGCTATTACCCCAGAACTTAAATCGTATTAACCCTAAACTTCTCTAGCCACCGCACATTGGCCTTCAATTACTACCTTCTTCTCTAGCATCTCAAACACAATCAGCAACACAGCAGCTATAACTGCACCAACAAAGCATAAATACAGTGCGCTGTAGTAGTTGTATAACTCACCCACCACACCCACCATCACGCTTGATACCAAGACACTGATGTTCAGCATGTTTGAGAACAGGGTAGAGGCCGTGCCTAATCGGTCTTTCATCATATCTTGCAGTGCGACCATTCCTAACGTTGCACACACACCAATGAAGAATCCATTAAGTATTTGAGCAATCAGCATACCTGTAAAACTGGTGGCTGATAGCATAACAAGAAAGAACATGGCACCAGATATTACACCAAGCGTCATTACTCTGGTTGTGCCTAGTTTTTCAGCCATTTTACCTGCTCCAAGCATCACTGGGATCTCGCAAGCTGCCGCCATACCAAACATTAAGCCTAACCAACTGACATCGACTTGCAGCTCTTGTGAAAGATACAGAGGCATACTGGTGATGTATAAATTGTTGGCAGAAAACGCACATACAATGATGAAACAATAGAGAATCACCATACGACCTAGTGGTTTATGCTCAACAATGGTTGCAGTTCGTTCTTCTTTTGTCACCACGTTATCAGGAATCAACTTAGCGATGATGAGTATTGCGATAGAGACCGTAATCGCAGAGACTGCAAACGCTGCACTAAAGCCAAATTGTGCTTTAAGCATGAACGCCGCAGGTGGACCAAATACCCATGCAATGGCAAGGCCTGCACGCATCTTGGCTAAAAAACTGGTGCTGTTAGCGACGTGTCTGTCACCATATTCTCGACCTAGAGCAAACAGTTGACCAAAAGAAGCGCCACTGACACTACCAAACACTACGGCCATGGTAATTGCTAACCAATAATCACGAATAACGGTAAAACTGGCGACCAAAATTAAGTAACTTGCTAAAGAGACAATCAAAATGGTTTTACGGTTCCAATGCGTGTCTGAGCGTTTGGCAATAAACTGAGATACGATCACAGAGCTGCTGACAGCGAGCGTCATATACAGGCTTAACATCATTGGTGATGCGCCCAACTCCTCTACAATAAATAAACTTGATAGTGGGTAAAAAAACGCACTACAAAGCCCAGTAATAAAGGCGATAAAAATAAACAAAAATGTCTTCTTGTTTTGCGGCATAGTGAAGCTCCAGTGTACGAAATAGAAAGTGGCTGAACCGTTTTATTTAGGCGTAGTCTACTCAATGATAGGGAAGGTGAGTGATGTTATTCGAGCTACCTCTAATACTATTCAGTCATTTTGATATCTTTCTTTGACAGGTGACGCTTACACGATTAGCCTGAGAGTGACTTATTTAGAGTGGTATTAACCGTTAAGGCCAAGAATGAAACCATTTAAAGAACACGTGCAAAATGTGCCTAGTTTTGATTGGATAGTAAGAGAATTTCATTGTCGTGTAGAAGACAATGAGTTTGCGTGTTCTTGGCATTATCATTCTGAATATGAATTGGTGTTGTATCTAGACCCTGATGAGGCATTTCAAGGCAGTTATTTTGCAGGGGATGCGATTGGCGATATCCATCATAATTCTCTGCTTCTTTATGGGCCGGGTTTGCCTCATATGGTGGCAGGACGAAGCGTAAAATTAGAGCAGTCGAAGCATCACACCTTAATTATTTGGTTTGCTCATCATTGGGTTGAGCGTTTTATGGTACTGATCCCTGAAGCGAGAAACCTCAAGCGGTTATTAGATAATTCTGCTTATGGCTTATCGTTTAGTCCAGAAGCTGCACACAAGATGTCAGAATTATTAAAACACGCCAATACGCTAGATCGTCATTTGCAGGCGATAAAAGTGATTGAGATATTAGTCAGTCTTTCTGATGATACGAAGGCAAAAAAGCTATCAACCACACCTTATCGAATTAAGTCGCTTACGGATGATTCTGAATTAAACCATCGAATTGAGCGAGCAACTCGTTATATAGAAACGTATTATGGTGATGCAATTAAGATCTCTGATTTATGTAAGCGACTTCATATGAGTGAGAGTTCGGCTTATCGAATGTTTGAGAAGCATTATGGAATGAGTTTTTCTGATCATCTAAAGCAATATCGTATTGGTAAAGCGTGTGAGCTGTTAGCGAGTACTAACTTTCCTATTGCATTAGTGGCAGAAAAAACGGGATTTAAAAATATATCTAACTTTAATCGCCAGTTTAAAGAGTTAAAAATGATGACGCCGACTGAGTTTCGACGTCGATTTAATTAGATAAGAACGTTGGGCGCAATAGGTAAACGGCGCATCTTGATTATCTTCAGCATGATTAAATTAAGATTATAAAAAAGGCCGCAAGTAGCGACCTTTGAATAGATAGGGTAACAGTTAGTGCCCAGAAGAAAGTAGATCTGGATTAGTCACTAGGTTTCTTACACCATGTGCGTGATCTTCTTTAAAGTCATTTTCTGTTAACCATTCAGCGACAGAACTAATATTAACTTTAGTTACTTGCGGTCTAACGCTCCAAGTTACTTGTAAAGGTGATCCTTGCTCATTATAGCTAGGCCCTGTTGTTGAACCTGCGTATTGAATTGGCTTTCCTGTATTAACTGGAATGTTCACTGCTTGGTAATACCCCGACTTTTTAGCGTATTCAGTTAAATACTCAAAATCCTGAGCTGAGTTATCATTAACTAAAACATACACTTGTGTTTCTACACGTAATTGTGGGTTGCCAATTGAGTCAGATAAACATGCACCAAGTGTTGGGCCTGGTTTAACGTTAGCCGTGGTATGAACATAATGCACTTCAATGGTGTCACCAGATTGCAGTGTACTATTTTTGTGATTAAATGGTTTTAGTTCTGCTTTACTTAGCTTGCCGTTATACGCATAGCCAGTATTGCTGCCTTTTCCATCGCCATTGCCAACGTAGGTAGTAAATTCGCCACCTTTATGTTCCGCATTTTTATGGAAATGAATATTACATAAATTCATTTGAGTATATTCTGGCGCTAATCCAAATAGACGTTGATTATTGCCAGTTAAGTTATCGATATCTCTAGGAGATTGAGGACCAAATCCTTTTCCATCAGTATTCTTTGATAGAGCCGCTCTCTGTTCAGTAATGACATTATCATTAACTGCTTTATTAGTGTCTGTAAAGGCTGCGGCAGTAGTGCTCATAAAAACAAGTGAAGTAACCAGTAGTTTTGCTTTCATAAAATAGATACCTTATCGTGATAACATTATCAAAATAAATTTACATAAGAATTAGATATTATAAAACGAAAAGAATGTAACATTAGTGTACGCAATGTTACAGATGTAAGTGATTTGATGATTACCTCTTATTTGCAAATATATTTCTATATAAAATACATACTTTGTTGTAAATAGTTCATTATTTTATAAAAAATACCAATGCTAATAGAGTGCTTATGTCGATTAAATCGAGATATCGAGTAGGGAAGCGAAATGAATTTAAACTTTATCAAACATTTTTTAGCGGTGTATGACTTTGGTAGCGTGACAAAAGCCGCTGATCATTTGAATATTACCCAGCCTTCAATGAGCAGTGCGATTAAAAAATTTGAAGAGAGTTACGGGCAGCCGCTATTTTTAAAAGTAGGACGCTCTCTTGAGCCAACAGATGCGGCTCATTCACTGGCCTATCAAGTGCGTCCGATAATGGAGCAACTTGTGGTGGCGTTGGGATCTCCACGCTGTTTGATAATTAGCGCGCCAGAAATCGTATTGCAATCTCTGCCTGATATGGCCGATGCTTTGCTGACAGAAAGTCCCGCGGTTGAGTACCAAATGCTTGATAAAATTCGCTCAGGTGAAGTTGATATTTTGATTGATGATATTACCGTGACTGACTACACCTTTGTGAGTGAGAGTTTAGGTAAATTGGATATCGCTTTTGCGTGTCGATGCGATCACCCAAGCATTACGGGTAATTCATTAAGTTTAGAGCAATTTAACCAAGCTGAGCATGTCATGCTTAAATTGAAAAACGAGAACATGGGCGTATTTGAAACCCGTCCTGATGAGATATTTGAGCGCAATATCGTTCGTGAAGTGAGTGGGCCATCTAATTTATTGTTAAGTGTTAGACACACGGATGCGATCTGCATTGTGGCTGAAAGTATGTTTGGCTTAGCAAAAGAGCTCGGCCTAAAAGTATTGGAGTCACCTTTTCCACTTCAACCGTATGAAATTAAGCTCATTTACCATCGCCGTAATATAAGCAATAAAACACATCAATATGTACGTGAGCAGATTAAAGCTAGACTAAGGGAACTGCATCAATAAATGCATAGATAAAAACTATGTATCGAATAGTCAGTGACCGATAGTTTCTCGTTATCAAGCATCATAGTATTACCTGATTAGAGTCTAATTCATTCATCTTTAATGAAAAATTAGATTTATTTGAATGATAGGTAAACTGGAGTTATTTGATGAAATTTGATAAAGATGTTGTTATTCCTCGTACACTGATTGCCGCTATTGTTGCTGTTTTAGTTATTGCTCCTAATGTGTAGTTGAGCGAGATATAAATACACTGCCAGCGGTACAAGTATCAGTTAGTGAGCTAACGAACTCCTCTACTTGACCGCTAAATCTTCTTTTTTTATTTATCTTGAAAACCTTTCTTTATTGACTCACTGATCATCAGTTTTAACCAGCGATGAGGTGAGCTAGTTAATGTTCTTCTGTGTTCAATTAAGTAAATATCAACAGTATATGGTTTGCTATCAAACGCTTTAATTACTTTAAAACTTGAATCTAAAATTGAGTCTTTTTCTAATAAATGCCCACCAATAATAAGGCGATCGGTGCCTTTAATCGATTCTATTAGGGTTGATAACTGCCCTGATTTAAGTGCGATATTTCTGTATTTCCCTTGTTTTCTTAGCTCTACATCTATGGGATTAAGATACTCACCTTCCGATCGAATATCGAATGATAAATCCACAAATGAGTATTCAAGGCAATCATCTATAGTGATGTTTTCTTTTTGCAATAAAGGATGATCTGAAGTGCCATAGATAACAGGGTAGGTATAACCGATCTTCTCTGAGTGATATTCATCGCTAACGATTGTCTCTTTGATATGTATTGAGAAATCTACGTGGCCCTCTTTTAATAACAAAATAGGGTCAATGGCAGAGGGATACTCTTCAAGGGTTACTTTTGGTGCGGCATCATAAATTGCTTTGGCTAATGGTGCTATTAGCAGCTTACTCATGAGTGGTGGTGTTGATATGCGAAAGGCTTTTTCACACGACTCAGCAGAAAAAGTGGAGCTGTTCACTAAATTATCAATCGAAAATAAAATTGCATCAAGCTGCTCCTCTAACTCTAATGTTTTAGCGGTAGGTTGTAAGCCATTTGATTCACGATAAAACAGAGGATCATCAAATAGCTCTCTAAGACGGCCTAAAATTCGACTCATTGCAGGCTGAGAAAGAAATAGTTTCTCGGCTGCTCGCGATACGTTTTTTTCTTTAATTAACACACTAAGCGAGACGAGTAAGTTGAGATCAATTCGAGAAAGCGTTTGTTCAAGTGTTTTCATTCTTACACCTCAGGGTATTAATATTTAATAAAGATATTACATCACAGCATATCAGTTATGTGATCTTATGATTTCTATAAATGTGATTTGCAGTCTATTATTTAATCAATCCAACAGAATTGAATAACAGCTGAGGAGCTATTAAATGAAACTTTCTCTAATTACGAAAAGTGTTTTACTAGGTGCGGTGGTTACGGCAACTTGCGTTTCGGCTTCTCAGCCTACGACAAGTCTAGATGGTTTTTTTACTGCTGATGGAAAAATGGTGACAGCGCAGACGTACCCAACCGATGAAACGGCTCACCAAATTTTGAAGAATCAAGATCTTGTGGGGGTGAACGAGTTTTTACATAAACGCCAACTTACACCAACAGATGCACAGCCTGTGGTTCGGATGAACCGTGATACCTATTATTCAATGGCCGTTGTTGATGTATCAAGAGGGGCTACAGTGACAATGCCTGAGCTACCAGAAGGGAAATACATTTCAGTGCAACCGATTACAGAAGACCACCATATTCAACCAATGTACTACGGCGGTGGCACATTTAATTTATCGACTCATAGAGGTAAACATCTTTATTTAGTGATCCGTCTTGATGCTACTTTTACTGAAAAAGAAGCGGCGATGTATCAAGACCAAATGAAAATTAATGCCAATAGCGCAGAGCTGTTTACTTCTGAAAGTGTAAATCAAGCGTCATTTAAAAAAGTGGAAGATGAGTTGAAAGCTAAAATGCCAATGATCAATAAACGTGATGGCAGCGCAGCATTAACAGGCATGTTTACTGGCTTTAATGATGAATCGACAAAATTGTTTACTCAAGAGAAATACGAAGTTGGGGCTGCGATTGGTTGGGGCGGTGCTCAAATGATTGATAATATTTATGAAGTGTCAGGTAACTACCCGATAGATACTTGTTATCAAGCAACGTTTGAAGATCCTAAGAATAAAGCGTTTTGGTCTATCACTGTTTATAACAAAGCGGGCTTTATGTTTAATGACGTGGCGAACGTAAGCTCGAATACGGCGACGGCAAACGAAGATGGAACCTACACGGTAAGCTTTGGTTGTGGTGCAGATGCGCCGAACAATATTGAAACCGCGAACGATTCGGGTGTATTTAACTTAGGTATTCGTCATTACCAACCAAGCGATAAAGTTCGAATCGATGGTTACCGTATTTTACCAATGGTGAAAGCGCAGTAATTGAAATAAAGTAAAGAAGTTCGTAAGCCGTTAGATATTCTCTGACGGCTTTTTATTACTCTTATCGTGACTAAATGTAATGTTAGGAATATTCATATTTTTTATTCATTGATAGCAATAAGATTTTCTTGCTCTAACGGGCATTCCACATCAATTAATAATTCACTAAGTTCCGCGGGGCACAGTATATCTTCTTTAGCTACTGAGAACTTAGCAACCATGATTTGATTAAAAAGATTCCAATGTTGCAGTAACAGCTTTTCGTGGTTATCTGCAAATTTCGGCCAGGTTTCAGACATCATTGGAGTTAAGCTTGATGCACCATGAGCAAAAATTAGCATTTGCCACTTGGTTTCCCAAATATCGAGTTTTCCATCAGGGTTGGCTTCATTGTATTCTTCAAAAAGATCTTTAAATATCGCTTCAAACTCGCACTTAGTTTTTAAGAAGTACTCAAGTAATGCGTTGTCGTCTTGGCGAATGGCATCGGCGATCATTTTAATTGGCTGTGGGTTCATCAAGGTAAACGCAGACAACTTAATAATGAATAGATAAATGCGATAGCTGGGTGTTTTATCGGTTGGTAGTGACTCGATAATGGCATCTAAGTAGCTCTGCATATGTTTATCACAGGCATCACAAATTGCCTTCCAAATCATATCTTTACTACCAAAGTGATGACGAATAAGACTGTGGGAAACGCCCGCTTTTTCACTGATGTTACGCAGTGATACACGCTCGTAACCTAGCTCGCCAAACATCGTTGCCGCAACCATTAAGATTTGACATTTTGTTTGTTCAGCAGCTTCGGTACTTCTTTTTCCCTGCTTTTTCTCTGTCATTATTCACCCTTAGTTTGTGCTCTTAATTACCAATATATACGTATTAAGTGTTGCTAATCGCTTTGATTTCTGAACAGCCGAATGCGTATTGATGGCCTAAGCATACCAAGTTCAGCGCCTAACGCGTACTTAAAAATGCACTTTTCAACTATTTTACTGCACGGGTGTAAAATATATTGATCTACTTCAAATTAAAACTATACTGCACAGGTGTGTAATAAATAATATGAGTGGAGATACTTGTGCGAAAACTAAATATAAAGCGCACATTCCTAGGTGCTGTAATGGCATTAAGTCTGTCAGGAATGCTAACTGGTTGTGAAAAAGCGATATCTGAAACAACAGATATGACAATTAAGCCTGTAAAACTATTGTCGGTAAAAGATCTCGCTGTTGCTGATTCTGATGCGTTTCTTGCGCGTATTGATGCGACATATCGAGCACAATTGTCATTTCAAGTAGGTGGTGAAGTCTCTGATATCAAAGTTAAAATGGGACAAGCGGTAACTAAAGGTGAATTATTGGCATCACTAGATCCAAACGATTTACAACTGGCATTGGATGCAGCGAAAGCACAGTTCTCACTAGCGAAGACACAATGGAGTCGCGCTAAAAGTTTGTACGGTAAGAAGCTTATTAGTACCAATGATTACGATCAGCGTGAGACGCAATATCAAGCGGCATTGGCAAATTACGAACAAGCAAAAACGGATTTAAGTTATACCGAAATTCATGCGCCGTTCTCTGGCATTATTTCGTATACCTACGTAAAACCACATCAAATTGTGGGTGAGAAACAAGAGATTTTAAATTTGATTGATAACTCAACATTGGATGTGTCGGTAACCTTACCTATTAGCTATGTAGATTCAGTTTCTATTCCGGCATTAATCAGCAGTGATATGTGGGTAACCATGGATAATGAACCTAACAATCAAATTCAAGGTAGATTTAAAGAGATCTCAACGCAGCCTAATTTAGACACGAACAGTTATGAAGCGATTGTAACGATGGCTTTGCCAGAAGGGCGTAATTTATTAACGGGCATGACGGGACAAGTTCATATTCCAAAACAGAAAAGCTCTGATTATTTGCAACTCCCCCAAAGTGCGTGGGTAAATAAAAACACCAATCAAGGGCAAGTGTGGTTAATGAATGATGAAACAAATACGGTTACTAAAGCGACGTTACCGTTAAACGAGCAAGGGTTGGTGATATCTGGTTTAAATGCAAATGACTATGTTGTGATTGCTGGCGTTGATAGCCTTGTTGAAGGTCAAACAGTAAAAGCATGGCAACGTGAGGAAGGTATTTAATGAAGCGTTCATTATATTCATTATTGGTTCTGAGCCTTTTTATGTTAACGGGTTGCCAAGAAGAGGTAGTAACAGAAACCAGTGAGCCACTTTATATATCTGGCTTTACAGTTGGTACACCTGTGACCCAACAATTTCGCTCTTTTAAAGGCCAAGTGGTTCCTGCTGAGCAAACCCCTATTGCGTTTCGAGTAACAGGTGAGATCCAAGAGGTCTTAGTTAAAGCCGGAGATGTGGTTAAACAAGGCCAACTCATTGCAAAACTAGAAGATAGTAAGGTAAAACAAGCGGTTAATGATGCTAAAGCACAGTATTCGTTAGCGTCAAAACAGTACCAACGCGGTAAAGAATTGAATCGTCGCGCTATGATTTCAAAAGCGGAACTTGATGAGTTATTTGCGAATAGAGAACTGGCTCAAGCGACGTATCGTTCAGCAAAAAACCAATTAACTTATACTCATCTTGTTGCGCCATTTAGCGGCAAAGTGCTTGATGTTTATAAAGAGCAGTTTGAACGTGCAGCGGCAGGCGAGCCAATTCTGAATTTGTATCAAAACGATAAAGTGTACGTGCGTATTGATCTTTCAGATAACGTGTTAGCCATGATAAATCCTGAAACCAATCGAGACTCTTACCATCCGGTGACCACATTTGTAGGTTTATCCGATTCTTATTCTATGGAGTACTTAGAGCACACTAGTGAGCCAAATGCTCAAACTCAAACCTATGAGATGTACTTAACCATGCCTCAACCGAGTACTGAGATTTTGCCTGGTACCAGTGCCACGGTGAATGTGGACATGGTAGAAGCCGGGATCACCTCAATTGATGGCTACCATGTTCCAGTGACGGTATTGCAAGCGGGTCAAAAAGCAGGTCTGTTTTATGTGTGGATCATACGTGATGGGCAAGCGGTTAAAGTGCCAGTAACCATTCGCCAAATTAACGGTGAAGGGGCAATTGTGGCTTCTGGCATTACTCAAGGTGATGTTCTTGCCAACTCAAGTTTACGAAAATTACGTGAAGGTAAAAAGGTAACGTTAGTGGAGAATCAACAATAATGAACATTGCTGAATATTCAATAAAAAACAAAGTCATTAGCTGGCTATTCATTGTTATTTTAACCATTGGTGGTATCACCTCATTTTTAGATTTAGGCCGTTTAGAAGACCCAGCTTTTACGATTAAAGATGCGATGATCATCTCGACTTATCCGGGGGCTACCTCAAAAGAAGTTGAAGAAGAGTTAACGTACCCGTTAGAAAAAGCGATCCGTAAATTACCTTATATAGATAAAATCACATCGACGTCGTCTAATGGGATGTCGCAGATCATGGTGAGCATGAAGATGGATTACGGTCCAGATGAGTTGCCACAGATCTGGGATGAAATGCGTCGTAAAATTAATGATTTGAAACCAACTTTGCCTCAAGGGGTTCAATCTTTACAGATCATTGATGATTTTGGTGACGTGTTTGGTGTAATGATGATGCTGACGGGTGACGATTATAACTATGTAGAGTTAAAACGTTATGCCGATACATTAACGCGTGAATTAGAGTTGATTGATGGGGTAGGTAAAGTCTCTATCGCGGGCGATCAACAAGAAATGCTGTTTGTTGAAATATCACTCGATCGTTTAGCCGCACTGAACCTAGACATGAACACCGTGGCTGGCCTATTAAACCAACAAAATAACGTGGTTCAGGCGGGTGAAGTATTGGTGAATGGCGAGAGCTTAACCATTCGTCCAAGCGGTACGTTAACCACGATTGAATCGTTAGAAGACTTGATTATTCATGGTCGTGATACGGGTAATCTAATTCGTTTAAAAGACGTCGCAACCATTAGCCGTGGCACGCAAGAGAAACCAAGCAATGTGATCCGATTTAACGGGAAAGATGCGTTAAATATCGGTTTATCGTTCGCTTCTGGTGTAAACGTGGTTGAAGTTGGTCAACGTGTACAAGACGAATTAGCTTATCTAGAATCGATCAAACCTGCGGGACTTGAGCTGAGTTATTTCTATAACCAAGCGCAAGAAGTCGATACGTCAGTTCGTGATTTTATCATCAGCTTAGGTGAAGCGGTCGCGATTGTTATTGTGGTTCTACTGTTCGCTATGGGTATGCGAAGCGGCCTAATTATTGGTGTGGTGTTACTACTGACCGTATTCGGCACGTTTATCTTAATGAGCTACAACAACATTGACCTTCACCGTATCTCATTGGGTGCATTAATTATTGCGCTAGGGATGCTAGTAGATAATGCCATTGTAGTGGTTGAGGGGATTTTAGTTGGTCTTAAAAAAGGACGCACCAAGGTTCAAGCAGCAGCGGACATTGTAAAACAAACACAATGGCCTTTATTGGGCGCAACAGTAATAGCGATTGCCGCATTTGCTCCGATTGGTCTGTCTGAAGATGCTACTGGCGAGTTCATGGGCGACTTGTATTGGGTGTTGTGTTACTCACTGTTTTTAAGTTGGGTAACGGCTATTACAATCACCCCATTCTTAGCTGACTTGCTATTGAAAGAAGAAGATAAAAACACAGGTGAAGCAGAAGACGCCTACAAAGGGTTCTTATTTACTGCGTTTGGCTCATCACTTAAGTTGGCTTTACGTTTCCGTTGGGTAACCGTTGCTTCGTTAGTCGGTTTGCTGGTGGTAGCTGTAATTGCTTTTGGTAATGTGAAGCAGCAATTCTTCCCAGCATCAAACACGCCGATGTTTTACGTCGATATGTGGATGCCAGAGGGCACTGATATTCGTGAGACAATTAAGCAATCAGAAGCGGTTGAGAGCTACATTAATAAGCAAGACAATATTGAGTTTGTCTCAGCCTCGATTGGTCAAGGCATGCAGCGTTTTGCGCTTACTTACCAACCAGAAAAAAGCTATGAAGCGTATGCACAGTTTCAGATCCGAACCACAGATCGTGAATCAATGTTTAGCTTGTTAGAAAACTTAACCAACTCATTAGATAAGCGCTTTGAGAAGCCTACCTTCCAATTCAAAATGATGGAATTTGGTCCTTCTCCTGCATCTAAGATCGAAGTTCGTATTTCGGGGCCTGATCCTCAAATTCTGCGTGATTTAGCGACCGATGTTGAAGACATTCTCGCGACAGATTCAGGTTCAAGAAACATTCGACATGATTGGCGTGAACGTACTAAAGAGTTAACGCCTGAGTTTAATGAATCGAAAGCGCGTCGTTTAGGGATCTCAAAAGAAGACTTATCAAATACGCTGCAAATGGCATTTGGTGGTAATACATTAGGAATGCTGCGTGATGGCACACATACTCTACCAATTGTGGCGCGTTTGCCAGAAGTAGAGCGTGTGGATTTTGAGTCACTGCAAAACGTGAAGATCTGGAGTCCATCACTACAAAGCTACATACCAGTAGATCAAGTGATTGATGGGGTGAACCTAGATTGGAGTGAGCCTCTTATCCAGCGTCGCGACAGAAAACGCACTATTACGGTAATGGCTGATCATGATTTATTAAGTGATGATACGCCTGCAAGTTTGTTAGCGCGTGTTCAACCAAAAGTGTTGGAAATGCCGTTACCTGAAGGGTATGAAATTACCTGGGGTGGTGAATATGAATCATCAAAAGATGCACAAGAGTCTCTATTTGGTTCATTGCCAATGGGTTACTTGTTCATGTTTATCATCACAATGTTGTTGTTTAACTCGTTTAAAAAGCCGTTAGTGATTTGGTTTACGGTTCCGCTGTCTATCATTGGTGTCGCGTTTGGTTTGTTAAGTACCAATATGCCGTTTAGCTTTACTGCGTTCTTAGGGTTATTAAGTTTAAGCGGTATGATTTTGAAAAACGGGATTGTCTTGCTTGATCAAATCAATATTGAATTGGCCTCAGGAAAAGATCCGTACATTGCGATAGTGGACAGTGCGATCAGTCGTGTGCGCCCTGTGAGTATGGCGGCGTTAACGACAATACTAGGGCTTATCCCATTATTGTTTGATGCCTTCTTTAGCTCAATGGCAATCACTATCATGGCGGGTTTAGGTTTTGCGACCATTCTGACCTTGATTGTAGTGCCAGTAATGTACGCGATTTTATTTAAGATTAAGCCAGCAGAACAAACGATTTAATTACTGCTATTTCAGATAACCTATCTGGCCAATCACTGTGTCGTATTATTCGCAGTGATTGGTTTTTTTGTTTAAGGCTTGCGCTTAATTCACTCTCTTTTAATGAAAAGCAAGACACTCCGATTTACTGGTTCCTCGTAATGCCATGATGGTGTTGCCTATTGCTGGTTTATTAAATGCATCGTCACTTAGAGTCGCATTATTAAAGTCAGCACGATAAACATCAGCGCGAGATAAATCGACATTCAACATTTGTGCATTACTGAAATCTGCATTACGTAAATCGGCATCTCTAAAGTTTGCGTTGTTGAGGTCGGCTTCTTTAAATATCGCATAAGTAATGTCAGCATCACTCATATCTGAACCGCATAAGTTAGCGCTAGTGAAGTTAGTTCGAGTCAAATTTGCGCGATGTAGAACCGCGCCTTCAAGGTTAAGGTGACTTAAATCGGTATTGTTTAAAACAGCACGTTCGCCCCCTTGGTGTTGTAACCAAAGAGAGTGTTGTTGAAGAACATAATTAAGCTCAGTTTGAGTGAGCTTTTTCATTATTGTACCTACTCATTTAATTTTTTCTGCCATGTTTCAGTATCTGCCCCTAATACGCACTCACCATTTACTCGAAGTGATAATCGTAATACGCAACGTCTGGTCACTTCTTCAAATTCATCTTTTGGTAAAAAACGAACCGAATCGACCAGTGCTTTACAGTGAGGAGCTGCTTGTTCTTTTAAAGTATAAAATACCCATTTGCCTTTCTTTTGATGGTTAAGCAACCCTGCTCGATAAAGCATTTTCAGATTACGTGAGACGTTATATTGAGTGTCACCAATGATATCTAGCGCTTCAGCGACTGCGATACATTCATCGACATGAAGGAATAACCAAAATAAACGTAACCTATTTGGTTCCGATAATGCCTTTAACGCATCGATATATTTTTCATCCATTATGATTACTGCCTTTTATGTTAATCATTGCGCCACTGATATTAGTGGCGCGATGTGTTTATATTACGTATTGGAAGATGGCACCACCGACAATCGCGGTAGTTAATACTATCCCCACAAAAGCGATGACCGCTTTTCTTTTTAGAACTGCTGATACTAGCGCAATTTCAGGCAAACTGGCACCAGTACCGCCAATAATTAATGCTAATGCAGCACCAAGTCCCATTCCTTTAGCAATCAATACATTAAGTAAAGGAATTGCCATTTCAATACGTAAGTAAAGTGGAATACCAATCAGTGAAGCAATAACGATTGATTGGAATCCGTCACCACCAACATATTTCTCGACTAAGTCAGCTGGCAGGTATGCTGCCGAGAACCCACTAATGGCTGCACCCAGTAGAACGTATGGAATGATTCTTTTAAATAAAGAAAATGCGCCATCCATTGCGTTTCGTATTCTTGATTTTGAAGACGGCGCAGCACCGCAAGTGTTGGGTTTATTTCCACTGCATCCTTTAGCTTTAGTATCTTCTAATTCATCTCCACGTTTAATCTCATTTCTCCAAGGAGATCTAGAAATTAAGAAGCCACCAAGAACAGCGGCAGTGAATGTGATCAAAAAGTAAACGACAGTGATCTTAAAACCAAATGCCGCATAAATCATCGCTAATACAATGAAATTACACAGTGGGGCTGAAATGATGAAGCTCATTACGGTACCAAGTGAGGCTCCCATTGATGCCATCGCCATTGTGACCGGCACAACAGCGGCACTGCAAAATGGTGTCAACATGCCGAACAAGGCGCCTAATAGGCTTCCCCATTTATCATGTTTAGTTAACGTTTTCTGAAGCTTATCTTGAGGTATATATTCGCGCATTAAGCCTGTTAATACTGACACAATAGCAATAATAACGACTAAGCCTTTAGCAACATAAAAGAACTCGTTTAAAGCAATAGCTAGTTTCGCATCCAAAATTTGAATCTCTAACAAGTGAAAGAAATGCAAATATAAGTACATATGCGCATTTGTGCAAGTGTTTTGTTTTTAAAAAATGGATAGGTAACACACGTGTCGATTTGTTTTCATGTGTTAATACTATATTTTGAGTGATAACCCTGTATAATCCGCCGCCTATTTACTGGTAATATTATTGTCTCTCTAAGACAATCATTCACGCGTTAGTTAAACTTAGGAATTCGTTATGACTGAAGAAGAAAGAATTGAACTGCAACAGAACAACCCATTACACGGTCTTAAGTTAGAAATTTTACTGCAAGAGTTGGTTGATCATTACGGATGGGAAATTCTAGATACCGCAATGCGTTTAAACTGCTTTAACACAAACCCGTCAATGGCGAGTAGTGTTAAATATCTAAAGAAAACACAGTGGGCAAGAGATAAGGTTGAAAACTTCTATTTGTACCGTTTTAAACGTATGCCTAAAGCGTCTGATCTTGAATATCAAATGCCTCCACGTTCACGCACATTCGCTCATGGTCTTGAGCCTCGTGAACCAATGGAATTGACCGTTGAATCGATTCTGCTTTCTCAAGCTAAATCAGCGTCAGCGCACCAAGCCCGTTCTCAAAACCGTGGCGGTAACTATCGTCGATAAATATTAATATAATTTACTAACAAAAATAATTATATTGATTAACATATATAAAGCCAAATAAGATTTATTTCTTATTTGGCTTTTTTTTTAATAATTATTTTATAATTGATAGTGTGTTTAAAATATGTTTATTTTAAATTTAAATTAAGTCTGATGTTAACTTAATTTGTTTATTACTAATTAGCGATGACAAAATTAATATATTTTAGAAAAATATATTAAATAATAATTTGTGATTAAGATCATAAGTAATAAATATTATTAATAATAATGAACTATGCTGGATTGCCTACTTAATACTTTAGGAGTAGATTTGAGTGAAATTCAGTTTATAAATTGTTCTCTTATATGCTTGATCTTACATCTGGAAAAGAAAGAATTATTCAAGAGTTTGTGCCTGGTAAGCAGGTGACTTTAGCGCATCTGATTGCAAATCCAACGGAAGAACTGTGTGAAAGAGTTGGAGTAGAGAGTCAAGGTGCTATTGGTATATTGACGCTAACTCCCGGAGAAACGTCGATAATAGCAGGGGATATTGCAACAAAATCGGCTAACGTTCATATTGGGTTCCTTGATAGATTCTCCGGTGCATTGGTAATAACGGGATCTGTCGCAGCGGTTGAGGAATCGCTGAAGTCGGTATGCGATGTATTAAATAGAACCTTGTCTTACAATGCTTGCCAAATAACAAGAACCTAATCTATGAAAAAAAACTTAGATAATGTTGTTTTTATTGGAGAGGTAGATGCAGGTAAATCTGCTCTGGTTGATAAGTTAGTCAATATTGATATTAATACTGGTAAAACACAAGCGCCTATATTTTATCCAGGGAAAGTGATTGATACTCCTGGTGAGTTCATTGATAAAAGATCTTTAAATGGTGCATTGCTTACAACCGTCTGCAATATAAAAACTATTGTCCTATTACAACCTGCGAATGGAAAAAGGTTTGCTCCGCCAAGTGGGTTGTTAAATGTTTATCCAAATAAAAACATTATAGGCGTAATTAGTAAAATTGATGAATCTGACGCAGATATAGAACACGCAAAAAAATTATTTAAACAAAATAGAATTCCAGAGCCTTATTTTGAAGTCTCTATTTTTGATCAAGATTCGATAGATAAGCTTTCTCACTATTTATTATCACTTCAGTAGTGTTGCTGAAGTGGTGTTGTGAAAACGGATAAGGAAGTGACGTTATGAAACAGCTAATTTCTGCTGCGGATATTCGACAAGCAAAGTCTGATAAAAAGACTTACCTTGTGGCACCTATTAAAGATTTTATTATTACCCCAGAAGCTCGTGAAGTGGCAAAAGTTGAAGGCATAGAGTTGTTAGATTCAGTGCCAGTTGTGGTTGAAACTGTTGTGCCTGAATCTAAATGCAAAGCATCAGAATCAACATGTTTGAAGGATCAAACTTCACGAATTCAGGCTGAAATTGAATCACAATTACCTCATGTAGATGCTGAAAAAAGTGCGCATATTCAGCAATTAATCGCAGCTGCAATGGTTGATTTTAACCAACAACTACCTGCATCTCCTCGTCAAATTAATGATGATGGCATTGTTTTGATCCACGGTAATGCGGTGAAACTCGATGTATTTGATGGTGCTCCGGGTAAGAACATTGGCTTAACTGATGTGATTGGTGCTAAAGAAGGCAGCAACATGGGAGTGGGCTACATGGGATGGGAGAATGCATTTTTCCCTTGGACATTAAATTATGATGAAGTGAATGTGGTTCTTGAAGGTGAACTTCATGTGAAAACGGCATCAGGGACAACCATTGCGAAACCGGGTGAAATCATCTTTATTCCTAAAGACAGCACTGTCGAGTTTGGTACACCAACCCATGTACGTTACGTTTATATCACTTACCCTGTTGAGTGGGCATAAGTATGAGCACGCGCAGTATACCTAACTTTATTACTGAAGATTATCTCAAGCAGTATTTTGGTATGCGACAAAATGGTGAAATTCAGCTAGAAATTGGCACCCGTTTTACCCCTGCCGCTCAGCAAATGCTGACAGAGAAAAAAATAACGGTACGTTGGCACGATGACAAAGGCCAAGTCTTTGTAGAAACAGAATCTGTTGATCCCGTGACGCCAAAATTTGAACGTGTGCACCCACTGAAAAGCAACAATGTTCGTCCTGAAAATAGCTGTATGTTATGCCATTCAAGTGTCGATGAGAAACCGTCATTAATGACACATCTTGACGACAGAGTACTTGTGCCTAAAACGCATCCTCG
Organism: Aliivibrio friggae; assembly: GCF_057368515.1. Taxonomy (NCBI): domain Bacteria; kingdom Pseudomonadati; phylum Pseudomonadota; class Gammaproteobacteria; order Vibrionales; family Vibrionaceae; genus Aliivibrio; species Aliivibrio friggae. The sequence goes on from NZ_CM170649.1 coordinate 536,578, forward strand.
TATTTTATTACGAGGCAAGTTAGACAGCTGTATTAGCTATTGTGTTGTTGTGCAATGTGCAATGAATAAACAACCTGAAATAGTAAAATGTTTCATGGCAGATATTCGTTCGTATTTAGGGCAAATTTTACAATCAGAAGTCACTAGCCAACCCTTACCTGAACTTAATTTGGGTGAGTTTGATTCTACCGTTATTCATCAATGGTCACATAATCCATTAATGCATCTTGGTCATGATCATATGCTACCTGATGCAAATTATGGAACATTAGTGGCAGAGCTGAATTATTTACGTGCACAAATTCGTGAATTGGAACTGACAGCGATAACGACGTTTCTTGATCCTAGCATGCAACTCACAAGCAATGGCGTAAATCGTGAAGACATTATCGCAGGTCTCAATCGTCTTTCTAGCGCCGTGTACGTGGTAATGATTTTGGTATGGCAGTACCAGAACGGGCATGAGATCGTATTGAAAGGTATTTCAAAATGACGTTATTGGATAAGTGCCGAGAAGCTTGCTTAAAACAGCCAAAGCGCATTGTTTTTCCTGATTGTAATGACGTTCGTTTGCTGCATGCGGCGAATGATTTAAAACGCGCAGGTTTAGCGGAACCTATTTTATTGGGTAGTCCGCATCTACTGCGTGATTACGCTCATAACAGCGGTGTTGCGATGCCATGTTTAACTGTGTTGTCACCAGAATTTGCAGGCTGTTTTGATGAAATGGTCGCACGTTATATAGCAAAACAACGTAAACCAATGGAGAGAGAGACCGCCATTGACTTGCTTAAACAGCCATTGAATTTTGCCATGATGATGGTGGACCAAGGGTATGCGGATATTTGTATTGCGGGTAATCAATCCTCAACAGGAGATGTGATTAGAGCCTCTTTACGTGGTGTTGGTATTGCTGAACAAAGTAACACGGTATCGAGCTTTTTTATCATGCTGTCACCGGATGGTCAAAATACGTTTGCTTTTTCAGATGCGGGAGTGATCCCACTTCCTACAGCAGAACAATTGGCTGATATCGCTATAGACACCGCGCGTAATTATCACCGTTTAACCGGTATTGAACCCCGTGTTGCCATGTTGTCTTTTTCAACCAAAGGCAGTGCGCAACATGCCACCATTAATCACGTTATTGAAGCCACGAACATAGTGCGAGAGCGTGAGCCAAATTTGATCATTGAAGGTGAAGTGCAATTTGATGCAGCAATAGTTCCTGCCATTGCTTCTCAAAAAATGCCGGGAAGTAAATTAGAAGGTAGCGCAAATGTGTTTATTTTCCCATCGTTAAATGCGGGAAATATCGCCTACAAAGTAGCTCAGCGTTTAGGTGGTTACATTGCACTAGGCCCAATGCTACAGGGGCTTGCTGGTTCGGTTCATGATTTATCAAGAGGGTGCAGCGCTGACGATATCGTTGATATCTCACTACTTGCCTCTAATCTTTAATGTTAAGTAATTAAATGACTGATATTTAAAAGGAAATAAAATGGAAGCTCTAGGTATTATTGAAACAAAAGGTCTTACAGCATTGATTGAAGCATCAGATGCGATGGTAAAAGCGGCACGTGTTGAGTTAGTTGGCTACAAACAAATTGGTTCTGGCATTGTGTCGGCAATTGTTCGTGGTGACGTAGCCGCATGTAAAGCAGCAACCGATGCAGGTGCAGCAGCAGCGCAACGTTTAGGTGAAGTGGTAGCAGTACACGTTATCCCTCGTCCACACAGTGATTTAGAAGCGATTTTCCCTATTAAACTAGAAGAAACCGCCTCAGAAAAAGAAACAACCGCGGCTAAATCGGCTCGCAATACAAAATAGATATTTTAGAGAAGGGTAGAAAAATGGATGCATTAGGTATTTTAGAAACCAAAGGGTTAACGGCGTTAATTGAAGCGTCAGATGCCATGGTGAAAGCTGCTCGTGTTGAATTGGTGGGTTACCAACAAATTGGCTCGGGTTATGTCGTTGCCCTTATTCGTGGTGATGTTGCGTCATGTAAAGCCGCAACGGATGCGGGTTCTGTGGTTGCTCAGCGTTTAGGTGAGTTGGTTGCGGTACATGTTATTCCTCGTCCATCAAAAGATTTAGAAAAAGTATTCCCTATTACCCCTAAATCAAAGTAATGGCTTGCCCTTAGATTCATGGTGGATCTAGGGGGATACCTTTTAGTAAGGAGATCTCATGAGAATTGCTCGTGTTATCGGTCATGTGATTGCAACCGTACGCAGTCGAAATATGCAAATGGATAAGTTGTGTTTAGTTGAGTTTGTTAACCCTCAAGGTAAGGCCACAGGTGAAGTTCATATTGCGATGGATCAGCTCGGTGCTGGTGAAGGCGAATGGGTAATGGTGGTGTCTGGTAGCTCAGCAAGAACAGCTTATTCTGGCTCGAATGATGGGTCTCCAGTTGATCTTTGTGTTGTTGGTATTATTGATGAAGTTACCGCAGGCGGCGAGCGTTGTTACGGAAAGTAACCCTAGCAAGAGCGGTGGAGTAGTGAACATGGATCCAAAACAAATTGAAGAAATCGTAAAGCAGATTGTATTACAGCTGAATGGTAATACTCACACTGCTTTGGATCAGAAAATCAACACGGAAAAAGGGAATTACGGCGTATTCCCAACCTTAGACGGTGCCGTTGCTGCAGCAACAAAAGCTCAAAAACAGATCAGAAGCGTTGCGTTGCGTGATGAAATGATCACTGCCATTCGTCGTATGGCGAAAAAACACGCACAAGAGCTGTCGGAAATGGCAGTGGAAGAAACGGGATTCGGTCGTGTTGAAGACAAAATTAAAAAACATATCTTAGTTTCTCAGCGTACGCCGGGTACTGAGATTTTGTCGCCTCAAGCTGCTTCGGGTGATATGGGGATGAGCTTGATGGAAAATGCCCCTTGGGGGGTGATTGCCTCAGTGACCCCAAGTACTAACCCAAGCTGTACAGTGATTAATAACGCGATCAGCATGATTGCGGGTGGTAATGCGATTGTGTTTGCACCGCACCCCGCAGCCAAAAAAGTATCTCAATATGCGATTCAATTAGTCAATAGAGCTTGTGAGAGTGTTGGTGGCCCTAATGCTATTTGTACCACAGTAGAAACACCATCACTGGAAAACGCAGAAGCCCTATTTGTTTACCCTGGTATACATTTGTTGGTGGTTACTGGTGGCGATGCTGTGGTTGAGGCGGCTCGCCGTGTTACTGATAAGCGATTAATTGCCGCTGGTCCGGGAAATCCACCAGTAGTAGTTGATGAAACAGCAGACATTGAACGTGCGGCAGTTTCTATCGTTCAAGGTGCCTCGTTTGATAACAACATTGTGTGTGCAACAGAAAAAGAAATCATTGCCGTTGACGTGATTGCTGATGATTTAAAAGCAGCAATGTGTCGAAATGGTGCGTATTTATTGAGCCTAGATGAAGCCGAAGCCATCGCTAAAGTGGTGCTAAAAGGTTACCCAGGCGATAAGCCATCAGCCAACCCACAATGGGTAGGTCGTGATGCGTCTAAGTTGGCAGCCGCTGCCGGTATTGAGGTGCCAGAAGAGACTCGTTTGTTGATTTTTGAAGCTGAGAAATCTCACGTATTTGCAGTGACAGAGCAAATGATGCCTATCTTACCGTTAATCCGTGCTGCAAATGCGGATCAAGCAATTGATTGGGCGGTTGAGTTAGAGAACAAAAATCGTCATACCGCAGCAATTCACTCTAAAAACATCGATGTGTTAACACGCATGGCATATGAAATGGATTGCAGTTTATTAGCGAAAAACGGTCCTTCTATTGCTGCGATTGGGGCTGGTGGCGAAGGTTGGACAACTATGACTATCTCGACCCCAACAGGCGAAGGCGTAACCAATGCGCTGACCTTTACCCGTAAACGTCGTTGTACCGCAGTAAATTCATTTAGGATTGTATAAACCATGAAGACGGATTATCTAGCTAAAGCTAATGAAAACCTATTGATCATTGATGATATCGTGAATGACGAAACGCCATTTATCGCTCCAGAAACGATCTTTATTGGCGTTGATTTAGGCACAGCAGACATTCAAACCGTCGTCATTAATGATCAAGGGACGCCAATTGCGGCGTTCCTAGATTGGGCGGATGTCGTAAGAGATGGCGTGGTCGTCGATTACGCAGGTGCGTGTCATATTGTGCGCAGTCAACTAAACAAAGTTCAACAGAAGTTAGGCATTGAACCAAAAGAGGTGATTACCTCTTATCCTCCGGGAACCGATCCTAGAATTTCAATCAATGTAGTGGAATCTTCAGGTGTCGTAGTAAGTCATGTAATTGATGAACCTTGCAGCGTAGCGGCACTTCTTCATATTAAAAATGGAGCAGTCGTTGACGTAGGAGGAGGTACAACAGGGACGGCCATTATTGAAAATGGTGAGCTTCAATTATCTTTAGATGAACCGTCAGGCGGTCGTCACGTAAGCTTAACGATTGCAGGTGGTTTAGGGGTTGATATGGAAGAAGCTGAGGTATGCAAACGCCGCAGCCATGAAGATCCAATGATAGCTGCAATGGTGAGACCTGTGATTGAAAAAATGTCAGACATTGTGGCTGGTCACATTGAAAACCATCAACCTGAAGCGATTTATCTGACGGGCGGTGGCACCTTAATAAAAGGGTTTTCTGATATTTTCAAACACACCTTTCCAACCATTGAAATTATTGAATTGTCTCGTGCCTTGTACTTAACGCCGTTAGCGATAGCAAGTTACGGACTGACCTTGCAAGAAGAGGCATAAATGATGACAACGCTCACTCCCAATACGATCGCAACCATAGTGACTCAAACGTTACAGCAATGCCATTTTACTACGGGTTTCACTTTTCGCTCTCCAGCGATCACCGTAACTGGACCGTATTGTATTAACCAACTTGGTTCGGCATTGAATGAACTTGGGGCGAAGCATGTTTTATTGGTTGCCGACAAAATGGTGTGGCAATTAGGGTTAACCGCAAGCTGTGAAACTGCCATTCGATTAGCGGGGCTAACGTTAACCTTATTTACGGATATTCAAGGCGAACCAGACAGCGAGTTGGTCGCTAAAGGTATCGGAATCTTAAATGAAAGTGGTGCTGATTTTGTTTTAGGTTTAGGTGGTGGTTCAGCGTTAGACACCGCAAAAGCGATTGCTGTGTTGGGCGATTATAATGGCGCATTGACTGAGTTTAAGGTCGGTGGTTTGGCTTCTCGTCATGTGGGGTTAGGTGCCATTCCTACCACTGCAGGTACCGGTTCAGAAGCCACCGATATTACCGTTATTAAAGACGTGATTAACAACATTAAAGTGCCAATCAAGGGGCCAGCATTAGTGCCAGATCTAGCCTTGCTTGATCCTGCATTAATGCTAGGCGTGCCTTCTCACATCACAGCAGCAACAGGGATAGATACTTTAACACACGCCATTGAAGCCTATACCTCAAGACATTCTAATCCATTAGCTCAGGCTTATGCATACCACTCGATTGAGATGGTAGTAAAAGCGCTACCTACTGCGGTTGGGTGTGGCGACGATATGGATATGCGCTTAAGCATGGCGATTGCCGCTTATAAAGCAGGTTTATCATTCAGTAATGCTGGGCTTGGGTTAGTTCATGCAATTTCTCATCAAGTTGGGGCGTTTTATCATATCCCTCATGGTGTGGCGAATGCCATTTTACTGCCTTATGTGATGGTGTTTAACCGTTTATGTTGTGAAAACACCTACGCTGAAATTGCAAAAGCATTAGGGGTTGATCGCGACATAATGACACCAAGAGAGCGTTGTCAGGCAGCCATTCTAAAAGTAAGACAATTGATCTCGGATTTAGGGCTACCAAGCTCATTAGCTGAGTTTAATGTTAACCCAAGTGATTTTAGTGTTATTGCAGAACAAGCCATGTCAGACATTTGTTTAACGGGAACGCCTCGCCAAGTAAATGCAACTCAAATTGTAACGTTACTTGAACAAGCATTAGTGGGTGACTTGAGAATGGAAGATTAATCATGGAAAGAAAAATCATTCACAGCGTAGGTATTGATATTGGCACCACGACAACACAAGTTATTTTTTCTACCCTGACAGTGGTTAACCGAGCACCTGCGTCACAAGTGCCTATGTATGAGTTTATTGACCGTGAAATTAGCTACCAAAGCCCAGTGTCATTTACTCCAATTGCGCACGATGGCGTGATAGACGTAGTGGCACTGCGCCAGTTTATTGATCAGCAAATTGAACAGGCAGGATTTGATGCGAAAGGGGTTGAAACGGGGGCTATCATCATCACAGGTGAAACAGCAAAAGCCCATAACGCACGTGATGCCATTATGGATTTATCACATCAATTAGGTGATTTTGTGGTCGCTACCGCAGGTCCTAATCTAGAGTCGATCATTGCGGGTAGAGGGAGCGGTGCTCAAGAATTTTCAGAAAAAAATCATGCGAAAGTAGTCAACATTGATATTGGTGGTGGAACATCAAATTATGTGGTGTTTAACAACGGAAAAGTAGTGGATACCGCGTGCTTAAACATTGGTGGACGCTTGGTTGAGCTGAATGCACAAGGCGAAGTAAGTTACTTACATAAGCCTGCTATTGCCGTTATTAATGATTTATTTGGTGAAGCGTTAAACCCAAGACAGATCAGTCGTGATCACTTATTACGTATTGTGGCACGTATGGCCGATTTAATTATCGAGCAAATGAATGGCAAGTTAACGGAGTTATCCGCGCGCTTATTACAAACACCAGAACTAAAAGATATTACCGATATTGATGCCGTGTTTATTAGCGGTGGCGTCGGTGATTGTTTCTATCTTCAACAACAAGAAGAACAAGATATTACGGAATTTGGTGATGTTGGGCCATTGCTGGCTCGTGCGTTATTACGCCATCAAGAATTAGAAAAATTCACGATAAAAAAACCAAATCAAACGGTCAGAGCCACAGTGATTGGAGCGGGTGCTTATTCATTAACGCTCTCTGGCTCAACGATTTGGTTGAACTCAGATGAATTGCCTTTAAAGAACATTCCTGTAGTGCATCCATCGGTTGATTGGCAACAAGTTACGCCTGAGATCTGTAATGAAATTGTTCTTGCTGCAGAAAGAATGGATCTGGCGTTATCACATGACCATTACGCCATCTCTTTTGACGAAACCATGCCCATAACTTATCAAGCAGTGCAGCATGTCGCCCGAGAATTAGCGGCATTTTATGACAAGCATGGTAATCACCATACGATGTTTTTAGTGATCCTGCATAACGATATTGGTAAAGCGTTAGGCATGGAATTACAGCCTTTATTAGCAACAAATGCGTTAAGTGTTATTGACGAGGTAGCCACTCACGAAGGGGATTACATCGACATTGGTAAAAGTTATTTCGGTGGGGAGATTGTACCGTTAACCGTTAAATCTCTTGCCTTTCCATCTTAATTAGGAAGTATTTTTATGAAATTGAAAACGAACCTGTTTGGTCAAAGCTATCAATTTAGGGATGTAAAAGATGTGTTAGCAAAAGCATCAGAACTTCGATCAGGTGATGTATTGGCAGGGGTTGCAGCAGAGACAGCCCAAGAGCGTATTGCTGCAAAACATGTATTATCTGAAATGACACTTAATGACTTACGTGAAAACCCAGTCGTGAGTTACGAATCAGACATCATTACGCGTATTAACCAAGACAGCTTGAACCGCTCTGTTTTTGAAAGCATTAAAAACTGGACGGTGAGTGAACTGCGTGAATACGTATTGTCTGATGATCCAACCAAAGAAGATTACCAACGCCTACGTAAAGGCTTAACCGCAGAAATGGTGTCGGCAACGGCTAAATTAAGCTCAAACAGTGATCTTATGTATGGTGGTAAAAAACTTAACGTAGTCACAAAAGCGAATGCAACGGTAGGCCTTCCGGGTCGCTTTAGCTGCCGTCTACAACCAAACGACACGCGTGATAATGTGGGTTCTATTTTAGCGCAAACGTATGAAGGGCTGTCTTTTGGTTGTGGTGATGCGGTTATTGGTATTAACCCAGTGACCGACAGCGTTGAAAACACCACTCAAATGTTGAATTCGATTCAAGAAGTGATCACCAAGTTTGATATCCCTACGCAGCCCTGTGTATTAGCGCACATTACGACCCAAATGGAAGCGGTACGTAAAGGCGCACCTGCGGGTCTGTTATTCCAAAGTATTGCAGGCTCAGAGAAAGGGCTTAATGAGTTCGGTGTTACGGTAGATATGCTGGATGAAGCGTATGAAATAGGTAAGCAATACAGCAATTTAGCCGGCGATAATATGATGTATTTTGAAACGGGTCAAGGATCTGCTTTATCAGCAAATGCACACAACGGCGCTGACCAAATGACCATGGAAGCCCGCTGTTACGCATTGGCTCAACGTTATAATCCACACTTGGTGAACACCGTTGTTGGCTTTATCGGTCCTGAGTATCTATACAACCATCAACAAATCATTCGTGCAGGGCTAGAAGATCATTTCATGGGGAAATTATCAGGCATGCCAATGGGGTGTGATGCCTGTTACACCAACCATGCAGATACTGACCAAAACTCAAATGAAAACCTATTGGTATTGTTAGCGGCATCCGGCGTGAACTTCGTGATAGGCATGCCACTGGGTGATGACATTATGCTGAATTATCAAACAACGGCATTTCATGACACCGCAACGGCTCGTCAGCTATTGAACTTACGCCCAGCGCCAGAGTTTGAAGCGTGGATGGAAACCATGGGATTAATGGAAAATGGTCGCTTAACATCGAAAGCGGGCGACCCGTCAATTTTCTTTAAGTAAGGAATAGGTAATGAACGATCAAAATATTCAAAACATTGTAGCGACGGTATTAGCTCAACTTGGTGAAACGAATATACAGTCTTCCACTATTACTAAAATTGTTGACGATTCTGTTAATGCGATTCAATCCCCATCAATGGATGAGGGTTCGTTGCCAGACCTTGGTGAAGTTCGTTTTAAAAAATGGAATGGAGTGCAAAACGCTGCAGATCCAAAAATCATTGACGATCTAATGAGCCAAACGAACGCTCGAATGGGGACTGGTCGTGCAGGCCCTCGCCCTCGTACTGTGGCGTTATTGCGATTTTTGGCGGATCACTCTCGCTCAAAAGACACGGTAATCAAAAACGTGGAATCTTCGTGGTTAGAAGAGCGCGGTTTGATGGAAGTGCAAACATGCGCAATAGATAAAGACCAATATCTAACACGCCCAGATCTTGGTCGTAAGTTAAATGATGAAGCAAAATTAATCATAAAAGATAAATGTAAACAAGCGCCTCAAGTGCAAGTGGTCCTATCGGATGGATTGAGCCTAGATGCGGTGACCAGTAATCACGGTGAAATTCTTCCTGCGTTACTAAATGGTCTTAAAAATGCGGGGTTAGATGTAGGTACGCCTTTCTTCCTGCGTTATGGCCGAGTAAAAGCGCAAGATGAAATTGGTATGTTATTGAATGCACAAGTGAACATTCTATTGATTGGTGAACGTCCGGGGCTTGGTCAATCAGAGTCACTTAGTTGTTACGCCATTTATAATCCAACAGAAAATACAGTGGAATCCGATCGTACTGTGATTTCAAACATTCACGCCGGCGGTACACCACCAGTGGAAGCGGCAGCAGTGATTGTTGACCTAGTAAAAGATATGTTGGCGAAGAAAGCCAGCGGCATTAATTTAAAGCGTTAGCAGGAGAGTAACATGGCTATTTATGACAAGATCCAACCCGCTGTTTTAGCAACTCGCGTTATTGCTTCTGTTGACCCAGTATACAAAGAAAAATTGGGGCTAGCAGCACACCATAACAGCATTGGTTTAATCACGGCTGATTGTGATGATGTGACATATTGTGCGTTAGATGAAGCGACAAAAGCGGCCAATGTCGATGTGGTTTACGCCAAATCTTTCTATGCGGGTGCTGCGCACTCTTCAGGTCCAACATCGGGTGAAGTGATTGGCATTATTGCTGCCACCAACCCTGCAGATGTGATTGCTGGGCTTGAGCGAATCAAAGCCTTCATTGAATTTGAAGCGGGCTTTCAATGTGCAAATGAAGACGGCGATATTGCGTATTTTGCTCATCTTGTGTCATCGACTGGAACTTTCCTATCTCAAGAAGCGGGCGTTGAAAAGGGCGAAGCGCTGGCGTACTTAATTGCGCCGCCGCTTGAAGCCATGGTGGGGCTAGATGCCGCATTAAAAGCGGCTGATGTGAAACTGGTGAATCTATTTGCTCCACCTTCTGAAACTAACTTTGGTGGTGGTCATTTAACGGGTTCTCAAGCAGCGTGTCGTGCGGCTTGTGAAGCGTTTGAAGCAGCAGTGATTGATGTTGCTCGTAACCCAATTTCTAACTGAGTGTAGGAGTAGTCGATGAATCCGTTGTTAAAACAGGTTCAAGACAGTGGTGTGATTGGCGCAGGTGGGGCAGGGTTCCCCACCTACGTTAAACTAGACTGTCAGGTGGATCTTATCTTAGCCAATGGCGCAGAGTGTGAACCATTATTATATAAAGATCAGGTTCTTATGCAGCGTTGGACAAGAGATCTTTTTGGCGGAATGCTGATTGCGATGAAAGAAGTCGGTGCAAGCCGTGGTGTGATAGGTATTAAAAAGAAAAACGCTGATACCATCGCTATTTTAGAAGCCTCATTACCAGAAACCATTGAGCTATGTTTGATGGAGGACGTATACCCTGCAGGTGATGAAGTTGAATTAGTTTATGAAGCGACAGGTAAGCGCATTCCATCAGGTGGTTTACCAAAAGATATTGGTGTCATGGTGAATAACATTGAATCCTTTATCAATGTATACCGTGCATCAAAAGGCATCGTCACAACTGAAACGATGATCACAGTACATGGAGAGGTATCAAAGCCTTACACGGCGTGGTTGCCTGTGGGTATGAGTTACCAAGAAGCGATTGATTTAGCGGGTGGGATCACTTGCCAAGATTACGTAATTGTAGAAGGTGGCCCCATGATGGGCTCTGTGACAGAAGATCTTTCCTTACCAATTACTAAGATTTCCAGTGGTTTACTAGTATTGCCAAAAAACAATCGAGTCGCTCGTATTAAATTACGCAGTGAACAGGATTTATTGCGCATTGGAAAAGCGGCGTGTGATCAATGTCGTTTGTGCAGTTCCATGTGTCCAAGAGGGTTACTCGGCTACCCCATTCAACCGCATTTGGCCATGCGTTCATTGCAAGTTTCTGGCGTGAATAACTTGCCTGATGCATTGGCGGCTCAAGCGTGCAGTGGGTGTAATTTATGTACGATGTGGTCATGCCCAGAGGGGTTAGATCCAAGTCGAGTCTGTGGCATAACTAAAAGAACCCTGCGAGATAATAATCAACTACAAACGCCAGCTCAATTACAAGCGAAAACGATAGATGTGCATCCATTAAGAGAGTATCGAGGCGTGCCAACTAAGCGTTTGGTTCGTCGCTTAGAGTTGACTGATTATATCTGTACCAAAGCGGAATTCATGGAGTTTGATGCCTTATTTAGTGCCGCTTTATCTCAAAACTCTAACTTCATGAAGCAGGTGTCTATTCCTTTATCTCAGCATATAGGTAAGCCAGCATTAGCAATGGTAAGCGTGGGTGATGAAGTTAAAAAGGGGCAAATGTTAGGACAAGCAGCACCAGATGGGTTAAGTGTTGCTGTGCACTCAAGTGTTAATGGAACTGTAGTTTCTGTTGGCAATAGTATTGTTATTGAACGAATTTAAGAAAGAGAATGTGATGTTAAATTCAATAGGTTGTATCGAATTAAATTCTATTGCTCGTGGTTTTTTAGTCTCTGATGCGATGCTAAAAGCAGCCAGTGTTGAGATTCTATTTAATCGCACTATTTGTCCTGGGAAATTCATGATCATGGTAGGGGGCGACGTGGCTGCGGTGAATGCCGCCGTTGAAACTGGACTTCGAATAGGTGGCGGAGAAGTGGTGGATGACTTGATCATTGCTAACGTTCATCCTGATGTTTTCCCTGCTATATCAGGTACTCGCATTGTTGAACAAACAGGAGCGTTAGGAATTGTAGAGACTTTCTCTGTTGCTGCCATTGTTGAAGCAGCAGACGCCGCGGTAAAAGCGGCTAATGTTGAATTATTAGAAGTTCACATGGCAATGGCAATAGGTGGCAAAGGATTTGTAACGTTAACAGGAGATGTCGCGTCAGTGCAAGCCGCAGTCGATGCCGCAGCTGAGAGAATAAAAGGAAAAGGAGTGTTGGTGGATAAAGTAGTAATAGCCCAACCTTCTAAAGAAATATTGCAAGGTACGATTTAGTTTAATAGTGATTAACACTTTGAATATTCATCAGTGAGTGAATAGAATTTTAGGGAAAAAATATCATGAATGACATTATTATATACATTATGGTCGGCTTTATGGTTCTTGGTGCAGTGGATAAAGCACTTGGAAATAGGTGGGGGTACGGAGAGAAATTCGATGAAGGCTTTATGGCAATGGGGGCATTAGCCTTAGCCATGGTCGGTGTCGTGAGTTTAGCGCCTGTGCTTGCAACATTACTTAGTCCTGTTGTTGTGCCTTTATACACCGCTTTAGGTGCTGATCCTGCGATGTTTGCTGGTACTTTATTAGCAAATGACATGGGTGGTTACCCACTAGCGATGAGCATGGCTCAAACACCAGAAGCGGGTAACTTTGCTGGTCTTATTTTAGGCTCAATGATGGGACCAACGATTGTATTTACTATTCCTGTTGCTCTTGGGATCATCAATAAAGAAGATACCCCATTTTTAGCTCGTGGTGTGTTGATTGGTTTAACGACTATTCCAGTAGGTTGTTTGGTTGGTGGATTATTTGCGGGGTTCGATTTTGCAATGATCTTAGGTAACCTGATCCCTATCGTTATTGTGGCTGGTTTAATTGCTGTAGGTCTATGGCTTAAACCGGATGCTATGATCCGAGGTTTTGAGATCTTTGGTAAAGGCGTTATTGCCATTATCACATTAGCTTTAGCCGCAATTGTAGTTGAAACACTAACAGGTTTTGTCGTCATTCCAGGTATGGCTCCAATCTCTGATGGTATTGAAATTATCGGTGCCATTGCTATTGTACTTGCAGGTGCTTTCCCAATGGTTCACTTCATTACTAAGCACTTTAATAAGCCGTTAATTCAGCTTGGTCGTGCTATGGGCATGGGTGAAACCGCTGCGGCTGGTTTAGTGGCAACCCTCGCCAACAGTATCGCTATGTTTAATATCATGAAAGATATGGATGACCGTGGAAAAATCATTAACGTTGCCTTTGCGGTGTGTGCGTCTTTTGCTTTTGGGGATCATTTAGGTTTTACAGCAGCGGTAAACAGTGAGCTTATTTCTGCGGTAGTATTAGGTAAATTGGTCGGTGGTGTAACAGCACTCTTTATTGCGGTATACATTACTCGCAATATGAGCGTTGCAGACAAGCCAGATACAGAAGAAAAGGTTGAAGAAAAAGTAGCATAACGGTTTACTTATTTTGTTATTTTTACTATAAAAAAGCCAAGTTAGGAAACCCAATTATTAGGTTACCCAAGCTTGGCTTTTTTGTGTTTATTATTGACTACTTTTTATAGCATCAAGTAGTTAGTACCAACTATGGTTGCTGCTTTGTTGGAGCAAGTGCAATCTCACGGATACATACGTTTTGAGGTTGTTGGTAAGCAAAAGATACTGCGCGTGCGATATCGTCAGCAGCTAGAACGCCACCCATGCTTTCTTTCCATTCGCCGTAACCGTCTTTGATCTCTTGAGAAGTTGTATGAGACAGAAGCTCAGTTTCAACTGCACCCGGTGCAATCGTAGTTACACGAACGTTTGATAAAGCCACTTCTTCACGTACATTTTCAGAGATAGCGTGAACCGCAAATTTAGTACCACAGTAAGCCGCATGGCTTGGGAAGGTTTTCTTACCAGCGATAGAACTGATGTTGATGATAGTACCTGTGTTGCGCTCCATCATAGGCGCTAGAACCGCTTGCATACCATTTAGAAGGCCAATAACGTTTACATCAAACATGGTCTTCCACTCTTGTGCGTCTTGAGTGTCGATTTGACCAAGAAGCATAGCGCCTGCGTTGTTGATTAGTGCATCAACAGGGCCGAATTTTGCTTCACCTTGAGCGATTGCAGCATCAAAAGACGCTTTGTCTGTAACGTCTACTTTTACTGATAGAGAGTTTGGTAAGTTAAGCGCTTCAAGACGGTCAACACGACGAGCAAGAAGAAGCAGAGGATGGCCTTCATCGCTTAAACGACGTGCGATTGCTTCACCAATACCAGAACTTGCACCTGTAATAACAACTAATTTTTTCATCTTCTATTTCCTCAATAAATTCAATGAACAATCGAATGCAGAACCCTGCTTCGTTGCGATGGAGGTATATTACTGCGACTCGTATTGTTGATATATAGTCATTTACTTGAAACTCTGTTGCTGTACTGCAACAATAGGCCATCTTTACTTTATGATGCCTAAATTATGATTAATCATATTAACCTTACCGATATCCGATCTTTTGTTCTTATTGCTCGTTTAGGCAACTTTACTAAAGCGGCTGAAACCTTAGATGTTTCTCGTTCACATGTATCACGCCAAATAAGTAGCTTAGAAAAGCAAATGGGCGTGACCTTATTAATACGAACAACACGCACACTTCGTTTAACTGAGGCCGGTAAGCACTTTTATCATCAATGCGAGCAAGCCCTACATACTATAGATCAAGCGCTGTTATCTGCCGTCGATGATGTAGAAAAAGTACAAGGCGAGATAAAGATAAACTGTGTTGGTGGTTATTTAGGTGAGGTGTTTCTTGCGGAATTAGTAAATGATTTTATGCAGCAATACCCAGATGTTTCTGTCAGCTTAGATTTCAGCAGTAACCGTGTTGATTTAATCGAAGAAGAGTTTGATATTGCGTTTCGTATGGGCTCACTTGAAGACTCAGGTTTTATCGCTAAAAAACTGTTGAATATTGAAATGGGAACGCTAGCAAGTCCCTCTTATTTGGCTCAACATGGAAGACCAACGCACCCCAAAGAGTTGAATCAACACTATTGTTTAACAGGTTCAGTGCGAAAATGGCATTTTCAATCTCTTAAAAATAAAGATCATTATGACGTTACAGTGAAAGGTAATTTACAGTGTAAAAACGGGCGAGTATTGGTTTCAGGTGCGCTAGCGGGCAATGGGATTATTCGTGTTCCACTAATTTATTGCCAACAAGAGCTAGATGATAATAAGCTTGAGCAAGTATTTGAAGAGTGGGGAATTCCAAGTGTCGATTTCTCTGCTCTTTATCATCGTGACCGTTACCAGCCAAAACGATTAAGAACCTTCATTGAGTTTATAGCTAATGCTTGTCAATTCTAGGTGTTTTACTATTTGTTATTGATGGGTAAGATCCTACTTTCTACCAATTAAAGTTGATATTGTGCACTTTATTAATAAAGAATTTTGGCATTTTTTTTTATAACGCCTACTATTCACTATAATGAATAGTAGTAAGGTCATGGATGATATGAGTGTTCGATTAAAATTAGCGTTATATTTGTTGGTATTGTTCTCTGTATCTATTGCAAGTTCGATGTTGACCTTTAAGTTAGAAGCTTATAGCGATGAAAAGCTTGAGTGGGTTATTCATACCAATAATGTGATAACAAGTTCAGAAAAACTATTAAGTAGTCTTAAAGATGCCGAGACGGGCCAAAGAGGATTTTTATTAACTCATAATCTCAGTTACCTTAAGCCATATTATGTTGGGAAATCAGAAGCTAAAAATGTTTTAGACCGTTTATATCAGCTAACTAGTGATAATAAAGAACAGCAAAAAGCCCTTGATCATCTTTCCGGTGTAATGCAATTGAAATTTGATGAATTAAGATCAACCATTGAATTAGCTCAAAATAATCAACAGACTGAAGCGTTAGCCATTGTTAAAGAAGACAAAGGTAAAGTGTATATGGATGACTTAAGAAAAGACTTAACTCAATTCATAAATATTGAGTTGTTATTATTAGAAAAGCGTAAGGGTGATTATAAAGAGAACCGTAGCCAGCTAGTGACCTTCATCAAACTGCAAATGGTTTTTCTCGTCTTTTTAGCCATTGCAACGATCTTCTTTATGAAGCGAAATCTGTTCGACCCACTTCATCTATTACTCTCTAGTACTAAAAAAATGCAACAAGGTGAAAAATTAGATATTTCTGATATTGTTGAAAAAAATGAGATGGGCAATCTTTTATCTGCATTCTTTACCATGAATGAAATTGTTCATGAGAAAACAGAAACTCTGACTTATAAAGCACACCACGATGAATTGACAGGCCTTAAAAACCGCAGCATGGTGAATGATGATCTTGAGTATGCGCTTCAACATGCTAAACGTTCACACTCTAAAGTTGCAGTGTATTTTATTGATTTAAATAAGTTTAAAGAAATTAACGACACGCTAGGTCATGATGTTGGTGATGAAGTTTTGGTTAAAACATCGCAATTATTAACTAAAACAGTGCGCAGAAGAGATAATATCTATCGTTTAGGGGGAGATGAGTTCTTGATCATTGGTCAAGAAATCACTCAAAACTCAGGTATAAAAAGATTATCTTCAAAGTTGTTAGCGCAATTTAGTGTTCCTATGATGATAGGTACGGAACCGATGGATGTATCGCTAAGTATTGGGGTGGCGATTTATCCCGATCACGCTCAACAGGGGGAGGAGTTGATTAAGTATGCCGACATTGCCATGTACGAAGCTAAAAAAGACGAAGGCACGACATGTTGCGATTTCACTCCCTCTATGCTTAAAAGAGAGAGTGATTAAAGAATAAATTATATCGATACCATTAAGCGATATGGTATCGATTTTTTCCTGATACTTTTGCGCAATACATTGCTTTATCTGCCTTGTTGAGTGCGGCTTTGACACTTAAGTCTTCATCTGCTTTCCAATAATACACACCAATACTTGCTGAGATCGTCGGCTCACAATGATTAATAATAATTGGTTGATTAATCGTATCTAAAATTCGATTTAGAACGGTATGTATATGGTTATGAGTTTTCTCTTCATCATTTTTCAAAGTAAATGCTAATAAAAATTCATCTCCAGCTAAACGAGCGACTAAATCTTCTTTCAATACACAATTTTTCAACCGTTGTGCAATTATCTTAAGTAGATCATCACCACACTGGTGACCATAAGTATCATTCACGGCTTTAAAACCATCTAAATCAAGAAATAAAATATAAACCGATGTGTTGTTTTGGTGGTATTTAAGTAAGCTTCTGTAAGCCTTCTGTCTATTGGCTAAATGCGTTAATGCGTCATGATTCGCTTCAAACTTTAATTGCTTTAATTTTACATCTTGTGTTTTATCACTAATGGAGACAACAAAAGACTCTATTTTGTTTTCACTATTTTTAATGATTTTAATGGTAATTAAGCAAGGCAGCCACTCTCCACAACTAGACACATCTGCTTTGATTTGAAAAGAACCACGAGTGAGTAATTGCTTTAATATGCGATAAGAAAACTCAAGAGGATTACGAATAATTAGTTGATTTAAATCATTAATATCACCAAAATTGTGAATAAAGGAGGTATTCTTAGTTTCAACTGTCATATCTCGTAAAAGAACCACGACAGAGCTTGGGTTCTGATCAAAAATAGTCTCAGCTAATCGTTGACGTTGCTCTGCTGCATAGCGTGTAGTTATGTCTTCAATATGCAATAACGAGCTTTGTTCACCTGAAATTGGGTATGACGAAATTTGATAGCGTACACCAGTAATTTGATGGCGAATGATAACTGGGAGTAAGCGTTTATGGTGCTCAATATGATCGAGTAATTCTGTGATGCGTGCGTTTGGTTCAAATTCATATAGCATGCCGTTAGGGGTGAAATTTCCATTGATATTATTACCTTGGCTTTTAATATCAGGAAAAAGTAAACAGGCAGCAGGGTTGAAATAGGTAATTTCTTGACTTGGCAAAATGACTAATAAGCCTTGCTCAATAGAATCAAGAACTTGGTTAATATAGTGATTTCGATCCTCTAGTTTTTGGAATGCTTGAGTTAATAAGTCGTCTCGATGACTAAGATTATCGAGCATTTCATTAAAACAGTGAGTCACCATACCGAGTTCATCAGGGTGTAAAACATCAAGACGTTTAGTGGTTACGCCTTTCTTAATAACACTCTGCATTGAATGAAATAAAGACAATAAAGGCATGGCAATTAACTTGTGTAATCCATGGGCAAAAAAGAGTGCTAAGATAGACAGCATTATTGAAGTAACTAAGAAAATAACGATGATCTGATTACGCTGTTTAAACATATTATCTTTGGATGCCCATACCGTTAGATTTCCAAGATGTTCATTATCTAGTGTAATTGGATGGGTCACAGCAAAGAAAACAGAGTCAGAGCAATGAATGGCTTTACCCTTCCACTGACAGCTTTCTGGTAAATTATCCAGTTTTGCAAAAGGTTCATTATTTATATGTTCAACGTGAGCAGCAATGATTTCGGGGTCAAAAGAGAGGGCGTTCATTTGATCTAACCCCGTTTCTTTATCATTAAAAATTAAAGCACCAGGTAGATTGCTCGCGATCCCTTGGGCAAGAATGGACGTTCTCGTATACAAATTCGTGCTATGAGTAACCCCAACAAAATGGGAAACACTGGCCCCAAGAATAAGGCTACTAAGTGTTAATAGCGTCCAAATTGGGTAAATGACTTTTTTACGCAAGGGTAATGCACTAAACCAATGATGAATCATAATGACTCCTTATTGATTGCTATTTCTGACACTGAAAGCAGCTGTGAACGAATTGATAGCCCAGTTGGCTTAATATTATTTAAACTGATCAAAGGTTTAATTCTGTTGTTTACTTTAATAAATGCAATCATCCCGCCAGATTGCACAAATGGCTTTCCGTCACCGATGAGCAGTGCGTGTGGTTGCGTCGTTTTTAATTGCTGAATGACATTAGAATTTTGAGTTGAAAGATAAATGATATGACAGTTTTCTTGCTCTAATTCTTTTATTGATGTGTAAGGGGTAAATACCGCTTGTGAAGGTCTTTTCTTAATAAGGGCTTGCAGTGAATGGCTAGTGTCTAGCTCTTTGTCAGAGCAAAAATTGAATTGCTTATTGGTTGGAGCAAACTCACCCCAAGTGGTTAAAAAGGCAAAACGAAAAAGATAGACCGCTTTTAGGTTGTGATCTTGAATGTTGTTATCATTTGCTTTTAGAGGAAACCCGATAAGTAAAAGAAACAGGCAGCCCATGATTTTACAACGTAAGCTGTAAAAAAAAGAGGTCACTGAACTTGCCTGTGCTTTTGTATTTAGCATAGCTATATGAAGTTCCAGCTGATTTCAGCGTAGTATTGGGTACCATTAGCAAAGGAGCCAAATTGTTCAGGATATTCTTTTAGTTGATCGTTACCTAGGTTTTCTGCGCTCACTTTTATGCTTGGCCATGTCGGTTTGTGCTGCCAGTTAACCGACATATCAAGAGTGATTATCTCTGGCCACACTAAGTAATCATCACCATAGTCTTTATAGGCAGCAATGAGCGCGTCATCAGGTTCTGATGCTGAAGTATAGTTAACAACAGATGATACCCAAACGGTTGGATGGATATCCCACATAATATGCAAAGTAGCGTAATGGTTTGGGGTATTTTCTAGATCTAAAATAGGTAATTCATTTGAGCCACAAATAGACCCAGTACAACCCCCTTTAATGGTTTTGTAGCTGTAATTAGCATTAACTTGCAGTACATCAGTAGGTTTCCACTGAGCACTGATTTCGCCACCCAAAGTTTCTTGAGATAGAGGGTCGATAAGCTGAGCAAACATATCATCGATAATGGTGCCATTAGAGTGTTCTGATCCATTAGGAGTAAAGTACTGGTTACCTCCTAGGCCTTTATAGGCACGAACATTGTCATGCTGACTATAAAACAGACTAATACTTAACTGAAACTGACTATCTTGCCAATAACGGTAGCCAATCTCATAGGTGTCTATCGATTCTAGTTTTAGATCTCGATTACCAAGGTAGTGATAGGACATCATATAGTCATAGTAATTTAAACTGCCATCAGGATTGACGGTATAAGCACAACTACTGCAATAGCTATTCTCTTGAAGTTGGGTATCTAACTCTAAGCGAGAAGGCGTAATCACTGCGCGACCCCAGCCCATCCATAGACGTTGATTATCTGTTAACTTTTGCAGTGCACGCACTTGTGGTTGTGAATACCACTCTTCAGTAATGTTTGCATATTGAATGCGATTACCAAGAGTAACTTCTGTACTGTCAGTTACGTTAATGCTCCAGTTTGTGTAGATACCATAACTTTGGTTTAAGAACTCATGATCTTCGATTGTGCGTACATAAGGTGAAAAATATTGCTCTTCTTGAGAGAAGGTAGCGTATTCTTCATCAATAATTCGAGCGTTAATACCTAGAGTTAAAATGCCCCATTCTTGAGTATTAAAGGTATAGCGACTATCGAGATCCAAACGAGTAAAACTGGCGGGTTCATTGGTACCGTCTGATTCACTATGAGTTAACCAAACTTGATTTTCCCATTGGTCGCCATCCAACTTTTCGTGCAAATATTGAAAGCCAGCAAACAGCTCTTGAGAGTTCATTTCTGTAAAGAAAGCGTCGTAATCATTTTGATGTGATGCTGGGTCTAAAAAGGCGGGTGTGTATTGCAACCATTGGTAGTCTTCACGAGAGCTGCTCCCACCAAATTGCATTGAAACGGTATTTTGTTGGTTTTGATAATCAGCTCGCATACCAAAACGTTCGGTTAATACTTTTAAATGGCGAAGCTCTTCAAAGTGAGGGTCTTCATCAGTAAATGGTGAATGTTGTAATGACTCTATATAACCAGACAAATGGGTATATTCATTGAGTTGACCACTATGATGAGCTTTAAACTCTTTATAATCATAATTACCGGCAGCGGCACTCACTTGTGCTTTTGGAGCGTCTTCTGCATCTTTAGTGATGATGTTTATTACACCGTTAACCGCGTTTCCTCCCCAGAGGGTACCGACTGAACCTAATACCACTTCAATACGGTCAATATTATCTAGGCTTACGGGCAAAGTATCCCAATTTACACCAGAGTACATCGGATTAATGGCACTTCTTCCGTCAATCATTACTAGTAATGTATTGTTTTCTCCTTGGTTTTTACTACGAGCAGAGACTGTCCAGTCATAATCTGAAAATTTAGCGACATGAAGGCCCGGAGCAAGAATAAGGACATCAGCAATCGAGCGTGCACTAGAGCGTTCAATTTCTTTTGAGGTAATAACATGCACAGAAGCTGGAACATCCGATAAGCTTAAGGAGGTTTTGGTTGCAGTAACGACTTTTGTTTCAGTCAATGAATCGAGAGGCATATTTAACAGTGCATCAAGCTCATCAAACTCTTGCTCTATGTTTGCAATTGCGGGAAAAGACATAAAGACACATACAGCATATAGGAGTGATGCTCTAGGACGAATTAACATAATATCTAACACACCACATATGGAGAATGAATGAACGGTACTAAGTAAATACCTATTTTGTATATTTTGATTCAATTCTTAGATTTAAGATAACACTAGGAAACATATTTACGACTTAACTCTATATTCGTGTAATTTATTTCATCTCATTGCAGTATTGTGATGCCGAATGCTTAGGTAAGAAAATAACATTATTGGCTAGTAAAAGAAGAATGGTGATTTCGATCACTTAAGATATGAAAGGGAATTCGTATTTAGCAGAAATAAAAGAAGTTATTTATCACATATTTTGAAGTGTCAATCACCTAAGTGTGATTAATGTCTTAATTAAAAATTTAAAAGAAAATTACTGAAACGTGTTCCTTGTCTTACTTTCTCTATTGCTATGTAGTTAAAACAAAATTTGTTCTTATATTACTTTCTATATTTGAGGTAGTGGTTCTTTATATTAGCTTGACTGAATGAAAAGTGTGGCTTATTTCACAATATTCAGTCTATTGCTGAAATACCTCATTTATATTGATAATAACAACATCAAATACAAACCAAGAAGAAGGCTTGCTCATGCTATACGATTTAATTGATCATGATTTAATTGATGTTGTTAATCATAATATTGATGCGTGGGAAGACGCAGTAAAAACCACAACACGTTATTTAGAACAAAAAGGATACGTTACGGCAAGTTATGCTGATGCCATTATTCAATCCACATATGATAATGGTCCATATTACGTACTTTGTCCAGGTATTGCCATGCCTCATGCTCGTCCTGAAACTGGAGTATTAAAAACAGGATTAGGTATTCATATATTCCCATCAGGCATTGAATTTGGCTCAGATCTTGGTCCTGCCAATATATTACTTACCTTAGCCGCAAAAGATTCAGATACCCATATTGAAGTTATTCAAGCATTGAGTGAAATGCTAGTAGATGAAGAGAACATTGCCAAATTAACCGCAGCTACTTCAAAAAAAGAAGTGCTCGATATTATTAAAGCATATTAAGAAAGGATATCTCATGAACGCTAGAGCAAAAGTACAGGCCTTCGGGGGTCATTTGACCGCGATGGTACTGCCAAATATAGGGGCCTTTATTGCATGGGGCTTTATTACTGCGTTATTTATTCCAACGGGTTGGATGCCAAATGAACAGTTTGGTGAAATTGTTGGACCTATGATTACTTATTTATTGCCACTACTTATCGGCTATACCGGTGGTCAGCTAGTCGGTGATAAGCGTGGTGCTGTTGCTGGTGCTATCGGTACAATGGGTGTCATCGTGGGTGCTGATATTCCTATGTTCGTTGGTGCAATGATCATGGGGCCTGTGAGTGCGTGGGCGATTGTTCAGTTTGATAAACGAGTTGAACATAAAATCCCATCAGGTTTTGAGATGGTAGTGAATAATTTCTCGCTTGGCATTATCGGTATGATCTGCTGTTTGATTGCGTATGAAATTGTTGGCCCAGCGGTCACTGCCGCTAACTTGTTTGTAAAATCAGGCATCGAAGCATTAGTAGCAACAGGTTTCCTTCCTTTACTTGCGGTAATTAATGAGCCTGCAAAAGTTCTCTTTTTAAACAACGCTATCGATCAAGGTATTTATTACCCACTTGGCTTACAAGCGGCCGCTGAAACTGGTAAATCCATCTTTTTCATGGTGGCATCTAACCCAGGACCGGGTCTAGGTATGTTGCTGGCTTATGCGAAATTTGGTCAAGGGTTAAGTAAACGATCTGCACCAAGTGCCATTATCATTCACTTCTTTGGCGGTATTCATGAATTGTATTTCCCATACGTTCTTATGAAGCCAGTAATGATTGTTGCCATGATTGCAGGTGCGGCAACAGGTATTGCAACATTCAACCTACTTGATGCTGGTTTAGTTGCTGGTCCTAGTCCGGGCTCTATTTTCTCTTATTTAGCTTTAACACCAAAAGGCAGCTTCATGGCTATGCTTGCGGGTGTTGCAAGTGCCACAGTTGTTTCTTTCCTTGTAGCAAGCGCAATTCTTAAAGTGAGTAAGAAAGAACAATTAGAAGAAGAGTTCGAACAATCTGTTATCGATATGAAAGAAATGAAAGCTGAAGGTAAAGCACAGCCTCAAGCATCAGTAGAAAAAACGGATGCGCTACCAATTAAATTTGTCGCTTTTGCTTGTGACGCAGGAATGGGTTCAAGTGCAATGGGAGCGTCAACCTTTAAGCGAAAACTGATTAAAGCAGGTTATGA
The DNA here is from genome assembly GCF_057368515.1 of Aliivibrio friggae. Classification (NCBI taxonomy): domain Bacteria; kingdom Pseudomonadati; phylum Pseudomonadota; class Gammaproteobacteria; order Vibrionales; family Vibrionaceae; genus Aliivibrio; species Aliivibrio friggae. Next base: position 560,425 of record NZ_CM170649.1, read on the forward strand.
CGTAGAGGTTAAAAACTTCGCGATAGAAAAAGTACCAAGTGATGCGGATGTTGTGGTGACCCATGAAAGCCTAGAAGAACGTGCAATTAAAGCGACGGGCTTACCTGTAATTACAATTACTAACTTCCTTAATGACCCTGCGCTTAATGAGTTACTCAGTACTATTGAGACCCAACAGGCCTAACGATATTTATTTCTGGGGGATCGTATATCCCCCAAGTAGGAGAAAAAATTATGGTACAAACAACAGCTGCGGTTATTTGTGGTGAGAAAGACATCCAATTAAGAACATTTGAATTACCGTCAATTTCTGCCGACGAATTACTGGTAAAAAATATTTCAAACAGCGTATGTTTATCAACATATAAAGCGGCATTACTTGGTAGTCAACATAAGCGAGTACCAGAAAATATTGATGAAGTTCCTGTTATCACAGGTCATGAATATGCAGGAATAATTGTTGAAGTTGGTGAAAATTTAAGAGATCAATTTAAAGCGGGTGATTCTTTTGTACTTCAACCAGCAATGGGTTTACCAACAGGTTATTCTGCGGGTTATAGTTATGAAACTTTTGGTGGAAATGCAACGTATTCTATCATTCCTAAAATTGCTATCGATTTAGGCTGCGTATTGCCTTATGACGGTTCATATTACGCCGATGCTTCTTTGGCTGAGCCAATGTCATGCATTATTGGTGCTTTCCACGCAAGTTATCACACCACGCAGTTTGTGTATGAGCATCATATGGGTATCAAGGAAGGGGGAACGCTGGCGTTACTTGCTTGTGCGGGGCCTATGGGGATAGGTGCGATTGATTATGCGATTAATGGGTCAGTAAAACCAAGACGAATTGTGGTTACGGATATTGATGAAGATCGCTTATCCCGTGCTGAAAGTTTGATCCCTGTTAGTGCAGCAAAAGCACAAGGTATTGAACTGGTTTATGTCAACACGATAGAGATGGAAGATCCGGTTACTTATCTTAAATCCCTGAACGATGATCAAGGGTATGATGATGTAATGGTATATGCTGCGGTTGCACAAGTGTTAGAGCAAGCCGATGCCCTTTTAGGTAACGATGGTTGTTTAAATTTCTTTGCAGGACCTACGGATAAAGAGTTTAAAGTGCCATTTAATTTCTATAACGTGCACTATGAATCAACGCATATTGTGGGAACATCAGGCGGTTCTACAGGTGATATGGTGGAGTCTTTAGAATTATCAGCTAAAGGTAATATTAACCCTTCGTTCATGATTACTCATGTTGGAGGCTTACAAGCTGCGCCCCATACCATTTTAAATCAGTTGGATATTCCAGGAGGTAAAAAGCTGATTTATCCACATATTGATTTACCACTAACAGCCATTGATAATTTTGCTTCACTTGCAGATCAAGACTCATTTTTTGCTGAGTTGGATGTGATTTTAGCGAAGAATAATTATGTGTGGAATCAACATGCAGAAAAAGCATTACTAGAATTCTACGACGTGAGCTTAAGCGTTTAATTCTATTAACTTTATGTGGTAGCCTCTAGGGGTTACCACATACAGAGAGGTTTAAGCCTTGTCACAAAAAGTTGAATTGTTAGAAGCGCTAGATGATTGTGAGGATGCGACCTCTTTTCTTGTGCTGTCTAATCAATTAGTTAATCTCAAATTAAAAGCATTACTCCCTAAAGTCTTTGTTCAAGATGAATTGGTTAGGGAGCATGCGGTCGAGCCACTTTTAAAAGAAGATGGTCCGCTTGTGACAACTGATGTGGTATCTAAATTAGTCTTGGCGATGGGAAAAATCTCAATACAAACTTATGCAGACATAGGCTTGTATGCACAAGTTTTAGAGTATGCACAGAGTCAGCCTAATCACGTATCATTTGGTGATGATATGATTTATGACTTCATTAGTAATCAAGCGGTATTATCAACACAGCAAGACAGCTTTTATCTTGAGTCAATCAATCAGTTAAAGTTTTCTTCTTTTGAAGTCTTTTCTCAAATGAGATATGAATCTCTAATAAAAACCGTTCTCAAGCTTTCTTGTGAAATGTTATTAGAAAAAATTGAAGAGGAAATCACTCAATAAGGTTTCGTAATGAAAGTGAATTTAAACGTTAGTGGTTTTGATACAAAAGCATTTTTCCCAGATAAAGACATTACTAAGATTCATAAACCGTTAGTCGAAAAATTTACCCGTTTGTACCAAGAGCAAGAAGAGCGAGTCATTATTTTTCTCTGTGCGCCTCCGGGTAGTGGTAAGTCAACGTTAGCCGCATTTTGGGAGCACTTATCTCATCAACTTCCAAATGTAGAACCATTACAAGTGTTGCCTTTTGATGGCTTTCATTACACCAATGAAATCTTAGAAAGCAATACCGCACAACGAAATGGTGAAACGGTTTCATTAAGAAGTATTAAAGGTGGATTTGAAACCTTTAACTTAACCGACTTGATCAGTAAGTTGAAAAGGTTAAAAACTCAATCGCCAAAGTGGCCATATTATGATCGTAACTTGCATGATCCGGTTGATGATGCGATTCAAGTTGAACAGAATATTGTGGTGGTAGAGGGCAATTGGTTATTGCTCAATGAGCCAGTTTGGTGTGATTTACATAAGCTTGCTGACTTTACTGTGTTTATTGATACTGATCCGAATTTCTTAAAGGACAGGTTAGTTAATCGCAAAATACGAGGTGGAGTATCAGAAGAAGAGGCTTTAGCTTTTTACGAGGATTCAGACGCGGTAAATGTAGAGAAAGTATTAACGCATTCAGTTAAAGCGAATTTAAATTTGTATATGCATCAAAATGGATCGTTTGAAATTCAGTAGGAGAGCATCATGAATATCGTTGTAGACACTCATACCCATACTCTTGCGAGTGGTCATGCTTATAGTACGATCATTGAAAATGCACACTCTGCGCAGAACAAGGGGCTAAAACTTCTTTGCACCACTGATCATGCTCCAGAAATGCCGGGTGCCCCCCATTACTGGTATTTCAATAATCAGAGAATTTTGCCCCGCTTTCTTCATCACGTCGGTATTCTTCGTGGTGTTGAGGCGAATATATTAAATGTGAAAGGTGAAATAGACCTCCCACTCTCGTCAGATCAACACCTCGATTGGGTTATTGCTAGCTTTCATGAGCCTGTATTTGCTCCAGCGAGTGAAGCTGAACATACGGCTGCTTTGATTAATGTGATTAAAAGTGGGCGTATTGATGTGCTTGGTCATACAGGAAACCCTAATTATCCATTTGATATTGAACGAGTGCTACAGTGTGCAAAAGAGTATAATGTTGCGATAGAGGTAAATAATACGTCGCTAACAGGGAAAAGCCGTAAAGGAAGTGATGTTCGTTGCGATAAAATTGTAGAAATAGGCAAAGAGATTGGTGTGTATTTTACAACAGGCTCTGATGCTCATTTTTGTGAGGAAATAGCACGGTTAGATCTTGCGATAACATTGCTCGAAAAATACGAGATTACGGAAGACAAAATCATTACAACGTCGACGCCTCGCTTTCTTAACTTTCTTTTATTAAGAGGAAAGTCAGCGATTCCAGAGTTTGAAAGCCTGTATTAATAGATAAGTCTAACAGGCAACAAAAAGCCGATACATATACCCACATGGGTAGTATCGGCTTTATTGTTAGTGTTGTCTAAAAACGTATTTATGCGGTTTGTAATTTCAGCCTTTGTATTGGCTTATCATTAATTGGTAAGTGAATTAATGCTGCACAGAAAGCAAGAACAACCGTAGACCACCAAATTGGTTCGTATGAGCCATAGTAATCATAAATACGACCGCCAGCCCAAGCGCCTAAAAAGCTACCAACCTGATGAGTAAAGAAAACTAAACCATACAGAGTTGATAAATAACGAGCGCCGAAGATCTGACGAACCAAACCAGAGGTTAATGGCACTGTCCCTAACCAACAGAAACCAATTGCACCACCAAAAATAGCCGCTGTGTGTTCAGTAACTGGTAGCGTTACAAATGCACCAATCACAATAGTACGAACAAAATACAGTGCAGACATTACGTGTCGCTTACTGTACTTATCGCCCATCACACCCCAGAAGTATGAACCGAAGATATTAAAAATACCGACATAAGCCAATGCCATTGCCGCACTTGAAGCAGGGAGATCTTTATCGGCTAAGTAACTAGGTAGATGCGTAGCAATGAACATCACGTGAAAACCACATACAAAAAAGCCTGCGTGGATTAACCAGTAACTTTTGTTAGCAAATGCTTCTTTTAGCGCTTCAGTTAATGTTTGTGTATTTTCTTCTTCTGTTTGTTTTTCTGATGGATTTGCTGTTTTCATAAACAGAGCAAAGGTAATAATAAGCGTACATAGCATAGCGAATATTTGTAATGCAAACTGCCAGTTAAAATTATGCATTAAGGTTTGAGCGCCAGGAATGACCGCAAACATACCAAAAGAGCCAGCAGCCGTTGTTAAACCAAACGCTTTTGCTGCGTGTTCAGCAGGAACGACTTTAGCGACGGCCCCTAAAATAATTACATAACTGGTGGCACTTAAACCAAAGCCAACTAGTGCGCCAAGAGATAAATACAACATGCTTGGCTCAGTCGCTACCGATGTGAGAGCAAGCCCTAAAGCATAAGCGACAGCGCCTAACATGATAATGCGCTTAGAGCCCCACTTATCTGATGCCATGCCAACAAATGGCTGGAAAATACCAAATAATAGGTTTTGTAGTGCAATAGCAAAGCTAAAAAATTCACGTCCAGTTTGGAAATGGTCTGAAATTGGCATCATAAAAATGCCGAATGATTGTCTGATCCCTAGACTGATAATTAAAATCCCGATCCCAAGCCATACTAGTGGTGGAAAGCGAAAAATACTCATAATGTGCTCTTAATGGTGGTGATGAGAATGGTGGTGGTTATCGTCTTGACCTGTTTGCTGATGACACCCACTATTTACTGCTTGTTGAGCTAATAAATTCAACAAAGCAGGTGAGTTATGAACGGCAATAAGGGATAAAACTAATAACACACTCATTCTGACCAATTGAGCGAAAATGGATTGTGAAAACATGCTGCGCTCTTAGGGTTAAAAATAAGAGCGCGCATAGTAGGGAAAGGGGGACTATGAAGCAAATGACTATTTTTCAGTGAGTCTATGATTTTTATGCATATATTGATTTAGATTAAGAATAAATAACGTTGTTAGTCTGTAATTTCACCAACAATGACATCTTCAACTTTGCTATTTAAAAATAGATTACGTTTAATTATAGGATCGACAGCGGCTAGTGCAGCAGAAGAGCCTGCCCAATGGTCAGTATGAGCAGCAAGTTCAACATAAGCAACGTTGTTTTTAATTCTAAAGTGGGTGACTTGACCTGCACTTTTATAGTTCGGTAGTAAGATTTCTTTTGCACTTCGTTCAGCAAGTTCTTTAAAAGAGGTTTTATGGATACACTGGCTCACAAATGTCATTGAGTTAAGTGGGCTCTCTCCTCCTATTTGAGAAAATTCAGCCATAGCATGACGGTAATCTGGAATATCCTTTGGCAATGATAATAAGAATTCATTATTACTACACTGGACTGTATTTTGCTCTACATTACTATCTAATTGGCAACCACCAAGAAGAGTCAGTAATGAAAATAATGGAAGTACTGGCTTCATAAAAAGAGGCTCTATCTATCGTTACTATTATTAATAATTATGAAGACTAGTGTATAACGTAGAAGACAAATATGGTGTCTTTATTTTGATAAATGTTGAAACAGAAGTATTTATCATATTAGATCAATAAGTAATTATTACGTCCCGCTTTTTTTACTTTATAGAGCTGTTTATCGGCAATCTGGCTAAGTTGGCTAAAGCTTTCAATTGATGAGGCTTGGTTTAATTGTGCATTAATACCGCCAATCGATAAACTTAAGCGATCAGAATAGCGTGACTTTGGGTTCTGTACATTAGCTTGATGTAAAGAATCTCGTAAGCTGCGTATTTTTGTTTCTACTGCATCTGAGGTCTGATCGAAAGAGATGATCAAAAACTCATCACCCCCATAACGGAATAAATAATCATTACTGTCGCTGAATGCATTTTTCATTAATTGACTGATAACTTTAAGGATATTATCACCTGCAATATGACCATACGTATCGTTATAGGTTTTATAGTCATCTAAATCCAACATCAAAACAGCAATATTGGTGTTTTCTTTTAGTGCTTGTTCGACTAATTTTGGTGTAATTTTATCTAGTTGATAACGGTTGTATAATCCCGTTAATGGCTCCGTTTTAGAGAGTTGTTCTAATGTTTTATTGGCATCTTCTAACCGTTGTCTTTGTTTTTGATTTTCTAATGATACCGCGATAAAACTGGCTAAATGTTCTATCAGATGACGATGGTGTTCATGGTATTGATTCGCATTATGATGTTGAACGGATAATAAGCCAAGTACGTCATCTTTTAAAATAATAGGCGTCAGAATAATAGAATGCACCGCAGGGCTATTTTTACGCACAACCATGTCATTTTTTTTACGCTGCTCGTTATCAACAAAGGGAGCGAGAGCATCATCTGTCACGGTATTTAGATGTACCGTAGCACGATTTTTAATAACGTAAGTACCAACGGTTTTATGCTGTTGACAGTTAATTGTTAGAAGAGGTACTAAGCCATTTGTATCAACAAAATAGCGATAATCAAGATCATGAGTTTCTTTATCATATAAGGCAATACCGAACTCGAAAGTTGGTAAGATAGTGTTTATTTTAGCCAATATTTCTGTAAGTGATGCAGTTAAATCTGGTGTTGTTGCTATATATTGACCAATTTCGGTAATCGCTCCCATGTGCTCTTGCATGTCGCTTAATACTTGCTGTTGCTGGTTGTCTTCAATCACATCTACATTTTTTATGAGCGCTTTATTTTGCTGTTGTTTTAATGCGTCTAATGTCTTTTCTGCTTTTTGGATATGCAGTTTTTGATGGGCAATTAATTGAGGCCACTGTTGTTGTTTTTCAATCAGGTTTGCTTGCACATTGGCATATACACTATAAAACCCATAATTATTAGCGGATTGTAGTTTCTTTTCTATTTGTTTACACAGTAATAAAGCATCATCGTTATGGTTAATGCTTTCTAAGTATTGAGCGAAAAAGATACAGTTTTCTAATTGGTTATGCTTATCGTGAATATCAGTGTAGAGAGCTTCTGCTTTTTTAAAATACTCAATGACAAGCTCTTGTGAGGCATTAGGTTGTTTAGCCAATATCTGAGCTAAATAACCATAAGAAAGAGCCATAATACGACTAGAATGGTTCTTTTTGGCGATATTTTTTGCTCTATGGATAATGCTTATGGCTTTTTTAAACTGCGATAAGTGCCCGTAGGCATAACCAATATTAAGTAGTGAGATGGCTTTGTTCTGTAAATTATTTGAATTTTTAGCCGCAGTGACACCTTGTTTTGCATACTCAATAGCTTGTTCATATTGATCTAAACATAAATACATATCGCTGATATTACAGTAAATCAGAGAACGAATATTATCATCAAGTAGATGTATGTTTTCTAAAACTTCTTTATACAGAATATAAGCGGTTGTGTAGTTTTCAGCGTCAATATAAATGGATGCTAATAATGCATTTATATAAATACGAAGTGGCAGTTCATCATCAATTAAAGATGATAAACAGAGGTTATAAGCAACAACTGCCGATTTAAGTTTATCTTCTCGATCAAATGTATAGGCGTTGAGAAAGAGTTCAATAGATTTAGGGCAAGGGTAATTACTTTCTTGGCAGATAAGATCCACCTTGGACTTAATCTGTTCCAGTCCATCTAACCCTGGGTAGTTTTGAACCCTAGTAACGATTCCCATTAATTGAGAATAAACCTTATCACTCATGCTGCATCCTCAGATATTGATGCCGTATCTTAGCGGTATCAATATCTGATATCAAACAGTATCGCTATCTGTTTGTTAGTTTAATGGGAGATAATTCTATTTTAAAAAGAAGATCCTGGTTGAGTTAAAAATTCAATCTCTTCAGGTGTACTTTCTCTATTTAAAATGGTATTTCGGTGTGGATAACGACCAAACTTATCAATGATGATTTTATGTTTTACTTCAAATTCGTAGTTGCCTTCGCGGCCTAATGATTTAAATAATGTTAGGGCTTCTTCATGAATTAGCGGAGATTCACTGTGCATAAAAGGCATATATAGAAAGCTACGTTGCTCTTCTGATAAAGATTGGTCAGCCTTAAGTGAGATGGCTTCTTGGGCCAGAGCTAAAGCAAGGGTATCTTGTGCAAAGGCTTTTGGGGTGTTGCGATAGACGTTACGAGAGAATTGGTCTAATACAATAATTTCAGCTAAACGTCCCAATGGCTCTGCACGCCATGTAAATAGCTCTGCTTGTGAGGCTTGTTCAAGTACTGAAAGAAAGCGAAGTTTTATGTTGTTATCAACGTCATCACTACTGACAAACCAATCTTTAGGCTCTAATTCTTCAAACCAAAATTTAATTATTTCTTGATACATATAGACTTCCTTCATATTTTTATTCATCCGAGTATAGATGATAAAGATAAAACCTACCTTATCTAGTTATTACTTCCTACACTTAGAGAGATGTTATCGAGAAATAGGATGAAATATGAAAGGGATTATTTTTTCAGAGTTTTTAGAGTTAGTTGAAGATACTTTTGGTTTAGAAGTTTGTCAGAAAATGCTGGACGATAGTAATGATGAAGGTGCTTATACCTCTGTGGGCACTTATGATCATAAAGACTTAGTGAAGCTGATTATCTCGTTAAGTAAATTAACGAATATCAGCATTGAAGATTTACAACAGGTGTATGGAAAATCTGTCTTTCTTACTCTCTACAAAAGTATGCCAAGTTTAGAAGGAAAATCGTCGAATACCTTTGATTTTATTAAGCAGGTAGAAAGTTATATTCATCTTGAAGTTAAAAAATTGTATGCAGAAGCTAGCCCTCCAGAGTTTATTTTTATTTCGAATACTGAATCTGAAATGGTGATGGACTATATTTCGGCACGTTGTTTTTCTAATGTTTGTTTTGGCCTAATCCAAGGGTGCGCAGAGTACTTCAATGAAAATATAGATATTCAAATGCAGGCGATACAACAAGATGGTTCTCAAGTTCGTTTTACTTTATTGAAAGTATAATTTCATTAAGGGGATAAAGATGGATAGCGAGAAAATGATTGAGCTACTGAATAAAAAAATTCAGCGAGAGAAACAAGCTCGAAAAGCAGCTGAAACATTACTTGAAAAGAAAAGTAATGAGTTATATTACGCCAAGAAATTGGTAGAAGAAAGCTTGCTGATAGTTCAAAAACAGTCTGAAAATGATGTCGCTTTATTGAAGTTTAAAAATGATCTTGATGCTATATTGCTAGAGTATAGCCAACGATTATTGCAAGAGAAATTAGTCAAAGGGCTGTTAACTAAACTCCTCGAAGACTTGCTTAATCTTGAGTTAATACAAGCTATCCACCTTTCTTCAAATGTCGCTACACAAGAGCAAGATATTCGTGTTTTTAGATTAGATAATGGCATGTTATTTAGTGATTTATCTCTCTCTGAACACTCTCTTAATTGGAACTCAGATCATACTCAATTAGTTGTTTTTCTTCATCAAGAGGATCTGCGCTGTGGTTCCTTACATTTTATTTTCACTCGAATTCCTAACTCTACTTGGTATGACATGATTGAAAAGCAATTTAGTTTATTTTCTGAGATGATCAGTTCTGCTTTTGAAAGACAGAAACTATTGGAAGATACGCTGAAAGAGAAACAAAGAGCGGAAAAATCAGAACGAGCAACTCGTGATTTTGTTGCTATGATCAATCATGAATTACGAACGCCTCTCAATGGATTATTAGGCTCTGCTGAGTTGATGGAAGATACAGTCATTACGTCATATCAACAAACCTTGCTCAACACCATACATCAGTCAGGGGAGATGCTTCGGGTTATTATTAATGACTTACTTGATTTCAGTAAAATGAGTGCAGGAATGCTAGACCTTAAAGTGGATAGCTTTGAACCTAATCGATTAATATCGACCGTTCAGCAAATTTTTACGCAACAAATTGAAGAAAAAAGATTGGCTTTTGACGTTAATGTGACAGATAACATACCCGATTTATTGCAAGGTGATGTAGATAGAATTCAACAAATTATCGTCAATTTAATTGGTAACTCAATTAAGTTTACTAAAGAAGGCACGATAGTATTCTCAGTATCTTGGATTGATAAAAATCTACAAATAATCGTTTCAGATACTGGGTGTGGCATTCCTAAAGATAAGCAAGCAAGTTTATTTGATCCTTTTACACAGGTAGATAATTCGAGCCAGAGACAGTTTGAAGGTACTGGTCTTGGTTTATCTATTTGTCAGTTTTTGGTTTCAGTTATGCATGGGGAGATTTCTCTCTCAAGCCAAGAGGGTATAGGTTCTAGTTTTACCGTTTTAATTCCACTCAAGGAACCTTCAATTCAGCAAGGTGATAATGATAATGAGGTGGACTTTCCTTTTCCGGTTGAACAATTGTCTATTTTGGCGGTAGAAGATATTAAGATGAATCAAATAATCTTAAAAATGATGCTAGCTAAAATAGGGGTTATTCCAGAATTTGCAGATAATGGTCTACAGGCAATTGATTTTCTTAGTGAAAATGAAGTTGATATCATCCTTATGGATTGCAGAATGCCGATCATGGATGGGTTTGAAGCAACAAAAGAGCTTAGAAAATCCGGTTATCGTAAACCGATTATTGCATTGACCGCTGGGACTACGACAATGGAAGTTGAACAATGTATTACTGTTGGAATGGATGATATTTTGAATAAGCCCTATAAGTCGGAAGAGCTTCAAAGGATGTTGCAGCGATGGGGGCATAATTGTCAAACTTAAAAAGCCTTACTTTATCGATAAATAAAGTAAGGCTTTGATCTTAAAATTATAATTTCTTGGTTATGCTTCTTGTTCTTTTAGAGCCGCAGCCTCAGCATGCTTGCTACTTTCAAGCATCTTACGAATAATGAATGAAGCAATAAAAGCAACAGCAACCATAACAACAGCAAGTACAGTCAGTAGTTGGAAGTAATCGCCATAAACCGTTTGTACGAACTCTTGAGTGATGACTTGGCCTTTCTCTTGAGCGATTGAGGTTGAGAATACCGCACCAACAATACCACTTAATGCCATCGCAACAGAGAACAGACTTACTGAGAAGCCTTCAATATGTTTTGGAGCCACAGATAAGATGAATGCAACGACCAAGCTACCTACAATAACTTCTGCAAATGCTTGGAAGAAGTGAATAAGTAGGAATACTTCTGGACGAATGATTACATTTTCACCAACACTCATCACTGCCATGGTTAAAATACCAAATGCAATAGCTGTTAGGATAAAGGCAAAGCCAATCTTCGTTGCTGTTGAAAAGTGAATATCACGTTTCTCAAGAGCAGAGAATATCATTGCAATTACAGGGCCTGCGATAATACACCATAATGGATTCATCGCCATTGATGCTTCTGGTGCGATAGGGATAAGATTGAATAGATCACCACGCATAGTATTGATAGTTACCATGGTCATTGAGGTCATCATTTGGCCGTAATACACAAAGAAAGCAGTGGTCAATGCCGTTACGATAAGGATCGTTCCCATTTTCAGTGCATCTGATTTCTCAGATTTAACCATTAGAAGTATGAAATAACCAATCGCTGCAAGGCCAATCGCATAAACAATGTTCTGACCGATATCCATGTTTGAGAACATGAAGAATACAAGTCCAATCATGGCGGCAGAGGTGACTAGAAATGCAATCCAGTTTTTAGTGCTTACTGGTTTCTGATCAATATCTGCACCAACTGTTAATAATGATTTACGGAAAATCACTAATGTTGCTAATGCAAAGAAGGCAAGGATTGCAGATAACATAAAGCTTCCGTGGAATCCTAACACAAGAACAAACATAGGGAATAAGTATTGCCCTAATAATGCACCAACGTTGTTAACAGAGTAGTTTACAGGGTAACAGTTTTCAAAATGTTCTTGAGTATCAAAGGTTCGCTTGTAAAGGCTTGGGTAAGAAGGTGACATTAAGCCACGTCCATAACTTGCTAATGCGATACCACATAATGCCATTGGAACATTGGCGGTGTATGAGCCTAGAACAAGTAAAGCGTAACCCACAGAGAAACCAAGATAACTAATGGTTAATGAACGGTAAGCGCCTAAAAATTTATCGGCAATAAAACCACCAGCAATAGCAAATAGAGGGCCAATTGATGAAAAGGCCCCGACTACCATCATGGTATCAGCTTCGCTGTAGTTAAGTTCTTCAAGGAAAAATCGAGTTAATATAACCATTACGCCATAAAATGATAAGCCAAACATCATTTGGCAAAACATCATGGACTTATTTAGTTTGTTCCACATAAGGGTTCTCTTTTAGATAATTACTCTAGGTATTTTACCATTAAAAGAATGTAACAAAGTACGGATTTATCAAGGAGGCATTGTGGAAATATTGTAACCAAGGGTATGTTTTAGCAGTATATTTTATTGGTTATTAATAATTCTATATATTACACTTTTGGTGGTTAGAAAGTGTTCAATATGTTGATAGGAAATAGATGAATCATTCAAAGTGTAAACTTTTTGACTAGAATCATCTATTTCGCAAATAGAACGGAGTGTGTATTATTTTTGAGCTAATAAGTACTCTACACCACCAACAATGGCAGCAACTTGAGCATCGTTACACTCTTGCGCAGTGACTTTATCGCTATCAGGGTAGACTTCAGTTGTTGATACAAAATCAGCATCGGTTAGACCTGCACATAGGCCTAGTTTTTTAGTCGGATATTCAATAACACCTTCTTGCACGACATCAGATCCAATAATTTGGTTATTTGCATCAGGTGGGGCAATGTGCGTAACAGTACGAACTGAATCAATGATTGCTGTTTGAAATGCCGTAGCTGGCTTTTCGGTATCGCCCACAGTATAGAAGCCATCAGGAATATAACCTTCGATGTATTCTAAGCCATCGCGTGCGGCTAACGCAGGACGAAATTCTGTCTCATCACTGTCTGTCGTTTCATGCAGATCGATATGAGCAAAAATAGGTGTTTCAAGTGATGCTACTAATGCCATTAATCCTGCCGACTCTTCAGCAGGGCTATCTGCATAAAAAGAACGGTTTGGATCGGTCGCTGTTGGGTTCCAGCGATTAATCACTTCATAACCCCACGGGCTAACACAAGGGGCAACAACAATATTAAACCATTGGCTATAGTGCTCAGCTTTTGTGTCTACAAATTGCAATGCACCGTGAACGCCTGAAGTTTCATAGCCATGAACACCACCACTGATTAGTAGTGTCGGTTTGGCATTATCCCATTGGCGAGTTTTAATACACAATAATGGAAAGCGCGTTTCGTCATACGATAGCGCACCATATTGAGAGACATCGAAGCGATCAGAAAGCGCATGAATTTTAGTTGCTACTTCTTCTTGGTAAGAGCGCTTTACTGTTATGCTTGCAAGCCAAGCCGCTTTTTCTGCTTCGCCCCAAGGTTGGCCTTTTGTTCCAATTGGGTAGCTGTAATCGTCTTTCATGATACTTCCTTATTAATTATGGCTATCTGTATGAACTTAGTTGGTTTGTTCATGACTCCATATAATACGATCACTTCCGCGATAAATCCCAAAATGAATGGTCGCTTTAATGAAATCCTCAAAAGAATCATTATTATCTTGGTCTTGTTGCAGCCAAGGTAGGTTAACTAATGACAAGGTAGGAATGACTTGCCCTTGATTTCCGTTTCCAGGTGCAGTGAAATTCATACTTGTTAATCCATTTTTAACTTGAGTACTGGTTAAACTCGCTGTTGTCGTGCCGTTTTTAACTGGAAGTGCATCTGGATCTTTTCCTACATCAAATGAAAAGTAAGGCATTGCGAGTACTGTGCAGGAGTCAGCCTCATTACGAATGAAGCGACCAAAATCGTAATATTCAGTTTCAATTCTTGATTGAAGATCATTTAACTCTGAGCCATAGGCATCTTCCATTGTAATTCGTCCCCACTCTTGCTGATGCTCTGGTGTGGCAGGGAAATTATACTCAAGGCAGTTTCCTGTCGCGTTAGTTTTGTAGCAAACTTTATCTTGGTCTTTCGTATCTTCAGCACTAAGCGTTAAAGTGATGGTGTCATTCGTTGGTGATATCGGTTCAAATGGTTTGTTATAACGCAATTTGGCATTTTGCAGTTGTACTTTATTTTGTAGAGGTAATTTATCTACGCTACCTGATGTTGCAAATCCATCTCTACGACCAAGGATAGAACGTGAGTCACTGTCTATTACTGCAATGTTGGAAGGTAAAGCCGAATAGGTTCTTAAATCCCATGTATTGTTATAGCGCCACCATGGACCAATATTATAGTTTTGTAATTGACCACCAGTGTAGGACAGCGGTGTTAACTCTAATGTTGGTAAGGTATCAAACTCGAACGTTTGGCCCATGTACGTAAAATCACCACAGGCATCTTTTATTGTTGGTTGCACCGCAGATAAGTCAAAATAAGCGGGGGTAAATCGACCAATTGAGCCGGTATTGGCGGCTTTAATTTGGAACGCATTGCTACCTAAATAGCCAGCAGGTGGTGTTACTGAAATATCGAAAACACCGACTTCACTGATACTTTGCTTAAACGTATTTGTGCTGCCTTGTTTTGCCGCATGATTATAAGTATTAATTAATAAGTTACCTGTATTGCCTCCAATTTTTTGAGAAGGGGCGACGAGAGTATGATCTAGTATTAAATTATCTTGAGCATAGTTCGGTGTTACCAGATTATTAGCTAGATCAGAATCGTTATCCTTTTCCCAAGCGTGAGCCTTAATGATAAAGTTAAACTCTTCACCAGCGCGAGCAAAAATGGAGCAATTCGTGTCTTCTGATTGACAAAGACTGTTAGAACTTGAATTGTTTTTATCGCTTACTGACGCACTTAAGCCAACTGGAAAACTGACAAATTGATCACTGCCTTCAATGTCTTGATTATACGATTTTGTGTATCTAGCATTGAGTTGCAGTTGCCCTGCATCAGCGTAATTTATGGTAATTTGTGCTTCATTGTTGGTAAAATTTAACGCAAAGGTTGTTGGAGATGCTTCTTGTTTCCCTATCTCATTCCATGAATCATTAATGAGTCCATATAAGCTTGGTGAGCCAATAATATTTGTTTTGCTTGGTGAAATATAATCAGACCATAATTGAATGTTTTTTGTACCAGTAAATGTACTTCCACAGCCTTTAATGGTTGCTGTAACGGGTTTATTGGCAAATTTATCAGGGACAACAACTGTTAACCCCTCCGATTTAAAATTGAGAGTACAGTTTTGACTACTTAATGAACCGCCATTGATACTACATAAAGTGTTACTGAAGGGTTTTGTTGAAGGAGATGAGCTATCAACGTTTAGTCCTACATTCCCTTGAGTCGGTTTGCCTATGGATAGATTCGCAATACCATTTCTCATTGTTATGTTGTTGCCGTTAAGCCAATAACCATCAGTCCCTAAGTTACTGGTATTAAGTGTGACATCAATCTCATCAGTAAATAAGCTTGAACAAGAGGCATCAGCACACGCTCGTAATGTTACGTTAGATACATCACAAGTAGAGCCTTGCCCTGAGTGGTCAAACTCAAAATGGTCAATTTGTTCACCAATAGGCTTTGAATACAAAGCACACATTTTGAAATTATCAATTTCATGGGTGTTATACAGCTGGCCAGTAGAACCGGTTAATGACATGATGAAATTTTCAGGAATATCATCTTGATTGTATTGAGAGCTTAAGACATTGATTGGACCAATGATTTTGCTAAAGCGAGGAGTACTTCCTTTATTCTCAACACTACGCTCAACCGTTACATTAGCGGTATTATGACTTCTTGAATCTATGGTAATACGATAGCGATGAGTTTTGCTATTACCGTTATTTCCATCAATATTGGGGCTGACTTTATTACCGCTAATGTAATTATATCCGGAGTATTGTTGGCCTGAACCTCTGAGTACAACAGATTGATTGGTAGAGTAAGAATTGTGGTTTTTTGAACCGCCTTCTTTAGAGTAGTTACCATATTCATCAAGACCAATACCAAGCCAACCACCCGCAAAACCAGGCTTTGTTGCTTCTGAATTTCTCTTAAATCCATAGCCTAAAGGCCCACCAAATGCACCCGCTTGAGGGGTTATTTCGGCATCAGAAAATACAATGGCAAGACCATCAGCACCATTACCTCCATACGCCATATAATCGAATTCAACTTCAATTTTGTTACCAAGAGCAGGGTATAAATACTGATAAGAAGATGCTGTTGATTGTGCTCGTTGTGCTTGAGTTAACTGCAAGCGGCCATTAATTATTTTAGGTATAAAATTACCGCTACTAGAGCTGGTTACCCAGTTACTGTCTAAGCTACCATTATTGAAATTATCTTCATAACAGGTAGGTAAAACCACATCAGGGCAGGGATGACGTTGTTCATATAACTGTTCAATTTGGTCGTCTGATAAGGCTTGATCAAATACGTTTACTTCATCAATTAAGCCATTAAAAGTACGAGTTAAATCATAATCATTACCTACTTGTAGAGGCTGATTATTTACCTGTAAGTGTTTTAGTGGAGAGACGTCTTCAGTAATGGATTTTACTTTTTTGCCATTAATAAAAATCGAGGCTTTATTTCTATCATGAGCGTTATAACGAATAGCAACATGCGACCATTGGTTTTTTGGAATGCTTTGTGTTGTCGTTAGATTCATAGGGTAGCGAGAGTTTTTTAACTCCCAATACCAATTCACTTGACCGTATGAATTTAAATGAAATTCATAGTTACCATTTTTAGAGACAATGGTATTAAGGCGATTGCTAGAAGGGTATGAGCTAGGGTTTATCCATGCACTAACCGTAATCGTATCTTCATTAGAGAGTTTGCTGTTATTAGGAACTTCAATATATTGTTGCTGTGATTTATTAAACGCGCCATAGCCACAAGTTCCCATCTTGGCTAAATCGATAGGTAGAGCAGGGTTGTCCTTTTGAGGAGCAGGATTATTTATAGCTGTACCGTTATAGCTGTTACCAGAGCTATCTTTGACTTCGCCAGTAGTACCGTTCCACGAGTCCTCATCTAAGCGAAGAGATAGTATAGGGTAAGCTTCTGGTTCTGGTATTGTTGTTGCTTTATTGATATAGCTATTACCCTCCATGAATAATTTGTTACTAGATACTCGGCCAATGATGTAGCTGTCATTGTTTAATGAAAGACGGTTATTAGCATATACATAACCTTCTAGATAGGCGTTGTTATTTAGCTGTATATTATTAAATCCAACAACAGTAAGTGAGGCATTTTGTTCAAGAGTAACTTTCGTATTGTTGTTTAGAAGAAAATTATGATGAACAAATAAACGAACATTCCCTGATATTTTAATATGCGCATTGTCGCTGGTTGATATTTGATAAATCCAGTAGTCACCGGATTGCAAAGTAAGAGTTATATTATCTTCTAGATCTAAACTACCAACGTAAGTTGTACCACTTGAGTTTTTAAAGCTAGCCTTGCATGAATTACGGAGTTCAATTTTATTATATTTTTTTGATTTAAACTCTTCCTGTCCTGAGTTACAAGTTTCATTTTTAGGAGAGTAGCGAGTTTGAAAATTACCTAGCGATAAAG
This sequence comes from Aliivibrio friggae, assembly GCF_057368515.1. Classification (NCBI taxonomy): domain Bacteria; kingdom Pseudomonadati; phylum Pseudomonadota; class Gammaproteobacteria; order Vibrionales; family Vibrionaceae; genus Aliivibrio; species Aliivibrio friggae. The sequence goes on from NZ_CM170649.1 coordinate 578,229, forward strand.
AAGTTGTTGCCTTGCCTGTGATTTCACAAAGTTGGTAACCACCATGGCCATCATCACAGCTATTACTTGGTAACCCAGCTCCTTTGTTACTAGAGCAGTAATTTAATGCCGCCCCTTGAGTTTCATTAATCTTTGCTGAGTTATTGAGTTCTAATTGAGTGTACGGACAACTCTCCCAAGAGTTTTTATGTCCTTGAGCAACATCTGGAAAGTAAGTGCTCGAGTTTATTGTTGGAAAAGCGGATGCATTCAGGGGCATCAAACATAAGCTGAAAACTGAAATAATAAGTGAGCGAGAGAAAAGTGTAGCCATCATTGACGAATTCCTACTTCAATAACACGTTGTAATGTGGTGGTGCCAAATTGACATCGGGCTGTACTAACCAATTGATTTACTGTAATTCCTGAATCTAAAATTCCAATACGCTTACACTCTATAGTGGCAGTACATTGAGATAGCCCTGTACCAGAAAACGTATAAGGTGAGTTTATATTTGCGCATCTGTCGGTAGTCTCTGTTGCATAAAACTCGCTTAAACTCAGCTGTATGCCAGATTGCGCCGCCATATTAGTGCGAGTCCCCATAATAGATGTCACGATATGATGACTCATTTTTTGTTGATTTTTAGTCGCCATTAGCGCGAGAAAACCAACAACGATAATGACAAAAATAGTAAGGATAAGCGCAGAGCCATTATTACGACTACGGCGTGTTTGCGATAAGGACATCATGATCCAACCTCACTTCTTCATTGTTATCATTAAAGACAAACTGCAGCTTAACTAAACCATTACGTACAAGAGAGGCGTGCTCTACATCAAATTGTACACTTTTGATTTTTTCAGCCATTAAGTCACGATCTCCCACGCTTAATTCTGCAGGGGAAAGCTCACTACGAGACAGCGGATAATTCGCATAACGATATAGTTGGCTCCCCTCTAAGCAATAAGCCACTGGGGTTTTATAGGTGAATAAACGATGTGCAGGGGAGTTTGCTTTAAAGCTTGTCTCTTGAGTAAAGTGAAGTACAACCATGGTTGATTGTGATGTGTTTGTCTCAAGCAATGGAATAAAATCCACATCTTGTTTTACTTCTGCAATTGTTGTGGCGCCTGAGGTTGAAATATCCTTTAATAGGGCATCTGCATTCATCGGCATGATCACGACACGTTCTGCTTTAGTGAACCCATGTTCAGGTAATACTCTCATCGTATCTGCCGATTCTGGTGCTAATGGTAATGCCTCATAGACAGCAGTATTAGTGATTGGTAACCACTCAATACAGTGGGTAGATGCGTTAACTTGTACACTGTTTGGTACGGCATCACGAATTTCTTTGTGCATACGTTCAGTAACAAAACGACCTTGAAGTAGCAGTTCTTCACGGGTGGTGGTATCGGTATAAATTGTCATACTGTGCTGAATAATGGCACTGAGCGAAACTCCGACAACCCCTAATAAAACAATAGAGATAACCATCTCGATTAAGGTAAACCCTTTCTGTTTTTTAAATAGCATTAGAAGTTTCCTCGAAAGACAGAAAAAGGATAGTGTTGGCCACTAGGGTCAATGACATCAACAACAATGCGCTTTCGGTTTCCGCTTACGGTATCGGCAATTCCATCTAGATTTGCATCATAAAAAACGGAGATAGAAATTGAAAAGTTAGGATACACAGACCCTAAATCATCGCCTAACACATCCTGAACATTGCCTGATAATCCATTAAAATCATCAACGTCATTAAAGAGTGTACGATCTGTTTCTCCAGCTTCTGGCTTTAATTCACCAGGAAGGGTACATAGTTCACCTGTTGGGCTATCACACTCTGGTAAACCCCCATTAGGCCCACTGTTTTGGTCAAATTGGCGACCTAATATCTCATCCATCACAGCAGCACCAAGTTCAGCCGCTTTTGTTGAATAGATTAATTCTACATTTTGTTGCGATTTAGGTACTAAGGCGGTTGTTACGGTAAGTAATGCAAAACTCATTAATATAATAGACAACACGATGGAGATTAAACTGAACCCACGCTGATGCTTAACAGGCATGAATATACCCCTCTTTTTCAATGCAGATTTTCTGTTGTGATTGGCCAAAAATAGTAATTTCACATTTATCTGTCTTACATTGTTCGATACGACCCATGCCATCAAAATCTAGCGCATAAGGAAAGGCTAAATTGATAAGGGTGTTATTTGCGACTAAAGAGAAATATGCATTTTGGTTAGCTAATATCGCGACATAACTTATATCTTCGTTTTCAAGATAAACATCACTTTTTTGAGTACTAGGAAAGACAGATGAACAGGCGTTAGATAGTTTATCTAAGCTCACTTGTTGTGCTCTGTGCTCATCAATTAACCATCGATTGCATTGCCCATTTCTGTGCATGGCGCGAGTTTGAGTTAAACGTAAAGAACGAAGTAGTTCCGTTTGTAATGTGTGCGCAGAAATACTGCTAATTCCTGAGAAATAGCTGCTCGCGCTGAGGGAGAGAATTGAGAGCAAAACAATAACAGCAATTAGCTCAATCAAAGTGAATCCAGAGGTATGATTTCTAGTCATTTTTTCGTTACAAAATGTAAGTCATATAGGAGTTGTGTAGTGTACGGAAGAAAGTTTTTAATAGAAGTGAAATAAGGTCTATTAACGTAATTATTTTGCTTTTTTCATGTATATAAAGCGTTAAATTATTTGCATTTATAGTATTTATTTTGCGAGTCAATTCAAATAATTAATGTCAATGAAAAATACTCGCTTTTTATAAACTGTCAATTGATATTTATGAAGTAAAAAGCACATCCTAGATTAGTCTGTTTGTGGCAAGGGCTCGAAGTTTGAAAGCGGTGTTTAAGTGACATTGATTAAATACAAAAATGGCAACAATGAGATCATCATTATTGCCATAAATTAACGGATACTAGTTTATTGCGAAATCACTTTACCTTCACGGCGAGGATCGGCGGCCCCCACAAGAGAATTTCCTTGCAGTTTAATCGCTTGAACCCCTGAGTTTAATTCCTTAACTTGAACTTTAAACCCGAGCTTTTCTAACTTAGGGACCCATGCTTCAGCGGCGGTGTCTTTTTCTATTTCAAATGCCCCAAAGCGATTATTCATGTTAGGCAAATCAATGGCTTGCTGTAGGTCTAAACTCCAATCTAGATGAGCAACCAATGTTTTTGCTACGTATCCGATAATTTGGCTACCACCGGGAGATCCAATTGCCATATACGGTTTATTGTCTTTCATTACGATAGTGGGTGCCATGGATGAACGTGGACGTTTACCCGGTTCGATGCGATTGGCAATAGGAACACCATCGACATGACTTCTAAAAGAGAAATCAGTTAATTCGTTATTCAGTAAGAACCCGCCAACCATTAAGCGAGAGCCAAAGCCATTTTCTATTGTGGTGGTAATTGAAACCACATTACGGTCTTTATCGACAATCGAAAAGTGACTGGTAGAGGGTAATTCAATCGCTTCATCTAATGCGTAATTGTTGGCATGAGACCACGGTGGAGAGCCCGCAGAAGTTTCAGCTAACGCATCCTTTCCTTTTAGTAGTTCAGCGCGTTTTTCTAGATACTTTTTATCCAGTAAGCCTTGAGTTGGCATTGGAACATAATCACTGTCTGCCATGTATTTACCGCGATCAGCAAAGGCTAGGCGAGAAGCATCCCCTAATAATCTCCAACTTTGTACATTGTCTTTACCCATATCTGAAATTGGGTAATGGCTGAGTACCCCCATAATTTGTCCAAGTGCCAATGCTCCTGAACTTGGTGGCCCCATACCACAAATTGCATATTGGCGATAAGGTGCGCAGACGGGTTCACGCTCTTTTACTTGATAAGCCGTAAAATCAATGAGGTTAAGTACCCCAGGATTTGAGGTCTCATTTCTTACTGTGTTCACAATATCTTGTGCCATTTTTCCTTGATAAAAAGCGACTGCGCCTTGCTCAGAAATAACCTGCAGTGTTTTTGCATAATCTGGATTTTTAAGCTTCTGACCAGCTTTTATTGGTGAACCGTCTTGGTTAAAGAAGTAGGCTTTAGCGGCAGGAGAGCGTTGTAGAAACTCTTGGTCATTATCAACCAATTTTGCTAAACGAGGACTTACGGTGAATCCATTAGTTGCAAGATCAATGGCTGGTTCAAATAGGGTTTTCCAATCCAGTTTGCCTAGTTTTTGATGAGTATCCCACATCAATTTTACTGTGCCAGGAGTACCAACAGATCGCCCTCCGACTACGGCATCATAAAACTTAAGAGGTTGGCCTTTGTCATCTTGAAATAATTGAGGTGTCACTTCTAATGGTGCCGTTTCCCTTCCATCAAAAGTAGTAAGCTCTTGCTGTTTTGCATTCCAATAGACAAGAAATGCACCGCCCCCAATACCTGATGACTGAGGCTCTACTAGCCCAAGCACCAATTGCGTAGCAACCATGGCATCAATCGCATTACCGCCTTTGCGTAGCATCTCAGCCCCCGCTTCACTGGCATAAGGGTTTGCGGAGGCGATCATCCACTCTTTTCCTTCAACGAGGTTTTGCTTGGTTAAGCCCGTTGCGGCTTCAGGGGCAACATTGTCTGCCGTTTGAGCTGCAAATGATATTGGCGTAATAAGAGAGGTTGAAACTAGTAACGCAAGAGTTGATGCTTTCCACTGCATAGATATTCCTTAATCGTATCAATTGGATGTAGGTAAAGGCGTCGAGTAAAATACACTGAGAAGAAAAGATTGGCAGAGGAAAGAAGGCCTGTCGAATAGGTTATTAGTGTTCTTGGTTAATGCTCACGTTTTAAAAGAATTGAGAATTACAATCTTACTTGCAGGAGGATAGATATCACATCAATCACCGATATCACTATTTGGTCCTCATATAAAAGTAATAATTGAATGAGAAATACCCTATGATGGTTTTATATTGTGTTTATGGATGAACTTAATGAATCAAATGGATTATTTGCGATGTGCCAGTGTGGGAGTACTTTTCGGCCTAGCTGGTTGTTCGTCAAACTCTGTCAATGATATTGATGAGGTTGAAGAACCAACGATGTTGACCAAGCAAACCCTAAATATTGAAGGGCTAAAGCATTGTAATAATGCCAATGATAGTCGTATTCATTTAAATCCAGATGAACCATTAACCATTATTGCTCATGGCTGCTTCGCTTCTGCGGGTCAATTTAAAACCTTAGCGGATGTTTATGGTTTATATGATCAACAAGCTATCTGTTTTGAGTATGATGACAGAAAGAGTCTAGAAGAGACCTCTGGCGAGCTTGTTTCTGCTCTAAATCAATTATCAAATGAAAATCCCAATCAGCCTCTCCATATTATTGGCCATAGCCAAGGTGGTTTGGTCGCTCGTAGAGCACTTACGGTTGATAGAGAAGATGAGAAAAAAGTCGCCACAAAACAACTGCAACTTACCACGGTCTCTTCCCCATTTAATGGCATTGAAATATCGTCACATTGTGGAATGACTTCTTTACGGATCTTGTCTTTGGGTATTGTTGATTTGATCTGTTATGCCGTGACTGGCGAGAAATATCAACAGATCCCACCTAATGCTGATTTTATTGAACAACCGGGAGAACTTCTCCCTTCAGTTTCTCAGCATTTAGTAATTAAAACGGATGAGCGTGATACGTGTCGAAGAACCAATGATGACGGAATATGCGTTGAAGATGATTACGTTTTTAGTGTTAGTGAGCAGTCAAATCAAGAAGTGGATGATGTCGTTCATGCGAATCCAATAACGGTGAAAGCAGGTCATGTTGAGATTGTCGGTAATGGCAATTCTGTTCCGACGGATTTGATTGATATCTTAAAAGAACAACAATTGCTGATTGATAATGGAACGGTTGGCCAGCTAGAGCAAGCACGTTTAATTGAGCAACTTTATTCTCAAGACGATCGCTCTAATTTATCTATATTGAAATAAGCAGGGTGGCATAAATACCACCCTGAAATCAGTTTAGCGTCCGTACGTTTTCATAATATAGGCTTCAAACTCGTCACACATTTTTGTGTTTGATTCTGTATTACTTGCTAATGTTTTTGGACCATCAATAATAGAGATTGTTGCATTTAGCGGTGCCACTTCGGCTTGAGTTCTAGAATCTAACTCTGCCATTTTTTCTTGCTCAGATTTCCACGCCTCTTCAACAGATAAATTACACTTATCAGCTAAATATTTAGCGTTAAAGCCTTCACCAGTAAGAGCTATGATTGAGTCATTATGGTTAACGCTGTTACCGGCATTCCAATAGTGTTTTGCCAGTAATGGACCAATCTCAGGATTATCAGTTAAGTAACCAAATTTCTCAGTGAAATAGGCGCGAGTTTGGTAGACCGCCATGTGTGCCAACAAGTAACCATGATAAGCACATGAGGCTTCATCAGACACTAAGTGAGGGATAGCCATTAATGGACGTGGACTACACGCTAATCCAAGAATTTTCTTTTCTGTAGTACGAGCTAATGCTGTGATGTTTTCTGGCGTAAGTTCTTCATCAGTTAATTGATAAAGCGCTCGTTCAAAATACGGTACCACTAAAATACTGCGTTCTTGATATGCACGGAAAGGTTGTTTGCTGTCGATCATTGCTTTGATAATCGAATCAGGTACAGCGTTGCCATTTTCATCAAGTGCATACTGTTTTAACCAATCTGCATCTTCTAGCAAGCTATCGCAGAACATGGATTGGGTTTCTGCATAGGCCATTGAGGTAGGCGCAAATTCTTGTGAAAAGCAGGGTGCGTTCATCTTCACGTTAGAGAAATGAGCCGCATGGCCACCTTCGTGAAATAAGGTGTTCATACCGTCATAACCACTGCCAACTTGGTCTGGTTTTGCGTTGCTAGTAAAATTAACTTTAGCAGCAACCCATTGGTCTTGATTATAAAAAGAAGGAATAGGGCCATGACAAAAACCGTTAGGGTATTTGCCTTTACGATCCAATAAATCAAGCGTTAATTCTGCGCCTGAGAACTCAATATTTAAACGGCCAAACGATTCAACCCAACGACGTAATGATTTTGAGAACGGTACGTAAGGGTCTAGATCTCGCATCACATCGCCTGCAAACGAGAAGACAAAGTTATGCGCGAGTAAGGCTTCATTGCCTTTATCCGTTGCAAGTTGATCTAAGCTACGTTGGTGACAATCACGAGTACGAATTTCAAAATCATCTAAAATAGTAAATAGTTGATCTGTCGTCATTTTTTCTTTTTTTGTTACCGAGTAATCAAAGAAAGTATCAAACCCTTGAGAGCGAGCAAATTTGTTGCGAAGTTTAATTAATTCAATAAATCCGTTTTGTAATAGCCATTGCTCTAAGCCAAGAAACGCTTGATGAGCTGATTGACGTGTTGCGGCATTAGCACTGGTGCGAACAATAGAAGCGAGTACAGGAAGAGAGCCTTCAACCGTTTCACCTTCTTCGTTTACATACGTCATGGTGTGGTTTTGCTTTTTTTCAAATAGACCCGCTTCAAATTTTATTAGATCTGCTTTTTGTTGTTGAGCTTGTTTTGATTCTATTGCGTGAGATTCAAATGTTGCTAACCAGCCTTTTAAACCAATCAAGGTTTGTTTTTTTTCTTCATTATCAGTGATTGATTCAGCCAGTATGATTTGTTCTTTAACTGCGGAGATTTGCTCTGCATTGCTTAAAAAGTTCGTCCATGCAGTTTCTGCTTCCGTAGAGCCTTGGTGATCATCGCTTAAACCCATGTAGGTATCCCAAAAGAAGTTTTCTTTGGTGCGATGAATCGATAAATAACGTTGGTTTAAGTCATTAAGATAAGTAGTGGCAGTCATTTTCGTCCCTTTAAATACAGCATATACAAAGGATTATTATGACATAGATGGTATAGGGATGAGGAGATTAAAATGAATGACATTATGTTTAACCCTATTTCTACTTTAAGTACTTATCATTTATCATCGCTAAAATAGAAAAATCCTAATCAATTACTGATTAGGATTTTTATTTAATTTTTCAATAGTTTAGATATTAATAATAGTTAGTTCTATCTTTAAATTTAGAATTGAGTAATAAAGACAGCATTACTATTACTATTGTCTGCTAGAACAGTGGCTGAATCGTTGTTAGTTTGGTTAACCACAACGACGTTACTGTTAGAGTCGTTTACTAGGTTAATGGTTGCATCAGAGTTACTACCCCATTGACCAACCATAGCGAAGTTATCGTGACTGGCATCAATAAGTATATCTGCCTCATTATCATTCCCGCCAACAACAACGGCGTAAACTGTATTATCTAAAGCCCCATTTTCTAGTAGGATTTCAGTGTCATTATCCGACGCACCAGCATAAAAGGCAGTGTAAGTGTCATTATCATGGCCATCAATATCAGTTAAAGCGGTATTACCAGAGCCACCATAAACACTAATCGTTGAGTCATTTCGGCGACCATCTTGTACAATGGCAAGTGAGTCATTGTTAGAACCACCATAAATACCAATGGTTGCGTCATTTCGACGGCCATCTTGTACAATGGTATTACTCATATTGCCATCAGCACCATCTAGGTAAATAGCCGCATCATTTCGACGACCATCTTGCTCAATCGTATTAACCATATTGTTATCAGAATAATCCATATCAATTAGAGCGTCATTATGGCGTCCATCTTGGTCAATCAGTGCCATATTATTATCACTGTCATAAGCTTCAATTTTACCGAAATTACGACGACCATCTTGCTCAACAGTAAGATCATTACCATCACTATGACGACGAGCTTTTACTACAGCTTCATTGTGTCGACCTTGTTGACCAATGAATAGGTCATTGTCATCACTGTTATTACGAGCCCTAACTACAGCATCGTTATGACGGCCCATTTGATAAACTTCAACATCATTTAGATCTGAATTTTTGATTAAAACATCTGCATCATTACCTACTGCTGGTGATAACTGGAAAATATTTACGTTATTATCATCGGCATTAACTAATTCAACATCAGCGGTATTTCCTGCGTACACTGCACCAGAAAGTAAGATGGTTGAGATTGCGATTGCTAAATTTTTCATAATAAACTTCCTTGAAATACTTTAATTTGTGATGGATATGAATCTATCCATTCCGTTGACTAAGATAATTCCTTGATTGCCAGTTTGATTAATGGAAAAACCTGCTCCATTACTTTTGTTAACTGCTGCTGCAATATTTGAATCACCAGTCTGATTTACTGCATTTTGTTTACCATTACCCGTTTGTGTTAAATGAGCGATATTGTCATTACCATTTTGTATTATGGCTCCCTCATGACTTACTCCCCATTGCTCAAGGGAGGCGTAATTGTTTATTCCGTCTTGGATAACTAGGCCTGTATTATTGCTTCCAACCTGCGCTATGATTGCATTATTTTCATAGCCAGTTTGTTGTACTTTTGCTTTATTACTTCCTGCCCCATTCACGTTATGCTGTAAAATTATCACACTAGAATTTGTTGAATTTGTAAGCTCTACAATGGCATGATTATCATTACTAGTATTTAATTCTGATAATGCCGTTAGTTCTTCAGGAGCATTGAATTCACTAATTCCTAAATCACTATTTGCATAGGTGTAACTACTTACAGCTAATAATAAATAGAGATAACGTACTGATAGTTTGTTCATATCAGTGTCCCTCTTTTTTTGTAATAGCATTTTTTGCTACACCAAAAGTATGGATTTTACAGAGAGAACAACCATGAACTTTTCTATGATATTTTAATAAAATAAAAATAAACTAAAGTATTAGAAAGCTCATTTTTACTGCTCTTATTAAATTCTCAAATTTGAGAATAATGCAATAATGTCCATTAGTTTACTACTTATTTCTGGATATACTTATGTATTGAACTAGTTTTAAATAATGTTAATTGTGGAGGTAGGATATGACTATTTATTACTTGTCATCATGCCAAACTCTATATTCATCATTACTGATTGATTTATTAGAAAAATCATCATGTATGAATATTGTATCTCTTAGTTTTGATGAGTTAAGCATCATGAATGAGTCAGATGAAGATGTTTTTATTATTTTAGATTTGAAAAATCAAACAGATAAAAATTATAAAAATTATTTATATATGATTAATCAAGAGAAGATGAAATTTAAAGAGATTCTTTTCAATGTGACTTGTTTAGATGCTTTGAAAGATATTATGAAATATCCAAATGTTGTGGGTGCTTTTTATGAGAGTGATGATATTAAAGTAATTTCTCAAGGAATAAAAAAAATAATAAGTGGTGAAATATGGCTTAGTAGAGAAATTACAAAAGAAATTATATTTTCTTATCGAGAGAGGCAAGATGGAATTTTAACAACATCGGTATCGTTAACTGAAAGAGAAAAAGAAATACTAAAATTATTAGCATTAGGCTCTTCAAATATAGATATAGCGAACACTATTTTTGTCAGTGAAAATACAGTTAAAACACATCTTTATAATATATTTAAAAAGATTAATGTTAAAAATCGTTTGCAAGCAATGATGTGGGCAAAAGGATATGACTTTAAAGAGGTGTGAGCATGAATTTTAAGGCTATATTTTTTTTGTTTATATGTTTATTTATTTCGTTATTCACTTATGCGTCTGATAATAAAAGTGATTTGGAATCAAAAACACCGTTAGAGAATAATAAGGTTAATGAAGTCGATGACTTAGTTGAGATTGATGGCTTAATCATTGATCGAACATTGACTCGATTAGGAAGAGATTTTTACGTTGCTTTTTCTATGAAAATGAATAGTAAATACGATGGAATAGATGTGAATTTAACAGTTAAAGAGAGGCCAACCGCATTATCTGGAAGCATTATAGGGGTTTACCATTTTGATAAAGTTATTTACAGAGGGGCGCTTTCACCGGGCCAAAGACAGGCTGATGAGAAAGCAGAACAAGCGATAGAGTCTGTAAATCAATATATTATAAGATGGAAAACAGAGAAATTATTTACAGACACATACGATCTCGAACTGCCTGAGATCTAAGGATTTAGTATGAGCATAAGGATTATATTTCTTGTTCTAATAAGTAGTTTTATACCATTAAGTCAAGCCAGTGAGTTAGTTTATACGCCAGTGAACCCTAATTTTGGAGGGAATCCTCTAAATACATCTCATCTTTTTGCTGGCGCAAATGCGATTAATGATTATAAAGCACCAAAAGATGATTCACTGTTTGAAGAAGAGTCAGCGTTAGATCGTCTCACTTCAAGTTTAGAATCTCGATTAATAAGCCAGTTATTAGCTGATGTAGGTAATGGTAATACTGGGCAGCTTGTCACAGATGATTTTGTTCTAAATATTGTTGATGATTCTGGAGCGCTGCTTATTCAAATCATAGATAAAGAAACGGGTGAAAGCTCGGAAATCCAAGTAAGTGGTCTTACTCCAGATTAATTTCTAAGCTAAGGAATCAGCAATGAAATATTCAATGTTATTTTTATTACTTTTTATTATTTCAGGTTGCTCTAATTCTATTGATGTACCTGAAACTTCAGAATTGCCGACATTAATGCAGCGTGGTGCTAATTATGTAGAACTCATTTCTTTACCTAAACCAAGAGGGAGAATATTTGTTTCGGTGTATGATTTTAGAGACCAAACGGGTCAATATAAGCCACAACCAAACAGTAATTTCTCAACGGCTGTACCTCAAGGTGGTACTGCTCTTTTAACGATGGCTTTATTAGATTCTGAATGGTTCTATCCACTAGAGCGCCAAGGCTTACAAAACCTTTTAACGGAAAGGAAAATTATTAGGGCGGCACAAAAAAAACAAGAATCTATTTCTAATCATGGTTCTACGCTTCCATCTTTGTTATCTGCAAACGTAATGATTGAAGGTGGAATCGTAGCCTATGATTCAAATATTAAAACGGGAGGAGCAGGGGCTAGATACTTAGGTATTGGTGGTTCAGGACAATACAGAGCGGATCAAGTTACTGTTAATATTCGAGCGGTCGATGTTCGTAGTGGTAAGATCTTAACAAGTGTTACAACCAGTAAAACGATACTCTCGTATGAGGTTTCAGCCGGTGCTTTTCGATTTGTAGATTATAAAGAATTATTGGAAGTTGAATTAGGTTATACAAATAATGAACCGGTAAATATAGCCTTAATGTCAGCGATTGACTCTGCGGTGATTCATTTGATCGTTAAAGGGGTTGAGGAAGGGTTATGGCGTCCAGAAAATAAGGACAGTATAGATAATCCAATTTTCCGTAAATACGCTTCAGAAACCCATCAGGTTCTGTAAAGGTTGCCCAGTTAAATAGAAAACAACAAATAGAAATAGAAACAGCAATGCAATATCAAGGAAGAGATATAAAAGTAGTAAAGATAAGTGTAAGGAGCAATCCGTTTATCATTGTTATGATGATAAACGGATTTTGTGTAGGTGCTCTTACTTTAGCTTAACGTCCTGAATTGAGACACTAAATCTCCTTGAGAGTGAATAGTTTTTGAAAGTGTTTGGCATTGCTCCATTGTTCCATTCGCAATGCTATTTGTTTCTAAACAGACATTATTAATTAATTGAATATTGGTATTCATCTCGTCTGCTACTTTTACCATTTGTTCTACCGCAACAGAAATTTGGGTGTTTTGCGCTGAAATATTAGTGACTTGATCTAATGATTCCTGCAGTTTATTTCCTGATTTTTTTGCATTATCAACGCACACTTCAGAAAGATCTCTACCTTCTTCTATCGTTTGTACTGCTTCTTGTGTACTTGACTGAATATGTAAAATGATTTCTTGGATTTCTTTGGTCGATTCTTGGCTTCTTTGCGCTAAGGCTCTTACTTCATCCGCAACAACAGCAAAACCACGGCCTTGCTCACCAGCACGTGCAGCTTCAATAGCGGCATTTAATGCCAGTAAATTTGTTTGTTCAGCAATGGATTGAATGACAGTTAATACAGAACCAATGGTGTTACCGTGTTCCTGTAATGTACTAATTACACCTGAAGCGTTGGTTAGTTGCGATACTAGCATTTCAATTGATTTTACTGTGTCGGTCACAGCTAACATACCTTCAGAAGCTATTTGGTGTGTATGCTCTGTTGCACTAGCTGTTGTTTGAACACTGCTTGAAATATCATTAACAGAAGCACTCATCTCTTGAATTGCATTGGCAACTTGAGCTGTTTCTTTGCTTTGAATCGTAATGTTATTTACGGTGTCTTGGCAGTTACTTGTTGATGATTGTGCTAATGCTTCAATTTTTTCATTGGAATCTTGAATACGACCAATAACCGCATTGATTTCTGATTGACGCATTTTTAACGCCAGTTCGATCTCTGAGATATCATCAATATGGTTGGTGTAAACCAATTCCATTAATGGATTATCGAACACTTTTCTGGCTTTGGTTGTTAAGGCCTCTAATCGACGAGTTAATGAATAGGTGCTTATGAGTGAAATTCCAGCGAAAGAAGCAAGGCCCAATAATGGTGATATTTGAGTTACTGCTGCTGAAATTGCAAAATTAGGAATCAAAGTTAACGCATAACGTTGCCATAAACGCGTTCTTGGTAGCTTCATTTTTAATGGTTTATTACCTGATTTTAACGCGGCATATACTTTTTCTGCATTTTTAACGTGTTCGCGAGAAGGGCATAAACGAACTGATTGATACTCTTGAATAGCACCATTTTTTAAAATAGGTGAAGCAAAAGCGTCAACCCAATAATAGTTGCCATCTTTACAGCGGTTTTTAACTAACCCCATCCATGATTTTTTTTCTTTAAGGTGAGCCCACATATCTTTAAATGCGTCAGAAGGCATATCGGGGTGACGCACAATGTTATGAGGTTTATTAATGAGCTCATTTAATGTAAAACCTGCGACCTCACAAAATTCTTTACTGGCATAGGAAATATGGCTTGAAGGAGTAGTAATAGATAACAAGTTGTACTCTTTAGGAAACAGAATCTCCTTATTGCTCATATGTATTTTAGACGTCATGTTTGATTATTCTCATTAGTATTTATTTCCTAATGTAAGCAAATATTGCACCAGTTTGACGTGTATGCCGAAGTTTCTACTTCAATTAACATTTAATGAGCATTCTTTAACCTATATAGAGACTCTAAAAGAAAATCCTTTGGTGTGATGAATGATTTTGATTTAAATTATACTTAAATGGTATGTCAAAAAATTAGCAAGAAAGTTGAAATGAGTTTTATAAGATGTCTAAACCGATTAAGTAAATGATTTAAATAGAACATTAAAATAAGTGTCATAAAGACAGTGTAGGTGTCTATTTGACACTTATTATGATGTCATATAGACACAGAATTTCGTCTGTATCATTAATTATCAATGACTTACGATTGGCTCAGTATTTGCTGTGTAGATAATGTGAAATATCAAATTTCTTTTTATCTTTTAAAGGCTTACTTATGCTCAAATCCCTTTTTTTCCGAATGAGAATGACTCATTGGCTTGGTATTATTCTGTTAATCTTGAATGCTTTCCTTTTTACAGAAAATATAACGTCTCAAATTATTCAATGCATATTGGCGCTCTTTCTGTTTATTCACGATAGAGATGAAAAGCATTGGGGTGTGGATACGTTAAAAGACACTCAAGTTTATATGGCCAATTTTGAGCAGAAAAACTTAGCACTTAAAAATGTCATCAATAGCTCGTTTAATAGTGAAATGAGTGGGGTCTTATCGGTTATTGAAAGTTTTAGAATTAATATTAATCAAGCACTCTCTGAGATCACCCATTTGTCGATTACTTCTGATCATACATCACATGTATTAACTGAAAAAACCGCAGATATCACGCGACATCTACAAGAACAATCTCAATTGTTTGATTCGATTTATACCCAGTTAGAAGATCTAGACAGTAACTCTGCAATATTAATTAATCGTTCAGTAAGCACAGAGAAAAAGGCGACGATCGCTCAAGAAGAGTTAATTGAAGTAAATACGACTAATGAAAAGATCATGGTTCAACTCGATAATTATGCGCAAAGTACAACAGAGCTGAGTCATAATTTTTATTCCTTATTAACACAAACAAATGCGATTAATAAATTTGTTACTGTGATTCAAAAAATTTCAGACCAAACCAATCTATTGTCTTTAAATGCGGCGATTGAAGCCGCGCGTGCCGGAGAGCAAGGTAGAGGATTTGCTGTTGTTGCGGATGAAGTTAGAACCTTAGCGTTATCTACACAAACAAGTCTTGAAGAAATTACCAGTATTGTTACTTCGGTCAATCAGACGATAGCTCAAACTCAAGAGCAGATTAACTACCAAGAATCAGAACTAATTAAGTTAGGTGAACAATACCAAATCAATAAAATATCAGTTCAGAATGCACATAATACCATTGCCGAAGTGAAAGAGTTGCTTGCTGATAATCAGTCTGAATCAGGGTTGCATGGTATAAAATCTAGTATTCATCGATTATTTGATGATGTTAATGATACAAGATCTCACGTTGCTACCAACTTTAAATTATGTGAAGAGATCAATTTTGAAGGTCAGTTTTTGGCTGATAAAAATGCAGAGTTGAAAGAAATGCTACACACTTTTAAGTTATAAATTGAAGTTTAAAGATCACTTTTATGAGAATCAGTGAAATAAAATTGATTCTCATTTTTTGTTTTTAGAGCATTTTAGGAAGAATTAACAGTAATTTCATTTGCTTAACGATTAATGGTAAGTAATTGTAATCTCGTGACGATAACGATTGCTTATTTATATTTTTCTCAGTTTATGCAAAAATGCGCGCAGAAAATTAACTCCACTTTACTGTTACCTATTTAAGGAATGTTCTAATGTCGCAGGACAATGTACAGAATACAGCACCACAATCTAATTTAGATAAAAAGCTAGATGGTTTTTTTAAAATTTCTGAGCGTGGCAGTACCGTTAAAACAGAGATGATCGCAGGTTTAACTACATTCTTAGCGATGGTTTATTCCGTTATCGTTGTTCCAAGTATGCTAGGTGCTGCAGGTTTTGATACAGGGGCTGTTTTTGTTGCTACCTGTTTAGTGGCGGCATTTGGTTCGTTACTAATGGGATTATGGGTAAACCTTCCAATGGCGATTGGTTGTGCTATCTCATTAACCGCTTTTACTGCATTTAGCTTGGTACTTGGTCAAGGGGTTAGTATTCCTGTTGCACTGGGTGCGGTATTCATCATGGGTGTGCTATTTACGCTTATTACGGTAACAGGTATTCGTCAGTGGATCTTGAATAACCTACCATCAGGTATTGCACATGGTACGGGGATTGGTATCGGTTTATTCCTACTGCTTATTGCTGCGGATGGCACGGGTCTGATTGTTAAAAATGCACACGCAGGTCTTCCAATCATGTTAGGTGATATTAAGTCATTCTCTGTGATCATGTCGGTACTTGGTCTTGCTGCTATTTTTGGCTTAGAGAAGAAACGCGTACCAGGTGGTATTTTATTGGTGATTGTGGCTATTTCAATTATCGGCTTAATCTTTGATCCAAGCGTAACCTACAACGGCTTCTTTGCACTACCAAGCTTGCAAACAGCGGATGGTGGCTCTTTGATTGGCTCAATGGATATTATGGGTGCATTAACACCAGCTATCCTTCCTGTGGTGATTGCTTTGGTAATGACGGCAGTATTTGATGCAACAGGTACAATCCGTGCTCTTGCGGGTCAAGCAAACTTGTTAGATAAGAACGGTAAAATCATCGACGGCGGTAAGGCATTAACAGCGGACTCTGCAAGTTCAATGGTCGCTGGTCTTGTTGGTGGTGCTCCTGCGGCGGTTTATATTGAATCAGCAGCAGGTACAGCTGCTGGTGGTAAAACAGGCCTAACGGCAACAGTGGTTGGTGCGCTATTTTTAGTGATGATCTTCTTATCGCCAGTAAGCTACTTGGTTCCTGCTTATGCAACGGCTCCTGCACTGATGTACGTAGGTTTGTTGATGCTAAGTAATGTATCAAAGTTAGATTTTGATGACTCTGTTGATGCGCTTTCTGGCTTGGTTTGTGCGGTATTCATTATACTTTCAGCAAACATTGTAACAGGTATTATGATTGGCTTTACTACTCTAGTCGTAGGTCGTGTTTTTGCTGGTGAGTTTAAGAAGTTAAACGTTGGTATTGTTTCAATTACGATTGCTTTGATTGTATTTTATGTTGGTGGTTGGGCTATCTAGTCTGCGTCAAAAACACAGCAACAAATCAGAATAAAACAAAAACGGATGGTAGTGATACCATCCGTTTTTTTATTGCTTTTTTAGAATATTTACAGAACTAGGATTTCAAGGTGTGGAACCCAGAATAGATCCGAGTAAAGGTAGTAAACCAACAAGCAGCACCAAAGATATAAGCAATAATGGCGAAATGAGCAGGGAACAAACAAATAGCGATAAAGCAGCCAATAGTCTCTGTTCCCTCGGTTAAGCCACTCATGTAGTAAAGTGATTTATGTTTATAAACTGGATTATCAATGCCTTGTTTACTCGCCATGACAGCAAAAGCAAGAAAGCTACTGCCGCTGCCAATAAATGAGAAAATTAAAAAAGCACCAGCTACTGCATTTTGCTCTGGATTTGCGAGAACAAAACCAAAAGGAATGAGTGAGTAAAATAGAAAATCGAGACTGATATCTAAAAATCCTCCCGCATCGGTAATGCCTTGAATACGGGCTAATGCACCATCCAGTCCATCACAAACTCTATTGAGTACAATAAACACTAAGGCGACTAGATAATGTTCTGTGATCAGCGCAGGAAAAGCCAAGCAACCTAAAAAGAAGCCAAATAAGGTGGTTTGATTGGCAGTGACACCGAATTTATTAACTAGTTTAGCACTCTGCGTAAGCGGCCAGCGGATCACTTTTATACTAAAGCTATCAAGCATGATTCATCTCCCATGGCCAAGTTAATACACGGCTTCCTTGTGGAACATCTTCTTTGTCATGAGTTACCATTAAGGCCGGAATATTGGCCTCTTTAAGTTGCTCTACCACCCAATCTCTAAATTGAATACGCAAGTCTTTATCAAGTTTACTGAAGGGCTCATCGAGTAAAGCGACTTTAGGTTTAGCAAGTAACATACGAGTAAGGCTGATACGAGCTCGTTGGCCTCCTGAGATTTGGTCAGGAAATGACTCAGCCAGTTTAACGAGAGAGATATGTTCTAGTGCTTGCATGGCTTGTATTTTACGCTCGTTACCTTTAACTGAGTTTGGTAAAGCAAAAGCAAGATTCTCCCAAACGCAAAGGTGAGGAAAAAGTAAGTCATCTTGAAAGAGTATACCTACATTGCGTTTATGGGCTGGTAATTGGCTTAAATCTACACTGTCGAGCATGACCGTACCTGAGTAGGAAAACTCTTCAGAAAGATGTCCTGCGATCACATCTAATAGGGTTGATTTACCACAGCCACTTGGACCCATCAGAGTCAAGATCTCTCCTTGTTTCACTGTCATATTGAGTGAAGAGAATAAGGCATCACCGCTGTTTTTCTTTATGGTGATATTGTTAAGGTTAAGACACATTGTGAGAAATACCCTTAGGTTGAAATACGGCGATATCTGCCTTGAACTCGGCTGAAAACTATCGCAATGGTAAAGAAAATTAATGGTAATAAAGCCTGCCAAATTGCATAAATGGCAGTGACCCTGCGGTCAAATCCACTTGAAAGCGCAACCGCTTCGGTTGTGATGGTACTAATACGCCCAGCACCTAACATTAGTGTAGGTAAATATTGAGCTAAACTGACACTGATCCCAACCGCCCACGCAAATACAATGGCAGGCAGAAGAATCGGCATTTTTACTTTGAGCCACGCTTGCAGAGGTGATTTACCAAGACTGAGGGCTGCGCGAATAAGCCTTATATCGAAACTGCGCCAAGGTCCATCAAGTGCAAGATAAACAAATGGAAAAGCGAAAAAGACATGAGCCCAGCAAACCCAAAGTAAATATGAATCGCTGCTTAAGTATAGCGTAACGACTTGTAAGCCAAATAAAATAGATAGCTGTGGAATAAGCATTGGAATAGCAATGACATAACCTGGAATTTGCCATTTATATTTGATGCGATATTCATGAGCTAATAGCGCCAGTACCAGCGTAATAGTAGCGGTGATTATGGCGATAATGAGGCTCTGATTAATCGTACTTACAATACTGTCCCATTCGAGTTGCCAAAAATGATTACTGTATCGGCTTGGTAAAAGATCAGGAAAACGCCAACGCTGTGCAAAGCTCCACGTGATCATGAGTGGGATGATAAAAATGGTTAACGATATGATCATGATAAACAGAGAGTTACCAGGAAGGGATATGCCATATCGACCTGAGAATTGCCAACATTTAACCTCTTTGATTATTGTCCATTCAATTAAACGAGCAAAGGCAATCAACAGTGAAGCAATAGCAAAGAGAATCACCGCCCCAGCGGCAGCGCGAGGTAATAAACTTAAGTCAGGGTCACTAAACCATTGCCAAACTAATACGGCAAAGGTCGGTGGGTTTGTTGGACCAATGATTAGAGCGACATCGACTACGGATAAGCTATAAGCAATCACTGCTAACATTGGAAAGCGAAGTTTCGCAAACCATTGTGGCAAGATGCATTTCCACCACATTTGGTTTTTACTGTAGCCTAATGAAGCACTGACTTTCTCTATTTGAGTGACTTTTAGTTGCGCTAAGATAGAGATGCTCATTAAGAGTAAAAAGGGCACTTCTTTTAATGCGAGCATAACAATTAGACCAAGTGCGTGAGGGTCTTTAATCAATAGAACCGCATCATTAACGCCTTGGGTGGCAGGGTCATAACCAAATAGACTGTGCAGCGCTCTAATACCCATACCGGTTGGAGCAAATAAAAAGGCAAAACCAATGGCAAAAGCAACATGTGGCATTGCTAATAAAGGGGACAGGGAGAGTTCGATTTTACGCCAAATCTGAGTGCCCCATGTTGCCTGTAAAATAGCAAAGGTAATGAAGCACGCAAGATAGCTACTGGCAATAGCAGAGTAAACCGTAAGACCAATGGATCGCCATACACCTTGCCAATCAAATACCATAGCAAAGCCTGTGAGAGAAAAGCGGTTCATACCTAATGGTGGAATATAACCAAATGCAGACAGAGCTACACCCAGTAAACCAGGTAAGGTGGGTAGAATACAAATCACAATAATGAGGAGATATAAAACTCGTAACATCTTAATTAACTTTAACTCGGCTTGCGTGGTATTTCATAAATTCATCCGTGTAATTATAGAGTAAAAAATAGTTGTTATGTTTAGGTAACAATAAAAGGGATAGTAAGTTATCTATCTCTATTATGCATCTTAATTTGATAATAGATTCAAACAATTACTATCCCTGTCATAGCTATTCAGCAACTACTTTGCTAACTCTTCCATGTTGATGCCTTTCTTCTTCGCTATGTATTTAGGAATAAGAGACATACCAAATAGGATTAGCCCTGCAACGGCGAATTTAACTAATAACATTGCAGAGACACCGTTCGTTGCAATATCCCCAGCCATGTAAGCGAAAATGAATGCACCCGGAGCCATTGTTACTAATGAGACCAATGCATAAGTACCTAAGTTCAAACTAGTTAGTCCATAAGCGTAATTTTGTAAGCTAAATGGGAATACAGGAACTAAGCGCGTTAAAATTAAGAAACTAGTCCCATTCTTTGCGACGCCATCATCAATCTTTTTAAACATTGGATTGTCACCGAATTTCTTCATGATGGTATTTCGAAGAAGAAAGCGAGCAACAATAAATGCAACAACAGCCCCTAGTGTCGCTGAAAATAGAGCTAAGATCCCACCTTTGATTGGACCAAAAACAATACCTGCAACGATAGTAAATGCACTGCCAGGAAGTAAGAACACACAAGCAAAAACAAACGCAATGATAAAGACGACATAGCCCCATGCACCAAAGCCTGCGATCCACTCTTGAAGACTCTTAATATCAGTGATGATTTCAAGAATACCGGTTTGTTTAGCGGCAAAAAGTGCCAGTGCAATTACCGCAATGATAAGAGCAATTTTTACAAATTTCATTTTAAATCCTTTTAATTAATCGACTGACATACACTTGATTAGACCCGCTTTTGACTTATAGCGGTTGAACCATGATTTAACAGGGCTCGCCAATACGTTTGCCGGTGGTTCATCACCATTCATTACGACAGGACCAAACATTAAATCAAGGATGTGCCATGCTTTAGTATCGACACCCATCATAGAGGCACGACATGCGGCACAGTACACAACGACGTGACCGGTTTTAAACTCTTCAACACGACGTTTGATTACTCGGTTTGCTACATCTGGGTTAGCTGGAACTACCATGCCACCAAAGCCACAACAACGCGTGTTCTCTTTGGTGTATTCAGGCTCTTCAATTTGATAGCCAAGCTCAGTTAATATCCAACGGATACCCGCTTGAAGCTCGCTCTCGTAGCGTGTAGAACAAGAATCATGAATGGTGAACACCACATCGCTGTTTTTTGCTTTACCAATTAATTCAGCAGGAAGACCGATTTGAGGTAACAACTTCCAAAGTGATACTGGTGTTTGATTCCCCCCTGACTTTTTGATCATGCCGTAACAGCTTTGGCAAGCCACGATGACTTCTTGCGCATCAAGCTTATCGAAATCAGCTTGTAGCTGGCCGTAACGTTCTTTAAATAATTCATATTGACCAATAGCTGCGGTTGGTTTACCACAACACTTTTGTACTGCCCCCATGTCTGGATACACTTCTTTTAGATATTTTGCGATGCTTGCAACGCCTTCTGGCGAGTAGGATGGCAGACTGCATCCTGGCATAAATACTTTATTACTCATTTTGAAGTCACCGTACGTTTAGCCATAGTAAAGAGTTTAGAGAAGCCAAGCTTCTGATGCATATTGATTGCTTTGTGCCCAGGTATTGGAGAGTTACCGCCATTGGCATTAACAAAATCCACGCGAGCGCCTAAGAACATCTCTTTCATTGGATAATCTTTAGGGCAAACAATCGTACATTGGTCACAGGCATTACATGAGTAAGCCAATAGCGGGTCCATGGCTTTGTTATTAATGAAGTCACTAAACAAGGTTTTAGGACAATCTCCAAAGTCATTCATCATCACACATTCGTTCATGCATAATTTACAAGTACATTGCAGACAACGAGACGCTTCTTGCTTGATTTGTTCTTCAGAAAAACCAAGGTCAACTTGTTTAAAGTCTTGCTTGCGTTCTTCTATGTTGCGTAATTGACCATGCAAACGAGGAGTGTCTGTTGTGCCTTTTGGAAGAGGGATTTCAAGGCGAGAGGGGTAACTGTACTCTTGCTCGAAATTACGCTCTTCAGTGAGAGGACGTTTTGCAAATTGACGCTCAATGCTCAGTGCGGCTTTATGACCCAATGCCATTGCCTCAACGACAATGTTACCGCCACAAGCGTCACCAGCAACATAAACCCCATCAACAGAAGAGACTAAGGTTTGTTTATCAACCACATAACGACCGCCACGAGTTTGCTCAAGTGCGCCATCAGTGATATCTGCGACGACTTGGCCTGTTGCGAAAATAACCGTATCTACAGCGATAGTGCGGGTTTCATCTGAGTAACTCGGTGCAAAGTTGCCATTTTCATCTAAAATTGAGATGACTTTTTTAAGCACTACGCCCGTTACTTTTCCGTCTGTTTCTTCAATTGATATCGGCCCCCAGCCCGCATTAAATAGTACGCCTTCTTCGAGAGACTCATCAATTTCAACTTGGCTCGCAGGAAGTTTTGTCATCTCTTCTAACGAACATTGGTGTACTTCATCAGCACCAATACGCCACGATGAACGAGCACAGTCCATAGCAACATCACCGCCGCCAATGACCATGATACGTTTGCCAGCGCGAGGAAAATCTCGTGTTTCTGAAACTTCTTTTAGGTATTCAACGGCAGAGAATACGCCTTGTGCTTTGTGTCCTGGAAGAGGAATGATAGAACCTACATGAGCCCCATGAGCCAATACAATTGCGTCATGAGAAAGACGAAGTTCATTAAAAGAGATGTCTTTACCTATCTCTACACCGAATTTTGTTTCGATACCTAGCATATCTAAATAACGGTATTCAAAATCGATAACATCACGTGGTAAACGGTATTCAGGAATACCCACACGCATCATGCCACCATAGACATTCAGTTTTTCAAAGATAGTGACTTGGTGGCCGCTACGACGAAGCTCAATTGCCGCTTGCGCACCTGCGGGTCCAGCACCAATGATAGCGATTTTTTTACCACTATCATTTGCAACGGTTAGATCCCAGTTACTTTGTTTATCCATTTTTTCAGCAACAAAGCGTTTGATCCCAGCAACACTGATTGGTTGATTAAATTCAGTATTACGGCGACATGCAGCTTCACATGGGTGAGCACAAATACGACCAAGCGTTTGAGGTAAGAAAAGTTTGCCGCGAATTAAATCTAAGGCTTCTTGATAATGTCCTTCTCCTGCTAAACGTACATACTGTTTTACATCCGTGTGCATTGGACATGCGGTTTGACATGCTGGATCGGCATCACCCATACAGCCATCTACAATCAGCTGAGCCGTATCGTAGAGTTTTTGACTAAAAATTACATTGCTCATTTTTATTATGATTCCAATTTAAGATTGAATTAGCTTTGTTGGCCGTTGATAACGGTAACGTTCGGCTGTTTTTCTTCATAGTGAGCGTGGCTGTACTCAATCCATGAGCCGTCGTAGTTGTAAACTTCGTCTGCACCCAGAACGTTTTGTAAAATCATGGTGGTGTGTGCAGAGCGAACGCCTGATTGGCAGTAGGCAATGACTTTTTTGCCTTTAATTACATCACCGTATAGTGCTTGTAATTCTTCTACTGATTTTAAGGTAGTGTCTTCATTTACTGCCTTGGTCCAGTTAATGTGAACACTGTTTGGGATTGTCCCCGGGCCAAATGCACCACCAACTGTCGTAGTACCGTTAAATTCGTCATTACCACGAGTATCTATGATTACCCATTCATCATTATTCTGTGCTTGAATGACCATATCCAATGTAGCAAGAGCTGTGTGCTCATGGGTTGGTTCTGCTGCTTGATAATCAGACTCTTCTTGTGAAGGGTTTGCATTGCCTGTTGGTAAATCTGCGCCAACCCAGGCGTTTAATCCGCCATCTAAATAACGAATGTCTTTATGGCCTAGCGCTTCAATTTGCCAAAATAAACGCGCAGCATCGTGGTGTGATGTTGCTGCATAAACAACGATGGTTGAGTCAGAAGTTGCGCCGTAAGTACTTAGGATTTTCTCCATTTCTTCCGTGGTGTTACTCATGCCATCAAATTCATACGCGCCTTCTTTTGCTGAGTAGCCATCACGCCACATAGTAAAAGATCCTTCGATAGGTGCATCAGGTTTTATTGGGTTAAGAGCGCCAATAACCACGACATCCTCATTACTATCCATCAATTTCTTAAGGTCTTGAGCACAAATGAAGTGTTCTGGTTGGGAGTAATGAGAGAATTTCGCATTGAGTTTCTCGTCACTGATTTCAAACGAAGGAGCAGAGAACATAACGTTATAGGTTGGATATCCTATGGCGACAGCAGCGGCAAGAATGCCAAGAGCAAGGGTTGATTTTTTCATTGTCTATTTCCAGTAAGTTAAAGTTTTTAAGCCTCGCAAAAGCAAGGCGGTTAGCATTTTTTGAACCAATACTGGAGAGTGTGATAACTAACTTTTTTATAATTTTTGGTGTTAGGTTATGGTGACAAATTATGATTATTCACTTACCCCCAAGGTAGTAGGGTGATTTTGAGTTATTCAGTAATTCACAACTATTGTGGTAAACCACAATATTGATAAGGACTTGATCTAAAACAATAAAAATATTGTGAAAATCGATGATAACTGCACATATAAAATATGATGTTTAAGGCTATTTTCATTGTTTGATAACCATTCCCCAAAATTATCGGCTTTCTGTCTGTTTTGCAGTGCATTCTTGCTGCTTATTTGTCCATCGTTGTGTTATGCCAATGAAATAAAAGTGAAGCAATATGACGTGGGCGTTTTGGCGTTAAGAGGCCACTATCATTGTAATATTGCTTGGGAGCCAACAATGAATTGGTTGGAATCACAAATACCAAACTCAAAGTTTGTATTACATTCTTATAATTTTGATGGCTTGGAGAATGCATTCAAATCTGGAGAGCTTGATTTTTTATTAACGAGTCCGGGGCAAGCCACCACTTTTGCAAGACAGCTTCCGATTCACTGGTTAGCCACACAGAAAAAACAGCATGAAGTCGCATTGAGTAAAGCCATTGCATCGGCGGTGATTGTTCGGGCTGATTCTCCCTATCATTCTTTACAAGATATCGAATATGCGAGAGTAGCGGCGGTTTCTGAAAAGGCCTTTGGCGGTTTTATTGCTTTCCATTTTGAGATGGATAAACGTGGCTATTTTAATACTGCTTTTTATGATCGCATTCAATTTCCAGGACCACCAACGGATAACTTGATTCGAGCGATTGAGAAAAAGGAGCTAGACGTAGCGATTGCCCCCGCTTGTACACTAGAAGAAATGGTCGAAGAAGGTTTTGTTGAGCGCTCTCAATTTAGAGTTTTAGGTGAACAACAACATGATGGATTTACGTGTGCAGTGAGCACGCCATTATATCCGAATTGGACTTTTGCAAAGACAAGTAGAGCAACCAATGAGATAGGTAAGCAAGTTACCCAAGCTTTATTAGCAATGCCTGCGAATGCAGAGGCAGCCAAAGCTGCGAGTAATGTTGGTTGGACATTGCCAGAAAGCAGTTTGAATGTTGATAAGGCTTACCAACATCTAGATATGCATCCTTTACAAACACCATGGACGCAGCAAATGGAAGATTGGTTACATCGAAATCCTTATCTAGCCTTGATGATGATAATTGGCTTATTTGGTTTAAATATTTACCATTTATTACTGGAATGGCGTTTTAAGCGCAGTAAGAAAGCATTGCGGAAAACATTAGAAGATTTACGTCAAAAAAGCACTCTGCTAGAGCATGCTCAACGTATCATGATAGTGGGAGAATTAGGCAGTAGCCTTGCTCATGAAATCAATCAACCATTGTCAGCAATAAAAAATTACAGCCAAGGCGTTAAATTGCGAGTTGAAAGGGGAAGTAAACCTGAAGAGTTACTGCCTGTGATGGAAAAAATTCAACAACAAGTTAATGTGGCAAGTGACATTATTCAACGTCTTCGAGATTTGATCCATAAGAAACCGACAGAAAAAAAACGCTTCTGGTTAGGTACGTTAGTGAATGACACCTATCGATTGTTAGAGCATGATTTTCAACGAAATAATATTGAATTAGAAATCAATAGTTATGGTGAGCCGAGTATGGTTTTAGCGGACTTTACTGGTTTTCAACAGTTGCTGCTTAACGTATTAAATAATGCGAAAGATGCCTGTGTCATGGTGAATGACTTGCAACAAGCATTATTGGTTACGATTGAAATAATCTATCAAGAAGACCGGGTTCAGATTTCTGTGACCGATAATGGAGTTGGAATTGAAAACAATAAAATACCGTTGGATCAGGCATTTTATACAACAAAAAACAATGGATTGGGCTTAGGATTAGCTATTTGTCGAGAGGTTATCGAAAACCACAATGGCACCATAGAGTATCACTCAGTACAACCAAGGGGCTGCCGTGTGGTGGTAGTTTTACCATATCAGAAGGGATGACAATTGTTAGATAAGGGATACACAGAGCTAAGCGCTTATAATGTTTATGTCGTTGATGATGAAAATTCAGTACGAGAATCTCTGGTTTTTATGCTTGAAGGGTATGGTTTTACCGTTTCTGAATTTTCTAGTGGCCAACAATTTTTAGATAAGGTTGATATCACTTTACCGGGATGTGCAATTTTAGACAGTCGAATGCCAGAACTTAGAGGGCAAGACGTACATAGCTTATTGAATAATGAAAAAAGCCCATTAAGTGTGATTTTTTTAACGGGCCATGGCGATATTCCCATGGCAGTTGAAGCTCTAAAATGTGGTGCCGTTGATTTTTTTCAAAAGCCAGTCGAAGGTGAAGATCTTTGTGCAGCCATAAAGAAGGGGTTACAGTTATCAGATAGGCAGTGTAAGGATTTGGATGTTAAACGAGCATATCAAAATTTAACCTCTAGAGAGCAAGAAGTTCTACAACTGATTGTAAAAGGCTTTAAAAATCAACAAATGTCTGATTCTATGTGTGTTTCTTTGCGAACGATTGAAGTTCATCGATCTAATTTAATGAAAAAATTAGGGGTAAATAGCGTGGTTGATTTGATCATGAGATATGGCAATAGCATCAGTAATTAGTTGTCATCGATATAAAGAATGGTGAACCTGTGTTTTCAATGACATTATTAAGCTAAAATTACAGTGATGAAAGTGAATACTCAGGAGTACATTATGTCAGATTCAATATCAATTATTATTGCTGGTTCAACAGGGTTAATTGGCCATCATTTATTGAATTTTGCGTTAAAAAGTGAAGACGTAGAATGTGTGTATAGTCTAAGTCGTCGACCTATTGAAGAAGCTTGTACTAAGTTGACTCAGTTAGTCACTCCTGGCTTATCCATAGATAAAATGGCACTGGCCGATAATAAACCTAGCATTGGTTTTATTACTCTAGGGACTACGATTAAAAAAGCAGGCAGCAAAGCAGCATTAAAAGCGGTAGATGTCTCTCTGGTAGTGGACGTCGCGCAATCTATGCATGAGGTTGGTGTCGAGCATGTTTATATCGTCTCTTGCATTGGCGCTTCATCATCAGCGTTATCGCACTATTTAAAATGCAAAGGTGAGATGGAAGATAAGGTGACTCAAGTTGGTTTTAAAAGTGTCACGTTTATGCAACCAGGGCCACTGGCAGGAGACAGAGCAGAAGCTCGAAAAGATGAGACATTTTTACAAGGGGTTATGACTGTTTTAAATCCTTTAATGAAAGGTTTCTTATTAAATTATAAGCCTATTGAGGGAGAAGTCGTGGCGCAATGCATGCTTGATTTAGCATTGAAAAATCAAGAACTAATGGGTATTCATCGTTATACCTCAAAAGAGATGTTTAGATTACAAAAGAAGTAAAATGACCTCGAGATAACAATAGGGATTACAATAAAAGAGATGATAACCAAACCAACTGATTTTGGTTTGGTAAAAATTAGTGGAGTAACCCGTGTTGCAGTTTGATTATAATTTATTGAATACATTAGAAGTATTGCTAGAAGAGCAGAGCGTAACTGCAGCCGCATCAAGATTACATTTAAGCCAATCGGCAGTCAGTAAGCAATTGGCAAAGTTACGAGAAGTATTTGATGATCCCTTGTTTGAGCGAACACCTTATGGATTACGATCCACACCAAGAGCAAAACAGTTAGCACCAGAGCTGCGTCAAGTATTACAACGATTAGAGTTATTTACGCGACCAAATGACTTTGAGCCAGATAAAAGTAAGCGAACCTTTGATATTCATATGGTAGAGCCTGCGTATTCGTTGACCTACCCCTACTTTATGCCTGATTTATTAAAGCAAGCACCTCAAGTTAATGTGCACGCTAAAACGTGGCGTCGTGATAGTTTAGAGCAATTATTACGTTGTGAAATTGATTTGGCGATCAGTTGTTGGGAGTGGGATCCTCGCTCAAAATGGCACATTGAGAACATTCCCTCGGAGTTGAACTACGTTGAGTTGATCCAAGATCACGCGGTGTGTTTAGTTCGTGAAGATCATCCATTGTTTCAAGAAGAATGGGATCTAGATACCTTTTTAAAATATCGTCATTTGCAGGTGGTGTTTGGTGGTATTGAACAGTGGTTATTGGATGATATTCTTAATTTGCAGCACCTAAAACGAGACATCGCGGTTAACTTAACTGACTTCCATTCAGCAATGGAGTTATGTGAAAACAGCGATTTAATTTTATGTGCTCCAGCAAAGTACGTCGATACGATGCTCAAGGGCTCACCACTTAAAAAACTCAAAGCACCGGTAAAAATGGAGCCCGGATGTTATGTATTGATGTGGCATAAGCATTTCGATTTTGACCACTCTCATCGTTGGTTTAGAGAGTTAATCATCGATAAAGTAAAAGGGATGGTTTAATTTTTTAGTACAAAATGAGTGACAGAAAAAAGCCAATGGTGAGAGTCATTGGCTTTTGTTTTTCGGCTTAATACATAGAACAGCTAATTAATTACATTGGTATAAGAACTAATAACTGTTAGATAAATCATAGACTCGCAACGTGTTCGTGAGCGTTTCGATATCATCTCCAATGTAGGTTATGGTGACTGGATTTTCAGGTAACAATGTAAAGCTTGAGTCACTAAATCTGCCCTTTCCATCGTGTTCTAAATGCACAAAAAAAGCAGGATTATCGGTTCGTAACGTAATGCTAGCGCCTTCTTGAACCACCTCAATATTCGCTTTTTTTAGAGTGAGCTGTTTTAATCGTTGATTTGCAAACCACGTATTTTGGAGCTGTTTTCCGTTAACGAATGCGTCAACAAAGAAGAAGCTGTTATTAGCACAATCGTGGTATTTCTCATGGCTTAATGACCAAATAACATCATTACCATCAGGCTCAATCGAGTAATTAATTGACCATTGTTTTAAGATCTCTCCATTAAAGTCCATCCAATAAACAGTACCATCAATATGATTTTCATTACGACAGTCATTTACCGCTCTAATACGAACCTCATTATTTGAGATCTCAAAAGGAAGGTATGTTGGTGAAAAAAATCGTTTAGCATGGTAGTGAAGTTGCTTCCATCGACCACTGTATTCAATGCTCGACCATGAACTGACAGGCCAGTTATCATTTAACTGCCAATACAACATGCCACGGCAAATTGGGCTAATCGCTCGCCAATAGTCACACCCTGTTTTAATCGCAATAGCTTGCTGCACTTGGCTTAAATACAGCATGTTTTCAAAGCTAGATGGGAAACGGAAATAGCGAGTAAACATCTCAGTGATGATGCTGTTTCCGCGGCCATTTTTTTGATGTGCTTCAAAGGTTGGAGAGGTGACGTTCCAATCTTCTTCAGGGACAAAGGTTTTCACCTCGGCAAAAGAGGGCCAAGATTGAAAGCCAAATTCAGAGCAAAAACGAGGCTTAATATCGAGATAGGCATCGAATGACTTACCTGAGTGCCAAACATCCCAAAAATGCATATCACCACGATTGTCGTTATGCCACGCATCACCAAAATCCATATCGCCATTACAAGGTGAGCTCGTCCAAAAACGACGGCTTGGGTCTTCCTCTGCAATCCATTTAGCAATATTTCGGTTTAAACGATCGTAATTAACCGTGTAGGTCGTCTTGTTGTTTTTCGATTCATCATACCAACCAATTGCACCAATGACTTCGTTATCACCACACCAAATCACAATAGAAGGGTGATCTTTCAATCGTTGGATCTGTTGGCGAATTTCAGGCTCAACTTCATCTATAAATGCATCAGTAGAAGGGTAGAGTGAGCAGGCAAACATCATGTCTTGCCAAACCATTAATCCTAGCTCATCACAGATATCATAGAACATATCGGACTCATATTGCCCGCCTCCCCATACTCTGATCATGTTCATATTGGCGTCTTTCGCACTGCCTAATAATTCACGATAACGCGCTTCTGATTCTCGGCTTGGCATGGCATCCATCGGGATCCAATTTGCCCCTTTTGAATTGATAGGAAAGCCATTAATGACAAACTCCATTGCTGAACCAATTTGGTCAGGCTTGTTGTTAAGTACTAGCTCTCTAAGACCGATTTTTTTAGAAATAGTCTGGTTATTAAGATCAACATGCAAAGAATATAAAGGCTGTTCACCATAGCCTGAAGGCCACCAAAGTTCAGGCTCTGTAATATGAAAACTAACCGTCGTCATCCCCGTTTTACTGGTGGTGGTCATCTGTATTTGATCGCCAAACGTCACCGTTATTTCATGATCAGCAATAGGATCATGGTTAATCGTGACATTAACTTCAACCCTATTTTGATGCCAAATCTGCTCTGTTTGGGCAGACAATAAAGTGATGTGTTCAATTACATCAATATAAACAGGATCATAAATACCAGAGACTAATAAACAGAGCCCCCAATCCCATCCTGAATGGCATTGTGTTTTACGGATCAGATTCATGTGTGGCACTTTGTTATTACCTACCGCCCATGGAATAGGCATCGGTAAGATTTCGGCTCGTTGCTCTCCTTCTTTATCAACTCTAGAAAAATGCACAGAGATGATATTGTCGCCCAGTTCAACAAACGGTTTGATATTGATGTGATGTAACTGAAACATATTGGTACTGTGTAACACCAGTTCACCATTAATGAATACATCGGCAAGGGTATCTAAGCGACTTAGATTTAATAGCAATGAAGAGGCATTGAGTTCTTGTTGCGACAAATAAAAAGTATGAGATAAATGCCAATCGCATTCCCTTACCCATTGAACGTCTTTTTCGTTCACTCCTTGGTAGGGATCAGCAATAATATTCGCATGATAGAGAGCTTGATAATTATCCCCTGGAATAGTCATGGGAATACAGATAGTTGGGTGTGTCGGAGAGGTCAGTGTCCAATCACCATTAAGAGAAACCTGCGACATAAAAAATCCTTCTGATGCCGTTGATATAGAGACCGTAAGTAAGGAGGGAGTGTATGTTTGAGATGAGAAAAAAAATGTGAGTTTACTCTCGGATAAGAGCGAACCATAGGCTTATTTTTCTATATATTAGAGTGAATGCACAAAATATTTATTGATACTTAACTGTTTAAGAGAGTTAGAAAAGTAGGCTGTTCTCATGTCCGGTCGCCACTTATCTGTGGCTTTCTTTTATTAACCATTACTGAGTTATGCAATCCATTTGACTGATGGATAAAAAATTTTCATCCATAAACAGATAAAGTCTTTTTCTTCGGTGCTCTGTATTTATAAAATCTTAAATTTATCAGTATTAACCATTGTAATAATGAGAGGTTGATTTTATTTTTATGGAATAGTAAATACAATATAGAAGATGCCATTCCAAAACCTTTAATTTAAGTGGTATGATATTCTGTTATATCTTAATGTTGATACTATTGTTATTAGCATGTGCGGAATTTTATAAACGGGTTAACATAAAAATGAATATTTCAATAAAGAACAAACTGACTATCATGTTTGTCGCAGTCATATTAATCATGGCTTCAATACAAACATACATGACGGGTAAGCAGTTAATGGAAGAAACGTATCGTTCTGTTAACCAGTTCTCCGCAGCAATTACCAAATCGAGTGTACTTGGTATCGAGAAATGGATTGACGGTAAAATTCAGATCTTACAAGCAACAGAACAAGCCTTTAACTATTCAGCAGAGCCAATCAGTTATTTTTCTCAATCGGAACATTCAGGCCGATTTGATATTACTTATGCAGGCCTTTCAACGGGTGAGTTTTATCAAAGTAAAAATATACCGGTACCTAATGGATATGACCCACGCACTAGAGATTGGTACAACCAAGCGAAAAACTCAACCAATGCCATTGTTACGAGCCCTTATATTGATGTGGGTACAGGTAAGTTAGTGATTACTATTGCTGATTCATTCAATACGAATGGATACACAGGGGTTATTGGCGCAGACATTAGCATTCAAGCTATTGTTGATGATGTTTTGTCGATTAATCAAGATGGTGTAACTGCTTATCTTGTGGATAGTGATGGTAAATTTGTTGCTCACGATGACCGCAGTATGCTGCAAAAATCCGCGACAGTTTTAGGCAGTGGATTTACGATGAATAATATTGAGAAGTTGGCTCGTAATCATTCTCAATCAGAAGGCATCGTTAATGGCAAAGAGGCATTCATCACAGCAGCTAAAGAGACGACTTCTGGTTGGTACTTTATTGCTGTTGTTGATAAAGATCTTGCATTCGCCTCGGTTCGCAGCGTGATCCGTGATTCTGCATTTATGGTTGTTTTACAGCTGGTGATTATTGCCGCTTTAGCTATGTTTTTAATCAAGAAAGCACTGGCGCCATTGAATATATTAAGCAAAGCGATGGAAGATCTTTCTAAAGGAGAAGGTGACTTAACTCAGCGCATTGAAGTTGATTCAAAAGATGAAATTGGTCATTTAGCTGCTCATGTAAATGCCTTTATTGAGAAGTTGCACACCATCATTAAAGATATCGCAACATCATCATCAGAGCTTAACTCCCAATCAAAAGTAAGTACGCAGGTGGCATGTAAAACCAGTGATGGTTTAGCGATTCAAGTGAATGAAATCACTCAAATTGCAGCGGCAGTACATGAAATGTCCGCGACGGCTCAAGAAGTGGCTAATAACGCTCAGCTAACCGCAGAATCAGCAATTAACTCAACAGAAAGCTGCGAGCAAGGCAAGCAAGTCATTATTCGCAACCAAGAATCAATTACGAATCTAGCAAACCAAGTTGATAACGCGTCTGGGATAATTCAAGAGCTTGAAAGCAATGCTCAACAGATTAACACCATACTTTCAACCATCCGTGATATTGCTGAACAAACGAATCTATTAGCGCTAAATGCGGCGATAGAGGCAGCTCGCGCAGGTGATCAAGGTCGAGGTTTTGCGGTTGTGGCTGATGAAGTGCGTGTGCTTTCACAGCGAACTCACAGTTCAACAGATGAAATTCGCCAGATGATTGAAACATTGCAGCGCAATACCAATAGCGCAGTTCATAGTATGGACGAGAGTAAGAAGTTTGCTCAATCAAGTGTCGATGATGCAAATAATGCTACGACTGCATTAGAAGAAATCTCGTTTTCTATTCAACAAATCTCAGACATGGCAATGCAGATCTCAAATGCGGCAGCGGAGCAAAGAACCGTGACGGACGAAGTAAGCCAAAACATTCAATCAGCAAGTGATGTGTCCGATCAAATGTCAAACGAAGCAAGCAATTCACAGCAGCTATCTGAAGAGTTGCGTGAGATCGCAACGCAGTTGAATAATCAAGTACACTTATTTAAATATTAAACGGTAATAAAAATAGTACCTATGCCTCTGTTGAACTTATTAATTATGTTATTTGTTAATAATCTTCAATCGAGGCATCTTTGTATACATTAACTGAGTATAGTGAGATGTAGGTCTATTTTTACTGAACTATCTATTGATTGTTCTGTTGTGAATAAATAGATTCATTCATAAGTTTTATAAAAAACGGTTAGCTCTAAATAATAAAATATCGCATCCAATTTTAAATCATTTTTGAGACGTTTTATTTAATAGAGGAAACTAACTATGGCTAAATACCAATTCTTTTGCATTCCCAATAGCAATCGTAAGCAATACACCTTTCTTGATATGGCATCAAGCTCGTTCCTACAAGAGAAATCTGCGATTTTAGATCAAGGTTTTGAAGTAGAGGATGATGTCATCTATGCAGATACTCCTGAAGACGCTGTTGAAAAATTCAAATCAAATTTCATTTATGCGGTTGATGAATATGGTAAAGCAAATGTTAGTTATGGCTTTGTCGTCTTTCTACAATCTATCTATAAAATGATTTTTTCTAAGAAAGTTAAATAACTTATCGTAACAATAACAGTGCATGAAAAGGAAAAAGCATGGACAAGGTATTATTTGATTCGAAGAAATATCAGCTCACCGAAAGCAGTTTTACCTATCAAGGCCACAAGGAAAAATTAGAAAATATTTTAAGTCTTAATATAATTCAGTGGGGGAGAAAAGAGCGTATTAAGTATGGAATGGGACTAGGCATATTCAGTGTGATCATGTTCTATACCATTGGCTGGTTTTTAATATTGCCAATCCTCGATGCGTTAAGTGGGAATGAGCTATCTGATTATTTAGTTGAAGCCGTAACTTCATTAGTTTTCATCTTTTTTAGTGTGTTAGGTTACCTTTCTCGTAAGGGATACACATTAGAGTTAGAGAAAGCCAATGGGAACAAAGGAACCATAGGAAAATGCATCCATCGATTAGATTTTGATAAGC
This sequence comes from Aliivibrio friggae, assembly GCF_057368515.1. Lineage (NCBI taxonomy): Bacteria > Pseudomonadati > Pseudomonadota > Gammaproteobacteria > Vibrionales > Vibrionaceae > Aliivibrio > Aliivibrio friggae. The sequence goes on from NZ_CM170649.1 coordinate 613,353, forward strand.
TATTAGTGGCCTTTGTAGAGGCTAAAAAGCTAAAATAAATCGTTAAAAGATAGCTGAAGATGGTGCATGAAAATAACACCTTTGGAATCCGGCACAATGCCATTAACAACAGAAAAGGCGATTGTGTCGGTAATAGGGTAAGTAAAGATCAGTTGGGGTATTAAATAAAGACTAATGTCGTCATTAATGTAAGTGATTATTTGGTCTTTTTCATAACCAGTAACTACGCCAGCGACAGCACCTAAATGAACGGATAGATCGTATATTTTTACGCTATCCTCCATTAGAAACTTCCAACCCACTAACGTAGATTTGTTATGGTAAGAGTTAACAAAGTGCGCAACACTAAAGCCATTATTAATGCTTAATCCAATTAACTGGTGGCTTTCATTATAATCATAATCTCGGTCCACATAATGGTTACTGTAGCCTAAAAAAACGACTTCGACAGAGTTTGAATATGCATTAGTTGTAAAGAAAATTAAAAGTAAACCAGGCAGTGAAATCCATTTCATTCAGGCTCCTAAAAAGTAAGAAGGTAAAATGTAATGGTAGTCAGATAATCTTGATTTTTCTTGTTTATTTCTGGTTTTTTGGACTTATGCTATAAAAATAACATGACCACAAATACAATACCAAATACAGCTGGTTTCGCTATAAAACCACTCTTGATGCTGGCGACAACATGGGCAAATCATCTTATCCATATATCCTCACTTAATATTCTTTCTTTTATTAATTATGGAATCTATTTTCTTTTTGGCAAACCAATATTTGAGCTCATGAGGTTCATTTAGAGTTAACTAATGTTTTTATGTAACTGTTAGAAATAACAGTAACAATGTTTTGATAAATAGTCTTTTAAACCTCGATATTTAGTCATGTTTTTGGCGAGTGTCACATTTTGAATGTAACGAATAGAGGTAGAATAAGTTACCGAAACAAAAGTTTGCTCAAGGAGGAGTAATGTTTATATCGGAAGGGTTAAGTCCACTGACAGAATTAGTCATTTGGATGAGTTATGCAATAACCATTGTGATTGCAGTTCTCGGTGTCAGTATTTTGATCGAGTTCAATAAAAAAGAGTAAAACAAAAGACAGCGATATTCTATATGGCTGTCTTTTTTAGTTTAAGGCTAGTTTCTAACTTGTCTTAAATTGTGAAACTTGTTCTTTCATCTCTTCAGCTTGTTCTGCTACCTGTTGCAGCTCTGTCAAACATGCTTGCGCTGAATTAATGTTGCTGTCAGTTAAGTCATTAAGCTCTGTAATAGTTTGGCTTACTTCGTTGGTTGTTGTGTTCTGCTCTTCAATGGCTGAAGCTATCTGAATTGATGAGTCAGAAATGGTCGACATATCCACGATGATTTTATTTAATATCGCTTCTGCACTGCTGGCTTTTTCAACCGAACTTTCACCTTGGTCACTGCATTTCTCAATATTCGTAACCACTTTATCCGTTTGAGTTTGAATGGATTCAATGATCGTTCGTATCTCTTCAGTCGATGATTGTGTTCTTGTGGCTAAAGAGCGAACTTCGTCAGCAACGACGGCAAATCCTCGACCTTGTTCACCAGCACGAGCGGCTTCAATTGCGGCATTAAGCGCTAGAAGATTAGTTTGTTCAGCAATGCTTTGAATCATCTCAACCACACTACCTACTTGACCAACTAAACCGCTTAAATGTGAAATGTCTGTTTGGCTTAAGAGCAGAGTACTTGATAACTGAGAGATCTCCTGAGATGCCGCATGTAAGGTCTCTTGGCCTTCTGTCGCATGCTGATGTGATTGGGTGGCATTACTTGCTGCAGCCTCAGTATTGTTCGCAATTTCAGCGACGGTTAGACTCATTTCATTGACTGCCGTTGCCATCATCATTGTATGTTGTGACTGCTGATCAAAATCGCGTAACACACCTTCTAATTGCTCTCTCATTTCAGACGCACTGCCTGCTAAATGAATTGATTTTTGTTGTGTATCACCAACCAGAGACTGAATGTTATCTAGTAATTGATTAAAACTTAACCCTATTTGACTGATCTCATCATTGCCCATATTTTGAGCACGTAATGAAATATTATTGGTATCAGTGATTTCTTTAATGACATTAGCTTGGTTTGAAATACGGCGAACAATCATTAATGAGAGTGTAATAGACAGGGCAATTAATGAGAGGATTAAAAAGCCAGAGACAAGGTATTTTTGCCAATTTAAATAGGCAATATGTTCATCCACTTTTTCGTTTAGCTCTTGAGCTAACAGAGAGAAATTACTTTCAACTTCAGAAGACTCTACACGAGTTTCGCCTTTCAAGCCTTGATCGTATTTTAAGCCTAATTTGATTTTTTGCTGAATTACCGCATTGGCCTGAGAAGCTAAGGAAAATAGCTCGCCAGTATAATTATTTAGCGTAATAAGGTTACCGTTAGCTACACTTTCATCAAAGCGTAGAATCCCTTCTAATAAACTGATGTTTTGTTGGCGAAACGCTTTAGAGAATAATATTTTTCGATTTTTATGATAATTGGCAAGCAATCCATCTTGCTGAGTTAGTCCTAATACTTGATAGGCACTAATAAGGTTTTTAAACGTGACTTGGTATTCTTCTAATTCTTTCTTTATCAGATCATTGCGCTCAAGTTTAATGTCAAAATCATCAAATATTTGAGATATCTCTTGGCTTTTGTCCATGAATTTTTGAGCATTTTTATCAAACTTCGTAAGGTATTTTAAATCCATTCTCGCCATAAAGTCTTTTTCATTACGACGCATATTAAGCAAATTAATTTCTAATTCTGCTAAATCTAAACGGGCTTGGTTTAGTTGGTTTGAATCTTGGCTGATTTTGTAAGCATACCCAAGGGTAAAGGTCATACCTAGAACACCGACTAGGCATAAAGAGTAAAGTATATGTTTAATTTTCATTTAATTGGCTGTCCATAATTTCGATTACTTTGCGACCATACCTACTATTTTGTAAATTATCAATAGTGTGAATGTAGCATTGCGACTCATCAGATTTTTTGATGTGTCAGGGTGGCAAAGGAAATTAATGGATAGAGTTTTTTGGCCTGAATAATAAATAAAATGATAACCTTACATATATCATATGGATAAATTTAATTTTCAAAACAAAATAAGAGTCAAAATTGGGGGGATATTAGAATGCTCCCCCTTAGAATGAAGAAAATTACACGACTCGATTATCCCCACAGCTATAAGCAATTATTTGGCTAATTTCAGACAAAGATCGCCCTGACTCAGTTTTCCATTGGTTAAATGCTTGAGTTGCTGCTTGAAGTGCTCGCTTCGTATCTCGGCCACTATCAATAATATCGCAATGACGTAAATACGACTCTACATCGGAAGATAAAATGAAGGTATCGACACCCATTTGGCGTAATGCATAAGCACCAGTATTTCCACCTAAGCGTTTTCCGTGTTTTTTAAGATATGCCCATAACCCCGTAATATCGTCCTCAGGCCAATTTGCTACCATCTTGCCAAATGATCCATACCTTAAGCTTGCCATATTAATCATCATGGCATTAGCAGGGATCGTCATTACCTTAGTTAGATGGCGGATAATACGCGGATCTTTAGCTTTCTCCTCCCATGTTTCATCGGGTTGGAGTAGCAACGGTTGAATGCGAAATTGAAAGAAAACCTCTTCAAACTCAGGCCACTTTTTACGAACTACATTCCATGAAATACCACACTGAAAAACCTTTTCTGTAAATACTGCTAACCAACGATCATCAGGGATCGCGGCTAACTCTTCTGGTGATAATGGCTTATGTAGCATCAGCTCTAGTTGTGCTTCCCCACCTTTACGCTGCGCCGCTCGTTGATAAATGGATTCAAATTTTTCAATAGTCATGATTGTCTCTGATTTAAAAGCATGAAGAGATTGAAGCATAAATAGATCTATTTTTGTATTAAAAAGAGTGAACGCTTGACCTGTCTAAAGCTTCATAGTTTATAGTGTTTGTTATCAACCAAGAGGAAAGAGTGTATGTATCGTATTTCTGAGTTAGCACAGCACGTGGGATTAAGTCGTTCAACCTTGTTGTATTACGAGAAGTTAGGCCTGATTTCAGCAAAACGACAAGCCAATGGTTATCGCAGCTATTCAGAAAACGATCTTCAGCGTCTAGTGTTATTGCAGCAATTACAAGCAGGAGGTTTGTCACTAAAAGAGTGTCAGGCTTGTTTAGAGGCTAAAATAGACAGAGAGAAATTGCTGCATAGATTAGAGGTTCTAGATGATGAAATCGCAAAGAAACAAAAAGCGAGAGAGCTTCTATCCTCAATGCTTGGTATGAACTCAATGAGAGAGTGGCATCAAACCATTGAACAACAAGCGCCTTCAGCACATTTAGAATGGCTAATAAAACAAGGGTTTGATGAAAAACAAGCCATGAGATTAAAGTGGTTATCAAAAGACATGAATGAACATGAGCGTTATATGCAAGATTTTAACTTGGTATTTGAAGCGTTAGAAACGTGGGGGCCAGGCAGTAAAGCTGACAGGTTGAAAGCATTAAATATAGTACCGAACCAAATTGATACCATACTGGAAATTGGTTGTGGGCAAGGTATAGCGACTCAGATATTAGCGGAGAATACTCAAGCGACAATCACAGCGGTAGATAATGAAGAGTTTGCCCTAGACGCGTTAATGCAAAAAATGAAAGCAAAAGGCCTCGATAATAGGATCTCAACGCTTTGCGCCAACATGACAAGCCTACCTTGTGAAGCTGCAAGTTTTGATCTTATTTGGTCAGAGGGCAGTGCTTATATCATGGGGGTTGAAGCGGCACTAAAAGCGTGGAAACCGTTATTGAAAGAAGATGGTGTCCTTGTATTAAGTGACGCGGTGTGGAGCGTTGATAAGCCAAAGCAAGAGAGCGTCGATTTTTGGCAAAAAGAGTATCCAGACATGACAACCACGGCTACTCGTATTAAGCAGGCAAAAGAGGCGGGTTATGAATTGATTGATACTTTCCCACTCAGTGAAGAAGCTTGGCAAGCTTATTACCGTCCATTAGAAGCAAGACTAAACGAGCTAAAAGAAGAGTTATACGGTTCTTCTGTTTTGGCTGATATCGAGCGTGAAATCGCAATCTTTCACCAAAGAGCCGGTGAATATGATTATCAAATGTTTATATTAAAAAATTCAAAGATAGGATAAGACAATGAAATATTCTTTATATACAGCAGCACAAACAAACGAGATTAACGCACTATTTACTAAAACCTTTTCTGACTCAGAAGGAGAGCAAGAGGGGCAGTTAATTGGTCAATTAGTAGAAGATCTTATTGGAACCACTAAAGCTGAAGACTTATACGTATTTGTAGCAACAGAAAATGAGAAAGTGATAGGCAGTATTTTATTCACCAGACTGACATTTAAAGCAGATATCAACGTCTTCTTACTTGCGCCAGTAGCTGTACATACGGATTATCAAGGCAAAGGAATTGGTCAGGCGCTGATTAATTTTGGCCTTCAAGCAATGAAAAAAGAAGGTGTAGAATTAGCGTTTACTTATGGTGATCCTAGCTTTTATTCAAAAGTGGCTTTCCAACCAGTAACAGAAGCGCAATTTAAAGCGCCACTTACACTTAGTTACCCTCATGGCTGGTTAGCACAATCTCTAAGTGGTCAAGAGCTGATCGGGATTGATGGTGACTCTTCATGTGTTCCTGCGTTTAATAAACCAGAACTTTGGTAATTTCAGTCTTGCTGTTGGTTAGCGTTAATTTTCTTATTTGATAAATGATGGCAGCCTTATAAAGTTGTGATAGCGTTGCAGTATACCTATCGTATTTAAACAAGGATCATCATGAAAATTGGAATCATTGGCTTGGGTGATATTGCTCAAAAAGCGTACCTACCTATCATCACACAGCTTGAGAATGTTCAGCCGGTTTTTTGTACTCGCAATCTAGAGGTACTTAAACAATTGGCACAGAAATATCGTGTGGATCAATATTGTGAAGATTACCAAGAGCTACTAACTTTGGGCGTTGATGCGGTAATGATCCATGCGGCCACTCGCGTGCATTTTGACATCGCCTCCTTCTTTCTTAAAAACGGAGTACCCACTTTTGTAGATAAGCCGTTAGCGGATTCAGCAGAAGAGGTTGAGCAACTTTACACTATTGCTGCCAAGCATAATCAGCCACTTTATGTTGGTTTTAATCGTCGTCACATCCCGCTCTATAATCAACATTTACCAGAGTTGGCAAACGGAGAAGTAGGTCAGCTACGCTCACTGCGCTGGGAGAAACATCGTCATGCTTTACCGGGTGATCTTCGTACCTTTATTTTTGATGATTTTATCCATCCATTAGACAGTATCAACTTAAACGCTCAGGCGACGATAGATGATCTGCATATCACGCATCAAATGCAAGGCAATCAACTAGCAAGATTAGATGTGCAATGGCAAGTTGGTGAGACTTTACTGCATGCTTCAATGGATCGTCATTTTGGCATCACAACAGAGCGAGTATCGGCAAGTTATGTAAATCAAGCCGTTGAATTTAACTCTTTTGTTGAAGGGAAAATCTGGCATAACAGTACAGAGCAAAAGCTTTCTCTTAAAGATTGGACGCCAATGCTAACCAGTAAAGGGTTTGACCATATGATCCAAGATTGGATTAGTGTTGTAGAGAAAGGGAAGTTAGCCACAACAACGGTAGATCGTAATATTGCCAGTCATCAATTAGCAGAACGCATTTATCAAAAGATCCTTGGTAAGTAATAGTAAAATAAAGAAAATATATCCGTAAATGTATACTAATAGCCAAACACATTGATGATAATGATATTCATTTGTCTTTCTATAAAATCTATTACCCTGTATTATTTCCATCAATTTTTATTGTTGTGTTGTAGGTATTATTTTGGTCTTTGATTTTTCGATGTGGATTTGGATATCACTTGCTTTAGCTATTGTTCTGGCTTTTGTCCAACAAATGAAAGCGAGTTTTATTTTACTTGGAATAAGTTTAATCGGTGCAATTATAGAGCAGAGATTAAATTTTACAGGACTAGCTGGGGTGATAGTCGGCTTAGTCATTGCTTATAAAGCACCAAATTTAGAGCGTAAGTGGCAATATGGCGCTTATGCTTTTATTTTTATTTGGTCGATTGCGTTGTTCCTACATTTTATCCCCGGTTTTAATAATGCTAAAGTTTTAGATTCTGTCGTTTCTGGACCATTAAGTATTCCGTTTACGATGTATTTGAACTTAGATAAGCCGCTGATATTTTTTGGATTGTTACTGGCTTATCCTGCTTTATTAGGTAAAAAAGACACCTTCAACAAACAAGCATTAATGCTTATTGCTGTTCCCTTATTTGCTTTACTGCCTCTTGCGTGGGGATTAGGAGCATTAAAGCCAGAGTTTACAATCCCGAGCTGGTGGTGGGTATTTGCTTTAAATAATTTATTACTGACTTGTGTTGCTGAAGAGGCTTTTTTCCGTGGTTTTATTCAACAAGAATTAGGGAAACGTTTTGGCTGGGTTTTAGGGATAGCAGTAGCAAGTGTATTGTTTGGCTTAGCGCATATTGGCGGTGGCTGGTTGCTCGTTGCTTTTGCTACCTTAGCAGGCGTTGGATATGGTTTAGCGTTTCATTACAGCAATCGTTTATGGGTCGCGGTCGGTTTTCACTTTTTGTTTAACTTTTTACATCTAGTGTTTTTTACTTATCCATTGATGCGTTGATAGCACTTTATATTTAGACAAAGATGATAGGCTTTAGTTAATGATTTATAATGTCATTAGTTAACGCCTCTCTATTTAAACAAAGGATCCGTCATGTCTCTGGTTAATCAGCTTTCACTCTTTATTGATGTTGTACAACAAGGCTCGTTTACCAAAGCCGCTGCGCTGCATGATATGGACAATTCAACGCTTTCTAAGCAGATAAAAAAATTAGAGACAGAGCTTGGAGTGCAACTACTCAATCGCTCGACTCGTTCCTTTTCTTTAACTCCTGCCGGTGAAGAGATCTTAGAGCAAGCTCATCAACTGGTTAACACCATCGGCCATGTACAAACTATTGCTGATTCTTATCATGCAGAGCCAAAAGGTCGTATTCGAATTACAGCACCAGTGCATATTGGACAGCAATATCTGCAACCTGTGATCAGTAAATTCATGAAATCGTATCCAGATGTAGAGATTGTGCTGCTAATGGACGACAAACGATCTGACATTATAACCGATCACTTCGATGTCGCTTTTCGCTTAGGTCGTTTAGATGATTCAAGTTTGATTGCCAAAAAAATAGCGGATATTCGTGCAGTTGCTTTAGCCTCTCATGAATTTATTAAACAATATGGAGAGCCTAGCACCCCAGAAGAATTGGTCAGTTTGCCTTCTGTTATCTATAGCAATGGTACGCTAACAGTGGATACTGTTAGGTTTAGTGAAACACCAGATTCAAAGCAGTTTAAAAACTACAAGATGAAGGGGAACTACAAGGTGAATGACGTAAGAACTTTATTGGAAGGTGTAAAAGATGGTTTAGGTTATGCCGTTATCGCCTCTTCCAATTTAGCTTGTTCAATTGAAGATATGAAACTAAAACCGTTATTAACGAATTATGCTATTTGTAATAAAGGGCTTGCGGTTTATGCCTTATATCCACACAGAAAACAGACCGCGTTAGTGAGAGAGTTTATTGCGGCAGTGAAAGAGTATATTGGAGAGTCACCTCGTTGGGAGCAACATATCCCAAATTTTGAAACCATGTACCAAATCCATAAATAAAAATAACCCCACTCAAAAGAGCAGGGTTAACGTAATATTCATTTCTGTAACTATCTATTCTTAAAGAACAGTAATCACATCTTCCATAGCTAAACGTGCTTTTGGAAGACCGTGGTTATAATCTTCAACTTCTTTGTGGTAACCCAGAGCAAGAGCAAAATCACATACATAGCCATCAAGTTCGTCTTTAAACTCTTCGCCAATTAGCTGAGCATCAACGCCTTCCATAGAAGTAGAAGCAATACCCATACGTGCAAGTGTATGCAGCGTGTTACCTAAAGCGATGTAAGATTGTGCTTTAGTCCAGTTGCCATTAAAGCCATTTTCATCAGTATTCAACTCAACAAAACCGTAAGCACCATCAAGCATGTCGTTGTAACGCTCAGCAGGAAGGTGACCAGAACTTACTTCAGCATCAACCACTTTACGGTATTGGTCTTTATCAAATTTCGGGTTGTGTGCAAACAAAATTGTATGCGACGCTTCTTTTGCGTGCGGCTGGTTAAACTGGAACATATTCGCAAACGTACCGTGGAAACGCTCTTTTGCTACATCACTTTCAAGGACAATGAATTTCCATGGTTGTGAGTTAATTGAAGAAGCAGACAGGCGGATTGCTTCTTTAATCACATCCATATCTTCTGCAGAGATACGTTTAGTTGCATCGTATTTTTTTGCTGTGTAACGAGTGTTTAAATCGGCAATAATTGGGTGAGTCATATCTACTTCCTAAATTCGGTGAACAAAAGCGTAAGAGGGAACATCCGACCTACGCGCTGTTGATGGGAGTAAGATAAACAAAACTCGCTAAGAGAGAAATAGCGTAATTACCCAATAACTATGGAAGAAAAGTTCCATAATGATGTAATTAGCTATCGCTTGTTAGATAAAGTGAACTGATTAAGTAATACTTCCAACCTATCTGCCAATTGTTCTAGCCCGACACTGATATCTCTGGTTTGCTCCGCAGAGTGTGAGGTGTCGTTGGCGTGTTGGGTAATGATCTCTACTTTTGTCTGCACATCTTGAGTTAAGCGAGTCGTCGTTTGAGTCTGTTGCTGTATTTGAGTTGCATGCTGTAGCACTTGTTGCATTTCACTTACCATCGTATTAATCGTCAGTGATAATTCTTCAATTTCAGATGATCGTTGATGAGCAAGGGCGCAAACAGTATCAACAGATTGCAGAGAAGACTCACTGCCTTTTTGTAGATCTGAAATAATAGTTCGTATATTACCGGTAGCTTCTGCGGTACGAGAAGATAAGAGTCTGACTTCATCAGCAACAACGGCAAATCCTCGTCCTTGGTCACCTGCTCGTGCAGCTTCAATTGCGGCATTAAGGGCGAGTAAATTAGTTTGTTCAGCAATGCCATTAATGACCTCTAGAATAGAAGATACTTGGCCAGTACGTTGATTAAGCTCTGAGATCTTGTCTTTTACTGATTCAATATCACCCACCAGAATATTGATATCCTGACTAGCTAGGTGTGCCTGTTCAGCACTGGCTTGAGCAACTTCTGTTGTATGATTTATTAATGCTGATGTATTCAATGTTGCTTGTTCAACATTCATTTGTTCGCTTTGCATACTTTCAATATTGTTCTGAACCTCAGCGGTTTCACACTGCTGATTGCTGGCGGCTTTATTTGTAATTTGAGCGACATTTGTTAATTGAGAAGCAGAGCCAGAGAGAGAATGAGATGTTTCTTGGACTCTAATTAAGCTATCAGAGACGGTATCCATAAAAGAGTTGATTGCCTGTGCTAACGTACCTACCTCATCATTTTGTTTATTATCTAATCGTAAAGAGAGGTTTTTATTTTCACTCACCGTTGCCATGTAAGCAGAGGTTTGTTGAATTGGGCGGATAACTATTTTTCGTATTAACCACATCGTGATCATAAAACCACCAAAAGAAATACTAGCCATAATTACAATCGCTAAAAAAGTCTGTTTGCTGATAAGTTTATTTACGTTGCTAAGGTTATATTCTAATCGAATAGCGCCCAAAACTTCACCTTCAGGAGTCATGTGGCACGCTACACAATTGGTTCCACGGTAATCTTTACTTGATTTCATTGGTAAAGCGACAACTAAACCTCGACCCCAATCGGCACTAAATGCTTCTATAACCGTTTCTCCAGCAAGCGCTCTACGATCAATGTCATCAACAGGGATTTGGTTTTTGTTTCCAGGTCCATAAAGTTTACTTACTGATTCTGAACGTAGAACACGAACTTGTTCGATCCCATCTTGAGCCAGTGATTTTTGTCGTAAGGTTTCTTTTTGAGACATAGTCCCTGTTAGCATCATCATATTTAAACTATCAAAATAGTTACTTGCTTTGTCATGAAGTTGTTCACTTAGCATGACATTAATGAGGTTTTTCTGCTGGAAATACTGATAAGTTGTCGATACCACGAGCACGCAAGTAAAAACACTTAGTAAAGTAATGAGAAGTTTAGAGGTAATTGTTGAGAACATAGGGCTATTTATAATAATTATTTAGAATTGTGTAACTATATAGTTAACTGTTAATGGGGGCTAAGAGTTCGATTCTGTAATGTGACCATAAACAAAACAGGGTTATTATTATGTGACAAATGTTCTGTTCACAGTCTTGTCCTGTCATGGATATCGCCCCCTAATTAATGAAATTAAACACTAGAAGAGCGATTTTCCTGCAAAATAAGAACCATTCCTAAGAGTAGGATAAATACAATATTTTAGATTATGCTTTATATATAAGCGTGAGTTGTAACCTAAATGATAGATTTATCTTGATGTTTTATATGTATATACTCTCGGTGGGCTAAGCCGATCTAGGTGCAAAAGAGTGTGCTTTGATTTGTTAAGGTGTGTGAGATAGGAAGGACAGATGTTAGCAAAGAAGATGGACGCGCCGCTAGATATGCAAAATGGCGCAAGGTTTAAAACCAAAAAGCACGGCTATGTTACCGTGATCGAATACTACAATACGCATACCGTGATTGTAGCGTTTGAGAATACAGGGAATGTTCGTGCGATTAGTGCTGCTAAATTAAGAAGTGGTCAATTGGCTGATCGTTCAGTGCCGCCTGAATCCATAATGGTGGGGGAAAAAATAGAGTCAGTAAAACATGGCTTATTAACCATTGTTCAAGTGGAGTCAGAAAACATTGTTCTCTTAACCGATGAAAAAGGTGAAGAAGTACGAATGCTATTACCTGCCGTACAAAAAATGAAACTCAAAGCAGGCGAAGGCGAAATACAAAAAGAAGAGCCGAAAATGCCAATGTCATTAAGCGCGCTAACAAAACGAAATAAAAAGACCAAAGACGTAAATAATCTATTGAAAAAAATGCTGACAGATTACGGGAAATAACAGGCTAATACTTATTGATTATTTTTACAGGTCGAATTAAAAAAGCTCATCCATTTATAAATACAACACCCATCACAGTTTCAAATTCCTCAGAAAAAATTAACAAAGCTTTTTGTTAATAAGACTGTATTAAGTAGATCTGCATCACAATCTCATTTTGGCTTTGTGATTTAGATCTATTTAAATCTTCGATTTACCCATTAAGATTCTCAACATAATAAATAGGGAATGAATGTTACATTCCAAATTAATCCTACAGAGAGTATATAAAATGAAAAAGATCTTAGTTGTATGTGGTAACGGTTTAGGCACTTCATTAATGATGGAAATGGCCGTAAAAGATGTAATTAAAAAAGTAGGTTTTGAAGCAGAAGTTGATCACGAAGATCTATCATCAGCAACATCAAGCAACGCTGATATCTGGGTTGCAGCAACGGATGTAGCAAGTCAATTAGAAGAAGCTGGCAAACAGAATATCATTAGTCTTAAAAATATTTTTGACAAAGTGTCTATTGAAGAGCAACTAAAAGCATTCATGTAAGGTCTTATTATTATGATAAATTTCTTTGAATTCATGCTCGGCTTATTAAAAGAGCCAGCAATCATGGTGGGCCTTATTGCTTTTATTGGCCTTGTTGCTCAAAAGTCTGATATATCCACGATTTTAAAAGGCACCATCAAAACCGTAATGGGATTCTTAATTCTAGGTTTTGGTGCTGGTGCATTAGTTGGCGCATTAAATAACTTTTCAGTGGTATTTACCGAAGCCTTTGGTGTAAGTGGTGTTATTCCAAATAACGAAGCGATTGTGGCATTAGCACAAGAAGCGTTTGGTTATGAGATGGCATTAATTATGTTCTTCTCATTTATTGTGAATATCGTACTGGCTCGCATTACTCCTTTAAAATATATATTTTTAACGGGTCACCACACCATGTTTATGTCGATGCTTGTTGCGGTAATTTTATCAACAGCAGACATTACCGGTACAACGTTAGTTGCAGTAGGCTCTATCATTGTTGGTTCGCTAATGGTTATCATGCCAGCGATTGCTCAAAAATATACTGAAAAAGTAATGGGCACAGACCAACTTGCAATGGGTCACTTCTCAACGTTATCTTATGTGGTTTCAGGCTATATTGGCAGCAAGTTTGGTGATACATCAAAATCAACAGAAGACATTAACGTACCAAAAAGTCTAATGTTCTTACGTGATACGCCAGTGGCTGTTGCTGCAACTATGGCATTGTTCTTCTTATTGGCTTCTAGCTTTGCTGGTGGTGAATTTGTTGAGAGTGTATCTGGTGGGCAAAACTGGGTGGTATTCACCTTTATGCAATCACTTACTTTTGCTGGCGGTGTTTACATCGTACTTCAAGGTGTAAAAATGTTGATTGCTGAGATTGTTCCAGCGTTTAAAGGAATTTCAGACACATTAGTTCCAGGTGCAAAACCTGCGCTAGATTGCCCAATGGTATTCCCTGTTGCGCCTAACGCGGTATTAATTGGCTTCTTATCTTCATTCTCTGCTGGCCTATTAATGATGGGTGTACAAGGCATGATGGGATGGACGATTATTGTTGCTGGTGTTGTTCCTCACTTCTTCGTGGGTGGAGCTTCTGGTGTGTACGGTAATGCAACGGGTGGTTTACGTGGCGCTATCTTAGGTTCATTTACACAAGGTATTTGTATCTCAATCTTACCAATGTTACTGCTTCCGGTACTTGGTGGTTTAGGATTAGAAGCAACAACCTTCTCTGATTTTGACTTTGGTGTTGTTGGTCTACTACTTGGATGGTTTGTATCATGAGTTTATTAGAATTAATTGGTGACGACGGTATCGTTATCACATCTGAAAGCAATTTAAGTGTCGATTCAGCGTTAGCGCTAACGTGTTCAGTATTGCTAAAAAATGGAAAGATTGAACCAAGTTACTTAGAAGCCATCAAACAGAAACACAATGAAATTGGTGCTTACTATGTGCTTGCTCCTAAAATTGCAATGCCACACGCAAGACCTGAAGATGGTGTAAACGAAGCAGCGCTTCAAATCACCGTGTTTAAGAATGGTGTGAACCTAGAGTCAGAAGACAATGGCGATGTGTACTTTTCAGTGACATTAGCCGCGATGGATTCAGACAGCCATATCAATACTATTATGGCGTTATCTGAGTTGTTCCAAAACGATGAAGATATCGAGGCAATCATCAATTCAGATAGCCAAAGTGACATCGTTGAGATCCTAAAAAAATACTAGAATTCCCCTCTAGTAAATCAAACTAAAACGCCGCAGTTAATACCTGCGGCGTTTTTTTGTTTTGGCGATTTAAACCATTAATCTATCTTACGCTTGGTCTTTCTTTGGTTTTCTCTTTTTATACACCACGCAGAAATTACCGCGTTTGGTGCGACACTTAGAACAACGCTCGCAATCCACTTCTGCTCTGCTGCCTTCTTTCCAGCGCTTAATTAACTGAGGCTCAGCAAGCAAAGGGCGTGATAAAGCAAAATATTGAATATTGGTGTTCTCTGCAATGGCTTCAATCGCACCAATATCGTTAAGACCACCCACAGTAATTACAGGGATAGAAATATCTTCACTGATTACCGCACCATACTCACGAAAATAGCCTTCATCTTGCAAGGTATAACCATCAAACGACTCGCCAATCATGGTGCTCGCATTACCGTGAATATTGCCTGAAACGATAATGGCATCGACACCAATCTCTTCCAGTTTTTTACAAATAAGGCGAGTGTCATCAAAGGTTAAACCGCCATCAAAAAACTCCGTGGCCGTTAGCTTAACTAAGATAGGGAAATCATTACCCACTAATTCTCTGATCTTGGCATAAATCTCAATTAAGAATCTCATACGATTCTCTAAGCTACCGCCGTATTCATCTTCACGACGGTTGTAATATGGGCTCAAGAACTGATTGATTAAATAAGTGTGCGCCGCGTGAATTTCAACGCCATCAAAACCAGACTCTTGTGCTCGTCGGCTTGCTTGAGCAAAAGCATCAACAATGTAATCAATCTCATCTTTAGTCATCGCTTTACCAAGAGTTTGCGTGCCTCTTTCGCATACGTCACTTGGTGCAAAGATCACACGCTCGCCGACGTTATACGTGGTTTTTGTGCCACCATACGCCAGTTGCATCGCAATCTTAGAATCATACTTGTGCACTAACTCAGTCAGCTTTTGGTATTCAGCAATAAAAGAGTCGTTGTACATGCCCATCATGCCTGCATTAGGTTTTTCTTCCTCAACGATATTTGCATAACCTGTCACTATTAAGCCGACTTCACCTTGGGCTAGCTCTTCATAGATATCGTAAAGTTTGTCTGTCATATGGCCATCTTCAGTTGCCATATTTTCCCACGTTGCACTTCGAACAAAGCGGTTCTTTAGTGTCATGTTGCCAATCTGGGTTTGTGTAAACAAAGTGCTCAAGTGCAATCCTCTAGAAGTGTTCTGTCATGTCGTTGGGATAAAAGGGCGGCAATAGTAGCGCTAAGAAAAGAGCAAAACCTTAATCTATATTAAGAAGTGGGCATATCAGTCGCTAAAAAGGCAAAAAAAAGCGCTATTTTTAGCAATGAGACTGAGCTGAGTTATTGTCAAAATCAGTCTGTTTTCTTACCTTCATTTTTGAAAACTTATGTTACACGGGATTTGCCGCAAATTTCTTGGTGTTTTTATCGTTGCTGTGTATGTTTAGCCAATATTAGTGAATAAGTACCAGTAGATAATAGTGATACTTATTCGATGAAACCATCATGGGACAGCAGATGAACACGATCAAACAACCTAAAGGGCTATTCCACATTATTGCGATTCAAATGTGGGAGTTTTTCAGCTATTACGGCATGCGCTCTTTATTGATCCTTTTCTTAACCGAAAAGCTATTAATGTCAGATCAACATGCTTACGCCTTATATGGAGCCTATACCTCACTGGTATACGTGACGCCAATCATTGGTGGTTATCTAGCGGATAAATATTTAGGTAACTATTGGTCAGTGATCTTAGGTGGCTTATTGATGGTTGGGGGGCACTTTGTTCTCAGTATTCCAAGTAGCGATCACACCACACTCTATGTAGCACTTTCATTGATTATCTGTGGCTACGGTTTCTTTAAAACCAACTCAAGCTGTTTGTTAGGCGAGTTATACCAAACTAAAGAGCAAGAGCACGGACGTGAAGCTGGCTTCTCTATCTCTTATATTGGTGGCAACATCGGCTCAATGATTGCACCTATCTTATGTGGTTTTGCAGCCATGAAATGGGGATGGCACATCGGCTTTTCATTGGCAGGGGTAGGAATGCTTATTGGCTTGGGGGTATTTATCTCAGGTCGTAAAAACTTTGCTCATGTAAGCCAGCCGAACTTCACTGCACTGCAACAAAAGAGTGCGGGGATCCCTCATTGGTCTCTACTGATTATCGCTATTGCTGTGGCGACATTAGGCTTAGTATTTGTACTTGAAAACTTATGGGCAGGTTACATCTTATTTGTGATTTGTTTCATCTCAGTGGTTCACATCATCAACTTATATCGTAAAAGTGATGCAGAAGATCGCCAAAAGCTAAACTCAATTATGTACTTCATGCTCTTTGGTACCGTGTTTTGGGCATTTGATCAACAAGGCGGCAGCTCAATTAGCTTGTTCATTGAGCGCAACATCAACACCAATATTGGCGGCTTTACCATTCCAACCGCGTTCTTCCAAGCCATTAACCCTGTTGCGGTTATTGTTGGTGGTGCAGCTGTAGCATGGTTATGGAAAATATTAGATTCAAAAAGTATCTCAGTAAGAACACTGACCAAATTGAATATCGGTCTTTTACTGTTAACCGCAGGCTTTAGCTTGATTACCTTGTCATCAAAACTAGCGATGGCAAGCGGTGAGACAACCTTCGTTTGGTTAATGGTTGGCTTATTGTGTATTGGTGTTGCTGAGCTGTTTATTGACCCAGTCGCACTTGCTGCCATTACTCGCTTAAACCCACAAGGCGCAACAGGTACATTAGCGGGTATCTATATGCTTGCAGGAGGCTCTGTGGCGAACTACTTAGCGGCAGATATTGCTCAGTTCACTTCAACAGACACAAGTGCGAACGCAGATGCATTAGATCTGATTGTCTCAGCAACGCAATATCACCACGTATTTCAAAGTATCTTATTTGTGACTATCGGTGTGTTTGTATTAGGTCTGCTTGTCGATTTCAAACACCGTAAACAAGCAGCAATGTAACTTCCACTTCATATAAACGAATCCCTAAAACAACAGCAGAGAATCACCTCTGCTGTTACCTCATTTAAAACTTCTTTTAAGATTAAATACTTATCTAGAGCAGTATTTATTTCCTTCCCTAATAACGCATTCAATTTGTCATCATAGTGTCAGCAATAAATGTTTCAAAATGTTTCATTTGGTAATTTATTGTAACCCTATGATCTTATGAAGTTTTAATTCATTTTCCATAAATGATAATTGAGATCCCATTTCTGGCTAGTGATAAGTAAATGTTAAATAAGTAAGTTGGTTGTGTAATGCGTAAAAATGCATAAGAAAAATAGCTAATCACAACATACAGGGATTTATTTATGTCTAACTTGAATGTATTCAAGCAGCCTAAGCAGTTTTATTTAATCTTCTCAATCGAGTTTTGGGAGCGTTTTGGCTTCTATGGTATGCAAGCCATTCTCGCCGTTTATCTTGTTAAAATTTTAGGAATGTCAGAGTCAGAATCATTTGTACTCTTTGGGGCATTCTCAGCACTTATTTTTGGCTCGGTAGCGATAGGCGGTTGGGTCGGAGATAAAGTCATCGGCACCAAACGCACCATCACTCTTGGCGCGCTAATATTAACCATTGGTTACGCACTATTAGGTGTTTCGGCATCGGCAGGGAACATTGGTGGCTCAGGCCTTATCTACGTTGCAATGGGCTTTATTACTATGGGTAATGGTCTGTTTAAAGCCAACCCATCAAGCTTACTTGCTAAAGTATATGACCAAGACGATAAGCGTTTAGATGGTGCATTCACTATGTACTATATGGCTATTAACCTTGGTTCATTCTTCTCAATGTTATTAACGCCATGGATAGCGAGTCAGTTTGGCTATGGCATGGCATTTAGTGTGAGTGCGGTTGGTCTTATCATTACCGTTATAAACTTCTTAATGTGCTCTCGCATGGTAAAAGGTGTTGGTTCAGATCCTGATCTTATTCCTCTAAACAAAACGCGTTATTTAGGCGTTGTTATTGGCGCAGTGGCATTAAGCTTTCTATGTTCAATATTATTGCAACACCTATTCTATGCTCACGCTATTTTAGTGGTGGTAGGCGTAACGATTGTTGTTCTTTATATGAAAGAAGCATTCAAAATCCAAGGGCTAGAGCGTGCAAAAATGCTCGTAGCGTTTGCACTAATGTTGCAAGGCGTGGTGTTCTTTGTGCTTTACTTCCAAATGCCAACCTCATTGAACTTCTTTGCAATCCATAATATCGAGCATAACTTATTTGGTATTTCAGTTGCGCCTGAACAGTTCCAAGCATTGAATCCATTTTGGATCATGATAGCAAGCCCAATCTTAGCGGTTGCTTATAACAACTTAGGTGAGCGCTTTGCCATGCCGTACAAGTTTGCCTTTGGTATGGTGCTGTGTGCGTTATCTTTCTTAGTGCTAAAGTTTGGTGCAAGCTTTGCCAATGCAGAGGGCATCATGAGCTCTAACTGGCTTGTGGTTTGTTACGCTTTCCAATCATTAGGTGAGCTTCTTGTGTCTGGTTTAGGTCTTGCAATGGTGGCGCAGCTTGTACCACAACGCATGATGGGTTTTGCAATGGGTATGTGGTTCTTAACTTCAGCTACTGCGGCGGTTATTGCAGGGTGGGTAGCAACATTAACTACAGCTCCAGCAGGGCTAACCGATGCCAACCAAACACTGGCTATCTACAGTGATGTTTTTGGTAAAATTGGGTATGCAACCGCAGCTGTTGCTGTGATCACATTACTAATCGCACCTAAGCTAACGCGCATTATCCGTGGTGAAACAACCGAGCAAGTTGAAACAGCCAATGCATAAGCGCTAAAGACAGTTAGCAGCAGGTAACAAAGCAGATAGAAAAGAAAGCCAGTGTGATTCCTTTATTAAAGAGAATACGCTGGCTTTTTTGATCTAGCCTATAAATACGATCAACAACCTATGTGAAAACGCGCAATCCAGATTAAAATAAGGACAAATTTTACTGAGCATTTTAAAAGGACAATAAATGAAAATTAAAGCCGGATTATGTCTACTATTCGCAATGCTATCTTTTAATAGCTGGGCATCAGAGCGCAGTGAGCAAGCGTGGGATCTTGTCGAGCAAGGCGCATTATTAATCGATGTTCGCACCCCAGGTGAGTTTAGCCAAGGACACCTCACCGACGCCGCAAACTTGCCATTAAATACCGTAGATACCGCCTTTGCCAATATGGATAAAGACACGCCAATTGTGGTGTATTGCCGTAGTGGAAATCGCTCAGGACAAGCCATGAGTTACTTAAAACAAGCAGGTTTCACACAAGTTCATAATGGTGGTGGCTTAGACGAAATGTTATCGACTAAGCCATAAACTCAGCGAGTTAACTCACCAAAAGCGTTGTCTATTTTTAAACATAGGCAGCGCTTTTTTCTTTAATGCATATTGCGCCTGCATAAAATTCTTACCCACCAAAATACGCACTTGGCTATAACTCTCATAAGCCAGAAGCTTCCATTTAGGCGCAGTCCAATAGCGGTTATAAATATGCTTAGTCGCCGCTATTGCATCAGGAGAAGTACGAGAAAGCTGTTGGCCTAACTCAATAGCCGCCTCTAAGGGCTGTTCATGTATTTCGGTAATTAACCCATATTGCAGCGCTGTTTTTGCATCTAATTGAGTCGCACACATACTTATCTTCATCGCCTGATCTTTAGGCATGATTTCTCTAAGCGTTAAAGACCCTGCCATATCAGACGTTAACCCCATTTTCGACTCCATAATCGATAAGTTAGCGCAAGAAGACGCAATTCTAAAATCAGCCCCAAGCGCAATTTGAAGCCCAGCTCCCCAACAATAACCATCAATCGCCGCAATCACAGGCACTGAAAGCCCACGCCAATTAGCACTTACTTGTTGCGCCTTATTAGCATTACCCGGCCAGATCTTTAATAGCAACTTAATGGCATGAGATTTCTGTTTAATGATCGAATTAAAATCCAAACCAGAGCTAAAATTATCGCCACTGCCAGTCAGAATAACCGCTCGAATAGCGCGATCATGCTTAACCTTGCGGCTAACATCAATTAACTCATCAAACATAGGGTAATTTATCGCATTTAACTTCTCAGGGCGGTGCAAACGAACAATTAGAATATTATTGTCTTGCTCAACCTGAATATGATGGTAGTTCATACAAATCCTTTTTAATCTTTCAATCCCGCCATCAGTATAGTTAAAAAGCAAAAAAGGGCAGGATAAGCGTGATAGATATAAGAGATAGAACACGAAGAACTGATCTATGCCATAAAGTTGTGAAAGTTGCTTCACTATTGCTTGACCAACATAGCGCTTAGAACTAAATTTATAAAAAAAGCAGGTAGGGGTTCAGAGGCGTTATGAAAGTAGAAGCAATTGGTAAAATTCAAACCGAATCTATTGAAAGAGATAGAAGCCAAGAAGAGTTAAAAAACAGCATTAGTAACATGAAAATGCAGAACGAAGGTGTGTACGACCAAAAAGCCATTAACTTCGCTATGAAGCGCGGAGAATTAAGAGAGCAAGAAATCGAATCAAGAGTGAACCGATTAAAAGTCTACATGGACCAACAGCGTAATTTAAACAACATCGCCTAACGCTTGATGATTAAGACAATGAGCCCCATTTCTTAGTCATCAAGATCGTCATATCTGCTTATTGCCCATTATTTAAAACGAATCGCAATACCGGCATAGAACGCATCGCTATCAACAAACTCCTTATCCACGTCTTTATAGCCCACCTTCGCTGTGTCTTGTCTCTACGGGTCACAATCAGAACTATGGGTTAGGTATTTATAGTAGCGGCAGCCTCAAGGCTTTCACTTAACTCATTTTCTTTATGATAAGTGGCTAATAAATTATGAGTTGCGCGGGTCATACCCACGTATAGACGACGAATATCTTCTGATCTATCACTGCTTTTTTTAGGGATATTTGATGAGTTTAGAATGACAACAGTTTTAAACTCTAGCCCTTTACTACTTGGGATTGGCAGGACATTAACAACATTTGTGCTTGGGTTATATTTTTTCTTATACTCAGATTTAGCGAGTAAAATATAAGGAATATTTTTAGCTTTTAATGCTTCAGACACTTTTGTTCCAATATGCTTACAAGGGTAGATAATGGCAATATCACTCCACGCATAACCATTTTTTTGCCAATGTAATAAACATTTTATTGCATATTCAACTTCTTGCTCCATTGTTGAAAACTTTTTAACAACAGGATGAGTACCAGTAATACCAGCAGATTCTGGGTGAATTAATGGGATTTCCTTAGCGTCTGAATTTTCAAAATATTGCTTAGCAAAATTATATGAGAAAGACAGGATCTCTCTTGTATTACGATAATTTAAACGTAGTACAGTTGTTCGACCTTGAGCCTGAATACCAACACTTGCTAAGCTAAAATCTAAGTTATTTTTCTTTTTATAGATTGATTGAGCATCATCATAAAGAAGTAATAGAGAGTTGGTATCTGGATCGATCATTTGAGTAATTAATGTCAGCCATTCAGCTTCAAAATCATGGCCCTCATCAATTAATAATGCACCGTATTGTCCTTTTGGAATATCTCCTTTTTCCACACCACTAATAACGGTTTCTACTTGTCGCTCCCAGTAAGGCGCTTCACCTTTTATTACGTCTAAATGATAGGTTTTAATTTGTTGACCGCACCAGTCGTGAAAATGATAAACCTGAACTTGTCCTGAAATGCCTTTATCATCAATAAAACTGCGTAATCTTGCAGCTAACGTAATATTAAAACAAAGAACTAGAATTGGTTTTTTTAGCTGTTCAGCCAAATGTAAACAGCGATAGCCTAAGATGAGTGTTTTTCCAGAGCCTGCTACACCATGGATTACACGATGTCCGTCACCTAAACTTCGAGCTAATTGCTCCTGTTGAATATCCATGATTTTTATAATGTCAGGGATATGGGCATTGGTATTTACTGATTCGTCGTCATTATCTAAAGGTAATAGAGTTTGTTGTTCAGAGGTTGAAATACGAATTTCAGGGAAAAGATGCCAACGAATACGGTCAATTTGAGGCAATGTTAATTTGTTTCCAAACTGATAATTAAACATATGCCACAGCTTAGATTGAAAATGCTCAGGATCTATTGTACTTACCATTTCATCTTTGCAGATTACCAGATGATGAGGGAGTATTGAGTCTTGGGCTTCTAAGGGAATAGCTCTATCTAATTGCGCTCGAGAAATATTGGTTAGCACAACACCATAGCCATAAGGAACGCATAAATTGCCTTTGTATTTCCCTTCTTGATTGATAAGTAATTTATCTCGTTTGAGCTTATCGATAACCTGATAACTGCATTGACGAACTTGTTCAATAGGGTTACTGGTTGTTTCAATTCCTTTAGGGGTCAGTAATTCAACTCGAGCGGCATCAATATTTTTGATTGTATCAAGTTTCCAGTCTTTTACTTCAAGAAATAGTAATCCACGAGCAGGATGAAGAATTATAAAGTCTGGATAGCGACGCAGACGACCTACAGGAATGTCATACCAGCAAACATAATCATCTTCTAATAAGCTTTCTAGACGTTGAGCAAAACGTTTTTCACCTGATGTCATTTTTGATAAGCAGGTGTTTAATGTAGGTATTAACTCAGCCATGTACTACTCAAGACAATAATTTTGGCTAAATTATAGGGTTATATTCGATTAAAATTTGTGAGGGATGACTAACTAAAGTAAAACTTTGATTTAAATATATTTATATAGAGTCTAAGTTGATATTTTTTATTAGAAAATAGTACTTTATAATGCTTTGTGCACCGTGTTGTTGTATCTTTATTGACTGTCTATACCGTTTGATTTTAGTTTATTAAGGTGATGTATGTCTGTTGAGTATTATGTAGACAAGTTCCGTAATTTAAACATGAATAGTTGTAAGGGGAAGAAAAGTCCTCATAAAGTATGCATGTTACTTGCTGTTATGGATTTAATACAGGCAGGATATATTTATGAAAATAAGATTAAACTCGATGTGACTTTGAAAGAGCGCTTCACTTATTTTTTTAATGAGCGTAAGCAAGGTCAGGATAGAGATACTCCAGAAAATCCTTTTTATCATTTAAAAAGTGAAGGTTTTTGGCATTTAAGTTATCAAGAGGGTATTGATGCTTCTCTTATTAAAGGGTATTCAAACAAAGCGGTTGATTATGCTTATTTGGATTGTGAGCTTTTTGATTACTTAAAAAGTTCAATAGTGGTTAATGACTTTAAAGATGCATTAGTCGAGAATTTATCTGATCTAACCGATCTTTATATTCAATGGCTTATTGATATTGGTAAATCAGAAAAAACAGCTAAAAATTATTCTCACGCGATTCGAGGCTCTATTTCCAACTGGATGGTACAAGAGAATCTTATAGATGCGCCATTAACAGAAGTGAAGTCTTTTCGAGAGTTTTGTCGTCTTTCAGAAAGAGCTCGCTCTCTTGAGAAATTCAAAGAATTTAATGCTAGAGGAAACAGTATGTATAGTGCTGCATTAAACTCATATCAGCGATTTCTTGCTGATTTATCTCAAATAGATGTAAAAGCTGATATCCAAGATATTTTTCAAGATAAAAAACTAAGCCAAACTGAAAAATCGATAATGATTAATACCAGAATGGGACAGGGAACCTTTAGAAAGCAACTTATTGAAATGTGGAAGGGATGCTCGGTAACTGGATATAAAAATACACAGATGTTAGTTGCATCGCACATTAAACCTTGGCGAGATGCTAATAATGATGAGCGATTAGATAAATTTAATGGTTTATTATTACTTGCAAACTTAGACAAAGCGTTTGATCTTGGGTTTATTTCTTTTGAGAATTCAGGAAAAGTCATGGTATCGAAACAATTAGAGAAGCCAGAAGTATTAGGCATTACTGATGGAATGTCCTTTCATGTAAATAGAGAACATGAGAAATATTTAAAGCACCATCGAATGACTTTATTTAAAGGATTATAATTTAAATAAAACTACATTTAACCATTTTTCATCGGCTCTATCTGGTCGCAAGTCTTCTGTAATCCATGTCTTTTGAATTGAAAGAGGCAGCGTAGACAGTAATTGGTTTAATAGTATTTCATTTAAGTTAGTAAAACGACGTCCATTACGTTCTACTTCAGCATTCCCATATTTGAATGAGCAATAGAAAATACCACCGGTTTTAAGAAATTGACTTAAATGAAGGAGTGTTGCTACTAGCTCATTCATTGGTACGTGAAGTAATGAAGCGCAAGCCCAAATACCATCTTGGCTATTATGCTCAGTAGTAAAACTTAAAAAAGTGGAATGCTGAATAGGGTGATTAGTATACTTTTCTGCAAGAGTGATTAGTTCTTTACTTGCATCAAAAGCGATAACATCATGACCTTGATTTGAGAAATGCAGAGTGTCACGGCCAGAGCCACACCCTGCATCAATAATTTTTGCATTGGCTGGTAAGTAAGGTATGAATTCTTGGTAGAGAGATTCAACATTTACATCAATCGTATTATTAAAAAAAGCATCTGCGTTGTTACTGTAATAATTTCGAGTAGCCATGACGTTTAACCATATGGATTATTTTCCTCAAATCATACCAAGCTTTTCTTTTGTAATGAAATAATTAGCTATTTACTGTGCTCACTCCCACTCTTTAATCCTACGCTTCTCCTTCTTTGGTATATCGGCTTTCTTTACCTTTAATCGCAATTCTCCATCCACTCGCTCTCTGGTTGGTATGGCTAACCTATCAATATCGCCTTGTAGGGTGTGCGCCAAATCTTCGGCAAAGTGGGTACAGTGAAAGTGCCATGAGTGAGTCCAGTTCCCAATGGTTTGGTCTTTATTTGGCTCGGTTAATTGCTGCCAGTGAGCGCCACAGTTCACGTTAACAACATTGCTTGGTGCATCCTCTGGTAAACCTACGCGTCCGCAACGTGGGGCTAGGCCTGCGCGTTTTATGTTTGAGATTTTTAAAGCGCTATCAAACGGGTTTTGGTAGTTGGTAATGCGCGCGGCTTGAGAAAATAATGGGTTAGATTTGTTGTCATCTTGGTGTAATGATTGTCTGGCAATATCGGCACCTATAAAGCAGATCTGGCCAACGTTCCAGTGAATGCGCTGTAGGGTCCGGTTTTTACTGGCTTGGTAAAAGGCTTCTCGTATGACATAAGCCCCTGTTGAGTGGCCAAGTAAATGTACATCAATATCACACTGGTTCTCATGCTCTTTAAGTTGATTTATCGCCAGTGGAGTAATACCCGCAGTCACTAATTTTAGTGCACTTTGGTAGGCGTCCATTCTGTCTTCAAGGTAGTTGAGCGTATAAGTAGCACAAGGCCAATCAAAACTTACTATGGTGCCTGTGAATCCGTGTTGTTTTAGCTGGGTATCTAACAATTTATGGCGTGTAATGACTTCTTCTTGGCTGTTGTTGTACCCATGAGCAAAGAACAGAATATTACCGGTTTTAAATTGGGCGAGTGGGTGCTCGCTAGGGTGATGTCCTGTTGTGGCGTCTTGGGTTAACTTCTTTATCCACTGCTCTTGCGTTAATTGATGGGTGTTTGGATCGGGAGTGGTGGCGTTGTTGGGTAGCATAAGATAGTGCGCATCCCCAGGCTCATTTGAGTATTGACTATTTGGAATAGTATTCTTGATTTGTCGAGTGCTTAATATGAATATCACGTGACATCCTTGTAACCTTATTTTTAGAGGTAACTAGAATAAAAGCTTTTATAAAGGTGACAAACTGCAATAAAAGAAATTGTGAACGAGGATAAAAGAGCAATGAAAGCGATGTATAACTGTATCACTCTTAAGACTTTATAGTCTGCATTTGAATTAACTATGTGTTATATCAATAAGTTAAATTATATTTGTATTTATGAACCTAGATCATGAGTTTGTGAATAAAACGTTTCCATTAAACAATAAATAAAGCATAATCCGCCCTATAACAACTTGAGATACACTCTTTTAAGTAAAATTTCAGCAAAAAGATGCATATAAGCACGGCTGGACTAGGTGACATTGGCTTAATTAGTAATAAGATAAGGGTATGTTTAATATGGGTGGACAAAGCACATTCATGATATTTATGGGTTTTTTAATTACAGGGTTAGCTGTTGTTATCATTCCTATGGCAATACACACATTTCGCATATTAAGGGAAAAAGAGTAATTTCTTAATACGTAGTATCAGTTAAACTAGGGCTTTCTTTTTTAGATCGGAAGCCCTAATGTCTCACTATTCACTTATCGATATTCCTTTTAACCTCAGACACACCTGCTGGTTTTGTGGTGAGCCTTCGTTCGATCTCCTCTCTTTTCCTAAATCATCACATCAAGTAAGTAAAATTGCTCATCAACCGATTGAATTGCCCGCATGCAAAGAGTGTTTGGCGCTGCCATCGGCTGGGGTATCTGAATCTATCTGGTCGTTTCGTGATCAAATCAAACACGCATTAATGAATAAGTACGCTAAGCATTTGGGTATTGGCTTGCAATGGACTAAAGAAGAGCTCGAAGCTTCTGAATTTCATGGGGCGATACTAGAAGGCTTTGGTAAAAGTGCATGGCCTATGTATGAAATTGCGAAAGAGCGTGTTGAGTATATTGGTTGGGATTTAATGGTGAATGGCGAGCCTTTAGATGGTTTTGATGAAAGTTATGGTTATGAATTTAACGGTGTGCGTTATTTAAGTATTCAGACTTGTATTGAGTATCATGTAAAAGCGATGTCGTTGGATCTGGTGTTGCTAGAAACCTTAATCGAGATTGTTGGCTCTGAGCGTTTTGCTTATGCGCTGCGTATTGCTGAGCTAAATCGTGATGTCTCTTATCGAGAGCGTTTGTCAATTATTGATGAGATAAAAAACCAAGAGCAAGATAAAGACGATCTTCGTGCGTTAAATGAGGCTGAGAAATCAAGTGTTGTTCTTCCTCTTGTTGCTGTTGTTATGAATGAAGCGACGGCTCAGCCAGAGGCAATTGAGTGGGCGATTACCCATTCATGCACCACATTAGAGAGTTTAATTGAGCAAGAAGATGCTTTTTTTGATGCGTTTGAGCATTTAGGTGGACCAACGGCGTTTGCGTTATTTGATGGGTTGCAATGGTATTTGGCGGCGCGTCGAGATAATACATGGTGTGTAGAGAGCGATCCTAACGATGAGTTTTGGCGTGAAGCTTAGGGTTTGAAATGAGAAATGGCCGCGGCTCTCACTAAGGCAGTTAAGTGAGAAGCGCGGCCATTAATGTTTACGGTATGACTAAAAATCGTGAATTAGATGCGATCATTAATAAAGTTAGTGATTGAATCTGCAGCTTCTTGGCCTTCTGGGCAGTGTCCTTCCTCACCATAAAACTCAACCACACCTTGTGTTGATAGCGCCGCTGTTTTTTGCATGTCTTCTGCTGAAGCAACCATATCACCTGATGTGTTGATAACTAGCAGTGGCGTGTTCATGCGTGGTTTGCCATCAAAGTAACCTTTGGTTTTTAAAGACAGTGGAACCGTCAGCTCACCAAATGAATCCAGTTTAGTGATGTCTGCACCAATACGTTGACCAAAAGATTGTGAGGTCATTAGTGGCAGTTTAGGGAATAAGAAAGGCTTGGTTAATACGCCATCCACAACGGCACAACGAGCAACAATGGCTTTTAGCTCTGGGTTATCTATCGCAAATTCCATTAATGGAATACCAGCGCCAGATTGTGACAGAACAGCAATGCGTGTGTTGTCGATACGATCGTCATTTTTTACGAACGCAAGAGCGGCATCGTGTGCTTCGGTCTCTTTACCTAGTTCTAATATGATGTTGTTGTTTAAGCCTGCACCTGGCATATCAAACGTTAGTACTGCTGTGCCGTTGTTTACGGTGTCAATAAGAGAGCTATGATGTTCAACTAATGCTTTATCTACGCCGCCTGTCCATAATACAACAGGGGCTTTTTTCGTCCCTTTTGGAAGGTGAAGGATGGCAGTGATGTATGCTGGTGAGATTGATTTGTCTGCTAATGGTAATTTTACCTTTGCTACATTCTCGCCACGTAATGTAGCTGCTTGTATATACGCATCAACCGATTTGTTTAGTGCAGTAAGTTCGTTGGCTTGGTGCAGGTTCGGGTAGCTTGCGATTAACCAAAACGTTGATGCTTTTTGATATAAAGCGGCAGCGGCTATGCCTGCTACTTGCTTGGCTTGTAGGTTAAAGCGTTCGGCTTCTTTTGCAAACTCAAACGTCCAGTGGCCTTGTGTGTTTTCATTAGTTGCATCGCGCAGTTTTTTGCCTGCATCAATGCGAGTAAGCACCGCTGCAATTTCAGACTCTGTTACCCCCATCTCAACCCAGCTATCTAAACGTAGTTCTCGATACCAATTTTCTTGCCCTTCTACAATAAGCTCTGCGCCACGAAAGTTTTGGTGACCTTCGATGTTTGTCGCGGTATTACTTACGATATCAATGGATGTTTCAGCTGCTGTAGAAGAGGTGCCAAAGGCAGAAAGTGAAGCAGCAATAAATAGAGCAAGAAGTGGTTTTTTCATGATGTCGGCTCCTATATGAGATTGAGTTCAGTATAAGAGGCTTAATGTAAAAAAATTGTCAAAGAGGATTAAGTAATCGTTATTTTTATTAGAAGTATGATAAAAAATGACCTTGGCGATAAAGGCCAAGGTCATGTTGTTTATGTAGTGGTTCTTAATTAAGCGCGGTCTAGGTTATGCCCAGAAGATAGAAGCAAATGCCGTTAAGATAACAATACACACTAGGTTTAGATAAACACCAACACGCATCATCTCAGATTGTTTTATATGACCCGAGCCAAACACAATGGCATTTGGTGGTGTAGCAACGGGTAGCATAAAGGCACAAGAGGCTGAGATAGCTATCATGGCTGAAAGCACCACAGGTGAGATCCCAAGTACTTCGGCAACACTGGCAAACACAGGAATAAGCAGTGCAGCACTGGCGGTATTACTGGCAAATTCGGTTAAGAACACAACGAACGCCGCAACAGTTAAAATGGTAAATAAGATCCCAGCTTGCGATAAAATATCACTTAGGCTGTGCGCTAAGAAGCTACTTGTTCCTGTCGCTTTTAAGATGTTACTTAAACAAATACCACCGCCAAATAACAGTAGAACGCCCCAGTCTGTGGTTTTTTCAACGTCTTTCCAATGCACGACTCGAGAGAATCCAAGTAAGACGATAGCCATTAGTGCGACTAAGGTATCGAATTTCGAGAAACCACCTAGCATGGCATTGATTGGTTTACTGAATATCCATAGCGTAACGGTAAGACCAAAGATCATAAGGGTAACGATTTTACCTTTATCCCAAGTTACAGGTTCATGGTTTAGTTCGAATACTTCATTTAGATTTGGTTTTAGCATTACATATAATAGAGCAACGGTAACAGGCAATAGAATTAAGGTTACAGGGACCCCAAATGCCATCCATTCTGTAAAGCTTAACCCTACTTCAGCGGCTGCAATTGCATTTGGTGGGCTACCTACGATAGTGGATATACCACCAATACTTGCACAATAAGCGATACCTAAAAGCACAAATACGTAAGTGTTATGACCGGTTTTTGAGTTTACTTTACTTAGTACGCCCAATACTAATGGCAACATCATGGCTGTAGTGGCGGTGTTACTTATCCACATTGATAAACCAGCAGTGACACCAAATAGCATATAAACCGCAGTATTCATTTTGCCGTTGGCTAAGACCAGTACTTTATCGGCGATGACTTTATCAAGTTCTTGTCGATGTAGAGCAGCAGCTAGAGCAAAGCCACCTAAAAATAAGAAGATGATTGGATTTGAAAAATTACTCAGGGCTTTTGATGTATCAAAGATCCCAAAAGCAACGGCGAGTAGGGGAACAAGTAATGCGGTAATACTGACGTGCAGTGCTTCAGTTAACCATAAGATGGCAACAAAAACTAAGATACTTAAGCCAAGAACGACATTTTGCTCAAACGGTAAAAATTTATACATTAAAGCAAAAAGAACAATATCGGCGAGGATAATAAAACTGTTTCTACTTAAGAACCATTCCTTGGTATTGGTGGGTAATGGGATGTGTTCATTTTTATCTATTTCATTTTTGTGCATGACGAGCTCCATTCTAACGATGAATTTCAGACTAACTTGGGCGTCATTGTTACAGAATATTAACCTGAGTAAATAAAAGGTTATTAAGATTGTCGCTTTGATCGTTTTACTGTTTTCATAACTATGCGGGTACTCACTTTTTAAACAGATTTTCATCTAAAGTTGTTGTTTTTGTGTTAATTGTTATTTGTGAAATGGTACTGATTTGAGAGGTTTTTTGGGGCTGTGTGGCGTGGTGTTTTTATCAATTTACAGTAGGTTAAATCAAAAAAACCAACGCCATCATAAATAATGAACGTTGGTTTTAATTCATAAAAACAGTAATTCTGTTTTACATGTGGTTTGTAAATGTACGGGTAATCACGTCTTGCTGTTGTTCACGAGTCAGTGAGTTAAAACGCACTGCATAACCTGATACACGAATGGTTAATTGTGGGTATTTTTCTGGGTGATCAACTGCATCTAATAATGTATCGCGATTTAGCACGTTAACATTAAGATGTTGGCCACCTTCAACCCCGTCATTAATATTTGCAGCTTCGTGGTGGAAGTAACCATCCATAAGAGCAGCAAGGTTTTGTTTTTGTGCTTCGTCATCTTTACCTAATGCACTTGGTACGATTGAGAAGGTGTAAGAAATACCATCTTTAGCATAAGCAAACGGCAGTTTAGATACTGATGTTAGTGACGCGACAGCACCGTTCTCATCACGACCGTGCATTGGGTTTGCACCAGGTCCAAAAGGCATACCAGCACGGCGACCATCCGGAGTGTTACCTGTTTTCTTACCGTACACAACGTTTGAGGTAATGGTAAGAATCGATTGTGTTGGAATGGCTTCTCGGTACATGCTCATTTTTTGAATTTTTTTCATGAAGCGTTCAACAAGATCACAAGCAATGTCATCAACACGGTCATCGTTGTTACCGAATTTAGGGTAATCCCCTTCGATGTTAAAATCGATGGCTACGCCGTCTTCGTCACGAACTGGAGTTACTTTCGCAAATTTAATCGCTGCTAATGAGTCAGCTACTACTGATAGACCAGCAATACCACAAGCCATAGTGCGGCGCACATCGCGATCCATTAATGCCATTAGTGACGCTTCGTAGCTATAACGGTCATGTGAGTAATGAATGATGTTTAATGCAGTTACGTATTGGGTCGCTAACCAATCTAGCATTGAATCAAAACGTGGCATTAAGTTATCAAAGTCAAGAACCTCATCGGTTACTTTGTCTACTTTTGGTCCAACTTGTGATTTTGATTTTTCATCGACACCGCCATTGATGGTATAAAGCAATGCTTTAGCAAGGTTGGCACGAGCACCAAAGAATTGCATGTGTTTACCCACTACTTGCGGGCTGACACAACACGCAATAGCGTAATCATCGTTATCGAAATCTGGACGCATTAAATCGTCGTTTTCATACTGAACTGATGAGGTATCAATAGACACTTTTGCTGCGTATTTTTTAAAGGCGATAGGCAGTTGTTCTGACCAAAGAATGGTCATGTTTGGCTCTGGTGCTGGGCCCATTGTGTGTAGGGTATGTAGGTAACGGAATGTGGTTTTCGTTACTAATGTACGGCCATCAACCCCCATACCTGCCATTGCTTCTGTGGCCCAAATTGGGTCGCCAGAGAACAGTGAATCGTATTCTGGTGTACGTAGGAAGCGAACCATACGCAATTTCATGATGA
Organism: Aliivibrio friggae; assembly: GCF_057368515.1. Classification (NCBI taxonomy): domain Bacteria; kingdom Pseudomonadati; phylum Pseudomonadota; class Gammaproteobacteria; order Vibrionales; family Vibrionaceae; genus Aliivibrio; species Aliivibrio friggae. The sequence goes on from NZ_CM170649.1 coordinate 645,655, forward strand.
AGTGATCAACCATTTCTTGCGCTTGTTCTTCAGTGATCAATCCATTGGCAATATCACGTTCTACATAAACATCAATAAAGGTAGACGTACGGCCTAGTGACATTGCTGCCCCATTTTGTGATTTAACCGCAGCAAGATAACCAAAGTAGGTAAATTGAATCGCTTCTTGGGCTGTTTTAGCCGGTAAAGACATATCAATACCGTATTTTAGGCCCATCTGAAGAATGTCTTCTAAGGCTTGAATTTGGTCTGCTAATTCTTCACGAAGACGCATTGTTTTTTCAAGATCTTGACCTTGTTCAAGGAAAGCTTGAGTTGAGTTGTATTGCTCTTTTTTGTCAGCTTTTAAGAAATCAATGCCGTAAAGCGCTAAACGACGGTAGTCACCAATGATACGGCCGCGGCCATAAGCATCTGGAAGCCCTGTGATAATGCCTGACTTACGGCATGCAAGGATGTCTTTAGTGTAAAGATCAAAGCATGCTTTGTTGTGTGTTTTGCGATATTCCGTGAATATTTTTTCTACGCTTGGATCTAATTCACGACCGTAAACTTCACATGAACTTTTCACCATACGAATACCACCATTAGCGATAATAGATCGTTTTAGTGGTTTATCTGTTTGTAGACCGACGATTTTTTCGAGATCTTTATTAATGTAACCCGCGTCATGAGAAATGATGGTTGAAGGTAAGCTGGTATCAAAATCAACAGGAGCATGAGTTCGGCTCTCTTGTTTAATGCCTTCTAATACATTGTTCCAAAGAGAGGTTGTTGACTCGGTTACCTCAGCAAGAAAAGATTCATCACCTTCATAAGGAGTGTAGTTGGTTTGAATAAAATCACGAGTGTTAACATTCTTTTGCCATTCACCGTTATTAAAACCGTGCCATGCTTCTATCATACCAGTAGTTGGAATAGTCATAATGCTTACCTATCTTTAATTATTTTTAATCGGGCATGATATTTTAAGAAATAAATAACAAGCCGTTTTTTGTCTGGAAATGATCTTATTCCTAAGAGCTATATGAGTAAAATGAATGCTTTTCATTTTTAAAATGCATTTTGTGCATATATTAAAAGGGGGATTTACTGTATTAATTACGTTGTTTTTATGTGAATTTACACCTTGCTTTGGTTTCATTTGGATAAATATATAGACGATGTTTATTTCAAATTCGTTGATTTATAAAATAAGTAATAGAGTTTTATGAATGGGTGTATGAACAAATTGTAACGAGGTTTGTATGGTTATTTTGTTTTGTGATTTGACTTCCAATTAGTAGCAATATCAGTCGTTTATATTCTTATTATCGACTAAATTTTTGCGAGAAAAAACAATAATACTAAAAGGAAATATGATGAACAAATGCTCAAAAAAAATGGCCTTAGCGTTGTCGTTAATGGCTGCAAGTACGGGGGCTTCAGCCCATGGTTATGTATCTGAAACAAATGGTGGTATTGCAGGTTCTCGTGCGGCACTGTGTAAGTTTCCAACCTCTGATACTCAAGAAAAAAATACAAATTGTGGCTCTGTGCAATGGGAGCCTCAAAGTGTTGAAGGCCCTGAAGGCTTTCCTGAAAATGGCCCAGCAGATGGTCAAATCGCAGGAGCAGGCTTGGTTCAGTTCTCTGAGCTAAATGAACAAACGTCTGATCGTTGGGTAAAGCGTCCAATTACTGCAGGTGCACAAACGTTTGAATGGACGTTCACAGCTAACCACGTAACAAAAACGTGGAAGTACTACATGACAAAACAGAACTGGAATCAAAATTCAGTATTAACGCGTGACTCTTTTGACTTGACGCCGTTCTGTGAACTTGATTACAACATGGCAAAACCGCCGCTATACCCACAAACATTCTCTCATGAGTGTGTGGTTCCTGAGCGTAAAGGTTATCAAGTGATCCTTGCTGTTTGGGATGTGGGCGATACTGCAGCGGCATTCTATAACGTAATTGATGTGAAATTTGAAGGTGATGGCGGTGTGGTTGATCCAACTTGGACTCAAGGTGGTCAAATTAATCCTACGCGTGATCTAAATGTGGGCGACCGTGTGTTTACTCGTGTATTTGATGCATCGGGCGAAAACAGCGGTTTATCGACAAGCGTAACGATTGAAAATGCAACTCAAGGTCAAGCAAATAACTGGACGCATGCATTAGCAACTAAGGTGAACCAAGAGCAAACTAATATTGGTGCTGGTCAGCTAAACGATAAAGGTGAATTTGTCCCTGTATTTGGTTCAAACCCTGTGTATTTAAAAGCAGGAAGTGGCCTAAAGAGTGTTGAGATTGGTTACCAAATTGAAACGCTAGAGCCAACGTATGAGTTAGATATTCAAGGTCTAGAGTCTATGTATACCATTGGTGATACAGCGACAGAATTAGATCTTAATCTATATGCTGTGGGTGATATGAATGTAGAACTGACGGTTTATAACCATGCAAAAGAAGCATTATCGAACGCGGTTGTTGATCTAAAAGATGGTGATACTAAGTCAGTATTAATGACATTATCTAAATCAGAAAAAGGTCATCATATGCTTGTTTCTCGCATCAAAAATACAGAGGGCGAGTTAATTGAACAAACCACATCTGATTTCCATTTGATGGAAGAGCAAACTCCACCACCAGCAGGTGATTATGATTTCGTGTTCCCTGAGAATGTGAAAAATTACACAGCAGGAACAAAAGTGTTAGCGGAAGATGGCGCTATCTACCAATGTAAACCATTCCCATATTCAGGTTACTGTTCACAATGGTCAGACGTGGCAACTCAATATTCTCCAGCGGTGGGTTCTCACTGGACAATGGCATGGGATAAGATCTAACTAAAATTGATATCATCATTGGCCGTATATTTTTAATATGGCCAATTTTTTAAAGAGTTTATATGAATTTACAAACTTCTTATGATCGTTTTAGTCAAATATTGCATTGGGTTATGGCTGTTATTATTATTTACGCCACCATCGCAGGCTATGTTATGCATTTAGTCATTAATAGCAATAAAGAACTGTTTTATACGCTATCAATTATGAATATGTCACTAGCAACGGTGGGAACCATTTTGTTTATTGTTCGCTGGCTTTGGTCTTATTTCCGTCCTGCGGTTAAGGCGGTCAAACACAATAATATGACAGAAGCAAATATTGCGCACTTTATGCATGCTCTATTGTACTTTTTAATGTTCATTGTTTTTATTTCTGGTTATCTGATGCTAGAAAGCCCGTATCAATTTTTCTGGCTATTTAGTATCGATAACATGGTCGAAGAACTCGTGATTAATCAATTCTTTTTTATGGTTCATCGGGTGGGGTGTATTGCGTTAGCATGTAGTGTGATAATTCATATTATAGCGGCTTGCTACCATCATTATGTTCGAAAAAATAATCTGTTTGATAGAATGACCAAAAGTAATAAATCTTTGAAAGCAATCTAATTCGACCAAAATATGTTGTGTTAAAAGGCCTTTAGAAATAAGGGCCTTTTTTATTTTACTCGTATTAATCGATGCTCTACATTATTAAGCATCAGTACCACTATTTGGGATCGTTTCATCGCATCGACTTTTTCAATCATTTCAGGGCTGTACTGCCTTTTTACCATCCACTGCATTGGTTCTTGGAAGTTATCTTCATTAATAATGAAGGATTCATCGTTTAGCGTACCTTCATGGATATTGATTACCCAGATGCGTGATTGAAACTCGATGACTTCACCAATTGCCGTTTTTATTTGCTTGATGGTGTTAGAGAGTAAGTGACGAAAGTTCATAAAATCTCTTAGGGTAAAATAGAAAAGTGAAGAAAGAAGAGAGGGTAGAGTAGCGATAAAGAAAGTAGGGTACAATAGCGCATTATGAGTAAAATGAGATCATGAGTATAAAGCATGACTAAGTTACGTTATTTAAAAGGCTATCCTGAGCATATTTTGGCACAAGTTGAGCCTATGATTGCGAATGGTAAATTAGCGGAGTGGGTGAAGAATAAATACCCAACAATGCATGATATTACCTCTGAAAAGGCATTGTTTGATTACACTCAAGCATTAAAAAATAAGTATATCAAAAAGTCTTCACCATTAAGTAAGGTGGTGTATGACCCTAAAATTCATATTGTAAATAATGCGCTGGGTTTACATACGTTCGTGTCACGTATACATGGCAATAAGTTAAAAGCAAAAAATGAGATACGTATATCGAGTGTCTTTCGTAAAGCGCCTGAGCCATTGCTTCGTATGCTGGTGGTGCATGAGTTAGCTCATATTAAAGAGAAGGCACATAACAAAGCATTTTATGCCTTATGTTGCCATATGGAGCCGGACTACCACCAGTTAGAGTTTGATGCGCGTTTGTATTTAACCTATTTAGAAACATTATAGATTTTATATAGGCTAGCAAGTTTTGGGGGTGTCTATTTATCGATGCCCTGTTCTTTGCGCTCTTCTTCGCATTCGTAAGAGGCCATTTCAAACTCACGGCAGATCCACGGTCGGTTTTCATAAATAGTACACATTAGTGTTTCGCGATCAACTGCAGCACACCAGCCATCATCTAGGCGTAACATAACCTCGCCTCCCCAATCATCATGATCAATATACTCTTCTGGTACGCCAGTGTCGGTAATGATCATCACTTCTAATTTACAGCAGCACGCCTGGCAGTTCTCACAAGTGATGCCAGAAGCGGTATTTGATGAGGCTGATGTTAGCAGAGATTCTGTAGACGATGATTCAGTCAGGACTGTGATGTCGATAGCGTTGATGGTCATAGGTATCATTATTTTTATCAATATATGCACTAGGATAACTCAGATAGTGAGATATCTCGAATAATAAAAACCAAATAGAAGAAAAAGAAAGTCGTGGGAAAATAGAGGGATAAAAAGTGATGTTGCGCAATGACTTTTCTCTAGGGTAGAACCTTAAATGTAGTTCAACTGATATAATTAAAGATAGTGTTTTTTAGAAAAAAAATCACAAATATTACTCAGGTCACATTATGGGATAAATTGGTTTAACAACCGTAATCGGCTTTGCTAAATATACACCTGAAGAGTATGGATTTAGGAGGTTATTATGTCTATTAATTCTATTGATCACGGTGAAATCACCGACATTAAAGGCAAGTATGAAATTGCCGATGAAGTAGTTACAGATATTACGCAATGTCAAAAGAGAACAGAAGCACGTCGTCGTATTGAAGCAATGCGAGAAATTAGAGAAAGTGGTCTTACGCTTTCAGAAGCCAGAGACTTAGGTCTTATCCATTAACGTTTAAGTTCTACCTTCATACCTTCAGTGTTTTATTATTAATGCGTCTATTACGGCGCATTTTTGTTGCCGGTAAGAAAAGTCCCCTGCAGTTTTAGAGGTAGATAATATAACGATGAAGCATTACACTTTGTGGCTATTATAAGATGTGATTAATTAAATGAGCTTGTTATGAAAAACTTGTCACTATTACCCCCAAAAGAAAAAAATGAAATCGAACTTGATAAACAAGCAGCGTTCTTTGTTTGGAAGGTAAAAAATGCAAAAGCAGGCCCAGACCTTTGGATTGTTGAAGCAGAAAAGCTTGAAGATGAGACAGAACGCCTGTTTTTTCAGCAATCTATCGAAAAATATAAATCAAAAATGGGCGTAGCGTAAGGTTCCTTGATCTTTACTAGCCTACAGCCTCAGTAATTTGGTAGAATCTGCCGATACTTTTTAAGTCCATAAATAACAAAGAGAGAATTCCGATGGGAAGAAGTTTTGAAGTGCGCAAGTCTTCAATGGCTAAAACACAAGGCGCAAAAATCAAAGTTTATTCTAAATACGGTAAAGAAATTTACATGTGTGCTAAGAATGGCGGTCCTGATCCAGACATGAACTTGTCTCTAAAACATCTTATTTCGAAAGCGAAAAAAGATCAGGTTCCTACACACATTATTGATAAAGCAATCGACAAAGCAAATGGCGGCGGTGGTGAAGATTACCAACACGCTCGTTATGAAGGTTTTGCTCCAGGCGGCGCAAGCGTAATCGTTGACTGTTTAACAGATAATGGTAACCGTACTTTCCAAGATGTTCGTCAATGTTTCGTTAAGACTGGCGCTAAAATTGGTAGCCCAGGCACAAGTGCTCACATGTTCGATCACCAAGCTGTATTCCAGTTTAAAGGCGACGACGAAGAAGCTGTACTTGAAGCGCTTATGATGCAAGATGCTGACGTGACTGATATCGAACTTGAAGATGGCGTGATCACAGTATTCGCACCAAACACTGAGTTCTTTAAAGTGAAAACGGCACTGGCTGCTGAATTCCCAGATCTAGTTGTAGATGTGGAAGAAATTACGTTTGTACCTCAAAACCCAATGGCGGTTACAGGCGAAGACGCTGAGAAATTCCAAAAATTCTTAGACCTACTTGACGATTGTGATGACGTGCAACAGGTTTATCATAATGCGGAATTAGAAGATTAATTGATTCGTTTCAATTAATACTAAAAAGGCCGAGCTATTATGCTCGGTTTTTTTATAACGGTACTTTATGGGTTATGGTAATCAAAGATTGAGTAATCTCTCAGTTACTGTATCCTACAGCGCTCGCAGTTTTGCGCTTAATGAACATTATAGAGTAAATATTAGTATGGGTTTTACCTCTCTGGGCTTATCTGCCCCTATTTTAAAAGCTGTAGAAGCTCAAGGTTACAGCACACCTTCACCAATCCAATTACAAGCTATCCCTGCGGTAATTGAAGGGAAGGATGTTATGGCAGCAGCTCAAACGGGTACAGGTAAAACAGCAGGCTTTACTCTTCCTCTTCTTGAGCGTTTATCAAAAGGTCCTACACGTAAGTTTAATCAAGTTCGTGCATTGGTATTAACGCCAACACGTGAGCTTGCAGCACAAGTTCATGAGAGTGTTGAAAAGTACAGTGTAAACCTTCCTCTTACTTCTGATGTGGTTTTTGGTGGCGTTAAAGCTAACCCACAAATGCAGCGTCTTCGTAAGGGTGTTGATGTATTGGTTGCAACACCAGGTCGTTTATTGGATCTTGCTAACCAAAACGCGATCAAATTCGACCAACTAGAAATCCTAGTTCTGGATGAAGCTGACCGTATGTTAGATATGGGCTTTATTCATGACATCAAAAAGATCTTAAATAAATTACCTAAGAATCGCCAAAATCTACTTTTCTCTGCAACGTTTTCTGATGAGATCCGTCAGTTAGCAAAAGGCTTAGTGAATAACCCTGTTGAGATCTCAGTTGCACAACGCAATACAACCGCTGAGACCGTTGAACAATCAGTATACGTTGTAGATAAAACGAAAAAAGCACGTGTGCTTACTAAGCTAATTAAAGATAACGACTGGAAGCAAGTATTGGTGTTCAGTAAGACTAAACATGGTGCAAACCGTTTAGCAAAAACACTTGAAGAGAAAGGCGTTAGCGCGGCTGCTATTCATGGTAATAAGAGCCAAGGCGCACGTACTAAAGCGTTAGCTAACTTCAAATCAGGTCAAGTTCGTGTATTAGTTGCGACAGACATTGCTGCTCGTGGTTTAGATATCGAACAACTGCCTCAAGTTATTAACGTTGATTTACCAAAAGTACCTGAAGATTATGTTCACCGTATTGGCCGTACTGGTCGTGCTGGTGCAACGGGTAAAGCGGTTTCGTTTGTGAGTGAAGATGAAGCTAAAGAGTTATTCGCTATTGAGCGTTTAATTCAAAAAGTTTTACCTCGTCATACGCTTGAAGGTTTTGAACCTGAAATGAAAGTGCCAGAATCTAGATTAGATACTCGCCCTATTAAAGCTAAGAAACCAAAGAAAACACACGCACCACGTGTAGAACATAAAGATGGTCAACGCTCTGGCGAAAACCGTAATGGTCATAAGCAAGGTGCAAAGCCAGGTCAACGTCGTAATACTGATAATAAAGACGGTGGCGCTAAAAAAGAAGGTGGGGCGGATAATAAGAGACGTTCTATCATTGGTAAGCCTACAGGTTCAGGTAAACCGACGGGTTCTGGCAAACCAACTAGCTCTGGAAAACCAAAGTCAAAAGGCAACGGTGAAAATCGTGGAAATGGCAGTAACTTTAGTGGTGGAAAGCCAAAGACTGGTGGATCATCAACAACTAACACAAAGCCACGTCGTCAAGGCCCACGCCCAGCACGTAAGCCTCAACCACAGCAATAATGGTTAGGTAAAAAAGATAAACAGAAGCCAGCTCATGTAGCTGGCTTTTTTGTGCCTGTTGTGTCTAGATTTTTAGATAACAAGATTATCAATTAAAAGACAGTGAACCATTATTAATACTGTTATTAAAATTAACAATGATTTATTTTTATGCAAAATATATTCATGTACCGTGTGAATATTGATCGCTAGTGTGAATGTTTTGAGGAAAAATGAGGGTAAAACGAATTATTTTGGGTGGGTCATTGCTGCTATTGTGCATTGCTCTCACTTGCGCGGTATCTTATGTCGTGAAGAGTTATCAAAAGCAGAGTCGACTTATTGAAAGTGAATTAAAGTTTAATGCGAACTTTGTGTCTATTTGGCTTCAAACCGCTTTTAATCACTCCAATTTTGTATTGACTCAATTATCTAAAGATTTAACTCAAGACGGCTTTGCTCAATTAGCCCTTTCTGACAACCATTATCAAGAGCAAGCAGAAGTCTTTGAGTTACACTATCAAACGTTAATGAATGCGATCCATGTATTTGCGGTAGATAAAGATTGTGTATTACTAAAAACGAAAACCATCGGTGGGGTTGATCTTTCCTCTCGTGAATACTGCCAGAAATTACGCAATAATGACGGTGAGATAAAATCAGTTATTACCGCGCCTTTTAAAGATATTCTCAATCGTAATGTTGTAGTACAAGGAGTGAGGATAACCAATCAAAAAGGAGAGTTTGCCGGAATTGTTGGATTGTTAACTGACTTTACGTTTTTTACCAAAGCATTGAGAAGTGCCAATTTATCTGAGGGCTCAAGCATTACGATACTGAGTCGTGATTTCACAGTACTTGCGACGACTGTACCTAGGTATTTACCTATTGGTGAGCCGATGGATTTTGATTATGTGCCTTATGACAAAATTAATGGCTTAAAATATAACCAAGAATTAATGTTTGATTCAAATAAAAAGTATAACGGTGCTTATCAAGGTGTTTTTGTTAAGAAGGCGTCTGATTTACCCTTTATTATTTTGGTAACAAAGGCGAAAAATTATTGGTTTATGCCCCTTTATATCACAATAGCAACAGTGATTTTCCTACTTTTTGCCTTAACTCTATTTTTGATTAAAAATGTAAATTACTTTTCTAGGCTAGACATCAAGGCTCAGCATTACTCTAAACTAGCTCTTTATGACGATTTAACAGGCTCATGCAACCGTCGTTGTTTTAAAGCTAAAATGATGGATTATATCGCGGCTTATCATGAGAGGGATCGTATGTTCTCGGTTGCCCTTTTTGATATTGATTATTTTAAGCAAATTAATGATACCTATGGTCATGATATTGGTGATGAAGTATTACGACAATTTAGCCTTATTTGCGAAGCTAAGGTGACTAATGGGGATTTATTTGCCCGTTTAGGTGGCGATGAATTTGTAATGGTTTTAGTTAATACCACTGGATTGCAAGCTAAAGCTATACTTAACGAGTTACTTCGATCTATTTGTAAGATAGAAATAGCGACAGATGCCGGTATCATTCGATTAACCTGTAGCATTGGTGTCGCTGAAGTAAGTAAAGCAACTCGAGATTGTACGGAAGTTCTAAATAAGGCTGACGAAGCACTTTATCAAGCCAAAAAACTAGGACGTAATCAAGTCGTTATCTATCAATATTAGCCGATTTTTCTGTTAAAAAAATGCAAAACCCAATATGTTAATTTATTGGTTTTTGCATTAGAAAAACTTATCCAAATGTCACAAAAAAACTCTCCTGAAATACAACGGATTTTGATTGCCAGTTTTATAGAATCACCTTATTATCTCGCGCCATAAGGGCAGGATAATATCGGCTCTATTCATTCAATTTTTATTATTTAATTAATAAGGTAATGTAACTAATTAACTTATCTTATTAATATTTGCTGTTTTTCGGAGAGCAGTCATGCAAAAGTCGTATTCACTTGCGACGTTCAGTTTCCTGATCGTTATTTTAGTTGCTGTTGGTCAAATGAGCCAAACTATGTATGTGCCATCTATTGGCTACATGGCAAGTGAATTCAAAGTAAGCCCTGCATCATTACAAGCGGTTATGGCTGTGTATTTGATCCCTTATGGTTTATCACAATTTTTCTACGGCCCAATTTCTGATCGTATTGGCCGTCGAGTAGTGATCTTATCAGGTCTTACTTTATATATTGCTGGCACAATCCTAGCGTTATTTGCTCATGATTATTCGTTATTTTTAGCGGGCTGTTTTGTGCAAGGTTTAGGTATTGGTGCTGCAGGTGTGATGTGCCGTACTATTCCTCGTGATTGCTTCTCTGGTGATGAACTACATAGAACTAACAGTATTATTAGTATGTGCATGATGTTTTCACCACTTTTGGCTCCAGTGTTAGGTGGTTATTTAACAGAAGCATTTGGTTGGCGTTCAAGCTACTTATTCTTGGCTTTGTTCAGTATTGCGGTATTGATCATAATGACAACGTCAATGAAAGAGACTTTGCCATTAGAAGTGCGTCGTAAAGAGCCAGTATTGAAGAGTTACCGTCATGTATTATCTGAGCACCGATTTCAAGGCTATTTGATCTGCTTGGTTGCTACATTTGCAGGGGTTGCAGTATTTGAAGCGGCTGCAGGGGTATTGCTAGGTGGCAAACTTAAATTAGCAGCAACAACAGTAAGTATTCTGTTTATTTTACCTATCCCTGGTTATTTAGCGGGTGCTGGTTTATCAAGTGTGATTGCAAAGCGTTGGTCTGAGAAGAAGTCATTAGATGTCGGTCTTGTATCTATTGTTTTAGGCGCGGCGATTGTGTTGGTTCCTGGCATTATGGGATTAACAACAGCACCAACTCTAATTGGCGGTGCAGTATTGTATTTCTTAGGCGCGGGTATTTTATTTCCTGCTGCAACAACAGGGGCGTTATCACCTTTCCCACAACACGCAGGAACAGCAGGCGCATTACTGGGCGGCATGCAAAACTTGGGTGCGGGTTTAGCGACAATGGTGGCTTCTATGATCCCTGCTAATAGCCAAATGCCTGTAGGGTTAATTATGTTTTTAATGGCGTTACTTGCGGTGTATGGCTTGCGTAAAGTGCATTCGATTCCACCATCAAGCGAGATGCCATTAGCGGTGTAATACCAATCGTAGTAATACCAATCTACATAAGTATTTGATCATTCTTGCTTGTTAAAATCGATTATATCTGAGTTATAAGTTTTGTAATTAGATCAACTAGTTACTGCAATTTATGCCTTGCTCTAATCGATTTTTCCTACGCAATTATCTGAACAACTACTTATCCAGAATGGTATAAATAATTGATCGCAATTAAAAAAGGCCGAGTAGAAATGTCTACTCGGCCTTTTTTGTATGTGACGTCAACTAAGCGATGTATGGCATTAGTTGACGTTACTTGTTTTGTATTTGCTATTAACCGCGCATACGGCTTACGCGGAACGTACGACCTTTCATTTTACCTGTTGCGATCTTATCTAGTGCTGCTTTAGCAATTGAGCTGTGAACGGCAACGTAAGCGTGGAAATCAAACACGTTGATTTTACCTACTTTTTTACCGTCAACGCCGTCTTTACCAGTTAATGCACCAAGGATATCACCAGGGCGTAGTTTGTTTTTCTTACCGCCGTCGATCCAAAGCGTTACCATCTCAGGGTAGTGAGGACGCTCATTTAGATAATCTTCACTTGGTAGCGGCTCATCATTAATAGTAATGCTCATGTAATCTTCAATTTGAGCAAAGCTGTTCGTTTCTTTGTTATTGAATAAGCTTAATGCGATGCCTTTTTTACCAGCACGGCCAGTACGACCGATACGGTGAACGTGAACTTCAGGATCACGCGATAATTCAAAGTTGATTACTGCATCTAGAGATTCGATATCAAGACCACGAGCGGCAACATCAGTCGCTACTAGGATAGATGTACTCTTGTTAGCAAAGCGAACTAATGCTTTATCACGGTCACGTTGCTCTAAATCACCGTGAAGTGCAGTTACGCTGAAATCAAAGTGACGAAGCTCGTCAGCAACTTCTTGAGTAACACGCTTTGTATTACAGAAGATCACCGCTGATTCAGGACGATGCTTAAGCAGTAGGATTTGAAGTGCACGTAGGCGATCTTCAAAATCATCAACTTTGTAGAAATGCTGCTCAATAGAAGTATTTTCTACTTTGTCTTCTGCTTTTGCCATGATCGGATCGTTCATGATGCGATCTGCAATTGATTTGATTTGTGGTGGGAACGTTGCACTGAACAGTAAGTTTTGACGCTTAGCTGGTGCGTGATCCAATACCATATCAATCGCGTCTTGGAAGCCCATTTCTAACATACGGTCAGCTTCATCAAGAACAAATGTATTTAGGTTGTCTAGGTTTAAATAACCTTTACGTAGGTGTTCTTCAACACGGCCAGGAGTACCAACGATGATGTGTGCACCGTGCTCAAGTGAACCGATTTGTGGACCAAATGGAACACCACCACATAACGTTAGAACTTTGATGTTGTGGATAGAGCGAGCAAGCTTACGGATTTCTACCGCAACTTGGTCTGCAAGTTCACGTGTTGGACATAATACTAGTGATTGAACGCGAAAACGTTTTACATCTAGGTTAGCCAATAAGCCTAAACCAAACGCAGCTGTTTTACCTGAGCCCGTTTTTCCTTGGGCAATGACATCTTTCCCTTTCAGCATGAATGGTAAGCTTTGAGCTTGAATTGGAGTCATCTCGTTGTAGCCTAAAGTTTCTAGGTTTTGAAGAAGAGATGGGTTTAGATCTAATGATGAGAAAGATGTTTGGCTCAAGGTGATTTCCTATAAACAAGTAGAAGCAAAGTAAGATTTGCCTAATGGAAAGCAGAGTAAAGAGAAGAGGCCTAAAAAGCAAGAAGGATCACACTTTTTGTGTACAAAAAAACAGCAATTAAGAAGTCTGGAATAAATTAATCCTATGATACTCTAAGCTGAGGCAATGATATAAATAGCAATAGAGTTAATTGAAATATGCAGCAACGGTTGATTAGAGTAATAATAACCCAAGACAAGTAAAAATTAAGTTAATATTTAGTCATATCTTTTAGATGTTGCAACTATATATTCGCTGTAAAATCGTTATATTAAATTGGATGAAAAGATTAATATTCCTCATTGATTTTACAAATTTCTATCCTATGTTATATTCCGCGACGAAATGGAATTGCTTTAACATGATAGGGAAGGTATGAGGAATAGAAACGCATTTGTTTACAGCTCATTAATTATTGGTTTTCTTTTGATTATCCTTTCACTATCATATGTTTACAGTGCATATAAGGCTGATCGTGAAAGGGTTATTGATCGCTTGCATCTCAACGCAAGTTTTGTAGAGTTGTGGTTAACGAAGTCATTTGATGATTCCTCTCTTGTGTTAAAAGACATGGTAAGTGATTTATCAATCAATGGTTTACATACTTTTAATGAAGACCAATTAAAACATAATGCTGAATTGGCCTATTTGCGTGAAAAAGAAGATGCATTACCAAATGCTATCTTGGCGTTTGTTATTGATAAAGAATGCAGATTAACTCACAGTAAAACCTTAAAAAACATTGACCTTTCTGAACGTGAATACTGCAAAACTTTTAAAAAAAATCAAGATCAAGAGCTTGTAGTCACGCTTCCTTTTCGTGACTTACAGCAGAGAAACGTTGTAGTGCAAGGTCATAAAATAATTGATGATGATGGTCACTTTGCGGGAATGGTTGGGATCTCGACTAACCTGAATTTTTTTAATTCGACCATCCGTCACTTAAATTTACCTGAATCAACAGGTATTTCAATTTTGAGCTCTAATCTTAATTTATTAGCGTCAGTACCAAAAACTAATGTGGAAATTGGCAAAACGATTGAAATTTCAAGAGTGTCCCCGGATGTGTTTGAAGTGTTTTATCAAAAAGGCGAAGTGGTTTTTAGCTCGGATATTTATAATGATGGTTATGTTGATACCATTTATGTTCGTAAGATTAAAGATCTCCCATTTATTGTTGTCGTGACAAAACAGCAAGAATATTGGGGAACCATGTTGTCGTTGTCATTATTAAGTATTGTAAGCTGTTTTTTTATTATTATGGGTTTACTTATTTTTAATCTTAAATATATGAATCGCACGAAAGAACAAACAGAAAAATATTCAGAGTTAGCCTATAACGATTACTTAACTGGAACTAATAATCGTCGATCATTTGAGTTAAAAGCATCTCAGGTATTAGCAACTTATCGTCGTAGCAAGCAGCCGTTTTCTATTATTATGTGTGATATTGATAATTTTAAAGAATATAACGATAAATATGGCCATGAGGTAGGAGATATAATGATTACTTCTTTTGCTGAGGCGTGTTTATCTAATTTGAGAGATTCAGATATTTTAGGACGTTTTGGCGGTGATGAGTTTGTTATTCTTATTCCTGAGCAAAACAATAAGCAAGCATTGATAGTGACTCAAAAGCTACAAAAAGTGATCAGAGATATCTCGGTATTGGTGGAAGATGAAGAGTTAACAATGACGTGTAGTATGGGTGTCAGTACAATTTCTGATCCTAAGATGACGATTCAAGAGTTACTGAGTATTGCAGATGATTGTTTATATGACGCTAAAAAAGCAGGCCGCAACTGCGTTAAATGTAAATGCGAACCACTTGCATTTGTATCATAGAATGATTAACCTCGCTTTTACATTTTATAACGATCGCTCTATATGCCAACGAATGAATACTTTGAGTCACTTTTTAAATTATCAAAACAAGTAACCCCTTATCTCTCAGGTAATATAATTGAAGGTAGTAGCCCAGATATTGCCGACATCAATATAGTTCATGATAATAGTACAACGATAAAGGGGCTTTACGAGCAATTATCTCAAGAGTCTCCTGAAGGCGGTCATGCATATTGGTTAACTCGAACATGGGATTTACTTTGCTGGCAGCCTATCTATATTAGTTTTATTTCTGTTTATCGACTAAATGCGCTCCCTGATATTAAAAATATGAGCCAATCAATTCAGTTGTATTTCATTTCAGGTTTTACTTTCCATCGTTCAGAACTGATCTTCGGTTCTCCTGAAGATGTCGTCCCTACCGCCGCTTTACAATTAAGAACTTTGTTTGATTCATATCGAGAGGATATTTCTCATTGGACCCGTATTCGACCAGGGTTTACTAATCATTTAATTGCAGATGGTTTACTTAATTGCATTATCAAGCTTCAATCCTTTGAGCCGACATTATCGAGTGAATATTTAATAGCACAGGCTCAGTTATGGTTAGAGGTTTTTGAATTACCAAGTAAGCATTTATCAAGCTTGAAGATTGATACTGTGACTAACAAACTTAAATTGGTTCGTACTAGTTGTTGTTTAGTTTATAAATGCGATGGTCGAAAGCTGTGTTTAGATTGTCCGCGTCACCCTGATAATAAAGGTTTATAAGGTTATTTTTGTTATTTGAGGCTTCATAAAAGCGATTACCATTATCCCACTAGAAAATAGAATACAAATATAGATAGGGTAAATAGGGGAGAGCGTAGATGTATAAGCTAATAATGAAGCGATGCCATATCCTAATGTGTGTGACATAGAAACATAACCTGCAACAACCCCTGGGTTGTTAGGATCCATCGCTGTGGCCTTTGATGTATAAGCCGGTACGAGTAATGCTGCTCCACATGCACTTATTGCCATTGCGATACCTAGTGTCCAAATGTTGGAAATCAAAAAGAGTAAAAACCCAAGTAGTAAACATAAAGATCCTGATTGGTACATGATTGAAACTTTAAGCTTTTTCTTTTTAATTACAGCAAGTTGAGTTGTTAAGGTTACAGCGGCACTAATCGTTAGTAATAGGCCAATTGTGTCACTGATTTTATTGGTGTCCCATTGAGTGATATTTTCTATTAGTGGCGAGAAACTGTATTGCAATAAAGCAATGGCTAAACAAAGCGATAAGCCAGTGAATAAGTAAGGCAGTAAATTTAGATTAGGAATAAAAGAATGTTTCGTCGTGTTATTGCTGGTTGTTCTTTCGATTATTTTTGGACTAGGTAAGAAAATGGCGATTAAAAAAGCTAAGAACGGGAAAATCACCATCATGGCTAGTGGAGAGAAAGGCCCTAGCTTTAATAAAATAATGGATAATACTGGACCAAGAAGACGACCTAAACTAAGCCCAATGCTGACTGAGGTGATCGCTTTTAGTCTGTTGTTTTCTCCGCAAATTAGAATTGCCCAATGTTGGCTTGCAGGAATCATTCCGGCAACAGTGAAGCCATAAATTACCCTTGCTAATATTAAGCCGATTAACCAATAGTTTGTTGTTTCAGAGTAATGACCACTTAAAAATGCAAAAGAAAGCAAAAGTAAAAAACTGATACTCATGCCACACAATGCTTGTAATACCACATTTTTAGGGCCTTTTTTATCACTGTATCTTCCCCAAAATGGTGCTGATGGTAAGAATAGAAAACTACCAATGGCAATAACGATAGACCACGTTGGTAAAGAGAAAGCTGAGTGGCTTACCAAAAAAGGCAAAGAGACCAATAATCCATTTTGACCAACCCCCATTAATGCGGCAATTAATCCAATAATGGTTAATTGAATTTTTGAATTTTGTATTTTTCGAAAGAGAGGCATTTAAACGTCCTGTTTGAATTGATAAGCCTCAGTATCCTACGTTTATTTCATGAGAATAAAAACAATTATCATTACGATTTCTTTATGTTACAGTTCTGCCCATCATTCATGGACCGAATAATTAGTTTATCTCATGTACCAACTTGTCGACGCCTCGTTTGAAATTGACGGACAACAGATCCTTTATCCTACTAGCTTACTTTTTCCAAAAGGGAAAGTGACAACGTTACTTGGACATAATGGGTGTGGGAAGTCTACGTTAGTTAAACTGCTCAGCCGCCAGAATGTACCAACGTCAGGAACGGTTCTATTTAATCAAAAAGGCGTTAACCTCTTATCTCATCAAGAATTTGCTCTTAATGTTGCTTATCTTCCCCAGCACCCACCCATAACTGATGGAGTTACTGTTCGTGAACTTGTCTGTTTTGGTCGTTATCCGTGGAAAGGAGCCTTTGGACGATACAGTAAAAAAGACTATCAACTGGTTGATGAGGCAATAGAAAAGGTGGGTCTAACGCTATTTAGTGATCGCTTTGTCGCTACGTTATCAGGTGGAGAGCGTCAAAGAGCTTGGGTCGCGATGCTGTTAGCTCAACAAAGTCAGTGTATTTTACTTGATGAGCCGACTTCTGCACTGGATGTTGCTCATCAATATGAATTATTAACGTTAATTCGAGAATTAAATCAAACCCTAGGGCTGACGGTCATTATGGTATTACATGATGTCAACATGGCGGCCAAATTCAGCGACTATCTTGTTGCATTACATTCAGGTGAAGTTATTGCTCAAGGCTCACCTGAGACGTTAATGAATAAAGACACATTACAGCAAATCTATGGAATGGAATTAGCGTTATTTCCCCATCCAGAAACAGGTCAAGCGATAAGCTATATTCCATAAATTTAATACATAAAATGAACAACAAGGAAGTGAGATGAATAAGATTTTTGGTTTGATAATGATGTTTTTTATTTCATCGACTCAGGCAATGGATATTAAACATGAGCTAGGCCAGGCTCAGTTAGACAAACCACCGGAAAAAGTAATAGCCCTTGATTGGGCATTAACAGAAACGGTATTGAGTTTAGGCGTAAATCCAATTGGTGTTGCAGATGTACAAGGTTATCAATCATGGGTAAAAAAACCAGAATTGAATGATTCTGCAATGGATGTAGGCTCAAGAAGAGAGCCTAATTTAGAGTTAATTACAGAGTTGAAGCCAGATGTTATTTTGATCAGTCAGCATATGTTATCAATGTACGAAAAGCTCAATGCGATTGCTCCAACGTTGGTTTATACCGTTTATAGCAATAAAAAAATGCCTTTGGTTTCAGCAAAAGAGATCACACTTCAGCTTGGTAAATTATTGAATAAAGAACAACTAGCCCAAGATGTAATAGTAAAGACTGAGCAGAGATTAAGTGACAATGGCGATAAAATCCGCCGTATTCAATCAAATAATAAGCCTCTTCTTTTTATTCGCTTTATTAATGACAAAACCGTACGAGTTCATAGTGATGGCTCATTAGCTCAAGCGACGATTAGTGAAATGGGACTGGTAAACGCATGGCATGAAGCGACAAATATGTGGGGATTCACCACCGCAGGACTTGAAGCTCTAGCCCAGCATCAGCAATCAAATATGTTGATCTTTGGCCCATTAAAAGAGGCAGAAAAGAAGCAATTAACTCAATCGGCTTTATGGCAAGCGATGGCTTTTACTCGATCTAATTTAGTGTATGAACTTCCTGCTATTTGGACGTTTGGTGGATTAATTTCAGCGCAGCGTTTTAGTGACAATATCACTCAACAACTTACTCAATAATTGTGAAAACAGTCCCTATGTTGATATCAAAACAACGATCCATTCTACCGCTACACATCATGAGAATACCTATTGGTTTTGCAATATTATTAATCATTATCATTTTAGGGCTACTGCAATGGACTGCGCCTTATTCTCAAGGATTGAGCTTATTGTGGCAAACGGTGTTTAACTATGATTCAAGTAATTATCAACATTTAATCACACATCTTACGTACCTCCCTCGTCTTGTTATTGCTGTGCTGTGTGGTTTTTCTCTTGCTGTTGCTGGTTGTGTAATGCAATTTGTATTACGTAACCCCATTGCATCTCCGACGACTCTTGGTGTTGCTGCAGGGGCTGAATTAGGCATGGTTCTTGGGATCTTATTCTTGCCAATAAACAGTATGATTAGTGGATTTATTCCTGCGTTTATAGGGGGTAGTTTTGCAACAGGACTGGTTTTCTTACTGTCAGCTAAACGTGGTTTTTCACCTGTTCATATGGTGCTCTCTGGTATGGTGATTAGCCTGTTTTTTGGTTCACTAAATACCATGTTATTGCTATTGAATGAGCAACAATTAGCAAGTGTTTTTGTTTGGGGGGCGGGGACATTAAACCAAAATGATTGGTCAAGTGTGGAAACGCTTCTTCCATTAATTATACTCCCTGTTCTTGCTCTTTTATTACTATCAAGACCCTTATCTGCCCTTCAATTAGGAGATAATGTATCAGCTTCTATTGGTGTAAATATTAAGCAAATTAAAGTCATTTCACTGACGTTAGCTATATTTATGACTGCCGCGGTTGTGAGTGAAGTCGGTTTAATTGGCTTTGTTGGGGTTGTTGCCCCTGCTATCGCTCGTATGTGTGGGGCAAGGAAGTTAGTACCACAGATCATCGTCAGTGGTACAGTTGGCAGCGTGATATTATTGCTTGCTGATTTGATTATTCAGCCATTTTCAGGCGTTGGAGGTGAGTTATTACCCACAGGGGCAATGACTGCATTATTGGGCGCGCCATTTTTGCTTTGGTTGTTAAATCGTAAAGTTTTTCAATCGGATATGAAAAGCAGAGAAACAGCTCAAGTTCATTATAAATATAAACCGTTACAGAAAGTGGTGTTGCCTCTGGGTGTTCTGATTATTGCTTTATTTATTATCGCGGTATTTATTGGTAAGGGACAAAGTGGTTGGCTAGTTTCGGTAAATCCATCGATAGTCGAATTACGTACTCCTAGAGTTTTTGTTTCGTTTTTAGCAGGAGTAGGGTTAGCTGTTGCAGGAACAGTAATTCAACGAGTATCAACCAATCCGATGGCAAGCCCTGAGATTTTAGGTATTAGTTCAGGAGCGGCATTGGCTTTGGTGCTAGGGGCTATATTTGGTATTGCTGCTGAAAGGCATGAGCAAATGCTACTAGGTACCTTCGGCGCATTGTTTGTAACGGGTATTATTTGGTTGATGGGACGCAAACAAAACTTTGCACCTGCTCAAATGTTATTAACCGGCATTGCGTTGAGTGCAGGACTAGACGCTTTTTTACGCATTGCCATGTCATCAGGTCAAGATAATGTAAGGGCGCTATTAACGTGGCTTTCCGGCTCAACCTATTTAGTTGGCATGAGTGATGTCTATTTGTTGGGTGTTGGTGTTGGATTATTTTTTATTGCGGCAATGTGCTGTCATCGATGGTTAGATATTATTGGTTTGGGTGAAATAACCTCAACCAGTGTGGGATTGCATTGCCGTAAGGTTAGAGTCTCTTTATTACTTCTTGTGGCTGCATTAACAACCCTCTGTACCATCATTATAGGCCCCCTCAGCTTTATTGGTTTGTTAGCCCCGCACATGGCACGTTCACTTCATCAATATCGGGCTTCTCATCAATTGTTAACGGCTAGTTTGTTGGGGGGATGTTTGATGATTGTCGCTGATTGGATAGGAAGAACGGTGTGGTTCCCATGGCAGTTTCCTGCGGGTTTGTTGGCCTCGCTACTTGGAGGAGTGTACTTTTTGTATTTAATGAGGAAGTAGTTCTCTTGCTTTAGTTATTGATAAATAAGTATTTAAAGTAATTTCTGTTAATTTTTCCTATAGCTAAGTTAAATAATACAGCGTAAATGATTTATTTTATAAATATAGTGAAAAAGTAGTTGATCATTTTAATGAGAATCATTAGCATTCGCATCTGTTAATCAAAAACAATGGAAGTGTTATGACAACTAATGACCAATTGGGCTACATAATAAACGGCGGTAATGACGTTCCTGCAGCATGTTTTCTTAATTCTTTAGCAAGAGAGTGTTCCGCAATTCAAATTGTTGAAAATCAGTACGGGGCCTATTATTTGATCCCTCTGGGTGACGAGGGGGAAATTCAAATTCCATTGAGCTATGTCTCATCGGTTGGTTTACATGAATATCGTTTTCCTGCTGTGTTATACGCAGAAGAAGCCGTTACTGTCGGTTTTGGACAAATATTATGCCGAGTTTTAGACCAACCTGCCTTAGTTGGGGTTATCTCAGAAGAGCAAAGAAATATCTTTTTAGAGCGAGTGACAGAGAGCTATACAAATACCTATACCGGAATAAGTAGAAGCCCTTATGCAGAGAGACTATTTTCAGAGGCGCTTAATTTTCAACAAGCAGAACAAGGGCTATTGATTGGTCACTCTTTCCATCCTGCTCCAAAAAGTAGAGAGCAATTTAGTGCTGAAGATGCCAAAACGTATTCCCCAGAGCTAGGAGGTGAGTTTCCTCTACTTTGGTTAGCGGTTAATCATTCTATTCTTATGTCAGGCTCCTCAGGAGAGAAAACCGCAGCAGAACGATTGGATGAATTGGTTTTTGCAGATCAGATGCTGACTTTAGCGATCAATGGAATTGTGAATGAAAATGAAAGTGTATTTCCTGTGCATCCATGGCAATGGAAAGTCTTACAAGAGAAAGAAGACATTCAACGTTATTTAACGACAGGGTTAATAAGAGAACTGGGCTCATTAGGTGCAATATGGTACCCAACGTCATCAACTCGTTCGCTTTATTCGCCTAAACTGCCTTATATGTTGAAGTTTTCACTCAGTGTTAAATTGACCAATTCTATTCGTAATTTATCGCTTAAAGAGGTGATCAGAGGAACCAGATTAAATCAATTGTTCACCGATACAGACATTAGTAATGAGCTAGGTCATCAGCAAGGTTTTCAAGTGATGCAAGAGCCCTGCTTCCTTGGGTTAATGGATAAGAATAACAAGGTAATAGACGAGAGCCTTGTGGCATTTCGAGAAAACCCATTAAGCTGTAAACCTGATGAAGAAGCTGTTGTTCTTGCAACACTCACTCAGCAAAACCCTTATGGTGGTGAGAGTTTATTGGCTAAAAGAATCAAAGATTATGCTGATTCAAGCATATTGCCGTTAGCTCAAGTTGCCCAACAATGGTTTAGTGCGTATTGCCAATATGCTGTTGTTCCATTATTTAATCTTCAAGCAAATTATGGTGTTGTCTTTTTGGCTCATCAGCAGAATATTGTTATGCAGTTAAAGCGAGGGTTCCCAATTGGTATGTACTATCGTGATTGCCAAGGGACAGGCTACACAGACTTGGCTTTTGAACGTTTTCCTGAAGCATTAAATCAAACTAAGCAAGATATTGAAAACTATTGGAATAATGACAAAGTACGTCGTTATTTTGCCTATTACCTTATTATTAATTCTACGTTTAATGTTATTGCGTCCATCGCTTCTTATTGTGACGTTAGTGAAAAGACATTAGTGAAAGAGCTGCGTAAACAATTAGAAGTATTGAGAGATAAAGGCGTTAGAGATCAGCAATGTTTAAACTATGTATTAGACAGTGAAGCTCTGTGTTGTAAAGGCAATTTCTATTGTTATTTACAGAACATGAACGAGAACTCAATTCTTGATCCTGCCGTTATTTATTTTGATCTACCTAACCCATTGGTTCATATAAAGGATGCTATGAATGTTTAATTATAAGACGCTACTATTAAGCTTAAATGCGAATCCAACAATTGCGATTACATTATCAAAACAGGATGTTAAAGACTCATCAGTTATTACTCAATGCCTAAAAGAAATTGATCATATATTTAGTACGAATAAAACGGTTAATGAGCTTATTATCGAGTCAGAAGTCCCGAGCCTGTTAGCTCATTCGTTACCATCACTTTATAAGAATAGCTTGTCACGCCAAGGCTTTTATCAACAAGTGCAACCGTGGCATTTGCATACGCCTTCTACCCTATTTCCTTGGGTAGAGGTGCAATCATCATTGCAATATCGACATCATCCTGTTCGTCCTGAAATGCCAACAGGGAAGGTATATCAACGCTATGATCATAATATTGATGCAGAAATTAGTTTTAGATTGTTTGATCTTGATAAAGATATCGAGCGTTTTACTGCTTGGATGAATGATCCTAGAGTGGCAAATTTTTGGGAGCAAGCGTGGAGTTATGAAAAGCTCGCCGAATTTATTAAAGAACGTTTGAGTGATGATCATATCATCCCATTAATTGGTGAGTTTAATGGTGAACCTTTTGGTTATGTTGAAGCGTATTGGGTTAGCGAGGATAGATTAAGTCCATATTATGATGTTCAACCTTATGATCGTGGTATCCATCTCTTAGTGGGTGAGCAGGCGTTTCGAGGTCCTGATTATTTCAATTGTTGGATGAGAGCTATTAGTCATTATTTGTTTGTGGATGATGTCAGAACCCAGCGCATTGTTTTAGAACCGAGAGCGGATAACCAGCGCTTATTTAATCGTATTCAAGAAGTTGGCTATAAAAAATGTTTCGAGTTTAATTTTCCTCACAAACGCTCGGCATTAATGATGCTTGAACGAAAAGCCTTTTTTACGGAGCAATGTTGATGGATCAAATAGCATTACATGCTCACTGGCCAGCGGCAAACCGGAAAATGGTAGCAAAGTTGATCAGTGAATTGGCGTATGAACAAGCGTTTACTATTGAAGAAAATAACGCTGAGTTTTCGTTCACTCCTTCTCAAGGTGTTGGGTATTACTTCTCTGGTAAACGCAATATTTGGGGGCAAATTGTGATTGACCCGATTTCATTAGATCGTAGATCTGCTGTGAATTCATCGGAGATAACTGCAACGCAATTTATGCGTGATATTCAATGCTTAATTGGTATCGATGATGATGTATTAGCCGAGCATTTTGAAGATCTGAATGCGACGTTACTAGGTGACTGTAAACTTGCATTACGTAAAGCGAATATGTCGGCTAAAGAACTTGCTTTTTTGTCGTGTGAACAGCAACAGCTTTTGTTTGATGGACATCCTAAGTTTGCCTTCAATAAAGGACGAAGAGGATGGGGAAGTGATGATCTCTCATTATATGCACCAGAATCTGAACGTTCTTTTCAATTAAGCTGGGTTGCAGTGCATCACTCTATTTTACAGAAAGCAACAAACCATAAAGTAGAGTGGGAACAGCTAATCGAATCCGCTGTTAATGAAACTGAACAGTATGAGATGGATGCATTACTTTCGTCATTTAATGTGGATATCAGTGATTATATTTATGTCCCTGTTCATCCTTGGCAGTGGCGTCAAAAGTTATCAATATTATTTGCACGAGAAATGGCAGAAAAAACACTGATCTATTTAGGTGAATTCGGTGATGAATTTTTGCCTCAGCTGTCAATTCGAACCTTGAGTAATACCACAAGACCAGATAGCTATGACATTAAGTTACCTTTAACCATTATGAATACTTCTTGCTATCGAGGTATCCCTGGGCGCTATATTTTAGCGGGTCCAATGTCCTCTGATTGGCTTGGTTCTATTTTTAAATCAGACGATTTATTTATTGATAAACAGGCTGAAATCTTACAAGAGCCTGCCGCTGGTTTTGTAGCTCAATCTGATTATAAATTACTGGTTGGCGCTCCATATCGTTATCATGAATTACTTGGTGTGATATGGCGAGAATCCGCTCAATCTAAGCTTTCTAATAATGAAACGGCAATTTTAATGGCGGCGTTGATGGAATCAGATGAAGAAGGGATCCCATTAATTTCTGAATATGTTACAGCGTCAGGGTTATCAATAGAAGAGTGGCTAAACAAGCTTTTTGATGCGGTTGTCATTCCTTATTATCACTTACTTTGTAAATACGGGGTTTCTTTAATTGCTCACGGACAAAACGTAACGTTAGTAATGGAAAATGCTCAACCCAAACGAATTTTACTAAAAGACTTTCAAGGGGATATGCGTTTAATTGAACGTGATATTCCAGAGCAAAAAACCTTAGACCCTTTAGTTAGAGATGTCACGGTCTCTTTACCTGAAGATTTGATTATTCATGATTTACAAACAGGCCATTTTGTTACGGTTCTTCGCTTTATTTCTCCACTGGTTGAAAAACTAGGTTTACCTGAAATCGATTTTTATCAATTGCTTGGGTTACGAATTAAAGCATATGTAAAAGAAAATCCTGATTATCAAGATAGGTTTGAGCGTTTAGATTTGTTTAAACCAAGAATATTACGTATTGGGCTTAATCTGGCGAAGTTTAGACACAGTACGGATGCTAGTGCATCTCGCATGCTTCCAGATATGGAGAACCAGTTAGATAACCCGTTATATATGGCGATGAATAAATAACAATAATATTAAATGGAGAATAATAATATGAATATCAAATTGGATTTGGCAGGTATCGGTGTTGGCCCGTTTAACTTGAGTGTGGCCTCTCTTTTAGAGCCTAAAAAACAAATTAAAGCGACGTTTTTTGAAAGTAGAGATTCTTTTGCTTGGCATCCTGGTTTGTTGCTTGATAACACCAACATGCAAACGATGTTTTTAAAGGATCTAGTCAGTGCAGTATGTCCTGAAAGCCCTTATTCATTCTTATCTTACTTGGTGAAAAATAAAAAGTTTTATCGATTTTTATCCGCAGAGCTTAACTGTATTAGCCGCCATGAGTTTTCTGACTATTTATCTTGGGTTGCTCAACAACTTAGTAATGTTCAGTTTTCTACTGAAGTTGAACAGATCGAATTTAATGGTGATAGTTTTGAAATTAAAACCAGTAATGGAATATATGAAGCGCAGAATCTCTGTATAGGAACAGGTAAAGTCCCTTTCATTCCTGAATGTGCAATTCCCCATATCGGCCCAACCGTTTTTCATGCCGCCGAAATGGGATTACGTGATCGTGACTTTACTGGAAAAAGGGTCATGATTGTTGGTGGTGGACAAAGTGGCGCTGATATTTTCTTAAATGTATTACGTGAAAAATGGGGTAAGGCCGCTTCATTAGATTGGGTTTCTCGTCGCTCTAATTTCCAACCTCTTGATGAGGCTTCATTTACTAATGAGTTCTTCACTCCTGATTATGTAAATGCATTTGTTCAGCTTAACCCTGAAGTAAAGCACTCAGAGATCACAGCTCAGAAATTGACATCAGACGGCATTACTCAATTAGCGTTATTGGATATCTATCGAGAGCTATATCATCGTTTTGATGTGATGAAAGAAGACAAATGGGTGCGTTTATTACCGCATCGAACGATGGATAAATTAGAACAAACAACATCAGGCTTTTCTTTGGAAGTGCAGAATGCGTTAAGCCAAAAATCAGAAATGCATCAAGCAGATATTGTGATTTTAGCTACGGGATTTAAGTCTCCTTATCCTGCTTGTTTAAACTCAATTCTTCCTCTATTGGATTTAGATAAAGAGGGACGTTACCAACTTACGCCTGACTTTGAACTGAAATGGAAAGGCAGCAAGAATAATAAGATATTTGCGGTGAATGCAGGCATGCATAGTCATGGTATTGCGGAACCTCAACTCAGCTTAATGGCGTGGCGAAGTGCCAGTATTATCAATCGATTATCAGAAAAAGAGATATACGACATTGCTTCTGATAAAGGGATGATTGATTGGATCTCAGAGTCGGTTGTTGATGAATTAGTAAATGCTTAGCTTTGTTAGCAAACCGACACTTATTTTTTAAGTAATAAATAGTTGAATACGGATTTTTATCATTCGTATTCATTTTAGTGCAACATCAATATAAAAAAGAGAACATAAATGAACGTTAAAAAAGGGAATTATCCGCTCACCTTAGTCGCTATTGCCGTTGCAACAGCGACTACTTTTGTCTCTGTAGCAGCTCAAGCAGAAGCGTATAAAAATACAGAAGAAACCATGGTGGTGGTATCAAGTCGTACGCCTAAAGCAATTAGTGAGATCCCAGGAACGGTTTGGTTTGTTGATTCAGAACAAATTGAACAAGAATATCGTGGTGGTAAAACACTGGGTGAGATTTTAGCAACAACCATTCCATCACTAGATGTGAGTAGTGGTGCAAGAACTAACTACGGTCAAAACTTACGTGGCCGTGCAATGCTCGTCATGATCGATGGGGTATCGCTTCAATCTTCTCGTCCTATTAGTCGCCAATTAGATGCGATTGACCCATTTAATATTGAACGTATTGAGGTACTTTCTGGGGCGACCTCTATTTATGGGGCCGGTGCAACTGGTGGTGTGATAAACATTATAACCAAAAAATCAGACAGTGATGAGTTGCAGTTTGAAAGTTATGTAAGTGGCACGACTGGCTTTAATGGGGGTGATGACTTTGATTACAAAGTGGCCCAATCTATCTCTGGTGGAACAGATAATGTCGCAGCGAGAGTATCAGCGGTTTATACCGAAACACAAGGTTATTATGATGGTGAAGGCGATATCATTACCCCTGATATATCTCAAGGCTCGCTGCAATACAATAAAACAATAGATCTACAAAGTACGGTTGATGTTTCGATTTCTGATACTAAAAATATTAACTTTTTAGCGCAATATTACGATAGTCAACAAGACTCGCCATACGGCCTTTATATTAAAAATTATAAGTTTATTGATGTGCGTAAAGGTTTCGAATCTGATCGTCAACACGGTACAGAACGAATCATGCTAAGTGCGGCTTATAGTGATTCTGAATTTCTGAGCCATCAATTAGTTGTTGAAGCCTCTTATCGAAAAGAAGATCAAACTTATACACCGTATTACCAAAGTGCTTCACAGCAAACGACTGATGTAATCTCTTTAAAAACCGCTTTAGCTAAATCGTTTGGTAAAGTGAATTTGGTTTACGGTGTAGACGCTTACATGGATAAGTTCGACAGTAACCAAGCGCTCTTTGATCCAACGATTGCGAATAACTCAGGTAATCTAGTGAATAAAACTTACGCTGAAGTGGGGCGCTATCCTGGGGTAGAGGTCGGTTCGGTTGCTGGGTTTATTCAAGCTGATATGAATATTACCGATGATTGGTCAATTCAAGGGGGTTACCGCTACCAATATATGAACAATAAGATCGATGATTTTGTTGATTATAAAATTCATAAGAAAATTGCTGCAGGGAATGGTTCTTCTGCTGATGCCGTTCCTGGGGGAGAAACTAATTATTCTGTCGGTTTATTTAATTTAGGGACTATTTATAAACTCACGTCTGATTCACAAGTATGGGCTAGTTTCTCGCAAGGTTTCGATCTTGCTGATCCTGCGAAATATTATGGGCAAGGAAGTTATTCAGCGGTTGATGCTAATGGACATTATGCTCTGCAAGACAGTATTAATGTTTCTGATTCTAAAATGTCAGGGATTAAAACTAACAGTTATGAAATTGGCTTTAGAACTGAACAAGATGCATTAAGTTTTCAGGCCGCGGCGTATTTCTCACAATCGGATAAGTCGGTTAAATACAATAAGCAGACATTGCTAATTGAAGATGTTGATAATGAAAAGCGTGTCTATGGAGCTGAAGCGCTAGTTTCTTATTGGATAATGGATAATATTCAAGTCGGTGCATCTGGTCATTATGTTGTTTCTGAACTTCAAACCGATGATAAATGGGATGATTTAAGTGCGGGTGAAGCAAGTACATCAAAAGCGAACTCGTGGGTTGGGTGGTATGAATCAGATCTTGCGCTGAAAGTACAAAGCCAGACAATGTTTGATTACAAAGATGCAGACGATAATGAGTTATCTGGTTATACCGTGTTTGATTTAGTCGGTAGTTATGAGTTACCAGTGGGTAGTTTAGGGTTTGGTATTCAAAACTTGTTTAATAAAGATTACACGACGGCATGGGGCCAACGAGCTCAAATCCTATATTCTAGCCACTATGATGCAGCGGCTTATGATTACAAAGGCCGCGGACGAACCTATACGCTAAATTACCAAGTTAAATATTAATATTTAGTTACTTCTACATTTTGTACCACAATTAAATAAGACTATTTCGTAAGAGGTAGTCTTATTTTCCATTAATACTGCGGAATGCGTCCATACATTTATAATAAAATTAGGTATGATTAAAAAACAAACGTTTATTTGTAAGATGCGGATATATTAAGATAATTATCAATTAGACAAGGAAGAAAAATAATGGCATATGATACGTTAATAACAATTGGAGTACTGGTATTCCTTGTACTCATATTAATTGCCCTTGGTGTTAAAACGGTACCTCAAGGCCACAATTGGACTGTCGAGCGATTTGGTCGATATACACAGACGTTACAACCAGGTTTGAATTTGATCATTCCATTTATTGATACGATTGGTCACAAAATAAATATGATGGAGCAGGTATTAGATATTCCTGCACAGGAAGTGATTTCAAAAGATAATGCCAATGTAACCATTGATGCCGTGTGTTTTGTGCAAGTGGTTGATGCCGCAAAAGCGGCTTATGAAGTGAGCGATCTTCAGCATGCCATTCGTAATTTAACATTAACGAATATGCGTACAGTGTTAGGTTCTATGGAGCTTGATGAAATGCTGAGTCAACGTGACATGATTAACGTGAAGCTTTTAGCTATTGTTGATGCAGCAACCAATCCATGGGGCGTCAAAATTACACGTATTGAAATTAAAGATGTGCAACCACCAGCAGATCTAACGGCAGCGATGAATGCACAAATGAAGGCTGAGCGTCATAAACGTGCCGATGTACTAGAAGCTGAAGGTAAACGTCAGGCTGAAATATTAAAAGCAGAAGGTCATAAACAAGGCGAGATCCTAAAAGCAGAAGGTGATAAACAAGCTGCAATTCTTCAAGCCGAAGCCCGTGAACGTGCCGCCGAAGCCGAAGCAAATGCAACAAGAATGGTATCAGAAGCGATTTCTCAAGGTGATATGCAAGCCGTGAATTACTTTATTGCGCAAGGCTATACTGAAGCACTAAAATCCATAGGGCAGGCAGAAAACAGCAAGATCATTATGCTGCCTTTAGAAGCATCGGGCTTAATGGGATCAGTTGCGGGTATTGCTGAAATGTTTAAGGTAGACAAAGAGGGTTCTAAATAGGAGTTCATAATGGAATTTTTTGAGCAAATGAATCACTGGCACTGGTTAACGCTTGGGTTATTGCTACTTGCAGGTGAATTATTAGGAACGGCAGGTTACTTTTTATGGATAGGGCTATCTGCTGTTACCGTTGGTGTATTGTATGCCGTTATCCCACTTAGCTGGCAATTACAATGGGTAAGCTTTGCTGTCTTCTCTCTTTTTGCAACGTGGTTGTGGTGGAGATATCAGCACAAAAAAGACGGTTCATCGGATGCTAAACGAGCTTTGAATCAAAAAGATAAGCAACTAATTGGACAAACTTCTCGTTTGGAAGAAGATGTTATTGCGGGTTCTTGCAGAATTGTCCTAGGAGATACCACGTGGTCTGCAAAAAGTTTTCAAGATATCCCAAAGGGTACGCTAGTTCATGTTGTGTCTGTTGACGGTATTATTTTGACGATTGAGCCAGTTAAGAAATAAGTTAACATTGCTTTAAATTAAAATGAGCAATTTATTAGCGTAATGCGTTAGTGAATTGCTCATTTTTTACATCTGTTATTTGAGTTCTTGTTGTTTGCCTTTTTTATTAACCTTTTACGGTTATTTTTAACGTATCGTGCGTTATAAATTGGTGTGGTTTTTGTAGCTTTTTACTTCATGTTTTTTGAGGTTTGGCCGATATAGGTTCAAATCGTTAAAAATGATTTCTATTATCGTAAATACTCATGGAGCGAGTTATTAATAATCAGTAAAGGTGTAAAACATGAGTTACAAAAATTTAGCAGTAAGAAAGAAAATTGCCGTTGTTTTTTCAGGCATTGGATTAGTGATGATCGCATTTGGCTTTTTCTTATTACAAGAATTAAACAAGGTAGAGGCAGAGGTGATTAACTTTACTGACTCTACTGTACCAAGCGTGTTATCTGTGGAAGACATATATTTTGAAATGAATGCGTATCGTCGAAATCAATATGCAGCTTTGACATATCAAGAAAAGGATTTACCTGGCTTAGTGTCGATTTTGTCTTCACAAAAAAACGATATCAAAGTTGACCTTGCAAAATACGAAGCGACAGTGGCAAGTGCTGATGAGCGTCGTGTATTTGATCGTGTTAATAATGGTTGGCAAGATTATTTACGCCTTTTAAGTGGTTTTACTCAAAAGATCAGTAATGGCGAAAAAACGTCAGCTCAAGCTGAATTGGTTGATTCATTCCGTCAATTTGAAGAAGTTGGTGCAGCAATGGATGCGTTAGTTGAGGCTAACCTTGGGTTTGTAGCAAACAACCGTACTTCAATTATGAGCAGTGTTAATAACGTAACAATGGCAACGAAAGTGTCATTTACTGCTTTAATTGCGTTCATGATTTTTATTACTTTCTTCTTAGCACGCCAAATCTGTCGCCCATTAAATTTAGTGGTAGAGCAGTCTAAAGCGATTGCGGCGGGTGATTTAACTTTCCGCCTTCAACGTGAAGAGATTGGTAATGATGAGCTAGGTGAACTGGCTGATACCAATATTGAAATGCAAAATCAATTACGTGAGCTTATTGAAGATACTATCTCTGCGGTAACGCAACTTTCTGCAGCAGTAGAAGAAATGAGTGCGATTTCAGAACAATCTGCGCGTGGTATGCAGCAGCAGCAATCTGACATTACAACGGTAGCCGCTGCAATGGAAGAAATGAAAGCAACGGTAGCAGAAGTAGCAAATAATACTGAGATGGCCTCTGCATCGGCTTTAGAAGCGTCAGAAGAAGCAAAACAAGGTAACCAAGACGTCCAGTCGAATATTGAACAAATTCAGGTTGTGTCTCGTGATATCGAACAAGCAGGTGAATTGGTTGAAGAGCTAGAACGTGAATCAAATAACATCAGCGTTGTGGTTGAAGTTATTCGTGGTATTGCTGATCAAACAAACTTATTAGCACTGAATGCAGCAATTGAAGCGGCGCGTGCTGGTGAGCAAGGTCGTGGTTTTGCGGTAGTTGCTGATGAAGTTCGCTCTCTTGCAGGTCGTACTCAATCATCAACAACAGAAATTGTTGAGATCATTGAGAAACTTCAAGCAAGTGCGACACATGCAAAAGCAGCAACCGATCAAAGTTGTTCTAAGATCCGTATTTGTGTAGAGCAAAGCGTTCAAACGGGTAATTCAATCCAAATGATTGAAGAAACCATGATGAAAGTAACAGATACGAGTATTCAAATTGCGAGTGCATGTAGCCAACAAGATTCAGTAACAGAAGAGCTTGGTCGTAACATTCAAAGCATGAGTTTATCAGCAAGTGAAGTGGCATTAGGGGCTGATCAAACAGCACAATCGAGTGTTGAATTAGCACAATTAGCAACGACGCTACAAACTTCTTTATCACGCTTTAAAGTGTAATAAAAACGACGTTAAACCAGTATTGGTATAAATAGAAAAGGAGATCACTAGATCTCCTTTTTTTATGTTGAAAGTGATCTTTTTTGGAATGAATGTCGCATTTAAATTTTAGCTGTAATGGAATATTGAATATATTAATGACTAAAACATCACTATTTTAAGAAAAAGGTAAAATTTATTTTACTGAATTATTGGTTTATTAATGAACTATTGGCGGTGTTATTTTGACTATTGAGCTAACTAGAAAGTAAATAGTCATGCTTTTCAAAGTAAAATGACCAATTAATTAACCTAATAAATTACTGGGCACTCATTTTGTCACATCTCTAATTTAGCAATGGTTTGCTTTCTTTTTTTTATTACAAATCATTGTTATTATTTACATTTTTTGAATTATAAAAGTGTGTGACTTTTATCTGTTTTTATTTTATTTTCTCGTCAATCTGTCGTTATAAGGTAAAAGAGTTAAGCAATTTTCTCTATAAAATAACACTCATGGATGAGTTATGAAGAACTATCTAAAGGTTGTCAAAACATGAGTTATAAAAATTTAGCAGTACGTAATAAGATTGCCGTTGTATTTTCGGCGATCAGTTTAGTGATGATAGCGTTTGCTGTTTTCCTATTACAAGAATTAAATAAAGTGGAATCAGAGGTTATTAACTTTACTGATTCGACAATACCAAGTGTAATCTCGGTTGAAAATTTATATTTTGAAATGTCAGTGCTACGTCGTAGTCAATACGCATCGCTAACGTATCCTGAATATAATGAAAGTTTAAAAGCATTATTTGGCCGTCAAGAAAAGACGAAGCAAGAAATTCAAATTATGCTTGATCGTTATGATGCGACAGTAGGTAGCGACGATGAGCGTCGAGTTTTTGATAATGTATTGAACTCTTGGAAGAGCTATTCAAATATTCTTTCAGGCTTTAATCAATCAGTAAAAGATCGAGATTTACGTAAAGCTCAACAAGTTTTATCGGGGTCATTAGATGCTTTTAATACTGTTGGTTCAGCAATGGATGCATTGATTGATATTAATCTAGGTTTTGTTGCTAATAACCGCACTAGAATTATGGGGAGTGTTGATAATGTAACAACAGCGACTCAAGTGTCGTTTACTGCATTAATTGCATTTATGATCTTTATTACGTTCTTCTTAGCTCGCCAAATTTGTCGCCCATTAAATTTAGTTGTAGAACAGTCTAAAGCGATTGCTGCTGGTGATTTAACATTCCGTCTTGAACGTAATGAAATTGGTAACGATGAGCTAGGTGAACTGGCTGATACTAATATTGAGATGCAAGATCAACTGCGCATTTTGATTGAAGATACGATTTCAGCGGTAACGCAACTTTCTGCAGCAGTAGAAGAAATGAGTGCAATCTCAGAGCAATCAGCTCGCGGTATGCAACAACAACAATCTGACATTACAACGGTAGCCGCTGCAATGGAAGAAATGAAAGCAACCGTAGCAGAAGTAGCAAATAACACTGAAACAGCGTCTACATCAGCTCTAGAAGCATCTGAAGAGGCTAAACAAGGCAACCAAGATGTTCAGTCGAATATTGAACAAATTCAAGTTGTGTCTCGTGATATTGAACAAGCAGGTGAGTTGGTTGAAGAGCTAGAGCGTGAATCAAACAACATCAGCGTTGTGGTTGAAGTGATTCGCGGTATTGCTGATCAAACAAACTTATTAGCACTGAATGCAGCAATTGAAGCGGCGCGTGCTGGTGAGCAAGGTCGTGGTTTTGCGGTAGTTGCGGATGAAGTTCGTTCTCTTGCGGGTCGTACTCAATCATCAACTAGCGAAATCGTTGAGATCATTGAAAAACTACAAGCAAGTGCAGCACATGCTAAAAATGCAACAGATCAAAGTTGTTCTAAGATCCGTGTTTGTGTAGAGCAAAGTGTTCAAACGGGTCAATCAATCCAAATGATTGAAGAAACCATGATGAAGGTGGCGGATACTGGTATTCAAATCGCGAGTGCGTGTAGCCAGCAAGATTCAGTAACAGAAGAACTTGGTCGCAACATTCAAAGCATGAGCTTATCAGCAAGTGAAGTCGCATTAGGTGCAGAGCAAACTGCACAATCAAGTGTTGAGCTAGCGCAGTTAGCAACCACACTGCAAATGTCTCTATCTCGCTTTAAAGTGTAAGCTGATTTAGCGTTTATCGTTGAAATCAAAAACTAAAATAAAAAAGGAGATCGTATGATCTCCTTTTTTGTATTTAAAGAATGAGGGTTAGACTTAAAACTCGCCATTGATTTGAGGGTTATTTTTAATTAATTCTTTAAATTGCTCTAACAGCTCAATGCTTTGTTTGTTCTGTAATTTATCTTTATGTAGGTAGGCGCCAATCGTTGCTTTACTAAAACACTCTTTCATTTGTAAAGGAACGAGATCAAACCCATCAAAATAATCTCTCATATTCATTGGATAAGGTAAAATCGCATCACTGTTTTGTAGTAAATCAATTGCAGTTAGTAGTGAATTCGTATTGTAGATAACCTTCTCTTGTAAATAGTGACGCTTTTGAAAGGTCGTTAACTCTTCACTCTGCTGCTGAACTAAATGCGTAAATCGTTTTTTTGCCGCTCCTAAATCAACCGATGGAAAGCGAGCAATATCTTCATTGCTACAGGTGATCTCTAGTAAAGGATGGCCTTTTCTTACATAGACTTCTTCACTGCATTGAAAAAGAGGATGAAACAGTATGTCTTCATATTGCGCTAAGCCTAATATCTCATGACCAACAAAAATACTGATTTCATCGCTTAATAGCAGATTCATTAATTGAAGGTGATTCCCTACATCAACAGATATATTACTATGAGGGTAAGCGTCTCTAAAATCTTGTACACAATCTCGAATAAATAGCTGCCACCACGCATCACCACAACCAATTTTGAGTTCGGTTTGATGTCTGAGTTTATTCTTCTCTAATTTATTGAGGGTGTTTTCATAGAGGTTTTGCATCATTTTTGCTTGTTCGTAAAGTAACTCACCACTGGAGGTTAGGGTGATCCCTTTTGAGTTACGATTAAACAATTTGCTGCCCAGCTTCTCTTCTAACTTCTGCATATTGTGGCTCAATGTCGGTTGACTTAAACAGAGGTTATTCGCGGCTTGGGTGACGTTTTGAGTTTTAGCTACTTGAATGAATTGAATCATTAATTTAAACATAATAGCTCTTTGCTTGAATAAGAAAGAGCTATTTTATGTGGCTTACTATTTGATATCTAGCGATTACTTCTTGTTTTGATACATGGCGAAGCTAAAGGGTGCCAATGTTAACGTCTCTTCTAATTTGCAAGCAGTATCATTATAAATATCAGTGACATTATGATTCGATAATACATCAGGTAAAGTAATATCAACCGTGTTGGCGCTGTTATTCATAACCACGGTAATGCACTCGTCTTTTATGACTTTTTGGTAGATAAGGCATTGTTTTTCATCATCACTCATTAACCAATTAATACGATGAGCTCGCAGTGCCGGGTGCTGCTTACGTAATTTGATGATCTGCATAATATGGTGTTTCATTTCCATATCATGTTTGCTCTCATCCCAAATCATGCATTTACGATTTAATGGATCGGCGCCGCCATCTAAGCCTATTTCACTGCCATAATAAATACACGGTGTACCACTGTGGGTAAATTGGAATAAATAGGCCAGTTTCACTTTCTCTTTATTGCCATCACAACGGTGAAGAATACGAGCCGTATCATGGCTATCTAGCAAGGAAAATGCCACTTCATTAACCGCAATCGGGTAGCTTGTATTGACATCATTTACCGCATATTTGAACTGATTTGCATTGAGGTTGCCGTGAGCAAAAAATCCTATCATTGCATCGGATAATGGGTAATTCATTACGGCATCAAATTGATCTCCAGCAAGCCAGTTCATCGAGTCATGCCATGCTTCACCCAAAATATAGATCTCAGGTTTGATTGCTTTTAACTCATCACGGAAGCGTCGCCAGAAGCGTTGATCAACTTCGTTGGCGACATCTAAACGCCACGCATCGATATTGAAATTACGCACCCAGTAGCGACCAACTTCAAGTAAGTATTCCATCACTTCTGGAT
Organism: Aliivibrio friggae; assembly: GCF_057368515.1. Lineage (NCBI taxonomy): Bacteria > Pseudomonadati > Pseudomonadota > Gammaproteobacteria > Vibrionales > Vibrionaceae > Aliivibrio > Aliivibrio friggae. The sequence continues at coordinate 682,193 of NZ_CM170649.1, forward strand.
TTTCGGTATTTAACTTTGGCATGTTTTGCGCAAAGGCAAAGGCGCGATAGTTGAGATACTCTTTGCTGTGCTGATCTTTTTTAGACTCGTCTATCAGTGGGAATTGCTCAACATAGAACCAATCAATGTATTTTGAGTCTTTGCCGTGTTTGATGACATCTTGCCATTGAAGAGAATCGGCACCAATATGATTGAATACGGCATCTAACATGACTTTCATGCCACGTTTATGAGCTTCTATAATTAGCGTTCTTACCGTGTCCTCGTCACCAAAAGCAGGGTCAACTTTTAGATAATCAACGGTATCGTATTTGTGATTGGTCTTACCTTGAGTAATAGGGGTGAAATATAAACCAGTAATACCAAGAGCTTGCAAGTAATCCAGATGGTCAATGACACCTTGTAAATCACCACCAAAGAAGCTGTTGGTTTTCGGATCTTCAGAGCCCCAAGGAAGTGCATTGCTTGGTGAGATTGACGGATCACCATTGGCAAAACGCTCAGGAAATATTTGATACCAAACTGTCTCTTTTACCCACTGTGGCGGGCTAAATACATCAATAGGGTTCATGTATGGGAAGCAGTAAAAATTGAGTAATTGGCTTAATACTGGGTCTGCATCATCGGTGATAGTGAAAATTTGTTTTTCAGTAACGAGCAGTGTTTCTTCTTCTTTGCCTTCAAGAATAAAAGCATAACGAGCACGGAAAAATCGTGGCTGTGCTTCGCAGAACCAGTAATCAAACAATTCTGTTTCACACTCTTTTTCCATGACAAAGTTTTCACCGCCACTCCAACCCATGGCATCTTCTGCATTTAGGTTGCCGCCACCGCCACCCGATGTCCAATCGTATGGATCACCAATTCTTAGCGTGGCGTTATCGACTTCGCCTTTTGCTGTGCGAATGCGTAAATGAAGCGTCTCTTTATCATAAGTATAAGAATAACTTGAGTGAGATCTATGATAGATCGCTGCTTTTGTAATCATGATTAATACCGTTTAGTGAAAGTACCAACCCGAATAACTATCTGACGTAATAGTTACTCAGGTTGGTATAATTATTTAAATATGAAATTCTATTTTTGGTGCGTTTGTTCGTAATATTTCACGACGCGTAATACTTCACTGACGCTCCACGCTTGAGCAAAACAACCACGAGATTGATTTGGTGCGTAACCATCATAGATTTCAGCCAATTGACCAATACAACCTTCATATAGGCCATCTTGGTTATGCTCAATAAACTGTTCAACAATATGAAGTAAGTCTTTATCTTGTGGGAAATGACGTAAGATCCCCATTAAGAATTGACCAATCATAAAGCCCCAAACCGTACCCTGGTGGTAGGCCATGTCTCGATCAAAATGCGAGCCTGTACATACTGCTTTAAATTCAGGATCACTCATTGCTAGCGAGCGTAAACCCAAGGGTGAATACAACTCTTTATAAATAGTAAGAATGACCGAACGTGCTCTTTCTTGACTTAATATTGGGAAAGGAAGGCCAACGGCATAAGCTTGATTTGGGCGAATTTGTTGGTTTACTTCCCCTTCTTTAATCCAATCATTTAAGTACCCTGCATCATTGTAAAACTCATCGTTAAAGGTGGTTTTTACTTGCTCTACCAGTGCTGGTAATTCCGGCATTGGCTTATTCAGTTTTTGATTAAAGAAATCAAAAATAGAGAGGGCATTAAACCAAAGGGCGTTAATTTCTACTGCACAACCGTGTCTTGGAGTTGGTACGATATCGCCGTAACGAATGTCCATCCAAGTAAGTTGATCAAAACCGCTGCCGCCGCTGATCAAACCATTATCAAGCATCTTAATCTCAAAGTCAGTACCGTTACGGTAATGCTGATAAATGTTAGTCATGCACTCGTATGCTTCATCACGGATAAACTCTAGATCGCCACTTGCTTGGTAATATTCATACAAGCTAACAATGAAGAGTAGCGATGCATCAATGGTGTTATACATTGGCTCAACCCCAGCTTCAGGGAAAAGATTTGGCAGTACACCACGGCGTTCGTAACGGATAAAGGTACGGAAGATCTGTCTTGCGTCTTCAAATTGATTGGTTGATAAATTACAGCCCCATAACGCAATCATGGTATCTCGGCCCCAATCGGCAAAGAATGGGTAGCCCGCAATGATGGATTTGGATTCTGTTGAGTCACGATCTACGACAAACTGCTCACTGGCACGAACCAATTGTTTTCCAAATAGGCTCTTTAGATTAGCGTGTTTGATGTACTCTTGTTGGCGCTTAATTTCTGCGTTGATCATGTCATCGACTGATTGCATCTCTAGAGACATGGCGCGTTTTTCTTCTGCTTCAAAAATAATATAAAACTGTTCACTTGTTTCAGTACCAACAAAAGCGATGGTATGAAGTGCCATTTGAGCATCTGTCGCAGGGCGACCATCACGAGCATCATAAGAGAAGTAAAGACCAGACTCATAGCGAGGGGTCTCCAATCTAGAATCAGCACCATTGTGGCGATAAGTTAGTTTCTGACCATTACTGGTGATTTTCCCATCTTGGTGTGTAAATTCTTGCTGTCTTGACAGGTTCAGTCCTTTTGCACAGAAGTGGTATTTTGGCGTTACATTTAATGTGAATGCTTGTTTTAACGGATTAAATATTTGATATTTTACGGCAAGGCGATTTACCCCTTGAGCCATTACAATCGTTTTGGTGATTTCAATACCACGGATACGATACGTAAACTCTGGAAGATGAGTTTGAGTAAAATTATCAAACAGTAGGGTTGAATCTACAGTGTCATACGGATTTACATTCGCTTGAGAAGAAAGCGGATGGGAGTCTCCGCTTGGTAAGGTTATACGGTCATCTAAGTGGCGAACAAAATTAAAGCGATTGTTTGGTGCGACAAGGCTTGCCATAAACAACGCATGATCACTTCGACTGCAAGAGCCTGCAAGGGTAAGAGAAGAATAACCGCCTAATCCATTCGTTAATAGGTAGTTTGATTCTTCAAGGCGATCCATATCGCGAAAATTTGCTTTAGAAAGAGAGATTTTCATGTGAACCTTACAATTAAATATCAAATGTTATCCCGTGCTTACTTTATTCACGTTGTAGGTGTTAAATAAACAAGGGAGTTTATAGTTAGCTTTTAATTTCGTTATAAACGAGTAACAGTTTTTGCACTTCACCTTGGGTGTACGCGAGATCTTGGCTCTCTTCGTATCCCCACAGCGACGTAATTTGGACGTCATCTTTAGTCGGTGTTACTTTGAATGCGGCAATGCGTTCTTGCTCATTATCAGAAATGAAAAACAGATAAGGCTGAGGCTGTGTAAGCAGTGCGTTGTATTGAGAAGGCGTGGTATATACGGCATTTACGGCTTTGACGTTTTGAGTGCCATAAAAGCGCTGGGCTTCGGCCAATACAGGTAATGCCATTTCTTGCAGTTGTTCGTAACTGCTCTCTACATGAAACGAGCCACAATCACTTGGGATCTGATCACGCAGTGCTTTGTATTGAGTATTAATGGTTTCTAGCGGCAGGGTTAAATAGTCATTTTCAAACTGTTGTGCAGAAGCAAATAGCTCATCATTATTCACACATTGTTTAAAATTTTGCTGCTGCTCAGTAAAGGTTGAGTAGTCAAATGATGGCTTAGGAAGGCTACTGTAAGCAATGATAAAGCCGGTAATGAAAATCACGACAGCGACAGCAATATGAAGCATATAGTCGTGAATGCGTTGAAGTTGGCCGCGAAAATTCAAAATGTGACTCCTTTCTTTTCGGTATAAGTATGCTCTATAAGGCATGGCTTATTGCCCTCAATGGGATGAGGGCAATAAAGGTGGCTGTGTTCTATTTTTTAAATTCAGCCGATTTGATTGAATACTTGATGGACTCTTCCGTCTTAGTATCAAAGAAATGTAGCTTGGTGTTATCGATAACTAAGGTGATTTTCTCGTCGATATCAACGTCTGGTTCGCCAGTGCCCAATGTGCCTACAAACATGTTCATTGGTGCGGCATTAAAGAACACGTTGATTGCATCACCTAAGTATTCGCTGTTAAGTGCGGTGACTTCAAAACAACAGTTAGGGAATGCATCGCGGTATTTCTTGCCCGAACGAATGGCACTAGAGCGCGCACCTAACGTGACAGACTTTCCGTTGTAACCGGAGTTATTTAAGATCTGTTGATCACTTTCATTCAGCGTAATAGTGAAAGAAGGACACATGAATTGACCGCCTTCGTAGGTACCCTCAATCAAGTTCATTGATGGCATACCCATGAAAGTGGCTACAAAACAGTTTTTAGGATTAGTAAATAGCTCTTTTGGAGAACCAATTTGTTGAACTTCACCCATCGACATTAATACAATACGGTCTGCCATGGTCATTGCTTCAACTTGGTCATGGGTTACGTAAATTGTGATAGCGCCTTTGTCTCTGTGCATGCGAGAGATTTCAGTACGGGTTGTGGTACGTAGTTTTGCATCCAAGTTACTTAATGGCTCATCCATTAGATACAATTTAGGTGTACGAACCATGGCACGGCCTAAAGCCACACGTTGACGTTGGCCACCAGATAGCTCTTTAGGTTTACGCTCAAGATATTCCGTTAAGAATAGGTCTTCTGAGATGTTATCAACTGAGCTTTTAATGTCATCACTTGGGTAATTACGTAACTTTAAGCCATAGCCAATGTTGTCACGAACTGACATGTGCGGATACAGCGCATAACTTTGGAATACCATCGCAATATCACGATCTTTTGAGCTAACATCGTTTACCACTTCACCATCGATGATGAATTCGCCATCAGTAATATCTTCTAAGCCTGCAATCATGCGTAGCGTGGTGGATTTACCACAGCCCGATGGGCCGACAAGAACAATGAATTCACCTTCTTCAATATCGAGATTGAAATCACGTACCGAGCAGGTATCAGAATTAGGGTATTTTTTATTGATGTTTCTTAATGAAATTTTGCTCATTAGCCTTTTACTCCACCAGACGTTAAGCCGCCCACGATATAATCTTGAAATTTATAGAAAACGATAACAGGCGGAATTGCTGCTAAGACCGCGCCTGCTGCGAATACGTTGTAGCTTGATTCTTTGATGTTATTGATAAGACCCATAAGGCCAACTGCCAGCGTTTTTGCTTCTGAATCCATACTTGCAATCAGGAACTTAGGCATGATGATGTCGCCAATTGGACCTAAGAAACAGAAGATAGCGATAACCATGATCATCGGCTTAACTAATGGCAGCAGTATTTCTTTGAAGATCTGCATTTGAGTTGCACCATCAATTTTGGCTGATTCATCTAATGCACGAGGAATCGAATCGTAATAGCCTTTCATTAAAATCGTATTCATTGTGATGCCACCTGTGGTGTAGATGAGGATCATAAAGATATACGTATAAAGTGTGGCGTTGGCAGAGCTGTAAATACCGATAGAGTTCGCAATCGCATACAGAGCAATTAAGCCACTGCCTGATGGGATGATTTGAATGATCAATAATGACATTAATGCACTCTTACGAGATTGGTAACGATAACGAGAGTAAACAAACCCCGAAATTGTCACGATAAACGTAGAAAGGATCATAGTGATTATCGACACTAAGAAGGTATTTCGGTACCAGCTTAAATAAGGCGTATCATTAAAAAGTTGAACAAAGTTCTCCGTTAAACTGAAATTTTCAGGGAAGAACGACGTAGAGTACAGTGAGTTACTTACGTTAAACGCACTCATTAATGTCACTAATATCGGGTATAGAATGATCACTGACATTGAAATTAGAAACGCGTAACTAAAGATAACGCCCATGTTTTTAGTGATAACGTGACGGTTTAAACGTTTCTTTTTAATTTGGCGTTCTAAAGGAATTGCTCTGTCCATTACATAACTTCCTCATTTTTAAAGGCACCCGCTTTTAGCCATGAATACAAGACCACGGCACCAACAACAGTACTGGTGATTAAGGTGTATACCGCCGCTTCGTTGTATTTCGCATCCATCATTAATCGGAAGCCTAGAGATGAAATCGTATCGAGCGGTTTGTAGATAGACCCTACGGTTTGAACCGTTGCTTCACCCAACATGTATACGATGGTGACGTTGTTAAAGTTGAAGGTAAATTGGGTAATAAATACCGGAGCAACACTGATCAATATCAGGGGTAAAGTGATGTCGAAGAAGTTTGTCCATGCGTTGCCACCATCAATTGCACTGGCTTCATATAAGTCATCAGGAATGGTTTGTAATACACCCGTTACCAAGATAAATACGTAAGGGAAGCCTAACCACGCTTGAATTAAGATGATGGTGATTTTGGCGTAATCTGCATTTAGGAAGAAGCCAATTGCTGTGCTTACGTCGTATTCGTTACCAGTGAAGAATGGGATAACCATGGTGTTCATGCCACCAACTTTTGAGAAGAACAGTTGGAAAACAAGAATGGTTAAGAAAGCAGGAACAGCCCAAGGTAAGATGTACACAGTTCGGAAGAACTTCTTCCCTCTGATGTGTTTATTGTTTGCTACAACGGCAAGGACTGTACCTAGAACAATAGTCAAGGCAGAAGCACAGAAGGTCCAAGTTAGTGTCCATGACAAAGTTTCTTGGAATGCGGCAGCAGTACGTTCGTTCGTGAACAAACGTTCAAAGTTAGTGAAGCCTTTCCATTCAATTAGAAATGCAGGTGGTAAAACAGGGCGTTTGAAGTTAGTAAAAGCAACAACGATAGAAACAATCGCTGGTAATAAAGCAAACACAAACAGCAAGATGAATTTAGGTGCGGTAATTAGATTAGGAACGATTTCGTGTGATAATCCGCGTACTTTTTCAGTAAAGGTAATCGCAAAACCAGATTCATCTATTTGTCGTTTTACGTCTTTTGCATCGCGAGCAAAGGCGTAGTGCAATGCGAAAAAGACTAAGATCATCATTGCGCCAACGGTTGAACCCACCATGATAAGAAAAGAATCATCTACAAAGCGCTCTGCACCAATAGTGATTTTTCCATTCGGTTGTTCGACGGCCAATAGACGGAAATTAGGAAGGGTAAATTGAATAAAAACCAATATCTCTAAAGCCAATATAGAGAATCCAAATAGAGTCTCTCGCATTCGACGCAGTAGAAGGTGTCCACTGCCAGGAATCAGCATAGAGAGCCAGAATACAAACTGTTGACTCATGTAAATAACCTACTTATTTATTAGTGTTGTGTAGATATGTCATGTCTTTGTATTGCACGATGCTGAGTGGTTCAGCATCGTGCAGATAGAGTGAAAATCGAATGGGTGTGGGTTACATGTCTTCGATATCAATTTCGATAGTATCAACGGCTGCATCTAGTACCGCTTTTACATCTTGACCTTGTGCGATTTGAGCAAGACCCGTTTTCATTGGTCCCCAAACCTTCATGAACTCTGGGATACTTGGCATAGGTTGGCCGATATTGGTCGCATCAAAGATAGCTTTATGTAGAGAGCCTTCTTTGTAATTGACAGCTAGGCTAGGTGATACTTCACGTGTGTCTGCATACCATTTGTTTGCGTTTTCAGGAGTCGCTAGGAATTTAATAAACTCACGAGCACCTTCTTGATTATCACTGTAACCATTTACGGTCATCCCTTTTGTGCCTGTTAGGGCTTTATATGGATGACTGCCATCCCAACTTGGAATTGGTGCTGCACCAACATTAATGCCTGTTTTTTCAATATCAGCAATTGCCCATGGGCCGTTGATAATGGCTTTTAGTTTTCCTTCCATGAAGTATTTCATCATGATGTCATAAGCAACGGTATCATCTTGCATTAGGGTCCAGTGACTCACGCCACTTTTATATAGCTCTTGAGCAGCTAAACCCGCTTTGATTGCGTCAGGTGTATTTAAACCAATATCTTCTGGATTATTGTTTTTGAAGATATAACCACCGTTAGACATAAATAGACCGCCAGTGAAGTAAAAATCGGTAAATTTAGCAGCCCACTCTGACGGCGGGATTTCTTTCAGTGTTTTTGGTGCTTCTTTTATCATGTCTTTGTTATATAGAAATAGGGTTGTATCTGTAGACATTGGAAGCATGTAGGTTTGGCTGTTATAGGTTGATGCGTTGGTTGCTGCATCGGTATAACCGTTAACGGTGAAATTGGTTGGGGCAATTAAATGTTGATCCGCTAATTCACCGATTCGGTCATTTGGGATCATGAAAATATCAGCAATGTTGCCTTTTTGAGTTGGCAGTGCAGCCAGTAAATCAAACATACTTGTTGCAGTTACTTCTACTTTAAAATCTTTGCCTTGGTTGAACTGTTCAGCCAGTTCGGTGAAGTAAGGTACGTAGCTTTTTTCTACACCGATAACAATGTTTTCTGCTGCCATTGCGGTATTGCTTAATAGTAGGGCGGCTGAAACGGCAAGCGATATTTTCTTAATCATTTTATTGCTCCTGAAAAGGGATAGAGTTTTAAACCGATAAAATCACGTTGGTATAATTTAATGGTATCAACAGCTTATATTTAGTATTAAGCGGTCTCTCTAGAGTGCTTCCTGCGATACATGTTGACCTGTTTATAAGGTTAACGTCATTGAGATAATCATAGGACTTTGGAGGTAGGTGGTGAAATGCAATTTATAAAGGCGAGCCATAGAAAAAATGCATATCACATAGATAAATGTTATCTACCGCAACGATATCTAGGGTATTCATTATCTTTGATTGGTTAAAAACGTGAGAGCAGTAACGATTTGTAGGACGAGACAAGAGTGAGTGGGAGAAAGTGTAGGGTAAACAAAAGCAGTCTTAGATCACAGGTTCAGGTGAACTGATGACAAGAAGAGACAAAATGAGAGGGAATGGGGTGTTGAGTGTGTAATAAAAAAGGGTGAGTTTTATTTTCACCCTTTACGTTATTATGGTTTTTTGTGAGGTTATATTTTTGCTTTAACCGCTTTGATTAGCACAGACGTATCCATTCGACCTAAACCTTGTTCTTGCAGGTTTTTGTATTCCTGATCTACTTCTTCTGTGAGTGGCAGTTTAATCCCATGAGCTTTTGCTTCATCTAGACAAATGCCAAGATCTTTTCTCATCCAATCAATGGCAAAACCGAAATCGAATTTATCTTGTGCCATGGTGCTTGCACGGTTTTCCATCTGCCATGAACCCGCCGCGCCGTGTTTTAGCGTATCAACCACAAGATCGATATCTAGGTTGGCTTTTTCAGCAAGAATAAGCGCTTCACTTAGGCCTTTTAATACACCAGCGATACAGATTTGGTTTGCCATTTTACAGCGTTGGCCTTGGCCATTTTCACCAAGAAGAGTAATCGCTTTAGCAAAGCTTTGAATCACAGGTTTTGCTGTATTGAATGCTGCTTCATTACCGCCACACATCACGGTTAATACACCGTTTTCAGCACCGGCTTGACCACCAGAAACGGGAGCATCAATAAATTGATTACCTTGTGCTTCAGACGCTTTTGCAAGTTCAACCGCTAAGGTAGCTGATGTGGTGGTGTTATCGACTAAAATAGCACCAGGTTTTAAACCTGCAAGAACACCATCTTCACCATAAATAACACTACGAACATCGTCATCATTACCAACACAAACAAAAACGATGTCTGAGCCTTCTGATGCTTCACGAGGAGTAGCGGCGGATTGACCTTGGTATTCCGCAGCCCATTGTTTTGCTTTTTCTTCTGTGCGGTTATATACCGTAGTTGAAAAGCCTGCATTTTTTAAATGGCGGGCCATTGGGTAGCCCATTACGCCCAAACCAATGAAGCTAACGTTAGTGATTTCCATGTCATTCCTTATTATGTGCTGTTGTTATTAGCGATTAAAACACAGCTCGTAACAATTTGACATAGGTCAATATTGAGATTATTTGTAATATTGTTATGAAACTAATTCATGATCAGTTGTATCTGTTATTAGTATCTATCTAGTAAGTCGACAGTAAAATCATCAAGATCAAGCGTAAAGTTCATTTCTGCTGCTTGTTCATATACTTCATTTAAGCTTTTTTGAACTGCTGTAATGGTAAGCGTGTTGTTATCCAAGGTGAATACTTGTTGTTGAGTCGTGTAGTAGAAAGCGAGTATCAACAGAGAGTTGTGATCATTTCTGGCCGCTTTTTCTTTAATCTTTGCTAGCTTACGATAGATACGATTATGAATTTGTTTTAGTTGCCATACGTACATGATCTCATCAAAATACGGATTACTTTTAACTTTGTTCATAACCACAGAACTTACTATTACCGCTAAGATAACGCCAAGAACATTGAGATGAAAGTTGCCAGTAGAGCCGGATTCAGTAATGCCTTCTGAGCCAAATAAAGCAATAAGAATTGAGCCGAATGCAAGGGCTAACACCGCAAGACAACCAACAAAACCCACCATAACCAAGTTAGTTTTTTTACGATACGTGTCTTTGTCTATATTTAGAATTTTCATGTCACACCGCTCTCGATGATAGTAAATAGAAGGGCAGTGTAGTGCAAAAAGGAATAAAATTGGAATTAAGAAAGAGTAACCGTTAGTTTCATCAAAGTTTTATCAAGAAATAGATGATGTTAAAGACAAAAAGCCATATCAAATTGAGTGATATGGCTTTGTTAATATTGCGTATTATTTTTTGAGGAGTTTAATCTTTAGAAGATAAATTGATACAAGAAGCCCGCACCAATTGCCATGCCTAGAATTACTACTAAGAACGCTGCAATCATTTGGTTCTTGAAGATAGATTTAAGCAAAATTACTTCGGTTAAACTTGCCCCTGCACTACCAATGATTAACGCCATTACTGCACCAAGACTCATTCCTTTTGCTGCTAGTGCTGCACTTAACGGGATAACCGCTTCAGCACGAATGTAAAGAGGAATACCAATGACCGCCGCAACTGGGATAGCAAATGGGTTATTTTCACTTGCGATACGAGCAACGAATTCTGTTGGCATAAAGCCATAAATCATTGAGCCAAGAGCAATACCACCAATTAAATAAGGCAATACTTTCTTAAAATCAGTCCAAGTACTGTTCCAAATTTTCATCCATTTACTTTGAGGTGCTTTTTTCGCAGCGCCACAGGTTGAACCACAGCCTTTTGATTCAGGTGCGATATACGCGCTTTCTTTTACGTATTTTTCAAAGCCCAGTTTTTCTAAGGTGTAACCTGCAATAATGGATACACCCATTGCAATTGCAAAGTAGAACACAGTCACTTTAAGACCAAAGGTGACAGCGAATAGTCCAATAATGATTGGGTTTAATAGTGGGCTTGCAAACAAGAACACCATCATCGTACCAAAACCAGCTTTAGCTCTTAGTAGACCTTTCAAAAAAGGAATGGTTGAGCATGAGCAAAACGGAGTAATTGCACCAAGTAAGCCGGCAACAATATAGCCTCGGCCATTTTTCCCGCTCAGAATACTTTGGATCTTCGCTGGTGGAATGTATTCCTGTAAGACGCCAACAAGGTAGCTAATTAATAGGAACAGTACGGTTAATTCTGCCGCTAAAAACGCGAACATATTTAAGGTGTCCATCACCATGTCTTGTGTAATTGTAAACATAATCTAAATCTCTATATTTCTGGAATAGTCGAAATATACACATAACTATTGGCGCGATCAAGTTATTTCTAGTAATATCGAAATATAAATTTAAAGAGGAATACATAATGGATATTGAAATTGTTGCTAAAGCATTGAAAGAATTAGGGCATCCCACCCGTTTAGCTATTTATAATGTTGTAGTTCGTGCTGGGCACCAAGGGATTGCTGTTGGTGGAATACAAGAAAAATTAGATATTCCGGGTTCTACCTTGTCTCATCATGTATCAGGTTTGGCTTCTGCAGGATTAATTTCTCAACGCCGTGAAGGGCGAACTCTTTTTTGTGTGGCTGAATATGAGAAACTGTCTTCGGTGATTGGTTTCTTACAAGATGAATGTTGTTTTGATGAAGAATGTTAAAAAGGAGCAATGAAATGAATGTGTATACTCAATTTGAAAGCCCGTTAGGTCTTGTGACTGCCAACGCGAATGACGATGGCTTGCTTGGTGTTTGGTTTGAAAGTCATGAGATGGAATTAAGTGATTTTGGAACGCAAGCAGATGACCATCCTGTTTTGAAACTTACCGTTCTTCAGTTACAGGAATATTTTTCAGGAAACCGCCGTGAGTTTTCTATTCCATTAGCGGCAAATGGCACAGAGTTTCAAAATAAGGTATGGAAAGCATTAACAACAATCCCTTATGGTGAAACATGGTGCTATAAAGATCTTGCCATTGCAGTCGGTAACCCAAAGGCGTCTCAAGCGGTTGGTGGGGCTAATGGTAAAAATCCAATATCAATTATCGTTCCTTGCCATCGTGTGATTGGTAAGAATGGCAGCCTAACGGGATACGCTGGTGGCGTTGACATCAAACAAGCATTATTAGAGTTAGAAGGTATACGTTAATTTTGTAGTACGCTACACTGATCGGAATTATGGATGATGAAGGAATAACAATGCACGCAATATTAAAAGTCATTGCTAACTTAATTAATAAGCACTTTATGGCGATTAATATGTATACGCTGATGTTTCTTCTTATCAGTTACGTCGCGTTAAGTTGGCTAGGGTTAACCTTGGCGAATGAACCTCATTTAACCGATAACCTATCCAGCTTTTTTTACTATATCGTTACCACCAGTAGTACCGTAGGGTATGGCGATTTAAGCCCAACAACCGATCATGGTCGACTCTTTTCAGCCTTGTTTATTATTCCATGTGGTGTTGGTTTATTTGCGTTGTCAGTGGGACGTGCCGCGGTATTTTTTACCGATTTTTGGCGTACAAACAGAAGAGGGAGACGAAACTTGAACTTAGAAAATCACATTATCGTTATTGGAATAAACAGTGGGCGAACGCCTCACCTTGTTCAAATGTTAAGAAGAGAAGAGCAAGGCCGACGAGAAGTGGTGGTTGTCTCTTGTGAGTATGAAGAGTCTCCTTTTGATTCTGATATCCATTTTGTGCGCGTTAACTCGTTTACCGATGCAACAGAAATGGAACGCTCAAACTTATCGAAAGCCAGTGCGGTTATTGTTGATACCGATTTAGATGATGCAACGTTAACCATTAGTTTGTTTGTCGCAGAGCAAAACAGCGATGCGCATTTAGTGGCTCACTTTGAAGACCCAATCAAACGAGATTTATTGCATAAATATTGCCCGAATTCAGAGTGTATTTCGTCACTGTCGACAGAATTAGTGGCGAAGTCTGTAATGGATAAAGGCTCAAGTTTTATTCATTCTGAGTTGGTGAGTGCGCATGAAGGTCAGACTCAATACTCAATTGAGATACCGAACGACATCACGCCATTTACGATTGAATCGGTGTATACGCCATTTAAGAAGCAGTATGAAGCCATCATTATTGCCATACAGACAAATAATGAAGGGTGTAAAATTAACCCAAGTCTAGAAACCATACTATCGCCAGGCGATGTAATTTATTACATTGCGGATGAACGTATTGTCGATCTTAATTGGGCTAACATTACGAATTAATCATTATTTTTGGAAAGAAACGGTAAACGTTGTTTGTGTATCGGCAGACTGCACTGTTATCTTTCCATTATGTGCATTTATAATCGAGCGAACAATAGTTAATCCAAGCCCTGCGCCTGTGCTGCTTGAATGTCTTCGTGATTTATCGGCTCTGTAAAAGCGCTCAAAAATAAAAGGCAGATCCTTTTCTTGGATGATGTCACCTGTGTTTGAAATTGATAATTGCACTTTATTTGGGCTTTCTTTGATATCAATTAAAATAGAACTGTTTGGTGCTGAATGACGAATTGCGTTTGATAAGAGATTATTAGCAATTCGTTGTATCATCGATTTATCCCCATATAGGATGCCCTTACCAGAAAGCCGAATAGTAACGTCTGACTCTTCAGAAATGATGCTGTAATATTCTACAATAGGTTCAAATAATGAGACTAAATCTAAGTGGATATTATTTTTTAATAGCAAATCATTTTCTGACTTAGCAAGATAAAGAGTATCGTTAATGGTTTTATTGATCCGTTCTAATTCTTCTAAATTAGACGATAAAATGTCCTGATAGTCTTGTGTGGATCTTGGGTGTGATAGCGTGACTTGAGTTTGTGTCACAATGTTCGATAATGGGGTTTTTAACTCATGGGCAATATCAGAAGAAAAGTCACTTAAGCGCTGAAACCCCAATTCTAATCGTTCAAGCATTTGGTTTTGCACCCTCGCAAACTCAATGAGTTCAGTGGGTAACCTCTCATCAGATAATCGGATATGCAATTTATTTGGTTGAACTTCTTTGATTTGATTTTGCAGTGATCTAAGCGGTTTAAACCCCATACTCACGATCAAAAAACTGTAAAGAAAAGACAGCAAACTCGCGATGCTAATAGACCACATTAAAATAACTTTGAGTTTTTTATTAAATTGAATGTGATGATCAATGTTAATGCCAATGAGAAGGCCAGTGTACTCATCATGTGCGTTTAGAGGATAATATAAAGTTCTAAATGTGTAGTTATTATACGTCCACTCGTTAAGGTCTTTTGATGGAGAAAATGCATCATCATTTGCGATTACGTTGGTGTTTTGGGTTTGCTCTCCGTTCTTTTTGGTTATCCATACATTAATGCCTCTGCTTTTTAACGATGAAAATATCTCGGTACTAGTAATCCCTTTGTTTTGCAGTAAGACGGAAATGGAAGTGCGGTTGGAGGTTAGTTGATTACGGTCTTCTTCATAGAAATGGGATTGAACGAGATACTGAATGGCGATGCCAAGGCCAATAAACACAAATACCGAGGTGGAGAAAAACATGAGGGTGAGCTTTAATTTCATTGAAAGATAATGAGTTTTCATCGCATCACACCTCGTCCATTTTATAGCCCATCCCTCGCACCGTATGGATCAATGGCGTGTCGTAAGGTTTATCGATTTTTGCTCTGAGTCGTTTAACGGCAACGTCAATGACATTGGTATCACTGTCGAAATTCATATCCCAAATGAGAGAAGCGATGGTGGTTCTTGATAGTACTTCTCCTTGCTTTCGCATGAACAATTCGAGTAATGAAAATTCTTTTGCTGTTAACGTAATATTATCGTGATTTCTTGTCGCAGTATGTTTTAAAAGGTCGAGTTGTAAATCACATAAGACTAACTCGTTTACTTTTTGGGTGTGCGAGTTTGCAGTTTGAGATCTCAGTGCATTTTCAATACGAGCTTTTAATTCAGCAAAGGCAAAGGGCTTGATTAGGTAATCATTCGCGCCGAGTTCAAACCCTTTTACTTTGTCATCTACTTGATCTTTTGCCGTCAGCATAATAATAGGCGTGCTATTTTCGCAGTTTCTGAGCGTTTGCAAAATTTGCCACCCATTCAATTTTGGCAGCATGACATCTAAGATAATTAAATCGTATTGATATGTCGTTGCGTTATACAAACCATCAACGCCATCACGCGAAAGATCAACAGTGTAACCGGACTCTGTTAATCCCTTTTTTAGATAATCTCCAGCTTTCGTTTCATCTTCTATTATAAGTAGTTTCATCACGTTACTTCTTTAAATATGGAGAACAATCAGTGGGTATCAATACAATATAGTCGCATCTTTCTTATATGGCACGTTGATTTATAAAGAATAGTACAAAAAAACTAGTCATTAGAGGTGTGCTCTAAGTAATGATAATTTGCGTGTATTAATCCTGTGTATTGTATTTGCCCTGCCATGTTCATTGTTTCTTGAACTGTGATGTAACTCTTGTCATCTAAGCTAATGCTTTGGGTTGTTTTTGATTCAAATGATTTGATTTTTAATGCATTTTTAAGTTCTGACGGTGAGCTTGTATCAAGTTTATTTAATTGAGTTAAAGCTTGATTGTAGGCTTCTTTTTTCGTTGTTACATGGTCAGTATAGAGCGTCGTATTGCTTGTTTTACTAATATAGTTGCCGCTAGTGATAACTGAGTTAGCCATCGCATTTGAACTTGCAAGAATAATAACGGCTGATAGAGCAAGTGTTTTGAATGATTTCATGATGATCCCTTAATGAGCTGTTTTGTTTAAGTAGGTTCATAATAGTGGACTGAAAGTGACATGACGGGGTCTGGTATATGACATTTTTGTCATGTTGGTTTGGGGAGTGGGTCGTGTTTTTATGACTGATATCATTAAGAAGAGAGAAACTGTCGCCATTTGAAATTCTTTATTGCACTGAGGTAATGCTGAGATTAGAATGCGAACGATTTTCATTTAATTGGTGAGTAAACGTGTCCCGTATTTTAGTGGTTGATGATGACATTGCGTTATGCAATTTATTACAAGAAGTATTACAAGATGAAGGCTACGATGTCGATTGCGTACATTGTGGAGAAAGTGCGCTAGAGTTTATTCAGACGCATTCAGTTGACCTTGTTTTACTTGATGTCATGTTACCAAAATTAGATGGTTATCAAGTGGCGAGACGCATTTGTCAGCGCTTTGCCACTCCTATTCTTATGCTTACTGCTTTAGGTGATGAAGAGTCTATGCTTGATGGTTTGCAAGCAGGCGCAGATCATTTTCTTGCTAAACCTTTCAATGTTCCTGAATTATTGGTGCGTATTACCGCTATTTTACGTCGTGTCGGTTTAGAGCGTCAGCGCCAAAATTATGTGGGTGCGACCGAAGATCTGGCAGAGCAATTTTTACGTTTACCATTGACTGAAACGGAATCCGAATTACTGCAATATCTGATTAAGAATGCTGATGTTGTGGTGTCTAAATCTGATCTTCAAGTTAACATTCTCAAAAAAGAGTTATGCCCGTTTGATCGTAACCTAGATATGCATATCAGTAATATTCGTCGTAAATTACTTCAATCTGGTTTATCTAAACAGCACATTAAAACCGTTCGTGGGCGTGGCTATAGCTTTATCAAAACGGTTAATAACTAATGATGGGTAAGGTTGAATGAATATGCTTCATTGGTTTTGTACTTGTCCCTCTTTTGTACGTAAGCATAAAAATGGATTAGCGTTTCGTTTATTTAGTGCATTCGCAGTCAGCTTATTTTTGATCATATCGCTACAAAGCTTGGCTGAAATTGCCTTAATGAAATCAATGTTACGTATTCCTGCATCCATACAAACTAAGATGTTAGATTTGGCTGACCAAGCAAATGTGATGATTGAAGATGGGGATATGGATGAGTTAGCCGATTGGGCAAGAGCACAAGAGTATTATCTTTTTGTTCTTGATGAAAATAAACGACCAATTACTCATCGTGATATGCATCCTCATTTTGCATTTAAACTCAGATATCTACGTCCATTAGATACGCAATTAGATAATGAAGTGAACCGTCCGATTATCGGTATTCCATTAAAGGATGGTTTAACGATAGTAATTCAAATGCCGTATCAGTACCATCCCGCAAAAGATTTCCCTCTTTATTTTGGCATTATAAAGTTCGTTATTTCAGGGTTGATCCTAGGGTTGTTCTCTTGGGTTATTGCTCACTATTTACAGCAGCCACTCGCTAAATTACGCGAAGTAAGTCATAAATTAGCGCAAGGCGATTTTGACGTTAAAGTGGGAGAAGAGATAGGACATTCGGTTCGAGAGTTTAGCGAGTTAGCTCATGACTTTGATAATATGACCCATGAGATCCACTCTTTAGCTGAAAAGCAGCAGAGACTGATCCGTGATGTTTCTCATGAATTACGAACGCCATTAGCTCGACATAATTTAGCGTTGCATTTACTGAGAAAGAAAGTGGACAGCGAGCATCAACATTTATTGGATAGATTAGAGAGTGAATCTAATGAGATGAATGAATTAGTGGGTGAGATCTTAGAGTTTAGCCGTTTAGAGAACGCTCGTTACTCCACAAAGTTAGAAGCGATTATGTTAGAGAGCCACTGCAGCGCTCAAGTGGCTCAACGTCGCGTCGATTTAAAATTAAATCAAAGTTTAGAAATGACAGCCACACAACCTATTCCAATGGCGATGGCAGATCCTCGTTTGGTGACTCGGATTATTAGCAATCTGATTGGTAATGCGATTAAATATGCCGGTGACAGTGCGGTGATTCAGGTTATCGTGACGCCATATACAGAGCAAGATAAAGAGTATGTCGCGGTAATCGTTGAAGATGATGGTTTAGGGATCCAAGAACATCAGTTATCGAATATATTTTCTCCATTTACCCGCTTAGAGTCAGCTAGAGATAAGCAATCTGGTGGCTATGGTTTAGGGCTTGCGATTGTTAAAGAAGCGATGTCAGTAATGAAGGGGAAAGTGAAGGCTGAGAATCGAAAAGAGGGCGGTCTGAGGATCTCACTGCTGTTTCCTGTTTAGTACCTGCTTTGATTAGAATTACTGCGATGGTTATAAGAAACATTGAAGTGAAGATAAAAATAAACCCGAGCACATTACATGCTCGGGTTTGTTATTTATGGGTATGAACTACATCATATTACCCATTCATTGGTGGCGTAAACGCCGTTAATGTTGGTGCAACACCCGTGTATTTTTCAATTTTTACAACACCAGAGTTACCACAGTTACCATTACCTAAACGAGAGGTCGGAATATCCATCGTTAGTACGTTTGGTCCACCGTTTTTACACATACCTGTCTTAGGATCTAAATCAGGCCATGCTCCTTCGTGGATACATACGCTGCCTTTTTTGATGCCATTAGAAACAAAAGCACCAACCAGAACTTGGCCACGTTGGTTATAAGCGCGAACTAAATCGCCATCTTTAATACCACGTGCTTTTGCATCTTCTGGGTGAATCGTAATAGGCTCACGGTTTTGTACCGCGTATTTTTTACGAAGATCGGCATAGTTAAATTGGCTGTGCAAACGGTGTGCTGAGTGCGATGTCATTAACTGTAGTTCGCCATCAGTGTAGTTAAACATCCACTCTGTTGGTTCCATCCATACTGGGTGTGGAGGACAATCATCCAGTTTGTAACTTTCGATAGTTTTAGAGAAGATCTCAATCTTACCACTTGGCGTGCCTAGTGGGTTCATGATTGGATCTTTACGGAAATCACCAAAACGTACAAACTCTGCATTCTTTACATTCCACTTCATTTCGATAAGCTTGTTTGCTTCCCAGAACTTAGAGAAATTCATCATAGGTACACGTGCGTTGCGGCCGCCTTTTTGTGCTGTTTTATAGAAATCACGAAGCCATTCCATCTCCGTTTTGTTTTCCATATACACATTTTTACCGCCAGGCTTTAGGAACTCAGCCATATCTGCGAATACGTCAAGATCACTACGTGCTTCGTTTTGTGGCTCAACGACTTGCTTCATAGGAACAAGATGCTGGTTAGAGTAATCGCCTGTCATCGTCATATCATTACGCTCAAATGACGTCGTAATTGGGAGAACGATATCCGCGTGTTTAGCCGCAGCAGTCCAGTATGGTTCTGAAATAACGATCATCTCAGGTTTTTGCCATGCTTTGATCAAACGGTTTGTATCTTGGTGATGGGTAAAGTTAGCACCGCCCGCCCACCAGATCATTTTCAGTTCTGGGAAGGTTAGCGTATGGCCATTGTGTTGGTACTCTGTGCCCGGTTTTTCTAAACATTCAACAATACGAGCGACAGGGAAAGCCGTAACTGAACCTTGAATAGCCCAGTCATTACCACCTGCTGAGCTGCCACCTAGCGATGGAGACATTGCAGGTAATACACCTGCGTCACGTGCTGGGTTACCGCCATTTGAGTAATGGTATGAATAACCAAAACCACCGCCAGGTAAGCCAACTTGACCAAGCATTGAAGCAAGAACGGTAAGCATCCAGTGACGTTGTTCACCGTGTTGCTGACGTTGCATACCCCAACCCGCCATCAGCATGGTACGGTTTTCTTTGAAGATCTTAGCCAGTAGTTCGATTTGTTTTGCAGGAACGCCACAGATCGCTTCAGCCCATTGTGGGGTTTTCTCGATGCCGTCTTCTTTACCCATCAAGTACGCTTCAAATTCCTCAAAGCCTACAGTGTATTTAGCTAGGAATTCAGCATCGTGCTGTTGTGTTTTGATTAACTGGTAAGCAATACCCATCATCATAGCGACATCAGATTGCGGGTTAGGTGCAATCCATTCTGCTTTATCACCAAAGAATTCAGCGGTTTCTGAACGCATTGGGTCAATAATAATAACGGTTTTGCCTGATTTTTTCAGTTGATGGAAAAACTCAAGACCTTGACCATCGGTTGAAGACCATGCGATTTTTAAAGTGTTAATTGGGTTTAAGCCCCATAACACAACCACTTCACTGTTTTCTAAAATTACCGGGTAAGTCGTTTGTTGTTCATATACTTCGATAGAGCCAACAACGTGAGGCATAATAACTTGAGCTGCACCCGTTGAGTAATCACCTAGGTGACCAGCATAACCACCGGACATACTCATGTAACGTTGAAGTAGTGTTTGAGCTTTATGTAATACACCACTTGAGCGCCAACCATAAGAGCCAGCAAAGATTGATTCAGGACCGTAAGCTTCACGAATGCGCATATGCTGTTCGTGAATTAGCTTATAAGCGTCATCCCATGATACTTGCACAAATTCATCGCTACCACGAACCCCTTGAGGGTTACTTGGGTTTTCTAAATAGCCTTTACGAACCATTGGGTATTTAACACGAGCCTTGGTGTAAACCTGCGATGGACCAGTTTGTTGCAAGCTGTTTGGTACGGTTTGCGCTAAGCCACTTTTGGTTGAAATAAGTTGACCATCTTTGACTTCACAAAGTAATGGACCCATACGACCAGCGGTTAGAATTAATGAATCTGTACGACCAAGTGTAGAGGCGTTTACAGATAACGGAGCGATAGACGTGATCGCTAATGCACCAGCAGATGCACCTGCGCCTTTTAAAAAGCCGCGACGAGTAATAGTAGTCATAGTCACTCCCTTATTTATGGTTTGCCACGTCTTTCGCGTGGTTTTGGAAGAATTTAGTTAAGATCTCAAGGTTTAGCTCAGAGATATCAGTACGTGCGCCCATGCTTTTTGCAACAGGCCCCCAAGAGTTAACAGTGAAGTGATTTGCCGGAATTTTCGCGTGACACGTTGCACAGTAGACGTTGTCTAGCTCTTCTGCGTAGTCCCATAATGGTTGATTTGATGCAAGAACAGGTGCTTCAATTGTGCCTGTTAGCTCAGCCGTGCGCCATTCGTTGCCATAAGCATCAGTGTTTGCTTCACCTAGTGTCAGAGCTTTGATGCCGGTATCAGTAAGAGTCGCAATGATTGAACGTTGGCCTTCACCCATGTAAATAACAGATTCTGCGCCTTTCATTTGGTAACCAGAAACAGTCACTGTACGTTTACCTTCATCGTTACTAACAGTTGTTAGTTCAACGGTAGGGTTAATTGTAGCAAGATCGGCCATTTTGATGCTTTCAATTGGATAAACTTTTTCAGCATCAGCTTTGGTGTTTTTCGCCATATCAAAAAGGTGATCAAAAGCAGACGTATCTAATGTGGCTTGTGGTGCAAAGTGAGCAACGCCTTTATGACAATCAATACAGGTTTGGTTATTTTCTCTTCCGTATGCGTGCATTTTTTGTGCACTAGCAGATTGGTCGTAAGTTTCCATTGCATCAAAGCTGTGACAAGAACGACAAGTAGCAGAGTCGTTCTCACGCATTTGATCCCATACAGTTTCAGCCATCGCTAAACGATGTTCTTCATACTTTTCATCAGTGTCAATTTTGCCAGTAACAAATTCGTGATAGATGTCTTTAGACGCACGGATTTTGGTAATTAGGTAATCAATTGGTTCTTCAGGAATGTGGCAATCTGCACATTCGGCACGGATGCCTTTTTGGTTACTGAAATGAACAGAACCTTGATATTCGTGTAGTGGTTTTTCCATTGTGTGGCATGAAACACAAAATTCAGTGGTTGATGTTGCGTGAAGTACTGCTTGGGTACCCCCTAAGGTTATCCAGCCAATGGCAATACCAACGGCGATGATTAAAGCAATATAGCGTTTGTTCATAATATGATCCTTTAATTAGCCACAATCTTTGTGTGGTCAACCTAAAATCCTACCACTTTTGTATTATTTTTTGTAATTTAAATCGAAGTTATGTCAATAAATGTAAGCGGTAGCTCATAATTGAGAGTTCTATTAATAAAGATTCATTTTTATTGTTTATTTTGGTGTCATTTTTATTGGTTTAACGTTTTGTTAAGTCATTCTTCTTTTTCTTTACAAACCTTTACGAATGCAAAGAATGTAAATTTAATGCAAATAATAACAATTATCATTTATATTCCATCTCAGATTTTATCACCCCTTTTATAAATCTTTGGAGATAATGGAATATGTTTTCTAAAAGTCAGTTGGCTCTTGTTATTGGCGCAGTTTTGTCTACCCCTCTTGCTTACGCTGAAACAGATACATCAACTACTGATGAGCACATGGTCGTTACAGGCCGTGATTACGGTTATAAAGCCGATACAAACTCAACATCAATGCGTATGGAAGCAACTCAGCTAGAAACTTCAGGACAAGTAAGTGTGATTGATGAGCAGCTTATTGATGAGCAACGTGCAAGTACGCTTGGTGAAGTATTGAAGAATGATGCAAGTATCGGTGCTGGTGCAACAACGCGTAACCGTGAGCAATTTACTTTGCGTGGTTTTGGATTAAGCAGTAGTACTGGTTTCTTACGTGATGGAAAACAACATTGGTCTCATTATCGTCAACCAATTGAATTATTAGACCGTGTTGAAATTTTAAAAGGCCCATCAGGTTTACTTTACGGCCAATCAGCTCCAGGCGGCTTAGTTAATATGGTAGCTAAAAAGCCAACCTATGAAACTCAAGTAAGTGTAAGCCAAGATCTTGGTTCAAATAATGATTCACGTACAACAGCCGATGTTAGCGGCTCATTAAATGAAGACCAGACATTACGTGGTCGCGCTATCGTTTCAAAGCAAACGTATAACTCATGGCGTCAATACAGTGATGGTACAGTGCCATCGACTGAGCGTTTCGTTGGTGGATTATTCCTTGATTATGACGTAACAGAAGACGTTACTGTGTCGCTGCATTATGACCGTACTATTGATGATGGTAGCGTAGATTCTGGTGCCTACATCAAAGATGGAAAAACGGTGATTGGTGATGATCATATCTGGGATGCTCAGTGGTCAAAAATTGAAAATGATGTTGAGAATATCGGTATCGATGTCGCAGCAAATTTAACTGACACATGGCGCATTAACGCAAGTTATAACTATCAAGATTTTAATCGTCATGATGTAGAAAGCTTCCCTAAAGAAGAAACGTATGATCCAGTAACAGGTGAATACAAGCAAGGTGGTAGTGATCGTACTGATAAATGGGTATTCCAAACAGCAAGTATAGATCTTATTGGTGAATTCGATGCATTGGGTGTAAGCCACCAAATGTTATTCGGCAGTAACTGGTTAGGTTATAGCTATGATCGTTTAGAGTATTCATTTAATAGCACAACAGCAACGGTTGGTGAGCCAGCTCAAGCCCCTGTTCGTGATCCAAATAAAGATCCTCGTGATACAAGTTCGGAATATAATAACTGGGGTTTCTATGCCCAAGATATGATTACGTTTAATGATCAATGGCAAGCACTTGTTGGTGTTCGTTTTGATCGACAAGTTGAAGAAGGTTTAGCTGAAGAGGCTACTTCTCCGAAATTAGCTGTAATTTATCACCCAACAGATACGGGTTCTATTTATGCTACATACTCTGAAAGCTTTGAAATGCAAGGTGAAGTGTCAGGTTCGAATTATGTCAATGATGGACAAAAATTAGATCCTCTACGTGGAAAGTTGTATGAATTAGGTACTAAATGGGAGTTGATGGATAACCAATTGTTTGTTTCTGGTGCTGTGTTTGATATTACTCAAGAAAACTCAACGGTTGATAAGCAACTAAGCAGTGGTATGGATGAGAAAACTCAAGCAGGTGAACAAGTTCACCGTGGTGCAGAGCTTTCGGTTCAAGGCTTTATTACAGAACGTTTCTCTATGAGTGGTTCGGCTACTTATTTAGATGCAGAATACACAGTGCATGAAGATTACCAAGGCAATCGTCCAGCTGACGTTCCTGAATACTCAGCAAGTGTTTGGTCACGTTATGCCTTCACAAATAATACCGATGCAAACTTAGGTGCTATTTATGTTGGCGAGCGTTACGGTGATGCTGCGAATACCTTTAAGAAAGATGGTTACACTCGTTTTGATTTAGGTTTAGCTCATACGATTAAATACGACCAAGATTTAACCTTTGTAGCTCGTTTCAATGTTGAAAACTTGTTTGATACTGACTACCTAGCAGGTGGTGGTTCAACGGGTGATGATTATGCAAAAAATGGTGCATCAAATGTTGTTATTGGCGAAGGCCGAAACTACATGGCGACACTACAAGTTAAATACTAATTTAGCGCATTAAATATAAGGGAGACTTCGGTCTCCCTTTAGTGCGTTTATTTGAAGGCAAATTTTTTAAGAGATAGACCTTAAAAATAACAGTTAAGAAATAGATAATATGAATATTTTAAAAACCAGTATTGGAATAGCGTTAGCTACCGTGATCACAACGGCTCAAGCATCTACACTTGATCAAGCTCGATCTATCGAAAATAAATCGAATACAGCCTCTGCTGTGAGCCAAACAAAAATTGATAAAAGCTCAGAAGCAACATTGGCATATAAAGCAGAGATCGAACAACTGCAAGAAGAAGTAAAGAATCTTGCGGTTTATCGTGATCACCTCACTGGTTTGGTGAATAGTCAGCAACAAGAAATGGGTAACCTAAATAATCAAATAGAGACAATTAAAGAGACAAGACAAGGTGTCGTGCCATTGATGTATAAAATGTTATCGGGCCTTACTGTGTTAGTTGAGCAAGATAAACCAATCAAGATAGTAGAACGCCAACAACGTATTGAAAAACTTGAACACATGATGACAAGAGCCGATGTGAGCGATGCAGAAAAATACCGTCGTATTCTCGAAGCGTATCAAATTGAGATGGATTACGGCTCGAAGCTAGGTACATATCAAACTCAAATCACGGTTGATAATGATGAATTAATCGATGCTGATATGTTGCATTTAGGCCGTGTTTCATTGCTTGCTCGTCGTTTGGATGCTTCACAATACTGGAGCTGGAATACCTACAGTAATCAGTGGACGTTATTGGATTCATCATTTAATGACGACTTAGCTAAAGCTTACTCTGTCGCTTATAAACAAGTGGCTCCGAGCTTATTGACTCTACCCGTTTCTTTATCACTGAAAGAGGTGAAATAACATGACGATCAAACCACTTATTTTAGCTATTTCAGTATTAAGTTTTTCAGCTAACACATCGGCAGCAAGCTCTGAATTAGTTCAAGACACCAAGCAAGCAAGCCAAATTCAAAAACAACATAATGCACAGCGTGAGTCTGGTTTTAAACAAACAGAACAAAGTTTAAAAGCACAAAGAAATGCGTTAATAGCAGAACGAAAACAGCTACAGAAAGAGAGTGATAAATTAAGCTCAACGTTCAGCAATAATGAAAAAACGTTAGTCTCTTTAGAGCAAAAATTACATCTAGAAACTGGCAGTCTGGGAGAGCTGTTTGGTGTTGTAAGACAAACAGCAAAAGATGTCGATTTAGAGTTAAAGAACTCAGTAACAGGCTTTGATGATAAGAAAAATAGCCAAGTAATTAATGATATCGTTGCTGCGAAATCTTTGCCTTCGATGGGCCAATTGACCGGTTTATGGCAAACAATGACACAACAAGCACAGGTAAGTTCACAACTGACTTTAGTTCCTGTAACTGTTATTAACGGTGCAGGTCATCGCGCAGAAGTGAATGCTTACCGTTTAGGAAATATGGCATTGGTTGGCGACGAAGGCTTTTTACGTTGGGGTAACAAAAAACAAGTTGCGACGTATTATGCACAACAGCCAGAGCTTGCGCCATCAGTAGCAACATTATCTGATATGGCGCAGCAACAAGTGATCATGATGGCAGTGGATCCATCGCGTGGCATCATGCTAGAGCAACTTGCAAATTCGCCAACGCTAAAAGATCGCCTTCAAGCGGGTGGTGTGGTTGGACAAATCATTATCGCTCTATTGGCAATTGGCCTGCTTATTTCGTTATTTAATGGTGCAAGATTGTTGGTTATTCGTCAGCAGATCCGTACTCAATTAAAAGATCCTGAACACATCGGTAATAATCCTCTTGGTCGTGTTTTATCTGTTTATGATGCAGAAAAAACTCGTTCGGTAGAAGCGTTAGAACTTCGTTTACTAGAAACCATTGTCGATGAGCAACAAGGCTTAGAAAAAGGTCTTTCAATGCTTAAGCTTCTCGCTGCATTAGCACCTATGTTAGGTCTTTTAGGTACTGTTACTGGCATGATCGAAACATTTCAAGTGATTACGCAATTTGGTAATGGCGATCCAAAAGTAATGGCGGGCGGTATTTCAATGGCTCTTGTGACTACGGTATTAGGCTTAGTTGCAGCAATGCCTCTGTTATTAACTCACAATATCTTAAGCTCACAAGCAGAGAGTATTCGTACCATCCTTGAAAAACAGGGCTTGAGTTTAGTGGCTGAACAAGCAGAAAAAGAAACAATAAATAAACCAATGGGAATCGCAGCTTAATGACGGCCTTCTTATCTCACTTTATGGCACAAGGCGGCCCCATTCTATGGTGGTTAGGCGCTGTTGTTGCTGTGTGTTGGTTACTAGTGGTTGAGCGTGTATTTTTCTTATCTTACACTTTTCCGGCACAGCGAAAAGTATGGTTAGATAAATGGCAACAGCGAGACGATCATGATTCGTGGTATGCGAAAACGATCCGTGATGGCTGGGTAAGCGAAGCACATCTTCAGCTTAATCAATACATGAATTTCATCAAAGTTCTTGTCGCCATTTGCCCAATGCTCGGTTTGCTAGGCACGGTAACAGGCATGATCTCAGTGTTTGATGTAATGGCAAATCAAGGCAGTAGCCAGCCAAAACTGATGGCTTCTGGTATCTCATTAGCCACATTACCAACCATGGCAGGAATGGTTGCTGCGCTAGCGGGTATGTTTGTTCATGCTCGTTTAGCCAAAGTATGCCGCCGTAAAGAACATCATTTAGAAAAAGCATTAAGGAGTCAGTCATGAGACTTGGCCGTCGTTCTTCAAACCAAGAAGAAGCACAAATAGATTTAACATCAATGCTCGATATCGTATTTATCATGCTGATCTTTTTTATCGTAACAAGCTCATTTGTTCGTGAATCAGGGGTTGAAGTAAATCGTCCTCAAGCCAGTAATGTATCGAGTCAAAAAGACGCCGGTATCTTTGTCGCTATTACCGCTTCAAACGATATTTTCATTGATAAACGTATGGTGGATGCTGAGCGAGTTCAAGCGACATTAGAGCATTTGTTATTAGAACAACCTGATGCATCGTTAGTGATTCAAGCAGATGAGCATGCGTATAACGGGACGGTTGTAAAAGTAATGGATGCGGCTAAAGGTGCGGGAGTTAAAGGCATCGCATTGGCTGCGGAGAAAAACTAATGTGGCGATTATTGTTGGCAGTGCCTATTGCGCTTTCTATGACGGTAGGACTATTCACCTTTATGGCGTGGATGGTAGACAACGGGCATAACGGGAAACCAGAAAGCAGTGAGACGATCCGCTTTGATATGGTGATGGTTGAGCAAGAACAAGATATTCAGCGCCGTCAACGTCGAGTGCCGGAAAAACCAGAAACACCAGAGCCGCCGCCAGAGGCAAAACCAATGGCGTCTCAAACTCAAACTTCAATGGCGACGCCACAAAGTTCAATGCCACCAATGAGCTTGGATTCTGGTATTTCGGGGTTAGCGATAAATGCACCGAGTTTCGCAGATTTTACAGGTAACCAACAAGCGATGCCGTTGTATCGTGTTGAGCCTCGTTATCCATCAAAAGCGATGAAAAGAGGCGCAGAGGGCTTTGTTGTTATGTCATTTACCATTGATGAACAAGGTCGCCCAACTAATGTAAAAGTGACGGATGCTAAACCGCGTCGAATGTTTGAAAGAGAAGCAGTTAAAGCGTTGAAAAAATGGAAATATCAACCAAAAGTAGTCGGTGGGAAAGCCATTGCTCAAGTTGGACAAACGGTGAAATTGGAGTTTACGTTAGCAAAATGATGAAATTAAAATTACATTCTTCTGTTCTTATTCTTAGCTTCGCTTTATTTTTTGCTGGGGCAGTGCAAGCTCAGCAACTTAGTCAATACAATGCGGGTAAAGTACAGCGAGCGTTGCAATTACAGCAGCAAGAAAAAATGCCTGAGGCAATTGCTGTTTTGGCAGAATTAACCCCTTCTCAGGATTATGATAAAGCCTATATTCAACGTATGTTGGGTGTGTTTCATTGGCAGGCAGGGAGTAGTAAGTCGGCAGTTAAATATCTCACTAAAGCAGTAAATAGCCAGCAATTAGCCGATGAGCAAGCATGGATAACGCAACGTATGCTTGCCGATTTATTATTAACAGAGCAGCGCTTTAGTGATGCGTTACCGCATTATTATCAATTAGCGAACTCAGTGCCTGAAAAACAAAAAATAGGCGATTTATGGTTCCGTATTTCTCAAACCCATTACCAGTTGGCGCAATGGGAAAAGGTCCTTTCTGCATTAAATAAGCATGAACGTGTCGCGATATATAAGAAACAAAGTGAAAGAAGCCAATCACTAGTACTGAAATTAGGGGCGCAACTACAGTTAAAACAATGGAAATCGTCGATCCCTACCTTGAACAGTTTAATTGTACTTGAACCAAATAAAGCGACATGGTGGCAGCAGTTAACTAGTATTCAGCTTCGTTTGAATCAACCTAAAAATGCGTTAGATACTCTTATTCTTGCAGAGCGACAAGGAATTGAATTGAGTCAATCAGAGTTGAAATTGTTGGCTCAACTTTATGCTCAGCGCGGTATCCCAGAGAAAGCCGCTGGAGTATTAAGTCAGTTAGATGAAGCGCAAAGTGATATTGATTTACTGACTATGCAAGCAAGTTATTGGCAAGCAGCAAAAGAGTGGGATAAAGCCACTGTCACTTGGTCAAAGGCTGCAACGCTAGATTCACGTTATTATTGGCAAGTGGCCCAATTGCAGATCCAAGAGGGTCATCATCAACAAGGCTTGAAGACTTTAGATAAGGTTAAGGATTACAAAAAGACAGATGATATTGCATTAGCTAAAGTAAGAGCTTATTACAAGCTAAACCAAATAGATTCAGCCTTACTTTATGCGAAAAGAGCCAATGATTTTACGCCCTCAAATGAAGCGAAAGGGTGGATAAAGTATTTGTCTCAATTGAGAAAAACAGCCAATACTTCAGCGTAAACTCCATTTAATGCCCTTATCGAATGATGAGGGCTTTTCTATTGCTCGTAAAATAAACAGTAAAGAATCCCCAAACGTAAACAATGTAAATTGAATGTCAACGCAAATCATTATCAATTACATTACCATCCATTATTCTTAAATGATCCTGTTTTATTCATGTTGCTGAAAAATAAACAAGTACAATTGTGGGCGCGTCGCTTACATGTCTATGTATCAATGGCGCTTCTACTCGTTGTCTTATTTTTCTCGATCACCGGGATCACGCTAAATCGTCCTGATTGGTTTGTTAGTAGCTCTCCAGACATCAAAAACACCACTCTTTCTGTTCCTAACAGAGTGCTTTTTTCTCAAGATGAAAAACAACACACCCTTTGGAATAAACCAAATACCGCTGCTTTGCTTGATTACTTAAATCAACACACCGATCTCTCTGGAACGCCTTCTAATGTTGATGTTTTTACCGACGTTGAAGACGGTGAACTAGTCGAGGGTGAATTGTCATTAAATTACAAAGGACCCGGTTATAACGCGTCTGTTTATATCGATTTAACGACAGGCATGGCAGATATCGAAAGCTCAAACTATGGCGTTGTTGCGTTATTAAATGATTTACATAAAGGACGAAACAGCGGTGAAGTTTGGAAAGCATTCATTGATATTACCGCGTTATTAATGATCTTTTTTGTACTAACAGGTGTGTGCTTAATTTTACCGAAAAAAAGAACACTAATGACATCAATGAAGTGGATGGTATTTGGCTCATCAATCACGCTTGCATTGTATTTTATTGCCGTACCTTAACCCTTTTAATCTTGTATCCATAAGGACATCACAATGGCTTCACTCTCTACCTATTTACGTCATTCAGTTGCTGCAATGGTATTAACAACGCCTCTTTTTGTTAATTCAGCGACTATTTCTGAGAGTGCAAAAGTCGATGTTGCTTTTGAGCTTCCAACGATTACGACCACCATGTATGCACGCCCTTATGTAGCGGTATGGATTGAAAACAGCGAACGTAAGTCAGTAAAAACGATTGAGCTGTGGGTAGGTAAAGATGAGTGGCTAAAAGATTTAAGAAGTTGGTGGCGTAAAGTCGGACGTTACGATCGTGAATTAGTTGATGCTGTTACTTCTGCAACACGACCAGCTGGTAAATACAAATTCAGTTGGGATGGCAAAGATGACTCAGGTCAGGCGCTACCACAAGGGGATTATACGTTACATATCGAAGTGGTTCGCGAGCATGGTGGCCGTAACTATTTACGTCAAAAAATGACGTTAGCGAATAGTGATATGACTTACCAATTAAAGCCAACAGAAGAGACTGGCGAAATTACCATTCATTATAAAAAATAATTTAGATGTCTATTTATCAGGGAATTAAACACATTATGAAAACAACATTAATGAACAGTAAGTTCAAAGCGGCAGTATTAACCGGCGTGATGGCTGCAGGTTTATTGGCTGCAACGACGGCTAACGCACACCCTCGCTGGGTTTTACCTTCTCATTTTACCGTATCTAAAGAAGGTGGTGATTGGCTTACGTTTGATGTGACCGCGTCACACGGTACGTTTGTATTTGATAAGCCGGCGGGTAGTGATCAGGCACAAGTAGTGATGCCTGATGGCCGTACTGAGCGCCCAAACTTTGTTGTTAAAGGCAAACGCCGTTCAATGTTTGATTTCTATTTTGAAGAAGAAGGCACACATAAAGTGCGTATCAATAATGAACCTACTTACTACACCCAATATAAAGCGGGT
The DNA here is from genome assembly GCF_057368515.1 of Aliivibrio friggae. Taxonomy (NCBI): domain Bacteria; kingdom Pseudomonadati; phylum Pseudomonadota; class Gammaproteobacteria; order Vibrionales; family Vibrionaceae; genus Aliivibrio; species Aliivibrio friggae. The sequence continues at coordinate 713,420 of NZ_CM170649.1, forward strand.
CGTCGTGATACGGTGAAATGGATTAAAGCAACCAAGGCAGATCGTGCGTTAGTACTTCCAGAAAAAGCACGAGATGTGGTAAGCCAAGTGAGTTTCACTCGTGCTGAGAGTTACGTAACAGTAGGTAAGCCAACAACAGAAGCGATGAAGCTTGATAATACCTTGTTAGAGCTTAAGCCATTAACTCATCCGTCGGATATTCTAGAAGGTGAACCTGTGACTTTTCAGTTCTTCTTTAATGGTAAACCTCAAGCGGGTGTAACGGCTGATATTACTCGTGAAGGGACACTATATCGTAATCATCAAGAACAAATTGACGTAGTGAGTGATAAAGACGGAAAGATCACCTTTACTCCTGAAACTGCGGGTCGTTACCTGATGAAATCAAATTACAAAGGTGAGCTGAAAGACCACCCACTTGCAGAACAAGCCAGTGTAAATGTTCACTTAACGTTTGAAGCTCTACTTCAATAATGTAGTTAGCACCACTTTCCATAAAGGTTTGTGGTGCTTTTTTATCGAGATTTATCCATGACTAAAGTAAACCTGAAAACCCTTTTTGTTTCTTCTCTTCTTTTTTCTTCTGCGAGTTTTGCTCATTTTCCATTAATGAGCTGTTGGTTTGAATCGGATTTAGTACTGTGTGAAACAGGCTATAGTGATGGCAGTAAAGCCGTTGATTATGACGTAAATATGTATGATTACGATGATAATTTGATTGCAAAAGTCACTACTGATAAACGCTCAATTGCGGAATTTACAAATCCTGAAACAGATTTTTATTTGGTGTTTGATTCAGGACACGAAAGCCCAGTGGAAGTCGATGTTGTCGAGATCTCAGAGAAATGATCATTCAATCAGTCACTCCAGATAATGGAAGCGCAGAAGGAAAATGGATAGCACTCATTATTGGGTGCATTTTGCTTATTGCGGTGGTCGCATTGCCATATCATCAATCGAACGATGAGGGCGTAAAGCTTGAATCACACCAAGTATTAATTACCGATTTAACGCAAGATGATTTAGCTATGATCGCTGAATTACGTTTAGCCTATGAAGAAATTTACGATATTCAGGCTGAGTCAACAGAAGAAAATGCATGGCCAGAGATTGCTTACCTAGCGGATGAATGGTTACCGCCTTTTGTGCAAGACCAAAGCTGGGAGCGTCGCGGAAAACACCAATGGCAGCATTTAGGTTCTGGAGTTTATCTGGGTTTAAAAGTGAAAAAAGAAGGCGCTGCGTCATTCATTTTTAATGCAAAAGGCAATGAGATTGAGCTTTGGCTGAACTCTGAATTGATGTCGACAACCATCTCTCCTGCTCTAATCTCTTGGAATGAAAGCGAACTCATTCAACAGCACTGGGTACAAGTTATCTTTCCTACTCATGACTCTCATTTAAATTGATACCAATTAGAGATAAATAATAATGATGAAATCTATTTTATACGTACGTTCTTTTGTTCTGCTTAGCTTACTCTCTTTGTTTTCTGCATCGGCGATATCGGCAACAAAACCTTTGGTGATTGGCATTACCTTACAACCTTACTACAGCTATGTAAAAGCGGTTGTGGGATATAAAGCAGAAATTCTTCCTTTGGTTGATGCAGGGTTTAATCCCCACAATTATTTACCCCAACCAAACGATTTAAAACGTTTAAATAAAATGGATGTGATTGTTGTTAATGGTATTGGTCATGATGACTTTGCGTTAAAAGTAATTTCGGCAGCAAATAACAGCGAATTAATGGTATTAGAAGCCAATAAAGACGTTCCGTTGTTGCCAGCGATGGGGCAATCGGTCGGTAAAGGGGCGGTGAATCCTCACACATTTGTTGGTCTATCTACAACAATTCAAAAGGTTTACACCATTGCCAATGAGCTATCTAGAATTGATCCTGAAAATGCCTCGTTCTACCGTAAAAATGCACGAAAATACGCGAAAAAATTCCGATTAATGAAGCGTGATGCCATGCTCTCTCTAGGTGAATTAGACACTGCAGGAATGAAGGTAGCAACAACGCACAATGCGTATGGTTATATTCTTCAAGAGTTTGGTGTGGATGTGGCTGCTGTCATTGAACCCGCTCACGGTGTAGAGCCAAGCGCGAGCCAGCTGCAAGGGACAATTGAAAAGATCCGTGAATCCGACATTGATGTTTTATTTTATGAATTGAACATGCCAAACCGTTTTGTCGATACGATTGAAGAGGCGACAGGCGTTCAGTTGTATCGTTTTTCACACATGACGCATGGCCCTTATGAAGACAATAAAGTTGAAATCGAAATGAAATCAAATTTAGACACCTTAATCGAAGCCATGAAATTTGCCGCTGATAAGGACGCTAAATAATGTCAGGACCAGCAATTTCGTTAACCAATGTTGGACTAACTTATGGTGAAAATACCATTTTAGAAGGAGTTAACCAACGCTTTGAAGCCGGTCAATGCCATGTGGTGATGGGGCCTAATGGCGGTGGTAAAACCTCGTTATTGCGTTCAATTTTAGGATTAACCGCGTTTCAGGGGGAAATTAATATTGAGTGGCCAGAGCAGAAAGGCGTGATTGGTTATGTACCACAAAAAGCCGTCTTTGAATCTAGCCTGCCGCTAACGGTGAAGGATTTCATTTTATTGAATCAAACGCTAGTGCCTCTGTTTTTAAGTGCGTTATGGCGTAAGAAAAGCAGCCAAGAAGCATTTGCAATGGCGCAGTTAGAGCGCGTTGGCATGTCTAACCGTGCCGATCGTCGAATGGGACAACTTTCTGGTGGGGAGCAACAGCGCGTGTTATTCGCTCAAGCGCTATTGGATAATCCCGATTTACTTGTTCTTGATGAACCAACAACAGGAATGGATGAGCACGGGGTTCGTTATCTTGAATCCTTAATGCATGAATTTATCGCGCAAGGGAAAACCGTATTAGCCGTTCACCACGATGTGACCGCTGTTCGCCGTCTTAAAGCACATGTTCATGTTATCAATCGTAATTTGGTTGATTCTGGTTGTTATTCAGAAGTATTAAAACCTGAGAAAATTGAGCGGTTATTCAATCATTATACGGGTGCAAGTGCTCAGTACGATGCATCAAAAACCAACAATGGAGAGGCTGCGTAATGGAACTTTTTCGTCAGTGGGCGTTATATGGCGTCGAGCAAGGTTTCTTAAGTGACAGTTTTTCGTATGCCTTTATGGTTAATGCTATTGTTGCCGCCATCCTCTTAGGGCCATTGTTAGGTGGGTTAGGGACGTTAGTGATTGCAAAGCGTTTAGCCTTTTTCTCTGAAGCAGTTGGACACGCTGCCTTAACGGGTATCGCGTTAGGTGTGTTATTGGGTGAGCCCGCAGAGAACCCAATCATCGGCTTATTTAGTTTCTGTATGATCTTTGCTTTGTTACTGCATTTTGTAAGAAACCGAACTAATGTGCCTTACGATACGTTAGTTGGGGTTTTCCTTGCCTTGGCATTGGCTGTGGGCGCTGCATTACTGATGTACGTAGCACGTAAAATTAATATTCACATGCTAGAGAACGTATTGTTCGGTTCTATCCTAACGGTTACGGACCAAGACATTGCGATTCTAGCAGGCAGTTGCTTATTGATTGTGGTGGTATTAATTCCGACGTTTAATCGTATTTTATTAACTTGTATTAGCCCTGATATTGCCAGAGTTCGTGGCTACAAAACTAATTTTTATGACTACCTGTTTGTGATGATGATTACCCTTGTGACGATTGCATCGGTAAAAATTGTCGGTGCGGTTTTAGTTGGCGCGTTATTGCTCATACCTGGTGCGACGGCTCGATTGTTAACTAAAAATATGGGCAGTTTTGTCTTGATGTCTGCGCTATTAGCGACAATATCGTGCTTGATTGGCACCGTATTACCGATGGAATTAGAAATGCCAGTGCCTTCTGGGGCTGCGATTATTATTGTTTCAGCTTTCTTCTTTTTACTTGCGACCACCTACCGAATTATTCGTAAGAATTAACAGAGTAGACCTCAATAATAATCGAAGAATATGGGTATAGATAGGATAAGAAATGAAACAGAATTCAATGAAATGGATAGTGATTGCTAGTGTATGTGTAGCCTCACTATTTAATATGAAAGCAGCAATCGCAGCAGATGTATTAACGGCAACCCCTGTGACGTATATGCTATCAAGCGAGTTATTAAAAAAGACCTCATTAACGACAAAATATTTACCACCAAATCGTTATGGGATTGAGCGTTTACCCAATTGGTTGGCCACTAAAGGGGTGAAAACCGTTCAAGATTCAGCAAAAACAGCCCAAGCGGTTGTGACGATTGGGGCGGTATGGGCTGATGATCCTCTTTATGTGAACGCAAGATACAGCAATATTCAGATTATTGAAGTCGATGCTTCTCAAGCAATTACTCCTCGCGCACAAGGTGTGGCAGCATTACGTTTATCTGATGGCTCAACTTCAAAATACGCATGGTTAAACCCAACAAATTTAATCCGAATGGTAGCGATTGTGAGTGATGATTTTCAACGTATCTGGCCTGATAAATCAGAGCAGATCCAAAAAAACCAAGAGCAGTTTATGTTGTCGGTACGTCAATTAATCAACCAGCAGCAAAAAGTGATTTTAGAGAATGATATCGACTCGGTTATTTTGTTGTCTGAGCAGTTAGAAGACTTTGCCTCTGGCAATCAATTATTTGTGGTTGATCGTTTAACAAAACCAGCTCTTGAATGGACTGAAAACGATAAAGCACAGTTGAACGATTTAATTAAAGAAGATGATTCAGTTTGGATTATTACGACTCAAAAACCAAACAAGCAGATGCAAGCGTTGCTGCCAATGGAACGTGTATTAGTTGTTGATGTGGTTGATCGTTGGGGCAGAGCAGGAATAAACAGTAAAGCGCCATTACAGAGATGGCAATTAGCGTTATAGCCTTATGTAAATTTGGCGAGTTTACTCTAAAAAGAAAAGCAGTAGAGGCTTATGGTTACGATCTAGCACCTACTGCTTTTTTTATTGTTTTATTATGATCATTTTATAAGGTAATACATTTAATGGGGGGACATTAAATTTGGAGTGTTACTGCTATTTAAGGATTCATTCCAAGAAAGGCTCGCCATTAATTTAACGTGTATTTCAATTAATGAATGGGCTTTTTTATTCCATGTGGATTGATCTTGTTGCTGATTACAAAACTCCAAACTGAGTACGGTCAGATGTTGTAATCGTTTTAAACACCAATCTTTAATATCAATATCCGTTTCAGAGTTAAAGGCGGCCACTTCTAACTTTGCACTGGCGTATTGTAATGTTTGGTATGCTTTTTTCGTATTATGATACTTAGTGTGCTCAAACACTCTTAAACACCCATCTAACCAACAGGCTATCGCTTTACTTTGATCATCTGTCAATGTTGGTCCCCACACCGAATTAGGTGCTGAATATAAGAGTGTTTCAAGCGTTTCTATTTGGTCATATTGTTTTGCTTCATACCAATTAGAAATTGAAATTAACCAAGTATCTAATGTCATTATGCTGCCTCATCCCAATGTTTAACAAAATGGTTATCGCCGACCTGTTTACACCCTTCTATTACAATACTGCTGCGTTTTCTAATTTCATCAGCGTCTATAGAATAGTTTGGTTCACTTTCGACTAAATTGCCAAACGGTAAATCAGGATCAGGCACTGCTGAGATTAATAGCTTGGTGTAAGGGTGCTGAGGGTTACGTAAAATTGAGCGAGTGTCTCCCCATTCTACAATTTGGCCTTTGTACATCACGGCGGTTTCTTCGGCGATATAATGAGCAGTAGCGAGATCATGTGTGATATACAAAAAGCCAATACCGAGTTCTTTTTTCATGTTCTGCATTAGGTTAAGAACGCCTAATCGAATTGATACATCAAGCATCGAGGTAGGCTCATCAGCTAGAATGATCTTAGAACCAACCGCTAAAGCGCGGGCAAGATTGACTCTTTGACGCTGACCACCGCTGAGTTCATGAGGAAACTTAGCTAAAGTGTCGTGATCCAATTCAACCAAATCCAATAATTCAAGTAGGCGTGCAGGTATGTCTTTATCATTCGCTATTTGTTTATGAATTTTAAGTGGTCGAGTTAAATGATGTGCAATGGTATGCGTTGGGTTTAATGAACCAAATGGGTCTTGAAATATCATTTGTACTTGGCTGCGATACTTCAAGATCTCTTTTGATGATGTTATCTCATTGATATTTTTTCCATCAAACAGAATTTCCCCGTTCGTCGCAGGGTATACCTTAGTAATTAGGCGAGCACAGGTACTTTTGCCACAACCAGATTCTCCAACCAGGGCTAAGGTGCGTCCTGCATAGAGATCAAAACTGATCCCTTGTAATGCTTTAAAGGTATCTTCCTTTGCGAAGCCTCCACCAACAGTAAATTCTTTAACGATGTTCTTAACTTGAATAAGAGGCTTATCCATTATAAAACTCCTTCTAATGTTAGGGATTGACGTCTTTCTTCATGAATATTTGGGAATGAAGCCCATAATTTCTGAGTGTAAGGGTGTTGTGGGTTATTTCTAATGTCTGATGATGTACCAACTTCAACAATTTCACCGTGGCGCATAATCGCAATACGATCACAAAGCTGACTCATTAGCGCTAAATCGTGGGTAATAAATAAGACTGAGAAGCCAAATTCTTGCTTTAATTGATAGATTTGTTGCAAGATTTCTCGTTGGACGACGACATCGAGAGCGGTTGTTGGTTCATCCATTATGATCAGTTTTGGGCTTAGAGAAAGTGCAATGGCAATGACTAGACGTTGCCTCATCCCTCCACTAAATTGATGGGGATAATCGGCTAAGCGTTCACGAGGGATATTAACTAAATCCAATAGTTTCTCTGCTCTGTCTTTCGCTTGTTCGTTTGTCATGCCTTTGTGGTGGCGTAATACATCAGCAAATTGTTCCTGAATAGGAAGAACAGGATTCAGTGAGTTCATGGCACTTTGAAAAACCATTGCTATCTCACTCCATCGGATTGCATTTAATTGTCCATCAGATAATCGGAGTAAGTCTTTATTTTGAAATAAAATACTCCCTCCAGAAATAAATGCCGGTGGCTTATGAAGACGGTTAATAGCAAAGGCAATGGTACTTTTCCCACAACCAGATTCTCCCGCAAGACCAAATATTTCTCCTTTACCGACATCAAAGCTGACGGACTTCACGGCATTGAAATCACCATTATCAGTGATGTAATCAACACAGAGTTCTTTTATTTGAATTAACGGTTCAGGGTGAGAGCCGTTAGTGATGTTTATATTACTCATGATAGTCACTCGTTAAAAAACCCAAAAGATAATAATTATCATTAGTATTAGCATGCGTTATTTAGGTAAGAAAGGAGTCTAAGGTTAATTAGTGAAGTGACTCGAAGTATGAATGCAATTTGTTGTTCGTTTCAATTGGAGTTGTCGGTGATATTGAACATATGAGAAAAATACAAAGAGGATCATGGTGCCATTTTTTAGCTGGTTTTCATTTTTTGTTTAAATTGCCAGGTATTCAACTGTTTCAAGTGTAAGACTTGGTGTTGGAAATCTATTTTAGAGTATTGACTTTAATTTTTGCATGATTTTGTTACAGTGGGGTGAAGGACAAATGTAAACGGATGTAAATAAATACAATAATTATAAAAAGGAATGCTGTATGAACAAATTAACAGCGCTACTCGTACTTTGTTTGATGACTCCTGTTTCAGCGAATGCGCAAGATGAAGTGTCTAAACGAGACTTAGCTCAGGAGCTGAGTCGTGCTTTTCCACAGTTAGAGAAGAGTTTAAAAGGTGCGATTAATCAGTACCAATTAAGTGCTTCTTTATCTGATTTGCCTATTCAACCCAAACCTCAAGCTCGAACTTTTATGGCTGCAATGAGTGCGGCTAATGATACAGAGATCGAGTCTCGTGGGTTACAGCATTATACTAATGAATTGTTGGAATTACGTCTTGCTGATCCAAGTATGCTTGCTCGTTGGCAGGCAGGGCAAAGTCCATTATTTGCTTTTGAACCTGAAGGAGCAGAAAGTGAATGGCAATATATTGAAGCATTTGATATTGATGGCAACGTCCATTACCTAGATATTTATGATATTCCAGAGCGTCCTGTTTTAGTGGTTGATACCAATAACCGTCAAGAACTAAAAGCTGGCTTAGCGTTAATGCGTGATGAGTTAAAAGCATTACAAGAGCAGCCGAAAGCAGAAAAAATGGCTCGTTACTCTATGATGCAAAGTGCACCAGCAGAGCCAACTGAAATCAATACGACTATATTGAAAAAAATTCAGCTAAAGGATGATCATGAACCATGGATCTCTGGTAAAGCAGAAGTGTATGCGATTGTTTCTGGTGTCAGCCCTGATCGTGATGAACCAACGATTGACCTGATTGAAATGCCGTACCTTGATTACGCCGAGCAGTCTTACCCTGCAAATCAAATCATGATTTTTTGGCAGCGTTATCGTTGGGGTGCAGCGGATATTATTTTGATGGAACAAGATGATAAAACGGACTATAAAGAGCTAGCTCAAACGATTCTAAAAGCAGCAAGTGACTTTTTAGCGACTATTCCAGATAAAGAAGCACAGGCATATTTGATTATTCCTCAAATGACGAGTGCAATCATTGCTTTGCTTCCTGATGATTTATTTATTAATGATGATGATTTCGTTGATGTGTTTTACACCATAATGAAGGATACGGAATACACTGATCATTCAGGTGCTGGTAATAATGCAGTAGCCGACTTTGCACCTTTGATCATTAAAAAAACAGAGTAATTAAATCGGTGGCTTAGAGAGGCTTATGTTCTTGGGAACTAAGCTTTAAGTCACCGAAACTCGCTTTTTTGGACTAGGGGCTTACGCCTGCCATCCCATTCAAAACAATGTTGTTATAACTGACCATTCCAACTATCTGACCATTTTTAATGACAGGTGCTCTGCTTATCCCAAAGCGTTCGAATAATCGTGCACAGTACTTTACGTTCATATCAGGAGAGACAGAAAGTGCAGGTTTTGTCATGATCTCATAAATATTCGTCCTCTCTGTTGGACGGTTTTGTGCGAGTACTTTTTTAGCAATATCATTCATTAGGACAATGCCGTATTCATCATCATCATGGCGTTTTTTTACAATCAGTGCTTTTACTTGCTTCTGCTTAGCTAATTGAATTCCTTCGGCTACCGTCATTAATCCATCAACCATGACGTAGGTATTTGACATAACGTTTTCTACTTTTACTTTATTCATAGTTTTTCCTCTACAACCTTGGTTAATGTCTCAACTTGATGTGCGACTCCTACTGCATCTTCAATATCTATTTGAATGGCAATTCCTTGGCCTGATTCAGTATCAAACTCTCCGACATCATTGATGGTCTCTAAAATAGAGCGTGCAAGGTGCTCTTCAACCACGAATAATAAAACATCTTTTTGGACTTCGAGTGTTAGGCCAAAGAAAGTCTTTTTCTTATTGAGACCTTCACCGCGAGCATGATTAATAACTGTTGCTCCTGTTGCTCCTGCATTACGCGCAGCATCGAGAACCGCATCAGTTTTGGCTTCTTCTACAAAAGCGAGTAACAATTTAAAACGCATCAGCTTTCTCCTAAATTCATCGATTAATTCGTATTTTCTTGAGGACTAGATTTTGTTTTGGCTCTATAAGCACTGATCTGCGCATAAGCCATAACAGAAATAATGGGGAACAAGCTGGCAAAGGCAATTAATCCAAAGCCATCAATCATTGGGTTTCGACCGGGAATTGTTGAAGCAAGTCCCAACCCTAGTGCGGTTACCAAAGGTACGGTGACCGTTGAGGTTGTTACACCACCAGAATCGTAAGCCAGTGGAATGATCATTTTAGGGGCATAGAAGGTTTGAACAACCACAATGACATAGCCCACCATGATGTAATAATGAATGGGATCACCAACTACAATTCGATAACTTCCTAGCGAGATACCAAAGGCAACACCTAAAGCAACGGTTATTCGTAATCCATTAATACTGATACTGCCGCCAGAAACCGCATTGGCTTTTATAGCAACAGCAATGAGTGATGGCTCAGCAATAGTGGTACTAAAACCAATCGTCGCCGCAAAAATATAGACCCAATAGTAATCGACCCAATCAAAGGTTTGGATTAATAAATCTTTTCCTTCATAGATAAAATCAGGCGCGGTTAATTGTGCAGCCATCGATTCACCGAGTGGAAACAACGCGAGTTCTAATCCCATTAAAAAGAGGGACAATCCTAAAATTACGTAGAAAAACCCTAGAATGACTTTAGGTAAATTGGTTATTGGTTTTTTTAATACCGCAAATTGGAAACCAAAAATAATAACGACAATCGGTAATACATCACGAATGGTTGATAAGAAGGTTTCAAAAAATAGAGTTAGACTGTTCATGCTAATACCATCCCATAGAGCATGACAAAAATCATCGGAAGGAGGGAGGCGAAGGCGATTAAACCAAAACCATCAAGCATAGGATTTCGCCCTTTAATGGTAGAAGCAAGGCCGACACCAAGAGCGGTAACTAAGGGAACGGTAATGGTAGATGTCGTCACGCCACCAGAATCATAAGCAATCCCGATGATGTTCTCAGGTGCTAACCATGTAAGAGCGACCACGGTAATATAACCCCCGATGATCATGATATGGATTGGCCAACCTTTTAAAATACGTAACACCCCAATCACAATGGCAAAACCAACAGAGAGTGCGACGGTTAAACGTAGTCCGTTGGCATAATCATCCATATCGTTTTCTGTATGTGGGATCATTCCTCCTTCGGCGGCGACTTCAGCCGCCTCTGCCGCTACGGCTGTGAGTGCAGGCTCCGCAATAGTCGTTCCAAAACCCAAACAAAAAGAGAAAAATAATAACCAAGCCACGCTGCCTTTTCTGGCAAAGGCTTGGGCCATCGACTCGCCAATAGGAAATAACCCCATCTCTAAACCAAAGATAAAAAAGGTCAAACCCAATACAACAAGTAGCAAGCCAAAGAGGATGGAACCAATGTTTGGTAATGGCTCTTGCAGTACTACGAGTTGAAAGAAAGCAATGACCAGAATAATAGGTAGGAGATCGCGAAAACTTCCAAACATGGCACTTAACATTGCTTTAATCGCGTTCATTTATTCTCCTTTTTAAGTTCGCATCTGTATATTCTTTATACTGTACGAATTAAAATGAGAGTGTGATCAAAGATAGATTTTCGTTTATTTACGAAGAGAATGTTTCAAAATGTTAATTGGATAGAAAGGTCATTATTTGTGGTGTGGTTCGAACGTGTTTATTTTGGTGTGGAATTCAATATAAATTGGCTGCCGCAACAGCCAATTTAACGACTAGCGAATAACAATTTTCCTAGGAATTAACTCTATTCCTGCTTGATAACGCTTTGCTGAAGCATTCAACCCTAATGCCAAGGCACTATCAGCAATCAGTTCGAATTGCTGTGGTAGAGAGTTGACTTTGATAGGTAAAAAATCAAGCAAACGATTATCACCAAACGTACCTAATTTTATTTTGGTCATCAATTCAGGCTTTTCAATTAGTACATCTAATAGAATATAAAACGGAGGCTAGTTTTTCTTGGTTACTACAAATCACTCAAATGTTATTTTGTAATATCTATTACTCTATCTGCTGATTCAATTGTTTCTTTTCGATGAGAAATAATAATTCTTGTTATATCTAATCTACTTATATGTTTATTTATTTTATATTCATTGTCACAGTCTAAATGGCTCGTTGATTCATCTAAGCAGAGAATGTCTGGTTTTTTATATAAGGCCCTTGCTAAAAAAATACGCTGTAATTGTCCACCAGAAAAATTATTACCCATATCCCCAACTAAAGAATGAAACCCCATAGGAAGTGATTGAATATCTTCTAAAATATTAGCATGTTTACAACATTGTATTAATCGCTTCTCATCATAACTTGAATCAAACATGGTAATGTTTTCTGAAAGGGTTCCTGAAAGTAATGTATCATCTTGCATGACACTGCCTAAATGTTTTCGATAGTCATTTAAAGAAATATCTTGAATGTTTATATTATCAATATAAATATTTCCTGAAGTAGGTTTTAATAAACCGAGAAGTAACTTCATTAAGGTAGTTTTACCGCAGCCAGAAGAGCCTATGATGGCAATACATTCACCAGGTTGAATTTCAAATGTTAGGTTGCTAAATAGCCATTCTGAATTGTCCGTATAACGAAAGCTTAAGTTTTCAACTCGTAGGTGAGCATTAAGCACGTTAGGAAGTTTATTATGCATTGAATGCTGCTCTCTTTGCTCCAACGTAATGTCTGATAAACGATTCAAATGTAAACTCAATAATTTAAAAGAGAACATGTTATCAATGAAAGCATATATATTTGTCGTAAACTGGTTTTTGTAAGCAATAAATGCTAATAACATTCCAATTGTAAGGTCTCCTTCTATTACGGCTAAGGCACCAAAGAATACAACTAAAATGGTTTCTAAACTGTATATTAAATTATTCAGGCTATCTTCAGCTATCCTTAATTTACCTAAACGAATATCTATATTGATAACCTCAGAATATTGGTTTAACCACGTATTTTGTCTGCTCGTTTCATGATTAAATAATTTAATAGTTTGGATTGCTCTAATACTTTCTAAAAAGATAGAATCTTCTTTCGCATCTGCCAAAATTGCTTCTTCTGTTATTCGTCTATTAGGGAAATAAAATATAAGCTGTATGAGGAAAGAAACGAGAACAACAAAGATCACTAGAAAGGTAAGCTTTTGACTATATAAAAACATCATGAGCAATACGACTGTTGCCATGAGACCGTCAATAATTGATTCAATGACCCCTGTAGTTAGTAATTCCTTGATAGAGCTCATTGAACTGAAACGAGAAATAACATCTCCAATATGACGTTTCTCAAAGTAATTCATGGGTAATCGGATTAAATGATAAAATAAGTTTGATCCCATTTGGATGTTGATGGCACTACTAAATCGAATAATAAGCCAGTTTCGAAAAGCACTTACTACAACTTGAATTAGTGCTAATAATCCAAATCCAATAGCTAATACAATTAAGAGAGGTTTATCATTACTCATTAGGACGTTATCTACTACCCATTGTATGTAATAAGGAGAGAATAATGCTGCTGATTGCATAATAGTAGACAAAAGGAACAAAGAAGTTAGAGATCGTTTTAATCCTGTTATTTTGTCCCAAAGTTGAGATATTTTCATAACAGTTCTTACATCTTGTTTTTTAAAAGATGTTGTAGGTGTCAACTCTAAAGCTACACCTGTATAACACCTACTAAATTCAGTAAATGTAAGTTTACGTTTTCCAATCGATGGGTCATTAATTAATATCCCTTTTTTTGATACCTCGGTTAACACTACAAAATGGTCTAAATTCCAATGAAGTATACAAGGTAAGGTTAATTGCTTAATTTCATGTAATTCACACTGAATTGCACGAGAAGCTAATCCTAATTCACTCGCGATTTCCATAATCTGATTTAGATTCATTCCTTGGGTATCAATTGTTAGGAACTTTCTAAGAGAAGAAGTATTTATTTGATGACCGTGATATGATGAAACCATAGCTAGAGAAGCTAATCCACATTCCCCCGCTTCAGACTGTACGATTAAAGGGACTCTTTTTTTTCCTGAATACGATAATAGATCCAGAGGGTTTTGTACTTTTATTTTTTGTTTTAATGTTTGTAACCTTGTCATTACATTTTCCCTTTTATTGCATAGATAGGGTCAAGTAACCATTCTAAAAGACTTCTTTTTTCCAAAATAATATCAGCATCGGCAATCATCCCTACTTTTAATGGAAATTTTTTCCCATAAGCTGAAATTATTTGATTAGTTAACTTAACTCGAACTCGATATATAGCTTCGTCCATTTTTATCGGGAGAATTTTGTCTGTTGGGAGAATTAATGCTTTATCTATGTTTATAATAAACCCTTGAGATAAACCAAATTTTTGATAAGGAAAGGCATCAAATCTAATTTTTACTTCATCTCCTATTTGTACAAATCCGGCAGAACTTGTGGGGAGTAGCAATTCAACTTCTAAGGGAGACCCCTCAGGTATAATACTTAAAATAGGTGAATCAGCATTAATTTGAGTACCTATTGAAGGTTGAATCGCAGTAACCATGCCTGATTCTGGCGCTTTTTTAATGAATTCATACGTATTATTGAGCTCGACCAGTTTAACTTGTAATTCAGAAATTTGTCGTTGAATTACTGCTTTTTTTAAAAGACGCTTTTCTGGCAAAGCTATATGCTCGGATTTCAAATTATCTATATCGACAGATACTGAAGCTATCTCTCTTTCTAATCTATTAGTGGCCTCTAAGGCTTCTAAATACAATTCTTGAATTGAAGAGAGTAGAGCAGACGAAAGAAATCCCTTTTGGTGCAAGCTTCTATTTTTATAAAATAGATTCTCCTTGAGTCGAAATCTTTGTTGACTGGTTTCTTTAGCTTTGTTCATTGCTTGTAAGCTCTTTTGTAATTGTACCAATTGTCGCTTTATACGTTGTTCATCTTTTTTAAATAAAATTTTTGTTACATTTTTCTCTTTTGTAAGAGCTTCAATTTGAATTTTAATTTCTTTACTCAAAGCTTCTGATACTTCCACACCATTCACTAAACTTTGACTATTTCGAATTTTAGCGATTAATTGTCCTTCTTCAACTATGTCTCCTTCATGGACAAATAATTCATCAAGAATTCCAGTTCTACCTGAATAGACTTTAATTACTCCTTTTTGAGGTAATAAATAACCTTTAACCGTTTCTTTTCGTGAATATTTAGATTCGATTAAATAAATTATTGAAATAACTAAAAATACGAATGTAACGATTGATATAACATAAAAGGAAGGAGGTTGAGTAAGAATCATCTTACCGGTAAGTCGATTTTGTTTAAGATTAGTTACTTCTTTTCGGAATAACATGTGCTCTTTAATTGTCAATGAAATGTAGTAAATTTACTATGTATTTTTTGTAATTGTGAGTCACTTAATAAGTATTTGTTATGTGATTGATGTCATTCATTTATAAAATATATGAAAATAAACTTGAAAATTAAATATTTTCAATGGTATCTTTCGATTTGAAAAATACTTTTGTTGGTTAATGTTATACCTAAACTCATGTAAAATAAGGATAATATTGTGAAAGAAATAACTAGGGAAGATTTAGAACTTGTGATTGGCGGTAGACTAGAGCACAGAGCTGGTGGCGGTGGGAATTTAAGCTCTTCTAGAGGAGGAAGTCGATCTCAAGATAGAAGAGAGCGGGGAAGAGATGCTCGAAATAATGGCCATAAGTCACATGAGGGTGGGAGACGTAAGGGTGGGGATCGCAGTAGAAGAGAAGGTGGCGGTCGTTCAACAGAGCGTTAAAAATAGTTAATGTGATATTTAAGTGTGGCTTCATGTGAGTGTAGCCATACAAATGGAGATAGAAGTGACAAGTAAATTATTACCTATATTTATTTCTCTGATATTAATAATTTTTAATTATGCCAAAGCAGAGTCACAACCAGACATTGGGTATTCTTTAGAAATTAATTATCAAACTTATAATGTAATAGGTGAAACTGAAACTGAAATTAATACTTCCTTTAATAATAAAATTAAATTTATAGAAAATATAGATATTATATATATTGATGCTTATACACAGTGGAATTATAATATAATTAATGATGACACCACATGTGAAATAAACAAGTTTTCTGTGAGTGTTACTTATATATTACCTCAGATTATAATCTCTGATTCAAATAAAGAGGTTGCGAATTTATTTAAATCATATTTAGAGCGTTTATACCGCCATGAAGAGACACATTGCGCTATATCTGTTAAGTTATTACATGATATTTATATAGCTATTGAGAAGGGACAATCTAGTAATTGTAATGATCAACGTGAAATTGCTGATAGACTAGAACAAGATATAAGCAAAAACCAAGAAGCATTTGATATGTATACCAATCATGGTGAAATAGAATTAGCTAATTCACCTTTTGGAGAAGAAAAGTATTTGGCTTACTGTAAGATTTCGTTGCCTGTGTTTAAAAATAATTAATAGGCACTAAGACTTATCATCATTCAATTCTTTCTACTGCACTTAATAACATGACTGTCACTGAAAGTCGCAGTCGAAAGTTATTGTTTTGTGTATATCGGGCATAACTTTTTTCGGTTCTGTCGCACGGTAAGGAACTAAAGTGACGTTGTAAGTTCAAAATAGTTATATTTAATATCATTTCGAGTCATTAATGGATTTCACTGACTACCAATACCCTTCAGATATCATTCTTCAAGCGGTACGTTATTACGTCTCATACAAACTCAGCACTCGTGATATCGAAGAGATTTTTACAGAACGTGGTAGCGCTATTGATCATTCTACAATTAACCGTTGGGTCATTACTTTTTCGCCAATGCTTGAGCACAAATCTCGTCAATTAAAACGTAAAGTATCATCATCGTGGCGTACTCCACCGTGCGACAGAACCCTAGCGAATAACAATTTTCCTAGGAATTAACTCTATTCCTGCTTGATAACGCTTTGCTGAAGCATTCAACCCTAATGCCAAGGCACTATCAGCAATCAGTTCGAATTGCTGTGGTAGAGAGTTTACTTTGATAGGTAAAAAATCAAGCAAACGATTATCACCAAAAGTGCCTAATTTTATTTTGGTCATCAATTCAGGCTTTTCAATGAGTACATCCAAAATGCCTTCAAGTAGGATATAAGAGGTTGTAATGATCGCATCTGGAATCGTCTCTTCTTTTATCCATTGTTCAAAAATTGCTTTGCCTGATTCACTGTTAAAGTGTTCGCCATAACCAGTGATACTCGCTAAACCTTTCTCTTTAGCTTTTGCTTTAAAGCCTAAATGACGCTGACGAGATATGTTGAGATCAGGTAATGCCCCAATTAAGCCGATCGATTTTACGTTTTCATTAACTACCGATTTGGTTAGCTCATAAGCCGCTTCAAAATCTTCACTGATCACGCAACCAAAATGTTCATCATCCAAAGAGCGGTCAATCGCGATAATGGGTGTGCCTTTTTCTTGAATCGTTAAATAGTACTCACTGCCATCGGGCAAACAGCTTGCAACAAACAACGCGTCTATACGACGACTGATTAAAGCATGGGCTACGTTTTTTTCTGTTTCAGGATCATCATCAGAGCAACCAATTAAGATCTGATAACCCGCTTTACGAGAGTTGTATTCTAAAAGTTTAGCCAGCTTGGCGTAACTGGTGTTTTCAAGATCAGGAATGATTAAACCAAACGAACGGCTACTGCCCGCACGTAATGCAGAAGCGGCATGGTCTGGACGATAATTATGCTCATCAACCACAGCCATGACTTTTAATTGGGTCTTTTCACTGATGCGATATTTCTGTGCTTTACCATTAATGACATAGCTTGCGGTGGTTTTAGAGACGCCAGCAAGTTTGGCAATTTCATCTAATGTCATGGATAAGATCCTTAAATTCTGTGGGTCGGATCATATAAATTTAGATCCAATCATTTTATGAGTTGAATTATATGCTGAATCGTTTCAGTATAAAAGCTGAAAGGATTCAGCAAATTTGAAAAACGTGATATTTACGTTGTTTTTACTTTTTATGAAGCGTATTAATAAGTAGAAAGCATTTGCTGAACTTTTTTAACTGTTTTGCTGAATCGATTAAGCTTTACTCAAGCAACGCTTAAACGGTGATTTAGCAGAGCACAAATTACAGATAAACAAGCGAGAGGCTAAGACCCATGCTGACATTGACAAAGAATGACATTACGTTGCAACAAGCAGCAACGGATAAGACAACAGCAATCAAAGCGATTGCAAAGCAACTGACAGAAAAAGGTTTAGTTGCAGAGAAGTACGTAGAAGGGATGTTAAATCGTGAGCAACAGAACTCAACGTTTTTAGGTAATGGTATTGCTATCCCACACGGTACAACAGACACCCGTGATTTAGTCAATAACACAGGCGTGGCTGTTCATCATTTTCCTCAAGGCGTTAACTGGGGTGATGGTAACGTGGTTTATGTGGCTATTGGTATTGCGGCTAAATCAGATGAACACCTAGGTATTTTAAAGCAACTGACTAAAGTCCTTTCTGCAGATGGTGTAGAAGAGAAATTAAAACAAGCAAAAACAGAAGCTGACATTATTGCATTACTAAATGGTGACGTGCAGTTTGAAGCCGATTTTGATGCATCACTCATCCAATTGCTTTTCCCTGCAAGCGATATGATCCAAATGAGTGCGGTTGCGGGCGGTTTATTAAAAAATAGCGGTAATGCCGAAAGCCAATTTGTTGCAGAGTTAGTTACTAAAGAGCCTACGCATCTAGGCAACGGTTTATGGTTGGTAAGTACTGACAAAGGCGTTAAACGCTCTGGTATGTCTATCGTAACGACAGCAAATGGGTGCGAGTTTAATGGCTTGCCTGTTAAAGGTTTGATTGCAATTGCTTCTTGTAACGCCTCTCATAAATCGTTCTTAACAACGATCACCAAAGCAGTAGCTGGGCAACAACAAGACTCGATTCTATCTGCAACTTCTGAGCAGTTACTTACGATGTTTTCTACTTCTGCTGAAGAAACAACAGTAAGTGCTGATGTTGATAATACAGCAACCTTTAAAATTAAAAATGCACACGGTTTACACGCTCGTCCAGGAGCAATGCTCGTTGCTGAAGCGAAAAAATACGAATCAAAAATCACCGTATTAAACGTAAATGGTGACGGAAAAGCGGTGAATGCGAAAAGCTTAATGAAAGTGATTGCGCTTGGCGTTAAACACGGTCATGAACTGCAATTTACTGCAGATGGCTCAGATGCAAAAGAAGCGCTTGCTGGTATTGGTGCTGCTATTGCTTCTGGTTTAGGTGAGGGTTAATTGATGAGCAGTAATCAAAAAAGCAAAGTAGTTACTATCACGCTAAACCCTGCTTTAGATTTAACGGGCAGTTTAGATGCGTTATCGGTTGGCTCTGTGAGTTTAGTTAGTAAAGGCTCACTTCATGCGGCGGGTAAAGGCGTAAACGTTGCTAAAGTATTGTCTGACTTAGGTGCTGAAGTGACGGTTACCGGTTTTTTAGGTCGTGATAATGAAGAGCTGTTCTGTCAATTATTCGAAGAGATGAACGCTAACGATGAGTTTATCCGTGTCGATGGTGCTACTCGCATTAATGTGAAATTAGTAGAGCAAGATGGCCGAGTGAGTGACATCAACTTTCCGGGTGTTGATGTCTCTGAACAAGCGATTGCCGAGTTTGAAGTTCGTTTATTTGAATTAGCTAAAACACATGAATTTTTCGTATTAGCAGGCAGTTTACCAAAAGGTATTTCTCCTGAGCTGTGTGCTGAGTGGATTGAAAAGCTGCATCAAATGGGTAAAAAAGTCCTATTTGATAGCAGTCGTGCGGCATTGGCAGCAGGTTTAGAGGCTCACCCTTGGTTAATTAAACCAAACGATGAAGAGCTATCTGAATTTGTGGGTCGTGAGTTAGAAACGCCAGAAGCGTGTCAGCAAGCGGCTCAAGATCTTGCACAAAAAGGCATTGAAAATATCGTCGTGTCATTAGGCTCAAAAGGCGTAATGTGGCTTGGCAATAATGAGCAAAACAAGACGGAATGGATCTACTCTCAACCGCCAAAAATGAACGTAGTAAGTACTGTAGGTGCTGGTGATACGTTAGTTGCTGGCCTATGTTGGGGTCACATGCAGAAAGATTGGGATCGTTCACAAATCTTATCTTTTGCTACCGCTTTATCTGCTTTAGCTGTATCGCAGGTTGGCGTTGGCGTACCAAATGTCGAAGACGTAAAAGAATTACAAAAACAAGTAACCCTACATAACCCTATTTCTACAAACGTGCAGTAATGCGTTTAGACTTAGTTTAAGGACAGATTATGAAAAATATAGCTATCGTTACTGCATGCCCAAGTGGTGTAGCAAACAGCATTATTGCAGCAGGTTTATTAGAACAAGCAGCAACCAAACTAAATTGGAAAGCGACGATTGAATGTCAATCAAGCGTGTTACCCGTTGAGGTGTTAACTCAAGAAGTCATTGATACGGCGGATGCAATTGTTATTGCCGCAAACTCGGTGGTTGATACGTCTCGCTTTGTTGGTAAAAAAGTACACCAAGGTTCAATTTCTGAATGTGCAATTAATTCGGAAGTTTGGTTAGAAAATGCAGTAAATAATGCCAAAGAACTAACCGCTTCAGAAGTGACGGTTTCAGAGACAGTGGCATCGACTGACGCGACAGGACCTAAGAAAATCGTAGCGATTACGGCATGTCCAACGGGTGTTGCGCATACTTTCATGGCGGCAGAAGCGCTAGAAGAAGAAGGTAAACGCCAAGGCCACATTATTAAAGTAGAAACTCGTGGTTCTGTGGGTGCAAAAAATCAGTTAACGGACCAAGAAATTGCCGAGGCTGATTTAGTAATCATCGCAGCGGATATCGAAGTTGCACTTGATCGCTTTAATGGTAAGCGCCTGTACAAAACAAGCACAGGTTTAGCGCTGAAGAAAACAGAACAAGAGATGAATAAAGCCTTCTCAGATGCGACGGTTTTCCAATCATCAGGTAAAGCGCAATCTTCTCAAGCCGAAGAGAAAAAAGGCATGTACAAACACCTAATGACAGGGGTATCGCACATGCTTCCTGTTGTTATCGCGGGTGGTTTATTGATTGCATTGTCATTTGTATTTGGTATCGAAGCATTTAAAGAGCCGGGTACTATTGCAGCAACGCTGATGGACATTGGTGGCGGCGCGGCATTTGCGTTGATGATCCCTGTTCTTGCTGGTTTCATTGCATTCTCAATTGCTGACCGTCCTGGTTTAGCGCCAGGTTTAATTGGTGGTATGTTGGCGAGCTCAACTGGCGCAGGTTTCCTTGGTGGTATCGCGGCGGGTTTCATTGCGGGTTATTCTGCAAAATTCATCGCAGATAAAGTGTCTCTTCCTCAATCAATGGAAGCGCTTAAACCAATCCTAATCATTCCATTTGTGGCGAGTTTGTTCACTGGTTTGGTAATGATTTATGTTGTTGGTGGTCCTGTATCAGGTATCATGTCTGCACTGACAGAGTTCCTAAACAACATGGGTTCAACTAACGCTGTATTACTGGGTGTGATTCTTGGTTGTATGATGTGTTTCGACTTAGGTGGTCCAGTAAACAAAGCAGCATATACATTTGGTGTTGGTCTTCTGGCTTCACAAACGTACGGTCCAATGGCGGCTATCATGGCGGCAGGTATGGTTCCTGCGCTAGGTATGGGTTTAGCGACATTCCTTGCTAAGAACAAGTTTGAAGCGGGTGAACGTGAAGCAGGTAAAGCATCATTTGTACTTGGCTTATGCTTTATCTCTGAAGGTGCGATTCCATTTGCAGCGAAAGACCCAATGCGTGTGATTCCAAGCTGTATGGCGGGTGGTGCATTAACGGGTGGTCTATCTATGCTATTTGGTGCTCAACTACTTGCTCCACACGGTGGTCTGTTCGTACTTCTTATTCCAAACGCGATTACGCCAGTGTTCATGTACTTAGTAGCAATTGCAGCAGGTACTGCGGTAACGGGTTTCACTTATGCTTTCTTGAAAAATAAAGCAGATGAGAAAGAAGCAGTAGCAGCTTAATAAGTGCAGATATACTGATATAAAAAGGGCGCTTCCAAGGTGATTGGAAGCGCCCTTTTTTATGTTTTTTAAAAGTTAGAACATAAAGTTCACACCAGCACCAATTGAAGATATGTAATCGTCAGAAGCTAAAGGCATATATTGGTATTCAAGATTGAAGCTTACAGAAGGAAACAGTTTCATTACCGTACCGACTGCAACGTAAGGCTTAGTTGATACCGCCTCTTGTTTTAAGGTTTGATTACCTTCGTTATATTTATATTCAACATTAGTGCGATTTAAACCGAACTTCCCATAGAAAGAGCCATAATAAGACATAGGGAAATACATTTTTGCTGCAATAGTCGCACCCGTAGCCGATGCTTTATCATTATCAATTGCGATATCATTCATTGATGCAGTCATGTAATAGCTTAGATCCATCGCTATCATCGGCGCGAAATGGTAGTTATATCCGACTTGGGTCATTAAACCACTACCATGTGAGTCATCAATTTTCAGGTTAGCAAAACTTGGCTGAATATAGATTTGGTGTAAAGTGTCTGTTGCTTGTGCAGATGCAGAAGCACCTAGCAACAAAAGTGGAAGTAACCTTTTCATTATAAACTCGTCTTTTTAACCTAATGCGCGATTTTATTGTGAATGAGACAATGTTGTAAAGAGGAATTAAAGAAGAAATGACATTAACTATTTGGTTTTCATTATTATTGGTATCAATGTTGGGAGCAATGTCGCCGGGGCCGAGTCTGGCAACTGTCGCAAAGCATACGTTATCTGGCCGCCGTATTAATGGCATTGCAGCGGCATGGGCACACTCCATTGGGATTGGTATCTATGCATTTGTTACCGTTATTGGGTTAGCGGTCGTCTTACAGCAGTCACCGACAGTATTTAAAGCTATCAGCTATCTAGGTGCCGCCTATCTTGCTTATCTAGGATTTGGTGCATTGCGATCTACTGGGGGAATAGCAGCAAAGCTTGAATCTGGAGAACAAGTTTCTATTCTAGAATCAGCAAAAGAAGGTTTATTGATTTCACTGTTAAACCCCAAAATTGCACTGTTCTTTTTAGCCCTATTTAGTCAATTTGTGGCTGTCGGTAACGATCCATTAGATAAAGCGATTATCGTGATTACGCCTATTATTATTGATGGTTTGTGGTACACCATTATTAGCTACTTATTGTCGGCTCCTAAGATTGTAGATAAGCTTCGAAATCAAGCCAAATGGATTGATCGCCTCTCTGGTGTCGTGCTTATTCTTCTTGCTATTCGAGTGGTATTTTCTGCGTAGTCAGTTACTCTAAAATTTTTATTTTGCTTAATTTAAAAGAGGAAGTGGGCTTAAAAGAAGAGTTCACTTTTTTATCCAATAGTTTTGGCTTAGTATGAGCATTCTCAAACGTATAGCATTGTCATTTTATACGTAAAGTTATTCTATTTTTTGTTATTAATACATAAGGTTTCTCATGACATTTCAAGCTGCAATTTTCGATATGGATGGACTGCTATTAGACACTGAACGTGTGTGTATGGGGATCTTTAAAGAGGCATGTGAAGCTCAAAATGTCCCATTTATTGAAGAGCTGTATCTTTCTATTATTGGCTGTAATGCAAAGCGTATTGAACAACTGTTTCGCGAAGGTTATGGACCAAGTGTTGACTACCCAGCATTAAATCAAGAGTGGCGAGTGCGTTATACTGCTGTAGTTAAGCATCAAGCAATCCCAGTAAAAGAAGGGGTTATTGAGCTACTAGAGTGGCTAAAAGCAAATGAAATCCCAATGGCCGTTGCGACATCTACACAGCATGATATTGCGATTAAAAAATTGGAATTAGCAGGTCTTGATGGCTACTTTGATGTACTGGCAACAGGCTGTGAAGTCGAACATGGTAAACCGCACCCTGAGATCTACTTCTTAGCGGCAGAGCGTTTAGGTATTGCTGCTAATACTTGTCTTGCGTTTGAAGATTCAAATAACGGAACTCATGCTGCCGTTGCAGCAAATATGATCACTTATCAAATTCCAGATTTAGTAGAGCCAAGTGCAGAAGTTATTAAACTTCGTCATCAAATCCTACCTTCTATGATTGATGTGTTGGTTGATTTAAAAAACCGCAAAGCCTAACTTGTTTTGAACTCAATAATGTAGAAATAAAAGAAAGGCGGATCACTATGTAGTGTCCGCCTTTTTTGTTTAACGTGTATTAGTAGATAAAGTCAGAATTAAGGTAATAGAGTTTCTAATTTAGGCTGAAGTACTTTAATCCAAGCAGAATAAGCTTTCGCGTTTAAATGGAGATCATCACAAGTAAATTCATTCGATAAGAAGCTATTAGGGCTCAGGATCTGATTAACGTTCAAATAATGAATATTGTGTTGCTGACAATAAGATTCTAAACGAGAGTTTAACTCTGTCACTTTTGGATTTAAATGAGCGAGTCTATTGCCACAATATAAAGTGCTTTGAACCAATATAGGGCAGTCATTCTTTTGCCAATAAGTCAGCATTTCTATGTAATTATCAAAAACAGAATCAACAGCAAAACCTTGAGATAAATCGTTGATCCCTGCCATGATTGAAATGAGCTTAGGTTTAACGGCTAGTGTCGTTTCTATTCGACGTAGCATGCCAAGCGTAGTGTCACCAGCAATTCCTCGGTTTACGTGCGGAATGTGAGTAAAAACATCTTGCCATGGTCCCCATTCCGTAATTGAGTCACCAAATAGAACCACATCCACTTCCGGCGTAAATGTCTGATGTGAATCGACTAAATGAATATAACGGCTCATGCTATGTCCTCGTTGAGCTATATCTATTTCTTTGCAAAGAAACTTAACTTGTTGGGTTGGATCTTCGATGGCATCCAGTTTTGGCAATAATCCATCAATCTGAGAAACAAGAGCGCTGAGTTTGATAGAGAGCTGTAACTCTTCTTTTAAAGCATGTAGTTCATTGATTAATCTATACACTGAGATCGATTGAAATTGATGAAACAGATCATATAAATCGATAGCTTGATTATTAAGTAAATAGGTTCTTAGTTGTGCTTTCATTATTCATTCATCTTCTATAATTTTTCAAATGTATGTTCAATTTCATCAAGCATCCACTCCATGACATTCCCCATTCCACTGTCACGGCGCTTTACTACTCCTATCTCAATCTGTAATGCATCAGGAACATGAAAAGCCGACAGTCGGATAGTTTGATCTCGATACCAGTCTGATTCTAATACATGCTCAGGTACTAAAGCCCAACCAACATTGCGGATCACCAAGGCTGTAATGTAGTAATAACTGTCTATATACCAATGGTTGGCAGAAATGGCCTTTTCATGTGAATGACCAACACGGTCACGAATTACAAGTTGACGATGTTGATTTAAGTCTACTAACGTCGGTTTTCTTATTTTAGCCAATGGGTGTTTTGGAGATACGATAAGTGCCTGATTAAAAAAGCCTAGCGAAAGATATTCTAAAGAATCAGATAAAGTATTTACGCGAAATAGAAAACCAAGATCTGCTTTTTTATCATTGACCCATTCCGCAATATCAGCCTGAGAGCCATTAATGATCGTCAGTTTTAATAATGGAAATTTGAGCGATAATTTTTGAAAGAAATCTTCAAATACATCAATAGGCACTGCTTCATCGAGTGCAACCGTTAATGCTATCTCTTCACCTGTCGCAACGGTATCAGCTCTGGCTTGTAGGCGTTCACATTGCTCAAGAATTGCCTGAGCCTCAATAAACATGTCTTCGCCATCTTGTGTTAAAACCGGTAAGCGGGCACTTCTATCAAAGAGATCAAACCCAAGATCTGCCTCTAGATTGGCAATTGCGGTACTAATTCGCGATTGCGCCTTCCCCATTTTGCGTGCTGCAGCAGAAAATGAACCACATTTTACGGAAGTAACAAAGGCATTGAGTTGATCTAAAGTCCAATTCATTTTTTCTCACCTTTTTGTAAACGTATATGGCGGTTAGAGCAATTTGCTGAAGGCTTAGGGTTCACTGTTCGTTTTTCAGACAGTAAATGACGGATAGCTAAAATGGGATGTTTTAATAGCATTCGTGGACCAGAAAAGCGCATCACTAATCTCATCTGTTCTTTAGGTTCAGGCTTGTAGCAGTGGATAGGGCAGGTATTGCAAGTGGGTTTGTTTTCACCGTAAGGGCAGCGATCTAAGCGAACTTCAGCATAATCCATTAAGTTTTGGCATTCTTCACATAGTGATTGAGAGTGATGGTTTTTTTTACAATAAATCTCAATCATTGCTGATACGGTTTTGAACTCAGTATTGAGTTTACCAAGTAGAATATTACTGCTTTTCATGTCTAACCCATGCATGTTAAATCCTAATCAAACCAGTATAAAGGGGAAATGATATTGGGTGAAGTGTTCACTTTTTCATAAATGAATTATGGCTTAGTATTTAGTTATCCCCTAAAGCATATTGCTCCTAAGTGTATGCGCCAAAAGCCATTTAGCATCACGCTAAGTGGCTTTTTTTTATGATTATTAGTTATCATTAGGTATACTGTTAAAAAATGACTTAGGTATATAAATAATGAATATTTTAAAAGTCTTAGGTGTCATACTTTCTACTGGGATATTGATGGGCTGCGATACTGAAGATGATAACGATATTGATTCAGTATTAGTAAAGCGTAATGAATATAAAGTGGTGGAATTTACGTTAAAGCCTGGGCAACAAGTGAATATTACAGTAACTGATCTTAGTAATGTTTTAGCTGAGACGTCGATAACTCATCCTGATTTGTATGATGACTGGGTATCTGAGACTCAAAATATTGGTTTTGAAGATGCTGATATTTATGGTTATTACCACTTCCCCCCATTATCTGGAAAGCACTCATCGGGCTGGCAAGATTTACATTCCGCTATTACAGAAGAAACAACATACCTTTTATTTTTTGAAAATACGGTTTCTGGACTTATTTCTCCTCCAACCGAAGGGCCGTCTGCTTCTTCGACGATGATGTACCACATTGATATTCGAAATAAGCCTTAAGAGTACCGTAAAGTATTAATATGGAGTGGATCTCCCTAATTATTAATATTTTACGGTAAATGAAAACGTTGAATAATAGGCTCTATTTATCTTCTGATGTGTAACTAGAGTACGAGCAGTAATAGCAACCATTTGATTTTGGATATATTTCTTTAGCGGCATTTAGTGCTGTACTACATGCAGTATGATAACCAAGAGGCTCGCACTTTGCGATCCCAGGACTGTGAGTGCATGTTGCAGTGTGAACTTCATGATCACCATTAGCTTGTTCGTTTTTATCTACATAAAATAAACTCATAACCACCTCTAATCATTAATGTTTAATAGCAATATCGAATAATTACAATACGCCTATTAGAGGTAGTTGATAGCTAAAAAAATGAATAGTTAGATGTACATCACTTGTAATCATTAAACTTGTGAGGCGTCTTTAATATCGTATTTTTTAGTATCTGTAATGCTATGTTAGCCCTTAGTTAATGAAGCGTATGAATACGTTTTGTTTCTATTTTAAACCCTTTAATTCAAATGAGTCATTAATTGTTTTGGTCTCTTAGGTTACTCAAAGTATCATTTATTGTTTTTTATGATCTCATATTGAAACTTTTAGGTGATTTTGTTTTTGTGTGATCTTTAATATTGTTCCTGTACTTATTAAGACCCCCTATAAACAGTAAAGGAAATTATTATGAACAAAGCATTATTAGTGTTACTGACTCTTGCATCATTCTCTAGCCAGGCTTTTGAAGTATCGAGTAAGGATATTCACGAAGGTCAGTTGATGAGCAGTGAGTTTGTTTTCTCAGGCATGGGTTGTACTGGTGACAATATTTCACCACAACTAAGCTGGAAAGATGCACCAGAAGGAACAAAAAGCTTTGCCATTACTGTATTTGATCCAGATGCACCAACAGGTAGTGGTTGGTGGCATTGGTTAGCACTTAACATTCCTGCTAATGTAAGCAGTGTTGCCCAAGGCTCTCCAATGAAAAATGTACTACAGACTAAAAATGACTTTGGCACAATGAGCTACGGCGGTGCGTGTCCTCCTGCTGGTGATGGGATGCACAGATACCAATATACAGTATGGGCATTACCACAAGAGAAAATTGATTTACCAGCAGATATCTCACCAGCGGTAGTCGGTTATACTTTAAACAGCATGGCATTAGACAAAGCCGTATTAACAGCGACATATGTACGCTAATTACCATTGAAATATAAAAATATAGGGGTATAAAATGGATAAAGTGATGTTGAACGAACCCATGTTTCGAGTTCAAACCTATTCAGGCCAGAGCGATCAACATTTACGTAATGTTCATATTTATGCCCCTAGTATTATTTGGGTTAAGTCTGGTGTAAAAACCGTCTTTCAAGAGAGTGAGCAATTTGATATTGATGCACACTCTTGGTTACTTACGTCAGCCAACCAAGGCTTAAACTTTATTAATAAAACGACAGAGGATAATTTTTATTCTATTCAGATCTGCTTTTTTTTAGCGCCCCCTAAGGAGATGCTAGAAGAAAGTCAAAGTAACGAAAGCACTCGCTTACATACTCATGCGGTCACTGTTTCATCATTGTTGGCTTATGGATTCACATTCTTAACCGATACGAATACCCAAAAGCTAAGTTCTAAAACACAGCAATTTCACTTGTTGGCCTTATATCAGCAATTGGCAGAATTGGGTGTGCTGCATGTTTTATTCTCTCCAACGTTCACTTCTTTTCAAAATGAGTTGAGTGCGTACTTTTCTAAAGATCCAGCCGAACCTTATCACCTAGAAACGGTATGCGATGATTTTTCTATGAGTCGCGCAACGCTAATCCGTCGATTACAGCGAGATGGTACCAATTTTAGAACGGTATTATCGAACGTTCGAATGACTCATGCTCTGTCTTTAATGCAAGAGAAACGCCAAACCCAGTTAGACTTGGCGTTGCAGTGTGGTTATCAATCAGAAAGTCGTTTTAGCCAGCGTTTCCATCAGCAGTTTGGTATGACGCCAAAGCAGTATATGAAGACGGTGGTGTATTGATGTTTTTGCAATTTAATAATTACATACTTTGAGTTATTGAGAGCGGTGAAAATATACTATGTGTAATTATTAAAATAGATCTTTGTCATGTTATTTTATTAATAGTATAAAATACCTAAAATAGAAAATATTTATAACATCTGATTGTTTCCTTACTTACCCCTCCCTCCCGCTATTGATGTATATATCAATCCCCTCTCAATTGTTGTGAAATTGTTTGTTTAATGATGTATTTTGGTGTTTATTTCTTTGTTTTTTATGGCTAATTACATGAATTAATCACATAATATATAAAATATGACATATCGTATTGCATTAAATTTAAGATATAGTATTCTGCATCTCGTTGGTGGAACAGCATGTTCTAAAATTAATAGTGATTGATGAGTGAATAATGATGAAAAAGACAGTATTAGCAATGGTTTTAGCTGCAACAATGGTATCTGGTTGTTCAATGATTGGTGGTTCTGAAACTACATCATATGCAGATCTTCGAGCTGAAGGTGATGCGTTATATGCAGAGTCAAAACCAGCAGTAAGAGATGACGAAGGAAAGATAATTGAAGAAGGTTACCAAGTATCTGATGTAGCTCAATTAGAAGCTATTCGTTTACTTGTTAATTCAGCATTTTTATCAGCGAAACCAGCTTATGAGCGTTACACGGATGAACTTCTTGCTACACCAGAACTAGGTAATTATTTTTCTGCAGTAGAAGCAAAAGATACTGAGGAAGAAAAACGTGCGGTATATGACTCTTTAAGTGATGAAATGAAAGTAAAAGTTGACGATTTTAATAAGTCATCAGTGAGTGATGAGATTATGTCTGGCCTAAAAGATGCAGCATTGGTTGCTCTAGAAAATTCAGCAGTATTCTTAAAAGCAGATACAACAGCAATGTTATCTGATGTTGATTTCTCAAAACTGATGGATGAAAAAGATGCAGTTTCTTTAACTGCTGAACAGGTTATTTATCTGGATAAGACTGTAGTTTCTGCATATGAAAACTACAAAATCATTTCTGCTTTTAGCTCAGCACAATAATTTCAATTAAAAACTTATTAAAGCCGGTGATTATTTACCGGTTTTTTTTTGAGAGGATAAAATGAAAAAGATCTCATATTTATTAGTCGTATCTTTATTTTTGGTTGGCTGCCAATCAACTAGTTTAAAAGTAAATTCTGAAGCTGATATTGAATCAAATTCTCAAATAGAGAAAGTCAGTAGAGACGCTTTATTCGAAAGTGAAAATATTGAATTACCAAGCAATTACGATGTAAAAGCATTTAATAAAATGAGTATTGCAGCGTACGTAGATCATGTGCGTTTTGAAAAAGATGCTAAAAAGACTCAAATTGATAATGGGATTATCGCCAAATTATTAGAAAATGAGTTGGCAAGAACTAAGCGCTATGAAGTATTAACTCGTAATTGTGATGCTTGTGACTATGAAGTTGCTTTTCAAGCTGAAAATACCGTTGAAGAAGGATCTATTCAACTTGGTGAGCAATTAAATCCTGAATATGTTTTTGAGACTTCAATTGCATTGGGAACTGTGATTAAAAAAATGAGTGATCATAATGAGATCATCTTTAGAAGTTTAGTGACAACAAAAGTCGTTGACCCAACATCGGGCAAAATAATCCACTCATTTGAACCAATTCGTCACAACATGCCAGCTAAACGATTTTTTGCAATGGAAGGAAAGTTTTTAGGTGGTTTTGATTACCGAAAACAAAATGAACTTCAAGAAGCTTACAAAGAAGCTGCTCAAAAAGCAATTCAAGTATTAGTTAATAGAACAATGGATTACTACCCAGTTGGTGGTCGTGTAACAAACTTTAGAAATGGACGTTTTGCTATTGATGCCGGTATCGATCAAGGTTTTGCGACTAAGCAGCCAGTAGTTTTATTTTTAAGTGATGATGGTTTAGATATACCAATCGCCTCTGGTGAAGTAACACCAAAGACTAATGGTGGCTCAGGCGTTATGTTTATTTGGAAAGAAGATGACCTTGATGCTGATGATGTGAAGAAGAAACTAGAAGCGATGGGTAAAGATTACCTTAAGCGCAATAAAATCTATGCAGTATCAGTAGGTACGCCAGAAGACTGGAAACTATAATTATGCTTAAACTACTACGTAATATTTATGCAGGTATCTTAATCACTGCAACAATAAATTTATTTACTATTGGTTCTTTATCTGCGGAACCAATGGATGATGTTTTCTCTATGTTAGAAGATGGAGGTGGAACTCGCACTGGTAAAAATAAAATTGATGGTTATTACGTAGTAGCTATGGGTACATCAAGTCGTTCAAATGAAAATAAAGGCCTTGAAGAAGCAAGAATGGAGGCATTACGTCAATTATCTGAAATGATCAATGGCGTAACCATGAGCGGTAATACTAGTGCTTCAATGAAATATATTACAGTATCAGATGAAAATGGCACTCAAGAGTTTTCTCGAGAAAGTTTCGTTGATGTCGTTAATACTAGCTTCAAAGGTCAACTTTCTGCTGCTAAACAATTGAAATCAGGTAAATACGATGGTGACTATTTTGTTGCAATTGTTATTACACAAACTGATCTTAAACAGGCAGCATCACTTCGCTCAACCGCTAATTCTGGTAATAGTCATTCAGGCAATACAATTATCATTGCCACTGATGCAAGTAATCAATCTATTGCTCAAGTCAAACAAGGAGCTAAAACCGTAGAATCTAAAGGTTTAGCATCAATGAAGGTTGGTGAAACAGAGGCTCGTAAAAAAGCATTAAATGATGCTATTCACAACGCTGTTCAACAAGCACAGGGCGTTATGATGCAGGGCAAGTCTGGCAAATTTAATGATGCAATTGCTGTTGCAATATCAACAAAAACAGAAGGCTATGTAAGTAGCTATGAAATGCTTGATGAAGATATTTCTCGTGGTCAATATTACGTGATTATTGAAGCAATTGTTGATGCAGGTAAATTATTAAATGATGTTAATTTTTATACTCAAGTACTAGGGCAACCTGTTTTTTCTATTAATTCTGAAAATGATAAGAAATCAGATTGGGTGATTGATGAACTTGAGCGCCTTGGATTTACAATTAATGATGGTAAGAAAAAAGCAACGCATACTTTCTATTTAAAGCAAAGACAATCAAATGTAGAAGACCATAAAGGGTCTAAAGGTATTGAAACGGTGCTGAGTATTGTCCTTAAAGATAATAACTCTGGAGACATATTATTTACGATAAATAATAACCCGATGAAAACCCGTATTTATGTTCAGCCAGTATCAAGAGCTAAACAAGTTTCAGAGCATGTTGCTTATAAGCAAATGAAGAAAAAAATGGGTGTTGAAGTAATTCAATCTTTAGCACGTCATGCAGAAAAAGGCATTGTTTATCAAATTGTGTTAAAGAACGCAAAACGAACAGACGTTGATATTTTTAAACATGTTTTAAATAACGGCACAAGTGGAAATGTTGAAACCTGGAAATGGGATAAAAAACATAAAACGATGACATTAGATTACCGTTTTTCAGGACCGTTAAGTGAAGCTTTTGACCAAAGCCTGAAAGAAATATATTCCACATTTAAAAAAGAAGGCAAAGGCCGTAGACCACATATGAAAAAAGTGGAACGAGATGCTGCATACTTTGACATTGTGAGAAGCTAATGAGGTATATTTTATCGATTATTTTGTTATTTATGTCAGTAATGTCGCATGCTAAAAGTTTACGAAGTATCTATGAAGTAGAGCTGGGTAATAAAAAAACAGGGATCTATAAATTAGAGGATTATACCTTTTTTGTAGTAAAACAACCTTGTTTAACTGTAAAAAAATATTCTAATCATAAAGAAGAAAAAGAGGCTAAAAAGAAATATTTTCGTAGTCTGAAAGAATATTTAAGTATTAATGGAATTAAATACAATAAATATAATTGGCCAGAGAATAAATATATAAGAAATGACTTCTCTAAAATAGTATCAGATCGTTACCCAAGTGGTAATGTCCTACAAGTAAGAGAAGTGATCAATAGAAATATAGAAGGATGTATTAGAGAATTTGTTAAAGCTGTTAGTAATGAACAGTTTGTATCTGGGGTGAAACTTTCAGATGCAAGTGTAAAAAAGATTGAATTAGATATACTTGATGGCTATATCACTGATGTTAATATCAATGGTGTTAACGAGTTCTTTAAGGAAAAGAATATAAACATTATTTCAAAAGGAAGCTTTTTCCTTGATAATAAATATCATGTTTTTGATTTTGAATCAGTTTTCCTTGATGATTTAAGTGATGGATTAGATAAGAAGGATCTATCTTTTTCTTTATATAAAGGAACGGAGGTTGATTTTAATGATGGTAAAAACATTGATGGGATAATTGAAAGTAATATATTAGCAATTAACTTTAATAATGAAAATATATTGGCATGGTATCGATTAAATGCATTGTTTAGAGCTTTGAATAATAAAGAACTTGCAACTTATATATCATTTAGAGTTTTTAAAATTTGTCCATTTGATTTGGATAATTGGGTTTATTATATGAAGTCAATTGATGAGAACTCTGTTGAATTCCATACATTTAAAGAAATTTTAATTCATATCAAGAATGAACATAAAATGTCAGATTGGGCAAGAGAACAATTAAAGGAAGTAATATGAAATTTAGAAATATAGGTTTTTTTATTATGCTGTCTAGCTTAAATGTTTATGCAGCAGATTTCATACCTGTAGAGGAACAAAATAATCTAGAGGTAATGACAGAGGTTGCAGAACAACCCTATGAGCAAGAAGAAGTAGAAGATGAGTTATCGGCATCTGAACAATTAGAGAAGTATCTAGAGTCGAAAGATGGTTGGTCAGAAGGTTATAATAGTGAAAAAAAGAGAATATTTGTAATCTCGTCTGTAAGCTTTGTGACACCAGACCCAACAACTGATGATTCTTTTTTACAAAAGCGTTCTAGATTTGCACTAAGAGCTTCAGTTGAAGCAAAGGCGCAAGTTGTACGTTATATGAATGAAGAGATGGAAGCTGTTGATCAATTTACAACACCAGGTACAGATGTTCATGCGAAGTTAAATGCTAAATATATAGAGTTAGAAAATAAATTCATTCAGAAACGTGAAGAAATGTTAAAGTTATTAGCTCAGAAAGATATAGCAGAAGCTGATAAATTAGCAGGTGTAACTTGGGAAGATCAAGTTGAAGAGTTCTTTAATGCTGTTATTAAACAGTTAGATGAATCATACGATCCCAATGAAATAAAGAATGAGAAAGAAGAAAAATATTCATCAATTAAAACTGAATACTTAAAAGTATTAAATGAATATAATACTTTAGAACAAGAAGCTCAAACGATTAGAGGTAATATTTCGGAAGAAAGTTATACTGGAATTAGTGCGTATGCTAAAGCACCAATTATGGGTACATCAATCGTTGCACAATCAGAATCATATATTGATGGTGAATATGAAGTAGCTGTTTTAACTGTTTGGAGTAAAAAACTTGAAAACGCAGCAGCTTCAATATTAACCGGTATT
This sequence comes from Aliivibrio friggae, assembly GCF_057368515.1. Lineage (NCBI taxonomy): Bacteria > Pseudomonadati > Pseudomonadota > Gammaproteobacteria > Vibrionales > Vibrionaceae > Aliivibrio > Aliivibrio friggae. The sequence goes on from NZ_CM170649.1 coordinate 747,819, forward strand.
GATTATAAGCCTAAGCCTAAACATGGACTTTCTGTTACTCAATGGTTGAAATCACAAGAATTATCAACCTTAGTTGGACCGCGCCAGTTTGTTGATAAAAATGGTGAGCGTTGGTTTATGGGGGCTTATGCGATGCCTATGAACGTAAAAGGTTCAAAAAAGAATAAAAATAAAAAATTTGCTGATCTGAATGCAAGAAAAGAAACTGCAATGGCACTATATTCAGATATTGAAACATTTGAAGCTTCAGAAGAAATAATGCAAACAATTGAAGATCCGAACGGCAATGAAATGACGAATAGTGCTGAAAGCATCGAATCATCGCTGACAGCAAAACTTAGTAAACGTAATGTTAAAGGTTCTTCTAAATTACTATCTAAGACAGTGAAGCACCCTATCTCAGGACAGAAAATATATGTAGTTGTATATGGAATATCTGGAAAAAGTGCATCTTCTGCTTTAGAAATGCAAAAGGAAACATATCGTTCGGCTGTAAAAGTAAATAAAAATTTACAGAAAAGCATGGCCGTACAGAAGCAACAAGATAAATTTCTTAATGAGAGTAAAAAAACTGTTACTTTAACAAATTCTGAGAGTTTAGACATTAAAAATGATATGGAATCTAAACCCGATCAATCTAACAATTCAACAACTCAAATAAAGAAATCGACAGGTAGTTCAAAAGTATCATTACTAAATGCGCCAACAATTGATGAAGACGATTTTTAATCAAACAAATCATAAATTAAAACAGGGAGTGAACACTCCCTAAAATTAAATAACCAAGAGATATTACAATGAAAAAGATCTTAGCTTTATCGGTAGTGGCAATGGCTTTGGTTGGTTGCCAGTCAACACAACAAGAAAGCAAGCCAGTAGTAGAGAAATCTCCTGCATATTTAGAGTGTAATTTTGGTGGGGAATATTATGAAGTAGCAGCTCCAAAATGGAAATGTGAACCAAATACTAACCGCGAAATGTATGCAAAACAGGCGTCTGGTTCAAGTGCAAATAAATCAGGTGGAGTAGCTCATCAGCGTCAGTTAGCTATTTTAGATGCAAATAGAACACTTGCTGGTCAGTTTAAGACGGATGTAATTGCTACGATTAAATCATCGAGCGGGACGTTAGGTATTGATGGCGCAGCTGGTGGTGCTGGTGCAACTAAAGATGTTTCAGAAGCATTAGTTAATTTCGAACTAAAAGGAACTGAAATCATTCGTACGATGACAGGTCCAAATGGTCATGTTTATGTTCATGTAGGTATGCCACGTGCCGCGTTACAACAGAATATTGATTTAGCGCTTGAGGTTGTACAAGAGAAAGCACCAAACTCCTTACCTACTAATGTAACGCCTGCACAAAATAAGCAGTTATCTGACGATATCGCTAAAGCACTAGAAGGTATGTAATCCAATGACTACGGCTAAATTTGTAAAATCACTTGTAATCGGTTTAAGTTGTTTTTCGAGCTTAGCCGTAGTGCATGCGTCTGATTCAGTTGATGCTTTTGAAAAGAAGAAAGCGAGTATGCTTTCTTCTTTTGAAAGCTCTAAAAAAGAGAATGTTGATAAATTTGAACAGTCTAAGACTTCTTATTTATCTGCTTTTAATAAAGCAAAAGAAAAGTTAAGTAAAACATGGGATATTCCAGAACTGACGAATAAATCAAAGTGGGTTCAATATTCTAATAATGATCAAGTAAAACGTTCTGTAGATTTTGAAACCGGTAGTGTTGTGGTTGAGGTTGTTGGTAATGATCTTTCAGAAGAACAAATAAATAAAATCATTAAAGGCCAAGTTTCTGAGCTAGAAAATCAAACAACAACAAATGCCTATACTAAAGATAGTGTATTAGCAGCGACAAAAATAAAACCTAATAAAATAGAATCAAAAGCGAAAGTGCTACCAGATGTCAGCTCTAAAGAATTATTGATGGCACAAACAAAGTCGAGTTACACGCAGAAAAATGGATTGAAAGTAACTCGTGTTAGCATGGCCGTACCGCAGAATAAAGTTGCCAAACGAGCTATGATCTATCTGCCACATGTGAGTAAAACTTCGGAGAAGTGGGGGGTTGAACCTGAGTTAATCCTTGCGATTATGCATACCGAAAGTCACTTTAATCCAATGGCACAATCTCATATTCCTGCTTATGGTTTAATGCAAGTCGTCCCGACATCTGCGGGTAGAGATGTGACTAAGATCTATTTAGGGAAAGAACAATTACTTTCCCCTGAAATACTATTTAATCCAGAATTCAATATTGATATAGGTACTGCTTATCTAAATATTTTGGACACTCGTTATTTAAAACGAGTTGATAATAAACAGTCACGGTTGTATTTATCTATTATCTCATATAATGGTGGGATTGGTGCAGCAGCAAAAGTAATTAATGGTAACCGAAATTCAAAATTATCATCATTAGCTGTTAATGCAAACAAACTAACCCCTGATGAGATTTATCATAAATTATCTAAAGACCATCCTGCGAAAGAAGCACGAGATTACTTAAAAAAAGTAAATGATAAACGAGAGTATTACGCTAAAGTGCTGAATACAGGCAGTATGTAAAATGAGAATTACATTCATTCTTTTAGGTTTATTACCTAGTCTAGTTATCGCTGCCCCATCTTGGTACGATAATCCAGAACTTAATTCTAACCAATATATAGGTTCGGGTTTAGGTGAAAGTATTGGTTTAGCAAAACAAGAAGCTATAAAACAGATCTCATTTACTCTTTCTTCTACTATATCTAGCAGTCTAAACGAAACAATAAAAACCGTGGGTAACAGCGGAATAATGGAAACAAAATCATCTACGGAAATGGTAAATAAATCAATTTTATTGCCTAAAATCACATGGAAACATATAGAAGCAGAACATGGGATTTACTACACTCAAGGTAGTGTGGATAAAACTGAAGTTATTAAGTTGTATGAAAATACGCTTCGCTCTCAATCAAAACGATTTGATTATTTATTAAGCGAAAAGGAAATTGATCTATCAGATTATCTAGCTATAACCCAATCATCTGAAGCTTTGCAAACACACCTCATTCAGTCGACAATCATAATGTCAGGATCTGAAATTGCTAAAAATGAATACAATAAGGTAATGAGTATTCTAGATAAGAAAAATGCGTTTAAAAACAGTATGTGTATGACGGTAACATATAAAGGGCATTCTTCTTTTGAAAGAAAAATGTTACAACCATCGATTGAAAGTGCGATTCAGAACTCTGGTTTAAAGCTAAAATCAGAGTCTTCATGTGAATTAGTCACTTTCAATTCAAATAGTACAACAAGTAAAAATAATGGGATCCGAACTGAAAGTGTAAAAATACACATTAGTTTGGGAAGCCCTGCTATTGCATCAAAAGTAATATCAGTTATTGGTAGTAGTTCGGGTTCAAAAAAAGCAGCAATGAGTGATGTTTCGAGTAAATTTTTATCTCATTTTGATCAACGTAATAATTTAGTACACTACCTTTTAGATTCAAATTTACCTGAGCTAACTATAAAATAATGTCAATAATCATCGGATTGATGACTCTTTTCTTTCTTTTGTTCATTCAGAGGCAAGTTGAGTTATATACAACAGCAAAACTTACACGATTAGGTTATCCAAAACTTAGGTTTGCTACTGCATTTATTGGTGTACCTGCCCATGAGATCTCACATGCCATTGCATGTTTGATATTCGGGCATAAAATCAATGAAATTAAGCTATTACAGTTTAATGGTACACCTACACTGGGTTATGTTAACCATAGTTACTCTAAAAGGAATGTTTATCATAGAATAGGCAATTTATTTATTGGGCTAGCACCGATATATATAGGCTTAATATTGTGCGTTTTATTTACTAAATTGCTATTTTCAGAAATAGATTTCGCCTCATTCAACAGACCTATTTATAATGATTTACTGGAAATCACAAGGTTTACAGACATCGTAGGGTTATTCATCAGTAATCTGTTTTCTAGTATAGATTTACACGTAATATTATTCACAGAAAGTAATGTCAAATATTTTATTTGGTTGTTTGTTATATCATCTATTATTACACACATAATACCTTCTTCATCAGATTTTGAAGGTGTTAAAGATGGACTAATATTTTTAATATTACTCGTTTCATTATTATTATTTACTTTTGGTGTCTCAGTAATAAGTTCAATGTTATTACCCGTAATTTTGAATTTGGTTTCAGTTCTATTATCGTTTTATATAGTGATTATTCTTACAAGTATCATTTTGATTTGTACTGCTAAATTATTGAACTCAATTTTATAGAGCTTTTTAAATTATTAATTAGAGGTTTTTTCATGTTTAAAATTTTTGCACTTATATTTATCTGTGTCGGTATTTACCTTGGAATGAACTATTCAGATGAAATTGAAAGTATTATGGATACTGATGTTTTTGAACAAGTTCAAGACAAGGTAGAAAATAGCAAAGACCTAGTTATTGATAAGCTTGAAGAAGCTAAGAATTAATTAAATAACACGGTTTTTCAGTAGATTAGTGGCGTTCCCAACGAACATAAAAAACAGCGAGCACTTAGGCTCGCTGTTTTTATTTTTAACCCTGAATAAGTAGAGATCTACTTCGCCAGTTTAGTCAGTACACTCATTAACAACTTGATACGTGGTTCGATTGATTCAAGTAGCAAGTACTCATCGGCACTGTGGAAGCCTGCACCGATTGGACCTAAACCATCTAATGTTGGAACACCTAAGATTGCGGTGTTGTTAGCATCAGAGCCGCCGCCTACTTCTTTCCAGTTGATATCAATGTTTAGCTCTTGAGCTGATTCTTCAATCATAGCCATTAATGATTCTGTTAAATCAGATGGCACCATTGATGGTTTGTACGCTTCACGCTCTAGAGTGATAGTGACACCGTCAACAAATGGCGTTTCAATCATGCCGTTTAGCGTAGTATCTACTTGATCGTATTCTGAGTTATCCCAGAAACGAACATCCACAATCGCCGTTGCTAAATCAGGAACGATGTTTGCGCCAGCACCACCAGAAACTACACCAACATTTAATGTCGTGCCTGATTCAAAGTCAGTCATCGCATTCGCCGCTAAGATCCAGTTGGCCATTTCAGTGATAGCACTGCGACCATTTTCTGGTTCGTTACCAGCATGAGCTGCTTTACCATTGAAGGTCATTTTATAGCGAGCCATGCCTTTACGAGCTTTAACTAAGCCACCATCCGCACGAGCTGCTTCTGCGACTAATACGTTTTTCGCTTTCTTAGCTGTTTCTTGGATCCAATCAACTGAATCTAAAGAACCCGTCTCTTCATCTGGGTTCATGCAGACACAAATAGACAGTTTATCTAATACCGCTTGGTCTAGGTTACGCAGTGCATACACCACGTTTAATAGACCCGATTTCATATCAGAAACACCAGGGCCATACGCTTTTTCAGCATCCATAGACATTGGGCGCTCTGCCGCAGTACCGACAGGGAAAACCGTATCCATGTGACCAATCATCATTACATCAATATGTTCAGCATCTGGTTTGTTACGAACTTCAAGACCAACGCCTGCTTTACCACAATCAATGCGCTTAACAGACCAGCCGTTCATTGCTTCGTATTTTGCAGCCATATGATTCGCAATTACTTCGATGCCTTCAACGGTATACGTACCGCAATCCACATCAATCAGTGGGCGTAGCTCTTCTAGATAATCGTTTAGAGAAAAATTCATCTTGAGTCCTTATAGAATCATGTTCATAACAAACATAGCACCGAATGCGTTCAATACTGAAATTGCAATCATTACTGGAATATAGCGGCCTTCAGTACCTATAGGACCCATGATGCGGCCCATATACTGTACTTGCGAGCCCATTAGGTAAATCGCAGGTGCAAGAATGGCAATGTGGTTACCATCTAAAATACCTTGGTCAAACAATGTGATAACTACACCAACCGCGCCACCCATTGACATCCATGCGCCAATTAATACTGCAGCAGCTTCACCCGGTAAACCAAAGACAGCCATGATAGGAGAGAACAGAGTTCCCATTAGTTCAAGAGCACCAGTGATCTGAAGTGCTTTAATGATAACAAACGCCATTAGTACGTTAGGAACCGTTGAAGTGGTTGCAATAACCCAGCCTTTTTTAGCGCCTTCAACGAAGATGTCAGTCACCATTGGTTTTTTCGCTTTAACGTCGCTCATTATGCAGTCTCCTCAGTCATTTTCTTGTCTTGCTTATCGCTGTCTTGGCCTTCTTTACCTTCCGTAATGTTTAGGTAAATACGGAATAAGTTTGCACCAACAAATTTGAAAGCAAACATCACAACAACCGCTAGGCCGATAGAAGAAGGAACCGCCAAAGAACCATCAGGATTTGTTAACGTAAATAGCACCGCCCCAGACGAGAAGAAGTTTACAATTGCTGCACCAGCAGTGAATTGGAACATAGTGAAGATGTCGGTTTCGCGTTTAGTTAAATGTTTTTCGTCTTTTAATTGACGAGTCATCGCCGCACCCGCATCGGTACTTTGTAATGAGGCGATTAAAGCCAAACCAGAGTTACCAGGAATACCCATTAAAGGACGTAGAAGAGGAGTAAGCAGTTTACGAGCTGCGTTAAGTGCGCCGTAATGCTCAAGAACATTGATCATACCTAATGCAAACATCACGGTAGGGATAAGAGTTAATGCAAAGATGAAACCGTCACGAGCACCACTACCGCCTTTACCGCGTAGTGAAGTTGTTGCTGCTTGAACACCATCCGCTGTTTCAGAAACAGAATAAGCGACTTGTCCAAAAGAGCCATTTAGCGTGGTGAAATCGAGAACACCATACCATTCGTTAGATTGCATTAAGCCAGAAAAGAACACAACAGCGAAGGCGAGAGCCACGTAGCTGCCAATACCGACTTTAGAATCTTTGTCAGTCGATTGAGTCATAATTACCTCGTTTAAAAGTTAAGATTAGAAATTGTAAGTGGTTAACTATTTAGTGGTATTGTGCGTTAATCTGGCTTATGGGATTTGATACGTATCAATAACTATTTCTAAAAGTAATATTCTATATATGAAGATTATTATTTTGTGATCTATCTGAAATTGTAGAGTTTTATGTTGATTTGTTGTTTAATTTTGTCTTTTGTTATTTTTAATAGAGGATTATATATTGAGTCTTTTTATATCAAGATAGGCTTGTTCATCTTCCATTCAGAAATGAGGTGATAGAGTGAGACTTCATTTATAGAGAGAGTAAAAATATGAAACAGTTATTTGCAACGATAGTCGCTTTGTTTGTTGGTTTTTTTGTTCTTGTTTCAAGCTTATTTTTTGCGATTGGATTGAGTATTGTTGGCTTTATTATGTCAAAAACACAGAGCAAGAGAATGAGTACTAAAGAAGACAGAGAAGCGAGAATTATTGAAGGTGAATACTCTGACGTGACGAATTATTAATCAATTGAGAGCCATTGATTAGTATAAAGTGAATCAAGTTCGAGGAAATGGGGCGATAGGGATGAAATTATTGCTTACCTATGGGATATTTACCGTTGATTTTAGAAAGCAGCGGTAAATAGAAGAGGTGAGTGTGGATAGACTGTTATTAGTCATAGATTTTTTATTAACACATAAAATGATTTTTAGTGTGTTGATTATTAGCTTTATCTTTTTATTGCGTCATTATGCGGTCAAGAGGATTAGAGGGGATATTCCTTTTTTAACCGAAGATCAGCGAAAATGGATCTCCCGTACCAAAAACGGCTCATTCACCTTCATTGTTATTATTCTATTTATTCTTTGGCAATCAGAGATTAATGAATTTGCTTTATCTGTTACAGCGATCGCAGTGGCATTAGTAGTGGCCTCTAAAGAGATTATTCTTTGTTTTACTGGTTCAATTCAACGTGCGAGTTCACGTTCTTTTCGTATCGGTGATTGGATAGAAGTTGGTTCCTTGTGTGGTGAAGTGATTGAGCACAATATGATGGCAACTGTGATTCAAGAGATTGACTTGCATCATGGACAGTACGACTACACCGGAAAAACAGCAACCTTACCTAATAGTATGTTCTTCACATACCCAGTCAAAAACCTTAACTTCATGAAGCGCTATGTTTATCATAACTTTTCTATTTGTGTAAAAGAGTTTGTAAACTTGTATCCAGTGCTTCCTGACTTATTACATAAAATTGATGTGCATTGTGAAGATTTTATTGATGTCGCTAGACGCTATAATAGTGTGATAGAAAAACATGCAGGGGTTGATTTACCAGGCTCTGAGCCTCATATCCACATCACGACAACGTCACTTGGGGATCAAAAAGTTCACTACATGATTTTTTGCCCAACAGAAAAAGCATCTCATTTGGAGCAACTTATTCGCCAAGATTTTATGGTGATGTATGAAGAGAAGTTTCCTCAGAAAGAGGGTTAAGTAACGTTTTTGTATTAGAGACAGGATTGAATTTTTTATGTGAGCGCGATTTATTTAAGTCGCGCTCATTTTTTATCCGTGTATAAAAGTGATTAATATGAAGGATTGATAGCGCCAGTTAAGATGGCCTTTGAGACGCTTTGACAACGATTGTTCGTACCTAACTTCGTTTGTGAATTGGTGAGATGAAATGTAACTGTGCGTTCAGCACAACCTAGAATTTTAGATATTTCCCATGAGCTTTTCCCTTCACAAGCCCATGATAAGCATTCTTTCTCTCGCTTTGTTAAGTAGGTGCTTGATGTTGGTTTATTTTGATTAATTCTATGATAGCTGTCTAGCAAGGCTGGAATAATAGGAGGGATATTCATGCAAGCATTAGAATAGATATAATCTATATTCTTTTCTTTGTTTGAGTGAGCAAAGCTTATCATTCCAAACCCCCCATTTATGGTATGAATAGGAAAACTAAATCCTGAATGTAATCCTGAGATCTTCGCTTCTTTAATTACATTAGGTTTGCTTTTTTTTTGTGTTTTTTGATCAAAGAGATTCCAAGATATTGGTGAGTGATTAGAGAAGCAATAATCGACAATTGGGTCATACTTTATTAAGTTTTCTTCATCATAATAGTCGCGCCATTGTTTTGGGTAATTGTCTAATATTAATACATCTGATTTGATCATCGACTTTGGGTTTATAATTGCGAAAAGATAATATTCGCAATGGATCATATCTGTAAGTTTTTCTAAATTATTATCTATATCCTGATATTTTTTAGATGTTTGAATACTATTAACTAATTCAAGTGTTGAATCTATATTCTCAATGTTCATTTGTTAATCCCCTAGTTAGTCTGATTAAAGTTTAATATTTGTTACTTTTATAATTATATTTTTGCGTGTTATATATCATTAAAACAGGTGTTTAGTGAAAAATGTTTACTATAAACATAGCTTGCATCACACAATGGTATAAGTAAGTTTAAATGTAGGTTTAATGTTAATCACCTGTAGAGTTGTACAGGTTTACGAATGAGATTTGATTGTTATAGTGACCAAAACGAAGGAGTTATGATGGCTATAATGATTAAAAATGCAGAATTTACTACAATCTCAAAAGGTGAGTATTTAGGGATATTAAGTCTTCGATATCAGGTTTTTAAGAAAAGATTACAATGGGATTTAGCATCTGAAAATGATTTAGAATCTGATCAGTATGACAATGACTCAGCAGAATATATTTATGCGTGTGATGACAGCCGAAATGTAAATGGATGTTGGAGGTTATTGCCGACTACTGGTGATTATATGTTAAAAAGCATATTTTCTGAATTACTCGGCCATCATAAGGCACCCAGTGACCCTCAAGTGGTGGAATTAAGTCGTTTTGCGGTAGGAAAACGTACTTCAAAAATGAATGAATCTGTTAGTGAAATAACTATGAAGTTATTTGAAGCAATATATTTTCATGCAATTAAAAATGACATAAAAGAATACGTAACAGTTACATCTATTGCGATTGAACGACTTTTAAAACGTATGAATATTCCTTGTGAACGAATTGGAGACCAAAAGGTTCATTTATTAGGTGAAACTAAATCTGTTGTATTATCAATGCCTATTAATAATATGTTTAAAGAAGCAATAGCAAGTTGATATATCTGTATTAAGAATGCAATGACCTGACGATATATTAATATCGTTAGTTGGCTATTTAATGATTGTGTATAGGATTATAATGAAAAAAAATATCCCAATGATAATCTCTGGAATAATAAAAGAGAGTGAAAATACATACGCTAGGGAGGTGTTATTAAACGATAATACCTTATTTATTACAATTCCAGATGAGGTAAATATAGATCTTGCTATAAATAATAACGTAAAGAATAAATTGACATTAAATCAGACCATTAATTTTTTATATACTGTTGGACAGCGTTGGAAAAGTGAAGAATACACACGTCGCCGAGCTTATATTCGGGATTTAGAAAAATATCTTGGCTATTCGAGCGAAATGGCAAAGTTAGAAGCAAATTGGATTGCGATGCTATTGTGCTCAAAAAGTGCACTGTATGATATTGTAAAAAACGATTTAGGTTCACAGTATATTACTGATGAATGGCTACCTCAGGGAGATTGCTATGTAAAAGCGTTGCCTAAAGGAAAGTCTGTTCATTTACTCGCGGGTAATGTCCCCTTATCGGGCGTTACTTCTATTCTCCGAGCTATTTTAACTAAAAATCAATGCATCATTAAAACCCCAGCAGCAGACCCATTTACTGCAAATGCCTTAGTTTCTAGTTTTATTGATGTTAATGCTGAACACCCAATCACAAGGTCTATGTCGGTCATGTATTGGTCGTATCATGAAGACATGAGCTTACCGCAAAGGATAATGGATAGTGCAGATGTTGTGGTTGCGTGGGGAGGTGAAGAGGCAATTAAGTGGGCGGTTAACCATACACCTCCTCATGTGAACATTTTAAAATTTGGTCCTAAGAAAAGCCTAACTATTGTTGATAATCCAGAAGATCTTATCGAATCGGCGACTGGCGTTGCGCATGATATTTGTTTCTATGATCAACAAGCGTGCTTTTCAACTCAAAATATTTACTACATTGGCGGTAGGTTAAACGAGTTCATTAATGAGCTTGAGAAACAACTAATGCTATATGCTCGAATTTTACCGAAAGGCGACCAAAGCTTCGATGAAAAAGCGGCATTCAGTTTAACAGAAAAAGAATGTTTGTTTTCCGGTTACCAAGTAAGAAAAGGAGAAAATCAGAGTTGGCTACTAATAGAATCACCATTAAATAGTTTTAATAATCAGCCACTGTCTCGCTCTGTTTATATCCACCAAATTTATAATATTGCAGACGTATATCCATTTATTAATAAGTATACAACTCAAACTGTTTCTATTACGCCATGGGATTCTTCATTTAAATATAGAGATCAATTGGCTGAATGTGGGGCGGAACGAATTGTTGAGTCGGGTATGAATAATATATTTCGTGTTGGAGGTTCTCATGATGGCATGCGACCACTTCAGCACCTCGTTAATTACATTTCACAAGAAAGACCCTCTACTTATACCACTAAGGATGTTGCAGTAGAGATAGAACAAACCCGTTATTTAGAAGAAGACAAGTTTCTTGTTTTTGTTCCATAACCAAAAGGATATTACATGGAAAATACAGACACGTTCTCAACCATTGATCATGTTATTACTCTTGTAAATGGTCAAACCATTAGGGTTTGGGAAACGTTGCCCAAAGAAAATACAAAGATAAAAAATAACACGATCCTCATTGCTTCTGGTTTTGCTCGACGAATGGATCATTTTGCTGGTCTTGCAGAATACCTATCAAGTAATGGATTCCATGTCATTCGTTATGATTCTCTTCATCATGTAGGTTTAAGCAGTGGTGATATTAATGAATTCTCCATGACGATCGGAAAGAATAGTTTATTGACGGTCATTGATTGGCTTAATGAACGCGGTATTAATAACTTGGGGCTTATTGCCGCCAGTTTATCTGCTCGAATTGCTTATGAGATAGCGAATGAAATAGACATTTCTTTCTTAGTGACTGCGGTTGGTGTTGTTAACTTGCGGGATACATTAGAGCGAGCACTAAAGTACGATTATCTTCAATTAGCGATTCATGATTTACCCGAAGATTTAGATTTTGAGGGACATAATTTAGGTTCAGAGACTTTTGTTACCGATTGCTTTAAGTATGAGTGGGACACGTTACATTCGACAATTAACAAGATGAAAAACAGCGATGTTCCATTTATTGCATTTACGGCTAACGATGATAATTGGGTTAAACAAGATGAGGTTATTACATTAATTAATACGCTTGATCCTAAAAAGTGCAAACTGTATTCATTAATTGGTAGCTCACATGATTTAGGGGAAAACCTTGTTGTTTTAAGAAATTTTTATCAATCAGTAACGAAAGCCGCAATGGCTTTAGATAAAGGATCTTTAGATTTAGAGTTCAAAATCATCGAACCAAAATTTCAAGAGGTGACGAGTGTGACAGTAAAAGAACGTCGATTAAAAAGCCAAATTGAAAATGAATCTTTCATATTGGCCTAGTTCGATAGCGTAAACGACATATCACAATAAAGGAAGATATTATGAAGTTCGGAAATATTTGTTTTTCATACCAACCACCTGATGAAAGTCATAAACAAGTAATGGACCGCTTTGTTCGGCTTGGCGTTGCATCTGAAGAACTGGGTTTTGATACTTATTGGACTCTTGAACACCATTTCACAGAATTTGGCCTTACAGGGAGTCTTTTTGTGTCAGCCGCGAATATACTGGGACGAACCAAAACTCTGAAAGTAGGAACAATGGGAGTGGTTATTCCAACTGCTCATCCAGTTCGTCAGGCAGAAGATGTTTTGTTATTAGACCAACTGTCGAAAGGGCGTTTCAACTTTGGTGTTGTGAGAGGGTTGTATCATAAAGACTTCCGAGTGTTTGGGGCTAATATGGAAGAGTCTCGTGAAATAACACAAGATTTTCATAAGATGATTACTAATAGCTTTAAAACTGGAACCATTAGCACTGATGGTAAACATATTGATTTCCCTAGTGTTGAGATTTATCCAACGACATATTCAAAAGAAATATCAACGTGCATGACTGCAGAATCAGCTAGCACAACAGAATGGTTGGCGAGCCAAGGGCTTCCTATGGTTCTAAGCTGGATTATCGGAACGAATGAGAAGAAGGCACAAATGGAACTCTATAATGAGATCGCGACAGAGTATGGTCACGATATTACCAAGATTGATCATTCATTAACCTACATTTGTTCTGTGGATTACGATAGAGAAAAAGCGCGCGAAATTTGTCGAAAATTCCTAGTAAATTGGTATGAGTCTTATGTTAATGCCACAAATATCTTCAGTGATAGTAATCAGACTCGTGGTTATGATTACCATAAAGGACAGTGGCGAGATTTCGTTTTACAAGGTCACACAAATACAAATCGACGTGTTGATTACAGCCATAATCTCAATCCGGTAGGAACGCCTGAAGATTGTATCGATATCATTCAGCGTGACATTGATGCTACAGGTATCACCAATATTACGTGTGGTTTTGAAGCTAACGGTACTGAAGATGAAATAATAGCATCCATGGAGCTTTTCATGACAGAAGTCGCCCCTTTCTTAAAAGACCCTAAGTGATCATAAATACATTTTAATAGCGTAAGGAGTACATTATGAAATTTGGATTATTTTTCCTCAACTTTCAAGTTGATGGATCTACCTCCGAAGAAACGCTCGATAATATGATAAATACGGTAACGCTCATTGATTCTGAAAAATACCATTTTGATACCGTTTTTGTTCATGAGCATCATTTTTCGAAAAATGGCATTATAGGCGCTCCAATTACCGCGGCTGGATTTTTACTTGGGTTAACAGATAAGTTGCACATTGGTTCATTAAATCAGGTGATAACAACTCATCATCCTGTTCGTATTGCTGAAGAAGTCAGTTTATTGGATCAAGTATCTGAAGGGCGTTTTATACTTGGTTTTAGTGATAGCAAAAATGACTTTGAAATGATATTTTTTAAACGTAATATCCTGTCTCAACACACACAATTTGAAGCTTGCTACGCCATTATTAATGAGGCATTAACGACAGGTTATTGTCACCCTCAAAATGATTTTTATGATTTTCCTAGAGTGTCAATTAACCCTCATTGTTATAGTGAATATGGCCCTAAACAATATGTTGTTGCAAGCAGTGATGAAGTAGTCGCTTGGGCTGCGAGAAAGGGGTTACCGTTAACCTTTAAATGGGATGACGATCTTAATATGAAAGAAGAGTATGCCTTACTTTATAATAAAATAGCGACACAATATTGCGTTGATACTTCAAAAATAGATCACCAATTAACCGTTATTGTTAATCTAAATGCTGATGGTGACATAGCTCGTGAAGAGGTTAGGCAATATTTAGAAAGTTATATTATAGAAACTTGGCCAAATATCGACCCAGAAGAAAAAATGAATAGGATCATTCAAGAGAATGCAGTGGGAACGGATAGTGATTATTATGAATCGACTAAATTAGCGATTGAAAAAACCGGCGCCTCGACTGTTCTTTTATCTTTTGAATCAATGAGAGATCAAAATAACATTGAGAATGTTATTAATATGGTCAATCAGAAAATTCATCAGAATCTTACTTAATCATGATTAAATAATGGCAGATTTCTTCTGCCATTATCTATATCTTATAATGCTAATTATTACTTTAATAATTTGGAGTATATATGAGTATTCAGGTATCTGTTGAGAAGCATGAAATTATAGCAAGCTCAGAAATTGATGATCTTATTTTTATGAGTTCTCCGCAAGAATGGACATTTGAAGAGCAACAAAGAATACAAGATAAACTAGTGAGAGAAGCGTTTCACTTTCACTATAATCGAAATGAAACTTACCGAAATTATTGTGTCACTCAACACGTTAGTGAAAACATTCACACACTTGACGATATTCCTGTATTTCCAACCTCTGTTTTTAAGCAATTGAAAGTCCATACTGCAAGTGAAGCCGAAATAGAAAATTGGTATACCAGCAGCGGAACCAGTGGAGTCAAAAGTTATATTGGACGTGATCGTCTCAGTATTGAACGTTTATTAGGATCTGTGAATTTTGGAATGAAATATGTGGGAGATTGGTTTGATCACCAAATGGAGTTAGTTAATCTTGGGCCAGATCGATTTAATACCAATAATGTATGGTTTAAATATGTCATGAGCTTAGTTGAATTACTGTACCCGACAGAGTTCACTGTTAATGATGATGAGATTGATTTTGAAAGTACGATTGATCACCTATTTCGTATTTATTATTCTAAAAAGGACATGTGTTTAATCGGCCCTCCTTATTTTGTTTATCTGTTATGCCAATACATGAAAGAGCATGAAATTCAATTAAAAGCGGGAGATCGCTTGCATGTCATTACTGGAGGTGGCTGGAAATCAAATCAAAGTGAATCGTTAAATCGCAATGAGTTTAATGACATGGTGATGGATACTTTTCACTTATCTAATATCAATCAAATTCGTGACACTTTTAATCAAGTTGAATTAAATACCTGTTTTTTTGAAGACAAACAGCAACGAAAGCACGTACCTCCATGGGTATACGCACGTGCATTAGATCCAGAAACCTTACAACCTGTTGATGAGGGGGAATTAGGCTTATTAAGCTATATGGATGCATCTGCAACAGGTTATCCCGCGTTTATTGTCACGGATGATATTGGCACGGTTCATCATGTAAAAGCGCCTGATGCTTATCCAGGTACGACGGTGAATATTGTTCGACGGTTAAATACCCGAGCACAAAAAGGCTGTGCACTTTCTATGGCAAACATAATGCAAGAAAGAATCGACAATCAGGAGTAGCGTATGCGAGTTAAATGTAAGGTTTTAAAAATAGAGGCGGCTAAAAATCATATTTATAGAGTCTATATTACGCCAAGTGAATCTATTGTGTTTAAGGCGGGGCAATATATCTTTGCCTATTTAGAAGACAACAAAAAACAGCCTTTTTCAATTGCGAGTTGCCCTACTGAGACAGGTACAATTGAGTTGCATATCGGCAGTTCTGACAAAGACAGTTCATTAGAGGCGATGGAGTATTTTGTGGATGCTTTACTTAAAAATTCTACGATTGAAATTGATGCTCCTCATGGTGATGCTTGGTTGCGTGAAGACAGTCGAAAACCTTTATTATTAATCGCTGGTGGGACAGGATTATCTTATATCAACAGCATTCTTAAAAATTGTTTAAATCGACGATTTACTCAGCCGATTTATGTGTATTGGGGAGTAAAGAACAGTGAATTTTTATATATAGATGAAGAACTGAAACTGTTATCAATAAAATACACCAATTTATCTTATGTACCTGTTGTTATTGATGACGATTCAAATTTATGGTCAGGAAAGCGGGGAACGGTGCTTGATGCCATTATGGAAGATTTTATAGATCTTACCTTATTTGATATTTATGTGTGCGGACCACCAATGATGGCAAAAGCAGTAAAAGAACAATTAGTGGCAAAAAAGAAGGCGCAACAAGAACGAATGTATGCAGATGCTTTTGCTTATTTGTAATAATGTTGTGGTATTTATTATTTAATACCACAACATCAATAGCCGGATTAATATTATTCATTATCCGGTTATTTTAATGTATCCAAAGGCAACCACGTCACCTCAACACCTGCTTGAGCAAACATATCTTGGCTGATCTGGATCTTCTCACCCCAACGAGATAAGAAATCTTCGCTCTGCTCAGGGCAATATACTTTTGAAATATCGGTTTGAATGATCTTCGCCGCACAGTTAGGGCAAGGAAAATGAGTAACCCAAATATCACAGCCTTCTAAATCTCGCTTAGCAAATAAAATTGCGTTTTCTTCGGCGTGAAGTGTTTTTAAGTATTTAAGTTCACGATCATCGGTATCTGCGCTGTCGGATACCCCATGTGGATAGCCATTAAACCCAACTGATACAATACGGTTGTGTTTGGTTATGACGGCACCAACTTGTGTTGATGGGTCTTTACTCCACGAACCGACTAATTCAGCCATTTGGAAAAATCGTTTTGCCCATTTAGAAACCATAATTCTGCCCTTTGTTACTGAATATATCGAATAATTATATCTATTTCATAAGCTTATAACACAATTTGTGAGTGTCAATAAGCGCAAAACAATAATCCGTTCTAATAACTACTGATCTATCTCAAAAGCGGATGGATACCAACTTTTTCAATCATTATTTCTGCCATATACTCGCCGCAATTCTTTGTTGTTACCGAGGTAAATTATGACAACATTTCATGCAGAGTCATCCATCACACGTACTTTTTGGCGTTATGCCATCCCTTCTATTGCAGCAATGGTGGTGAGTGGTCTGTATCAAATTATCGATGGGATCTTTGTTGGCCATTATATTGGCTTTGAAGGTCTTGCGGGTATAAATATGGCATGGCCTGCTATTTGTGTGTTAGGCGCAATAGGCGTAATGATAGGCATGGGCACAGGCAGTGTAATGTCTATTTATCGTGGTGAAAATAAGTTAGAAAAAACTAAAGTCGCGCTTACTACGGGTTTTTGGCTATTAGCTATTTTAAGTGCGATAGCTATCTTCTTTATCGTTTTATTCGCTAAAGATATTTTGTCTGCACAAGGGGCTGAAGGCCAGAACTTTGCTTATGCAATGGATTACATCAATGTACTAATGTTTGGTGGTTTTTTTACTGCCTGTGCAACAGCATTGCCAATGTTAGTCAGAAATGATGAGTCGCCTAATGTAGCCACCTTTTTATTGATGCTTGGTGCTTTAATAAATATCGTATTGGATTATTTGTTTATCGGTGTGATGGGCTTAGGGTTATCAGGTGCAGCGTTAGCGACATTAATTGCTCAGGCATTTGTAACTGTCTTTGGTATTGGTTACTTCTTTACTAAGCGCTCAAGTATTCAGATCACACTAAAAGACATTGTGTTCTCGTTAAATAAAGCTAAGCAGTCTTTAGCTTTGGGTTCGTCAGCACTAGTGATGTATTTATATGGTAGCTTTGTTGTGGCAATGCATAATGCGTTAATGATGCATTATGGCTCGGCAACGACAGTGGGGGCTTATGCCATTGTAGGTTACCTATTTATGTTGTATTACCTTCTAGCGCAGGGCATTGCGGAAGGCGCACAACCACCAATTAGTTACTATTATGGCGCGAAAGAAAATAAGAAAGTGTACCAAATCTTTAAACTGGCGCTTAAATGGGTAACTATTACCGGTATAGCTTGGGTTGCTATTTTAAATATTTCACCAGAGCTAACGACAGCCCTGTTTACTAACGGTGATCAGTCATTAATTGCTGAAACGATTGTTGGTATCCGCTATCACCTGTTTGCTATGTTCTTAGACGGTATTATTGTACTTGTTACTATCTACTTCTTATCGGTGAATGAAGGCAAAAAAGCGATGGTGATCTCAATGAGTAATATCATTATTCAATTGCCTTTCTTGCTGATACTTCCAAAATGGTTTGACATTGATGGGGTATGGTTAGCGATGCCTATCTCTAATATTGCCTTGATTATCTGTATTACACCAATGGTGTGGAAGCATTTGAAAGCTCAGAAATTGATTAAACCATTACCGATTGCATCGACATCAGTAATGAGCCATTAAGCCTCGCTAAAATAGGAAGTTTTTTAGACGAAGATTTACTCTTTTTTTTATAAATTCAATCGAATAGACTTTACTTGGTCTATTCGGTTTTTGTTTTTAGGGAGACGGTGATGACAGAATTTGAAAAAATGAAAAGTGGGCAAGAATTTAATGGCGCCGATCCTGAGATCGATACTATTCGTAATCAAACACAACAATACCTTAAAAAATTTAATCAGAGTGTTGAAACAGAAGAAAAGTTAGCCATTTTACCCAGTGTATTTAGCGCATTTGGAAACAGTTTTATTCAGGCGCCTTTCTTTTGTGAATTTGGTAAAACGATTTCTATTGGTAATGAAACCTTCATTAATATGAACGTGACCATGCTTGATGGTGCTGAAATTACCATTGGCAATCATGTATTAATTGGCCCAAATGCTCAGTTTTACACGGCTTCACATTCATTGGATTATAAAAGTCGTCGTCGCTGGGAAACTTTCTGTAAGCCTATTGTCGTTGAAGATGATGTGTGGATAGGGGGAAGTGTAGTCATTAATCAAGGCGTAACTATTGGTGCTCGTTCTGTTATTGCAGCAAACTCTGTCGTAAATCATGATGTGCCAACTGATTGTTTATATGGTGGAAGTCCTGCTAAATTTATTAAAAAACTAGACCAAAAATAGCGATTAATATATAAAATAATGAACTATTAGCGACAAATTATTTCAGCTTATTTCTATATGTATATATTAAGCTTCTTGTTTAAAAATAGTTCAATATAATGATTGACCTTCTTGTAAATCAGGCATATAAGTGTAGAAAATTTCAGCATACTTTATGTTGATTTTCATTATTTATTAATTCGAGGTTTACATTGGATATTGCCATTTTACTTTTTTTAATTGTGATTAATGGTGTGTTTGCTATGTCTGAAATTGCATTGATGACAGCAAAAAAGAGTCGATTACAAAAACTAGCAGCAGAAGGAAGTTCATCTGCGGCTAAAGCAATAAAACTGGCTGAAGAGCCGACACAGTTTTTATCTACTGTACAGATAGGCATTACCGTTATTGGTATTCTTAATGGTATTTTAGGCGAAGCTGCACTTGCAGGACCAATATCAGAGTTGATCATATCGTTAGGTGTCCCTGTAACGATAGCGCCGACCATATCAACTATCTCTACAGTTGTTGTTATTACCTACGTTTCTATTGTTGTTGGTGAATTAGTACCAAAACGTATAGCACAGTTCCATGCTGAGCGTATATCTACACTTATTGCACCATTAATTAGTGTGCTAGCGTCTATTTCTAGACCTTTTGTTTTCTTACTCTCGATCTCTACGGATGCTTTGCTGCGTTTGCTTGGGCGTTCAAATCAAGATGGAGCTTCTATTACGGAAGATGATATTCATGCTCTGTTACATGAAGGCTCAGAGCAGGGCGTCATTGAGAAAAAAGAACACACAATGGTGCGTAATATTTTTCAGTTAGATGACCGAAAAGTCGCATCCTTAATGACACCAAGAAGTGAGCTTGTTTATTTTGATACTGAACAATCATGGGATGAAAACTTACCTAAATTATTACGTTCAGATTATTCAATTTACCCTGTGACTCGTGGTGGAATGGATAATGTACTTGGGTTTACAACTGCTCGATTTTTATTGAAAGCAGCACATCAAGAGCATAGAACTAAATGGTTAATGCGTAATTTATTGCCGTGTTTAACGATTTTAGAAAATAAGTTTGGTAGTGAACTGCTTGAGTTGTTGAAAACGACTGGTGATGAAATCGTGCTGGTTGTTGATGAATACGGTGACGCTCAAGGTATTGTGACTCAAAAAGATTTACTTGAGGCATTAGCGGGTGAATTTAAATCTGAAAACCCAAATGATTCATGGGCGGAAAAAGTATCTGAAACGGAATGGTTACTAGATGGTTCTATCCCCACAACGGTGTTAAAAGATACCTTAAGTTTAGATTCTTTACCTGAAGAGAAAGAAGCAGATTATCAAACGCTAACAGGAATGTTTATGTGGTTAACAACGAATGTTCCTATGGTAGGTGATTCTGTTCAGTATCAAGATTGGAATTTTGAAGTGCTTTCAATAGATAATAATAGAGCAAGTAAAGTACGAGTTACTCAGATTTAAGAAATAGAATAAAACCAGTAGCAATAGAATCACTACGATAATTATATCGTAGTGATTCTTTGATCGTGCTGTTGACTAAAGATTTTTTAAACAAAAATAAAGGACATATTGAAAGCGATGAGGGATCTTATTAATGCTTTCATTTGTAGTGCATCACACTGTTTTAGTAAGAGTGCATTTTAGTCATATATGATTAGTGATAAATAATTAAGCGCTATGAATAATATAAAAAGATTATGGTTTTTTAAACCTTGTTTGTTTTTTGTGTTGTTTTCTGGAATATACTCATCATTGTTTTATTATAATGTATTATCGATTCCAATTTTAGAAAAGAAAATTAATATAAAATATCAAGAGATTGTGGATATAACAAAACGATTTCATGGTTATTACATTAACTCTAATACAGTAGAGCTTGAAGAGGGGATCCACAAATTTAATAACGTTGGCATTATTGTTAATAAAACAGGACCCGTCAAAGTATTATCACCAGCGATAAACTTACTTTCGCAAAGTCTTTTAAAGGCTATAGATAAAAAATATATATGGACTATTGCAGTTATTGAAAAGTTGCATGGCGAGAATACAGGTAATTCCTATTTCTTACCTTTAAGAGATATCTATATAAAATTTAATGATAAAACACTGCATGACTCATTAATGTTAGATCGAATTGTTAAATTAGAAGGTTTAGATAAAACGTATAAAGGCTTTCATAATTATGATATAAGAATCACAGAGGTGTATATAGAAGATTCATCGAATGAAAGAATACATTCTGTTATATACCCTATTTATTTAAAATCAAAATTAGTGTCAGTTATCATTGTTGATATTAAAGAAGGTTGGAATGATTCATTAGTTAGTGACCTGAGTAATAAAAGATGGATATTTATTACTAGGAATAAAGGTTTTGACTGGGCTACATTTAATATAAAAGTCCCATATACATTAAATGCTCCATCATTAATGGTTAGTATTGATATATTTAAATTGTTAAGTGTTAGTTTTTATTTATCTTCTGCAATTTATTTATTTTCGATATTCTTGTATTGCTTTTATCTAAAAATTAACAATATTCGATGCAATGATCGGATGACTGGTTTTTTTCGTCGAGATTTTATTGAAAGTAAACTGAAACGGGTTGAAGGCGCTTCCTTTCTTATTATTGATATAGACCATTTTAAGCAAGTAAATGATAACTATGGTCATGATGTTGGTGACAGAGTTATCAAAGTGGTAACCCAACGTATAAAAGAGAGTATTAGAGAAGATGACATTGCGATCCGCTGGGGTGGTGAAGAGTTTGTTATTGTTTTCTATCATATGAGGCATGATTTCTTTCATCAAAAAGCAGAAATGATTCGAGCAAGAATAGAAAGAGAGAGGATAGAAAATATGCATATTACCATTTCTATTGGGGGCTCTAAACAGCAACACTCTGAATTGGCTTTTGATGCAATAAAAAGGGCAGATATAGCTCTTTATCAATCAAAAAATACGGGGCGTAACCGCGTGACTTTAGATAAGAATGAAGATGATGCGTGAAATAATTAGTATTAATAATGCGTATTTGAAGACATTCTCATTCTTATTCCTATTGTCTTTTTATATGCTATATCAATATAACAAGTTAGAAGCTAATTCATTTAGAATGGAGTTTCATGAAAAAATAACAAAGTTATATGATACTGTTAGAAAGATTACGCCTTTTTATTTAAATACAACAACAGTAGTTCTTAGTAAGGGAACTCATGAACGTGATGATGTTTCTATTATGGTTGATGAGGATAGCAAGGTCAAAAATTTGTCTTGCGGTATTAATTTATTAGAAGACGAGTTGAAGATTTATATAAATGATGATTATTGGAGTCTAGCTATTCTAGAGAAGTTAGAATCTAATGTTAATATCGGTCATTTTAAACCATTACATGAAGTGCATGAGAAATTGAACTCTAAGGAAGCATCAGGTTCCAGTTGGATTGATCGGATTGTAGATAACGAAAAAATGTCAAAAAGTTATCAAGCATTTGCTCAATGTGATCTTAAATTAACAGAGCCTTATGTAGAACCGCTTACAGGTAAAAATGTTAGAAGTATATTCTATCCAATTTATGAAAATAAACAGTTAAGAGCCATGTTTATTTTAGATATGAAAGTAAGTGTATTTTCAAATTGGTTGAATGATTTCAATAAAAAGAGATATAGCTTTCTGAATTACGGTGGTGATCATACATTATCCTTATCAAGTGGTTTAATTGAGATCCCTTGTACACCAGTAAGTAAAAAACTAAATCTATCTATAAATATGGTTGATTTGTTTATGCTAAGTTCAAGCATTGCATTGATGATGACATTTCTATTGTTTTCAATTAATAGGTCACTATATCGGTTTCTTTCATATTGTCGATTAGATCATATGACTGGCTTATATCGTCGTGATTTTTATGAATTAAAACTAAACTTAACGTTTGGGAGAGCTGTTATCGTGATTGATATCGATGAATTTAAACGTATTAATGATCAGTATGGGCACCAGAAAGGTGATGTAGTGATAAAAGAAGTGTGTCATCGAATAAAACAGCATATGAGAAGAGATGATATGGCCATTCGATGGGGTGGTGAAGAATTTATTATCGTTCTTAATCATATATCGGATAGTGAGTTATTAAAACGATCTGAGGCTATTCGAAGAGCAATCTACGCAGAGCCTATAGCGGAGATCTGTGTGTCAGTTTCTATTGGTGCAACAACGGGTAAAAAAATGTCTTTTAAAAAAGCATTTAAACTGGCAGATACTGCATTATATCAATCAAAAAACTCTGGTAGAAACAGAGTTACTGTATTAGAAGACGTAATCTAAATGAAATTTATTGTTAATAAATATATAGTTGGCGTTGTTATCCTATTTATTTTGTTTGAGTATGCTATCTGTACCGATTATCAACGCTATGTTGAATCAAATATCCAGAAAACGGTTAAAAATATAGAATTGAAATTTGATAAAGTGGCAGTGTTAGTCGATGAGTTTACTTACCTAAAAGGCAAAACTTGCCAAGAGATGATGTTACCATTGCAAAAACAGGTAGCAGACTCTCCATCTATCAATAGTATCTCAGTGATCCAAGATGGCCAGTATTTTTGTAGCTCGATTGTTGGTAGCAACATATCGAAAAAAAGCATACCTGAAAAAGAGATATACATAAAAGAAAAGAACCTATTAACGGGTAAGCCAAGCATTTCATACTATCACCGTTATGATGATAGTAATGGTATTCAATTTTTCATGAAAGAAATACCAATGGAGTTAGAGGATTCTCGACTTGGCCAGATGTCACTATCAAACTCACAATATGTGATATCGAAAGGAAATCAATTTAGTATCCATATTCTAAACGGTGAGAAAATATATTCATCAGATAAGTATGATTTTCATTTGTTACTTAAATACGATAGATGGAGTTCAATTAAAGCTTATATTGTTGATAATCGAATCCTTATTGTCATCTTGCTGTTAATGTCGATATTGTTACGTGTTTTACCAAGCACAAGTACACGATTAAATTTTGATTTTTATAAACTAAGAAAAGCAATTAGAAAAAATCAAATAACACCGTATGTTCAGCCAATAGTTAATGAGAAAGAAAAAATCATTGGGGGGGAAGTATTGGCTCGCTGGATTAAGCCGTGTGGTACCATCATTTCACCTCTGGATTTTATCCCTCAAATGGAAAAATTTGGATTGATTGGTGCAATGACAAAATCGATATTGTGCCAACTTAATGATGGTTATAAAGATTTGAACGGAACTGATTTAAAAATAAGCGTGAACCTGACGGAAAGCTGTCTTTATGATGATGAAATTTATACATTATGTGAGCAGTTATCTAAAAAACTTACGTTAGTATTAGAATTTACAGAATCAACTGAGTTTGAAAATAGAGAAAAAATAACAAGTTATATGCAAAAATTTCGAGCGATTGGAGTGAAGTTTGCTTTGGATGATTACGGTACTGGTTATTCTTCTTTGCAGTACTTAAATTATTATCAGTTCGATTTTATTAAGATTGATAAATCATTTATTGATGACATTGAAACTAATTCACAGTCACTTAAGATACTGGAAAATATTATTTTACTAGCAAACAATCTAGATATTAAATTGATTGCAGAAGGGGTAGAAAATAAGAATCAACAAGAGATGCTGAATGAGTTACAGATCTCATCGCATCAAGGCTTCTTGTACTTTAAGCCAATGTCACTTAAAGATTTTAATATAGTAGTTAAAGATAAGTAGTAACTAACAAGAGTAAGGGAGAGGTCAGTTTATGGGCCTCTCCCTTTTTATTTACTTATTAAACAACCAACGTGGGTTTAGTGATTGCCAAGAGATCTCTGTGGTTCGATACAAAGAGATACTAACGAACAATGAAATAGCGCCAAGTAAACTATACAAGCTTAAGAATCCAATCCCTGCTTGTGAAAAACTCATCAAAGGATCTGAAGAAAGTAAAATCGTTGTTGGGATCTTATACATATGAGTTAGAAATACGGCAATACCATCCCAGTTTAGTACCCAAGTTGACAGCAGTTTCAGTGCATAACCACCTAATAATAAGATGATTAAAGGGGAATTACTGACTTGAGATACCGCTAAAACTAATCCTGCAATAGGTAACATAACCACGCTAACCAGCAGCATTCTTCCCATAAACTGCAGCCAATTGCTAATCACTGACATAAACGAGATGTGTTCATGAAGCACCACTAATACAGTGTCGCTTGATAAACTAATTACCCAAAAGGATAGATTGGCGATAAGTACTAATGCAGAAAAAATCAATGGTATTACAATTAAACCAAAAGCCAGTTTTATCGCGTGTGTATATTGGCTAGAGATTGGCATGCTGCGCCAAAATGCAGAGCTGCCTTCATTACGCTCTTTACGTAATGTTTTTGAAAGGTAAGTCGTTGTGAGAGCTAATGATAAAATACCAACCACAAAGCTTAATGCGAGTTGTAGATCGTTTGAAAACTCAGAGCTAAACGGGGTAAAGTTACCTTGAGTTTCGACTGAAATAAATAAATTATCTTGTAGGCTAGTGTTCATCATTAAGCTAATAAAAAGTACCGCACCGCAAAGAAGAATAAACAGAGGGACACGAGTAATCGTTTTGTGTTCAATAAGCTCTTTTTCAAGCATATATAATGATGGACGCATTAAATAGATTCCTTTTGAAGAGCAATAAAGAGTTCAGCTAATGTACCTTGAGGTATGTTATCCATAGTATCTTTCTTCACACATTTACCTTGTTTTAAGATCAATACATCCGTCAATAGATGCTCAATTTCAGCCACTTCATGGCTTGCAATAATTAAACAGCGCTCTCCTGCATTAAACCAAGTTGTTAAGTGCTGATAAAACGTGTCGCGATATAATAAATCTAACCCTAAGGTTGGTTCATCTAAAATCAGAACTTTAGTATCGGTTGCTATGACTATCGCTAAATGGACTTGTACCTTCATGCCTTTTGATAGTGAGCTTATCTTGCTATTTAATTTGATATTGGTATTACTCAATACAGAAGTCGCTTTATTAATATCAAAGCTTGGGTGTATTCCTGAGGTATATTTTAAAAGTTGTTTCACACTCATCCATTCAGGTAACACATTCACATCAGAAATGTACGCTAAATGCTGCATTAATTTGGCGTGCTGATCGATAGGATGCAGACCATTAATACTGATCTCACCATCATAACGATGGGTTCCCAATAAGGCATTAATTAGTGTCGATTTTCCCGCGCCGTTGTGCCCAAGCAAACCGAGAACTTGCCCTGCTTTTAAATCAAAACTGATATCGCTTAATGCTTGTTGATTTTTATTAGAGTCTGAATAGTGTTTTGAGACATTTCTTACATGGACAAGAGAAGTCATCCTATACCTTATCGATTATAAATTGCATATTGTATGTTGAGTAGCAATATCACGATAAGTTCATTAAAGAAAGAATAATCATTAATTGTGCATTTTAAAATAAATTTAAGTTTAGATGCTAAATGAATACCCCCCTCTAATTGGTAAGCTAAAGGCGACTTTAAAATTAGAGGCCCTACATGTGAGTAAGAAAGGTTTGAGAATAAAAAGATTTGAACAGCGGTTACAAAAAACTCATGAAAGGTTTGGCTATATATCTTTAGAAGCTATTGCAAGTAGCTATTTTTTCTATAGAAAAGAGCCTAATGATTTTGAACCAATTAAGTGTGCTGATTTACAACCTTTCACCACTTATACGCAAAATATACCTTTAGATCGTTTAGAACAGATGCGTAAAGCGTTACATAAAGCAAATAAAGTGCAGAAATTAAAGCGTGAAGCTGCTTAAATTCTGCACTTATCACATGAGTGAAAATGAGAGGGTAATCTGGTGAAACTATGTATTAAGTTCTTTAATTAATAATGGTTTAGGCTTTCTTATTACTAAGTAAACCGCAATAGCCGCAAGAGCAAAGCCCAGAGCACCTTGGGTATCAAAGTGTTCACCAAATACTATCCATGCTTGAAATGCAGTCATTGGCGGTATGAGATAAAAAGTAGAAGCCACGCTAGAAGAGTCGCCTTTTTTTATCATATAAAGCAGTAATGAAATAGCAGTAACAGAGACAACCAAAACTAACCATGATAAACCAAAAATAAATTCAGCATTCCATGTCACCACCATGGTTTCATTTAATAAAGCGACAGGTAAAAAGACCAAAGAAGCGGCACTGTATTGCCAAACCATGCTACCGACTAAATCTACGTTCTGGCAGTATCTTTTTTGGTATAGAGTGCCAAAGGTAATGCCAATTAATGCGATAAACGCAAACAAGTATGCGGTGTATTGATTACTGGTGTCCTGCCATTCGATATTACCTTGTAATACTAAGGTTATCCCTATTAAACCAAGCGCTAAGCCTACCCATTGCACAGGTTGTAGGCGTTGGTTGCCAAAGTTAACCAATAATACCGCAGTAAGAATCGGTTGAACCCCGACAAGTAACGCACACAAGCCCGATGACATTCCAAGAGCAATAGCTTGATAAGTCCCTCCTAGATAGAATCCATGAATCAATACACCGGCAATCAAAGAGTGAATTGCATCTTTACCTTTTGGAAGATGAGCTTTGAATATAAATAACAATAAAATAAAAACGACAATATTCCCGACCATTCTAATCAATAAAAAAGTGGCAGGCTCAGCAAATTGCAATCCATATTGAGCACCGATAAAGCCAGAACTCCATAAAGCGACGAAGATAAAAGGGATGAATTTAGTTAGCATGAGAATTCCTGTGTATTGTTTTATATTGTTGTCTTTCGCGTACTTTAACTAGGTACAGCTATTGAGGTAAGAGACAGTTTTCGTTATTTTATTGGGTACAGATGGTAACTGTTGATAATTGGGTTAGGATGATGAAGAAATATCAACAAATAAAGGAACATATACAACAAGGGATTGAGCGTGGCTTGTATCTAAAAGGAGATAAGCTGCCTTCGATCCGAGAGTTAAGCGATTCTTTATCGGTAGGAAAAAATACGGTTATTCGTGCTTATGAAGAGCTTGAAGCAAAACAAATCGTGGTTGCCCATGATCGTTCGGGCTACCGAGTTGGAAGTAAAAATATTCATCTAAATAACATGAATGAATACTTGAACGAGCCTTGTGATATTGATTTACTGTCGCTCAGCAAAGCCATTTTACGCCAACCAAATCACCAGAACTTATTGCCAATGGGATCGGCTCACCCTGATATTGATTTTCCAGCCATACGCAGCCTATACGCAGAAATTGGTCGCCATAGTCGTCAGCAAATCAATATACCTAGTTGTTATCAATTACCGCCGGGTAATGCTTCTTTACTGAAATACATCGCAAACATTACACAAGAGTTAGGCGTTTCAGTTTCTTCGAATGAGGTATTGATAACTCATGGAGCACAGCAAGCCATCAGTTTAAGTTTGCAGGCGTTAACCAACCTGGAGATATTGTCCTGGTTGATTCCCCTTGTTATTTTGGCTCTTTGTTATTACTTGAATCCCTGAATTTAAAAGTAATTGAGATCCCAAATCATTTTACCTATGGATTGGACATTGATGCAGTAAAGCAGGCGATAGAAACTTGGGATGTGAAAGCTATATTAGTTAATCCCACTCATAATAATCCAACCGGTTACACTCAATCTGAATCAGCACGTTTGGCTTTACTGAAGGCCACATCTGGTATTCCATTTATCGAAGAAGATATCTTTGGAGGCCTTACCTACGAAGGGACGCAGAAAACCTTTAAAGCGTTAGATACTGAAGATAGGGTGATCTATTGCAGTTCACTTTCAAAAACTTTAGATTCGCGTTTACGGATAGGCTGGATCCTTGCTGGAAAATATCAAACTCAAATAGAAAAACGCTTAATGTCAGAAAATATGGGTAGCGTTAACCTTATTCAATCGGCGGTGAGTGATTTCTTAAAAAAAGGTAAATATAAACAGCATATTCATAAGGCTCAACGTAGTTATAAAAACAATCAAAAACGACTATTTCAGCAATTAACAGAAGCACTAGATAGCTATGAACATATGAAGGGGCGCTATTATCTTTCTCAGCCTGAAGGCGGCTTTTTATGTTGGCTAACCTTACCTTTAGGCACTGATGGCACAGAGATTTATAAAAGAGCATTAGAAGAGAACATCAGTGTGTTACCTGGCTCGATGTTTTGTACTCAAGATCAATATAAACACTGTATTCGAATTAGTTTTGCCTCTTATCGAGAGAACGATAAATGGAGAAAGGGCATAGAAAGTCTAGCGAGTATTGTTGCAAATCAATGCCTTTCGTGTGATTAAGTCATCAACTTATTACGGGATTAATCATATTTTCTAGATGCGAGTGTTGAGCCTTAATATGTTCTAGAAATACTTTAGATTTCTCAGAAAGAAAGTGTTTATCAAAATAGATTAGGTTCAGTGGTTTTTTTTGTATATTTACTTCATCTAATAGAGTTACAAGTGTGCCACTCTTTATTGGATCTTTTACGATGAATTTAGGTAACAAAGCTATCCCACATCCTGCTTTAGCCAGAGATTTAGCGACATAAAGGCTATCTACTTGGTATTTTGTATTTATGTTTAACTCTAGAGCATTATTGCTTTCTGAAATGAGCCAAGGAACATTTTTACCATCAATATTAATGACAGTACACGGAAGCTGTTCTAGAGCCGATAGGGTGATTTCGCAATCAGACTTAGCAATAAATTGAGGAGAGGCGACAAAAACATATTCTATTTCGCAAATGTTATAAGCAATTAAGTTTGAGTCTTCTAAATTGCCAATACGAAAAGAGAAATCAATACTTTCATTGATGATTTGTTCGTTCCTATTTGATGAGGATATATCCACATTAACAAAAGGATATTGTTCAGAAAAAGAGGCTACGAGAGTTGGTATCAAAAATTGGGCTAAAGTATCTGAGGTAGATAATTTTAGTTTTCCTGTTATATCAATAGAGTTATTTTCTATGGTTGTTCTTAGCTCTTCTAATACAGTTTCTAAACGCTTTGTTTTCGGTAGTAAGCGCAGCCCTAATTCGGTAAGGGCTACGTTTCTTGTACTGCGAATAAATAGCCTTTCACCTAATTGAGATTCAAGCTGTTGTATACGTCTACTAACGGTTGTTGTCGGAATAGCTAGTCGTCTAGCCGCTTCAGAAAAACTTTTGTATTGAGCTACTTTTGCAAATAGTAACCAATCATCATTTGACATACCACATCCTTATTATCCCATTTTTGGTAAAGTGTTATCCGATAGTACCATATTATCAAATATAAAAAATTCGCTATCCTGTCTAGGTGTTTACTTAATCAGGTGTAGAAAATGAAAAATATTACAGTAATTTCGGGACATCCAAATAATGATAATTCAATTAGCAATCATGGGGTTATTAGCCATTTAGAGCAAAGTATTATTAAAGATAATTTGCATGTGAGAATGTTGGAAAATCTACATTCTAATTTTGAGTTTGATATTGAAAAAGAGCAAGTCGCCTTGTTGGAAGCAGATACTATTATTTTCCAGTTTCCACTATTTTGGTATTCATTCCCTGCATTAATGAAAAAATGGATTGATGACGTAATTTGTTATGGTTTCGCTTTTGGTGGTGAAAAAGGCACGCAGTTAAAAGATAAGAAGTTTGTTTTTTCTTTTACGCTTGGTGGACAGGAGTCCGCTTATGGTAATGAAGACGAAATTGCGTTAACGATTGAAGAGTTAATGAAACCATTGATACAGATCCTGAAATATTGCCAAGTATCCGATATCGATTATGTATACAGCTGTAATATGCTTTATATCCCTAATATGTATGGTTCAATTGACGATATTCAATCACGTTCTGTAATTCACGCAAATAAAGTGTTGTCTATGATTGAGTGATTATAGATTGATGATATGTTTGAATGGGTAGCAACTCTGCTTACACATCGGATTTAATGATAGTAACTAATCTTAATCTGCATTAGAGTCTGGGGTAATACGTTAACGCAATTACCCGAGGTTCTTATGTTCAGTCAACGTCCAGTCAAACCCGCAAAAACTATTGATAATGTATATGGCAGTGCTTTTTACCATCTTGAAGCCAAAGACAGAACTATCGATGAGTTAAGAAAGAAGCTAATTGCTAAGACTGATAATCAAGAGTGGATTGATACCGTACTTGAAGATCTGATCGGCCGTGGCTATCTAAAATCAGACAAGAACTTTGCAATTAACTTTGTAGAAATGGCGTTTAGTGGCGAGAAAGGCAGTCAGTTTATTCTGTCTAAATTAAGAGAGAAAGGCATTAATGAATCTATCGTTAATGAAGCGATTGCTTATGTATCTAACCGCGATGAAGTGTGTGAAATAACGTTATTGAATAACCGATTAGCGAATATGAATTTAGACTCATTATCGAGTGATAAACTTTATGCAACGCTAACTAAATATGGTTTTAAATCTGCCGATGTTCGTGAGGCAATCAAATCTCACCCTGTTGCTTCTGCGCTACCCTCTAAAATGCAAATAAAAGCCGATAAAGCGGATCTCGTTAAAGAAATTGAGAAGCTTGCCCGTAAACTAAAAGGTAAGTCTGTTATCAAGCGGGAGCTAAAACAAAAACTGATCGATGTATCTACTTTTGATGAAGAAATTGAAAAGTTAGAGATGGACGGTTCGATTGATTTTTATGAGAACTGCCAAGCAAGATTAGACAAAAAGCGCTTTGATTTAAGTAATTCAAAAGACAAAAGCAAAGCTTATGCGTATCTGTATTCTCATGGTTTTAGCTCTGATGAGATCAAAGAAACGCTTTCTAGTTAGTGAATTGAAGCGTATATAATTATTTTCAGAAAAGTCTGAATATCAATCCTTGATTGATGCGGTGTAAAATCTTTTTATTATTAATTGGTTTGGATGTTGTCGTGTTTGGGATGTTGAGTAATAAAAGTATTATTATTGATAATGAAAGTCGAGCTGCATTATTGCGTAAAAAAAGCAGTGGAAAAGTATTGCCCTTTAAATTATATGAAACAAAGGGACTTCGAGTAGTAAAACGATACACAACTTTGGGGTATTGTGTTCATGATAAAAGCCTAATTGATGATTGCCAACTGTGTAGTTCTTGTTATGAGAGAAATAACTGATCTGCCAAATATAACTCAGATAATTATTTGAATTTAATAAAATTGTTAGCCACTTAAATATCGATAAGGCATCGAATTTTCTTTTACTTTAATGGGAGTAAATGATGTTGCTTTTTACACTGAAAGCAAACGGTTTCAATGCTGGGTATTTTTCTGTTCCATGTTGATAATGTTTTTAACGAGATGTGCCCATTTTGTTTATGTGTGTTTCTGATCGTTTTAAATGAATAGATACGTAATGTGTCCATCTGAGTTCCTTATAAATAGCCCCATTGCGATATAGTTTTTTGAGCTTTGGGGTCACCAGTTCATTACATTTGATTAATTATAAGATACGAGAGTTGATGTTTAATTAAAGGTGTATTTATAAGTGATACCAAATCGCTCTTTTTGCCCGAAATTATTATCAACCATATAGGTAAATGTACTTAGGGTTTGTTTCTCTGCAATTTTGTAACTCACGCCGCCAAATAACCATCATGCATCATAATCATTCGTCCCTTTTGCCGCGCCAGTCGCCATCATTAGCGTAAATTTTTGAGTTAATGGTTTTAAGGCAAAGGCTCCAACATAACCACTTTGGTTAGTGCTAGACACCATCCTAAAGTGCTCATCAAACGTCGGTTCTTTGCCATGGAATTTCCCTGTTGTTGAATTGATGTCACATACTTCTTCACCATCATTGTAGTTGTAGCCAATGGTAGGGAATATTTGAATACCTAGTGGTTCAAAACCAAAGTAGCTTAGTGGAATGAAAGTACCTACGCTGTAATTGGTTTGAGTGTTTTTATTATCAAATTCATTTTTCCGAAATTGAAGTTGACGATCCCCAAATCAAACAACCATGAACCACCCACACGCCATTCACTGCCGTCGTCGTTAACACGAACATTGATTTTTTAACAGGATCGAAGGCAATCGAGCCGGTTAGTGACCAACTGCTGCTATTTGTATCGTAATTATCACTGTAGGTGACGCCAAGCTCTGTGACGACCCTTGTTGGATCATCAGCCAATTTCTTTGTGTTGGCTTTTTCAGATACCGTAGCGTGAGAAGCTCCTGAGAATAAAAAAGACAGTAAAATAATATGGTTAGTTTTCATGATGTAAGCCTGATAAATATAAAGATAAAACAAACAATAAACCCACAAAACTTAAGTCAGTGATGCAGGTTTAAAGTAATGGTGAAAGAATGACTATTTTTTTGGGTTGAACCTTTCTCTTAAAGATTGCATGGCAACAAAAAATACAGGAGTAAAAATGGTGCCAAGAAGTGTTGATAAAATCATACCGCCAAAGACGGCGAACCCTAATGAGTGACGAGATTCAGCACCGGCTCCTGAGGCAATAACCAAAGGAAATACCCCCCAAATGAAAGCAAAGGCGGTCATTTGAACGGCTCTGAAGCGTAACCGTGCTGCTTCTTTTGCTGCATCAATAATGGAATACCCTTTTTCTTCGCGCAGCACTTTGGCAAACTCCACTATCAATATGGCGACTTTGGCGGACATGCCTATCAAAATAACGATCCCGATTTGAACGTATAAATCAAACGGTTGGCCTAGTGAAAATAAGGTGGCCATTGCGCCAAGTATGGCAATGGGTACGGCCATCATTACCGCAGTAGGAATACTCCAACTTTCGTATTGAGCGACTAAGAATAAGTAAGTAAATAAAAGCGATAATGCAAAAGCAATAGGGGCTGCGTTCCCTGCTTTTTGCTCTTGGTAGGTCATGCCTGACCATTCAAAAGAATAACCACTTGGTAATTCTGCCGCTGCCAATTTTTCGATGGCTTTTACTACGTCACCTGAACTGTATCCTGCGGTTGGCACCCCATTAATGGTGGCGGACCCGAACAGGTTATAGTTCATTAGTGAATCAGGGCCAAAGATAGGTTTGATTTTCACTAATGTACCCAGTGAAACCATTTTTCCTGCGTTATTTCTGACATAAAGGTTCTTAATGTCATCAGTGCTGTCTCGATATTCTTGTTCGGCTTGAACTTTTACTTGGAAAGAACGACCGTAAATATTGAAATCAGAAATATACGCACCCCCTAGTTGAGATTGTAAGGTTTGAAATATATCACTGAGCGGGATCCCCATTGAGATGGCTTTATCTCGATCAACATCAATAAAGCGTTGTGGTACGTTTGCTCTAAATATTGAGAAGGCACGAGCCACTTCTGGTAATTGGTTTATCTTGGCAACAAACCCCTGAGTTGTTTGAGCAAGCTCTTGAGGCTCTCGACCTAAGTTGTCTTCAAGGACAAAATTAAAACCATCAACAGAGCCCATACCTCGAATGGCCGGTGTTGAAAACACTAACGCATTCGCATTCGGGATCGTATTTAGCATTTGTCGAACTTTGTTCATTAACGCCTGTTGGTGTAATGCTGGATCTTTACGGTTATCCCAGTTATTGAGTTTGATAATAAGCATCCCTGCATTTGGGATTGCCGACATATTGATGAGTGAAAATCCACTCACAGAAACCACATCTTCAACGCCTTCAATCTGTAGAAGATCACGTGTGTAATCTTGCAGAATAGGAATGGTACGCTGAAGCGAAGCCGAATCGGGTAGACGCATTTCAACCATGAACGCACCTTTGTCTTCATTAGGAACAAAGGCCGTTGGGATAGCCGTAAAGGTATAAGCAAGAATACCAATCAAAGATAAGTAAACCACACTAGAGATAAATAACCGCTTACTCATTACGCCAACAAGAAATTGATACTTCTTAGTTAGGGCCTCAAAACCACGGTTAAAGGCTCGTAATGGCGCAACAGGTTCACTGTGTTTGTCAGTTAAAATCAAACCACATAATGCTGGCGATAAAGTTAGAGCATTAATCGCCGAGATTAATACTGACACACAGATCGTAACCGCAAACTGATTGAACATTTTACCTGATATACCAGGCAATAAAGCGACAGGAACAAATACGGCGAGAAGAATTGCACTGGCCCTGTCACTTCTTTCATTGCTTCAATCGTGGCAGGGATCGGTTTCATGTGTTTTTCATGAATGATACGTTCTACGTTTTCGACCACAATGATTGCATCATCTACCACAATCCCGATGGCCAGTATTAAACCAAAGAGTGAGATTGTATTTATCGTCATTCCCATCATGTTCATTACCGCAAAGGTTGCAATAATCGAAACAGGAATGGCGATAATCGGAATAGCCGTTGCACGCAGGTTTTGTAAGAAGATATAGACAACAATAGCCACTAATAGCGCAGCAATAATGAGAGTTTCATACACTTCATCAATTGAGGCTTCGACGTATTCGGTGGAGTCATAGGCAATATTATATTCCAAATCATCAGGGAAGGTTTTACTGTATTGCTTCATTGCCGTTTTGACTTTACTCATGGCATCGAGCGCATTGGCCGTAGGTAATTGGTATAAAGCCATTACTGCGGCAGGTTTGTTATTGAGCTGTCCATCTGCTTCATAACCTTGTGCTCCTAATTCGACACGAGCGACATCAGAGAGGCGAATAATAGAACCGTCTTTATTGGCTCTGATCACGATGTCACTAAATTCGTCAGTAGAGCTTAAACGTCCTTTAGTTTGTAATACATATTGGTTTTGTTGTTGGTCAGGAGCGGGCATTCCACCGACTTTGCCCGCTGCAACTTGGATGTTTTGGGACTTAATCGCCCCGATAACATCGGTAGAGGTCAGGCTTAATGTACTCATTTTATTTGGGTTGAGCCAAACACGCATAGAGTAAGATTTTTTACCAAGAAGGGTAATGTCACTCATTCCTTCTAATCGTTTCAGACGCTCTACTAAGTTAAGGTCGGCATAATTTGACAGGTAAATACTGTCGTAGGTTCCTTTGGGAGAGCTAAGAGTGACAACGCCTAAAATATCGGATGATTTCTTGCGAACTGTTACTCCTATTTGTTTTACCTCAGGTGGTAGCGTTGATGTCGCTTGCGATACTAAGTTATTAACTCGAACTTGGGCCATGTCGCCATCTGCACCAATTCGGAAATAAACACGTAAGCTGTAACTGCCATCATTACCAATATTAGAAGACATATAAATCATGTCTTCTACGCCATTAATTTTGGATTCTAAGGGTTGAGCAACCGTCTTTTTAACTACACTTGCATTCGCCCCTGGGTAGACGGTATTAACAATAATAACCGTTGGTGAAATTGCTGGGTATTCTGCAATAGGCAATACTTTAAGGGCGATTAACCCCATTAAAGTCATCACAAGAGAGATAACTAAGGCAAATTTAGGTCGATGAATAAAAAACTTACTTAACATAATGGGATCCCTTATTCTGCAGAAGTCAGCTCTTCAACCTGTATGCCAGTACGGATTTTTTGTAAACCTTCCGTCACGATACGATCACCTTTACTCAAGCCTGATATAACCGCTTTGTTTGTCCCATAAGCTTGGCCTAATACAACGTATTGTTGCTTGACTGTGTTTGAGTCATCGATTTGCATAACGTAATCGCCAGCTTGATCTTGTTGAATTGAAGCTTGAGGAATGAGTAAACCATCGACGGTTTGTCCTTTTAAGCTGATCTTGATTTTGCCAAACTCTCCAGGCATTAATCCGTAGTCATGGTTATCAAATACCGCTTGTACATGAATTTAGCCCGTTGATGGGTCGATCTTGTTACCAACGGCTGAGATCTTGCCATTATTAGCATAGATAGAGCCGTCAGATAGGGTTAAACGAATATCAAGGTTCAGTTTATTATTTTTGTTTCTGACGATATCAATGGCGTTACGAATACGACGGTAAATTTTCTCATCAACATTAAAGTCAAAATTCATCACATCCACTTTAGTTAATGAAACCAAGCTGTTTTTCATTGTTGAGCTAGGTGGTAATAAAGCCGTTACTTGCTCGCCAATTTTGTAGCGAGAAAATCCAAGGCGACCGGAAAAAGGAGCGTAAATATGAGTGAATTCCAAATCGAGTTGAGCGGACTTTAAAGCAGCTTGTTTTTCTGAAATATCTGCTTGTGCAGAAGCGTAGTTAGCGATGGCGGTATCATATTGCTGTGCGCTGATACTTTTATCCTTGATTAATTGTTTTGCGCGATGTGCATTGCTTGATGTCATCTTTAAGGTAGCTTTTGCCTTTTCGAGCGAGGCTTTTGCAGAATTCACCGCAGCATAAAAGAGTCGAGAATCAATTTCATATAAGAGATCGCCTTTTTTTACAAAATCGCCATCGTTAAAATGAATGGCTTGGAGTTCTCCGCCTACACGGGGAATAATATCAACGCTACGTGCTGAAGAGGTTCGGCCAATGAATTCCAAGTGTGGGGTAATTGGTTGTGATTGAATTACAAGTGACTTCACTTTAGGAAGTGGAGCATTAACTGTTGTAGGTGCTTTCTCTTGATTACAGCCACTTAGAACGAAGGTACTAAGTAAGCCAATAATTAAAGAATTGCTTATTATTTTTTTCATAAGAGGTTCTCGGTTTAAATTTAAATATACATTTAGTTACATTTAAACCTTACTATTATTAAGGTTGTAAATAAGTTCAATTCTTGAGTAGTGAGAGATAACCCTCGGAGATTTAATAACGTTTTTTTAGCTTTTATAATTCGTTTATAAATATTTTTATTTAATTTCCCTGCTTAATAAATTTCCTGTAAATCTGGAAGTTAGGGTATTTTTACGGTTTAAATCGTTACTTTATTTTTAACCAAAGTTGCCATGACTTATGAGGGGGTAGCATTGTTTTTTGTACCTCTTCACTGTCTGAGTTCCATGCGTCTTGATTATTTATTTGGTACTTTTTCAGTTCTAGTAATTCTGTTTTCTTAAAGAGCTTACGGTATAGATACAATCTAATTTCAGGTGAAGAATGACACTTAGTAGCCCGAAAAAAGAGTAGCCAATCAGGGTAGGGATGAGATTGATAATAATGTCTAAGTTTGTTGAATAAGAATAATGAGGAAACAAATATAAACAGAATAGAAAAGAGAGTAAGCGAATACGCTTTTAGCCATGAAATTAAGGTATGTTGTATATGAATGGTTTGTCCGTGTACGATGAGTTGTTCAGATCTTTGTGTGGTGGTATTCCAAAAAGGGATCGTAATATCAGGCAAGGTTATTTCTCCCCCCTGTTGTAAAATATAGGTTTCAGACTCTTTTCTCACTGCAGTATGTTGACCTCTATTATTATTGTCTTTAAGTTGTTCAGGATCCGTATATCGTTGAATGGCACTATTTTTTAGATTAGGTATTAGTGTCGGAAGTAACATTGCAAGTGAATCTGAAGCATCTAAAGTTAGGGTTCGAGTGATAGCGTCGCCAACGGTTAGTTGAGGTTCTTTACTTTTGTCTTTTTTCTCTTTTTTATTACTTTGAGAAGTTGAATATTGCCAGTGCTGAGCTAGGTTAGCATTAGGAGAAACCACCCACGCTTCTGAATTGGTCATTTTTGCAGTCGGTCGTTGTGCTGAAAAACGATGGGGTTGAGTAAATAAAATGCCTCGAACATTTTTTCCCGTTTCTACAGATACCGTAATTTTGATACCGATAGATGGCACCATAAATTGTCCCGTTTTTTGAGGGAATAGAGGTATTTCCCAACGTTGATGAGACCACGTTTGATCTCCTTCCATTTGGCTATAATTAGTGGCTTGTAAATTACGCTGTTGGGCGAGTATATTTTGAATTGAAATATTCTCAATGACGGTGCCATCGGTAAACCATCGAGGTGTTGAGATATCAATGAACAAGATCACTGATTGATTAATCGAGATGGCGGAATCATTTTTTTTATCTGAATTTATTGTTTCTGAGCTTAGCCAGCTTTTAAGTCTAATTTCATGGTTATCTACCAATTCTTGCATTGTTGGCAATGGTTCTTCACTGGCATAAAGTGAAAAACTCGTAACGATAAGCATAAACAAAAGAAATAGGGAGGTGCGGCGCATTATTCATTTCCTTTTTCAGACAGTGTTTGCAAATGGAATTTATTCTGCAAAAAGTACCCAGGATTGGCTTCAACTCGACGTAACCATTTCTCCGCGATTTGTTTATCGGCTAAGATTTGTTCTGCTGAGAGTGTTTGTTTTTTTATTTGGGATTTAAGTACTTGCTCGTCAGCACCGTTGGAGGTTTGAGGCTCGTTTTCAGGCAACTCTTGAGATTGCTCTGCTTCACCGGTATTGGCTTGGCTTTCACTAAATCGATTAATTTCATCAATCATATTCTGTATTAAAACCAAGTTATGTTTAGCAGTCTTGTTATTTGGGTAGCGTTTAACTGTCGCTTTAAGTAAATCGCGAGCAGCAAGGTATTCACGTTGTCTGGCAAGTGAAATTGCAATATTAACTAATAGAACCTCGCTGTTTTCTGAATCTTTGGTTTCAACAATGTTATTGGTTGCATCAGTATTGTTTAATGCGGATTGAAGATCTGGAATTCCCGCCATGAATGCCGTATAGGCTTGTTGGTATTCTGCTGCGTAATAAAATGCGACCCCTTTATGCAATGGGTCTTGATAATGTTGCGCGGCTTTAATGTAATCATTTTTGTTGAAATACCATTGACCTTGTTGATCTGGAGTGAGCCATAAATTCATCCACCATTGTGTGGTTTTGTCCCATATATCTTTCTTGTTATTTTCTTTTTCTGTAGAGTGTGTTGCTGTTGATTGAACCATTTCAGCCAATGTTGAGGGTGAATAAAGTCCAAGACTTCCTACAAGAATAAAGGCGGCGCACCACTGAACTAACCAACCTCGTCTAAACCACAATAGCATGAGTAATAAAACAGGGATCAGCAGAAAATAACCTAAATCTTCCCATGGCATAACGGAATCATTGCTTAATTGCATATGACGTTTAATTTGGTTGTTGAGCCAATTTATATCGCTATTATCAATCGATACTTGAGTTATTTTTCCGTGGCTTATACGCTTTAATTCATTTAAAGAATCCATATTTAACGGAAAATTACTGGTTCTGTTTTCATTACCTATAGCAAGAATAAGTAATTGGTTGGAAGAATAAGTAAAGTATTCTTCAAAACGTTCATAATCTTGTGTGGTTACCCCATCAGTGATTAATACAACCGTCCCTGTGATTTGTGGCTGTTGTAAAGAAGATAAGGTTGAAAACTGCTGTTTGATTAATGGTAATGTTTTGTAAGCTGATTTTCCTTCTACAGGCATTATTTTAGGACTAATGGCTGCAAGGTATGGCTTAAATACCGCAGAATCTTGTGTTAATGGCATCGCGATATGTGCGGTACCAGAATAAACGATTAACCCTGTTTTCCCACCTTCTCGTAGCGTTAATAAATCTTGGATCTTTTGTTTAGAACGCGTCAATCGATTAGGTAATACGTCTTTTTCAAGCATGGACGCACTCGTATCTAATACGATTAATAATGGCGCCTTATCTTCTCCAAAAGGTGACAGTTCTTTTAGCCATGTAGGGCCTGCACAAATAAGTATGGTAAGTGATAATACAACCGTAAGTAATTTTAAAGGCAGTTGCTGTTTCCATCCTTCATTTCCCACTAATAGCGCTTTTTGTAAATGTTCGGGAAGTTGATTTTTCTGGTCGTTTTGAGTTTCTTGTCGCCATTTTAGATAGATAATCACAATGAAAGGAATCAATAACAACAACCATAATGGGCGAATGAAATGAAATTGAGCAATGCCTTGTTTTATCAAAAGCCATTGTGTTGAGAGTGAATCAAACATGATGTTCTCCTTTGGATTGATGAGATTTTTTCTTGGCACGTTTACATGACATAAACCCAAAGAAGAACAGATGTATTAATACTAAAAACATCACAGGGTATTGATGAATACTCTGTTTTGTTCTGTAGGTTGTGCTTTGATAAAGTTGTGGCTCTAATTTGCCAATTTCGGCGTATGCGTTACGTAATTCATCTTGGTTTAGTGCCTGAAATGCCTGACCGCCAGATGCATTAGCAACAGTATTAATAGTATCCATATCAAGGGCTTGCTCTCCTATAGTTTGTGGGTCGCCTACTGCAATCATATGTATGCGTACTCCCTTTACTTTCGCGACTTTTGCAGCGTCGATTGGGGGGACATAACTGTCTGTATCATTGCCATCGGTGAGGATGATCGCGACTTTTTCGCGGGGTTTATCGGTTGGTAATGGTGTTTTACTGTCTTCAAATCGTTTAATGGTTAAGCCAATAGCATCGCCAAGATGGGTACTTTTACCTGCCATTTCTACACGGGTTTGTTCAAGTAAATCGAGCCAAACTTGATGGTCTGAAGTAAAAGGTGTTTGGACAAAAGCGGCATCACCAAATAAAATTAAACCAAGGCGATCGCCTTTTCGTGTTTTAGCAAAATCTTTTAAGACTTCTTTGGCAGCATCTAATCGACTCACTTTTTGACCGTTTTTGGCGGTGAAGTCTTTCTCTGCCATTGAGCCGGATAAATCGACGACGACCATGATGTCACGACCTATTTGTTCACGCACTTGAGGTGGGCCTAATAAGGTCGGCTTGGTTAAGGCGAGTAAGATTAATACCCAAGAAAGACAAAGTAAGATGCGTTGCCATTTTGCAGGGGTCAACCGACTTGCCCCATCTGATGTCGGGAGCTTTAAAGCATCAACGAGTAGATTGAAAAATGGCACTTTTATCGCAGCCTGTTGAGTGCGATAAGAGGGGGCAATACGCGTGATAAGCAAAGGTAAAGGCAGTAACCATAACCACATTGGATATAGAAACTCGATACTAGACCAAGACAGGTTATTCATTAATTTTTACCTGATTTTTTGAGCTGCATTTTTCCTCAATTGTGTGGTGAATTACCCACTCTCTGAATTGACTAATAAGAACTTCTGCTTGTTCTGGAATAAGGGTAAATTTAGCCTCAGGAAGCCAAATTTCATTTAATGCACGCTTACTTAACGCATGATGAAAATGCACACAACGGGACGTTTTGGTTAACACAAAGAACTGCAATAAATCGTCATCTGATTTAGATGCATTCGTTTTATCTAAATAGACAGCAACACGCTTCATTAAATGAAAGAGCTCACAGGTTGCTTGATAAGGGCGGTCACTGTTTATCTCGTTAATACCTTTCAGTGCTTGGCGGCGGTACCGGTTTTTTCGATGTATCTTAATTTCTCTATAAATCACAAAAAGTATAAGAGTGCTGAGTAAGGAGAATAGAACTTGCCAACCCAGAGTCTGAGGGAACCAAGCGATTGATTCTGGAACTTGAACATCAATAATACCTTTTAAGATATAAGTATTTGGAGGAGTATGAGTCATGATTATTTAGTTCTCAGTAGATGAGCCAATTGAGCTATGTGTGTTCCTGACGTTGAAATTTCCATGAAAGGTAATCGTTTAATCGCCATTAAATGACGTAACGTATCGCAACGTTTTTGATGCTCAGTTTGGAGGTGTTGGTTGGCTTTTATTACGTCTCTTTTTTTCTCTACATTAATTTGATGAGTACCATCACTAAAAACCCATTTTGAGGTGGGATTGAAAGTAAGAGAGGCTTCCATAGGATCGCTAATTAACACGCTTAATACATCATTACTTTTTTGAAGATGCTTGAGTAATGACGTGTCTTGCTCTGTCATGCCAAGCCAGCCACTAAAGATAATAATGACACTGTCTTTGAGTTTTCTTCGATTAAGCTCATGAAGGGCATCAGATAAAGATATAGGGTGGGGACTATTTTTTTCTGCGCTTAATTGTTGGTTAGCAAAAGTAAGATGTTTGAGATAATGTAATACATCAGATTGACTGCGTTTTGGTGGCATCCATTGTGTATTGTCGTCTTTAATTAAAAACAGTCCCACACGGTCACTTTCTTTAATTACACGCCATGCACATAAGCTCGCAAGCTCTGCAGCAACAACGGATTTCATGGTATTAAAGGAAGAGAAAAACATGGTTGAACGCTGATCAACACAAAGAATAATATTGTGATCTTTTTCTTCTGTATACGATCTTACATGAGGTTTACCGGTTCTTAAGGTGACCTTCCAATCGAGGTTGCGAATATCATCACCGATGTGATAATGACGCAGTTCTTCAAAGTTTAATCCTCTACCACGATAGCCTGAGAGATGACGACCAGAAAGTAAACGACTGGTTTTTAAATGAGGAAATAACGAGAATCCATTGATATGAGCTTGAAGTTTAACAAGCTGAGAGTGTTCGCAATGGATCCTAGGATCTATAGTTTGATTTGATGAGGTTTTTTTTATTAAATCCATCAGGATTAACCAATAACTACGGTGTTTAAGAGTATTGCTACAATATCTTGTGTGGATATTCCATCCGCCAGAGCGTCATAGCTTAAGCTGATACGGTGACCTAGTACTGAATGAGCAACCGCTCGAATATCATCGGGAAGTACATGTTCTCTGTTTTCTAACCAAGCGTGGGCACGAGCACATTTGTCTAATGCGATAGAGGCTCGAGGGCTAGCTCCAACGTCTATCCATTGTGATAATTGAGTATGTGGGTAACGCTCGGGATGGCGAGTTGCCATGACTAAAGCGACGATATAGTTCTCTGCAATGTCAGAGACATGTATAAAAGGCAGCTCTTTACGTCCTTCTAAAATAGCTTTTGGATCAATCGTTACGGTTTCTTTTTGTGATTGATTCGCTTGCTCATTTTCTTCATCGCGAACTAAACGAATGATTTCTTTTTCGGCTTCATCATCGGGATAGCTCACACTTACTTTCATCATAAAGCGGTCCATTTGTGCTTCTGGTAATGGGTAAGTTCCTTCTTGCTCTACTGGGTTTTGTGTTGCGAGTACCATAAAGAGTTCAGGCAAGGTATGGGTGGTATCACTGACTGTGATAGTGCCTTCGGCCATGGCTTCGAGTAATGCTGCTTGTACCTTTGCAGGAGCACGGTTTATTTCATCAGCCAAAACGATGCTATTAAAAATTGGACCAGCTTGAAAATGCAGCTGAGGTTTGCCACTGATCTCTTGATAAACCTCTGTCCCCGTTACATCAGAAGGCAGTAGATCTGGAGTGAATTGAATTCGACCAAACGATGTATTTAATGCATTCGCTAGCGTTTTAATTGAGCGTGTTTTTGCCGTTCCTGGTAAGCCTTCAAGTAGGACGTGACCATTGGTTAACAAAC
This sequence comes from Aliivibrio friggae, assembly GCF_057368515.1. Taxonomy (NCBI): domain Bacteria; kingdom Pseudomonadati; phylum Pseudomonadota; class Gammaproteobacteria; order Vibrionales; family Vibrionaceae; genus Aliivibrio; species Aliivibrio friggae. The sequence continues at coordinate 792,517 of NZ_CM170649.1, forward strand.
CGATAATCAGAGATTTAACGACATGAGGTTGGCCAACAACCGATTGGTTTACATGATTAATTAATTTGGCAACCGCATCTTGAGCTTTGTACATAATGACTCCAGAAGTATTCATATATTTATTGGTTAAGTGCGTCTTGCTGCTTTTTTAATAAAACAGATAATCCGGTAAGCATAGGGAGGCTTTCATCGAAGAAAGCGCGAATGCCACTGCACAAATAGTTCAATCCAAGTTCACCATCAGGAGATTTTATGAGTCGATTTTTAGGACACTCTCCCCAACATAAATTTAAATAAGGGCAGGCTTTACAGTAGGCAGGAAGACTGTCTCTTTTCGCCATTCCAAAGCCATGCTGCCGGATTGAAAAAGCAAATTCGTTTAAGCCACGTTCGTTGATATTGCCAAGCTTATATTCAGGGTATACGTAATGATCACAGCTAAATACATCACCATTGTGTTCCATTGCTAGGCCTTTACCGCAGAACTCGGCAGTCACACATAATTGAGATTCTTTACCCATTACCTGAGCAACTGCGGTTTCAAATAAGTTAACTAACACACGACCTAAATCATTATTAACCCACTCCACAAATACGGTATTTAAAAAGTAGCCCCAGTCATCTGGATCGACAGACCAGTCAGTGACGATTGACATTGGGTGTCCGGGTTTAGCTAACTCATTGCCTTTTTCTGGTGTCATTGATTCGTTCCAAAACTGAGGAGCAGTAGTGGCAAAATCTTTAGCTTCAACACAAGGAGTGAACTGAATGTAAGTAGCACCAAGCTCTTTTGTTAAGAATCGATAAACCTCGAGTGGGTGTTTTACGTTATGGCGATTTACGACAACCAGAGCGTTAAAAGGTATTTGATAATCTTGCAGGCGCTCAACCGCCGCCATTACTAAATGAAAAGTAGGTTTACCACTACGAGTCACACGATACTTATCATGCAGTTCTCTTGGTCCATCAATTGATAAGCCAACTAGAAATCCGTTATCTTTTAAAAATTGACACCATTCGTCATTCAATAAAATGCCATTGGTTTGTAAATCGTTTTCAATTTTTACGCCTTTAGGGCAGTGCTTTTGTTGTAGTTGGACGACTTTTCTGAAGTAATCGACACCCAATAAGGTAGGTTCTCCTCCTTGCCATGAGAAGACAATCTCGTTGCCATCTTGATTCTCAATATAACTCTTTATAAAGGCTTCTAAAGTCGCATCATCCATTACGGGTTGTTTTGGTTGGTGAAGCAACTCATCCTTATGAAGATAAAAGCAATATTGGCAATCAAGGTTACATTTTGAACCACCGGGTTTAGACATTACGTGAAATCGACGTTGATAGTCTGTGTTTTTTGTTGCTGTTTTTAATGGAACAACATCTAAGAACGTTGAATTTTTTACAGAAGAATAAGACATAGAATCACTTATATATTAAAAAGAGAGTGGCTCAGAAATGAGCCACTGCACATTACAAATCATCAATTAAAAATGATTAATCTTCTTTTGGAACAAAACTGCCGGCTTTCATACGAGGCGGGAATTTTTCAAAAGACTTATAGATCTTGCCAGCTTCACGTTTAGCGAGTGCAAGTACATAAGAGCGGTCATACATCCATTTGTCATAGCCCATACCGCCGTCACCACGTTCTAGTGGATCGACTTTTAAATCGAAGATCAGTGGCACACGAAGTTTTGTGAATGGGTATCTCCATACGTCTAACCCTGTCTCATGTTCTTGAATCATGAAGTGGAATTTCCAGCGATCGTAACGGATTGCGAGTAAGTCACCATCATCACTCCAGTAAGCAAACTCTTTACGAGCACTTTCTTCTGTTTTTCCAGTGATCATTGGTAATTGGTTATAACCATCTAGATGAACGTTATATTTTTTCCCTTGGATACGTTCGCCTTTTAGAAGGTCTTGTTTAGCGTGATTATTACCTGCAGCTGCAAGCAGTGTTGGCATCCAATCTTCTAGTGACATCATGCCATTTACGTTTTTGCCTTTAGGGATATGGTTTGGCCATTTAACCATTGCAGGTACACGGAAACCGCCTTCCCAGCCCGTATTTTTCTCACTGCGGAATGGTGTCATTGCTGCATCTGGCCATGTTGCGATCATTGGGCCATTATCAGTGGTGTAAATAACAATCGTGTTATCTTCAATACCAAGGTCTTTGATTTGTTTTAGTACTTGGCCAACTTGTTCATCGTGTTGAACCATGCCATCTGCATAATCACCTAAACCGGTTTTGCCACGGGCTTTACCATCAATATGAGTATTGTTATGCATACGAGTGGTATTGATCCAAGTAAAGAATGGTTTATCTGCTTTTACTTGTTTTTCAATGAAGGTTTCAGCCATGCCTAAGACTTCAGTATCGATTGTTTCCATACGCTTTTTGGTTAATGGGCCCGTATCTTCGATTTTTCCATCCGCAGACGACTTAATTACGCCACGAGGACCATATTGTTTGCGGAATTCAGGATCTTTAGGATAATCGACATTTTCAGGTTCTTCTTCTGCATTTAGGTGATACAGGTTACCAAAGAACTCATCAAAGCCGTGATTTGTAGGAAGCATATCATCACGGTCGCCTAAGTGGTTTTTACCAAATTGACCAGTTGCGTAACCAAGATCTTTCAATAGTGTTGCGATAGTTGGATCTTTTTCGCTAATGCCTTCTGGTGCACCAGGCATCCCAACTTTTGATAAGCCTGTTCGTTTTGGCATTTGGCCGGTGATGAAAGCTGAGCGGCCTGCAGTTGAACTTTGTTGTGCATAAAAGTTAGTAAACTTCACCCCATCTTTTGCAATACTATCGATATTTGGTGTTGAGTATCCCAGCATGTCTTGGTTGTAAGCACTGATGTTCCAGTAACCGACATCATCGCCAAAGATAACGACGATGTTAGGTTGATCTGCAGCGTGAGCAACAGCTGAAGCTGCGCCAAGTGCAAGTGTGCAAGCATTAAGCACAAATTTTTTAGCGTTGTTTTTTTTTAAGTTCATAAAAGATCCGTAAAGTAGAGAAGTTTGCTCTTTTAAAAAAGGCAGTGCACAATAAATATACCTGTGGTTTGGTTTTGATAAATAAGGTTAAACAACGGTATTACCTAAGTTTTATTTATGAGTGTGGTTATTTAAGGCCTATTTATCGGTAGTGGAGCAAGAATGGATTTAAATTTGATTCGTACATTTATGGCGGTATATCAATGCCAGTCATACACCAAAGCATCAGAGTTACTGGAATTAACCCAACCTGCAGTGAGTGCTGCGATTAAACGTCTTGAAACTGAGATAGATAAGCAATTATTTATTAAAAAAGGGCGGGGGATAGAAGCGACGTCTAAAGCTCATGCGTTAGCGAACAAATTTCAATTTGCTTTAGATACGATTAATGATGCAGTTAATGATAAAAATACTTTATCGGTCTATTGTGCGGAGATTATTCTTCACTCTTTAGTTGGTTTAGAGCAAATCGATTTCTCCGAATCTCCTCGAAGCCAATCAATGATATTTGAACACCTTAGAGAACAAAAAGTAGATTTGGTATTAGATGTTGTCACTATAAAAGATTCTGCGTTCATTATTGAAGATGTATACACTGAACCCTTAGTTGTTGTCTGTGCAAAAGATCATCCTCGAATTCAAGAACAATTAACGAAAGAAGATTATTATCGTGAATCACATGTGATTTATTCAGGACGTTGGCAGGGACTAAATGGGTTTGAACAAATTGCGCAAGAGCCAGTAAAAGAGCGGAAAATAGCACTTAGTGTTTCTTCATTATCAAGCGTAATAATGTTCGTCTCTCATGGTGAATCGCTAGGTTTAGTTTCTCAATCATTTGCAAAACGTTGGCAACAACAGCTAGATTTAGCGATTTATCCTTGTCCTGTAAAGTTGCACTTAGCAGATTATAAATTTATTTATCACAAGCGTTATATTAATGATCCTCAGCATAAGAAAGTGAGGCAGCAGATTATTGATAAGTTGAGTAAGAAAAAACCATTAATGGAATGGATGGGATTGTAAAAAGCCCTCCGCTCGAGAGAGCAGAGCAGAGGGAAAACATGGAAGTTTTATAGTGAATAGAAGAAGTAGATTTGTGATTTCATGCGGATAATAATGCCACGAATTACATCTAAGAAAGCCATAAAGCCAATGGGTTTCTCACCAGATATCCACGCTAAGCCAACCGAGCCAACAGGAATATCATAGCCTTCACCCTCTTCCAGCTTTAAACGTACAAAGTGGTGCTTGTTATTGACGTTTAATCCTGTCGTTTGACGAACATTCGTTTCTCGGCCTAGTAAATTACCTTGTGCTTCTCCTGTTGCTTCAACAATACCTTCTACCTCAGCCACAAAGACTTTTCCCGGGTAAACTGCGCTAGAGAATTCAGCAGGGCGACCAACTGTCACATTACGTATCGCTTGGTGGTTAACGCGCATTAATACGTACTTCTCATTGGTATACATCTGCATACGTGGAACCGCACCAATATATTGACCTTCACGCAGAATAAAGTTTGTCACATAGCCATCAGCAGGGGCGTAGACTTTAGTGTTGTCTACATTCCATTGTGCTTGAGTGACGCTTTCTTTTGCGCTCGCTAGTTCACTTTCTTTGGCTTTTACACCTAATTTTGCATTATCTAGATCTAACAATGCTTTTTCATTAGCAAGTTTGGCTTTATCTAATTGAGCAACAGCACTGGCAACATCTATTTCACCAATGGATACCAAGGTACCTTGCTCATCTAGTGTACTTTGAGTAATGGTATTTTTTACTTTACTGTTTTGCTTAATATAGCGTTGCAGTGTGAGTTTTTTGTACTTCAAATCTTGGCTTTTTGCTTCAATTTGTTTTTGGCTAACCACGATATCGCTTTCTGATGCGGTAATAGCTTGGCGTGCCAATTTCACATTTTGCTGTGCAACTTCAAGGGCGACCTGACTTGCTTCTAAAGAGACCTCTGCTTTATTTAGTGCTATTTGATATAGCTCATCATCAATTTCATACACTAATTGGCCCTTTGTGATCTCCTGGTTTGGTTTTACGTGGATCTTAGTCACAACGCCTTTAATTTGAGTACTGGCAGGACGAAGTTGAATGTGTGGTGATTGCACTACAGAGCCGCCAGAAAGATCCATTGGCGTAAAATTAAGTAAGCCCGCCCATACAAATAATAACCAAGACCCACCGCCAATGTAGGCAAACCCTTGAGTAAACTTATTCCAAGGCATTCCAACCAGACGAAGAAGATAAATAAACAGAGCCCATACCGCTAATCCCTCAAGCATTGTGATTCTCCTCTTGAGTTGATGCTGTTGTGCCTGTTTCTGTTATTGGCGTTTGTGCTTGTGTCTGTGATGGTGAAGTAGGTTGATGCCAAATATCACGAATTTTAATTAATGCTTTTTCTGCATCGACAAAAGCACAAATCACGGCTAAAACCCAGACCCAATGCCAAACAAACCCTATCCAAGTGAGGGCAGTGATCAGTCCTATTTGTTGGTGTTGTTTACTGTGTGCTTTGTTGATTGGTAGTTCATGAAGTTTCCAGAAACCATACGCGAGAGCGACAATACTTCCTATCATGACGACGCTCGCAGCAATATGCAGCCCAAGATCCTGACCTGATCCAACAAAGGGCATGCTGACTAAACTCATAAATGATTTACCTTAAATAATAATGAGCAGTAAGCATGAAGGGTAACTGAGTAATATGTCGATTAAATGTGTTTACATATATCAAAAAATAGATACAAATGATGTATAGAAATATTTGTTTAGTTATTAAAGTAGTGTTTTTCTGTATTGAACAGGGGTAACACCGTACATACGTTTAAACGCAACAGAAAATGAAGCCATAGTTTTATAGCCAACTCGTTGTGCAATTTCTTGCATAGATAAATCACTACCCATTAATGCGATAGCCTCATCACAAATGCTGTGGTGGACAATATCGGTAAAGGCAATGCTTTGGTCTTGTAAGCGACGTTGAAGCGTAAGTGGCTTCATCCCCATTTTTTGGGCGACAAACTCAAGCGTAGGATAACCAAAAAATAAGGCATATTTAGTGAGTTCAAATACCACTTTTAACGTATCTTGAGGCTGTGGAATAAGCATATAACTCATCGCTTGTTCTACGGTAAATGCCTTCACTTGTGATGTTGGTAGCTTAAAACGGCGAGGGCAAGTGATGTCTTTAACGGGAAACCAGACTTGAGTATTTGGACTGTTCCACACGATAGGGCAGTTAAATATAGCTTCGATTTCTCCTGTTTTACCAATCATGTTACCTGATAAGTGAATGGCGACGGGTTGATAGTCGTCGCCATGGAATAGTTTTAATAATCGAACGAATGATCCCGCCGCCAAAATACTCTCATGGATGCGAGCTTGAGGAAGCATTGTTGGCGTTAAAATTCGCCATTTTGCAATCGAGCCGCTCAGTAGCATATTGACCTGCACCCCAGACTGAAGGGCATTATGTATGGTATTCATACGCTTGATTGCCATACCCAAATTGGTCGAGCTTGCTAGTAACTGCACAAAAGGGCCAAACTGTTTCAAACTGTCTGATTGTGTCAACTTTGCTGTATAAGCTGGATCTTGGGTTAATAATTCAATTTTACAGAGTAGCGCTTCGAGATCGCTTAATGGCATCAATTTTAGTTGATAATCAAATAAGTGAGGAGGCATATCAAAATCGGCATAGGTTAAACCATAATATTTCATAGCATGGTCTATCAGCATTTTTGCACTATGCACTCGCACGAGATAAGTTGCGTTTGGTTTAGCCATGAAGCCTCATTAAAAGTCACTTTTAAACAGCATTATATCTTACTGATATCAATATCTCATGCTACTATTTTTAACTTCATAATCGATATCATTGAGAGGCTATTTTGTTTAAAGGTAAATGGAGTGACGATATTCAAGGGGCTGCATTACACCCTGTTATCATTGAGATTATTCAGAAAGTAAAAGAGCAAACGGCCAACAATACAGAGGTTGGGAATTACCCATTATCTTATGATGAGTCGGTGTATTTTATTGTTGATGATAAAACCGAGTTCAGAGAAAAACGTCGCTCTGAAATTCATCATAAATACCTTGATGTACAATTGATATTAGAAGGCACAGAAACCTTTGGATACAGTGAATATCCGTTACTGTCGATTGAAGATGACTATCTTGCAGAGAAAGACATTGCTTTTAGCAACGACGTGAAAGATGAGCAATTTGTAACGTTAACAGTTGGAGAGTTTATTATCTTTAATCCTAAGCAACCACATCGTCCATTAGTTGCGGTTGATGATAAGCCAGCAGCGGTGAAGAAGCTGATCATTAAAGTGAATAGTGCGTTATTGGTGTAGTGGCTTCTTTAGATTAAATAAGCAAAAAGTCGATGACTGCTTTGTAAGTGCCAAGCAATTATCGGCTTTTGAAATTTAATAATAAGAGGTAAACGATATTTATTTGGGCTGTGATTAAACCAAACTCACTTCAACATCACTTTGCACTTGGCTTGAACACGCCAGTGTATAACCCTGAGTAATATCTTCTTCGCTTAAGGTTTCAGTACTGGTTCGGCTTACTTCCCCTTTCTCTACTTTACATTTACATGAGCCACACATACCACTGCGACAAGCGATAATAATTGGAACACCACTTTCTTCTAAAACATCCGCTAAGGTTGCACCTTTATCAATCTCTTTTGATACACCAAAGGCAGGCACTTCAAATTGCACTACGCCTGAGTTTTCTGTTGCTTCTGTTACTTCGGCTTCAATCGGGGTAAAGCTTTCTTGGAAGAAGTGCGCCATATCTAAACCAAGGTTTTCTACATCGGCTTTCATGTCTTGCATAAATAAGTTAGGACCACATAAATAAACAGTGCGATCTGCTAGATCAGGACAAAGCGTATGTAACCACTCTTGATCTAGGCGTCCTTGTGGGTGAGTTGTCTCTGTATTATCTTTTAATAACAGCTTTAAATGAAAGTTGGCGTGAGTCTCATGTAGCAGTTCAAGCTCTTCAAAAAAGATGGTCTGTTCTTTATTTTTTGCCATGTGAATAAAGGTAATATCGATCTCAATATCTTGAGCTATCCAAGTTTTCGCCATCGACATAACTGGTGTAATACCACAACCAGCGCTTAACAACGCGACTTTCTTTCTTGGTTTGCAATCGATTGAGTTGAATGGGCCTGTTGGTGCTAAAACGGCAACCTCATCACCCTCGCTTAGTTGATCAATTAGGTAGTTTGATACCTTACCGCCTTCCACGCGTTTAATGGTTAATTGTAGAAAATCTTGATTTGGCATTGAGCTGATAGAGTAGGCGCGATATTCCATCTTTCCTTCAATTTCAATACCGACACTAATAAATTGACCCGGTTTAAAATCAAAGCTTTCTTGGTTTTGGCTTATTAGTTGTAAGCTAATGGTATCAGTGGTCTCAAACCATTTTTTATTACAGCGAAGTTGAAGAGGGGTTGTTGGCCAAATAAATTGTGTCATATTGGTTCTCTATTACTTAGAAGTTATTGGTCAAATGTTATTGCTCGTTTTATAGCGAAAAATGCCCCAGATAAACTGAGGCATAGATTAAGACTAATAAACGTCGATTACGCAGTTAAGATCGTTTTTAGATCTTCTTCAACTGTCGTGATACTACGCATATCAAACTTATCTTGAATGATAGCAAGCAGGTTATCAGTTAAGAACGCAGGCGCTGTTGGGCCTGTGTAAATACCTTTAACACCAAGAGCGAATAGAGTTAGTAGGATAACAATCGCTTTTTGTTCAAACCACGAAAGTACCAGCGTTAATGGAAGTTCGTTAATGCCACAATCAAACTCATCAGCGAGTGCAAGTGCGAGTTGAATCGCTGAGTAAGCATCGTTACATTGACCAACATCCAATAAACGCGGGATACCATTAATATCGCCGAATTCATTTTTGTTAAAACGGAATTTACCACAAGCAAGTGTTAAAATTACTGAATCTTCAGGTGCTTGAGCTGTGAAATCTGTGTAGTAGCTACGTTCTGATTTGTCCCCATCACAACCACCAACAAGGAAGAAGTGACTGATGTTACCTTCTTTAACTTGCTCAATAACCGCAGGCGCAGCAGCCATTAGTGCGTTACGACCAAATCCAACCGTGATCATTTGCTCGATTTCGTTATGCTTAAAGCCTTCTTGCGCTAATGCACAATCAACAACCGCTGTGAAATCGTCACCTTCTAAGTGAGCAACACCAGGCCAGCCTACGATGCTACGAGTAAATAGACGATCTGCGTATTGACCTACATTTGGGTTTAATAGACAGTTTGATGTCATTACGATAGCACCAGGGAAGTTAGCAAATTCTTTTTGCTGGTTCTGCCATGCGCTGCCGTAGTTACCTACAAGGTGAGGGTATTTTTTAAGTTCAGGGTAAGAGTGAGCAGGAAGCATTTCACCGTTAGTATAAACGTTGATGCCTTTGCCTTCCGTTTGTTGAAGGATTTTCTCTAAGTCATGTAAGTCGTGACCAGAAACCAGAATGCATTTACCTTCAATAGTTTTTACGTTTACTTGTGAAGGCTCTGGGTGACCAAATGTTTTTGTTTCACCCGCATCTAGCATTTCCATTACACGGTAGTTCATTAGGCCAATTTTCATTGAACAATCTAATAACTCACCAAGATCGCTAGGATCAGTGCCTAACCACGCCATGATTTCATGATATTCAGCAAATACAGCATCATCAGTTTGACCAAGAACTCGAGCGTGCTCCATGTAAGCAGCTGCGCCTTTTAAGCCGTAAAGACAAAGTAGGCGTAGGCCAATTACATCTTCATGTTGCGATTCGTGACCACGGTTAACCGCGGCTTGTGGTGCTAATGCGATAAGTTCTTCTGCATTAGTTGGTAAATCAAATAAGGCGGCAGGAGAAAGTTCAGATAGTTCGGTATTGCTAAGAAGAGCCGCAGCGCGAATTTGTTCTTCTAATTGCTTTTTGTAAGCGTGTGCTTGCAGTGCGAATTCGATAACACGCTCAGGGTCGAAGTTAACGTTAGTTAGTGTTGCGAAGAAGGCTTTTGGCGCCCATTGGTCGATCTCATCAATCACAACGTTTACTTTACGGCCTTGCTCTGCCCAGAAAGAAACCCCTTGTAATGCGTAAACTAGAATATCTTGTAAGTCAGATACTTCAGCTGTTTTACCACACATACCTTGTGCAAAAGAACAGCCTTTCGTTGTTGGTGTTTGAATTGTTTGTTCACATTGGATACAGAACATAGTTGGAACTCCAGTCATTGAATACATATTGTTCAAATCACGTCAGTTCAGTGCGTTCTATCCTTGTGGAATAGATTGCTGAACTCATCTCGATTTGAATCGACATTGATGAGCTCTCTATTGCACAGGGTGTGCCAGTTTTAAATTATTGATTTTATTGTCGTTAATTTGTATTTGAAGTCGATTTGATGTATTTATTACATCGAGGTTGTTGTAATAAATACATCGCCGGATCATATTTTATGAATTAGATATCCCGAATTTTTTTCCCATTCGGTATAAATTCCCTCTATCCATTTGTAAAAATTCGGCGGCTTTTGACCAAGTTCCGTTCGATTCAGCTAAAGCGTGCTCAATTAACTGTTTTTGATAGCTTTCTACTAACTCTCGCATTGGTTTGCTTTCATTAGGTAAAAGGGTTGATGTCATTTTTACATCGCGACTTGTTGCGATATCTCCTAAGAAGTGCGCCAGTGTGATACTGGATTTATTGTTCTGAATGGCTCGAAGCCCTGCACGCATTAACGTATGCTCTAATTCTCGAACATTACCAAGCCATGGGCTTTGTTCTAGATGAGATAGGGTTCTTGGATGAATGTGTAAATTAGGTACATTAAACTGTAGGCGTACTTTTTCTAATAAATGGCCCGCTAATACTGCCACATCACCTTCACGCTCACGCAGTGGTGGAACATGAATAGGGAAGACGTTTAGACGATGATACAGATCCGCACGAAAGCGTCCTTGTTCAACTTCCTGCTCTAAATCTCGATTTGTAGCTGCAATGATACGGACATCAACCATGCTATTTTTATCTGACCCTACTCGCTGTACTTCGCCTTGCTGGATAACACGTAACAGCTTTGCTTGAATAAGCAGTGGCAGTTCGCCAATTTCATCTAAGAAAATGGTACCGTTATTAGCGAGTTCAAATTTACCTGCACGATGGCTGTTCGCACCAGTAAATGCCCCTTTAACATGACCAAACAATTCACTTTCAGCTAAAGACTCAGGTAATGCAGCACAGTTAACGTAAATCATTGGTTGCTCGTTACGCTGTGACTTTGCATGAACTGAGTGAGCGACTAACTCTTTACCGGAGCCAGTTTCACCACTGATTAATACCGCATAGTCAGAATGAGCAACGGTATTGATATTAGTTTTAAGGTGCGTCATTTGTGGGCTAATACCGATTAACTTACCTTTTTGATGCCTAGCTTGTTGGATTAAGGTTTTATTTATCGATTTCTGATGCTGATTACTGTTTTGTAAGGATTTTATCAGAGTTTTATTGTGCAATGTTGCAGCGGCAAGGGCTGCAAAGGTTTCAATGGTAATGTTATCTATTTTATTGAATGCGCCAACCTCTAGTGCATCTAATGTTAATAGTCCTACGAGCGTATTATCGACATACAAGCTACAACCCAAGCAGTCATGCACTTCAATACTGATGTGTTCATCGACGAGCAGTAAACCATCAAAAGGATCAGGTAAGTCTGAGTCTGATTTAAAACGAACAGGGTGTTTGCTTTCTAAAATAGCCTGTAACCGAGGATGTAATTCAGGTTGAAAACGACGACCTAATACCGCTTGAGATAAGCCTTTAACCGCAACAGGCGTTAATGACCCACTATCATCGAGAACAAATAGAGCGCTAGCGTCACAAGGAAAAACCTGATGAATAGAGTTAATCAGTCTTTGGTAGTGCAGATCACTGGCTAGATTAGAGCTTAAATCCAGAGCTATTTGTAATAAGATTTTTTCAACAGAAGGTTTCATACGAATCACTTTGGTAGATGATGTAAAAATAACATCATCTACCATATCATAATTAATAGTATTATTAACAATAATGGGATTAATTACTCTAGCTTTGTTAGTTATTCCACTGACTCATTTGACCTGTAAAATTTGTTGTTAACGTTTTAACTTCAGGAAAATCTTCATAAATAGTTAAATTATCCCCATCTAATTTGTAGGCATAAAATAGTAATCTATGTTCTTTTGACATTTGAATCGTATCGTCTAATTTGTTTTTGTAATTTGGTTCAATTAAAGGTGTTCTGGTTTCAATAAAGTAAATTAATTGATTTGATAAGTTGAATTGTTTTCCTGTGACTTTCCATTTTGCTATGTTATCGCCATATTTTAATGTATGAAGAGCAACAAAATCTCCTCTATAACAGGTCATTTTTATTTTATGGTTTGGATTAACTGAATCTATAATGTTCACTTTATAGTTACACCCGCTGCCATTTACAAATGAATATAAAGTAATGGTAGTAATAAGAGTAGCTAATGTTAAATTTATTCTTTTCATTATAATTTTAAATTATTACCCATGAATGAATTACGTTTAATATAAAATATGTTAATAATAAAAATATTAACAATTGAGTCGGTGATGATGAAAATACATCCATTAATTTATTGTAATTATTAGGAAGGCTGATATTTTCTTGGTATATTTCCTTTTCCTTTTCCTTTTCCTTTTCCTTTTCCTTGAAACTAATCTTATACCCAACTTTAGGTGTGTTTATTATTTTTATATTGTCGTGTTTTAGTATCTTTCTTAGGTTAGAGATGGCTACAGCTAAAGAATTTGGACCAATGAAATCAGGATGTTCCCAAGCTGCAATGATTAATGTGTTTTTATCTATTGACTCATTTTTATTTTTAATTAAAAGTTGAAGTATTTTACTTTCAGGTATTGAAATAGGGTGAGATTGCTTATCTATTATAATCTCTGGCCTATCCTCCATTGATAGCATTGAGTTATTGAAATGTGTTATTGAAGTTGCCATGGTTATCATTATTAGTTTTGTTTGTGATTGGGAATATATCATTTAGATTTTATAAAATACAGCATCAAGATCACAGTTAATAAATTTGTCATTATAATTTAAATAATCTTATCGTGAGTTTGTTTTGATTTAAACTATTGATTTTAATGTATTTATGCTTAAATTAAATATTATTACTGGATAAGTATTAAAAGTTTACAGATACTTTACTTTCTAAAAAAACATAAATAGATAAGAAAGGGAGGTGAAGGTGTCATTATGTGGGAGTCATAAAAAATCAAATTCAATTGATTACTTAACTATAGATGAAATCTCTTATCTTAATGATGTATTTGAAATAATATTTATAGTTGACGTTAATAACGATAGATTTTATGAGTTTGAGGATGAAATTATTTAATGTCGAATTTTTACATAATTATGTGATGAAATGTATTTAGAATGAAGATAAATATATCTATGTTATTTGATGGCATAGTAAATAGTAATATTACTTAGGGTTAGTTATATGGATTTGAAAAACAAGATATTAATATCTACATTTGCATTACTTTTTTTAGTATCAGCAGGGTTAACATGGCTTGGATACTCTTCATTTAAGGGTTATAACGAGAAAATAACATATTCTAGTTTAGATAAAAATGACGACCTTTACTCAGAATCATTAGAAAGTGCTCTTGATAAATATTTTATCGCATTAGAAACATTTAGTGTGGAATTCGATAATGATGGAGAGTTATCAAATCAAGAGTTAGTTGTTGAGCAATTAAGATTGATTTATAACAGATTAGGAGCCGATGATGCTTGGTTAGGAATGGCTGATGGTAGAGCTTTAGAATATACAGGTCAATTTCATCCTACTTTTAATGCAATAGAAGATAAGAGAGAATGGTATTTTAGAGGTATTAAGGGTGAAGAGCGAATAGTAACGAATAGTTATTTGAATTCTAATGGAGATACGGTTTTTGGTATTGCCCATCCGATAATTAATAAAGGGAAAGTTGTAGCAATTGTTGCTGTAGGTGTAAAGGTTAATGCTCTTGATAAAATAATGGATGATATAGCTGAAGATGGGCAAATATATTTATATGAGATAGACTCCGAACAGGTTATTAGCTCTAAAAATAAGAAGCATATAGGGCAATCATTGTTTAATATTAATCCGGATTTAGACGGTTTCATTGATGGAACTTTAAGGTTTAAAAGTGTTTTTAGGGATGATTATGTTATAGCCTCAGTTGCGGATATTGACTCAGCCGATTGGAGGCTGATAATTTATCAGTATGAAGATGAAGTGTATGCAGAAAGTAATAATATGCTTAAAGAGTCATTAGCGGCTTTCTTTGTGATTTTAGTTTCATCATTAGCGCTTGTTTATTATTCGATTATTCATTTAATATATAAACCAATAGGTGGGGAACCTGTTGAAATATCAGGGATTTTATCTAATATATCAAAAGGTGATCTATCACAAGAGTTGACTTCATCAGGTAAAGATACCGGCATATATTTATCCCTTTTAGCTTTAAATGCTAAGCTTTCTGAGATAGTAACAAGTAGCCATTCAATTTCAAATAATGTATCTGCTTCATCTGAGGAATTAACTGTTGTGATGTCTGATACTGCAAAAAACTCACAGCATGAACTAGCGCAGATAGAGGAGATCTCGACAGCGATTAGTGAATTATCGAGCACCTCTAAAGAAGTAACAACAAATGCATCTCATGCAGAAGAAGAAGCACAAAAAGCCATTACAAATGTATCAAGTGGCCGCTCGACATTGGAAGATTCTATATCATTAACTATTAATATTAATGAATCAGTTCAGCAAACTGCGGAAATGATTACGGCCTTAAGAGATGATGCTATAAATATTGGCGAAGTCACCGATGTGATTAGGAGCATATCAGAACAAACCAATTTGCTTGCTCTTAATGCGGCCATCGAAGCGGCGAGAGCCGGAGAGGCAGGGAGAGGCTTTGCTGTTGTAGCAGATGAAGTTAGAAATCTTGCAGCGAAAACTCAAGAATCAACAATAAATATTCAGGGAATTATTAGTAAATTACAAGCTCAATCAGAAAACGCTAATAAGAATATGTTGGAAAATGTCCACTCAATTCAAGAATCAGTGAATCTGACTGAAAGTGTCAAAGAATCGTTTAATGAAATTGTAAATGCTGTTCAGTCTATTTCTGATATTAATACGTTAGTTGCTACGGCATCGCAAGAGCAGTTTAGTGTGACTGAAGATATCGCTAAGAATACGACCCGAACGTTTGATTTAGTTACACAGAATGTATCAGCCATAAATCAAACTCAACAAGCAGCTGGTGAACTATCTAAATTAGCTGTTGCTCAAAAAATGGAGTTGGATTTTTTTAAAGCGAAGTAAATCTACAATAATTGCCTTTAGACCATTATGTCTAAAGGCTTTTATAGGTTTATGACTAGGTTTCATTCTGGCCTTCCAAGCATAAATAGAAGATAAGCATAACAGGACTCATACTTATAGGAATAAATACCCCTTGTTTAGGTGTCGGTAAAATAGCTCAATTTTGATACTTTTAATTTTAGGGTTTGATGTATTATAAAATATAGGGCAAAATATTACTGTTTGTTTTCTAAGCGAGTTTGAGTATCTATGCATTCACTAAAAAATAGTAAATTACTACGATTACTACAGTATTTACCAATTATGGTGATCGTTGTGTTTACTATCGTTCTAAATTTGAATGTTATTAATAGTAACGAAAGGAAAATAACAGCATTACTTGATGCGGTTCATAGTGAGGTGTTAGAAACAAAACAACGGCAAGCACAAGCCGTTGTTGAACAAGCTTATCAACAGGTTGAGCATGAAAAAGCATTGATTGATAGGATTGCTCGTGAAAAATTACGTCTTCGTGTGCAGACCGCTTTTAGTATTGTCGATGGTTTACTTAAGATAAATAAAGTTAAGCCAGTCAGTGAAGCCAAACAGCAGATAATAGATGCCTTAAGAGCGATGAGGTTTGATGATGGGACTGGCTACTTCTATATCTATGATATGGAGGGGCGAAATATCATGCACCCAATTTTACCTGACGTGGAAAATACATTGGTGCTTGATATGGTTGATTCGCGTGGTAATTATATTATTCAGAATCAACTCAAGTCATTAAAGGATACTGGTCAAGCATATAATCATTATTGGTATATAAAACCAACTCAACAAGATAGAGAATTTGAAAAAGTTAGTTTTGATCGTCATTTAGAGTCTCTTGGTTGGTATATAGGCTCTGGTGCTTATGTGGAAGATATTGAAAAGCAAATACAAGCTCAAGTATTAAGCATGTTATCGAGTGTGAATTTAGGCAATACAGGCTACATTTTTGTTTCGGACATTAACGGTGATGTGAAGTTACAGAATCAAAAAGTGATTACTGATCATTCCTCTTCATTTTTGGCTGATAATAACGAAGTGCATCAAAAATTAATTCAAACGGCTAAAACTGGAGACTTTTTTACCTATGAACATATTGATGCATATTCTAAAAAGCTTGAAGAAAAAATAAGTTACGTCCGCCTCATCGAAGATTGGAATTGGGTCATTGGAACTGGTTTTTATACTTCTGATATCACTAAAATTACAGAAGAAAAGAAACAAAAATTGATTGCTGAATCCCATTTCGAATTACAAATTATGCTGGCATTCAGCGTGATGTTAACCACTTTGTTAACGGTCGTTGTTCTTGTGATTGGTAAACGAGTGACTAATCACGTTATCTTTTTAGAAGAGCGGGTCATTGGAGATTATGAGCGTCTTGAAAGTACTAAAAATGAGATGCAGTACATGGCTGAGTTTGATGTGCTAACGAATTTACCAAATCGCACCTTATTATCGACTCATATTCAAAAAAGTATTGGTTTATCCAGATTGGAAGATAGAAAGGTAGCGGTTGTTTTTGTTGATCTTGATGATTTTAAAAATGTGAATGATCAGTTTGGCCACTCTGCGGGTGATCAACTATTGCAGCAAATTGGTGCGCGCTTTGAGAGTATTATTGATTGTTCTGATTTTGTCGCACGATTTGGCGGCGACGAATTTGTGTTTTGTTTTTCTTTACTAAAAGATATCGATGAAGCAAAGCTCAAAGTGGAACAAATTTTACAATCCTTTGAGATCCCCTTTTTATTAAATGGACAGTCTGTGCAAACCAGTTGTTCTATTGGGGTTTCTATGTACCCCGATGACGGCCATAGTGTTGAAGACTTGATATCAAAAGCGGATATTGTTTTATACAAGGTGAAAGACCAAGAAAAAGGGAATATTTTATTTTATGATGCTGAAATTAATCAACAAGTTCAACATGATTTCCAATTAGAAAACCATTTAAGACAAGCGCTAGATAACAATGAAATAAGTGTTGTTTATCAACCTCAGATCGATGCGGAAACACAACAAATCTGTGCCGTCGAAGCGTTATGCCGTTGGAATAGCCATGCTCTTGGTTTTATCTCACCACTGGATTTTATTCCTTTAGCTGAACGGACGGGTTTGATCCACCAAGTGGGTGAGTTTGTATTTGAAACGGCGTGCAGAGATACTTTAGCGCTTATGCCTAATGACGCTAATGCGATAGGGGTATCAATTAATATTTCGCCAAAGCAATTTTCATATCCTGGTTTTGAAGATAAGGTATTGTCAATTGTTAAGCGAGTTGGTATTGATATTGAGCGTATTACATTAGAGATCACTGAGAACATCTTTATTGAAGATTTACACTCTATTTCTCCTATCTTAAATCGCTTTAGAGATCATGGCTTTGGGATTTCATTGGATGATTTCTGTACTGGCTATTCGTCACTGAATTACTTAAATAACCTTCCTATAACTGAAATTAAAATAGATCGCTCTTTTGTTGATAAATTACTGAGTAATAAGCAAAGTGATACGTTAGTGAAAGCGATTATTGCGATTGGCTCTTCTTGTCATATGAAGGTGGTGGCAGAAGGGGTCGAAACTATAGAGCAGCATCAAAAATTAAAAGAATATCATTGTGATTTACTGCAAGGGTATTACTTTGATAAGCCATTAATTATTGCTGATTTGATTGAGCGTTATACTGATAAAAAAATATTGGCGAGTTAATTAGTGGCATTAAAAATGGAGCGTTAGTGTTGAATGATTCAAACACTAACGCTCCACATGCGTCTTCTTAGATATCGATAATTTAAGCGACTGAGTTTGCTTTTTCTTTTCCTTTCATTCTCAAAGCAACATTAACTAAAGCGATTAAAACAGGTACTTCGATTAGAGGCCCAATAACACCTGCAAAAGCTTGGTCAGAGTTCAAACCAAATACCGCAATAGAAACCGCAATAGCTAGCTCAAAGTTATTTCCCGTTGCTGTAAAAGCGATAGAGGCGTTCTTATCATAAGGAATCCCCATTTTCTTACCGATAAAGAAACTAGTGAAGAACATTAAGACAAAATAAATAGCCAGTGGAATAGCAATGCGAACCACGTCCATTGGAAGCTCAAGGATCATCTCTCCTTTTAAGCTAAACATAAGTACAATCGTACCTAGCAGCGCAATCAAGGTGATTGGTGAGATCTTAGGGATGAAAACTGTGTTGTACCACTCTTCGCCTTTTTTAGAGACTAAAATCTTACGGCTTAAAAATCCAGCTAGAAATGGGATGCCAAGATAAATCAGAACACTTTCAGCAATATCCATCATAGAGATATCAACCACCATGCTTTCATAACCAAATACTGGTGGTAGCACACTAATGAATAACCACGCCATAAAGCTGTACGTTACGATTTGAAACGCAGAGTTTATCGCAACTAAAGCCGCACCATACTCTTTATTGCCGCCACCAATATCATTCCAAACTAATACCATGGCAATACAGCGAGCTAGGCCAATAAGAATAATACCGACCATGTAACCTGGGTGATCACCTAAAAAGGTCAAGGCCAGAATAAACATAAGAATTGGGCCGACAACCCAGTTCATAATTAGAGAAAGGGTAATCGCTTGTTTGTCTTTTACGACCGTACCAAGTAAGTTGTAATTCACTTTTGCTAACGGTGGATACATCATTAAGATCAGACCGATAGCTAATGGAATATTGGTTGTACCGACCGACATCGATTCATTCCATTGTGCAACTTGGGGGAACTGAACCCCAAGTAATACGCCTATAGCCATGGCGATAAAAATCCACAGTGTTAAATATCTATCTAGAAAGCCCAGTTTAGGTTGCATAGTCTCGCCTTAATTAATGTTGTAAATTGCAAATAATTTAATCGTACATCGTCGAAAACCGATTGATAGGATTAAAAATTATCACGAAGCTTCTTTATTACAAAGTTTAAAGTGACCAGTTCATTTAACAGTTAGGTCATTAAGCATTCGTGACAGTGTGTCGCTAATAATCGCTTTGGTATTAATCTAAAATACTTTGTGTCAGGTTTTTGAATTGACGAATGCACTCTCGATTTATGCGATAGCACATTTTTGGTGGTATCGACTCAGCAGTAATAAACCCTGCCAGTTTTAAAATACGTAAATGCTCAGAAACGGTTGATTGTGCCAAGCCTAATTCTGATACTAAATCGCTGTTTAGGCAGCCTCCTGCTTTTTCTAGTGCAGATAGAATATGTAAAATTCGCACACGTGCAGGATGTGAAAGGGCTTTTGCTAATAGTGCAAATTCTTTCTCTTTTTGAAGATCTTGCTCTGTTGAGCTAAAAGTACAAACATCATTTACGTTACAAGTCATCGTTATTATCTTACCTTTTTTACAGCTACGAAGGTTAATCGTCGAATTGCGATTAACTATAGGCGGAGTTAAGAAAGAGATCAAGCCCTGAATTCCACTTATGGAAAATAAACAATAAGTAAAGGCAGCAAAAAAGAGTGAAGTGCATCAAAAAATCAAATCAATGGGCGATAAATATTCACAAGTTTTCTACGTTATGACCGATATAATATATAGACGGTTAATTATTCATCAAAGGACAGGGTAATGATAAGTGGCGTTTCTTCATATCAAAATGCAATGACATACAGTAAAGCAGTGCCTTCTACTGTAATGACAGCTAGTCCAAGTGTGAAGGTCTCTTCAATGGGAACGGCAGTAACAGTGAGTGATAACCAAGTCAGCTTATCAAGTGAAGGGAAAGCTTTATTGTATGCGCTTCAAGATATTGAAAAAGAAAGCCAGATAAACCGTAATTTAACCAAAGATGTCAGTGATGACGTCGAATCTTTTGCTCATGGCGCTTTAGGAATGGATCATCCGGATAAAATCGAAGAAGAAAATGATTCCTCTTATTCTGCTGGGCAATACTTGTCAGCAGCATTAACCGTAGGTGGGGTGTTATTGGCTCTAGTTTGATAATCTATTCTCGTTATTGTGTATTCTTATCTAAACTTAGGTTATCGTTAAGAAAATACAATAATAGGTATGATTATGTTGGCTCGATTAGGAATAGCAATACAGGCGTTATTAGCGATCTCAATTTTTTATTTGGGCTATACCATTTACGCGTTTACTAACTCAGTAAATACCGTAGTTGAGAAATATCCAGAATTAATGACTGAGGTGAATAAAACGGCTGATAAATTGGAAATTGATCAGTGGTTATTATTAGCTCAGCACATTGATGATCTCACCCCTCAAATATTAACCTTAGTCAGTGAAGTGAAAGATACGGTAAAGGATGTAAATCAGACCGTTGCTTCTGTTGATAATAAAATCCCGCTTATCCTTAATGAAGTTAAGGCTATTCGCACAGAATCGTTACCTGAAGTGTTCACAGTCATGAATGCCGTTAATAAAGAAACTGTGCCTAATACACTGGTTGAGTTGAAACATTATCGCGAACAGGTTTTCCCTAAAGCCTTTGTAGAAAGTAAAGGTTATCGAATAACAACGATTCCTGCTGTGATTAAAGAATCGGAGAGATTGCGTAAAGAAGTTCCTCCAATCATGGTAAAAGCCGATCAAATTATCGATAAAACGGAAGAGTTATCTCAACAAGCTACCCAAGGTGCTGTGAAAGGAGTAATAATGTCGCCGTTTAATCTATTGAGAGAAGCGGGAACGGAGATTCAATCTAAAGTTCAGAAATAACCACTACTTTTATCAAATTGCTTCTAAGGTGTTCGCCATAGCATTTTAAAAAATTGAATGTTTGTAGATGCCATTAAGGTGTAGGGGCAGTTTGCAATAATACTCGGCCATTCGTTATTGGTCGCTATATGAAATTGCTCGAATATAAAACAGAAAGGTCCATTATTACACTTTCTTACGAACCAGGAACTTTTCTATATAATTCGACATACCTTCATATTACCTTTTTGCTGTTAGATAATAATAAGAAACATAGCTCTAAAATTGGAATGGATATTCTTGATTTCATTGATTCAGTTTGGGTTGAAAGGTATGAGCGTTTGATATTAGATAATTGACCAATCTATAACAAGGAGCTTCGCATCTTATCCTGAATAGTGAGTAAGCCACATTTAGCACTTATATTTATGATTTTATACGACCTAAATTAGGCAAGCTTAAAATAAATAACCTAAGCTTATTATTATTGTTAAACCATAAGGGTTTTAAATATGAATAAGTGGATTGTCGTTTATTTTGCTTTTTTATTTAGTGGTTTTCTTTCTGCTGAAGAATCAAATCAGTTTGAAATTGGAAAACAAAAAGCCAAAGTATGTATGACTTGTCATGGTGCTGATGGTATTGCATTGATTGATCCCTATCCAAACCTACGAGGCCAGCGTGCTTCTTACCTTGTGTCTGCACTAAAAGATTATAAATCCCGCGAGAGAACGAGTGGGTTAGCCATTCTAATGCAGCAACAAGCAGATACTTTATCCAATCAAGATATGAAAGATATTGCCTACTATTACTCGATGTTAGGTTCTGAGTCTCAAGATAAAATGGAGTAAAGGCGATGACAGATATCAGGGATTACGATACAAAAGTTGTACGCTATTTTATTATTGCCGCGGTTATTTGGGCGGTTATTGGCATGAGCGTTGGCGTCATACTCGCCGCCCAGCTTTATTGGCCATCACTCAATTTTGATTCACAATATTTTCAGTTTGGACGGTTGAGACCACTGCATACCTCGGGTGTTATTTTTGGTTTCGTCGTCAATATATTAATGGGGACCTCGCTGTATATTGTTCAACGAACAAGTAAAATTGAGTTATTTAATAAAAGCCTGTCTTGGATGGTGTTCTGGGGATGGCAGTTTATTTTAATTCTCGCCTTGATAACCCTCCCATTAGGATACACAACCACCAAAGAATACGCCGAATTAGAATGGCCAATCGATATATTAATCGCCTTAGTTTGGGTGCTTTATGCGGTCTTGTTCTTCGGTACTATTGCGAAACGAACCGTCAGCCATATCTTTGTTGCCAATTGGTTTTTCGGGGCATTTATTCTCGTTATCGCGATGATTTTCATTATTAATAATTTGGCATTACCCGTGTCGATGTGGAAATCTTATTCTGTTTATGCAGGTGCGCAAGATGCCATTGTTCAGTGGTGGTGGGGTCACAATGCAGTAGGTTTCTTGTTAACAGCGGGCATTATTGCCATGAACTACTACTTCATTCCTAAAGTATCAGAACGTCCTATTTATTCCTACCGTTTATCTATCATTCATTTTTGGGGGTTAGTGGGCTTTTATACATGGGCGGGAACGCATCATCTGATCTATTCCTCAGTACCAGAGTGGGTGCAAAATATTGGTATCGTGATGTCGCTGATTTTGTGGATCCCATCATGGGCAGGTGCATTTAATAGTGCAATGACGCTGCTCTCTAACAAAAGCAAACTGAAAAAAGACTACATTATGTTGTTCTTCTTCTCGGCCATTCTTTATTACTGTCTCGCCACGTTTGAGGGACCATTACTGGCGATCCGTTGGTTTAATATGGTCGCTCATAATACCGAATGGATCATTGGTCATGTGCATTCTGCGGCCTTAGGTTGGGTTGGTATGTCTGCCATTGCTGTATTTTATTACTTTATTCCTCGTTTATGGGGAAAAGAAGAGCTGTGGTCACTCCGTTTATTAAAATGGCATTTCTGGTTCGCTCATATTGGCGTTGCTCTTTATGCTATCGCCCTTTGGGTTGCAGGGATTGGTGAAGGCTATATGTGGCTTACCCAGCTTGATAATGGTTCACTTGCTTATAGTTTTGTGGAAGCGATGGACTTTAAAGCGCCATGGTTGTTTGTTCGATTCCTTGGTGGTGTGTTCTTTGTGGTCGGTTTATTGATGATGGTCTTTAATTTGTATAAAACGGTTACCTCAAATTCGATTCCCACAACAGCAATGGAGGGTAAATCATGATCTTAAGTAAAGATTTTACCCAATCGGTGTTCATTTTAATTCTTTCAACGGTTATTGTTGCCTCTTTTTCGTTGTTAGTTTGGGTCGTTCCTAATGTGTTTATGGCCTCGGATTTGAAGAAAATATCCTTGGCTAAACCACTGACGGCGATTGAACTTGCAGGACGAGATATTTATATCAGCGAAGGGTGTCATGTTTGTCATACTCAAATGGTGCGTCCGTTAGAAGCAGAAATACTGCGTAATGGCCGTGCCAATAAAGAAGCCGATGATATTTATGAGTTTCCAAATTTATGGGGTTCAAAACGTACCGGTCCTGATTTGACGAACATGGGGCGTAAGTATTCAGATCAATGGCATGTGATTCATTTAATGGACCCTCGTAATGTGGTGCCAACCTCTATCATGCCAAGCTATCCATGGTTGTTTGAACAAACGCTCGATGGAGAGGCCATTTCCGACAAAATGCGAGCGTTACGTAAGCTTGGTGTACCTTATACGGATGCAGACATTGATGGAGCTCGACTTCAAGTCATTGGGAAAACTCAAGGTGAAGCGTTAATCCGTTACTTGCAGAGCTTGGGTGTTGATACCATGCAAGATCAGGGAGAATAATTATGACTGGATTTTGGAACGTATGGGTCATTAGTCTTACTGTTATCTTCTTAGCGCTAATGGTCTATGTGGTGATTAAATATTGGCGAACCAATCACCTTGCCGATAAAGACAAAACTATTGATTCATTTGATGATATTGATGAGAACGACGGACCACCGCCACGCATTATGTTTGTGGGCTACTTTGTCGCCTTCGCTTGCTCTTTGGTTTTCCTCGTTTTATATCCGGGGCTAGGTAACTGGCAAGGACTGTTAGGGTGGCAGCAAAGTGATGATACGGTTCAGGATCACAATAAGTCTTTGGATGAACAAATAGCTCAATTAGGTGAGGCCGATTTAACGGTACTCGCTGCCGAGCCTAATATTGTGGCTTCTGGCAAAGGGCTATTTCAAACCCATTGCGCAGCTTGTCATCGTGCTAATGGGCAAGGTCAAAAGCATTTCCCTAATTTAATTGATAATGTGTGGTTATATGGTGGCTCTGATGATGCCATTTTGCATTCGATTCAAAAGGGACGTTATGGAGCAATGGCTGGGTGGATAAATATTCTTCCTAAAGAGGATATTCAAAACATCTCTTATTATCTGGCTTCTTTACAGCAGCGCCCACTTAATGCCCCTTCATTAAAGATAGATCTTGGTAAAACAGCCTTTATGAAAAGTTGCATTGCGTGTCATGGGGTAGATGCAAAAGGAAACCAAGCGATTGGGGCACCAAATCTATCTGATAATGTGTGGTTGCATGGAGGAAGCATTGAAGAAATACAGCACACCATTAATTATGGTTTGAATAACATCATGCCTGCGTTTGAAGAGCAACTCAGTGATAACGATATCCTAGCGTTAGGGGCGTTTATTACCTCTCAGCGCCTGGCTTATGATGAAAAAATGGCCGCTATTCCACAAGAGGAATTAACACAAGGCGAATACCTTGCTTATGCAGGGGATTGTGTTGCTTGTCATAGTGCAGAAGGAGGAGAACCATTTGCGGGTGGGCTGCCTTTTGTTACACCATTTGGAACTGTGTATTCAACCAATATTACGCCTCATTACACAGAAGGGATTGGTGATTACAGTTATGAAGAATTCAAAGCGGCCCTTTATGATGGTAAAGGAAAACATGGCTACCTGTACCCTGCAATGCCTTATACGTCTTATCAATATGTGACAGAAGAAGATGTAAAAATACTGTGGGATTATTTGCAATCAATACCTGCGGTTTCACGTCGTAATGATGACAATAGCATGATGTTTCCGTCAAATATTCGATTAGGGTTGTTAGGTTGGAATATCGTATTTATGGACAGGGACCCTCTTGATTTAACCAGCAACATACCAGAAGGCTCCACAAAAGAAGAGGCGGATATTTGGGCTCGTGGTAAATATTTAGTCGCGGGGCTTGGGCATTGTTCGGAGTGTCATACGCCACGTAATATTGCTCAGGCATTAGAAACGGATAAGATCTTCCAAGGTAATATTATTGATGGTTGGAATGCGCCAGATATTTCATCTCGTGAGTTATATCAAGACCGCTGGGATATTAAATCACTGACTGATTTCTTACATACAGGGCATTCAGATAAGGGTTCTGCTTTTGGTGGTATGGCTGATGTGATTAAGAACAGCACAAGCTTTATGACGCGTGAAGATGTAGAAGCAATGGCGACGTATCTATTGGTGGGGGATGAAAATAATACCATTCCGCCAAATACGAAGCAGTTGCAACCGACAGGATTCACAGAAGAAGCCAAACAATCTGATATGTATTCTTTATTTGTATCAACCTGTGGCGCATGCCATGGTGAAGACGGTAAAGGGCGAGATCCTATTGCTCCGACGTTGTTAAATAACGGTATTATCATGCACCGAGACCCATACAATGCCATTGCGGTGGTCATTCGAGGGTTAGAACCAAGCTACCTTAATGAAGAAAGAAATTTTATGCCAATGGTGAGCTTCCAAAATATATTAACGGATGCACAGTTGTCTGAATTGATTTCGTTTATTCGAGATTACCTTGGAGACCGAACTGAGGTGGTGACGACAGAAGAGGTAAAAACGGTACGAGAGAAACTTCAACAAGCAGGTTATGCTGGGAATTTCCATACTACGCCTGACATGTACGATAAACGAGACCGTAATATTAATGTCGATTAATTAAGATTTGTTAACATAAACGCTGATGTAATAAAAAGCCGATCATATGATCGGCTTTAGTTATATAAATTTATAGCTTACCAACGGTAGCCCAGATTGCAGATAGGGTGTCTTGACCAAAGGCGATGCTTCGCTCTGGAGACCAACCATACAGTTCATCAGCGTGGCTAATGTGATCTTTAAATGGCATCTCAACAGTATAAGACAGACATTTGAATTGTTCACCAACCCAGTTAGAACCCACGGTTAAGTTTGCAGTACCTGGCTCATCTTTGTCGTAGCCAATCTCGTCTTGAAACTCAGGAGTAATCGTTAGTAGCGCTTGTTTAAAGGTATTCTCTAACTCAGCAATACGCTCATTGTAAGAAGGAAGGCCTTCACTGCCTGCAACGAAGTTGTATGGAATAGCCTCATCGCCGTGAATGTCTAAGAACATATCAACGCCGGTTGCTAGCATACGCTCACGGACAAGGAATACTTCCGGTGACCTTTCCATTGATGGTGTTTGCCATTCACGGTTTAAGTTCACGCCAATCGCATTGGTACGTAAGTGACCACGGATACTGCCATCAGGGTTCATGTTAGGGACAATATGGAAAACAGCTGTATCAAGTAGGGCACGGCCAACCGTGTCGGTTTCATCTAATAGGCGTGATAATAAGCCTTCAATGAACCATTCCGCCATTGTCTCACCCGGATGCTGACGACCAGTGATCCAGATGTTTTTCTTACCTTCGGCAGGCTCACCAATCGTTAGAATACTGATGTCATTGTTATCTAATGTCACACCAAGCGTTTCTAACTGGCAGCTGTGGTGCGTTTGTGCACCGTGAAGTAGGTCTTGGTGACGGTCATACGAGTAAGGTGCAAAGTAAGCGAAATACATTGAACGGTACTCTGGCATTACATTAAAGCTAAGCGTATCGCCATCAAATTCAGCTGGAATACGGAACCACTCTTCACGGTCATAAGAAGCAACCACATCGTAATCTTGCCAGCCTTCAGGATAAGCAGATTTAGCCAACCCTAAAATTTTAAATGAATGCTGCTGTTGAGGCTGGCTTTCTAAACGAAAGTGAAACCATTGAGAGATCTCAGTTTGGTTATCGGCAGGAATAGTCAGCTGAATATCATTAGGCGTATTCGCTGCAACGACATGGATGTTACCACTTTCAAAATTACTGAATATTTTCATTTATATACTACTCAAATTATAAATATTGTGATCATTAGTCTACGCCTAGTTTAGCGCTTCATTCAATACTTTAGTTAAACGACCTACGGCTTCAACCAACTCTTCAGTATTTGCATTAGTAAAGTTTAGACGTAGTGCTGAGGGTGCGCCTTCTGGTTTTGGATAAAATACAGGGCTTGGTACCACTGCTACACCGTTAGCAATTAATGTTTTAGCCAGAGCGAAAGTGTCGCAATCTGGTAGAGATAACCAAATGAACATGCCGCCATCAACAGGATTAAGCACACAATTTTTAGGTAATTGTTTCTGAAGTTCCGCAAATAGCACTTCATAGCGAGTTTTATACAGTGCTTGAATTTGTTCCATGTGCAGACCAAAATCAGCGTGTTTTAATAAACCAACCAGTAGAGCTTGCATTGGTACGCTTGAATGTAAATCAGCGCCTTGTTTTACTTTAATCAGAGGTTCTAAATAGCTTTTCTTGCCAGTTACTGCGCCAATACGTAAACCCGGAGAGGCAATTTTTGAGAATGAACGCAGCACGATAGAATCGTCAGGGCAAAAAGTTGAAACCATTGGCAGCGCTTCGCCGGTAAAGCGTAGTTCACGATATGGCGCATCTTCAATGAAAGCGACTTTGTATTTAATGCACAATTCAGCCACTTTTTTGCGTGTTTCTAATGACCAACATACACCCGTTGGGTTGTGGAAATCAGGCACGGCATAGAACATTTTTGGTGAGTCTTGAATAAAGCATTGCTCTAGCTCTTCAAGGTTAGGACCAAAATCTGTTTGAGATACGGTTGCAATATTTGCTTGAACCAAACCAAATACTTGCATAGCACCAAGGTAGCTCGGCGCTTCCATTACTACGGTATCATTTGGGTTAATGTAAGCTCGCGCAATAAGATCTAATCCTTGCTGAGAGCCAGTACAGATCATTGGCATATGCGTTTCTGGTAATTGGTACATTTCTGTCAGTAGTTCTAACAGAGGGCCATAACCTGCAGTCGCACCGTATTGAAAGACTTCTGGCATATCAGACAGGCTTTCTAATGTTGGCTTCATTAAATCAATTGGGAACGTTTTCTCATCAGGTAATCCACCTGCGAGAGAGATAACATTCTTGTCCGTTGCTGCCGCTAAGATCTCTCTGATATAAGAAGATTGGATCTGTTGCAGTGAGTGAGCTATTTCCATATGTGTTCCCATCATTATCTTATTTATTTTATCCTTTGATAGTACAAGGCGTTGCACAACTATGTTTGTCCGTTTATGCTTATAAATATGTCCATTTATGCTATTTTGAGTTTATGACCCAACAACATATATCAAGAATCAATGATGTTCTGTTTTATATACATAAAGACATCAGCAAAGAGCTTACGGCAAAAGAGCTTTCTGAGGTAGCGGCGTATTCAGAGCAGCATTTTCATCGCATCTTTAAACAAGTGGTCGGAGAGTCTATTCATCAGTATATTCGTCGAACTCGCATGGAATATGCAGCGAATCAGCTTATGTTTGATACTAAATCGACCGTTTTAGACATTGCCAATACCTGTGGGTTTAGTTCGCTCTCTTCTTTTAGTCGTGCATTTAAGTCGACTTTTGATATGTCTCCGGGGGAATGGCGCAAGCATGATTTACAGATATCAGATAAACCGTATTTGAAAGATCCTGAAATTGCAGAGGGGTATTTAAGTGTGGCTGATAGAGTGTTACCTCAACCAAAAATCACAGAAGTTTCAGAACTGCTGGCGGCTTATGTGAGACACGATGGCTATAACCGCTCTATTCGTAATGCGTGGCTGGTATTAAAAGCGTGGGCAGATACAGAGAATCGAGATTTCTCTACTCAGTTTGGCTTACACCATTCAAATCCTGCATGGGTTGAGCTTAATAAGTGTCGTTATGTAGCGTGTATTGCGATTGATAAACCATTGAAATATCGTGGTGTGGTAAATCAAATGGTGATCCCTGGTGGGTTACATGCGGTGTTTCGGTTACATGGTGTATATGGGCAACTACTGCCACAAATCAGTACAGTATTAGAGAAATGGTTGCCGGCGTCAGGCTTTAAATTAAGATCGACACCAGCGTATGTACGTTACCACAAAAATCATTTTTTGAATGAATCTGAAGAATTTGAATTGGATTTTTATTTGCCAATTAGCTTTTATTAGCAAGGTTCGGTTTATTTGTCTTTTTCATTTTTATGTTAGCAACCATGATAGAGATAATGACCAATATCAATGCGCACTTTTGACCGCTAGAAATAGGCTCATGATAAACCCATATAGCTAAAGCAAGATGCAACGTTGGCTCAATATATTGGAGTAAGCTTATCTTGCTTAATGGTGTTTTGAGAATGGAAATACTCAATAATAAAATAGGGATAAGTTGCAATGGTGCAGCTCCCATTAAGGTCGCCCAGTTAAGTGCAGAAAGGCCATCAGAGTGAGTCATGATGTACCACAAAGCGATAGGTGCAAAAAGAATGTGCTCAAAGAAAACAGCACCAAAGGTATTTAATTTAATCAGTTTTTTGATGGCAATATAGCTCGCAAATGAGAGTGAAATAGCCAAACTTAACACAGGCAATTGTTGGTCTAAATACAC
Source organism: Aliivibrio friggae (assembly GCF_057368515.1). Classification (NCBI taxonomy): domain Bacteria; kingdom Pseudomonadati; phylum Pseudomonadota; class Gammaproteobacteria; order Vibrionales; family Vibrionaceae; genus Aliivibrio; species Aliivibrio friggae. The sequence continues at coordinate 822,598 of NZ_CM170649.1, forward strand.
ATAACTCACAATGGCTAATACCATCAGAAATAGGGCTACTTTTTGTGGTGATTTTAGCTCTTCTTTAAAAAAGACAAAACCCATAAAAAACACAAAAACAGGCGTAATATAAAAGGCTAATGACGCTGCCATGATGTTATTGGTGATGGTTGCGTATACAAATCCTAACCACGATAAATTCATCATGATCCCTGCCATAAACGCAATAGAGATATTTCTAGCCGTACATTGTTTTTTGTTTATTAAGTTGGGCTTAAAGCAAAAAACAGCAATTAGAATCACCGCCGACCAAAAGATACGATTAGATAAAATTAATGCAGGGCTGAAGCCTTCCAGTTGATGGAAGTAAACAGGAACTAATCCCCATATAATAAAAGCCAAAGCCCCAAAAAATGTATACATAACGAACCTTTTAATAATCTACATCAACACGACAGTAGTGCGCTATCTGAATGGTGTCGATTCTATGCCCTTCTTTGATATTTTGCTATTAAGTAATGCATCCCATATGATGAAAGTAATTATTTAAAAGGAATTAAATTATGTCAGAGGAAAAAGCGATACTTTATTACGTTTACGACCCAATGTGCTCATGGTGTTGGGGCTATAAACCAGTATGGGATAAGGTTAAACAAGCCGTTTCTAGCGACGTCGATATTGTCTATGTTCTTGGTGGGTTAGCACCTGACTCCGAAGAGCCTATGTCGCAAGAGATGCAGACCCAAATCGCATCATATTGGCAAAAAATAGAAAACTACTTAGGTACTTCTTTTAATCATGACTTTTGGGAGAAGAATACCCCTCGTCGTTCAACATATCCTTCTTGCCGTGCCATTCTTGCTGCACGATCTCAAGGTGCTGAATTAGCAATGCTTGAGGCAATCCAAACCGCTTATTATTTAGACGCTAAGAATCCAAGTGATAATGACGTATTGCTCGACTGTGCTAGAAATATTGGCTTAGATATGACTCGCTTCGAGTTAGACTTATTATCTCCAGAGACAAACCAAGCATTGTTAGATGAAATTACATTTTCTCGATCAATTGGTCGAAGTGGTTTTCCTTCTTTATTTTTTAAAACAGAAGATGAGCTAATTGAGTTTCCAATTGATTATGAAAAATCAGAAGGAACCGTAGCATTATTAAAAAGTCGTCTATATTAATAGATAACAAGGTAGCGATGTACTTAACTTTCTAAATGGATAAGGAATGACGATGGCAATTGAATACACACCACCGAAAATTTGGGTTAATGACACTGATGGCGGTAATAAATGGGCGAATATCAATAGCCCAGAATCAGGTGCAAGGCATGAGAAAAAGCTTCCGGTAGGCGAGCATTCTTTACAGCTTTATTCTTTAGCGACGCCTAATGGTCAAAAAGTAACGATTCTATTAGAAGAGTTATTAGCACTAGGCATTAAAGAGGCTGAATACGATGCCTACTTAATCAATATTGGTGAGAGTGACCAATTCTCATCAGGCTTTGTGGATGTGAATCCAAATTCAAAAATCCCTGCGCTAGTTGATCATTCTGTTGATCCTGAAGTTCATGTTTTTGAATCGGCTTCTATCTTGGTTCATTTGGCTGAGAAATTTGGTCAGTTTTTACCAAAAGAAGGCAGTGCAAGAACCCAAACCTTTAATTGGCTATTTTGGGCTCAAGGCTCTGCACCATTCTTAGGTGGTGGTTTTGGTCATTTCTATGCGTATGCTGATGAAAAACAAGAATACCCAATTAACCGCTTTTCAATGGAAGCAAAACGCCAGTTAGACGTACTTGATAAGCAACTTGCTAAAAATACTTATGTTGCAGGTGAAGAGTACAGCATTGCTGATATGGCGATTTGGCCATGGTATGGCAACCTAGTATTAGGTAACTTGTATGATGCTGCGGAGTTTTTACAAGTAGACTCTTACACCAACGTAGTGCGCTGGGCAAAAATGCTTGAAGCTAGAGAAGCAGTACAACGCGGTAAAATTGTCAATCGTGGGTGGGGCGAAGAGTGGGAGCAAGTGCCAGAGCGTCATAGTGCCGCGGATATTGATGAAGTATTAAAGAAAAAACCGAAGTAAATTTCGTTGTTATTTTTTATATACCAAAGGCGACAGTATAATACTGTCGCCTTTTTCATTCGCATGTTCTGAACAATAACTTACATCTCAAACAAGAAGTAATAACCATAGCCAACTACAAAGGCAGGAACTGCTGAGTAGAAGGTCGCAACCATTGCCGCTTTTGGTGCTAAAGCAATTGCCGGGAATAGCGCGTCACCATCATTTGAAATTGCATTTGAAAGCTGTGCTGACATTGGCATCGCACCGGATAAATATAGGCTCGTCACTAAAATCTGAGGACCACAACCCGGAAGTAAACCAATCGCCAAGCCAATCAGTGGCATCCACATTCCATAGCCTAAGAAGACCGTTTGTAAATTGATGCCTGAGAAGTAGGTGGTTAGTTCAAAAATTAAGAAAGCGACAATTACCCAAGCAGAGATAAAGTTAGTGTCTTGCGCAGCCTTTTGTATTGGGTGCGAACTTACACACTTATTATCTTCTGAAACCGTTGATTGATAATCACTGATCTCTTTGGTTAACGACCATAACATCATGCTGCCAATCGCTAATATTGCGCCAATCCATTCAATGCTGTGTTGTGGTAAATGAAACAGTTGATTGATATCCACTTGGAACGAACCGAGTAGGGCAATCACTGTTGCAGGAATTAATACCCATTTCCAAAATACACCCTGTAAGTTGATCGCCTTTACTTGTAAACATGATGTGTTTTGTTCTGAATTTTCAGATTTTTGATCTTGTTGTTTATCTTGAGTCTCAGGGCGTAAAAAATCGTCTTTATGTAATGCATTTACAACAATGCCTGAGATGGCACCAACCACAACGCCTAATGCCATTACGCCAAATCCCACTTTAGGTTGTGCGGCAATTAATAAGAACGCCGCATCACCCATGGTAGCCGTTAATACTGCAACGACTGAGCCAAAACCAACTTTACCGCTAATGTATTGAGTGGTAACGACAATGGCACCACCACAACCAGGCAGAGCACCGAGTAAAGATGAAAACACCACTTGGTTGGTACGAGATTTATTATAAAGCGCAGTAATACGATTAGTTTTACCCATTATATTAGATAGGTAATGGTAAATAACCAATGTGAAAGCTACGTAGGTAGATACCGCCCAAAAAGCATCAGATAAGGTTGTGACGGTGATTTCTCTTGTCGTTTCTGCCCCGACTAAGGCCAATAAAGTGATAGGCAATAATAGACGCTTGTGTTGCAGTGAAAACTGCGAAAGCGAGAGTGATTGTGAAAATGAATGAGTAGTCATCATAATAATAAAGCCATCAGTAAATGCGAATGATTATCAGTATATGCAAATGAGAATTATTATCAACTATCATTTTAATAGTTTTTCCCGATGGATAAGGTATTTTTGTATACATAAAATAATTAGAATAAAAATCTGCATAGTTATTTGATAACAGAGAATAGTTAATTAAAAGTCACTAAATGTTAAATAAAAGTTGTGATTGTGCGCTTGTTTGGTGAGATCAAATGCTGCTGACTGAGTTTAATTTGCTACTATCAGGCCAATAAATAGATTAAGCCAAAGTGCTTAGTTAGCTGATAAGAGAACGGTTATGAGGGAACATATGAAAGCAGTTGAAGCGAATTTTGATGGCCTTGTTGGGCCAACGCATAACTACAGCGGTTTATCGGTAGGGAACATCGCCTCTAAAAATAATAAATCCGGCGCATCGAACCCAAAACAAGCAGTAAAGCAAGGCCTAGAAAAAATGAAGGCTCTGCATGATATGGGCTTTACTCAAGGGGTGTTAGCGCCACAAGAGCGTCCAGACATTCATACTCTGCGTCGTTTAGGCTTTTCTGGCTCAGACGCTGAAGTGTTACAAAAATCTCATCAATATTCACCACAACTGCTCGCTGCGTGTAGCTCTGCCTCAAGTATGTGGACAGCAAATGCAGGTACGGTTTCTCCAAGTGCAGATACCTCTGATGGCAAAGTCCATTTTACTCCTGCTAACTTAATTAATAAGTTTCACCGTTCAATTGAAGATGAAGTGACGGGTAATATCTTAAAAGCCACGTTTGCGGATGAAAAGCACTTTGCTCATCACGAAGCTTTGCCACACAGTGACTACTTTGGTGATGAAGGGGCGGCAAACCACACTCGTTTTTGTAATGAATATGGCGAACAAGGCGTTGAGTTCTTTGTCTTTGGTAAAAGTGCATTTGATGAGAGCTACCTTGCTCCGAAAAAATACCCTGCACGCCAGACATTAGAAGCCAGTGAAGCGATTGCACGAACGCATGGTTTACGCGATCAATTTACGGTATTTGCACAACAGAACCCTGATGTTATTGACCAAGGTGTCTTTCATAATGATGTTATTGCTGTGGGTAATAAGAATACCTTATTTTGTCATCAACAAGCATTTTTGAATCAAGAACAAGTGAAGTTAGATCTAAGTGCTTCTTATGGTTCTGGCTTTAATGTTATTGAGGTTCCAACAGATAAAGTGTCGGTGCAAGATGCAGTCGAAACTTACCTGTTTAACAGTCAGCTAATCACCAAGTCGGATGGGACTACCTTGATCATTCTTCCACAACATTGTCGTGAGAATCCAAGAGTATGGGCATATCTAAATGAGCTAGTAGAGCAAAAACGCGGTATTGATGAGTTGCATACCTTTGATTTAAAACAGAGTATGAAAAATGGTGGTGGGCCAGCGTGTTTACGTCTACGGGTTGTATTAAATGAAGCAGAGAAAAAAGCCGTCAATCAACATACCTTGATGAACGAACAGCTATTTACAACGTTAAATCTGTGGGCTGATAAGCATTATCGAGATCGTATTGAAGACAAAGATCTTGCGGATCCTCAATTGTTATTAGAATCACGAGCAGCGCTGGATGAGTTAACACAAATCATGCAGCTTGGTTCTGTGTATCCTTTCCAAAAATAAGTGATTAATGGCTTTACATCAGATTATGCTTAAGCGAATTAAGTCGTATGCTAAGTTTAAATTTGATTATAGAGCCATTTTTTATTCTTCGATTTAGTTATAGAGTAATATCAATCGTAGTAAATAACTGATCATCCTAACTGGTTTAAATACTCGATAACTGTGTTGAATTGTTCCAATGAATTGGCATAAACAGGGAGGATTCAGCAATGTCGTTGGTGATTTTAACTCGTGCTTGAATTTCATTGTTTACATTGTAAATCGTCGCTATATGGTCGTTTCGAGTTGATGTGCCTTTACTGTAAGCTAAGTGAGCGTTATCAAATTGGTCAAGCGATGTGATCTCACTAGGAGTATGGGGTCATTAGAAGGTGAACCTTACCTATCTTCATCGCTTTATAAGCATCACCGGATATATCGTTAACGACTTACTCTGTGCGTGTGATGGATCACTATGTACAAATATGTCTAACTCATTAAAGGACTCAATGATGACAGATAAATTTTCACTGTTTTCATTTTCAGGAAAGATGAAAGTACTGCATTTAAGCTGGATGGCTTTTTTTATTACATTCATGGTGTGGTTTAACTTTGCTCCTTTACTTAATGTCGTTAAAGAAACGCTTGGATTAAGCTCTGAGCAGATAAAAACTTTATTAATTCTTAACGTCGCTTTGACGATCCCTGCACGCGTTATTGTCGGAATGCTAACGGATAAATATGGACCAAGAATTGTCTATTCTGTCTTGCTTGCGGTCTGCTCTCTTCCTTGTTTTATGTTCGCTTTTTCTGATTCGTTTATGCAAGCAGCTATTGCTCGTTTTTTACTTGGGTTCATAGGAGCAGGCTTTGTCGTCGGTATTCGTTTAGTTTCAGAATGGTTTCCTCATCATGAGCTAGGTACTGCTGAAGGGATTTATGGGGGCTGGGGTAACTTTGGCTCTGCCGCCGCTGCATTTACATTGCCAACGGTTGCCCTATGGTTTGGTGGTGATGAGGGTTGGCGTTATGCAGTCGCGATCACCGGAGTCATGAGTTTACTGTTTGCTTTTGTATTTTATTCGAATGTTACTGATACACCAAAAGGCGCGACGTATTTTAAACCTACCCATTTAACGGCAATGGAAGTGACCTCTATCAGTGACTTCTATCTGCTTTTGATTATGAAAATACCAATGTATGCCGCATTAGCATTGTTGGCTTGGAAATTGTTACCATCGGGTATCGATATGCTTTCAAGCGTGATGGTTAATGCAATTTATATGGCGTTAATTGTGATTTATTTTTATGAAGTATCACAAGTTTGGAAGGTTAATAAAGCCATATTTACCAATAATGTTGCGCCACATCACCAATATAAATTTAAGCAAGTAGCGGTATTAAACGTTTTGTATTTTGCGACCTTTGGATCAGAGTTAGCAGTTGTATCTATGTTGCCATTGTTTTTTTTAGATACGTTTGAATTGACGCCTATTATGGCAGGAATGGTGGCCTCGGCGTATGCGTTTATGAACTTAATGTCACGTCCCGGAGGTGGATGGATATCGGATCGATTTGGTCGAAAACTGACATTAATGATCTTAACCGCAGGGTTGGCAGTAGGCTATTTTATCATGGGTCAAGTCGATAGTGAGTGGCCACTATGGCTTGCTGTGGTGGCAGCTATGGCGTGTTCTTTCTTTGTTCAAGCAGGTGAAGGCGCCGTATTTGCTACCGTTCCATTAATTAAACGTCGTATGACAGGGCAAATAGCGGGGATGACTGGGGCGTATGGCAATGTAGGTGCTGTAGTTTATCTAACCATACTTTCCTTTGTTGAGTACCAAACCTTTTTCTTGGTGATAGCAGCAACGGCAGTACTTGGCTTTGCAACATCACTGTTGATGGAAGAGCCAAAAGGGAAGATCACCGAAGTGAATGATGACGGCAGCATTACACTTATCGATGTCTCTCATTAAACTAAGCTTTGGGTAGCCATCTTTGAAAGTGGCTTTTCAATGGGTAATAGCAAGGAGGCGTGTTTCATGTCGCATCAAATAACCTCTCAGCATGAGTTTGTTTACTTAATCTAATGATTTTTTAAATCGTTTTGAGGCAATAAATAAACCAATGATGGTAAAAATGATCATCCAGACAGTATCTCGCCATAAATCAATTAAATCAGCGCCACGTAAAACAATACCGCGAATTAATCTCATAAAGTGAGTCGCGGGTAAAATCTCAGCTATCCATTGAGCAACGACAGGCATTCCTTCATAGGGAAACATAAAACCTGATAATAAAATCGATGGCAATAGAATAAATATCGTCATCTGCATCGCTTGAAGCTGTGTTTTAGCAATGGTTGAAATAACTAATCCAAGCGTAAGACTTGCTGAAATAAATAACAATGTACCAAGCAAAATTTGACTTAATGAGCCATTAATCGGAACGTCAAAAATGAAATATCCTAACCCAAGAATAATAAATACTTGAATCAAACCGACAAAGATATAAGGTATGATTTTAGCAACCATTAGTTCAAAAGAGTGAATAGGGGTAGTAATAAGTAATTCTAAGTTTCCTCTTTCACGTTCTCGTACAATGGCTGAGCTGGTGAAGAGTATCATTGTCATGGTTAATATAACGCCTAATAGTCCCGGTACAATATTGACTGCGGATTGTCGGCTAGGGTTATAAAATAGCGTCACCTCAAATGTCTTAGCGTGGGCACTATTGCGAATATCAAAATCCAAATCGCTTAATGGCATGCTTTGCAATCCAAGAATGGCTGCACTTATCATGGTGTCTGAACCATCTACAATCCATTGGCCTAGCTCTCTGCCTTGTACCATGCGTTGTGTAATGTCTTTGGGTAATATCAGTGCAGCACGCACAACGCCTTGCTGAATTGCTTTTTCGGCTTCTTTTACTGTTGGATAATGTTGTTTAACACTGACGACTTGCGTGACTTTCACTGATTCAGTAATGAGTCGACCAAAAGTACTCTCACTTTGGTCAACAACCGCAATAGGTATATCTCTAATATCAGTATTAATAGCGTATCCAAATAATAACAATTGTATTAAAGGGATCATAATAACCATACCAAAGGTCAACTTATCTCGTGATAATTGACGAATTTCTTTGACCATGATGGCTTTCATTCGATTGAGTGACTTCATTGACGACCCTTCCCTGTTACGGTAACAAAGACATCTTCTAAACTTGGACGCGCGATATTCATTTCGGAATCTTTTAATTCAGGGAATTCAGATCTTAACCATGAAATGGGGTCATTAATATCTTGATGAATAAGTACTCGTAATCGAATACCTATTTGGGCTGCAGATCTGATTTCATTACGTTGAATTAATGTGTTTTTTAATGCGCGTAAATTATTTGTTTTCACTTCAACGATATTAACCCCCATGTTAGCCATTAATGTCTCTGGCTCTCCATCGGCACGGATAATACCTGATTCCATTATTGCCAATCGATGACAGCGTTCAGCTTCATCCATGTAATGGGTTGTAATAAGGATGGTGGTTCCTTTATCTGATAAATCAAATAGTTGCTCCCAGAAATCTCGACGATTCTCAGGGTCAACCGCAGAGGTTGGTTCATCTAGAAACAATAGTTCAGGCTTATGCATGGTTGCAGCAGCTAGTGAAAGGCGCTGTTTTTGACCTCCACTCATGCCTGATACTCGTTGTTTTCGTAATTGATCAAGCCCATAGGTAGAGAGTTGCTCCGTTATGCGTTGGAGTAACGTTTGTTTTTCCATACCAAAAATTTGGCCAATGAATTCGAGGTTTTCTTCTACACTTAAATCATCATACAAAGAGAATTTTTGCGTCATATAGCCAATTTTTAAACGCAGAGCTTCTGATTCTTTAGGGATACTTAAACCAAGGACATTCACCTGACCAGAGGTAGGGCTTAATAGGCCGGTTAAGGTACGAATGGTAGTAGATTTACCACAACCATTAGGGCCTAAAAAGCCATAAATACAGCCTTTGGGTACGGATAAGTTAATGCCATCAATAGCGGTAAAATCCCCAAATTTTTTCATAACATCAGTGGCTTGAATAGCAAACTCAGTCATTTTCATTGTCCTTTTCTAAGAGGACTTGGGCAGGTACGCCAGAAGGTAAAGAGGCCGCAGATTCAGGTAAATCTACTTCTGCTAAGTACATTAAATGAGATCGGTCTTCTTCTGTTAAGGCGTAATATGGCGTAAATGACGGTTCAGAGGAAACCCAACGAACGGTTCCTTTAAATGGAGAGCTAACACCATCCACAGTCACTGAAAATGTTTTCCCTGGGATGAATCCAACACGATAAGAGGCAGGAACGTAAACACGAGCGTAAGGGATACGATTGGCTTGAATAACAGCAACAAAACCATTTACAGGAACACGCTCGCCAAGGTTATACGGAAGATTATCTAAAATGCCGTTACGAGTGGCGACGATGGTTAATTCATCCAGTTTCTGTTGCTGCAATACAACTTCAGCATCCATCGCATCAAGTTCTGCTTTTGCTTGGTCTATATCTTCAGGTCTTGCTCCTGCGGTTAATTTTGAGAATTCTTCATTAGCTGAGTTTAATGTAGCGCGCGCAGAGTCTCGGGAGGCGAGGGCAGTATCTTTATTGGATTGGCTAGTGAGTTTTTTCTTTACTAGCTCAACCATTCGACGGTAATTTTTTTCAGCATCAATAAGCTGTGCTTTTGCTTGGTCTACTTTGGCTTTGGCTGATGCAATATCTTCAGGGCGCTCACCATTGGTTAAGCGTAATAAATAGGCTTGGGCTTTCGCGGCGTTTGCAATGGCATGGGCAAGGATGGCGTTTTGATTTTTTGTGTCCAATTGGACTAATACGTCACCGACTTTGACTTCACTGCCTTCTTTGATAGGTAAAGCTCGGATAATTTCATTTGAAGTCGCGGAGAAAGTGACCCGGTCTCGCTCTAAGGTTCCTAATGCTTCATCTCCTTTGTCTGAGCCACAACCTTGTAATAGTGCGACACATAAGAATCCTAAGAATAGCTGTTTCATCTTTAAATCTCCTGACATTGATTGTTTACTTATAGCCTAATCAGGGGATCGTCATAGCTTAAAGTAATATCAATTGCTTATAAGGTATTTAAAGAAACTATACTCAATTAACGAGAAGCGCAAATTATTTAATTCAATTTAAAATGCGCTTTCGCTTAATTTAGGTTGATTTAACGGACTTCCTTTCTGCAAATCATCAATATACTGTTATCAGTTTGCGTCTCAAAAAGATAATACAGAATTCTTATTTTGATTCTATTTATCTCAATTACATTAAAATACCATTAATATCAATGTTTTAAAAGTTTGGTATGGGTTGTGCTTTTCTTCATTATACGCTAGGTATAAATGAGGGAATATTATGAAAAAAAGCAGATTACTTTCTTGTATCGCTACATTAAGTCTTACTGTTGGAGTCAGTGGACAAGTGGAAGCTGCAATTCCATTTGCTTCCTGTCCAGGACAAGCATTTATGATACAAAACCCTTCTGGAACTCCGGTAGCTTATGGCATTAATTTGGATGTAGGTAGCTATAGCACTTTATCTTGGGAAGTTGGAAGCGGAAAAATTAATGCTATTGGATATAGCGTTCATGATGATTATATTTATGGGTGGGATTATGGAGCGAAAACCTTAACTAAAATTGGTTCCGATTTCGTATCAACGCCATTATCGGTCTCTAACCTAAATGTTGGGCCTACTTCAATTTATGTTGGTGATGTATCGACCATTGAAAATGCTTGGTATGGCTACAGAGTTAATCAAGGACTTTTTAGAATTGGCTTGGATGACTTGATTATGACTAAAGTTGCCAACTCTGGCACTATTGGCAATATTCGTATACTTGATATGGCTTTTCATCCAGATGATGGACTTATCTACAGTGTTGATAATTCTGGATATCTTTATAGAATTGATCCAAATACAGGGTTAAGTACCCAATTAAACAAAGTTATCAGCAGTGATAATGTTGGTCATAGTTTAGCTTTTGGTGCTCAATATTTTGATGTCGATGGTAATCTTTATCTCAGTAATAATGGGAATGGGTATATCTATCTTATTAATATTGATGATGTAAATTCAACTTCAGCCTTTTTTGCTTATGGACCATCGAGTAATTCAAATGATGGTGCTCGCTGTGCATTTGCTGCGGTGGGACAAAATGATAATAGCGATTACGGGGATGCTCCCGATACTTACGGTACTTTATATGATTCATTTGGTGCTCGTCATGGTATTTCTGATTTAAAATTGGGTCCTATCGTTGATGGAGAAAGTGAAGCTTATGTGTACCCGCTTTCAGATGACACATCAGATTCAAGTAATGATGATGATGGTATTTCATTTCCTGTACCACTTGAAATTAAGGAAACAAGCTTCATTTATGCCGATGTTGAAGGTGCAGAGGGAGAAGGGGTACTTAGTGCTTGGATTGATTGGGACCAAGACGGGGTGTTTAATGATGATGAAATGATCCTTAACAGTGAATGGGTAGATGATGGCCAGAATCAACTCTATTTTGAAGTACCAAGCTGGGCTCTAGCAGGAGATACTTGGGCTCGTTTTCGTTTAAGCCATACTTATGATGTTGGTCCAAATGGTGGGGTAAGTGCAGGTGAAGTTGAAGATTATCAAGTTACTGTTACAGACCAAGGTGTATCCGTTGAGCTTTACCCTGTAGGATCTGACTACACCACTTTCGCTTATGAAGATCAATTTCCTAAAGTCGGTGACTACGATATGAATGACGTCCTTATGAACGTCAAGTACACTGAATTTAGTCATAATAACCAAGTGATTCAACTTAAAATTGAAGGGCAAGTTGCAGCTCTTGGCGGTACTTATCACTCTGGTTTTGCTATTCGTTTGCCTAATATCAGCCCAGATAAAATAAAGGCTGATTCAGTTAAATTATTCATTGATGGAGAATTACAAAATACAACAGTGTTAGAGAGTGGCACTTTAGATGCCGTTTTGATTATTCATGAAGATCTTTGGTCTCTTACCGAGTCCGGTGAGGCTGACGGTTGTAATATGTTCCGAACTGAACCCGGTTGTGGGACTCAATATCGTCCTAGTTGGTCACTTACCGTCCCGTTTGAATCACCTATTTCTCAAGGACAAATGCCTGCTTTACCTTACGACCCATTCATTTTTGCGACTCCAGGTTATTACTACGGGGAGAATGGCTTACAAGTGAGTGGTGGCCATCCTGGACGTAATTTAGAAGTACACCTGAAAAACAAAAAACCGACCTCTAAGTTTGATTATCGCTATATTGGTCGAAGTGATGATGCAACCAATACCGCGAACAGCACTTACTTCCAGACAGATAACGGGCTTCCATGGGCAATTGAAATTCCGCTTAATTGGGAGCATCCAAATGAGTCAGTCAGCATTCTTGAAGCGTATCCTCAATTTGCAGGTTTTTCTCAGGATGCAACAGGACAAACAGCTGCAGATTGGTATACCACGCCTAGCGCTGGAAAAACTTATATAGATTAAGGAAATATTTTATGAATAGTATCGTGAATAAAATGTATTTATTACTTTTTGCTGCTAGTTTTAGTCTACTCACTGCTTGTAATAGTGATAGTTCTGGTGGCTCAAATGATTCAGGTACAGGGTCATCTGTGAGCCCTCAATTATCGGTTTTAGATTTAAAAATTAGTGCTGAGAATAGCCTTAGTTCGGTATATAGCGTTGATATTGATGTTGATATTTCAGAGCGTTCCACTAAGCGTGCATTTATTTCTATTTGTGATAATAGTCAAGCACAAGGTGATTTATCTAAAGTAGATTTTGATATGTGTTTACTTAAAGGTCGCTTAGAGCAAGGTGTTGGTAAATTTGACCTTCGTGTTGCGAATCATTGTGAAGAGTTAATTACCATCATATGGATCATGGAAAAAGATAGGGAGCCTCTTATCTATACTTTGTCGCATAATAATCAAAAAGAAAATTATTGGTTAATTAATTAAGAGTATAAATAATGCGATTGACAAACCGCCTTAGTAAAGGCGGTTGTCATATTTATTTAGTGCAAATATTCATTAAATCATCGACAAAGTGATTCAATGCACGCTCTTCAATGGCTCTAACTTTCTGTTGCTGACTCTCACTTAGCATGTGGTACATACTCGCGGCACCAAAGTCGCCAAAGATAATGTTCGCATCTGCATCAAATAAGGTGTTATGCGCATACAAATCACCATGACACACTTGGTTATCATGCAGGTGTTCAAACACATTACGCATTTCAGCGGTCATTTTATTGATGTGCTCTAACGATAAGGTAAACCCTGCAGGGAAAGTATCACGCGTGCAGCTTTCTAAACTTGGTGGTAAACCTAAGTTTTTATAATGTGAAGGGATCAAGTTCATGATCAACGCCAGATGATTGTCTTCATTCACCTGTGCTAATGATTGCACCAAACTTGGATGATTGCCGACTTTTAAACACGCTTGTAACTCATCTTCAGGGTAACCATCACTGGTGACTTCGCCTTTAAATACTTTAACTGCAATTTCTTGTGGAAAATCCATTTGTTCTTTATTCCAACGGGCTTTAGAAATGACACCTGATGCGCCTTGGCCTAATACATTTTCTAATGTGTAGTCTGATGAGGCGATACTAAGAACGGATTTCACTTTCACATCAGATTTGCAGAATGGATTACCGGCAAACGCAAACCACGCCAGTTTTGGTAAATTAAGCAGTTGCTCTGGGCACTCAATCAATTGGTTTGCTGAAATACGCAGTAATTCCAAGTTATGAAGTTGAGACAAGTTGTTTGGCAGTTCAGTCAGTTTGTTGCCTGCTAATGCCAGTTTTTGCATTAAGTGGCAGTCACCCAATGAGTTTGGTAATACTTCTACTTGGTTATCGGTTAAGATCAACCAACGTAATTTTGGCGGAAAGGCATCTTCAGGAATATGCTGAATTTGACACGATTTGAATCCAATCATCTCAAGATTTTGACACTGCACCAGAACATCAGGGAACACAGTAAATGGATTGTTTGATGCAAAGAAAATCTTCAAGTTAGGTAATTGAGCGATCTCAATCGGTAGCGTAGTTAGTTGATTATTCGATAAATCTAAGATTTCTAATGAATCAGCAAGAGATAAGATCTCAAGTGGAAACTCTGTTAACCCTTCACTTAATTGTAATCGAGTAATACCTTGTAATTCACCGGATTGTAACTGCGCTAATGTATGCAAACTAATCTACCTATGTTGTTTATATTTTGCCGCTGATTGTACGGTGTTTCAGTATGAAAATCTAATATACCTATTTGGTTATAATGGATATAACGGATGGGTCATTGGCTCTTGAATTGTCATCACGTATCTTTTGTCCCATTGAAATATATTGTGGATAAGGGAGTAAATGGAACTTACTTCAAATTACGTGGAGAAGTTCAAATGGCTGTATTAAAAAATAGAGATAAAGTATCAAAAGCAGGGTTGATAATTACAAGTCTATTATTATGTTCTACGAGTGTTTCGGCTCAAGAGTCAAATGACGATATACAAGATATGTCAGATCCATTAGCTGTATACACCCAAGCTGGTGCAGGTTATACGGATAAAGGGTTGAACCTAAAAGTTGGACAGACCTACGATACAGGTAGTGATACAACGATGGGGATGAATATTATTGAAATTAAAGGCATCGGTGGTGAAGCCGTTGGATGGAATGGGGACGCTCGTTCAGACAACGATGACAGTATAGATTCTCTTCGTTTTCGTAATTTTAGTGTCGATTTAACCAATGGCCGTGGTGCTCAGGTTGATGTCGATTGGAACTTTGATAGCAACCAAGGCTCAGCTTCTTATAGTTTCATACAGGCACTTCCAAAAATGGGACCTGTTAGTTTATATCCTTTAGCAGGATTAGGTTTGGCAGCTGGTGAAGCATACGATCCTCAGGATAAAGGGGCAGCTCAAGCACAAGACCGTTATGACTTGCATGGGTCTTTTTATGTTGCTGGCCTCTACAGTAAAATTGAAATTACCGATAAGATCTGGATTAACTATAATCCAATGTATTTAGGTACGATTTCTGGTTCTGAAGAATATAAAGATAATGCTTATGGCATTGATAATGATGCCATTCTAACTCATGAAGCAGCGATTAGTTACCAAATAACTAAGCGTTCAAATGTTCGTTATTTTGCAAACTGGACAGAAGATACTCATTATTCCGATGGTGACCATAGAATTGAATTTAACTATCAATTTTAAAATATTCATCATTTAAAAATTCGATCTTATATCATCCAATGGATTAATTAATTCGTTGGATTTTTTGCCTTTTAAAAATAAATATTGAGTAATTCATGAATCTAAAATCTACATCAATGTACCAAGGTGTATTTCCTATTTTAAGCCTTTTTCTTGTTAATCCTTCTTTTGCTTCTACTGAAGAAAAGCATCAAGATGATCCAACAAAAATAGTGACAAAATTGGGTTTTGGGTATAACGATGATTTAACTATTTCTGGTTCCATCGGGTTAGATCCGGTGCGAATGCTAAATATGAGAACCACTGCTGATGGGGATGATTGGCGTCTTGGTAGTTCATGGCTATTACCAATAGGTATTATTAATGTCAATTTTAGCCGTACAGAGTATGACCATAGTGCCTATAAAAATAACTACAGTATTGGAACCTTTATACCATTATCCTATTTTGGGGTAGAGCCTATGGGCTGGCAAATTTTCCCAATGGCTGGTTATGCTTATAACGATGGTGAATTTGCTGTTGAGCAACATAATGAAATGCAATCTGGTGATTATGTCTTGATGTCTAACTCAAATCATAGTGGCTATTTAGGGGCGTTTGCATTAAAACCACTTACAGATACATGGAGTATTCTCGCTTTTGGTGGAGGGGCTTTAGGTTCTGATGATTACAGCAGTTATTGGGGAGGCGGTGGCCTTAGCTATAAGATAAATGAACACCAATCTTTTAATTTCTACGGGGTAATTAGTGAAGATGATTTTGGTCACAATGAAAAAGTAGGCTTGTCTTATACCTATGAGTTTAAGTAGCAATTTGAATATGCAGAGCCATTATACTAAACAATTTTCGGATTATGTTAATGTGCATAACCATCAACGTATTTTTACTATTTCATTAGTGATTTTATTTATTTCTGTATTTTTAGGATTAACCTTAGATTTGTGGATCTCACGTAGTGCAATTATCGATTCTGAACATGAATTGTTTGTATTATATAATACGTTATTAATGGGGATACCAATTATATGTCTATGCGTTGGTTTGGTTTTTAGGTTTTCTTTACCAAGTAATCCTTTGAATATAGGTGGTATTTTCTCGTTGAATGCCAGTCTTGCAGCTATACATACCGTCATATTAACCGACGCATTAACCTTTTCTCCTATTAGTATCATCGCTATTACATTAATGGCGAAAATATTTATTCTTAAAACGATATCGTTGATCTTTCTTTTTGGTAGCTATGTTCTCTTTGGCTTTTTAACCATTGTAGAGTTTCATGATACAGAAACCTTAGGCATTCAGTTTTATTTTTTCTTGGTTATGTTATTTATTTGGTTACTTTACCTAGGGTTAGACCATTATAAGAAAGAGAGAAATCAATTTGTATATAAGAGAAGGCAAGCTCGGCAATTGAGTCAAATTACACTACAAAGAATGTTGATTGAATCTCATAATATGATTTTAGAACGTAAATCGAATGTGGATGAGTTAACGGCACTATATAACCGTCGTTTTTTTGAAAAAGCCTACAATGATGAGCTTCTTGGTATGAATAGAAGTTGCCGTTCATTAGCGGTGCTATTGGTTGATATAGACCATTTTAAAGCGGTTAATGATAGTTTTGGTCATGACCGTGGAGATCAATGTATTCGTCAAATCGCAACAGCTCTTAATCAATGTGTAACACGAAAAGACGATGTAGTTGCTCGTTATGGTGGCGAAGAGTTTATTGTTTTATTGCCTAATACAGACATTGCTGGTGCCCTGGGGCTTGCCAATCATATTAATCAATATATTCGAAGATTAAATCTACAGCACCCATTTATGGAGCATGTCACTGTCAGTATTGGTGGTGCCGTCGCCTCTAATAAAATTACGGATAAAAAAGCATTTATCAAAAAGGCTGACGAAAATTTGTATACGGTAAAGCATAACGGACGAGATGGTGCCTGTATTTTGCGTTACTCATGATTAATGATCTGTTGGATTAATGTCGTAATTTGCTCTTGTAGCCATTGAAAGTAAGGGTCATTACGGTATTTATAATTACTATATAAAAGAATGTTTCTTGGCTCTATTTTTGGTAGTCGATCATGGTATATAGGGGTCAAGTTTTGATGAGGTTCTATATATAATTCAGAAACAGGGAAGATAGAATCTGTTTCTGAAACGACTTTTGAGATATTTGAAATGACTTCTGAGCTAAACCCTTTTGTAAATGTTAGTCCTTCAAGTTCAAATAATCTTTCGAGTAATCCTTTCCTATCATTCCAGTTGGGTAAAATGGCTGTTGTGATTGGGTAGTGTGATAAGTCATTAATCGTGATCTTGGATTGCTTGTTTAGAGGGTGTTTATCACTAACATAAGCTTTAAAACGATCTTTTAGTAAACATGAAGCAACGACCAATTTATTTGGCACGTCTATATCGTAGTGAATCCCCATATAGATTTGATCTGTTTCAATATTCTCTAAGGTGTATTTATTCCATAAGTGACAAGAAAAAGTGACTTTAGGTGAGTGTTTAGCCAGTAATAAATAAATTTCTGCCGGTAATGTTTGACCTAGAATTGGATTAATAGCGAGTGATATATGGCCTTCTTTTTTTGCGGGATCAAATTCTTGCTCGGGTGATAGCGTTTGATAAATTGCATCGAGTAAATCAGGTAATACTTGCGCAATTTGTTCACATCGCGGCGTAAGAATGAGTCCTTTGGGAGAGGAAATAAACAGAGCATCATCTAAATTATCGCGTAATTTCCTTAATTGCCGGCTGACAGAAGGTTGAGCTAGATGTAATCGGTCCGCTGCTTTTGTGACGTTTTTTTCTTCGATCAATACTTTTAGAACTTTAAGTAAATTGAGATCTAATTGTGCTAATTTTTTAGTGGTCATTATGCTCTCTTTATTTTTATTCCTTACATGAACTATAGCTGTTTTCATTAGAGACATAACTTATTTGTTATGGATTAGTGATGAGGATAACAAGCAGCATAGAGGGTATGCTGCTTAAATGAGGTTAGATGCTTATGATTGATTAGAATGTAAAATTCACTCCGACAAAATGAATACGTCCGTCGAAAGTCCCATTTACGTTGACATTAGGGCGGTTCATATCAACAGAGCCAAGATCTGCGTATTCGTAAAACATGTCTATCGTGATGTCATCCCATGAGGTAGATGCACCAACTGAATAGCGGTATTGTTCACCAACGGGTAAATCAACCCATTGCATCGAAGGGTCATCTTGTGGTGATGTTTCATATGAGAAGCCCGCTTTTAAGCGCCAATCTGCATTTAAGCGATAATCAGTACCTATAGCAAACTTCCATACATCATCCCAATCTCGCTGGATCTCTATTCCATTACCGTAATTTAAATTCAAAGCGGTAGAATCCCAGTGACTCCAACGATGGAATTGTATGCTTGCAAGTAGGTTTAGGTCCTTACTTAATGCGTAGCTTGAGCTCATATCGACAATCTCAGGCATGATCATTCCGCTAGATAATGTCTGATTTCTGGCCAAATCATTATTAAATTCGTGCTCTAGCTTTGAGCGATAACTTAGACCAAGAGAGAGCTTTTCTGATGCTTGATACATAGCTCCAAGGTTATAACCATACGCCCAATCAGAATCTTGTTCTGCGGTGATAGATCCCATTGATTGTTCAAAAGAAGCCCAGCTTAACTGCAACCCAGCTCCAAGTGATAATTTGTCATTCACTTTATAACTAAGGGCAGGGTTTAGTTGCATAGCCGTAAGAGTGATATCTTCTAATAAATGGCTTCCGGCCCATTCACTGCCATAGTCTAGACTTGAGCCGCCAACAGCGCCAAGGGCTAATCCAAAATGAAGTTTGTCTGTTATCTGTTCTACATGGAATGCACCTGCAGAAGGTAAAACTGAATGTGCTTTACCGTTTTCTGAGCCATTTTTATCATCGAATTTCATTTCCAGATCAAACACGAGTGCATTAATGGTGGTTTTTCTTTTACCCATTGACGACATTGTTGCAGGGTTTGTCCACATGGCAGCAGCAGATTTAGTGTACACACCGTCACCAGCTCCAGTGGTACCGGCGTTTGCAACAATGGCTTCTTGAAGAAAGAGTCCGCTAGAAAAGGCATTAAAGCTAAGAAGGATAGCAGAAGCAGTTAAAGAGTAATTAAAAATAGGTTTCATAAAGTGCTCTTATTATGGAGTTTAGAGTATAAAAATACTTACGCTTAAAACGCGAGTTTTCACTTCATGATAAAGAAAAATGGATTACGATTAGGAATAATGAATATATCTAAAAGTAATAGAAAAGTGTGAAGCTGTCACTTGCGATATTAATTACGTTATGGATATATAAAATCGACCTCAACAACAATTAAGGCCGATTAATTTACTATGTCTTACTTAGTTATTTACCCTTAATAAGGAATACCGAACTATTTTATCGGTGTTATTTCAGGCATTTTATATTGTTTCATTTCATCAACTTTTGGTAAGTATACGCGCATTAAGAAACCCCAGTTATCATCTGGCGTATAAGCAAAATTGCTTCCTGTTATATCTGCTACGGTTTTACATTCCATAGAACCAAAGATAACGTCAAACGATCCATCCGAGTTGTATTTAGTCGAGGCGTGGTTTGATGAAACGATATTGTACTCATCAGACATTAAGTATTTGTCTTCACCATAAACAGTAATAGAAAAATATCCTCCATCTTCTAATCTGGTTGGTGGCGCAGGGTAGTTGGCTTGGTAACAAGAACCACCTTCCACTCCTTTTAATGCATAAGCAGGATACATTGCGGTATCTTCTGGTGATAATCCCCACGCTCCTGCAATGCTATAGGTGGTTTTTTCCCAATTAGAAACATCATTGATATCGTAAGTAACCGTTTCATACGTATTTGGCAGTTTGTCATACTCTGTAATTAATGCGGTACGTACTTTCATCATTTTAGCTAGATCTACGCTAGGGATATTAGAATCGGCTGAACCTGCATTGATTTGATATTGTGGCTGTAAAGTATTGGCGATGTAATCAAGGTTTTGTTCTGTTCCATCTGAAGCCATACGAATACCAACAACGACGTATTTAGTATCGACATCTTTAGCATCATAAGTAAAAGTACCCGCACCCACTTCATAATCAACAAAGGTATGGTTTTCATCTTGAATGTGTAGCGATACAAACCGTCTGTCGATATTTTCTGGTACCGTAATACTAAAACCTTTTGATGCATCAACAATTGCGATGGAGTAAAGGTGATCTAATGATGGTGATACAACCCACTTATCTTCTGCTTTGGCTAGCTTAGTGAAATGAAAGAAATTGTTTACGCCTAATTCACGGTTGATTGCAAACTCATTCATAAAGGCATGACTTTCAGCAAGAAAATACTCTTCTACTGTCATTCCATAATCTTCAGGGTTTACTTTCCAGTTTGATGAATCAATAGCCGGGAAAACGGATGGTTTTATAGCAGAAGTTACATCATTATTTGTTGCAGTGGTTGATGTAAATGCTGAGACATTAAAAGCGGTAAATAAGCTCAATGCGATAAGTGTTTTCTTCATAGTGACCTCGTAAAAAATAGTATTTTCATACAGAGCTACGAGTGAATATCCCGTTGGCTCAAACTCGTTAACTGAGTGCTATTTTTATCGATCACCTCGGATTTGACTAATTGATAACGTCTATCTTGAATATAACAAATTTGTTATGGCTAATTTAAATGCCGTCCTTTCTAATGCTTGGTCATCTTAGGCGGTAAGATGGTGTCTACTAACTTTTCTAGCCAGTTAAATTTTTCTGAGTTCATGTACTTAGTATTGTAAATTAATGCGATTTTCATCTCATGGCGCTTTAGTTTGTCTTCCACTTCAATAAGAGCGTATTTTTTAGGATCAAGTACATCCATTAAGCTCTGTGGAGCAATAAACAGCATGTTTGAGTTTTCAAGCGCTTTCAAAATGGGATTGACTTGCTGAGAACGGAATTCAGGTTGATTAGTAATATCTCTATCTGAATATTGAGGCGCTAACATGGTTTTAAAGTTAAATTCAGGAACGATTAATCCGGCAAGGGGATAATTAAAGATTTCTTGAAGGTCGATAGTCTTATTTGCCATCGGATGATTAATATTACAGATACCAGCATAAGTAAATAAACCGACCGGTACTTGTCGTAACTCTTTGGAGACATCAATAGGATAATAGTTAAGAGCAAAATCGAGCTCGCCGTTAATTAAATCATCCGCAGTGGTTTGAGTAAAACTATGCAGTTCAATGCTGATATTAGGCGCATCTTTTTTAATTGCTTGGCAGATCTGATATCCATGAGTTTCAATTACAAATCCATTCATTGCGATCTTAATTTTCCCTGTTAGCTGCTTGGGCGAGAAGCTGTCGTTCTTTAGAGTTCCTTCAAGCGCTTCGAAGATCTTAGGTAAACTGATCGCCAATTCTTCAGCTTTTTGTGTGAGTTTCAATCCGCGAGACTGCCGGATAAATAGAGGATCATCAAATTCTTCTCGGATCTTGGCTAGAGTGCGACTTACCGCAGGCTGGCTAGTGTTAAGTCGCTCTGCTGCTTTATTGGTGTTTTTTTCTTGCAGTAGCACTAAGAGAGTTTTAAGTAGATTAAGATCAAATTTGGCTAAATCCATTTTATGCCCTTATTGATAGCTATCGATTAACTATAAACTAACGTCATTCATTAGAAATATCAAATCTGTTATATCAGAAATACGTGTATGCCATTGGTAAAACGATTAAATTTGATTATTTTATCAACAAATAGTTTAGATGTGCCATTTTAAGGAATAAGAGGGCTTTTAAATCTAAGGATAAATAGAATAACGACAATAGGTGTTCCAATGCAGATACATCCTACAAGTTTAGAGTTTGAAAACCTCCCTAGTGTTTATGCACTTCTCGATTCCATTGTATTTATGTGGTTTATCATTTTAGTTACGGTTGGCATTATTTCATGGGTAGCGGCGAAGGTTTGGCACATTCATTCCATTCCAAAGCATTTGGCGAAAGAAAAGGGATTAGCACAGGCCAAATTGATTTTTTGGATGTGTATTTTAGGCTTAGTTTGGAAGCCATTATGGGTACTGGCTGTACTAGCTATAGTAACCGATTGGGATAAAGTTCAAACGTGGTTTAAAGGGGCGCAATCATGAAAGAGATAATGTTGCCGTACATTTTAATCGTGTGGTTATTGTTTAAATTTAATGTATTAAAGCGAACCGCAGGGAATTACTTTATTACAACTTTTGTTGGTGTAATTTTAGCGCTAGCACTATTTTTTGGACATCGATTCTATTCGCCTGCGGATTTAACTAATTCTACGACAGTTAAAGCTCCTCATGCTGTTCTGTCTCCATCAGTTGGCCAACATATTGATGAGATCTACATTGAACATAACCAACATGTTAAAAAAGGCGATGTACTTTATCTACTAAAAGATGACAAAATTACTTCTGCGATAATCGAGGTTGAGTCAGCTCAATTGGAAGTAGAAAAAAGTATTGAAGCAAAAAAGGTCGCTTTACAACAAGCAGAGCGTAATCACCTGAGAAACTTAGGTATGAAAGAACATGTGTCAGTACGTGATACCGAGGAATCACAGGACTTAGTTGAAATGCTAATCGCTGAAATTCATGTTTTAGAAGCAAAAGATTTAGGCTTAAAAGCGCAGTTAACCAATCTAAATTTTGAATTGGACCGCTTAACTATTACCGCACCCTTTGATGGCATGGTGACACATATTTTTATTGCTGATGGCTCTCGTATTGGTTCACTTCACTTGTGGGATACGAGTAAAAAGTTTGTTGAAATGCGTATACCAGATCAATCGTATAAAAATATTAAGCCGGGGCAATTTAGTGAGTTTTTTGTTAGTGCTTACCCAGGTGAGATTTTTAGATCAAAAGTGCATAGCGTAGTAAAAGCAACAGGTGAAGCTCAAGGCAGTTTATTACCTCAAGAGCAGTCAGTATCGAGTCATATTCAACGAGGATCTGCGCCAGTTGGTCGAACGGTTATTCTTGAAATAGATCAAGATACGATGGATATGCTACCGATTGGAGCGACAGGTTCGGCATGGATCAGTGCTGAGAAGCCACATTCAATCTTAGGCTTTATGGATATTATTGGTGGAGCGACGGTTCGTTTAAGTGCAGCTAAATCTTATTTACAAGCTTTGTAGTTCTACAATATAGATCAATACAATGTTAAAAAAGGTGAGTTAATTTCAGTAAGTGAAGTTAGCTCGCTTTTTATGTATGTACTGATTAACTAAGTGATCTTTTTACGCTAATCTGCCGTAATATTAAAAAGATAAAGTTAAGGGAGCTAACGATGATAAAGCGTATAACTAAAATAGGTTTCATAGGAACAGTATTAATGATATTAAGCGGCTGCTTAGGGATGCCAAAGGGCGTTGAACCCGTATCAGGCTTTGAATTAAATCGCTATTTAGGCAAATGGTATGAAGTGGCACGGTTAAATCATTCTTTTGAAGAAGGGTTGAGTAAAGTCAGCGCCGAGTACAGTATTAATGAAGATGGAAGCGTTAAGGTCATTAACCGAGGCTATTCAAAAGAAAATCAAGAATGGAATGAAGCAGAAGGGAAAGCTAAGTTCATTGATGCAGAAGATCAAGGTTATCTTAAAGTCTCGTTCTTTGGTCCTTTCTACGGCTCATACGTGGTGTTTGAATTAGATAAAGAAAATTATCAATATGCATTTGTATCAGGCCCTGATCTTGATTATTTATGGCTACTATCTCGAACAAAAGAAGTTGACCAAGAAGTGATTGAGCACTTTGTATCAACGGCTCAATCACTCGGTTTTAAAACAAATGAACTTATCTTTGTTGAGCAATAATTAAATGTCGCGTTAGTTAACGGATATTCTTGGGATCTAAGGGATATCCCTGTCTATTAACTAGCGCGCTAACTTATGGTGTGCTCGTGAAAAATGCCCCGCACAAAATGCACCTACAATAGATAACTCTCCTGCTAAACATAAGGCAGCACATACTTCAGCTAACGCTTGTGATTTTCCTGCACCGTGCAGTCCCATCAATTCTAAACAGGCTTTTTGACTTGGTAATCCAGTTCCACCGCCAACCGTACCCAGCATTAAGTTTGGTAAGGTTACACTTGCGTATAAATCGCCATTTTTATCCACTTCAATTCGTGTCATGCCAATAGCAGATTCGGCCACACACGCAGCATCTTGACCACACGCAATATAAAGGGCAGCAAGGGCGTTAGCGTAATGAGCATTAATACCTATGGTGCCACTTAGTGTTGCGCCAACCGTACTCATCTGAGTAAATTGCATCATTTTTTCAGGTGTCGTGTGGAGATACTTTTTAACTAATTCGGCAGGAATATGCGCCTCAGCGGTGACTTTTTTACCACGAACACTGCGCAAAGTTTGGCTGCTTGCTTTTTTATCTCCTGATAAGTTGCCATCTAAATAGGCATTTTCTGGAGTAATTGGAGAGTGCTCCATGATGTAACTAAACACGGCATTGGTAGCGATGGTGACCATATTTTGTCCAGAAGCATCACCAGTTAAAAACTCAAAGACCAGATAAACATGATTGCCTTCAATACTTATATTAATGTCGCTGAGTTTACCGTGTGAAGTTGTCGCTTCTGCTAATTGTTTAAAGGTGTCGTATTGGGTAACGGCCCATGCCACAAATTGTCCAGCTTCAGCTAAACCAAAAAATGCAAAAGCAGGAGTACGAGTAACCCCTTCGTTTAATAGCATGGCACTTGCGCCACCACTTGCTGTTAGCAGTTGTGCCCCGCGATTATAAGAGGCCACTAAAGCTGCTTCTGTGGTTGCAAGAGGTACTAAGTAATCATCATTGGCAAATAATCCATTCACACGTAATGGGCCAGCAAGACCAACGGGTAATTTCACCGTGCCAATAAAATGCTCGATATTTTTCTCGTACACATGGCTTTGGGCTTGAGTGTGCGGATCGAGTAATTCTGATTGCAGCTCAGGCTTTGCTAGCTTATCCCAACGGCGAGTAAGGTTCTTTTCTGTAAGATAAGGGCTAGGGGTGATTCTATTGGTTGGTCTTTCAAAATGAGGGTTGAGCGATTGCTCTAATTTATCTGCGGAGATATCGCCTCCTAAGATTGATACATAGTCACGACGGTGCAGATTCAGTTTTGGCATAGGAACATATTAATTACAGCAAATGTTAAGAGTGATTTTACTGAGTAATGAGAGAGAAACAAGAGATAGATATAAACGGTTACAGTTTGCTTATATTTTAGGGGCTTGTTAGGGCTAAGAGATGCAGATAAAACAACATTATAAAGATCACATTTATCGACAAGTTTTTTTGATTATCACGATAAATATTCATTATTGGACTACCTTTTAATAATGTTAGTTAATGCCGTCAACACTTCGCTAGATTGCGATGTTTGTTGGGTTATGCCTCGATATTCCAACGAGGTATTTTCTGTTGATGGCCCTATTGTGTGAGGTCTCTAGATTTGGAACATTCGGTTAATTTGGAACGCATCCGTGCTGAGTATAATGTAAAGCATTGGAGCCAAGGTTTTTACGGTATTGATGATAATGGTGAAGTGTATGTTTCACCACGTAGTGAATCAGATCATCAAGTCCCATTAAGTCATATTGTGAATCAATTAGAGCAGCGAAATATTGGATTGCCTGCTTTGGTTCGTTTTCCTCAAATCGTACATCAGCGTGTACATAATATTTGTAACGCATTTAACCAAGCGATTGAAGAATACCAATATGAAAACCATTATCTTCTTGTTTACCCTATTAAAGTAAACCAACAAAAAGAAGTGGTTGATGAAATTCTTGCAAGTCAGGCGCAATTAGAGCAAAAGCAATTAGGCTTAGAAGCGGGCAGTAAGCCTGAGCTATTGGCCGTATTAGCATTAGCTCAAAAAGCGAGTTCAGTGATTGTATGTAATGGTTATAAAGATCGTGAATACGTTCGCTTAGCGCTGATTGGTGAGAAACTTGGCCACAGTGTTTTTATCGTTCTAGAAAAATTATCAGAATTAGATTTAGTTCTATCTGAAGCAAAGGCATTAGGTGTTAAACCTCGCCTTGGTTTGCGTATTCGTCTGGCCTCTCAAGGTGCAGGTAAATGGCAAGCAAGTGGTGGTGAAAAATCGAAATTTGGCCTGTCTGCCTCTCAAGTATTGACGGTAATTAATCGTCTAAAAGCAGAAGATCAGTTAGATATTTTAGAGCTTGTGCATTTTCACCTTGGATCACAAATGGCGAACATTCGTGATGTGCGAAATGGTGTAAGTGAAGCGGCACGATTCTATTGCGAATTACGTGATATTGGCGCAAAACTTAAATACCTAGATGTGGGTGGTGGTTTGGCGGTGGATTACGATGGTACTCGTAGTCAATCATCTAATTCTATGAACTACGGTTTGGCGGAATACGCACGTAATATCGTGATGACCATTGGTGATATTTGTCAGCTTTACTCACAACCAATGCCAGTGATTATTTCTGAATCTGGACGTTCGTTAACCGCGCATCACGCCGTGTTAATTACCAATGTTATTGGTACAGAAAGCTACACGCCAGAAGCAATAGAAGCGCCTTGTGGTGATGATCCTTTGTTATTACACAATATGTGGCGTAACCTAGAACAGTTAGAAAATGGCGGCGATGATCGCGCATTAATTGAGATTTATAACGATACTCAATGTGACGTAGCAGAAGCGCATAATCAGTTTGCAACAGGCATGATTAACCTTCAGCATCGTGCATGGGCAGAGCAAATATCACTACGTATTAACTATGAGTTAAGCGTAAAAATGAGTACAAAGAACCGCTACCACCGTCCAATCTTGGATGAGTTAAGTGAGCGTTTAGCGGATAAATTCTTTGTGAACTTCTCTCTGTTCCAATCATTACCAGATGCATGGGGCATTGATCAGGTATTCCCTGTGATGCCATTAAGTGGTCTTGATAATGCGGATGAACATCGCGCAGTGGTATTGGATATAACGTGTGACTCAGACGGTACGATTGACCAATACGTTGATGGCCAAGGTATTGAAACCACACTGCCAGTACCAGCTTGGAACCCTGATGAGCCTTATTTGATGGGCTTCTTCTTAGTGGGTGCATACCAAGAGATCTTGGGTGATATGCATAACCTATTTGGTGATACCCACAGCGTTGTTGTAAATGTGGATGAAAATGGTGAAGCGAATATTGATTACATCAATGAAGGCGATACCGTTGAAGATATGATGCGTTATGTGCATATCGATGTAGATTTGATCCGTCAAAACTACAAAGACATGGTAACAGCGAAAGTAGCAAAAGAAGAACAACAAAGCGTGCTTGAAGAGTTAGAGCAGGGCTTGATGGGTTACACCTATTTGGAAGATTTTTAATGAACGATTTATTCACCAAAAAAGATTATTCATTGTACTCAAATGCAATGACATTTATGCGTCGTCCATTGGTGCAAAACCCAATTGATAACGATGCAGATATCGTTGTTCTAGGTGCACCATTAGATATGGCTACCTCTGGACGTCCTGGTGCGCGTTTAGGCCCTGATGCGATCCGTCGTGCGTCAGTAAATCTTGCGTGGGAAGGTAAAAAATTCCCATGGGACTTTAATGTATTTGATCATACAAAAGTCATTGATTCTGGCGATTTAGTGTTTGATACCGGTGATGCAGAAGACTTCACTGTACGTCTAGAAGCTGCGGCTGATGCTATACTAGATAGTGGTAAAACGCTGTTAGGTTTAGGCGGCGATCACTTTATCACGCTTCCATTACTTCGTTCTTACGCGAAAAAATACGGTGAAATGGCATTGATCCATTTTGATGCTCACACTGATACTTATAGCCATGGCAGCCGTTACGATCACGGTACCATGTTCTATCACGCACCAAACGAAGGGTTAATTTCACCAGAGCATTCTGTTCAGATTGGTATTCGTACTGAGTATGACCAAAAAGATCATGGCTTTAATGTGATCAATGCGATGCAAGCGAATGACATGAGTGTTGATGCAATTATCGAACAAGTAAAAGGTATTGTTGGCGACAAACCAGTCTACCTAACGTTTGATATTGATTGTCTTGATCCTGCGTTTGCTCCGGGTACAGGAACCCCTGTGTGTGGTGGCTTGAACTCAGATAAGATCTTAAAAATCATCCGTGGTTTGCAAGGTATCAACATGGTTGGTATGGATGTGGTAGAAGTATCACCTGCGTATGACCAAAGTGATATCACAGCATTAGCAGGCGCGACGATAGCTCTTGAATTATTATATGTTTGGACGGCGAATCGTTTAAACAAATAAGAACTATAAGCTTTGAGTAAAAATAAACCCGTTGAATGAGAGTTCAACGGGTTTATGCTTTTCAGGATTTAAAGCAGCGATATTGTGATACTTGTGCTTTCTTGTTTATCGCTTGCATAACCGCGTTAGGGTTTACTTTATATAGGCGATTTAAAGAGGTCGTTGTTTTTAATTCTGTTTGTAAATATGAACTATAATCTTTAAAGCTATTCATATTTTCTGAGCCATAGTTGTTTTGGCAAGATTGAACCCAATTAACGTAGTTCGTAAAAAATTTCGATGCCTCTTTGGTTGGCATTGCTGTCATCAAATACGCCATATCTCGGTTGGTTTGAAAGTGCTGAAAATCTATTGGTGTATCCCAATAGCCACCCCAATAGATGAATCCATTTTTAGCAAAAAGATTAATGACCTCTTCTGCAAATCCCTTTCTATCTTCCTTACCTAAGCGTTGTAACATTCGGTTTGAATATTCGTGGCCTTTTAGCGGTTTGAATGTTGCGGTTCCCCAAGAGGTAAATTCAACGAACGGATTTTGCAGGGGATTGATATCAATAGCAACGCCATAAGCATGCAAAGAAACCGATGATTTCCCCGCAATCGGTCGGTAGTTAAATGCTGAGGTGTTATTGGCATCCATTGATTTAATATCGTTACCAGCGTAATACTCGATGGGTTTTGCTTGGGCAATAGGGAAACCTTGTTGATAAAGCTCATCAAAAATACGTTCAACATGAGGCGCCACTGCATCTAATACAATCAACTTACCTGACGTAGTTTTTCCATTAAAGGTGTAATGCTGAAAGGTCACATTACGCAAACGGTCACATTGCACTGGGGCTTTAGTGGACATAACACTTTTACCAATCATGGCTTGGCATTGTGATGAACTAAGTGGAGTCACGTTAGCCCAAAGCGAAGTGGAAAAAGCGGTGACAATAACCGCGCTTATTATAGGAATGATTTTCATTTTTAGGGTACCTAACCATGTACTGATGAATTACTTTATGTATTGATAATAAATGTATAGCAGGACTATGACAGTATTTATTTAGCGATGTAGAGTAAATATCACACCATTAATTAAGGTGATACTGCTTCAAAGTTACTTTTGTCTAATTTTAAGAAAGGATAAGAGGAGAGTGGTGGACATAAACAAACACTAGGGATAGAATTTTGATGTTTTACTGAGTGTCTATAGACAAAAGTAATCATTCTTGTATTTATGCCATTGATGGCTTTTAGAAAATCAGGGAAAGATACCTATCTGGATAAGTTTTAGTATTAAGGGTTATCCAGATGAGTATCCGATTCTTGTCGATATAGACGTAGGAGTAGAGAGTCATAATGTCGAACAAATTCAAAACAGCCATAGCCAAGTTTCGTGCTTTTCCGCGTCGAATTCGTTGGAGTACTTATGCGATAAGTAGCTACCTTTTTTACGCAGCATTGCTTGGTTTACTCGTTCCTTATATTGCTAAACAGCAGATCCCAGAGCAAGTGTCTAAGTTGATCGAGCGACCAGTGACATTGACGGATATTTCGATTAATCCATTTACCCTTCAGTTTGACGTTCATCAGTTTGCTATTTTAGAAGAATCGGCGCCTTTTGTTAGCTTTGAAGATGCTCGTATTCAAGTTAACTTTTGGGAGTCTATTTTCAATGCCGCAATTTCAGTTGAATATATCTCATTAGATAAGCCTTACATTAATATTGAACGTTTGAATAATAGTGACACGTTAGCTTTTAATTTTAGCGATATTTTAGATGCAGTTGCTCGTAATACTGTAACAAGTGAGGCTCCAGAACCTAACGTTGATGAGACTACTGATCGACATGCTCCGCTATTCCCTGTTCTAATTAAACAAACTGCATTGGCTCAAGGTAATGTGCGCTTTTTTGATGGTGTGACAGCAACAGAATTAGCGTATCCAGACATTAATGTCACGTTAGGTGCGTTTTCTACCCAAAGCTTATTCACAGATGCAGAGAAAAAGAATGACTACCATTTACAAATTACCGATGCAGATTCTGGCAAGGTAGAGCTTAAAGGCCAAGTGCAATTAAAACCGCTAGAAGTTGTTGGTGATATTAAGATTCAACACATTCAGTTACCACGTTTATGGGGCTTTATTGAAAAAGACATTATTGCCAAGTTAACCTCGGGTAATGTAAATTTTTCATCAAACTATCATTTGGCTCAAACCATCGGTGACACCGAGAGTGGTGATACGATGAGCATTACTACTGATAAGGGCATGTTCTCTGTTAATGATTTGAATTTTAATGCTGAGGGCAAATCGATTGTCTCTTTGCCTGATTTTTCAGTCAATGGTATTGCGACGAATGTAGAGAAGCAAACCGTTAACATTGATTCTGTTACCTCTCATGGTTTAAATGTATCAGCAAAGGTTGATGATAAAGGGGCAGATCTTGTTAGATTATTCACTCCTAAATTTATTACAGAAGCAGAAAATAAAGCGGAACCTGTAGAAAAAGAGCCAAAATCAACTATTGATGCACCTTCATGGTTAGTGACACTTGATGGTGTAGAAATTAAAGACTATCAGTTAAACGTCGAAGAGAAAGTCGTTACCAAAAAAGCCAACCAATGGCAGATCTCCCCAATTAACTTAACGACAAGTCAGATTGTAAGTGATTTATCTAAACCGATAGATTTTGATTTCTTCACGTCGGTTAATAGTAAAGGTGACATTAGCGTTAAAGGCCAAGCTGATGCCAAACAACAAGCCGTATTAGCTGATATTGATGTGAAATCACTGAAGTTAGCGCAATTCCAACCTTATTTAGCAACCGCTGTAAATGCGACACTAACCAAAGGGGAAGTGAGTACGCAAGCTAAGTTAGACGCAAATGCAAAAGGTAAATTTGAGGTTAGCGGTGGCGTTCAAGTAAACCACCTTTCAATTCGTGATAATAAGTTAAGAAAACCGTTTGTAAAATGGCGTTCATTGGCGGTCAATAAGTTTGATTTTGATTTACAAAAAAACAAATTAGCAGTCGATACGCTAAGTTTAAGTCAACCTTATGCGCGAGTGGTGATCAATGAAGATCGTACAACTAATATCGGTGATTTGATTGTCGCTCAATCAAGCACTAAAAAGAAAAAGGCAGCATCCGTAAAAGCGAAGAGTAAGAAAGAGAAGCCGTTTGCATTAAGTGTTCGAAAAATAGCGTTTAACAATGGTTCAGCGTTCTTTGCTGATAACTCACTCACGCCGAATTTCTCTTCAGGTATTGAGCAATTAAAAGGCAATATCGGTCATGTATCGAGTATTCCAGGAACGAAAGCAACGGTTGATATCAGCGGTAATATTGAAAAATACGCACCGGTAAAAGTGAAGGGCGAAATAAACCCATTACTTAAACAGCCTTACTTGGATCTTGATGTCATATTCCAAAGTGTAGAGCTAACAACGGTAAACCCTTACTCAGGTACGTACGCAGGCCATTACATTGATAAAGGCCAATTAACATTAGCGCTTAACTATAAATTAGAAAATAACCAATTAAAGGGTGAAAATCACGTTATTATCGACCAACTACAGCTAGGTAAAGCCAGTGATAGTGATATCGCGACCTCACTGCCATTAGAGTTGGCTATCGCTTTACTGCAAGATAATAATGGAGTAATTGACTTAGGGGTTGAAGTCTCTGGTGATGTCAACGATCCAGAATTCAGCCTTGGTGCGGTGATTTGGAGTACGATTTCAAACATTATAACTAAAGCAGTAACTGCGCCATTCTCGTTTATTGCAGGCCTTGCGGACTCAGATGAAGAATTAAATGTGATCGCGTTTGATTTTGGTACGAATACGTTAACGACGGAAGAGCAAGAGAAGTTAAAAACACTGGGTTCTGCACTAGAAACTCGTCCGAAATTAAAGCTAACCGTTGATGGAGCAGTAAATGCACCAGAAGACAGTAAAGCGTTAGCTCTTGCGCAATTTAATGAGAAACTTGCCGAGAGCGCGCAAATGAGCGTTGCCGAATTTCCTGCGAATTTAAGTGCGAGTACGATGCCAACTTCTGGGAAATTATCTGATGGATTACAAAAGCTTTATAAAGCCGAATTTGGTGAAAAAGCGAGTAAAGTAGAAGATAAAATTGAAGATGAGCAAGATGAAAAGGGTGTAGAGCTAACCGATGAAGAGTTAGATCAGCGCTGGCATATTGCGTTGTATAATTTAGTGCTTAATAAGCAAGAAATCGCAAAAGGTGAATTAGGTCAACTGGCGCAACAACGTGCTCAAGCAGTAAAAGCCTATTTGGTTGATATCGTTAAAGTTGATGCATCTCGTGTATTTTTACTTGATAGCCGATTCGATATTGAGCAAGACACGAGTAGCGTATTACTAACACTTGAAGCTAAGTAACCTCAAGCTCAATAGTTACTGGGATTGATTCAGTGAGATAGAAAAATGGCGACCAAATAAATCTGGTCGCCATTTTTATTTGTTATTTAGATTCTTTTTTAGAACGGCATTGGGTACTTTTTAAAGACTAGATTAATATCTGAAATAGCTTCGTCACTTAATGGTTTTGAAAAAGCGTCAATGTCTTCTTTCAATTGCTCTAGAGACGTTGCGCCAATAATAGTTGATGTCACTCCATCCACTTGGTCACACCATGCTAATGCAAGCTGACAAGGTGTATAACCGTGTTTTTCTGCCACTTGCATATACGCTCGTACCGCTTCATTTGCAGCTGGCGTATCTCGGAAAATACCATTACGTTGTGAGAACGTCCAACGGCTGCCTTCTGGCATTTTCCCATCTAAATATTTACCACTTAACATACCACCGGCTAACGGTGACCACGGTAAATATGCAACATTTTCATGGATACAATTTTCAATTAAATAAGGCCAATCTTTAGCGTGTAATAAGCTGAATTCATTTTGAATTGATACCATTCTTGGTAAATCGTATTTAGCACTTAGTTTAAGGTAAGTGTTAATACCCCAAGGCGTGTCGTCTGATAACCCGATATGACGGATCTTACCTGCTTTAACACATTCATTTAATGCTTGTAAGATCTCAAGCATATCGGCTTCTTCTTTCTTCGCATCAAAATCACTGAACTTGAACTGATTAGGAAAATGCTTACCAAAATGTGGAGAAGTACGGTTTGGCCAGTGCAATTGGTACAGATCAATATAATCCGTTTGTAGACGAGCAAGTGATGCATCTACCGCAGCAATGACGGCTTCACCTGTAATCGGTGCACCTTCACGAACCCAAGGTAAGCCGGGACCTGCGATTTTAGAGGCTAAGATAATCTCTTTACGTCGTTCTGGATTTTCAGCTAACCAATTACCAATAATGGTTTCTGTTTTTCCGTAGGTATCAGG
Organism: Aliivibrio friggae; assembly: GCF_057368515.1. Taxonomy (NCBI): domain Bacteria; kingdom Pseudomonadati; phylum Pseudomonadota; class Gammaproteobacteria; order Vibrionales; family Vibrionaceae; genus Aliivibrio; species Aliivibrio friggae. Next base: position 856,659 of record NZ_CM170649.1, read on the forward strand.
CGAGGGTGGCACTGCATACATCTCAGCAGTATCAATGAAATTAATACCTTGGCTAAGTGCATAGTCAATTTGTTGATTGGCATCTTCTTGATTGTTTTGCTTTCCCCATGTCATGCTGCCTAAGCAGATACGAGAGACAGAGAGATTGCTGCTACCAAGTGTTGAGTATTCCATTTGAGAAGGCTCCTTTATTTGATTTTTATTAGATCATTGATCTAGAAAACGTACTAATACTTTCCCTTCTTTAGAAATATTATGTTTGAGGGTCAGTTGTAACGTGATGGTGACTGATATTGTCAGCATAACAAAAATGGCGATTAAAATAAGTAATTGATATTTGATAGCAACCATTGGGTTTACCCCACCTAAAATTTGACCTGTCATCATGCCGGGTAGCGTAACTAATCCAGTGGTGGCCATTGATGCCATAATAGGGGCAAAGGCTTTTTGCATCGCAGCACGAACAAAAGGAAGAGTCGCATAATGAGGAGATGCGCCAAGAGCGATAGCTGCGTGATATTCACTTTCACGCTCTTTAAATGCGGTGAATAAGTTTTGCAATGCAACGATATTTCCACTCAAACTATTACCTAGCAGCATTCCGGCTAAAGGGATCACATACTGAGCACTATATAGTGGGGTTGGTTGAATAATCACAGAGCTGAGTAAAATAACTAATGGCGATAGCCCAACCAGTAAGCCAGTTGCAACTGGAAGCAGTAATTGCTTTCTAGGGAGTTTGGCTTTAGAAATGATAGAGCTGGATCCAATTCCTATCATTAAAATAATCCAAAGGGTATTCAGTAGTGGATCATTTAATTGGAAAACAAACTCAAGATATAAACCAATAAAAGCCAGTTGTGCCACCATACGAAACACACTAATACCGATCTCTTTAGCGAGATCCAATTGGTAAATGCGATTAATGGTAAAGGGAATAATGAGAGTAAGGCTAAATAGCCCCATCAATGCCCAACTGATATCTAAAGATTCTTGCATGCGTTTTGCCTAAAGCGGTTAATTAACGTTATTTGAACATAAAAAAACCGCTGATGTCAGCGGTTTTTGTTATTTATGAATTTAGTTAAAGCATATTGATTAACTACAGAGTTCGAACCACACGGAAACCAGTGTAGTTAGCGCTTGTAGATGGGTTAAGCTCTAGAGATTCATACGCTTTTGCTTTTGTTGGTGCAAAGCTCCATGCGCCGCCACGAACAACCCCTGATTTAGTGTTTGTCCATTCCCAAACATTACCTGCTGTATCATAGATACCGTAAGGGTTTGCGCCAAAGCTACCTACAGGGGAAGTTGACTTGTTTGCCCAAGAAGAACCACCCCAGCCAGTGTTTGCGTTGCCTGAACCAATGTCAGAGCCCCACCAGTAAGCTTCTTTACTTCCTGCACGAGCTGCAATTTCCCATTGCGCTTCAGAAGGCAGTGCGTATTTAAAGCCAGTTTGTTTTGTCAGCCATTGTGCGTAGGTTTCAGCATCTTTCTTAGAGATACATACAGCAGGCGCATTTTTTGACTGTTCAAAACCAGGTTTGCGCCAGTTTTGATTTTGGTGACGTTTAGTCTCGCCGCCATTGATAGCATTACAACCCGCGCCTTTTTCTGCTTCAGTGATGTAGCCTGAGCTCGCAACAAAGGCATCAAATTGATTAACCGTTACTGGTGTTGCTGCAATAGAGTAGGCTGTTGAGATATTGATGTTTTTTGCAGCATCTTTACCTATGTGGTAATTACCAGAGCCAATCACAACCATTTGTGGTGCTTTTTGGTTGTTACTTAAGCGGTCAGCAAACTTTTTACCTGGCTTTGGGCGGTTTTCTTGTAATTTTAATTCAGCCCATACTGTCATGTCTTTAGATAATGACATTTGGCGGCTGTATGGTTCAAAGCCTGATTTCTCAACTGTAATTTGATGTTGACCTGCAGGTAGCATTACATCTACAGGAGTGCTGCCGTAATTAACGCCATTAACAGTTACGTTATCTTCATGACGGTTAGAGCGAATGGTAATACCAACCCATTTTTTTTCTTTTTTGATTTTATCGTTAGATGCTTGTGATGTTCCTGGTTCAATACAGTAACGGTTTTCTAAACCAAGCAGTTGACATGCTGCCGTTGAATTTGGACGAGCGCGTAGTGACGCTTGCAGCTTAGTTGTGTAACGGTTACTACCATTAAAACCACTGTCAATAATTGCGCTATCAAGAACGTGAATATTAAGGGATACATTCTCAACGTGTTGCTTAACTGTGTCCGCTTCTGTAAAACCGTTAATTAACTGCTGCTGAAAGCTATTTACTGCTTTTTGCATACTCAGTGTTTTACCTTGGCTTGAACACGCATCTAATGTCATCGACATTTTACAAGTAATCGTATGAACCACATCTAAAGAATCTTGAGTTGATAGTTCTTCTTGTAGGCGAAGAACACGAGCTTCTTGACGAGATTCACCGAGAATTTCAAGCTCATCTAATGCGCGTTGTTTTTTTGTACTGCTTGCTTTTAATACACGAGTCTGTTCTTGGATATCTTGTTGAATAGATAATTTAGCGACTTGGTTTTCTTTTACTTCTTTCCAAGAGTCTTGGTATTGCTTTTGGAAAGGAGTAATGTCAAGTTCAGGATCATCAATCATTCGGTTATATTGCTCATCTAAATTACGTTGAGCAAGTTTTCGTTTTGAATCTAACTGCTTTGCTTTTTTATCTAAAGCATCACTTTGATTACGCAAATCACGAAGACGATGTTGATCGTTTACCACGGTGCTTTCTAATTGCTTAACTTCATCACGCTTGTGAGTTAATTTGGTATCAATTGAAGCAACAGAATCAACGCTAATAGTTGTTGATTGAGTGTCGGTATTAGCAAGCGCAACAGAGGTAAAAAGCGCCGGCGATAACAGTAGTGCTAGTGCGGGTAATCCTTTACGGTTCATAATTTTTCTGCTTTTAATTTTAGACATAAGATAATTTGGTTCTTTAATTCATTTTTAGTTAACCCTTCGATTATAAGGGTTACGGTATCTCGATACTGATCTGCATAGCCCATTTTTAAAAATATCCTAGGCAGATGAGTATCCGTGTATTCATAGTTTTGACACTAAGTACTGATGCAATTTCTATACCAAATGTAGACGACGCCGAGAGTGTAAATTAGAGCTTTACTTGATCATCGTTTCAATAATTAAGAACGATGATCAAGGTTATAAATAAGAAAGTACTTTCTGAAATCTGAATAACTATTCTAATTTACTGTAAATAAAGATTATTTATATAAAATTCACAGGGTTAAATCTAATGTAATTAGTTGAAAGTACATCGACTGTATCATACGAAAACATGATCATGCTTTCGTAGTGATATTTGAAATAGAGTGGTACTATGATGTAGATAACATTTTAACGAAAAGACTTTACCTAGATATAGATGGATTTATCATGAAAAAGAATTGGATTTCACCCGCACAAATTATCATGCTGCCCGAAGAGAGAGATCTTCATTCACATGAATACCATCAATTAGTAATAGGTTTAAAAGGCCAAGCTGAGTTTGAAATCAATGGAAAAAGCAGTTTGATTTACGCAGCTAAAGTCGGAGTAATACCTGCTTACCAAGAACATGCCTTTTCTAGTTTGCATCAAGCTGAAGTCTTAGTACTTAATTTTCCTCAGTTTTTTGAAGATCGTGAGCTAGCTTCGAGGGTCAATGAATTGTTTAGTCAGTCTGGGTATTATGAATTAGATGGTCAGATCCAGAATTTGATTCAATTATTGGTCTGTGAAATTCAAGCGAGTGTTAATGATCACCTTTTAAATAAAGCCTGCAGTGATACGATAATTTCCTTGCTCCACCGTCATTTAATTGATGAAAATTCAGAAAAAAAAGTTCAACGACTAAATTCTGATGTGATTGACAATTTTATAACGCAGCACATTGGAAGTAAGATCACAATTGCTCAGTTGGCTAGTACAGTTTTCCTCGGGGAGAGTCAATTTTATGCCATTTTTAAGCAAGAATTTGGAACTACCCCACATCAATATATTATCGTAAAGCGGCTAGATTTTGCCAAAAAGCTACTGAATCAAAGTCTATTGAGTATTGGAGAAATTGCTCAACAAACAGGATTCGCGAATCAGAGCGCGTTTAGTCATGCTTTTGTGAAATATAAAGGGATCTCACCAAGTAAATATCGTCATTTACACTTTATTCGTAATTAAAATTTACCGCTTTTGTTCTCATTTTGTAACCGCATGGACGATTTAACAATTAAATCGTAGGTTTTGACAAGTAATTTAAGTAAATAGAAAATAGACTCTTTCGCAATTAGCCTTACTAACGAACAGATTAATAAGAGGAACAGATATGTTTCAAGCGAAAGATGTATTGGTGTCATCCATTGTTGACCAGCCATTAACTTCCTTATGGTCAATAATTTCCCCTCTTTATATGGTCGATGAAGCTCAATGGTTAAAAGAGCTGATCCCATTAGCTCAGCCGAGTGAGCAAGAAGCCAACATGATGAGAGATCAGGCTGGTGAACTTATTCAACGTGTCCGCAATGATAAGCAAGCCGTACAGATGATTGATGCGCTATTGCTAGAGTACAGCTTAGACACAAAAGAAGGCATTTTATTAATGTGTCTTGCTGAAGCGTTAATGCGTATTCCTGATTCAGCAACAGCAGATGCACTTATTCGTGACAAATTAAGCGTAGCCGATTGGAAATCTCATTTAAAAAATTCAGACTCAACGTTCGTTAACGCTTCTACCTGGGGGCTATTGCTGACTGGTAAAGTGGTTAGTATGGATGTAAAAACTGATGGTTCTCCCTCTAACGCTATTAGCCGTTTAGTGAATAAGTTTTCAGAACCTGTTATTCGTCAAGCAATGAACCAAGCCATGAAGATCATGGGCCATCAATTTGTGTTGGGCAGAACGATTGAAGAAGCGCAAAAGAAAGGCAAGCCAATGCGCGAAAAGGGCTATACCTATTCATTTGATATGCTAGGTGAGGCAGCATTAACACAATCTGATGCACATAAATATTTCAAAGACTACATTGTCGCAATCGAAAGTGTCGGTAGAGCTACAACGATTGCGGGCTCTCCTGATCCAACCGTATCAATTAAATTATCAGCACTACATCCTCGTTATGAAATGGCGAACAAAGCCCGTGTTATGGGTGAAATGTGTGATTCAGTACTTAAGTTACTAGAACGTGCTCGTGAGCTTGATGTTGGTATTACCATTGATGCTGAAGAAGCCGATCGTTTAGAACTGTCTTTAATGTTATTTGAGAAATTGTATCGCAGTGACATTGTTAAAGGATGGGGTAAGTTTGGTATCGTTGTTCAGGCGTATTCTAAACGCGCGTTGCCAGTATTAGTCTGGTTAACTGCGTTAGCAAAAGAGCAGGGTGATATGATCCCTCTTCGTTTAGTGAAGGGCGCTTATTGGGATACCGAACTTAAAATATCTCAGCAACTTGGCTTTGCTCGTTATCCTGTGTTTACTCGAAAAGAAGCGACCGATGTTTCTTATTTAGCGTGTGCACGTTACCTATTAAGTGCCCATGTTAAAGGTAATATTTTCCCACAATTTGCTAGCCATAATGCCCATACGGTTGCTGCTATTTCGTCAATGGCTACTCATGATGAGTTTGAGTTTCAGCGTCTACATGGAATGGGAGATGCATTATACGATCACGCAATGGATATGTTTAAGCGCAGTGTTCGAATTTATGCACCTGTTGGCAGCCATAAGGATCTATTGCCTTATTTAGTTCGCCGTTTACTTGAGAATGGGGCAAACAGCTCGTTTGTTCACCGTTTAGTTGATGCAAACTGCCCAATCGAAAGTTTAACAGAGCACCCGGTTGATACATTATTAGCGTGTCCATCCCTAGATAATCAATTGATCCCATTACCGCCACAGATATTTTCTGATCGTAAAAACTCATACAGCATTAATTTTGATGTAGAGAGTGAAGCTCAGCCGTTTGAAGCATTGGTTAAAGAGCAGATGACTACGTATTGGCAAGGTGGTCCAATCGTTAACAATAGCCGTTATTACGAAAACATGATCAAGGATAGCTCTGCTGACTTACACAAGATTACTTCGCCATATGACAGAAGCAATAATGTAGGTTCATTAGTATGGAGCTCTGAAGAGCAAGTATCAGACGCATTAACTATCGCTCATGATTTCTTTCCAACATGGCAGGCTACGCCAGTATCAGAACGTGCCGAGTATTTAGACTTATTGGCGGATAAACTTGAAGAGAACATGCCTGAGTTGGTTGCTTTATGTCATAAAGAAGCGGGAAAAACTATTCATGACAGCATTGATGAAGTGCGTGAAGCAGTCGATTTTTGTCGTTACTATGCCGTTCAAGCTAAGCTAAATTTTACAACGCCTGAAACTATTGTCGGTTTTGATGACGTGTCACATCAAATTGCACGCCAAGGTCGTGGTGTATTTGTGTGTATCAGCCCGTGGAATTTTCCATTAGCTATTTTCTTAGGTCAAGTTTCCGCGGCATTAGTCGCAGGTAACACCGTCGTTGCAAAACCTGCGGAACAAACCTCGTTGATCGCCGTTCGTTCGATGGAGTTGCTATTAGAAACGGGTATCGCACCGCAAGCCGTTCACCTATTACCGGGTGATGGTAAAACAGTGGGGGCACCATTAACTTCAGATCATCGTGTAGCAGGCGTAGCCTTTACTGGTTCAACAGAAACCGCGCAATTAATTAATCGAACTTTAGCTAATCGAACCTTTGAAGGTAATGGCGTAGCTCCGGTTCCTTTTATCGCTGAAACTGGTGGTCAAAACGCAATGATAGTGGACAGTACTGCATTACCTGAACAAGTGGTGCGTGATGTCGTTCGCTCAGCCTTTGCATCTGCAGGTCAGCGTTGTTCTGCATTGCGTGTGCTTTTTGTTCAACAAGACATTGCCGATAGAATTGTGAACTTAATAAAAGGGGCGATGGCAGAACTAAGTGTTGATTTACCTGAACTGCACAGTACTGATGTCGGCCCTGTTATTGACTCGAAAGCAAAAGAAAAATTATTAGCTCACATTGAGAAAATGACCATTGAAGGCAAATTGGTTGCTCAAGCAGAGTTACCTGATTGGGCTGAAAAGGGTGATTTTGTTCCGCCAACGGCCTTTGAAATTGAGTCTATTAGTCAATTAGAGAATGAACAATTTGGGCCAATTTTACATATTGTTCGTTTTAAAGCAGAAGATCTGGATAACATAGTTACTGAGATTAACGGCACCGGTTTTGGATTAACAATGGGGATCCACAGTCGAAATGAAGTGACGTACACACGAATAGAGAAAAACAGTAAAGTCGGTAACTGTTACATCAACCGAGATCAAGTTGGTGCGGTTGTTGGCGTTCAACCATTTGGTGGGCAAGGGCTGTCTGGTACGGGACCAAAAGCGGGCGGACCACGTTATTTATTCCGCTATACCCAAGCACAGCAGATCACTTCAATTGCGACTACCTCTACTAAATGAGAAAGGAGATCCTCATGACAACGATTACTCACATTATTGACTCAGCTCTTTCTCAAGGCCAAGTAGAGTGGCAAGTTGATTCATTCTCAACTCGAATGGAGAAACTATGGCAATGGTCGCACCGTTTAGCTGAACATCCTGACTTTGGTGTTCTAGCAGCAAAAATGGTTCGTTTTCAATGCCAACGCGCGCAGCATTTAATTTCAGAAACTGAGCTAATGCCAGGTCCAACAGGGGAGAGCAATGAGCTTTACACAGCAGCAAGAGGCGTTTTTTACATCACATCGGATGAAAAAGCATCGGTTGTTGCATTGATTGGACAAATAACTGCGTCATTAATCGCAGGAAACGCTATTATTGTCGCCCTTTCGAGTCAGGATGCGAAACTAACTTCAGTTATTCTTGAAGGGTTGCACCAAGCTAAAGTGCCAAGATTAGCGGCTCAACAAGCAGAGTTTGCAATAACAGACATTAATGATGTTCGTTTAGCGGGCGTCTGCTTTGTTGGTAACGAGCAAAAGTCGATAGTGCTTAACCAACAATTAGCAAAACGAGATGGATTATTAGCGCAATTGGTTGCAGAAACCGATCAAGAACGCTTACCAGTAATTACAGATCCTCATTTTGTTCTACGTTTTATTACAGAGCGTACACGAACAATCAATGTGACAGCGGTTGGCGGCAACGCAACATTGCTTGAACTTGGGGGTGGTAACCACTGATATTGAATGATTGATATCAATTTGGATAAAGTAGTTGTCCACATTGGTGTTGGATCCCATCGTCGTTATTGCACCATAACAATAGGGCTAAGATGCTCATACAGCAGTAACGACGTTAAACTTACTGCCAATAACATAAAGGAAATACAATGATTGAAAATAATTTTGCCATTACAGGTACGTTTATCGCTTACCTGATAATGATGCTTGCGATTGGGGTTTATGCCTACAAGCGAACGAGCAGCTCATCTGATTACTTTTTAGGTGGTCGAACTCTAGGACCTTGGCCTGCAGCACTATCAGCGGGTGCCTCTGATATGAGTGGTTGGTTGTTACTTGGTCTACCTGGCTATGCTTACGCTGCGGGTTTAGAGTCTTTATGGCTTGCTGGTGGTCTATTAGTGGGTACATGGCTGAACTGGTTAATCTGTGCTAAACGTTTAAGAACCTACAGCATGACAACCGATGATGCATTAACACTGCCAGAGTTTTTATCACGCCGTTTCAATGATAAATCTAAACTAATTCAAACCATTTCAGCGTTGTTTATTTTGCTGTTCTTCCTTTTCTATACGAGTTCTGGTTTGGTTGCTGGTGGTAAATTATTTGAAACTGTATTTGGTCTAGATTACAAAGTAGCGGTGGTTATTGGTACGCTTTGTGTTGTGTCTTATACCTTATTTGGTGGTTTCTTAGCGGTAGCTTGGACTGATTTAGTTCAAGGTCTATTAATGTCAGCAGCGCTTATGATTGTTCCTATTGCAGCCATGCAAGGTGGTTTTGGTCAGTTGAGTGCGGATTTAGTTGCGATTAACCCAGAGCTTATGACGCTATGGACAGGCATGGATGGCAAACCGCTAAGTGCGATTGCGATTATTTCATTAGCGGCTTGGGGTCTTGGTTACTTTGGTCAACCACACATTCTAGCGCGTTTCCTTGCTTCTCGCACAAACAGAGAGCTGACGACTGCTCGTCGAATCGCCGTAGTATGGACTGCGTTATCGATGGTTGGTGCTGTGTTGGTTGGTCTTGTTGGTTTACTTTATGTAAATGGCTCAATGGCAGGTCAAGCGATTGATGGCGAAAAAATCTTCATGCTATTAGTGAATGCGATGTTCCACCCAGTTATTGCTGGCATCTTATTGGCTGCGATCCTTGCTGCCATCATGAGTACTGCAGATTCACAACTATTAGTTTCTTCTTCAGCATTATCTGAAGATCTATATAAACAACTAGTGAAAAAAGACGCAACCAGTAAAGAGGTCGTTAATGTAGGACGTCTTGCAGTGATTGCGTTATCACTTATCGCATTAGCGTTAGCGATGAATCCTGATAGCTCAGTACTTGGTTTAGTTTCTTATGCTTGGGCTGGTTTTGGTGCAGCATTTGGTCCTGCCATTGTACTAAGTCTTTACTGGAAAGGAATGAACCGTAATGGCGCTCTTGCTGGTATCGTTGTTGGTGGTATCACGATTGTTGTTTGGAAACAGCTAACAGGCGGTTGGTTCGATGTGTACGAAATTGTCCCTGGGATCATTTTCGCAACGACGGCAATTATTGCTGTGAGTAAGTTGACAGGTAAACCTGAAGAAGCGGTCGCTCAGCAACATAAGAAATTTGAACGTAACTTGGTTGAGTTTGAATAAGCTTACGTAAATCAATAATAGAATTTAGCCCCATTAGAGTGCTCTCTTTTGGGGCTTTTTTGTAGGTTCAATGAAATGAAACTGTTACAATCCAAACACTTCAAAAAGAAATAACAATTATAATCAATTAGATTGCATTATTAGGAGAGTAAACATGAAATTAATTCGTTTGGTGCTTGGCAAGATTATTTTGGCGGCAGATTGTGTATTTACACCATCAGGGGTAAAACGCGATCCTGCAAAGCAAGCCGAGATAGATGCAGAAACAGCAAACTATTCACTATACCAATTTGAAGCATGTCCATTCTGTGTGAAAGTTCGTCGTACAATTAAGCGTCAATCATTAAAGATCGAACTGCGAGATGCAAAAAATAATGAGCAGCATAGATCTGAATTATTAGCCGGCGGTGGCCGTGTAAAAGTGCCATGCCTGCGAATTGATAATAACGGCGAGACAACATGGATGTATGAATCGTCAGATATTATGGCGTTTTTAGAGAAGCAATACCCTTAATTTTCATAAGCTTGCAATACCACTAAGGTGGTATTTCTTGGTTGGTTTCATCTAGGTGTACCATTAATAGTACGCCTTTTTTATGTTTAAAATATGTAAATTATTAATAGTCTTACTTTTGATAATTGGTTGTTAATACTTCTATTACTAGCTATTCTATTTATTTTATGAGACTCAAGTCACAAAATACTTGGTTTTAAGTTATAGTTCAGTTAAACTGTTCTTCGTGACTTGATTCACAATAAAATAAAAACACATTAGGCTAGTGATTATGGATAAAATGAGTACAACTCATAAATGGTCAATTAAAAATTGTCCCAAGGATATAGAGAGCCAAGTTTTATCTGTTATTGGATTAATCGATAAGAAAGGTTCAGCATCAGATATGGATCTCTGTAAGATCTTTGGTGAAGTTTTATGGAGTGATGGGAAATATTTCAATTCTCACGCATTTCGCTTCTTATTTGATCATGAGACTCTTTCATGTGAAGTAACGAAGAGACACTTACACTAAAGTAAACAAGCTATGTATTTTTAAGGCCATTATTATTCCCCAATAATGGCCTTTTTTATTGTCTGTTATAAACCAAACTAATCATTTTCTACTCTCTAAAAAAACCTCTTTGAACGCAATAAACCTTACATTAAGTACGTCTTTACAATCTTTACTTTTTTATTCTGGTGAATGCGAATCGTTTTCATTATAGTGATATTTAAATACGAACAATTATCACTTGAGTGTAAAGAATATGAAAAAAAGTATCGCTACAATGTTATTTGGTTTACTAGTTTCTGCATCAAGTTATGCTGAAACTATTACGGTTTCTCACCAATTAGGTAAAACAACGCTTGAGACAAAACCTCAGCGTGTTGTTGTTATTGGAACGGGAACCTTAGATGCCATTGATTACTTTGGTATCAAACCAGTAGCGGTGACTCAAGCAACTACAATGCCTCCGTATCTATTAAAATACAAAACAAAAGAGTTTGCTTCTTCTGGTAGTTTAAGTGAGCCAGATTTTGAAACTATCTATATGCAAAAGCCGGATGTGATCATTATTGGTTCTCGTGCTGTTAAAGCCTACAAAGAGTTATCTGAAATCGCACCAACAATCGTCTTTACTGCGGATTCAAAAAGCTATTGGGAAAGTACACAGCAACAATGGCGTATGCTAGGCAATGTCTTTGAGATCCAAGATAAAGTAGAAGAGAAAATTGCTAGTGTAGACACTGAGTTCAAAGCGATTGCTGAACACAACAAAACAAATAATGTTGCAGCGTTAACAGTAATGAGCGCAGGCGGTAATATTACGACTTTTGGTGCTCAATCTCGTTTTTCTTCTATTTATAAAGATTTTGGTTTTAATGAAGCGGTAGAAGGCATTAAAGAATCTCGCCATGGTGATTTGGTATCGTATGAGTTTATTCGTAATGTGAACCCATCAAACCTTCTTATTGTTGATAAAGATAAGTTAATTAACAAAGATAAAAGCCGCACACGTGAAGAGTTTGCTAACCCATTAGTACAAGCGACGGATGCATATAAAAATGACAGCTTAACGTATCTTGATATTAATGCGTGGTATTTGGCTATTGCTGGAGTGACAGCAACAGATCAAATGATTTCAGATATCAAACAATCCATTCATCTTTAGATTTCATTCTAATTACCATTCATTTTTAGTTTTCTTTTAAAGCGTACTATTTCATTGAAGTAGTGCGCTTTGTGCAGGCTGAGGTTAGCTTTGAAAAAGTTATTGCTTGTTCTTATTGTATTAAGTTTTGCTTCTGTGTTTGTGGGAGTTGCTGACTTACCTTTAACCGCTATTTTTTCTGGTGATACAGAAGCACTAGAGCTCCTTGTTGTTAGTCGACTACCACGTTTATTAGCGATATTATTATCAGGTGCAGGATTAAGTATTGCAGGCTTAATCATGCAACAGATCAGTCAAAACCGATTTGCAGCCCCTTCAACTTCAGGCACGATTGAGTGTGCGATGTTGGGTTATGTTCTGAGTTTAGTGATTTTTGGCCATGGCGATAACTTACTGCTAATTTTTGCAACGGCGATTGGCGGTACACTTCTTTTTATTCAATTCATTCATCGTATTCAATTTAAAAACGCTATCTATGTTCCTCTAATTGGCATCATTTTTGGTAACGTTGTTTCATCTGCTGCAACCTTTGTCGCGTATAAATACGATGCAGTTCAGAACCTTTCTGCATGGACGGTCGCGAACTTCGCCAATATTCTGCAAGGTAACTATGAGCTGTTATACATTGCTGTGCCAATTTCAGTGATCAGCTATTGGTACGCGACTCGCTTATCTGCCGTTGGTATGGGGAAAGATTTCGCGACCAATATTGGTTTGAAGTACAAGCAAATTCTATTTCTCGGCATTATTTTAGTTTCTGTTATGTCAGCAACGGTAGTGATGATTGTTGGTCAATTACCTTTCCTTGGCTTAATCGTACCAAATTTAGTTGCTCAGTTTTATGGTGATAACCTACGCAGAAACATCCCTCTAACGGCGATTGTTGGCGCGATATTAATTCTTGTGTGTGACGTTGTAGGACGTGTGATCATTTTCCCTTATGAAATTCCAATCTCTATGATCATTAGTATTCTTGGTGGAATGGTGTTTATTTTCTTTATCGTTAAAGGTAAGCAGAATGTCTGATTCAATTAAACTAACGGCATTGGCATTCATAACCGTTCTATTCATCTTTTTGTTTATTGGTATTGGACTGGATGCTTCTAACTATGAGTACTTTTTGTCACGTCGCGTGCCTAAAGTATTAGCGATGATCTTAGCCAGTATTGCGATTGCACAGTCATCTTTGGTATTTCAAACCATTACACATAACCGCATTTTAACACCAAGTATTATGGGCTTTGATGCCTTGTATTTACTGACTCAAGTATTGGTTGTGGTTATTTTTGGCAGTTTTAGTATTTTCTTATTAAACCCATTTGTTAACTTTGCTATGTCAGTGGTGATAATGGTCGGATTTTCTTTGTTGTTATTTGGTTTTTATTTCAAGAAAAACAACAGTAACGTAATCACCTTATTATTACTTGGTGTGATTTTTGGACAGCTGTTTTCTAATGTGTCGTCATTTTTTATGATGTTGGTTGACCCAAACGATTTCGCGTCAATTCAATCAAGTATGTTTGCTAGCTTTAATAATATTAACAAAGACTTAGTTTATTTTTGTGTTATCCCATTATTACTAATTAGTGCCGTGTTATTTCGAATGTCTAACGTGCTTGATGTGTTCTGGCTTGATAACGATAACGCGACCAGTTTAGGCGTTGATGTGGGGAAAATAACCAAGCAAGTGCTTATTTTAGTGGCTATCTTAATTTCGGTATCTACTGCGTTAGTTGGTCCAGTGATGTTCTTTGGTTTATTGGTGGCAAACTTAGCAAAAGAGTTTTTCAATACCTATCGTCACCGAACTTTGCTACTGGGAAGCAGTTTAATGGCAATGTCGATGTTGCTTTCAGGGCAATGGGCGATTGAGAACATCTTTAAGTTTGAAACGACATTAAGCGTAGTGATTAATTTTATCGGTGGTTTGTACTTCTTATCACTGTTAGTTAGACAAAAAATTCAATAGAGAAACGTATGATTTCATTATCTCAACTTTCAAAATCATTTGGTCAGCAAAAAGTGGTTGATCAAGCTTCTGCTTCTTTTATTAAAGGTGAAGTGACGTCGATCATTGGACCGAATGGCGCAGGTAAAAGTACCGTGTTATCTATGGCAAGTCGCTTATTGGCCAAAGACAGTGGCAGTGTGCTCATTGAAAACCAAGAAGTGGTGGATTGGGACACAAAAGCCTTAGCGAAAAAACTAGCCGTTCTTAGACAATCGAACAATTTAAACATGCGCTTTACGGTGCGTGAGCTTGTTGCCTTTGGTCGGTTTCCTTATAGCCAAGGTAAGCTAACAAAGCACGATAATGAAGTGATGGATAAGGCGATCAATTATTTAGATCTTGCTCCTATTCAGAATAAGTACTTAGATCAATTAAGTGGTGGCCAGCGTCAATTAGCATTCATTGCGATGGTGGTTGCACAAGATACGGATTATGTCTTTTTAGATGAACCGTTAAATAACCTAGATATTAAGCATTCATTACAAATCATGAAAAACATTAAAACGTTGGCTCATGAATTAGGAAAAGCGGTAGTGATAGTGATCCATGATATTAACTTCGCGTCGTGCTATTCAGACAATATTGTGGCGCTTAAAAAAGGCAAAGTAGTTGCTAATGGCACGGTTGCTGAAGTGATCAGAAAAGACGTGTTATCAGAAATATACGAAACTGAATTTGATATCCATGAAGTTAATGGTCAACGTATTTGTATGTATTACGGACAATAAAGGATTAAGTTATGAATAAGAAACCTTCTCCACGTGTACTGACCGTGGTTAATAATCTACAGCTTACTACCAATATGCAGCGCATTACTTTTAAAGCAGAAGATCTTTCTGGTTTTGATATGGAAACAGAGGGTGGTTACATTAAGCTGATGTTTAATGAAAATGGCGGAACCGACCTTTCTGGTATTGCTGAAGGCACTCGTCCAATGATGCGTACTTATACCGTGCGTAATTTGAGAAAAGAGCAAAATCAGCTAGATGTGGATTTTGTTCGCCATCACCATGCGAATACAGTGATGAGTGCTGAAACAGGTGGCTTTGCTTCTGCTTGGGCTCAGAATGCGGTAAATGGTGATACGATTTCAATTGCTGGGCCAGGCAGTATCAAAGGGCTTAACCATCGTGCAGATTGGTACTTTTTAGTGGCAGATATGACAGCGTTGCCTGCTTTGTCTGCAAAACTTGAGGCTCTACCAACAACCGCAGTAGGTTACGCTGTGATTGAAATTAACCATCAATCAGATAAACAGACGTTAATTAAACCACAAGGTATTGAGCTTGCATGGGTTATTAAATCTGATGCGCAAGATTTAATAGATACGGTTCGAGAGCAAGAGTGGAAAGTGGGTCGAGTTTCGGTTTGGAGTGCGAGTGAGTTTAATCAAATGAGATCGCTTCGTACGTATTTCCGTAATGAAAAAGAAGTGGATAAAGACGATCTTTATATCAGTAGCTATTGGAAAGAAGGCTGTACTGAAGATGGGCATAAAGTAGCAAAGCATGAGGATCAACTCGCTGAAGGTTAAGATAAACTTTGCGTGATGGACCACATTTCTTTTGATGGATTGCTCCTATACTGGTAAACAATCTAATAGAAAAGGAAATGCCAATGCTTAATGAAAACCATGCTTTTATCTTAGATTTTCCAGAGCTTAAATTAGACATTGTTCAGCTAAATCATGACGATCCCGCATTCAAAGCAGAACTTCAAAAATACCATCAATTGGATTATGACATTCGAGAGTTAGAGATCTCAGGTAGTCCAATTGATGATGAAAATATGAATACACTTAAACATCAGCGTATGGAGTTAAAAGACACCCTGTATAAGCAGCTGACTGAACATCATGAGCAAGTCGCTCATTAATTTAACGTTTTATGAATAATGAATCCCTGTCGATTATTGATGGGGATTTTTTTTGCATAAATTTTAAAAAAATATCGTCTTTTTCAAATGGTGTTCGTCTTATAGATGTAAGTAGAAAATATTGAACCTATTTGGAGTAACACAATGATTAAATTAATTAGCTTTAAAAACTGCCCATTTGTACAACGTGTAATGGGATCTCTTGTAACCAAAAATGTGCCATTTGAAATAGAGTACATTGAATTAAATAATAAGCCACAATGGTTTTTAGATATAGCTCCCAATGGTCAAGTCCCTGTATTAATTACTGAAAATGAAACGGTATTATTTGAGTCTGATGCAATTGTTGAATACCTAGATGATAAATATGCACCAATCGAAGACTTATCAGCAGAGCAAAAAGCGTTAGATCGTGCATGGTCATATCAAGCAAGTAAACACTATATGCCTCAATGCGGAACCATGGGTAGTAAAGATAAAGAGACATTCGAAATGCGTTTGACGAACCTTTCTAAAGCGTTTGCGAAGGCAGAAGGTAAATTAGGTGAATCATTATTCTTTAAAGGGGATTATATCTCAAATGTAGATATCGCTTGGCTACCCTTACTGCATCGTGCGGCTGTGATTAAAGCTCAATCAGGGTTTGATATGCTGTATGGTTTTCCAAAAGTTCAAAAATGGCAATCAGCTCTTATTGAATCTGGCCTTACAGAGAAAACAGTACCACATGATTTTGTTGCTACTTTTAGTGGGTTCTATTTGAAGAATACCTACCTTGCACATGTGATGAATGGTACAGAAGAAGAGTGTGCAACAGGCACATGCTCAACATCATCAAGTTCATGTTGTAACTAGCAATATTTGTAACTTATATGCTTTAATTAAGGTAATCAATGTTATTGGTTACCTTAAATTGGTTGTGTCATTCAAAAATTAGCAGTGTAAAGGTAAGTTATTTGTATGAAATTAGAAGTGATTTGGTCTGAGTATCAATCAAGTTTAAAAGCGTTTTTACGGAGTAAAGTCTCTAATCCTGAAGATGTAGAAGACCTGCTGCAGGAAATTTTGATTAAAACGCATAAAAACCTTACAACGATATCGGATAATCAAAAAGTTAAATCTTGGCTATTTCAGATAGCAAATAACACCATTATTGATTTTTATCGCCAAAATAAAAAACGCACAGAGCTAACTGAAGATGATTTATGGTTCGATGAACAAAACGAAGAGCAAATAGTGAAAGAGCTTTCTCGATGCCTTTTACCGTTTATCAAGCAATTGCCTGATGAGGATGCTGAGTTATTATCTTTGATTGAAATCGAGGGGATATCTCAAAAAGAGTATGCTGAAAAAAGCGGGTTAAAGTATTCAACGTTAAAATCCAGAGTAAAGAAAAGTCGTGAAAAATTGCATGGTTTATTTATGACTTGTTGTGATTTCTCGATAGACTCTCAAGGAAATTTAATCGAATATAAATCCAAATCAGGTAAGTGTGATCGCTGTTGATTTTAGTTAAAGTGCATCTAACGTTTACAAAAAAGCCGACTTATAAACAGTCGGCTTTCTTATTTCATTCTTCTACTAACAATAATTACGCTTTGATAAGTAAGCTTGCTTCTTGTTTGGCTTTTTTGGTTTTAACTTGAGCCAAGATAACACCAGAAATCACCATTAAACCACCCATTAAATGATAGCTTTCAATCTTCTCGCCCAATAGGATTGCGGCAAGTGACACGGCAACCACAGGCAATAAGTTCATGAACATGGCGCTTGATTCAGCTCCAATGACATCAATCGCTTTTACCCACATCCAAGGCGCTAAAATAGACGCAGCGATAGATGCATACATGATTAATGGGATAGAACTTTCTGTTGGTAATAAATTGTCGCTGGTTAACCATAATGGCGCTAGCATGGCGACAGCAAACAACCCTTGCATATAAATTAGCTGCCAGCTAGTGATGGGCATTTTCCAGCGTTTTAATAATACACAATAAGTCGCATAGCAACTTGCAGCAATGACCATTAAGCCATCACCTTCTGTAATTGGTTGGTGTAAAAAGAACGTAATATCACCATGACCAAGCATAAAGGTTAAGCCCGCCAGTGAGATCACTGCACCGACAATACTTAATTTAGAGATACGTTTACCCAATAGAGGCAGACTAAGAAAAATACTGATTAACGGTACTAACGAAGTAATAAGAGACATGTTAGAAGCCGTTGTCGTTAGGCCGGCGTAATATCCTAAAGATTGGTTTAAAACCATACCAAGCAGCGCCAAAAATGCCAATTTAGAAAGATACGGGCGAATAACATGACGAGATTTTATGATCGAAGGTAAACAAAATGGAGTCAATAAAAGCATCGCAAAAGCCCAACGGTAAAAACTCATTGCACTTGGCTCAATAGCAGAAGCTGCCATCTTATTGATAATAGAATTGCCGCCCCAAATAAGTACGGTAAATAGCGGTAAAAGATAATACATGTGATCTGCATCTCGTTAGGGGTTAATGAGATGCAGTTTGACAGGTCTATTGAAATGCATATATCTCTAATCAGACACTTTGATTTAGTAGAAAGACATTATGGTATTAAACCAGATCACGGTTACATTTTGTGTTTCATTCCAGCCATTACTTTTTTCACAGGAGCTTTAAATTGCTCTTTATCACCATTGGCAAAATTCAGGGTGACATCAATAAACTCTTCTTCTTTTAATGGGCCTGTTAATTCAAAAAGCATAATGTGTAATCCACCCGGTTTTAGAGCGGTGTTT
Organism: Aliivibrio friggae; assembly: GCF_057368515.1. Lineage (NCBI taxonomy): Bacteria > Pseudomonadati > Pseudomonadota > Gammaproteobacteria > Vibrionales > Vibrionaceae > Aliivibrio > Aliivibrio friggae. The sequence goes on from NZ_CM170649.1 coordinate 875,405, forward strand.
GCATTTTTTGTAATGGTTATGGATTCCACTTCACGCATCTTCATCATGCCATCTGTTTTTATTACAGTATGAAGCTCAACTTTATTTGCTGCTGAGGTAGTGGCTGATATCAGTGTTCGATCGTTATCACCGTCATTTTTAATTGTCATGAAAATCGCGCTATTTACCGCATTGGGTGGTGTTGCTCGTGCGTATGGATTTTCAATGATTAAGTCGCTTTGAGCAAAAGCGCTAGAGCTAAGTAAAAGGGCACTTAGAGCAAAGATTGTTTTTTTCATCGGATATTCCTTTAAGAAGTAATGGTCCCTTAGGGACACGAGTTATTTTTATTGTGAAAGAGATAGCATCGCTTTCACTATTGGATCAGGTGTCACGGTATGAGGCACTTTGGTGATTAATGTTCCGTCTGGTTTTAAAAAGTAAAAGTAAGAGGAGTGATCAATCGTATACTCTAGAGCTGAGTTTTTGAGTTCGGTTTTATGGAAGGTGACGCCGTAACGCTCAGCTAACATATTGACCGCTTGCAGTGAGCCAGAACTGCCTTCTATCTTTTTATGAAAGTAATGGGCGTATTCAGCAGAGTGTTCTGGTGAATCTCTTTCAGGATCAAGCGTGATAAAGATAGGGCGAAATTGAGATAATGTGGTGTCGTCTATTTGATTGAATGCGCCTGAAAGCATGGCTAATGAGGTCGGGCAGACATCAGGACAACGAGTAAAGCCAAAATAGACAATGCGAATACGGGGATCGTTCAGATCAAACAGATCAACGGCATTATTGCTTTCACCATAAAGAGACACATCGTCAGTGACGTTTGCTAAGTAGATCTGTTTTAACGCAAATCCTGCGAAGATGATCGCGATAATGAGTAAGAGTTTTTTCATTGTTGAGCCTTTAATGAAATAGTGACTTCTGTATTTCCATCAGTGAGGGTTCCTGTCCACACCATGGTATTTTGAGTACAAATAGGTAATAGGATCTCGCCTTCAAACGTACTGTCGTTGGTTTTGGTTAGTTGAAAAATAGGATTACCCATTTCCATATCTACCCCTTGGAGAGAAATAAGGAGCTTTTCTGAGTTTGTATTTGGCCACTTAACGGTAATAGGGCTAGGCTCTAAAGGCGTAAGAGTGTCTTTTTGTAGACGAATATCAACCCCATGCTGGGTGCAAGGTTGGCTGGACAGTTGACAAGTATCTTCAATTGCAATGCTTGGCTTCATCTTGTTTTTGACAAAATTAGTCATGTCAGAGAAAAAGAAGCCGATAAGTAATAAGGCAACAACAAATAATATTTTGAATACAGTAGAAAGTATTTTCATACAGACAGCAACTCAAGAAAAAAGTGTGCAAAGGGTAGCATAATGAAAATACAGGATAGAGTACTAGTTACTGTAGTGTGAGCTCAGTTAAGTTGTCTAAGAAAAGAGGTTATAACAATGGATAAAAAGCGTTGCGAATGGGCAGAGGTTTCTGATTTAGATAGAGATTATCACGACAATGAATGGGGTGTTCCTGTTTATTCTGATGATGAATTGTTTGAGTATTTAACCTTGGAAGGCGCGCAAGCAGGGTTAAGCTGGTCTACAATTTTAAAGAAGCGAGAAGGATATCGACTTCTGTTTGATCAGTTTGATATTGAAAAAATTGGTCAATACGATCAAGAGAAAGTAGAAGCCTTAATGTTGGATGCACGAATTATACGCAATCGCCTAAAGATTAATTCGACGATTACTAATGCTCACGCTTTTATTGAAATACAAAAAGAGTTTGGTAGTTTTTCTGATTACTTGTGGGGCTATGTTAATAAAACACCGATCAACAATCACTGGCAAAGTATGTCTGAGGTACCTGCAACAACTGAATTATCAGATAAGCTCAGCAAAGATTTAAAGAAACGTGGTTTTAAGTTTGTCGGTTCAACTATTTGCTATGCCTTTTTGCAAGCAACAGGCGTTGTTAATGATCATTTGGTTAGTTGCCCTTGTTATAACAAAGAACAGTAAGGAGAAGTAATGGATAAGAAATCATTACCTGATGTAGAAGAAAACATTATTGAAACCGTGGATGTGGACGGAACGTATCAAGAAGAGCTGCGTAAGAAAAAGGAACGTCGAAATTACCCTTCTAAACCTGTTTTATATGAGAGACGATTTAAAGAAGATCGTCGTTATAAAGACAAGGTAGACATCAAAATTTAAATCTTATATTTACTTAATGAGTGTGAACCATGTCACATTTTGTGTTTTTTGGAAATAGTTGTAAATTTTCTCAATTTTAATGCTTGCAAGTCAGAAAATCGCTTGTATTCCGTACAAAATAGGAGGATTATCCGCTTTCCTTTTCACTTGTATCAAAATGTTTCTAATATGAACCAGTTCGACTCTTTATTACCGCCACAAATGGCTGAACGCGCTGCTGAAGTTGGCGTAGCAAAAGCAACTAAAGACCCATTTAAATCATTCTTATTAGCAATTACCGCTGGTATACACATTGGTATTGCTTTCATCTTTTATACTACGGTAACAACCGGTGCTGAAGATATGCCATGGGGTATGACTCACTTTATTGGTGGTTTAGCCTTCAGTCTTGGTCTCATTTTAGTGGTAGTGACGGGTGGCGAACTATTTACCAGTTCTGTGTTAACACTGGTTGCTCGTGCAAGTGGAAAAATTAGCTGGAAAAGTCTTTGTGCTAACTGGGCTGTAGTGTATGTAGGTAACTTTATTGGAGCCATGCTGCTTGTTGGTATCATGTTAGTTGCAAAACAATACATGAGTGATGGCGGTGCTGTTGGTATTAATACCATGAAGATTGCTCAGCATAAACTTCATCACGGTTTTTGGCAGGCAATAGCACTAGGCTTAATGTGTAACGTATTGGTGTGTGTTGGTGTTTGGATGACATTCTCAGGTCGTACATTAACAGATAAAATTTTAGTGATGATCCTTCCGGTTGCTATGTTTGTTTCTGCGGGCTTTGAGCACTGTATTGCAAACATGTTCCAAATTCCAATGGCTATCGGTATTAAAACATTTGCTTCTCCTGAATTCTGGGCGGCAAGCGGTTATTCTGCATTAGATTTTGCAGACTTAACATTAAGTAATTTTGTCATTAATAACCTTATCCCTGTGACGATTGGTAACATCATTGGTGGTGGTATCTTCGTTGGTATGGGTTACTGGATCATCTATTTACGTGAGCCAAACCATCATTAATTTGATGCGCTAAACTGCTTATGTAGAGTTTAGATAGATGTTAGATAAAGAAAAGGAGCGTATTGAACGCTCCTTTTTTATGCCTGTTATTTAGTAATTTTCAACTAGTGGTTTACCTTGATTCTAAAGAACATTGCATAAAAGAGTGGGATAACTACTAATGTCAGTATGGTTGCGAACAACAAACCAAACATAATAGTCACTGCCATGCTTTTAAAGAATGGATCGATAAGCAGGGGAGCAACACCAAGTATGGTTGTTAGTGCTCCGAGTAATACTGGTCTTGCGCGGCTTAATGACGCATCAATAATCGCATTATAAGGGTGCTTACCATTTCCGACTTCAACATCCGCTTGGTCAACAAGTACGATTGCGTTTTTTACCATCATACCAATAAGACTTAAGAACCCAAGTATCGCCATAAACTCAAACGGCGTTTGGAATATGACTAATCCTATTGATACACCAATGATCGCAAGTGGTGCCGTTAACCAAATAACCAATGGTTGACGTAATGCGTTGAACATGAAAATAACCGCTAAGATCATCGCTGCAAACCCATAAGGTGCCGAAATAACTAATCCTTCATTGGCGTCTTTAGAGGCTTTATATTCCCCGTACCAAATCAACTGGTATCCAGATGGTAGTTCTATTGCTTCAACTTTCTCTCTTACTTGTTTAAAGGCATCCGCAGTCAGTACTCCAGGTGCAGGATCAGCTTGCACTAAAATTGTCGGCATTCGATCAATACGGCGTAAAATCGCATCTTCCCAAACTAAGTTTGATGATTCAATTAGTTGGCTTACTGAGATAAAACTGCCGGTTGTTGGGCTAAAGACCTCTGTATTTTCTATCGCACGTTGATGATTACGCTCTGTTTCTGGTGAGCGAGCCACAATTGGAATTAAGTCATTACCTTCACGATAAACGCCAACGTTTCGTCCAGATAATGTCTGAGCGATGGCTTTATTTATCTCTTGTGTGGTTAATCCAAATTGTTGTGCTTTTTCTTCTGAAAACTGAGGACGCAGCACTGGTACTTGTTGACGCCAATCGTCTTGCACCGCAATCAATTGTGGATCATTAATCATGATCGCCTTTGCTTGCTCTGCTAATTGGCGCAGTACATGGCTATCTGGACCTTTAAATCCAGCTTCAATTTTTTTACCGCCGCCGCGGCCTAGCATGAATTTCCATACTTTAATCGATGCATTGGTGTATTTTGTATCCAACTCAGTTTGAAGTTCAACCAACAGTGGAGCAATGTTTTGATAGTCATCAATATCAATCAGTAGCTGACCATAACTAGGGTTACGAGCTTCTGGTGAGTAGGTTAGCATGAAGCGTAAACCGCCACCGCCCACAAAACTGGTGATATTTGTGATGCCTTCTTTCTGTTTTACATCTTGCTCTATGGCCGCAATAGTTTGCTCTGTGCGCTTAATGTCTGATCCTTGTGGTAAATAGACATCAACCACAAATTGAGCACGTTGAGATTCTGGCATAAAGCCCGGTGGAATATAACGAACACCATAAATAGAAGTAAATAAAACAACCAGTAAAAGACCTACACTGATGCCGCGATGCGCTAATACCCAAGTTAATAATTGACGGTATTGTTGACTAATACGGCTTGGTGGTGCTTGGTTATCTATTGGTTTCACGGTTAGAAAATCGTGGCATAGCATTGGCGTGATTGTAATCGCAAATACCCAACTTAATAGCATCGAATATAAAATCACCCAAAATAGAGAGCCTGCATATTCGCCCATGTCTGATGGAGAAAGACCGATAGCACTAAAAGCACAAATACCTACAACCGTACCACCTAAAAGAGGCCATTTAGTTGCATTAACCACATCAGAAACAATCTCCTCACGGCTGTCATTTGGTGTGGTTTGTAAGCGTACTAAAATACCATCTGTCACCACAATCGCATTATCTACCAGCATGCCTAATGCAATGATCAATGCACCCAGAGAGATCCTTTGCATTGCGATGTCTTGGATTAACATGATGCATAACGTGCCTGCAACCGTCAGTAGCAAAACAAAGCCAATGACGATGCCTGAGCGTAGCCCCATAAATAGCAGTAAGACGACAAATACAATTACAACAGCCGCAATGAGGTTATCAATAAAGTTGGTTACCGACGCACGAACAGAATCCGATTGCATAGAGATAACGTTAAGCTCTATCCCTAATGGACGTTGACCTTCTAGCTCTGCAATGCGCGCTTTTACGGCATCGCCCATATCAACCACGTTACCGCCTGATACGTTTGAAATACCAAAACCTACGGCACGTTCACCATTGTAACGAACCAGCATAGAAGTCGGTTCTTGGTAGCCACGAATAACCGTTGCAATATCACCTAAACGAAGGACAGTATTATTATCCCCAAGGCTTACTTGCAGGTTATTTAAGTCATTAATTGAGTTAATTCCAGAGTTTGGGATCACAGGAATACGCATTGCATCCGTTTCAATACTACCGGCAACCGTAACGATGTTTTGTTTTTGTAGTACCTGATACACTTTCTCTGCAGATACGCCAAATTGCGCCATGCGCTCGCTCGACATTTCAACGAAAATAGTTTCTTGGCGCTCGCCTAGTGTTGCTGTTTTTGCAACACCAGGGACAAGAACAAGTTCACGTCGTAAGTCATCGACATAATCTTGCAGTTGTTTGTCACTAAAGCCTTCGCCTGTTACGGCAAAAAATAGCGAGTACACATCAGAAAAGTCATCATTAACAATAGATGCGCTTGCTCCTGGTGGTAATTGGCGTTGTGCATCCCCAATTTTACGACGCAGTTTATCCCACACTTGTTGCAAAGCGGCTTGGCTTTGAGCAAATTCAAGTTTGATTTCAACCGTCACTTCAGACATGCCTTGTTTAGAGACAGACTTCACTTCTTTTACTTCTTGAAGTGATTGAACGGCACCTTCAATAATATCGGTTACTTCGTCTGATACTTCCTGAGCGGTTGCGCCAGAATATGGGGTATTGATTACCGCTTGACGAATGACAAATTCAGGATCTTCAAAACGACCTAGTTTTAAATAGCTTAAGTAACCACCAAATAAGATCAGAGTGATAAGCACCCACACTGAGGTACGTTTAGTCATGGTATAACGTGCAATGTCCATCTCTATTCCCCGTCACTCATTGCTGATTGTTCAGAATAGGGTTTTACGATCATGTCGGTTTTAATGCTAGTGACACCGGCAATGATAATGCGTTCATTCATTTGCAAGCCTTGAGTAATAACCACTCGGTTTGCCAGTAATTCACCGGTATTAACCGCGCGTTGCTGTACTTGATTTTGAACATCAACCACCCACACAAATTGACCGCCTTTGTTATCTGGCACGATAGCGGTTAAAGGCACGGTAATAAGAGTGTTCTCTTCTGCTGAGTCTTTTGGATACACAGGAGTCACTTTTACTGTCATGCCCGGTAATACATTAAAGCCGCTTAATTCTTTAAACTTTAGTACCACAGGGTAGGTTTGCGTTATTGGGTCCGCTTGAGTGCCATACGTACTTAATACAAGAGGAAAGCGTACATTAGGAACAGCACTGATTTGAGCTATCGCTTCTGAGCCTTTTAATTCACCTAACATGACACTGTCTGGAATATTGATAAGTACTTCTAAGTTATCAAGATCATGAATGGTCAATACTGGGCTATTTGCTTGTATTTGCACATGATTGTCGATCATCTTACGACCAACAATACTATCAAAAGGAGCGGTCAATTGGGTGTACTCTAATTGACGTTTTGCTTCTTCTAGTCGATTTTTAGCTAGGTTATAGCGAGTGCTTAGTGTGTCTAAATCACTTTTAGCAATGGCTTGGCTTTTTTCATAAATCGCTTTGCCACGGTTGTATTCTGCTTGGCTATTTTTATATTCAACACGTGCTGACTCTAGTGCCGTTTTCGCATCACGAGGATCTAATTGCGCCAGTAATTGTCCTTTTGTTACCTGTTGGCCCTCTTCAACAAGCACATTAATAACACGTCCATTCATTCTAAAAGCTAAATCAGCACGTTCGGCAGAGCGTACAACACCGTTAAAGCGTAATTGCGCATTTATACTTGGGCTAATCACTTCAATAAGTGCAGGGCGAATAGTGTCGACTTTTGTTGTTTCTAATTGTGCTTCGTTTGAGTCACAACCAGAGATCATTAGTGTGCCAATCGCAAGGCTGACAGCCAGTACGGTTTTCTTCATTAACATAACAGTCGAAATACGTGAATTCATTGACTCATTCCTCATGAAAAGAGTGGTTGGTTGAACATAAAATAATCGAGCTAATCATTTTTTCAATTACTAAAGTAAACTCGTGAGTTTATTTTATGGCTAAATTATCACAAAGTAAACTCTTGAGTGTACATTTTTATTTTGAGTGGGTAGAATGTTCTAAATTTAGTGATGGAGGGACTATGAAAAAACTGACACGATCACAGCAAAAGCACCTTGATATTATCAATGCGGCAAAAGAAGAATTTATTGAGCACGGTTTTCTTGCTGCCAATATGGATAGAATTACCTCATCGGCTGAAGTGTCTAAACGTACCCTTTATCGTCATTTTGAAAGTAAAGAAGTGTTATTTGAATCGGTATTAACCATTATTAATGATTCAGTAAACGAAAACGTTTCTTATCAATTTGATGAAGAGAAAAGTACCGAAGAGCAATTGAATGATATTGCTTATAAAGAGATAGAAATACTTTATCAAACCTATGGTATTTCCCTTGCTCGCACCATAGTGATGGAGTTTTTACGCCAACCAGAAATGGCAAAAAACTTAATAAAAAATATCTACAGTATTCGAGCGATAACGCAGTGGTTCAATACGGCTATTGAAGCTGGGCGATTAAAGAATGTCGATTCAAAATTAATGACAGATGTGTACGTGAGTCTGTTTCAAGGCTTGCTATTTTGGCCGCAGGTAATGAATTTAGATACTGAACCGACAGGCGATGCGGTGAAGAGTAAGGTAGATACGGTGACGTCTATTTTTATTCAATCTTATGGTATTAAATAAGTGGTCCCAACTAAATAGAGATCTAATAAAAATGGCGGTGAAGATAAGGTGGATAACCTTTCTTTCACCGCCATTTTTGTTTCTATAGCTTGTTCAAAAAATACGTATTACTTGTCGTTTTTCTTTGCGTACATTTCTAAACCAACCACTAAGCCGATACCTAGAATTACACCAACAACAGCAAAACCAATAAGTGCAGGTTGTTGTGTTACTTGCTCATAGTTGAATGGTGATAGGTTGTGCTCAATCAATGGTACTTGCTCGCCTTTTGAGTTGGTGCGCCATTCAATCACTTCTTTCCAAGGCCAGATCTTACCTAATGTGCCCGCCATTAAGCCGGTTAAAAAGATTAAGGTAATATCACGGAATCTTCTTAATAAGAAAGAAAGTACGTGTGAAAAGCTCAGTAGGCCAATGGCACAACCTGACGCGAATAGTCCCATTGTGACTAAATCAAGAGACTTGACTGCACCAAGAACAGGGCTGTACATACCAATAAGTAGAAGAATGAAGCTGCCTGAAATTCCCGGTAAAATCATTGCACAAATGGCAATTGAACCAGCAAGAATATAAGTAAAGGTTGATGGTGTCATGGTCATTGGGTTTAGAACCGTAATGCTATAAGCAAACGCGGCACCCGCCAATAACATAACAAAGCGATCTAATGACCATTTCTCAATTTGTTTTGCGATATGAATGATTGAGATGATGATCAAACCAAAGAAGAATGACCACAGAGGAATAGGGTGCGTGTGCAGCATCCATGTGATGACTTTTGCGAGTGTTAAGATGCTCGTTAAAATGCCACCAAAAAGAGAAATAAGGAAAAAACCATTAATGTGTGCAAATGCCGCTTTAAATCCTTCACGTTTCCATAACCCTAAAATAGAAGGATTAATGCGACGGATGCTTTCTAAAAGCGTGTCATAAATACCAGTAATAAAGGCAATCGTACCACCAGATACACCAGGAACAACATCAGCTGCGCCCATTGCCATACCTTTAAAGAATGTCGTTAAATAGTTCATTTTAGCTCTATATAGATGAAAAAAAACTTATGCATAATGCACGAAGGTACGTGATTATACATAAGTTTTGTATAAAAAATGTCGTAAAAATGATTATCCCAATATCATTAATGAGATAATTGTTGGCATAGGCACTACTTCATCATACTTACTAGCTCATCAGCCATGGCAATCGCTGCTTTTCTATTCGCTAAATTTAGTTTTTGATATAAATTACGAATGTGAGTTTTGATTGTGGTTGGAGCCACATCAAACTCTGCAGCAATTTGCTCGTTACTAAAACCTGAATAAATTAATCCTAATACTTGCCACTCTCTATGAGTAAGAGGGCTTGTTCTTATCAGCTCTGGGACCTCTGGATTATTAATCACTTTTTCAATAAAGGTTTCATCAAAATGGGCAGAGCGAGAGCGTTCATTATTTGATAATGCTTTTTGTAATTGCTCAATACGATGCTTTTCAAGCTCAGTAAGATTTCCTTTTTGCAGTAATTTTGCTAATGGCTTTAAGGTGTTGCGGCCTGCCATTAAGAAACTGCCAATGATCCCCGTTTGATTCGATTGCTTTATTGCCAGGTGCATTGCTTCAATTGATTCATTTATTTGCTTATTCTCATACAACAACACTGATTCCATAATGGCATTACGGTTAATATCGGTGAGTAATTTATGTTGCTGAGCAATGGTTTGAGAAGCTTGCAGTGTTGCAATCGCCGTTTCAATATCTCCTAAATGGAAATAGGCTCTGGCAATATTGCGCCATTGAAGCTGAGTAAAGTGATTACAACGAGTTTCAGGTTTTTCTGTGTGCGTTAACCAATAGCTGATTGCTTCCGTATTGCCTTTCGCCTGCCAATAGAAAAGCTGAGCTGAAGAGGCATTGGCTTTCCAATCAATATGATAATCCGCTTGGCTTAATAGCTGCTGGCATTTTTCTAGATAGCGCTCAGCTTTGTCTAGTTCACCACGAGCTACCGCTAAACGAGCAAGCATTGAGTAACCACGTAGGTGTTTGGTTTCATCAAACGGAGAAAGAACATCTAACCCTTTCCATGTGCACTGTTCTGCTTCATCAAAACGAAACCAGAACCAGTAGATCTGCGCGCGTGAACGTAATAAAAATTCATGTAAAGGCAGCTGACCTAAATCTTGGTCTTCAATCAGCTTGAAGCCATTATCTTGTAAATCAAAAGCGGCTTGCATGAAGCCCTGTGCCATTAATATTTCACTTTGTTGCAAAATAGCCCACAACGCTTGGTGATAAATATTATAGGTCATTGCCATCTTTTCAGTTTGCTGCATTAAGGCAAGTGCTTGTGCAAGGTTTCCTGAAACGTGATGGTATTCGCCAATTACAGATGTCGCGACTATACGGCTGCGATATTTATTGGTATCTAACTCTTCAAGGGCTTTTTCTGCAAAGGCGAGGGCAGCTTCAGGTTCATTTTTGTTGATAGCAACTTGAGCGCGTAAAGCATCGAGTTCGCCCTGCATTTGTCTGTCTAACGCAATATTACGTGCAGACATCTCTTTTTGCCCTTCAGATAGTAGGTCATCCACTTGTAAGTAGTTGTGCTGGCTTTGCGCTAACCATGCTCGAATGATAACTAATCGAGGAGAGGTAAATAACACCTCGGGATCCAATTGCGTAATGGTAGATTCAAGTAACGTAAGCTCGCCATTATTGAATAGATGCCAGCCATACTGCGTTAAGATCTCTGCGACTAATTGATCATCTTTAGCATTTTTCGCGTGGCGAAGTGCTTGATAAATATTCTTTTGTGATAGCCAAGCGTTTGCGGCTTTTTGCTGCAGCTGTACTTCTTCATGCGCTAAATAGTTTTGGCGTTGATGCGTTAAGAACTCAGCAAATAAATTATGGAATTTATACCAGTCTTCTTTATCACTATCGCTATTAATGAATAGACCGAATCGGTTTAGATTCTCAATTAATAGCTGTGCGTCATTTCGGCCTGTGACCCTGACCAGTAGCTGGGTACTAAAGTGTTCGAATACCGCACAACGCATTAAAAAGTGTTGGGTTTCTTTATCTAAATGATCAAACACTTCTTCAGCAAGATAATCCCACAAATGGGCATGATTAAGCTGAGCCATCGCCTGTGTTGAGTTACTTAAAGACTGATTATTTTGAATACTATGCAGGGCTATGAGCTGTAAGGCAGATGGCCAACCTTCAACGTGTTTGCGCACGTTGGTAATTGATTCTTGGTCAATGTCATCGTTAAGACGTTGGTTAAAGAAAAGAGACGTTTCTGATTGGTCAAAAGCTAAACTTTGATTATCAATTTCAATCAATAGATCTCGAACTCGTAAATTGGCTGTGTTTAGTGGCGGTTGAGAACGACTGGTAATAACCAGAGTGAGATTATCAGGCAAATGCTTAAGGAAGAATTTTAGCCCAAGATGAATCGCGTCATTGGTGATTAAGTGATAGTCATCGAGTACGAAATAGGCTTCTTCTTGAAATGGGATCAGCTCAGTAAATACTTGAGAAAACAGACTAGATAAAGAGGCAAATTGACGTTTCTCTGTTAATGCTTTTGAGTGAGGAAGATCTAGTCCGGTTGCATTACTAATGGTTTGAACAAAATATTTAGCAAATTTATATTCATCATTATCACCATCATCAAGGCTATACCAACCTGTGGCCCCTTTACTTGATAACCACTGTGCAGCCATTGTTGTTTTGCCATAGCCAGCAGGAGATCGAAATAAGACCAATTTATAATGAATGGCATCTGCAAGTGTATTAAGTACACGCTGTCTTATGATGGCGTTATGCAAGCGTCTAGGAAAATGTAATTTCGATGGTATTAACATAATTATTGTTCTTCTTAAAAATACTAAGAAGATTATCCATAATATTGGAAAAGAATGTCTCATCTACGCCCCATAAGTGTGATCTATGTTTCTTTTTAGTTATGGTTTGTTTTATAAATCAATCTCTTCTATTGCGTTGTATGATGTAATTTCTTAAATGTTCCAAACTGTGATCTTGTTATCATTTTGTATTTAATGCCACAAAACTGTGCCAGTTATCACGTCAAATCCCCCTGTAAGCCTACAAAGTTTGAGTTATATCACGCTAAATTATGCTTGTTTTTACTACGCCTTTCTTGATTTTAGTCTCCGCCCCCAAGGAGGAGGATGCGACTATTATTCGAAACAGGCAGGATTACTCACAGTTGATTTATGAACCTTCGTGAGAGATACAAGATGAAAACGAACAACATCAAAGATTTTGATAAAGCGTCATTTCAAGCTTCTGTAAAGCAGCATTTAGTAACGACATTTGGTGCTGATGAAAAAACAGCCACTTCTAAGGTATGGTATTTAGCGATGGGTAAAGCCCTAGCTGAACTAACCACGTTTGACCTTGTTGGCACTGAAAATGATGAGAAAATTAAGAACGCACGTAGTGTGAACTACTTATCTTTAGAGTTCTTAATTGGTCGTTTAACAGGTAACAACTTAATTAGCATGGGTCTTTATGAAGACATTACCGATGCTATGGGTGATCTAGGACATAACTTAACGGATTTGTTAGAAGAAGAACGAGATCCTGCATTGGGTAATGGTGGCCTTGGTCGTCTAGCTGCATGTTTTATGGACTCATTAGCAGCGCAAGAGTTCCCTGCTATTGGTTACGGTCTGCATTATGAATACGGCCTGTTCCGTCAGTCTTTTGATGACTGTCGTCAACAAGAAGCACCTGATGCATGGCGTGGTGTAGAAGGCTACCCGTGGGAAGTGGCTCGTCCTGACTTTGCACAAAACGTTGGTTTTTACGGTAAAGTTGAAACGTACACTGAAAATGGCGAAGAGAAACGTCGCTGGGTTCCTAGTATGTCAGTTGAAGGTATGCCTTGGGATTTACCAATTGTTGGTTACCAAAGTGATACGGTTTATCCACTGCGTTTGTGGGAATGTCGTGCTAAAGCACCGTTTAGCTTAGCTAGCTTTAACAATGGCGATTACTTTGAAGCGCAACATGCTCTAATTGATGCGGGTAACGTAACGAAAGTCTTGTATCCGAATGATAACCACGAGAAAGGTAAAACACTGCGTTTAATGCAGCAGTACTTCCACTGTGCATGTTCGATTGCAGATATCTTACGTCGCCATGATGCGGCAGGTCATAAGATTGAAGATCTTCCAAAATACGAAACGATCCAACTAAACGATACTCACCCTACCATTGGTATTCCTGAGTTGATGCGTATTCTAATTGATGAGCGTGGCTTAACATGGGATGCAGCGTGGGCAATTTGTTCGAAGACATTTGCTTACACTAACCATACGTTACTTCCAGAAGCATTAGAAACGTGGAGCGAATCGTTAATTTCTCGCTTACTTCCTAGACATATGGAAATCATTTATCACATTAACTATCTATTCTTAGAAGGCGTAAAACTGAAATGGCCTGGCGATGTTGATAAGCTACGTAAGCTTTCAATCATTGAGGAAGGTACGCATCGTATGGTGCGCATGGCAAACTTATGTGTGGTTTCTTCTTACGCTGTGAATGGTGTTGCGGCACTTCATTCTGAGTTAGTTAAGCGTGATTTATTCCCAGAGTTTAATGAATACTTCCCAGGTAAACTGACGAACGTAACTAATGGTGTGACTCCTCGTCGTTGGTTGAAGTTCTGTAATCCAGGTCTTTCTAACTTGATTTCAACTAAGATTGGTAATGACTGGCCAGCAGATCTAGATCAGCTACGTGATATTGCAAAATTTGCTGATGACGCGAAATTCCAAAAAGAGTTTATGGCCGTTAAGAAGCAAAACAAACAACGTCTTGCGGATTGGGTTCAAGAGAACATGGGTATTGAATTAAATACTGATGCTATTTTTGATGTTCAAATCAAACGTCTGCATGAATACAAACGTCAGCACTTAGATCTGTTAAATATTCTTTCTTTATACCACCGTATTTTGAATGAACCTGGCTTTGATATGCACCCACGTGTGTTCTTCTTTGCAGCGAAAGCAGCTCCGGGTTACCACTTAGCAAAAGAGATCATCTTCGCTATTAATAAAGTGGCTGAGAAAGTAAATAACGACCCTCGTGTATCTGACTTCTTAAAAGTCGTCTTCATTCCTGATTACCGAGTGAGCATGGCTGAAATCATCATTCCAGCAGCTGACGTTTCTGAACAAATCTCTACCGCAGGTAAAGAAGCATCGGGTACGGGTAACATGAAAATGGCCCTAAACGGTGCATTGACTGTCGGTACAATGGATGGAGCAAACGTTGAGATCCGTGAAGAAGTAGGTGATGAAAACATCTTTATCTTCGGTCTAGATGTTGATGAAGTTGAAGCGCTAAAAGCATTAGGTTACAACCCATATAAATATTATGAAGCCGATTCATTACTGCAAGCGTCATTAGACCTATTGGCTGGTGATGAATTTACTCCAGGTCAAGTAGGCCTGTTATCTGCAACGCGTGACAACCTACTTTATGGCGGTGACCCGTACCTAGTATTGGCAGATTTCGCGGATTATGTTCGTGCTCAAAATGACATCGATGCGGCTTACCGTGATCAAAAGCATTGGGCGAAAATGGCGATTTTAAACACAGCACTTGTGGGTAAATTCAGCTCTGACCGTAGTATCCGTGACTATGTGAATAACATCTGGAAATTAAAAGCCGTTAACCGTTAATTTGAAATTAAAAATATAACAATGAGGGCAGTATTATGCTGCCCTTGGAGAAAAAGCGATGAAAGATAATAATACTCTACATCAAATCGCAGAGCAGGCTGGGCTAGCAAATAGTTACGTAAGTGCTTGGGGCGATGAAGAAAAAGTCAGTGACGATACCTTAATTCGTTTACTGGCTTCTTTGGGTTATGATACTAAGAATGAAGCTACATTGCAGCGTTCTTCTGAAAAAATGCAGAAGCAAGACGTGTTAGCGCCGGTGTCTGTTATTCGTGATAACGAGCCACTTCAAGTTTCTATGCAGTTAGGTAAAAGTGCTCGCATTAGTGAATTCAGTTGGAAAGTAACGACTGAAAATGGTGAGGTCCTTGAAGGTTACCTGCAATCTCAAATTGTAGCGGATGAGCGTGAAAAGGGTGGGGTATTATTATTTTCTTTACCAACATTACCTTGGGGATATCACACATTAGAAGTGATTCGTAAGCGCCGTAAAGCTCCTTACGTGATGACATTAATCGTGACACCTCAAGTTTGTTTTAAACAAGATGCAATTAATCAGGGGAAGAAACTGTGGGGTCCAAGTGTTCAACTTTATACACTAAGAACCGCTCATAACTGGGGTATTGGTGATTTTGGTGATCTAAAACAGTTGGTTGGTGATATTGCAAACCGTGGTGGTGATTTTGTTGGTTTAAACCCAATTCATTCACTGTTCCCTGCAAACCCTGAAGGCGCAAGTCCATACAGCCCATCTTCTCGTCGTTGGTTAAATATTCTGTATATTGACGTGTGTTCAGTACCAGAGTTTGCACTGTGTAATCAAGCACAAGAGTTGGTTGGCAGTGCGGAGTTCCAGCAGCGTTTGATTGAAGCTCGACAATCTCATTGGGTAAATTATACCGAAGTGTCAGCGCTTAAAATGAGTGTGTTGCCGCTATTATTTGCGGAATTTAAAGCGCGCCATTTAGATAAAAATAGCGCTCGCTCTGATGCGTTCCTTGCATTTGTAGAAGAGGGCGGTGAAAGCCTACTTCATCAAGCTGCATTTGATGCACTGCATAATTCACTTTATACCAAAGATCAAAGCATTTGGGGCTGGCCTGTATTCCCAAGTGAATTACAACATTTTGATAATAAACAAGTACAGCAATTTATTAAAGACAACCGTGATCAGGTTGATTTGTACATGTACCTACAATGGATTGCCTTTACTCAAATTAATGATGTTCAGCATTTTGCTGAAGATAAAGGGATGGATATTGGTCTATATCGCGATTTAGCGGTAGGGGTTGCGGATTCTGGTTCTGAAACATGGGCAGATCACGGAAATCTATGTCTAGATGCTAGTATTGGTGCGCCACCTGATATTTTAGGTCCTCTTGGTCAAAACTGGGGCTTACCACCACTTAATCCGCATGCATTAAAAGCAACAGGCTATGATGCTTATATTCAACTGCTTCGTGCAAACATGAAAGCTTGTGGTGCATTACGTATTGATCATGTATTGGGTCTGTTGCGTTTATGGTGGATACCAAAGGGTGAAGATGCGACAAAAGGCGCATACATGTATTACCCAGTTGAAGATATGCTGTCGATTCTTGCGCTAGAAAGCCATCGTTATGAGTGTTCAGTGATTGGTGAAGATCTAGGTACCGTGCCTGATGAAATTGTGAATTTACTTGCTGATGCCGGTATTCATTCATATAAAGTCTTCTTCTTTGAAACAGCAGAAGATGGTGGTTTTTATTCGCCTACTCATTATCAAGAGCAGTCGATGTCGGCACTATGTACGCATGATATGCCCACACTACGTGGTTTTTGGCATTGTGATGACTTAAAAATGGGTGAAGAGATTGGCCTATACCCAGATGCTGAGCAGTTAAAAGCCTTATTTGAAATGCGAGCAGAGTCTAAACAAGAGATTTTAAACAGCGTTGATTTCCATGGTTTCCTACCTGAAGGTATTGGCCGTGATGCGTCATTTGTACCAATGGATAGGCATTTAAGTGATGCATTGCAATGTCATTTGGCAGCAGGATCGAGCACGCTTCTCAGTTTACAGCTTGAAGATTGGCTAGAAATGGATAAACCAGTTAACATACCGGGAACTGTTGATGAATATCCAAACTGGCGTCGTAAGTTATCTATCACCTTGGATGAGATCTTTAATCGCCAAGAAGTGAATGAGTTAACTAAGCGTTTAACTGACATTCGTGCTCAAGCTAGCCGAAAATAATAGGAGTATTTACGTTGAACTTACTTGTTGAACGTAAAGAAAAGGACATTTACATGCAGCTTGAAAGAGCTGCATTTTCAGATCCGTTTTCTTTTTTAGGTCCACAATATCAATCTACTGACATTGCCTTGCGTGTTTGGCTTCCTGGAGCAACCTCGGTTAGTGTGCGTCTTTCTTCAAATCAGAAAAGTTATGCATTAAGCTCTGAACCTTCTCAAGAAGGGATGTTTATTCTTAATGAATCCCTTGATATTACCAATGAACATTACCAACTAGTCGTTAATTGGAATGGCATAGAGCAAATCATTGATGATCCTTATCAATATCACGACATTTCCCCGACAGATGCTCAGGCTCATGCGCCAAAAGAGATGTATAACCATTTGGGTGCTCATTTAGTTACGCTTGAGCGTGGTAAAAAGAGTGTTCAAGGTGTGCGATATGTTGTGTTTGCACCGAATGCATCTGCTGTCAGTGTTATTGGTGATTTTAACCAGTGGGATGGCCGTCGTCACCCTATGCAGCGTATTGATAATGGACTTTGGGCATTATTTATTCCAGAGCATGTGGCTGGAGTAAAATATAAATTTGAACTCAAAGGGCCTAGTGGGGAAGCGCTTCCTCATAAAATGGACCCATTTGGTGCGTTTAACGAGCAATACCCGTCTTTCTCTTCTGTTGTTTACGATCAAGCTGAATATCAGTGGCAGGATACGACATGGCAAACACGCCCTGTTACTCAAAAGCAAAAAGAAGCCTTATCTTTTTATGAACTTCATGCCGGTTCTTGGAAGCGAAATGAACAAGGTGAGTTTTTAACTTACCGTGAATTGGCTGAGCAATTAATCCCATACATCGTTGAGATGGGTTATACGCACATTGAGTTGATGCCAGTTTCGGAGCATCCGTTTTATGGCTCGTGGGGCTATCAACCAATTGGTTTATTCTCACCAACAAGTCGATTTGGTACACCTGATGACTTCAAATTCTTTGTTGATCAGTGTCACCAAGCAGGCGTAGGTATTGTTTTGGATTGGGTTCCGGCTCACTTTCCATCTGATTCTCACGGTTTAGCGAACTTTGATGGAACGTCACTGTTTAATGATCCTGACCCGCGTCGTGGTTGGCACAATGATTGGCAGAGTTTTATTTATAACTATGACCAACAGCACGTACGTGAATTTTTAGTTTCAAATGCACTGTATTGGTTTGAACACTTCCATATCGATGGCTTACGTGTTGATGCGGTTGCGTCAATGCTTTACCTTGATTATTCACGTGAAGATGGTGAGTGGATCCCTAACTGGGATGGCGGGAATCACAACCATGGTGCCATTGCCTTATTAAAATGGATGAATGAAGAGGTTTACACTCATTATCCAAATGCAATGACTATTGCTGAAGAGTCAACGGCTTTTCCTGGGGTTTCAGCACCCACGTTTGATGGCGGCTTAGGTTTCGGTTTTAAATGGAATATGGGCTGGATGCATGACAGTCTGAGCTATATCCAAGAAGATCCTATTCACCGTCGTTACCATCATGACACCATTACTTTTCCTATGGTGTATGCATTTAGTGAAAACTATGTGTTATCACTTTCTCACGATGAGGTGGTGTATGGCAAAGGCTCTATTTTAGATAAAATGCCTGGTGATGAATGGCAGAAGACGGCTAATATGCGAGCATACATGGGTTATATGTATGGTCAGCCAGGTAAGAAACTGAACTTCATGGGTGCTGAAATTGCTCAAAGTGCAGAGTGGGATCATGATGGTCAACTGCAATGGTTCTTAACAGAATTTGACCGTCACTCTGGTATGCAGGCATTAGTTCGTGATTTGAATAAAATGTACACTTCGCAACCAGCACTATATCAAAATGATTGTAGCCCTTCAGGTTTTGAATGGCGATTGCAAGATGAAGCCGAAATGAGTGTATTGGCTCATGAACGTTTAGGCGATAATGGTGAGCGTATTTTGGTGGTGAGTAACTTTACGCCATCACCAAGAGAAAACTTCCGCTTAGGTATGCCTGTTTCTGGTGAATATGAGTTATTACTTAATAGTGATGCGAATTTCTATGGCGGCAGTAACTATGATGTTATTGGCGAAGTAAAAACAGAAACTATTGAGTCTCAGGGACTACCTCAATCTATCTCGATTACATTACCGCCACTTTCAACGGTATTCTATCGTTTAAAGTAATCAGTTCAAAAATAGTAAGATAATACATAGCCCTGAATGACGATTGTGGTTCAGGGCTATTTTAATTTATGTATTTTATTCTGGTAATAAATATTCATCAAAACCAAGTTGAGTAAGGTTTTCAAACGCTTCCCATACCTCTTTGGGAATATTTTGTGCTTCTTGGTAACCTAATGTTGGATAGATTTTTAATCGATGTAATTCACCTAAAATAATACTAGCGACATGATCAAAAGTAACCTCTTCAGTAGGGTAATTGATAAAACTAATATTAGGCGAGCTAATACAGAATTCTATATTGCTCCAGTTTTTTAAGAATGTAGCGAGTAGTCTTCTTTCCATATAAGGCTTTTGAACTAACAGTAGAGATTCAACCTTGATATTTTTTTCTTTAAGCAAATCTTGAGTAAAGAAAATATTTTCACCCGTATTAGTCGCTTTTGTTTCAACAAGAATAGCAGAAGAGGGAACCCCCATATCTTTAGCCACATTTGCAAAAGTTTCAGCTTCGCTTAAGTTGAATAAGCCTTCTGTAGCACGTCCTTGTGCTCCTGAGAAGATAAGCAAAGGGGCATACCCGTCGAGATAAAGTTGAGCTGCATGTTCAGCAACACGTAAATCGTAGCTACATAGTACAAAAATAGCGTCACTTTTTTTTATTGGTTGATTTAAAAGATGATAATCCCAGATAAGTTGAAGCTGTTGAAACAAATGAAGCGGCATATAATAATTCCTGTTAAACGATATTATGAAATAATTGCACTGCCTTAAACAACTTTCAACTCCTATTTTTTATGGAATGATGAGCTATATATTAGATTGGTGAATATAATGTTAACTGTTTGTGTTGCTTTGGCCGGAAAGATTGAACTGAAGCACACTCTCAGATGAATTAATATTGAAAATAGATATAAGCTTAAATTTTCTCAATTTTACATATAAAATATGTTAAGTTAATCTCAAATAATGATAATAAGCACTATTAACTAATAGTGATTATATTAAAAATAATCTCAAGGAGAGAAAATGGCTGGTGTATTAGGAATGATTTTGGCTGGTGGTGAAGGCTCACGTCTGCGTCCGTTAACTGAGTCTCGCACAAAACCTGCTGTACCGTTTGGTGGCAGCTATCGTTTAATTGATTTTGCATTAAACAATTTTGTGAATGCAGATTTAATGCGAATTTATGTATTGACTCAGTTTAAGTCACAATCATTATTCCAACATATGAAAAAGGGTTGGAATGTAAATGGAATTACGGATCGCTTTATTGACCCTATCCCTGCACAAATGCGAACAGGGAAGCGTTGGTATGAAGGTACCGCCGATGCGATTTATCAAAATATCAGCTTTATTGAAGCATCAGAGCCTGAGCACGTATGTATCTTTGGTTCGGATCACATCTACAAAATGGATATTCGACAAATGCTCGATTTCCATAAGAAAAAACAAGCAGCGTTAACTGTCTCAGCACTTCGTATGCCAGCTAAAGATGCGACGGGTTTTGGTGTTATCGAAGTGGACGAGCATGGAAAAATGATTGGTTTTGAAGAAAAACCGGCAAATCCAAAATGTATTCCCGGCCACCCTGGTATTGCTCTTGTTTCTATGGGTAATTACATTTTTGAATCAGAAAGCTTATGTAAAGAGCTTAGACATGATGCGGATCTTGCTGACTCATCACATGACTTTGGTAAAGATATTATTCCAAAGATGTTTCCGGAAGGTAATGTATATGTTTATGACTTCAGCACCAATCATATTACTGGTGAAAAAGAAGAAGTTTACTGGCGTGATGTAGGTACGATTGAATCGTACTGGGAAGCGCACATGGATCTTCTTAAGAAAGATGCACCATTCTCTCTATATAACCGTAAATGGCCGCTTCATACATACTATCCGCCACTTCCTCCTGCGACATTCAGCGACTCTGACAATGGTCGTGTTCAAATCATTGACAGTTTAGTGTGTGGTGGCAGTTATGTTCGCGGCTCTCGTATTGAGAAATCGGTACTTGGTTTCCGTAGTAATATTGCCTCTGCTTGTGATATTAGTGAAAGTATTCTTTTAGGTGATGTGAAAATTGGAAAAGGATGCGTTTTACGCCGAGTTATCATTGATAAAGGCGTAGATATTGCCCCTGGAACTGAAATTGGTGTTAATCTTCAGGAAGATAAGAAGAGATACCATGTTTCAGATGAAGGCATTGTAGTTATCCCTAAAGGAGAGAGAATTGGTTACTAAGACGCTTTCAATTTTATTTGTAGCATCTGAGGTCGAAGGATTAATCAAAAGTGGAGGCTTGGCTGATGTAGCCAAGGCTCTGCCTAAGTCCCTTAACACATTAGGGCATCGAGTAAATATTGCGATGCCAGCTTACAAAAATATTTCAGGTCGAGACGACGCAGAGGTTTTGTTAGAGACAAATTTAGAGCATTGGCCACATACACCTTATCAAGTAAGGGCGTTAGAAGTGGATGGTGTTTCTGTCTTTGGTATTGAGTGTGCTCAGTATTTTGATCGTGCAGAAATGTACGCTGAAAATAATCAAGCCTATGCTGATAATGGTGAGCGTTTCGCTTTTTTTAGTGCAGCTTGTCTTGATATGCTGCCAAAGCTCAATGTGAAACCTGACATTATTCATGCAAACGACTGGCACACAGGTTTAGTGCCATACTTACTGAAGAAACGTTATAATAATGATGTTTTTTTTGCACACACACGCAGTGTTCTTTCTGTTCATAATGCGGTGTTTAAAGGTATTTTTCATTACGATGAAATTAATTGCCTTACAGAGTTCAAAACGCATTACGTTCCTGAAGCCTCAGTCAGTCATACGCACATCAGTATGTTAAAAGCCGGTGTGTTATGTGCCGATAAAATTAATGCGGTAAGCCCTACTTATGCAAAAGAGTTACTGACCGAACTTGGTTCTCACGGCATGGCCGCTGATTTCCAAGCAAGAGAAGCCGATTTGTTTGGTATTTTAAATGGCTGTGATTATGGAGAATGGAGTCCTGTAGTGGATACTTTCATTCCTAAGCAATTTAAGGCCAATCGCATTAGTATGGTTCGTGGTAAAAAAGCATGTAAATCAGCGTTGCAAGAAGAAGTTAATCTTCCTCAAAAAGACGTTGCTATGTATGGCATGGTTTGTCGTTTAACTAATCAAAAAGGCATTCATTACCTATTACCTATTTTAGAGCAGTTCTTAAAGAATGATGCTCAAGTTGTAATAGTAGGTACAGGTGATCCTATTCTGGCTAACCAATTGGCAGAGATTGCAGCAATACACAGTGATAAATTTGCCTTTGTAGAAGCTTACAGTAATAAGCTAGCACATTGGGTTGAAGCGGCTGCTGATTTCTTTTTAATGCCTTCAGAGTTTGAACCTTGTGGACTAAATCAAATTTATAGCATGGCTTATGGTACCCTTCCAATTGTACGTGAAGTCGGTGGTCTTAAGGACAGTGTGATTGATTATGATATTGATCCTGATAATGCAACTGGCTTTAGTTTTAAAAACCCAGAACCGGTTGAGTTATTATTAGTATTGATGCGTTCATTATTACTTTATAGTCAGAACCTAAATGAAATAAAGCGTGTTCAATTACATGCAATGACGCAAAATTTTAGTTGGGATGAAGCGGCTGAAAAATACATAAAAATGTATTTATCATAATTTGAATAAAGCAGCCAATTAAAAATACTTAAAGGAAAGACATTACGTCTTTCCTTTTTATTTACTGTCGATAAGCGTATAGGATCAGATAAATTGTACTGAAACTGTATCTTGACGTTACTTGGGTATAGAATAACGCTCTTTACTGGTTAGGTATCGCATCGTGATTTCAAAACTACCTAAATGGGTCGAATACGGCACCTTCTTTCTAGCACTTTTAGCTGGGATCACTAACTCAGTAGGCCTACTGGGTTTTCAGCACCAATCTATCTCTCATCTCTCTGGTACTGCCACGTTACTTGGAACTCAATTACTTGGGTTCAATGAAACAACATGGCACTTATTCTTTATTATCTTTAGCTTTATTTTAGGCTCTTCATTAAGTAGCTTAATTGTCGGTTGTACGGCATTAAAATTAGGGCGACGATATAATTTCGCACTGTGTATTGAAAGTGTTTTGTTGTTTGCTGCAATGATTATTTTAGGTGAAGGAAGCCAGTGGGGGCATTACTTTGCTTCTGCGGCTTGTGGATTACAAAACGGCTTGGTTACTACCTACAGTGGAGCTGTGGTTAGAACCACTCATGTAACTGGTGTGCTTACTGATCTTGGCATTATGCTAGGCATGAAGTTAAAGGGAGAGCCCATTCATCGTCGTCGTTTAGCATTGTATCTATTTATCGCATTTGGCTTTGTGTTTGGCGGGGTGATTGGTGGTTATTTCTATCCTTTCCTTGGGATAAATACACTAGCGATTCCTGCAACGTTATGTGCGTTGTTAGCGTTTTCTTACTCAGTTTATTTATATCAGCATAAAGATCATTAGGCGTTCTTAAGTCTTTACTGAAGATAATCAAATAAAAATGGCCGCTAATTTAGCGGCCATTTTAGTTTCAACTATTAACTCAATATTAAGAATTTGATGGTTGAACTAGTGGTTTGTATGGGTTATCCGCTTTACGACAAGCTGCAGTTGTGAAGATAACATCTGTTGAGCTGTTTAACGCTGTTTCAGCTGAATCTTGAACTACGCCAATGATGAAACCAATAGCAACGACTTGCATTGCAATTTCGTTTGGAATACCAAATAGGCTACATGCTAATGGAATTAAAAGTAATGAACCACCAGCAACACCAGATGCACCACATGCAGATACTGCGGCAACTAAACTAAGCAGTATTGCCGTAGGTAAATCTACGGTTACGCCAACAGTGTGAACGGCTGCAAGGGTAAGTACAGTGATAGTAATCGCAGCACCGGCCATGTTAATTGTTGCACCTAGTGGAATAGATACAGAGTAAGTGTCTTTATGTAGATTTAAACGCTCACATAATGCCATATTTACAGGAATGTTTGCTGCAGAGCTTCGTGTAAAGAATGCAGTTACACCGCTTTCACGTAGACATAAGAACACAAGTGGGTATGGGTTACGCTTAGTGCGAATAAATACAATTAATGGATTCACAATTAGCGCGATAAACGCCATTGAACCAAGCAGTACCGCTAATAGGTGTGAGTAACTTGCTAGCGCGTCAAAACCTGTTTCTGCAAATGTGCTTGATACTAAACCAAAGATACCAATTGGAGCAAAACGGATAACAACAGTTACGATATCTGAGATACAGTTAGACAGGTCAATAAATACTTTTTTCGTTGCATCAGATGCAGAGTGTAGCCCTAGACCTAACGCTACAGCCCAGCCTAAGATACCAATGAAATTACCAGTCATTAATGCATTGATTGGGTTATCAATAATTTTAAACAGTAAAGTGTGAAGGACTTCAGCGATTCCTTCTGGTGCGCTGTTTGTTGCAGCATCTGTAACTAAAGTAAGAGTTGTCGGAAAAAGAAAGCTCATAACTACTGCAGTTAATGAAGCACAAAAAGTACCGACTAAATATAAAACCACGACAGGTTTCATATTTGAATCTTGGCCTCGTTTTTGGTTAGCGATAGAAGATGCGACCAAAATGAATACAAGGATAGGAGCAATTGCTTTTAGCGCACTAACAAACAATTGACCAAATAGACCTGCAGAAACAGCAAGATCTGGTGATAATGTTGCTAGAGCAACACCTGCAACGATACCGATTAAAATTTGTATAACGATGTTGGTATTCATCATACGAACGAGTAAGGGTTGGGCTTGCGGCATATTAAATTCCTTTAATTTAGTACAACATACATCTTATCTGATGCTTATGCGAAGAATAGTAACATTATTGTCTATTTTTTTGCACTAACTTGTTAAAGAGTTCTCAATAAATGCCGATAATAATTATAAATAACGTGTTACATAAATAATTGTTGGTTATATTATTAATAATTTGAATGGCTGAGTGGGTGTTATGTATGAGTGGAATATTAAATAGTGTTGATCAGCGCACCCAGCTTGTGGGTGAAAATCGATTGGAATTGTTGCTTTTTAAGCTTAACACCACTCAAATTTTTGCGATCAATGTTTTTAAAGTAAAAGAGATTTTAAAAGTTCCTAAATTAACAAAACTACCAGGCTCTCATTATCATATTTCAGGAGTGGCTAGCTTACGCGGTGAGTCTGTTCCTGTGATCGATTTACGAGGAGCTATTGGGATGAAATCGATGGGTTGTGATGAAGAGGCGACATTAATTATCACAGAATATAATCGTACCACCCAAGGTTTTCTAGTTGGACAAGTTCAAAATATTATAAATACGACTTGGGCAGATATTCAACCGCCACCTAAAACTGTTGGGCGTCATAACTAT
This sequence comes from Aliivibrio friggae, assembly GCF_057368515.1. NCBI lineage: Bacteria > Pseudomonadati > Pseudomonadota > Gammaproteobacteria > Vibrionales > Vibrionaceae > Aliivibrio > Aliivibrio friggae. The sequence goes on from NZ_CM170649.1 coordinate 901,269, forward strand.
CTTACAGCAATCACTCAAGTTGAAGTTGAGCCAAATGTTACTCGTATAGTCGAGATTATCGATGTAGAAAAAGTACTGGCAGAGATCATTGAGTATGATATTACTATTTCTGAAGGTGTATTAGATGAGAAGCTTCTTGCCCACATGCATGGACGTAAAGTTCTTACTGTTGATGATTCGAGTACGGCTCGTGCTCAAGTTAGAAATACGTTGCAGCAGTTGGGCTTAGAAGTTATTGAGTGCAGTGATGGGCTTCAGGCTCTGAATTTACTAAAAGGGTGGTGTAACGAAGGGAAAGTCGTTACGGATGAGATCTTATTAATGATTACTGACGCTGAAATGCCTGAGATGGATGGTTATAAACTGACACATGAAATTCGAAACGATCCTCGAATGAATGATCTTTTTATTACTCTGAATACGTCGTTGAGTGGTAGTTTTAATGATGCAATGGTACAAAAAGTCGGCTGTGATCGTTTTATCTCTAAGTTTCAGCCGGATCTCATTGTTGGTGTAGTGCAAGATCGTCTTGCTCAAATTATTAAATAGTGGGTCAACCTGCTTATAAAAATAGGTGGGTTATATAAAGTATTGGTACGGTAAACTGTATATTAAATGTGACAATTATGTTTGGTTTTGGTAGAGTTCTGACAGTTCCATGACATTGGAGCGCATTAGAGCAAGGCACTTTGTCTTTTACACATCAAATTTAAGGTAGTTTGTTCGCATATGATCTGGATGACATCCAAGTTAATAATTACGCTGATGGTTTTAGCGTATAGAACATATCACAAAGGACGTGTAAAATCTGAAGCTGAGCTTGATTAGCTTAGTGGATAAATTAAAAAGGAGGCTTATGAGCCTCCTTTTTTTATTGCGGTCTATTTATACCAATACTAGTGGTTATCTTTTTTCCTATTCGGCATTAAATATCGCGATTGATAGTGGTAATAAGCTGTAATCGAAAATAAACTGTTTTGTGCTGGTTCTTGTATCTTGAGTATCACAGATTAAAGACCAGCGAGAGTATTTTTTGGGCTTTGGTAATTCAAAGCGTGTAGGCACATTTGATTGATTAATTATAATCAGTAATTCTTTTTCACCATTATAGATATTAAGGTGAAGGCATAAAGATTCAGCACCATGCCAATCACTGTGTGTCATGTAGTTGCCTTCAGGTGTATACCATTCAACTTTTTGTTTCGTTCTATTTGAACCGCTAAATGCATTTATAATAGGCACCATATGAGTTTGTCTAGCTTGGATCATTTCTGATAACCATGCTTTAAACTCTTGTGCTTCTTTATTTAATGTCCAATTTACCCAGCTAATATCACTGTCTTGGCAGTAAGCGTTATTGTTACCTTGTTGAGTGTGTGAGCAATTATCAGCTGCAAGAAGGTGAGGGATCCCAAAACTAAATAATAACGTTGTCATCATATTGCGTTTCTGTTTCTCACGAAGGGCGATAATTCTAGGGTTACTTGTCGGTCCTTCAACGCCATAGTTATCAGAACGATTGTCGCCATGGCCATCTTTATTCTCTTCACCGTTAGCGTAATTATGACGCTCTTTATAGCTAACAAGGTCTTGAAGAGTAAATCCATCGTGGTAGCTAATATAGTTAACAGGAAGTTTATGTGGCCAGCGAGAAGCGCTAACCAGATCTCGAGATCCCATAAGACGAGTCGCAATGGATTTTAGGTAATTTTGCTCCCCGCGCCAAAAACTCTTAGCGGTATCACGGAATTTATCGCTACACTCATTCCAACCATCAGGAAATTGGCCAACCTGATAGCCGTTAGGGCCAATATCCCATGGTTCTGCAATCAGTTTTACTTTTCTAAGGATCGGATCTTGAGCAACGGCTTTGAAGAACGCATTGTTAGGATTAAATTGGTCATACTCACGACCTAATGTCGCAGCTAAATCAAATCGGAAGCCATCAATATGGTAGTGCTCAACCCAATACCGCAAAGTATCCATAACTAGGTTTAAACTTGGTTGATGCGTAATGTCCAGCGTATTACCACAACCGGTATAGTTAGTGTAATTACCATTATGGTGTAAGTAATAGTCTTGGTCTAAACCTTTTAGATTAAAGGTTGTTCCGCCATTACCACCTTCTGCTGTGTGGTTGTATACCACATCTAAGACCACCTCAATATTATTTTTATGTAATTCTCGTATCGCCGTTTTTAGCTCGCGAACTGCATCAGTTTTGGCATAGCGAGGATCTGGAGCCATAAAAGAGATAGGGTTATATCCCCAATAATTCACCATGTCCATTTCAAGTAAATGTGGTTCATGCATACAAGCAGCTACAGGAAGTAATTGTACGGTAGTGATCCCTTGTTGCTTTAAGTGAGCGATGCAGGCAGCATCCGCTAAACCAAGATATGAACCTCTTACATCCTTATTAACTTCTGGGTTTAACAGCGTAAAGCCTTTTACGTGAGTTTCTAATAAGATGGTTTCTGCACGAGGGATCATTGGATTAGCAGTACCTTGCCAATCAAATTGGTCGTCGACAACCACTGACTGAGCGAGTGTCCAACTTTGTTCTGCAGTGTAAGGTACTTGATAGTGAGGTGTATTTTTTAGTGCTTTTGCATAGGGGTCAAGTAAAAGAAGGGCTTCTTGGTCTTGAATGATTTTAAAGCCATAGGCGGTATTTTCTGTGATTCCATCGATAAAAGTATATTTTATAGAGGCGTACTCTGCGGTGAACGGGTATTCACAATATGTACCGTCATCATTAAAAATGATTAATGAAACGGGAGATGCGGAGGTGTGATGTACAGAAAAATTACAACCATCGCGAGTAAGTGTCGCACCAAGAGGGTACGGGAATGCATGATGTGTGTTCACAATATTCCTCAAATAAACAACAAAAGCCCAATTGCAGATTGGGCTTTTTATAATTAGTAACGTTTGTTAAGCGCCGACTTCTTTATAGAGCCTTTGGCATGCTTTTCCATCATTATGAAATAAATGGCATCGATTTGCAGGAATACCAATAGAGAAGGCATCGCCTGCTTCAATTAACGCTGTATCAGGGACACGGTATATCATATCGGCGTCAGCATCTTCAATTGTTAAATAAATTTGTGTTTCATATCCCAATTTTTCAACAACTAAAACATCTCCTTTAATAACTGCGTCGCCATTTTCAGCAGCAACTAAGTGCTCAGGACGAATACCTAGTGACATTCTTTCACCACGAGTGACCTGTGTTCCATCTACTGGGATCCAAAATGAAGCGCCGTTCTTAAATTGAACCTTAACTTGATTCTTCTCAACATCTTCAATGAAGACACTAATAAAGTTCATTTTAGGAGAGCCAATAAAGCCAGCCACAAAACGGTTTTTTGGGTAATGGTACAGTTCTAATGGCGCGCCAACTTGAGAAACATACCCGCCATCTAGCACCACAATTTTTTCAGCCATTGTCATTGCTTCGACCTGATCATGGGTAACGTAGATCATGGTGCAACCTAGTTTTTTATGCAGTTTGGCAATTTCGATACGCATTTGAACACGTAATGCCGCATCAAGGTTTGATAAAGGCTCATCAAGAAGAAAAACGTCTGGTTGAGACACCAAAGTACGACCGATAGCAACACGTTGGCGTTGACCACCAGAAAGTGCTTTAGGTTGACGTTCTAGTAAATGACCTAGCTGTAGGATATCAGCAGCGTGATCAACACGTTTTTTGATTTCAGATTTATCTGCTTTTGCTAACTTCAAGCCAAAAGACATGTTATCAAACAAGTTTAAATGTGGATAAAGCGCATAAGATTGGAAAACCATACCTACGCCGCGTTTAGAAGGTTCGACATCATTCATGCGTTTTTCACCCATGTATAAGTCGCCAGACGTAATGTCTTCTAAACCTGCGATACAACGTAATAATGTTGATTTACCACAGCCCGATGGCCCAACAAAAACAACAAATTCACCAGAGTTTATATCTAAATCAATATTCTTCGAGATTTTAACGTCGCCATAGGATTTGCAAACGTTACGTAAAGTGACACTCGTCATTGTGTCTATCCTCATTTAATTTTAAATAATTTTTACCAACTACTTATTCAGTTTGGTATTAGCTAAGCGCTTTTATAGTGTCATTCTTATGCAAAAGGAGGCGTTCGTCATCCTCCTCCTTCTTCTTTTTTTTGGGGGAGTAGGGGGGAGGAGTACTTAGATCACGTTTTTAATAAATGTCGACGGAGTTCAAAGTTTTTTTAAAATTCAACGTGAATAAGATCTCATTTAGGAATGCTTTTGTGAGCTAGCTCAACTCTAATCTAGATTAAGATCACGCTTTTAAGTGACAAGTGAAAAGGCGTAGAGAGTAGGAGGATGATTAAAGGGGCGTAATTACCGAAAATACATCCTGAAAATTGAATCATCACCTATTTTTACCTAACCCTACGGATGATTCGCTAATTATAAAGGAAGGATTCACAATGAAAAAAGTCCTCAGCACTGTCGCTTTATGCACAATGGCAGCTCTTGGTTCAATCAATGCTTCTGCAGCAATCGAAGAAGGTCAACTAACAATTTGGGTGACTGGTGATAAAGCCTACGAAGGTATGGCGGAAGTAGGTAAACGTTTTGAAGAAGATACAGGCATTAAAGTGACTGTTTCTTTCCCTGATAAAGCGGAAGAGAAGTTTCCTCAAGTAGCGGCAACCGGTGATGGTCCAGACATGATCTTCTATGCGCATGACCGTTTTGGTGGTTTTGCTGAAGCAGGTTTATTAGCGGAAATTAAACCATCTGAAGAATTGAAATCTGAAATTGTGGACTTTGCATGGGATGCCGTTGAATACAAAGGTAAAACAATCGCATACCCAGTGGCGATTGAATCAGTCTCTCTAATTTACAATAAAGCATTAGTAAAAACGCCACCAAAAAACTGGGAAGATATTCCTGCGTTAGATAAAGAATTAATGAAGAATGGTCAAAAAGCAATTATGTGGCCTTTACGTGGTGGTGCTTATTTCACATGGCCTTTATTAGCGGCTGACGGTGGTTATGCCTTTAAGAAAACAGCCGATGGCTATGATGTTAAGAACGCAGGTGTAAACCAAAAAGGCGTTCAAGATGCAATGAGCTTTATTGAGACCATGGTAAAAGACAAAACGATTTCAGCTGATATGGATTACTCAGTGGCTGAATCTGAATTTGTAAAAGGTAACGTTGCTATGATGATCAACGGTCCTTGGGGCTGGGCGAACGTTGAAAAAGCAGGCATCGATTATGGTGTAACAACACTGCCTAAGTTCCACGGACAAGCGTCTAAACCATTCGTTGGTGTTTGGGTTGGTGGTATCAGTGCGGTTTCTCCAAACAAAGATCTAGCGGTTGAATTCTTTGAAAGCTACTTATTGACGGATGAAGGTCTAAAAAGCTTAAACGATGATAAGCCACTAGGTGCAGTAGCATTAAACTCTTTCCAAGAGCAACTAGGTAATGATCCACGTATCGCAGCAACAATGGACAATGCAATGAATGGTGAAATTATGCCAAACATTCCAGAGTTCACAACGTTCTGGTACAGCATGGAAGAAGCTATTGGTAATGTGGTTGATGGTCGTCAAATGATTGGTGACGCACTAACGGCTGCTGAACAGCGCATGACAAAATAAATAGAATAATTTGAGAGAGGGAGTCTATCTATCTCCTTCTCTCGTTTGACTAAATCAACTTCTCATCAATGCATACCACTCTACTAAGTTTGTTTCCTCATTAATTGACTTACTAGGTTGGTATTTTTAAAAAGGTCTTGGAGCTTATGACAACAGCAGTCGCTTCGCATACAAATTATAAATCATTAGCAAAGTGGGGTTTATTATCCGCTATTGCTGCAATAAATGGCTATGTATGCGTACTTATGTATTCTCGTGGTGAAACTGCATTTGCAATGTTAACTTTGGTATTAACATCGCTAGCCGTTTATGTGTTTGGCAGTAAAAAAACGTATGCTCACAGATATACCTTTCCTGGTATTGCGGGCATGATTTTATTTATAATTTTCCCATTGGTTTACACTATTGGTTTAGCGTTCACCAATTACAGTGCCACTAACCAACTCACGTTAGAACGAGCACAAACGGTACAGCTTTCAAAAACATTCCAAAGTGGGAAGAGTTATAAGTTTCAGTTAATGAATCAAGGTAATGGTTACGCGTTAACCATCAAAGATTCAGGAGAGTTATTTGCAACTGAAACGTTTGATTTAGCCAATGCGGTTGAACGTGATCTTGTATTGACTCCTGTTGAGTCAATAAAAGGCAAGAAAGCAAAAATTAAAGAGATTATTGCGAAGCGTCCTAGCTTGAATTTAATCACATTGTCTTTGCCTTCTGGCGAAAGCATTAAGATGAGTGGTTTACGTAAATTTGCTGCAGTAGGACCTTTATTTGTTCTGCAAGATGATGGCGAAACACTTTATAACAACAAAACAGAAACCTATTTTAAAGCAAATCATGAAACAGGCTTCTATCAAGAAGTTAACGATAATGATGCTTTCGTTGGTGATCCTATTTCTCCTGGTTTTGTTGTTAACGTTGGTGCAGCTAACTTTGAACGAATTTGGAAAGATGATGGTATTAAAGAACCTTTCATTAGTATCTTTATTTGGACGGTGATCTTTGCTACCTGTACCGTTGTTTTCACTTTAGCAATAGGTTTGGTTCTTGCTGCGGTAGTGCAGTGGGAAGAGCTTAAAGGTCGTGCCGTTTACCGTTTGTTGTTAATTCTTCCTTATGCGGTTCCGGCGTTTATTTCTATCTTGATTTTCCGTGGTCTCTTTAACCAAAGTTTTGGTGAGATCAATATGCTGCTTGATAGTATGTTTGGTATTCAACCTAATTGGTTCTCAGACCCGTTCACAGCAAAAACAATGGTATTAATTGTGAACACTTGGCTAGGCTTCCCTTACATGATGATCCTATGTATGGGTCTATTGAAATCGATTCCAGAAGATCTTTATGAAGCTTCAGCTATTGATGGTGCAGGACCAATTCAAAACTTTTTCAATATCACAGTGCCAATGATGGTTAAACCATTAACACCGCTATTGATTGCCGCTTTTGCTTTTAACTTCAATAACTTTGTAATGATTGCGCTATTAACTAAAGGTGGTCCAAATATGATAGGAACCACAGAGCCTGCAGGTTATACCGACTTATTAGTAAGTTATACGTACCGAATCGCATTTGAAGGCAGTGGTGGTCAAGACTTTGGTTTAGCAAGTGCAATTGCAACGCTTATATTCCTATTGGTTGGTGGCTTAGCGTTACTAAACCTACGCTTCACTAAATTATCAAATAACTAGTCGTTAAAATAATAAATAATAGTTAAGTCGCTATTTATGAAGAGATTGTATTTAGCTACTTAACATCTAATAAATAAGGATTCATTGATATGCCAATGGTTCAAGGAAAAAACTTAAAATATCGTGTTTGGGCAACTCATGTAGCTATGTGGATTTTTTTAGCGATGATCATTTTTCCATTACTAATGGTTATTACTATTTCATTCCGTGAAGGTAACTTTGCTACAGGGAGTATTATTCCTGATAACCCATCATTAGAACACTGGAAACTAGCGTTAGGTATTGCGGTAGAGCATGCTGATGGAACAACGACTCAACCTCCATTTCCTGTTTTAACTTGGTTATGGAATTCAATTAAAGTCGCTGCGATAAGCTCTGTATTAATCGTTGTGTTATCTACAACCAGTGCGTATGCCTTTGCTCGACTACGTTTTAAAGGAAAAGAAACTATACTGAAAGGAATGATGATTTTTCAAATGTTCCCAGCGGTACTAGCCCTTGTCGCTTTATATGCTTTATTTGACAAACTAGGCCAATACATCCCATTTTTAGGGTTAAATACCCACGGTGGGCTTGTTTTTGCTTATCTTGGTGGTATTGCACTGCATGTTTGGACGATTAAAGGTTACTTTGAAACCATTGATAATTCATTAGAAGAAGCCGCTGCGTTAGATGGCGCAACGCCATGGCAGGCATTCCGTCTTGTGTTACTTCCGCTATCTGTGCCAATTTTGGCAGTTGTGTTTATTTTGTCTTTTATTGGTGTAATAACGGAGGTTCCTGTAGCATCTTTACTACTTTCTGATGTAAACTCGTACACATTAGCAGTTGGTATGCAACAGTATTTATACCCTCAGAACTACTTATGGGGCGATTTTGCGGCAGCTGCTGTATTATCAGCATTACCTATTACATTGGTTTTCTTACTTGCTCAGAAGTTTCTTGTGGGTGGTTTGACAGCTGGTGGTGTAAAAGGATAACGATAATTATACGGACCCGACACATTTTGGGCAGGGTCCATTTGCGTGAAGAGCTTTATGATGGTTTGGTCGCCGATCGGTAAAGTGTTCAGCGCAGTATTGGCATTACGCATAGCTGGGTAAGTGTTGCAGGATGCAACTTTACTTCTTGTAATCAGAGCCTGGGTATTATCACTCAGGCTTTTTTCTATCTAAAAGTTAGACATATGAAAAGAAGGGAAGGGAAGGGAAGGGAAGGGAAGGGAAGGGTTAGCTTAATTCAGGTCTATAAATTGTAGATTGATTTCTGCCATGCTCTTTAGAGTAATAGAGTGCTTTGTCTGCCATCTCTAACCAAGTTAAATAGTTATCATTTTCTTCGGATAACTCACAGACTCCTAAACTGACGTTATAAGTTATAGAAGAGCTACTATCACATTCAATCACTGTCTTTTCGATACGTTTACGCAGTCTTTCAGCAAAATAGAGAGCTTGCTCTGCATTGGTACCAGGAAGAATAACGGTAAATTCTTCACCTCCATAGCGCCCGCAAATGTCAGTGTTGCGAGAAGTCTTACGTAATAAATCTGCCGCGTTACGAATTACACCATCGCCGACGGTATGACCATAAGTATCATTAACTTTTTTAAAATGGTCGATATCAAAGATAACCACAGAAGATGTCGCCCCTGATATCTTTGCTTGTTCAAACTCTCTTTTTAAACATGACTCCCAATAGGCACGATTAAATAGTTTGGTTAATCCATCGGTTTTACTTAGATCTGATAATTGTTGATTCGACTCTTGTAAATGCAGCTTATTTTTGGCGATGTCAGTAACATCGTTAATCACTAAACTGACATGAGAAACCTGACCATTTAATGAAGTCAGTGGTGAGAAAGTAATGTTTTGACGCATCTCAGTCAAACCATTAGAGATCGGGGTAAAGTTCTTAAACTTGAATAAATAAGGCCTATCTTCCCAGCATGAAAAGCCGCGAGAATTTAAAGTAAATGAAGCATTTATTTTTTTCCTTAACCATTTTTCAGGCAGTTCTGGGATGACATCAAAAATAACATGCCCTAGGATCTTATCTGAAGTTATGCCACTGTAAGACTGCATGAAGTCATTCCAAGCACATACTTGGTAATCGTTATCTAATACAATTAATCCAGCATCTAAATCACCGATGACTTGCATCGCCCAATGAAAATCACTCATATCAGAGTTCATCATAATATACTCTCCAGAATGGCTTTAATGGCAGCTAAAGAATCGTTATCCATTAAAAAAATAACATCACATTTTAAATCAATTGTTTCCGCAGAATAGACAAATTCGATAGTAAAAATGTCATTATCATATTCTGTCAGGAAGGATGGTTTATGTCTTAATGCTGCTTTCAATTGGTCTGTCTCTAACACAATAGGTTGGCGTAATGAAATATCAATATCTAACTGTGTATTGAAAGACGATAGAAAAGAAGAGACTAAAAGGTTTGAGATATCCAAAATCGCTTCATTGGTTGTTATTTGCTCGTCGCCATTATCAACGTTTAATAATTCGGATAAATCGTCGCCATGCAAACAGACAAGTGCCTCACCATTAATCCCGTTACCCACAAACCGCTGTGAAATGGCACGATATTCTGAATTGTTTACAATATCTTGCAGTGTCATCTGTAATTCAGAGTGATGTAACGAAGCAACATTTGGTAGTGGCATGTCAATAAAACGGTCAAATTGTTCTGAAATGAGAGCGGCACTAGCACCTAGAGCAACATTACTGATCTCTTTAATATTGGCGATGACTTCTGAAAAAGAGAGGGTGTAGCTAGGGTTGTGATGGGCTAATTTAGCGCTTACAGGAATACCATACCGATGAAGAAGAGCCGCCATGACTTCAGGTTTAAATGGTTTTTCAAGAAATTCATGAGCGCCTAAGCTATAACAGCGCTGTTTTGCTTTTTCTTGAACATCTCCTGATACAACAATGATTTGAGTAGGGTGTGAGTTGATAGGTAGTCGTTCTAGAACACCAAATCCGTCCATTACTGGCATGGTTAAATCAAGAAAGAGTATATCAATCGAATGTTCTTTTAGTATCGCTAGAGCCTGAGAACCATCTTCCGCAAAAAAAAGAGAGTTTTCAGGTATCACCTCTATATTACTTGAGAGTGTTTTTCGTGCGACTTTCGAGTCATCACAAATTAATATATTCATTAAAGCTATAGTCAAAATTTGAACGGTACATCATTCTTGACAGTATGTATTTTTAAATCAACCTATTGATATTAAATAGTAGTGATAACAAGACAGAGTTAACATTTTTGCAATAAAATCGATGCAAGTGCAAATTATTTAAGAGATTGATAAGTTGATCTAGATCAGTGAAATTCAAGATCAAAGCAAAAAAAAGAAAAACAAAAGTTGAATAATTAAAAAAAAGTTGAATAATGGTAGGTAACAAAAGGCACAGATCTATGTGCAACCTACAGATGTATAATAAAGAGAATAATGATGAACAACGAATACGTATTAGTTATCAATTCAGGCAGCTCTTCACTAAAGTTTGCCGTTATCGATTCTGCTTCTGGTGATGCAGTATTAAGTGGTCTTGGTGAGTGTTTTGGCCTGGAAGATGCTCGTATGAGCTGGAAGTATCAGGGACAGAAAACAGAAATAGCCATTGAAGGCGAAGAGAATCACCATAAAATTGCAATTGGAAAATTAGTTGGACTAACTGAAGAGTTTGGTTTTACTGATGGCATCGTTGCTATTGGTCATCGTATCGTTCACGGTGGTGAAAAATTCACACAAACAGTTCGCATTTCTGAAGAAGTAACTCAAGAGATTGAAAGCCTATCAGACCTTGCTCCATTACATAACCCAGCAGGTGCTATTGGTATCCGTGCTGCTGTTGAAGCCTTCCCTTCTCTTCCTCAATTTGCGGTATTTGACACAGCGTTCCACCAAACTATGCCGAAGCGTGCATACACAGGTGCTATTGCTAAAGAGTTATATACTGATTTTGGTGTTCGTCGTTACGGTTTCCACGGCACAAGTCATTATTTTGTAAGCCGTGAAGCTGCGAAAATGATTAATAAGCCAATTGAAGAATCGAGCTTCATCTCAGTTCACCTAGGTAATGGCGCATCGGTTTGTGCAATTAAAGACGGTAACAGTGTTGATACATCAATGGGCTTTACCCCACTTTCTGGTCTAATGATGGGTACACGTTGTGGTGACTTAGATCCAGGCATCATTGAGTACCTACTTAAAAAAGGTTGGTCACAAGAGCAAGTATTTAACTCTCTAAACAAAGAGTCTGGTTTCCTAGGTGTGTCCGGCTTAACAAGTGATGCTCGTGGTATCCTTGAAGCGATGGAAGAAGGTCACGAAGGTGCAACATTAGCATTCCAAGTATTCACATACCGTGTAGCTAAGTACGTTGCTTCTTACCTAGCAGCGTTAGATTCTCTAGATGGCATCATCTTTACTGGTGGTATCGGTGAGAACTCTTTACCAATTCGTCGTGAAATCTTAAACAACCTTAAAATTCTAGGATTTGTTGAAGATGTTGCTGGCAACGAAGCTGCTCGTTTTGGCGCTGATGGCATTGTCGCTAAATCAGAAATGCTAAATGCAGTAGCAATGGTTATCCCAACTAACGAAGAATTTGTAATTGCTCAACAGTCTGTTGAACTACTGTAAATCCTTCTAAAATACAGAATATTAAAAAGCGAGCTATGATGGCTCGCTTTTTTTATATCCAATCATTTATTGATATTAATGTAATTATGAATGACCGTTCGAATAAATAGCTCACAAACCAATATTTTGACACGGTTCTTTTTTAAAGAAAATATATACTCATGATTTCTCCTTCTAGCGTGGCATTAAATTAGCTATTTATCTCGATAGAAATAAAAATCGATGGTGCTGATCAGCTTTGTGCTTTAAACCCTCAGATTTTTCGGAAGATTTGGGATCTTGTCCTATAGTTAGAATATACAAGAGACAAGCAATATCGTTTCTACTCCATAATAATTTAAATTAAAGAGTAATGAGATATGCAATTAATCTACCTGAGTATTTTTTTACTGTTTGGCTTAACAAGTACCGTGTTACAGGCTGGTGAAGTTAGATTATTTACGTGGGAAGGCTATTTTTCAGATGAAATATTAGCAGATTTTGAAAAACAAACAGGCCATACTGTTAAACAGATTTACTTTGAAAGCGAATCTTTGCGAGATGATGTTGTGTACTCTGGAAAGGCATCAGCATACGACTTATTTATTCTCGACGGCTATACAGTAAAAACCTTTGGTGAAAAAGGTATTTTAAATGCAATCAACCCATCCCAGTCCTCTGAGTTAACTTACTTCTCTGATGGAGCAAAAGAAGCTTGCCATCAATATGGAATTCCTTATTCGTTTGGTTCTATTGGGATTGGCTATAGAAGTTCAAAAGTAGCGGAGACATTTGGTTCATGGATGGATGTTTTTGATTATGCGAAAGAACATCCAGGTAAAGTCGTTATTCCTGATGAAGACATGGATACTGTTGCTATTGCGTTGATGGCTTTAGGTTACCATCCAATGGCCAATGAGGAGTCGGAACTAAAAGAAGCTTATAAATTACTCAATGAAGTAATAGGTGACCTATTAGTTTTTAGAAATAGTCTTGGTTATGCGATTGATGAGGGTACGGAGTCAGTCATGGATGTTGCTGTATTTTATTCTGGTGAGACAGAGCAAATATCTAAAACAACAGGTCAAGATGATTGGGAATACACCATTCCTCGTGAAGGGACATTACTATGGTATGAGTGTTTTTCTTCTCTAGCAAACAAGCCGTTAAGCCAAGCCTCGTTATCATTTCTTCAGTTTATTAGTACCCCAAAAAACGCAATAGAAAATGCAGAAAAAATATGGTTTGCAACCGCAAATGATCGAGCGCTGACGTTAGCAAATGATGAATATTTGAATGATACAGAGTTGTTTCCGCCAGCAGCAGAAGCACGACAGTATTATTATTATGAACCTCTAGACAGTAATGCTCTAAAAATTAGAGGGAATATAATTAACGTACTGTCAAAAGAATAAGGAGATTCGAATGAAGTTATCCGCCAAAATCAATTTCATCATACTCCCAGTAATGCTTGTTATCTTTTCTCTTGCAGGAATATTGTCTTACAACAGCCAAAAAACGCAATTGATTTCATCTTTAAGTGAAAAAATTGAATATGAATTGAAGCATATCTCAGACAGTTTAAAAGATTCACTTTATGAATTGGATTCTGTTGCGAATATGTTTCTAGGAGGCCAAAGCGTAAATAAGTACCTTAACAACTTAAGGTTTGATAGTCATAAAAACTACTCGAATAAAGAACTTGTTAAAAGTATTAATCAATTAGAGTTGAGAGGGGGTGAAATAGTAAGCTTTGGTATACTTAACTCAGATAAGGAAGAGGTCTTTTTATATGATGCAGAAGACCCATTTGCAACAATTGAGATCACTGAGGCTATTACAGAGCATTTCGCTTATATCAATGAAAATATAAAGCCACAAGGTGTTTCAGAACTTCAGCCATCTAGGTATCAACTTCTAATGACCGAAAAAAGAGGTAACGAGATACTTTGGATAAGAACGTTCTCACCTGATCAAGCAATATCCACGACCTCTTTTTCTAAGGGACACTCCATTTATACTGCGATTATTAAATTACGTTTACCAAGAGCCACAAATTATATGCATGAGCTAAAAAGCAGCCTTGGTGAAAATGTATTGATTAATATTTCTCCCATTGGGCATTCACAAACAATGGAGAGTGTAACAACGCTAAACTTCATGAATGATAAAGACATTAATTACGGATTATATCTAGCAAATCAGTTGTGGAAAATCGAAGTTTCAGTGCCATATACTTATTTGGATAAGCTGTACCAACCATATCGATTTTTATTCTTGTCTATCGTTATTGCAGTTACAGGGATTACATTTATTCTTTTAAAATCGTTGATTACAAGTCGAATTATTAATCCGGTCGTTAATTTGACCAAACAAGTGGAAGATACCGTTCCTGGGGACAAACTTCGAATAGCAAGGCTTCAAAGTAATGATGAAGTCTCCTTATTGACGAATAAATACATCGATTTAATAATGAAACTAGATAACATTGCAAAATATGATCATCTAACAGGGCTAGCCAACCGGATCCAGTTTCAATTAGAACTTAGTAAACTTGTATCGAATAGTTTGAATCAACAGACTCGATTTGCGATGTTTTATATTGATTTAAATAACTTTAAAAGTGTGAATGAACGATTTGGTCATTTTATTGGAGATCAGGTTTTAAAGGTGTTTTCTACTCGTTTAGCTGAGTCTTTACATGAGACAAATCTTACTCATGGTGACGAAAGTCAATTTGATATCGCTCGATTATCGGGTGATGAGTTTGGGCTTGTTATTCACAATGTGAGAGATATGAATAATGTAGTTCAAGCAGCTAAAAATATTATCTCTCTTTTTGATGAAGGATTTAGAATAGATAATCACCTCTTTGATATCGGGATCAGCATTGGTATCGCAATGTACCCTGATGATGCAGAAGATGCCGATCATGTCATAAAAAAAGCCGATATAGCCATGTACTCAGCAAAAAGCTGTAGCCACAGTGCATACCAATTTTATACATCAAAATTGTCTTATGAAATCGAACGATATGAAAAAGTTACGATGAGTTTAAAAGACGCACTAGTCAATAATGAGTTTTATTTAGTCTATATGCCTATATATGACTGCCAAAATGGGTCTTTGCGTGGTTGTGAAGTATTATTACGCTCAACTAATGAGACCTTAGCTGCTTATGGGCCAGAGCAGTTTATTCCTATAGCTGAAAAATCAGGTTTGATTAAAGATATGGATTATTGGGTTCTTGAATCTGCATTTCAAAAGTTATCAAAATGGATAAAAAAATTCAGTTTTTCAGGGGTCCTTGCGATTAACTTTTCTTCATGGCAATTAAAAAACCCAGAATTTGTAGAAAAAGTATCAGGTCTCATTGATACTTACCAAGTTCCCCCTCAGCTTATTGAGCTCGAAATTACTGAGACCTGTTTTGTGCCAGGAGAGCATAAAAACGGAGATATATTATCGGCTTTACATGGCTTAGGAGTAAATCTTTCATTAGATGATTTTGGAACAGGATTTACCGCTTTTAGCCAATTAATCGATTATCCTATTGATATTTTAAAGATAGACCGAATGTTTATTAATGAGATTAATAAAGGTAAAACTGAAGATAGGCCTCTAGTGGATATTATTGTCGATGTTGCAAAACTGTATCACTTAGAAGTTGTTGCTGAAGGGGTTGAAACGGAAGAACAGCTTAATTATGTGCGGGCGCTTGGTTGCCAGTTAGTTCAAGGCTATTTTTTATCTAAACCACTACCTGAAGCGGAGTTTGTTTTGTTACTTGAGAAAAGCAATTCACAGGTGAGTGAAATAGTTTTAGATAAGGAAGGTAATGGTGATCTAAGCTCTCCTCGCTGTCAGGTACTTTGAGGTAAACCGTTGAAAATAATAAGGCAGAATAAACAGTGATGTAAATCACAAATGCTGCTATAATCGCCTGAAATTTGAAAAGCTGGACATGTGGGCCAGTTTTTTTATGTCTATTTGAATAACTAATTGGAATGTACTGTGCTAACGACTGCTAACATCACAATGCAATTTGGCGATAAGCCTCTTTTTGAAAATATTTCTGTTAAGTTTGGTAACGGTAACCGTTACGGTTTAATCGGCGCAAACGGCTGTGGTAAATCTACCTTCATGAAAATCTTAGGTGGAGAGTTAGAACAGTCTGGCGGTACAGTATCAACTGATCCTAATGAGCGTATGGCTAAATTAGGTCAAGACCAATTCGCATTTGAAGAATACACAGTAATCGATACTGTGATCATGGGTCATAAAGAGCTATGGAAAGTAAAAGAAGAGCGTGACCGTATCTATTCTTTACCTGAAATGTCAGATGAAGATGGCATGCGTGTTGGTGATTTAGAGACTGAATTTGCGGAAATGGATGGCTACTCAGCTGAAGCTCGTGCGGGTGAACTTCTATTAGGCCTAGGTCTTCCTGAATCACAGCACTTTGGCTTAATGAGCGAAGTTGCTCCAGGTCTTAAAGTTCGTGTTCTACTAGCTCAAGTACTGTTTGCTGAACCAGATATCATGCTTCTTGATGAACCAACGAACAACTTGGACATGCATACAATTGCGTGGTTAGAAGATGTTCTTCTTGCTCGTAACTGCACAATGATCATCATCTCGCATGACCGTCATTTCTTGAACGCAGTGTGTACACACATGGCTGATGTAGATTACGGTGATATTTGTCTGTTCCCAGGTAACTACGACGAGTACATGACAGCAGCAACACAAGCTCGTGAACAACTTCAAGCAGACAATGCGAAGAAGAAAGCACAAATTGCTGATCTACAAACGTTCGTAAGCCGTTTCTCTGCAAACGCATCAAAAGCGAAACAAGCAACGTCTCGTCAGAAGCGTTTGGATAAAATTGAACTAACAGAGATTAAAGCATCTAGCCGTCAATCTCCGTTCATTCGTTTTGACCAAGAAAAACCACTTTTCCGTAATGCATTAGAAGTTGAAGGCCTAAAACAAGGCTACGATGAAAACATTTTAATCAATGGTGTAAACCTAATGGTTGAAGTGGGTGAACGCATTGCAATCATCGGTGAGAATGGTATTGGTAAATCAACGTTCCTAAATACGTTAGCGGGCGAGATGGAACCAATGTCTGGCATGGTGAAGTGGTCTGAAAATCACAACATCGGCTTTTATGCACAAGACCACAGCCATGATTTTGAAGAAGATGTAAATCTATTAGATTGGATGGGTCAGTGGAAACAAGAAGGCGATGACGAGCAAGTTGTTCGCGGCATTCTTGGTCGTATGCTTTTCTCTCAAAGTGACATTAAGAAATCAGTAAAAGTGATTTCTGGTGGTGAGCAAGGTCGTATGTTATTTGGCAAGCTAATCATGCAAAAAGCAAACATCCTTCTTATGGATGAACCAACAAACCACATGGATATGGAATCAATCGAAGCATTGAACTTGGCTCTTGAGAACTACAAAGGTACATTGATGTTTGTATCTCATGACCGTCAGTTTGTATCTTCTATTGCAACGCGCATCATTGAAATCACGAAAGATGGCGTTAACGATTTCCACGGTACTTACGAAGAGTACCTAGCAAAACAAGGCTTAAAAGGCTAATTCAGAAATCTAATATTCTGGATAGAAAATAAAAAATGGAAGACTAGAGATAGTCTTCCATTTTTTATATCTGTTATAAGTGAATTTTCAGCTTCAGATTACTTAGTGAATCTGTCAAACTCTGAAATAGACGCACGTCCACGCAGTGCTAAGAATTTAAGGAACTGGCTAGGGGTATGAGTAATCATTTTCTCTAGAGGAAAGCCTACAGCATCAATAAGTAGTTCTACTTTTTCAAACTTACCAATATCTGTACAGAAGTGTGCATCACTTCCTGTAGTGATATAGGCTCCTAGCTCTTTAGCTACTTTGGCAATGTCATAACAACGGTCAATACTACCAATGCGACTGCCGCCTTTTAGAGAGGTATTGTTGATTTCTATTGCGACGTTGTTATCCACCGCACATTGAATGACTTCTTTAAAATTAAAATTAAAATTTGGGTTTCCAAGATGCCCCAATGCATCGACTCGTCCTGATTGAATAATATTCAAAAGAGCTTGTGTATGAACTTCTTTATTTTGAGGAGGAAAAACAGGTTCATGGAAACTAGCAATGATCCAATCAAGGTTTTGATCAACAGAGAGGGGGATATCAATGTCACCTTCGATATTGCATATATTAACCTCGCAGCCTCTTATTATAGCCACTCCATGAAGAAACCGAGGTAATACTCTCTGATTACTGAAAAACCAGTAATGCGGCGCACCAGGCATTGAAGAGGCATGATCTGTCGTGCAAAACATTGGTAAACCAAGTTGGGAGGCAGAAAAAGCGTTTTCACTGATTGTACTGTAAGCGTGGCCACTAGCGTAGGTGTGGGTATGAGTATCTACTTGAATGCGCATTAGTTTTCTCCTTTAAACTATAATGCGATCAGTATAACCGATTTTTGCAACTTTTAGCTTTGACATTTGTCTGACAAAGTGTAGGAAAAAGAGAAGTAA
Organism: Aliivibrio friggae; assembly: GCF_057368515.1. NCBI lineage: Bacteria > Pseudomonadati > Pseudomonadota > Gammaproteobacteria > Vibrionales > Vibrionaceae > Aliivibrio > Aliivibrio friggae. The sequence continues at coordinate 919,825 of NZ_CM170649.1, forward strand.
CATTCATGTTGTTGATGAAAGCGTTAAGATATTTGGAGTTTGTTATGATTAGTACAGAAACAATTAAAATTGAACTGAATGAACTGACAGTTTATCAATTACGAAACTTACAGCATGCGATCAATAAAAAGTTAAAAGAAAAGACAGCAATAAAAGAGCCATCTATTAGTGAGCTTCTAACAAATGAAGAATTAGATATGCTAGCTGAGGTTATGAAAGTTTAGTTTTTGTAACTTTGCGTCAGCATTAAAAGAATGAGTGTTTAAAAGGTGACCGCAATGGATCACCGTAGTGTAAGTGTTAACCCATAAATAGCCAGATAGCGACACCAATCATCAAACTACCTGAAATTCGGTTCATGATCTTTACGTTATTTGAATGACCAAGGACACGTTTCAGACCTTTCCCACCGACTGCATACAGTGTCATACATAAAAACTCACAAACCAAAATGATCGAGACAAGTGCGATTAACTGCGGTGCAATAGCATGACTTCCATCGATAAATGGAGGAAGTAATGAGACCATAAAAGCCCAACCTTTTGGGTTAGCTATTGCGGTTACAAAACCTTGAACCACTAAATCCCAATCTTTTCCTTTCGGTGCCTCTGTAGGTTCTCCTGTCATAGCAAGCTTGCCTTTTGAGCGCCACATTTGAATGCCAATATAAGCAAGGTAACTGGCACCCACTGCTTTAAACCCAGTAAATAACCATGGGTAATTAAGCATAATAGCAGCGACACCTAATACTGCAGCAACAGCGACGATAGCTACGCCAACTAATTCACCTGCCATCATCCAAAGTGTGCGTTTATAACCAATACTCATCCCTAAGCTTAGTGCTAATGTCATGCACATACCAGGAGTAACAGAGACGAAGAAAAAAGTAGGGACAAAAGCCCATAAAATAGCCGTATTCATTATATTTACTAGGTAAAAGGGTATAGCAAAATAGAGTACGGAAATTAAACTTAAAAGCAATGTAAATGTTTACACGATAATGTTAATTTTAATAATAGTGTTACATAAATCAACTTAGCTTACTTTTTAAATAGCGAATAAAGAGTTGCGTTCGAGTGTGTTCGTAATCCAATGTAGGATAATACGCATTGACTGAAATATGATCAGTCGTCATTTCAGGTAACACGGCGATTAAATTACCAGAATCAATATCATCAATGAGCATTTGCTTACTAGCTAACAAGATCCCCATTCCTCGTTTGGCAGCATGGAATAGAGCTTCAGGGTTGGTCGTTGCAAAGTTACCTCGTAGAGTGACTCGCTTTCCATTTGCTAGCTTTATTTCTCGGACCGGACGTTCTCCCCAAATCAGCATATTATGATGCTTTAGTTCATCAACATTATTTGGCATGCCGTGTTTTTCTATATACTCTTTTGAGGCGAAAAATCCTGAGTGATGCTCAAAGAGAGGCGTAGATTTATAGCTAAAGGTATTGAGCTGCTCGAGTTCTCGACTAATAAAGACATCAATATTACTTTCAGGGACTTGGCCTGGTAGGGTTGTGATCAACTGAACTTTAATCTTTGGGTAGGTTGCTAGAAATTCATCCAAATATTTGATGATAAATTTAGATCCGACGGCAAGCGTTGCGCCTATTTTTAATAGTCCTGTCGGTGTTTGATTAATCGCTCGAGTTTCATCAACTAAATGCTGCCATTGGTCTAGTTGTAGCCGGGCACGTTGATAAAATAGAATGCCGGCTTCAGTTTGATGAACAGAACGCGTCGTTCTAGTTAATAGTTGTACCCCAACCCGATCTTCAAGCCAGTTGATGCGTTTACTAATAGCAGAGCCTGACGTATTCATTTGAAAAGCCGCGGAATTAAAGCTGCCTTCCTCTACTACTTTTATATAACTTCTAACGCACTCTATCCAATCCATGATTAATTCCTATTAGGACGCAATGTGATTCCTCTAGTTACTATTATCAATGATATTGATTGAATGTAAACTGGCTAAATGAATAAAAATAAGACACAAACGCTGCCATCAGGTCGCTTAAATAAAACGCCATTACTTCTTGCTATGATGATCATTGCGACGGGGCAAGTTGGTGTGAGTATTTATCTGCCATCACTGCCATTAATCAGTCAAGATCTTGGAGTTTCATCTGCAGATGTCCAACTCTTAGTCACGCTGTTTTTAGTTGGCTTTGGTGGTTCGCAACTGTTTTATGGCCCTTTATCTGATGCATTAGGTCGACGTCCTATCTTTATTTTAGGGCAGGGGATTTACTTGTTAGGTACCGTACTGTGCTTTGCCATGACAGATGATTTTACTGCGTTAGTGTTTGGTCGATTGCTTCAAGGACTTGGAGCGGGCAGTGCATCGGTCCTTGGGCGAAGTGTATTAAGGGACAGTTACAGCGGACATCACTTAACCAAGGCTATGTCTTATATATCAATAACGGCTTCTATATTGCCTATTCTTGCTCCTGTGATTGGAGGTTGGATTGCGTGGCACTTTAGCTGGCAATGGGTATTTGGCTTTGTACTGATTTATCTCGCGAGTATCTTAGCGATTGGTTATTTTATCTTGCCTGAGACGCTTCCGTATAAACCACAAAAATTCAGCTTTGTTCAAACATTACGAGATTATGGTTCTTTATTTAGCAATGCGCAGGTGATCTCAAGCGCGAGCTTAAATTGGGTAAGTTATTTGAGTAGCTTGGTTTCAGTCTCTTTGTTGCCATTTTTACTGCAAGATGGGTTAGGGTTAACTGCCGCTGAATATGGGCAAGTGATGATCATTCCCTCGGCAGGGCTTATGATCGGTAGCTTTATTCTTAATAGTTTAAATAAACGCTGTAGTGTTATTCAATTAATGGGTATAGCGCTTGGGATAATGGCAGTGTCAGGCTTATCTTTGGTTATTCTTGAGACCTCATTATTTTCATTGGTTTTTGGCTTTACATTACTTGCTGTGGCTCAAGGCATTTCATTCCCACTTTCTATTAACTTATTATTGTCTCCGCACACTAAAAAAGTAGGCACTATTTCTGCTTTATCAGGCTCTGTTCAAATGTGTTTAGCTGGGGTGCTTGGGGGGTATTTGGTAAAAAATTGGGTGATAGATCAAAACAGTTTAGGCTTATTTTATTTACTGATCACAGTGATTATGTTCTTTGTTTTATTATGGAACAAACAAGTTCAGGGTGAAAATGAGTAATATAATCAAATCATTACGCTACTTTCAGTGAAGAGTTCTAGATTCTTTAATGAGCACAAAAGATAAATGGTGTTTAATTTTTCAATAAGTTAAATATTAGAGATTATATGTTAAACTTTTAAATTTGTGTGAAGTAAAGCACTGTGTGGTTTGATTTATCAGCATTTCTGCGTAAATAATAGATATGTAAGATATATGTTAATTTATTGCAGGAGGCATCATGTTACATTCACACGATACAACATTGCAGCTGACACAGTTAAGTCACGCTGCGGTTCATCAACTCGCACCTTCATTTTCTGGTCTACCTCAGACCATGCACGCTGATGGTAATTTTCGATTAAGGCGTTATTCCGTTATTCGAATGGTGAATGAAAAAGTTATCGAGACGAATAAGCATAACTTTGTGCAAAGTGAAGATATTAACCATTATCAAGGTGATGTGGTTCGTGAGTTTGAAGGTATTGAAAGTAAGATCCTACACAGTGAAGGTATGGCTGAAATGTGCCAGGTCTTTATGGATCTTAATCATTTACCAAATGGTCAAGAGATTGAAATACATCAAATGCGAATTGCGGCGATTTACGAAGAAACCGAGATAGCCCCAGAAGGCGTCCACCAAGATGGTTTTGATCATATCGCATTAATTGGTATCGATCGATCAAATATCGAAGGAGGAGAATTACTTGTATACAAAGATTCAAACGAAGAACCATTTTTTAGGAAAATTTTAGAAGATGGTGAAGTTGCTATGGTTGATGATAGAAAGCTGTGGCACAACGGCAAGCCAATTCGATTGATTGAACAAGGTCATGAAGGGCATATGGATGTATTTGTATTAACCGCAAAGGATAATGTTGATGACTTTCACGCCTGATCAAGTTCGCTCTCAATTTTCAGCACTTACACAAAAAATTGATGAGTTTCCGGTACTGTTTTTAGATGGTCCCGGAGGCTCTCAAGTACCTAATTCTGTACTGACAGCAATGACTGAATATCTGGGTTATTCTAATTCCAATTTAGGCGGCCATTTTTTTTCAAGCCAAACGACAAATAATGTGATGGATACTGCTCGTTCTTCTTGTGCTGCATTAGTAAATGCACCAAGCAGTAATAATATTGTCTTTGGTGCCAATATGACGTCCTTAACGTTTCAATTAAGTCGAGCTATAAGTCGAGAATGGAAAGAGGGTGATGAGATCATCGTTACGGCATTGGATCATTATTCGAACGTATCAAGCTGGCAGCAAGCCGCTGAAGATAAAGGGGTAATAGTTCATCAAGTTCGAGTTAATACCACTGATTGCACGCTAGATATGGATCATTTTTTTTCACTGTTGTCTGATAAAACCAAGCTAGTTGCCACGACGTTCGCCTCTAATACTACAGGGTCTTTAGTTGATGTGAAGTCGATAATTAACGCTGCACATGCTGTTGATGCAATGGTGTATGTTGATGCGGTTCATTACGCCCCTCATCATTTGATCGATGTGCAAGATCTTGATTGTGACTTCTTAGCTTGCTCGGCCTATAAATTTTTTGGTCCCCATGTTGGCATTGCTTATGTTTCTCCTAAATGGATACAAACGCTGTCGCCATATAAAGTTGAACCTGCTACAAATATAGGGCCTGGCCGATTTGAGACAGGCACACAAAGCTTTGAAGGGCTTGCTGGCGTTACAGCAGCTATTGAGTATTTGGCTCAGTGGGGAGCAAAAGAGGCGGGTTTACGAGAAAGACTTATCTCTAGTTTTACTCAATATGAACAACATGAATTGGCATTGACTCACTATTTTTTAAATAAATTAGAAAGCAGGCCTTGGATTTCATTGTTTGGTATTAGTGATCCTGAAAACTGCACTAATCGGACCCCAACGTTTGCTATTCGACTTCAAGACCATACGCCAGAAGTCGTAGCTAAAGAATTAGGTTCGCACAATGTGTGTGTATGGAATGGACATTTTTATGCGCTTGGTTTGATTAAGCAGCTTAATTTAGAAGAGTGTGGTGGTGTTGTGCGGATTGGATTTATGCACTACAACACCATCGATGAAATAGACTACTTATTTTCGCTATTAGATGCATTGGCATAAAACGCAGCAATGTCTTTTAAGTCTTGATCATTAAGTCGTTGCAGCTGGGCCTTCATCATTTGTGCGAGGGGGCCCTTTCGTTCGTCATTTTGATATGATTTCATTGAGTTATATAAATACATTTCATTTTGCATATCCAAATTAGGGTAGCTTGAATCTATTGCTTTTCCTGTTTCGCCGTGACAAAAAATACAACTTGGTGCTTTTAGTTTACCTAGCTTGGCATCGCCGGCACTGATATTAAATGAAAAAAACGCTATAAAAATTAAATATTTAGCCACAATTAAAACCTTATGTATTAATAGTTAATTAAGCCAATACATTTTCTTTTAGTCAAGAGTATTTATTGCTTTTTGAGATGCAGTTTATGTTTCTATCATTAACTTTAGTTGCCCCTTATTTTTCTACGGAAATAAAGTGAGCAAGTTTGCTTTATAGTATAACATGCATAAAAGATTTGAGTGTGCAGTTAGCTGTAAGGGGCATGAGTGTTTGATTATTTGATGAAGAACTTTCCGTCTAATAAATATTTAGCGGGTATTAGTAATGTATTTATTATGCTACTTCCTATCTCATTACTTTCATCGTTTTCTTTACTTGCTTCTAATGGCGCAGAGCTGTTTGAATTATCAAGCATCAGCAGAGATTTACACTTAACAAGCACGCTTATTTCACAACTATTTCCAGTTTTACTCGTTGTCTTCTTTTCTCAATATCTAGCTTCACTTCATAAACAGCCTATCATTGCTATTATCACCTCTTCGATTTTGGTTTATTTTATTGTTTGCCCTCAATGGGGAGAAGGTGAAGGGACAGCTGCAATTCCAATCAATTTTCCTTTTGCTATTCTTCTTCCTATTTTAGTCAGCTCTTGTTATCAATACTTTAAATTATGGTCTTTTTTTAAAGACTCACATTTACCTAGCGTAGTTGAGCGATCAATCAATCTTGTTATTTCAGTATCTACAATCAGCATTTTTATTGTTGCTGTTAGTTATGTTCTTAAATACGTTGTTTTTGATAATTTGCAACTCGAATTTGAAATGCCAACATTAGATCCTATGTCACTTTTTGATGGCATTGTTTACGAGTTGAGCCGTGGGTTATTTTGGTCAATTGGTATTAATGGCCATGTGGTGCTATCAAGCTATAAGTCAGAGCTTTTTGCTGTTACAGAAGAGAGTTTGGCACTAATAGAACTTGGTAAAGGAACAATGCCTATTTTAACCAGTAACTTCTATGATTTTTACACTGGGATGGGAGGGGCAGGAAACTCTCTTAGTTTAGTGTTATGTGTGTTGATTTTTGCAAAAAATAAAGGCTATAAAAATCTTGCTCAAGCCGCATTTTTGTTAAGTATCTTTAATATTAATGAGCCGATACTTTACGGTTTACCAATCATGTTTAACCCTATAATGATTGTTCCTTTTTTAATTGCTCCTATTGCGGGGTTAATTATTGCTTATTTTGCTACGCTATGGGGCATAGTCCCGCCAATTATGGGGGTAATAAGTTGGATGACACCGCCTATCATTGGTGGCTATCTAGGAACTAATGGTGCAATTTCAGCTTCGATATTACAAGGTGTCATTTTACTTGTTGGTATGGCTATTTATTATCCATTTTTTATGAGAATGGACAAATTAAGCATAGGTAGAACCGCTTTAGACTCATTAACTGAACGATTCTTTTCCTCAGAAAAAATTGATACAACTAAGGCGATTGGCAGTTATATTCCGCATTTAACAAAAAATATGGCAGCCCAAAAAGAAGTTGAACATTTGCATAAAACAGGTGATTTCATTCTTTACTATCAGCCGCAATATAATGTGAAGCAGAACAAGATTGTCTCATTAGAAGCTTTAATTCGACATCGTTCATACTCAGGGAAAATTACGCCTCCGACCTTTATTCAGTCATTTTCAGAGCTTGGATTACTGGCGGAATTAGATTTTTGGGTATTAGAAAAAGCAATTATGACAGCAAGTCTTTATGCTGATGATCCCAACTTTAAAATTTCTATTAATGTTTCTCCTGAGACGGTATTAGTACCAACATTTTTACCAACGTTATCGCGTCTTATTACGACGAGTAATTTAAAGTTTTCACAGCTTGAACTAGAAATAACAGAAGAACTGCTGATTAAAGATGAAGAAAAAACAAAGGAAATACTAACCCAACTTAGATCTCTAGGTGTTAAGATCGCGTTAGATGATTTTGGATCTGGCTATTCTTCAATTGCCTACTTATCTCGTTTTGATTTTGATAAAGTAAAAATTGACCGCTCATTATTATTGAATATTGATACATTACGCGGACAAAAGCTATTTAGGCTTTCTGTTGAATTAGGTCGGATCACAGGTGCAGGTATTGTGGTTGAAGGGGTAGAAACGTCTAGTGAACTTGAGTTTGTTCAATCACTGGGCGTTGAATGCATCCAAGGCTTTTTCTTTTATCGACCAATGCCAATCGAAGATGTGATAGATCTTGGTCTGATTACTTGCTTAAAAGATGATGTTGCTTAATTAAATCGAATATCAGTTTAAATAATTTTTATCGTAAACTAAACCGTTCGCTGTTATGACGAGCGGTTTTTTATTTGCGTTTTATATAATAGCTAAGTCGCATTGAGTGACATTAATTGAGATTTATTAGGTTAAAACCGTCTATAGTCTAGAGAGTGATCCAAACATGAATCTCTTTCGTAATAGTTAGAAATAATTACGGAGGTAGATATGCAAACTCAGCAAATAGAGGTTAGCAGTCGAGTGAACTCTAGTTATAAGCAACTGCCAATAAACAGTGAAGAAGAGATAGCCAAGCTAGATGTTTGGTTAAATCTGGTAGGAGAAACTCAAGATAAACAGGCATTTTCTGAGCTGTTTTCTTGGTTTGCACCCAAAATTAGAGCGTATGGATTAAAGAAATTCAATGATCCAACGTTAGCAATGGATTTAGTTCAAGAGACGATGACGCTTGTTTGGCGAAAAGCGGCCTTATTTAATCAGGTTAAAGGGAATGCCTCTGGGTGGATATTTACCGTCATGCGTAATCACAGCTTTGATATGTTACGTAAAATGCAATCAAATAGAGAAGATACGGTCAGTGATGAGTTATGGCCTTTGTTTGATAAGCAAGTCGAGACTGTAGAGCTAGATTGGCTTGAAACTAAAAAATTGAAAAAAGCAGTCAGTGTACTGCCTAGTAATCAGCGAGTAGTTGTTGAAGGAATTTATGAACAAGGCTTGACTCAACAAGAGCTTTCTGAGCAACTTAGTGAACCAATCGGAACGATTAAATCACGGCTACGTTTAGCATTAACCAAATTAAGACAGGAGTATGAGCATGAATAAAATTACCCACCATCCTAGCGATGCATTATTACGTTCTCATGTTGACGGTGATTTACCTGAATCTCTTGCTGTTGGTATGACGCTACATTGTGATTTGTGTGAACATTGTAAGCGTAAATCAGAGAAATTAACTCAAGAATTTGCAGCGAAAGCATGGCAAGAACCAGTAGAAGCGGAATCGATTGATTTTTCTCAAATGCTCAACGGTATATTAAATACCGAGGTTGAAACTAGCTATTTGAAAGAGCCATCGGTAGAGCATATCTTTATTGATTCTTTTCATTATGAATTACCTCGTGTATTAACTCGTTATGTTGATATGAAATGGAATCAAATGGGGGCGGTCAGTCGTGCTCGTTTGATAGAAGAGGGAGCGACACGATCTAACTTACTGCACATTAACGCGGGTGGTGTGATCCCAACGCATACCCATAAAGGCTTTGAGTTAACTTTATTGTTAGATGGCAGCTTTGAAGATGAATCAGGACATTATCATAAAGGTGATTTTATTTGGTTAGATTCTTCACATGCCCATAGCCCTAAAACCACTGATGGGTGTTTATGTTACACCGTACAAAATGCGCCACTTCACTTTACCCAAGGAATAAGTAAATTATTTAACCCGATAGGTAACTTATTGTACTAATATATAAATATAGGTAAGCAAGCTGAGTTAAAGCTAACTTCCTTTATGAAAAAAGATCACAGGATGTGATCTTTTTTGAATGCTACCACGTAGTATTTCATAAGTTTAATAAGGACATATCATCATGAAGCACTCTAATTTTGTTACTACATTTATATCACTTTATGGTGAATTAGATCGTTCAACTCTTCATCGCCTTCCTGAAATTTATTCTAATGATATTCAATTTATTGATGCCGTACATCAAATCGATGGGCTTCCTATGCTTACCGAGTATTTTGAACATTTATACGAGAATATTTTAAATTGTCAGTTTCATATTCATCATGTTATCGAGAATGATAATGAAGCCAGTCTTTTTTGGACGATGGAATACAGCCATCCTAAAATAGGTAAAGGGAAATGTATTTCTGTTGATGGTACTTCACATATTAAATTCAATGAAAGAGTGTATTACCACAGAGATTACTTAGACATGGGGCAGATGCTGTATGAGCATTTACCAGTTCTTGGTTCAGCGGTAAAGCTGATTAAAAAGAGAATGCAGTCATGAAAACAATATTAATCACAGGCGCAACGTCGGGCATTGGTCTCTCTTTAACAAACAAATACCTTAAACAAGGGTATCGGGTTTATGCGTGTGGTCGTAATTTTTCTGGGTATGTTGATTCAGATTACTTAACGACCGCAAAAGGCAACGGTAGTTTAATTGAGGTCGTTTTTGATCTTGATGACAGTAATTCAATCCTCGACGCACTTTCTACGATTGAAATGCTAGATACCGTGATTCTTAATGCAGGTACATGTGAATATATCGATGACGCGAATCAGTTTGATGCTGCATTATTTGAGCGAGTGATCACAACCAATGTCATTTCAATTGGGTATTGTTTACAAGCGTTAATACCAAAAATTAAACAGGGCGGTCACTTAGCATTAATGGGTTCAAGTGCTTCTTATGTACCATTTCAACGGGCAGAAGCGTATGGCTCAAGTAAAGCAGCAATTCATTATTTGGCAAAATCGCTTCAATTAGATATATCACCGGAACAATTTACTATTAGTGTGATTGCTCCTGGTTTTGTTAAAACGCCGCTTACAAATAAAAATGATTTTCCTATGCCAATGTTAATCGAAGTTGATAAAGCAGCAGAGCATATAATTGCAGGCATAGATAAAAATAAAAAACACATACATTTTCCATTTCCATTTACGAGTTTCTTAATTTTAATGGGAAGTCTCCCAGATCGTATTTGGCACTGGCTCGCTTTAAGGATGAAACGATAATGAAAAAAATTGCAGTAGTTGGTACAGGTATTTCAGGATTGGTGTGCGCGCATTTATTATCACGAGAACATGATGTAACAGTATTTGAAGCTAATGATTATATTGGTGGGCATACCGCAACAAAACGAGTAAAAGCAGAAGGAAAAGAGTGGGATATTGATACTGGTTTTATTGTATTTAATGATCGAACTTACCCAAACTTCATTGAGTTATTAACTCAACTTGGTTTATCTGGGCAAGAAACAGAAATGAGTTTTAGTGTTAAAAATGTTATTTCTGGTCTTGAGTATAATGGCCATAATTTGAATACGCTTTTTGCTCAACGCTCAAACTTATTTAATACTAAATTTTTATCCTTAATTAGTGAGATTTTACGCTTTAATAAACAATGTAAAGAGATGTGGAGTGTGGAGCACAGTGATGATCACATCGATCTTGATGTTGATGGCACGTTAGGTGATTTCTTATACCGTAATGAATACAGTAGCTATTTTTCTGAGCACTATATCTTGCCGATGGGTGCGGCTATTTGGTCATCCAGCTTACAAGACATGAAAGCATTCCCGTTACACTTTTTCATTCGTTTTTTCCATAATCATGGCCTGTTAGATATTGCGAATAGACCTCAATGGTATGTGGTGCCTAATGGTTCTCATTCATACATAAAACCTCTGATTGCGACGTTTAAAGATAAAATTCATTTAAATAGCCCAGTAACCAGTGTGACTCGAAATCCTAGAGGAGTAACGTTAGAGATAAATGGTGAAGACAAGCATGACTTTGATGAAGTGGTATTAGCTTGTCATAGCGACCAGTCACTAGCAATGTTAAGTGATATTACAACCGCTGAAAAAATAGTGCTAAGTAAACTCACTTATCAAGAAAATGAAGTCGTTATGCATACTGATGAGAGCTTATTACCAATACAAAAACGTGCATGGGCAGCTTGGAATTATCATCTGGATACGGGGAATAAAAATAACCCATCCAGTGTGACTTATAACATGAATATTCTTCAAGGATTAGAAACTAAAGAAACAACATTTTGTGTCACTTTAAACAATTCCCCTTTGATTCATAAAGATAAAATATTAGGTTCATATAAATACGATCATCCTGTGTTTAATACAGACACCATAGAAGCACAAGCTCGTCGAGAAGAAATTTGTGGTCGACACCATACCCACTTTGCTGGTGCTTATTGGTATAACGGTTTTCATGAAGACGGAGTAAGAAGTGCGCTTGATGTATGCCAACGTTTTGGGATTAGCCTATGATCAATTCTTGCCTTTATCACGGTGACGTAAGGCACAGACGATTTCAAACTAAGGCGCATAGTTTTAGTTATCAGATGTTCTTTATCGCCTTAGATTTGGATGAATTAGAAAAAACAGAACAGGTGGGGTGGTTCAAAAAAGGGCGTTTTGCTCCCCTAAGTTTTCGACGTTCTGATTATCTTGGCAGTCAGGATGAATCTTTAAAAGAATCGGTGTGGAATAAAGTGAGTGAATTGGGTGGAAATAACAGCCAAGGTCGAGTGCTTTTTGTTGGACAGGTTCGTTGTTTTGGGCTTTATTTTAGCCCAATTAATTTTTATTACTGTTATAACCAACAAGATGAATTGACGGATTTACTGGCTGAAGTGAGTAATACGCCGTGGAATCAAACTCACTATTACTTAATAAAAATTGGCTCTGAGCAAATCATAGATAAAACCTTTCATGTATCGCCTTTTTTGGATCTGAATATGAAATATCATTGGTTTATTAAAGCGCCAAGCAAGCGATTATCATTACATTTAGAAAACCGTGGTTTAGATGAAGAACAAGAAAAAATTTTTGATGCAACGATCGCTATGACACGAAAAGAATTTAATTCAAAAAATATACGTGAACAAGTGATCTCTATTCCCGTAATGACCGTAAAAATAGTATGGGGCATTTATTGGCAAGCATTGAAATTATTCATAAAACGAATCCCGTTTGTGCCACACCCAGAGCAATAAGGAGAGAGCAATGGCTAGTAATCAAATAGAGAGAACAGTATTGAAAGAGTCAGTTCTAAGCAATGATAAAAACAATAAGCCAATGCGCTGGATTGATGGTATGGCGCGTAAAGTGTTATTGGATTACTTAGGTAAGATGACTCAAGCCTCATTGACGATAAACGATGAATTAGGGCAAGTTGTTTTGGGAGATCCATTAGCCTCTTTGCAAGCTGTTGTAGAAATTAATAATACCGAAGCGTATCGAAAAATTTTATTCGGTGGTGGTATTGGTGCGAGTGAGGCATATGTTGCTGGTTGGTGGACAAGTCCAAACTTAACAAAGGTTATTCAAGTGTTAGGCCGTGAAGAAGGCGTACTTGATAGAGTAGAAAATAGCTTTAGTAAACTGGTTCAATTTTTTGATTTAATCAACCACAAGCGCAATAAAAATACCAAAGAAGGGTCTAAAAAGAACATTTTAGCGCACTATGATCTCGGTAATGAAATGTACAAAATGTTTCTGGATAAAGAAATGTTGTATTCAAGTGCTATCTATCCTAATGCCGATGCAAACTTGGAAGAGGCTCAGTTATTTAAATTACACACTATCTGTGAGCGACTTGAACTAAAAGAAGGTGAAACCTTACTTGAAATAGGCACGGGATGGGGAGCGTTAGCTATTTATGCAGCACAGCATTATGGCGTAAATGTTACCACGACGACAATTTCTGATGCTCAATATGACTTTGCAGAGCAGAGAGTAAAAGCCTTAGGTCTAGAAGACCGAATTACGCTTCTAAAGCAAGATTATCGTACTCTTGAAGGTCAGTATGACAAATTAGTTTCGATTGAAATGATAGAAGCGGTGGGACACGAATATCTAAGCACTTTCTTTGATGTATGCAGTCGACACCTTAAACCTGAAGGTAAAATGTTAATTCAAGCAATTACCATTGCAGATCAACGTTACGACCAATACCGTAAAAGCGTCGATTTTATCCAGCGTTATATATTTCCAGGGGGCTGTTTACCCTCAGTTAGTGTTATGGCAAATAAAGTGGCACAAAACACAGATATGGTGATTACTTCACTACATGACATCGGCTTAGATTACGCCAAAACATTACGCCATTGGTATGAACGTTTTGACGATGCAAATAGTGATTTAAAACAGATGGGTTATGGCGATGATTTTATTCGTTTATGGCAGTTCTATCTTTGTTACTGCGAAGGTGGTTTTTTAGAACGCAAGATCAGCACTGTGCATTTAGTGGCTGCGAAACCACAAAACGGGGTGTATTAGCCAATTAGTATTTGTTTCATACCAATCTGAGGGAGTAGTTGAATTACGACTTATTTAGGTTGGTATGGTAGGAGGCTTCAATGTTACGTTATTTCCCTATAATCAATGCAGTCTGGTTTCAATTGATTTGGTTTGCAGTGATCCTTTATCAACAGCAAGCGGTTCCTTTTTTACTCGTTTCAATATTGCTTCATCTATTGGTATCTCCAACACGGAAAATTGACTTTTATCTATTCATTTTAATTTCGATGTTAGGTGTTTTTGGGGACGTATTACTGTCTTTTACAGGCGTATATCAATTCTCTAATGATGTACTTATACCTGTGTGGCTTATTTTATTATGGTGTCATTTTGGTTTTGCTATCAATCACAGCTTAGGGTGGTTATCTCGTTTCAATCTTGGACTTATTGCTTTAATTGGTGCTATTGCAGGTCCATTAAACTATTTAGCCGGTCATCGATTAGGTGCTGTGGATTTCTCATATTCATATCAAATCACTTTATTTTCAATTGGAGTGATCTGGGCGGTCAATCTACCCGTATTTATTATTATTCAAAAGCGTTTAAGAGCAAGAATAAATAATGAGGGGAAGGATCATGAAAAGCTTGATAAGTATACTCACCATAGTAAGCCTGTTAACAATAAATAGTGTGTTTGCAGCCCCATTACAAGGTCTACAAAGCAGCGGAAAGTCAGAATTGTCATGGTTTTTAATTTCAGTGTATGAAGCACAACTGTTTACCACTTCAGGTCAGTTTGTCTATGGTCAATATCCACAAGCACTTGAGATTGAATATTATCGTAACATTACTAAAGAAAACCTAATTAAAGCGACTAAAGATCAGTGGGAAGAGCAATCAATTAAACACCCTGATTTAGACTCATGGTTGGTTGAATTAGAACAAGTATTTCCTGATGTGAAACCTGAAGATAAATTGGTTTTTAGCATTGATGAGATAGGGAATAATCAGTTTTTTCTAAATGATAAACCTATTGGAACAATAGCAAATAAAGATTTTTCTCAGCTTTTTCTTGATATTTGGGTATCTGAAAAAACAACGTATCCAGATCTACGTCTTGAATTGATAGGAGATAAATAATGAAAAAGATAGTCCTATTTATTTTTAGTATTCTATTAGTAGGGTGCTCTTCTCAAGACATTAATGATTACGCAGGCACTAGCCCTGAATTTTCAATGAGATCATTTTTTCAAGATGATTTAAAAGCAGAAGGGATAGTAAAAGACTTCAATGGCACGGTTATTAGAACATTCACTGTCGATCTTCAAGCTCAATGGGATGGAGACACATTAACGCTAGACGAGCAGTTTTTATTTAATGACGGTGAAGAGCAAGAACGAACGTGGATTATTCAAGATCTAGGCGATAACTCATATACAGGAACGGCCAGTGATATCCTTGAAACTGCTTATGGTAAAAGTGTAGGAAACGCCCTTAATTGGAAATACTCGATGATATTAAAGGTAGATGATTCACACTATGAAGTTGAATTTGATGATTGGATTTATCAAATTTCAGATAATGTTGTTATTAATCAAACAGAAATATATAAGTGGGGTATACAAGTTGGTGAAGTTGTACTTGTTATCCGAAAATAAAAGAAGTTAGTAAACACCTTGAAATGAAACATACCACTAAACTAAAACCACTCACTTGATTCCCTCGTCGAAGTGAGTGGTTTTTTATTTCTTATTGTTTAATCATTTACATACAAGATCATGGTTACGATTTTTAATCGTTTTGTATGCTTTCATCATGTTCTCTTGTTTCACAAAGCGTTTTGGTGGGGCTAAAACCTTTAATTGATAATCAGAGTCGTCAGTAGTAACTTCTTCTGCCGGAGTGATAACCACGACATTAAGCTTAGGGTTTAATTTTACTATTTGTGCCGCAGTGCCTAGACCATTTTCGATATGAAACTTTCCTGCAATATGCATGACTTGCGCTTTAGGGTGTAGCGCTAAGTAATTAACAATGCTTTCTGCCATCGTGGCATCCCACGTCATTTGAGCTGCAAATTGTTTTTGAGTTTGTTCTTCGTCACCATGATGCATAGAAGCTAAAAATTTTGACTTATAAGGGGACTCAGCAAGGTCGATGTTTTTAGCTAACCATGACTTTTCATCAACATCGAGTTTATCTAAATAGCTAATACCTTGTTGGCCAATGCATTTTACGATTGGTTTTGGAGCATTTGCTGCGATAATATCACGCCCTTCAGCCTTTGCGATTTCAACTAATGGGCGATAATCACTTTCATAATTAGGCCATGCCTTAGCTTCTGACATTAATGTTTGTTCGCCAATTTGTCCTGTTAAATACTCATCCACAACCATCTGTTTATCACGACTGAATTGCTCCATAGATAATGCTAATTTAGGCTCTGTTGCAGAGAGTTGCTTAAATAGATCCGTTTGAAAACGGTGGATAGCGGCATGAGTGTGCCATTCACCAATAAGAATTACATCAGCATCAATTATCTCTTGAGGTAAAGCACTAAGGGACAAAGGAGAGCTTGTTGGTGAGAGTAATTGATAATCATAGAAACTGGTGATAGCTTGAGAGGGAACTGGTGTTGGCTGAATTTGTTGGCTGCAACCTGACAGTAAAAGTATCGCAACAAAAGACAATAAAACGGTGGATTTCATAATAGAGATTCAGTAGAGAACAATCTTATAGATTAGGATAAAACGAGAGATAATTCAATCTTAATAATAATCATTACCATTTATAGTGGTGTGATTTGAATTCGTTCTTCTATCTCTGTCACAGTATTGCAACTCAAGACTCGTATAATCGGGATCTTGAAACTCACATAAGGATATTCATATGAGTGCAAATTACCTTGAGAAAACTAGGTATCATGAAGAAGTGGAATTAGAGTGGCTAGACGCAATTGAAGCAGGTCTATACTTCCATAATTCAATAGAAGTTGAGAGTGGCACTGATACCACTCTGAACGATTAATTTTTCAATTCTCATTATTTTCAATATAAAAAGTGATTCAATCACTTGATTTAGGCAAGAAGGAAATAGATTGTCCTTCCGCGGTTAAAATCGAAATCTGCTCCGGCTTGCCTTTTTCATCTAATCTTAACTCCCCAATTGAACTTTTATTAATTAGCTTATCGTTATTGATAACGGATGGATCTCGTTTAGTGACTAATAAATTCTTACGCTTTGTAAACCAGTTTAATGGAGAGTGTGGGCTATAGAGTACTCTGTCCATAAAATCACAAAAACGAAGTAAGACATTAGGAAACTCGTTTTTAAACCCACTACAAGTAATTTGGTAGATATCAGGGCTTGATTTACTGTGACGCAATTTAATGTCATAGGCGAAAGAATAATGCACATCACCAGATAGAATGACAAAGTTTTGTGGTGTTTTAGGGTGAGTAAGAATACTCAATAATGTATTCGCTGAGCCTGGGTGAGCCATCCAGTTTTCTGCATCAATCACTAACGGTTGTCCTAACATAGTCATTGTTTTTTGCAGGGCTTCAATAAATTTAACCCCAAAAATAGGCGCAGCAGAGACGATGATGATCGCTTCTTGTCCAATAAGCTCATGCTGAAAATCAAGCATTGCCTCCCAATCCATCAAACCTGATGGTTTATTAGTATTGGATTCAGAACGCCAACGACGAGTTCGAGTGTCTAACACCACGATTTTAGGCATCGTATGGATAGAGTAATGCCATTGCTCGAATCGGGTTAAATCTCTGATAAGTTGCGTATGCTGCTCATGATTATAATCATTAAAGAGTTGACGGAAACCATCTAAAAATGCGTCATCAAATTGCTCAGGATTATTTCCCCAGCCCTGACACAGAAAGTAGCCCATTAAGCCATTACCAATGACTTGAGCGGCGAGTGGATGCCCATTAACGGCATTCTCCCAGCCAATGGTTAAATTCCAGTCATCAGTGATGTCATGATCATCAAAGATCATGTAAGTCGGTATATGCGAAAACAGTTGCTGGACGTCATTTAACCCTTGCACAAATTGGTCAATAATGATTTTTTCTGTTTTCCAGCAAGCGTGCCATTTTTTATCTAATTTATTATCAGGATCAGGAAGTGACGCGGGTAGACTTACACATTCCCACAATGCAGGCGACCAAACTAATAAATACATGACGAAGAATTCGGCACAGGTGATTAGATGATTTTCGTGCTCACTGGAGCTAAAAATGGGACGAGACTTATATAGATTCCATCGAGAAAGAAAATTAGTATTATCAACATAGTGCGGCAAAAGCTTATCACGTTGATAAAGGTTATGTTGATGGGCGTAAAGCGAAGTACTTGTTGGGATCGCGGTATCAGGAAGCGATTCTTCAAATAACTCTAGTTGAGGAATGATTTGCTGAATTGCCATTAACATCGGTCCTGCGACATCATCTGCATAGATCTGGTCGCCACTCATCATTAATAGCGAAGCTCTCTCTTCAAGCGCTTGTGTTTTCAATTGTTGATTGGCGATGACTAAGCTGTCTTTGCTAGGATAATGAGGATTACGACATGAACCATGTAAGACATAATCTGCTTTGTCTTTAATGATGAATGAAAATAGAGATTCATTAGAATAAAGCGCATTAGGTAACAAACCAGATAATGCGCCATATTGAGTGATGATATCGTATTCGAGAGCTTGATTTACCGGAAAGTCCGCTTGGCATTGCAGTAGATATACCCAAGCATGGTGACCGATTTGAATGCATTGCAGATCGGTGATCATAAACTCAAGTGAGTTATTTGCCCATTGAATTAGGGTATGACCTTCGAGGCGTTCTGAAGTCGTTAGCCATAAGTTGACTTCAGTCGCACTCGATTTTCTAATAATAGGCCCAGCAAGAACTAACGGTAGTGATTTAGACATCAATTAATACAACTCTTAATAATAGATGAGACCATCATAATACTTGCTATGACTTACTTGCAACATCTTGAGCTTTGGCGTTTTTATAGATATCCAATGTTGTTAAGCGTTGTATTGCATGTTCAATAATAGGCTCTACATAATTATCAGGCTTTAATAGTGGTTTACTATTGGGCTGATGCAGCAGTTTTCCAGTTAGTGCTGTTAATTCAGGTAGCCAATGTTTGATAAAAATCCCTTTATTATCAAAGCGTTCACTTTGGGTGGTGGGGTTGAATATACGAAAGTAAGGCGTACTGTCACAACCTACTGATGCACACCATTGCCAACCGCCATTATTCGAGGCAAAGTCACCATCAATAAGTTTTGACATAAAGTACTGTTCGCCCCATCGCCAATCAATGTGTAAATCTTTGACTAAAAAACTGGCGGTGATCATTCGCAGGCGATTATGCATCCAACCGGTATTGTTGAGTTGTTTCATTGCAGCATCAACAATAGGAAAGCCAGTATCGCCTTTACACCACTGTTCAAATTTTACTCTGTCGTTATTCCATTGAATGTATTTGTCAAAGCTTAAAAAAGCGTGGTTTTTAGATAGCAATGGATAAAAGTGAAGTAGATGAGTGTAGAACTCTCGCCATATTAATTCATCAAGCCAAATTTCTTGCCCCTGAGTTAGTTGATTATTTGCCTCTAGGTGCAAACGTAAAATACACTGTTTTGCTGAAATCGCACCAATAGCTAGATAAGGAGAGAGTTGACTCGTCCCTTCAATTGCAGGGTAATCTCGTTGGTCATGATATTGTTGTGATTTTTCGCGACAAAACTGACGCATAGCATTGACTATAGTTTTATTTGAAACTAACCACGCCTTGCTTTCATTACTGATAGAGCCAGTAAATGTAGGGTTATGATAACGTTTAAGTGACCTTAACTGTGTCGCCGATAATTCAACTGAAGCGGTCACTTTTTCAATGGTTGGAAAGTGTTGATAAAAGTACTCTCTCCACGCTTTTTTAAAGGGCGTAAAAACTTTATAAGGCTGATGAGTTTTATTCAGTACTTTTCCAACTTCTACCGCACATTTGGCGTCATAAAAAGCACATTGAACATCAGAGAGTTGTGTTACAACATCTGCATCTCGGCATAATTCGTCAGCTTCATATTCTTTATTGGCGAATAAATGTGATATACCAAGATCTTTACATAATCCGTGCAGTTGTGGAGGAACATCCTTGAACCAAGGGCAAGATAATACCAGTAAAGGAATATGTAATGAGTGAAGCTCTTTTTCAAGCTCAAGTAAGCGCCTCTTTATCAAATCAATTTGAATTGAGGCTTTATTGTGTCGTTGCCATTGCGATTCACTAGCTACAAAAATAGCGACAGTAGGGGCTTGATTTGCAAGAGCAGCAGATAACGCCGGGTTATCGGCCACTCTTAAATCAGTACGAAACCAAACGCATTGCATGGTTGGTTTATAATCCATATCGTAATCTCAGTTCTTGAGGATATGGATTAAGGAAAGATTGCTTTGCTAAGTACTCATTGGAATGAATACCTAAATGATGCTTAATTAAGGTAATTGGTGAAAGCAAAGGCAATAACCCTTGATTGTAGTCTTGGATTATTTGAGCTAATTCAACCTTTTGTGGTGATTGAAGTTCTTTTTTGAAATAGCCTTGTAGGTGCATTAATACATTCGTATTGTTTTTACGAGAAGCTCGGATCGCCATTGTCTGCATTAGCTGTGTACGATAAATTGCAAAAAACTCATTAATGTCATATTCCGCCACTTTAGCAACTAATTTACCTAAGTTTTTGTACCCAACGGTTGAGTGCGACATCAGGGTGTATTTATAACGAGAGTGAAAGGCGATGATTTTCCCCGCGGTTGGTTCACCATCCATAGATTTATACAGGTCATTTAAACAAAAAACACGAGTAATAAAGTTTTCTTTAAGTACAGGGTCACTCAATCGGCCGTCTTCTTCTACTGGCAGCCAAGGCATTTCCTTCATTAGGATTTGAGTGTAAAGACCAACGCCATTTTTTGTCGCACTGTTTTTACTGTATACCTTAACGCGTTCCATGCCACAGCTTGGCGAATTCGCACAAACAATATAACCACACATCTCTGTTTCTTTCAGTCTATCAACCGTTTTTTGAGAAAATTCGATCATTGAATCAGTGTAGTCTAAAGATGCATCTTTTGAGTCAACAAGGGCAATTCTCTCTTCGTTTGTGATTAAACGTATTGTCGGCCTTGGTACTGACATACCACTACCAACTTCTGGACAAATAGGAACATAAGTAAAGTACGGGGCAAGGACTTTAGAGGCAAATTTATTGCTTTTATGGCCACCGTCAAAACGAACACTTTCACCGTTAACACAGGAACTTATACCAACTTTAATATCCATGATTGACTCTCCATTGCTTATTTTTATTATCAATGAGTAATTAAACGAATTAACTCTCTATTTGGATCACTTCAGCTTGACTCTTTTTTTGTAGTCGAGCAAACTAACTGTAAACATATTGTGACACCTATCTTAGTTAAGGAAGCTTTTGTGCGTCTTGAAGTGCAATGTAAAGATCGATTAGGACTAACCCGTGAATTACTTGATATTTTGGCCTCTCAGAATATCGATTTACGAGATATTGAAATTGAAAAAACAGGGTTAATCTATCTTAACTTTCCTGAAGTAGAATTTGATGAATTCAGTCAATTAATGGCTAAAATTCGTCGAATTGATGGTGTTATGGATGTTCGTAAAATTCCATTCCTACCAAGTGAACGAATTAACACTGAATTATTAGCAGTATTAAGTACCTTGCCTGATCCGGTTTTCTCTATTGGTTTAAAAGGAACCATTGATCATGTAAATCACGCCGTGGCTTCATTATTTAAAATTGAAAAAGAGACATTACTGGGTCAACCAGCAAGTACTTTATTGCCTGATTTTAATGTGATGAATTGGTTTGAAGAGTCACGTATTCGCCAGCGTGAATCGATGCTAATTGATAATATAACCTATGTAATGGAAATCATGCCGGTGTACATTACCGATGATGATAATGCCTCAATTTTAGCCAGCGCAGTGGTGATCATCAAACCTGCAATGGATTCAAAATTAGCTCGTCCATTTATTCCTGAAGCCTCTAATCTTGGCTTTGAGCATTTTGTAGGTTCTTCGACTAAATATAAAACCTTGATCTCACAAGCGAAGAAATTATCAGATATTGATCAATCATTATTGATCCAAGGTGAAACAGGCACTGGTAAAGAGATGTTAGCGCGTGCTTGTCACAATGCATCTATCCGTTCAGGAAAAGCCTTCATGGTGGTTAACTGTGCAGCCATGCCTGATGATGTCGCTGAGACGGAATTATTTGGCTACGCTCCAGGAGCATTCCCTAATATGCCAGAAGGTAAAAAAGGGATCATTGAGCAAGCGGACGGCGGTACGGTCTTCTTTGATGAGATCAGTGAAATGAGCCCACTGTTGCAAATCAAACTGTTACGTTTTATTCAAGATGGTAACTTTCGTCGAGTGGGTGAAGAGAAAGAGATCCATGTTGATGTTGGGATCATTGGCGCAAGTAAGAAGGAACTACTAGAATTAGTGGAACAAGGCGTATTCAGAGAAGATCTTTATTATCGTTTAAACGTATTATTTTTGGAGATCCCACCACTGCGTGAGCGTCCTTCTGATATTGCTACTTTGTTTGAGTTTTTTGTGGCTCAGTTATGCAAAGAGTTAGGTATTGTTAAGCCATCTATTTCAGAAGATGTGTATGAGTATTTACGCAGTTATTCATGGCCGGGAAATGTACGCCAATTAAAGAGTTCGACACTAAAAGCGTTAACTCAAATGGATAGAAACCAATTGAATACCTCACATTTTATGCTGCCAATATCAGATGCTAAAGCAGCAAATATGATGGATATTAATGTAGATGGCACACTTGATGAGATCATGAAATCGTATGAATCAATGATCCTAACTGGATTATACGGTGAGTTCCCATCCAGTCGTAAATTAGCAAAACGATTAGGTGTTTCGCATACCGCAATAGCGAATAAGTTGCGAGACTACGGAATAGGTAAGAAGTAGGGGAACGACATGGATGTGCATTTTGAGTTTGACCATTACCAAGTTCGTTTAATTAAAAGCAGTGACTCTGTGATGATTGCCAATTATTTTATGCGCAATCGGCACCATTTAGAACCATGGGAGCCTAAGCGCGCGAATTCCTTCTTTACCGCTGAAGGTTGGAAGCAACGTTTGTTGCAATTGGTTGAGTTACATAAGCATAATTTAGCTTTCTATTTTGTGATTTTTGATACTCAAGAGAAGAAAATTATGGGGTCGGTGAGCTTTAGTAATATTACTCGCTTTCCGTTTCATGCCGGTCATGTTGGCTACTCTCTTGATGAACATTATCAAGGTAATGGGATTATGCAGCGAGCGCTAGAACATACCGTAGATTGGATGTTTTCAGTTCAGCATCTTCATCGAATTATGGCTGCGTATATTCCACACAATAAAAAAAGTGGCAATGTGTTATCGGCACTGGGTTTCGTTAAAGAAGGAGAGGCGAAAGACTACCTTTATATTAACGGAGCTTGGGAAGATCATATTCTGACTTCTAAGATAAATAGCCATTGGGTACCAGAATAACTCTATTTTTGTGGCATAAATATAAGAAAGAATAGTTTAAATTGAAAGTTAGCATAGAGAAGTCGTTTAATTGGTGTACTCTATAAAGATGGTTTTTAAGACAATGATAATAAAGAAGGAATTTAAATGCTGAAGTTTATTAAATTTTTACAGTTGCTGATTTTAGGTGTTGTTGGTGCATTTGTTATTCAATCAACTGTGTTGCATGGTATTGGTATTTTCAGTGAGCGCTATGTGATCATGAGCTTGGTGCTGACAGCATTCTTAGAGCTGGCTATTTTTATTATTTATAAGTTAGTAGAAGATGATTTCACTAACGAACCGAAAGTAAAAAAGTAGCACGAATTTAGCAAATCGTTGAATAAAAAAAACCGATAACTCTTTGGAGATATCGGTTTTTTTGTGCCTAGTATTGAACAATTACATTGAGTTAGAAGAGTTCATTTAACGCACTATCAATAGCATTAACCAATTTAGTAATGTGTTCAGGCTGCGAAATAAACGGCGGCATCATATAAATTAACTTACCAAATGGTCGTATCCAAACCCCTTGCTCGACAAAGTGTGCTTGTATTTTTTCCATCTCAACAGGCGTGGTTAATTCCACAACGCCTATCGCGCCAAGCCATCGAACATCGGCAACTACATCGTGTTTTTTAAGTTGAGGCAGTAATTCTGAAAAGCAGGTTTCAATCTGTTTAGTTTGAGTCTGCCAATGATTTTGTTGGATCAATTCTAAACTAGCATTGGCTACGGCACAGGCCAATGGATTTCCCATAAAGGTTGGTCCATGCATAAAGCAGCCGGCGTCTCCACTGCATACTGTATCAGCAACAACTTTGCTGGTGAGTGTTGCAGATAATGTCATATAGCCGCCAGTAAGCGCCTTACCAATACACATGATGTCAGGCTCAATGTCGGCGTGTTCACAAGCAAATAACTTTCCTGTTCGCCCAAAGCCGGTTGCTATCTCATCTAGAATCAGAAGTAAGCCATATTCATCACACAAACGGCGGACTTCTTTTAAATATTGAGGGTGGTATAAACGCATTCCGCCAGCGCCCTGAACAATAGGCTCAAGGATCATAGCGGCGATCTCTTCATGGCGTTCGGCCAGCATCTTTTCTAAAGGAAGAATATCTTCAGGGTTCCATTCACCACCAAATTTACTGGTCGGAGATTCAACAAATAGATGTTCTGGTAAAAAACCTTTATATAGACCGTGCATTGAATTATCGGGATCGGTTACCGACATCGCGGCAAAGGTATCACCATGGTATCCATGTCTAACCGTCACGAATTTTGAGCGTGGTTGTCCTTTGGCGTGCCAATATTGCAGAGCCATTTTTAAACTAACTTCAACCGCGACTGAGCCAGAATCGGCTAAAAAGACTTGCTCTAATCGAGAAGGGCTTAGTTCAACTAACTTTTTACATAGATCAACCGCAGGTTGATGAGTAATACCACCAAACATCACGTGTGCCATTTTATCGGTTTGATCTTTAAGCGCTTGATTAAGGTGAGGATGACAGTAACCGTGAATGGTAGACCACCAAGAAGACATTCCATCAACCAATTCCGCCCCATTTTCTAAATAGAGATTAACTCCATTCGCGTGAGTGACAGGGTAGCAAGAAAGCGGATTAATTGTAGATGTGTAGGGATGCCAAATGTGTTGATGGTCAAAATCCAAGTCGATGCTATTGTTCATTTATTCACCAGTTGTAAACTTTATCTATCCATTAAGGTTGACAGTGTATCGTTTAACCGTAGACTAGCCAAGTATAAATAGAGACCAAAAAGCACAATCAAAAGTGGTCGGATCTTAGCAATAGCAATGGTTATAGCATGTTAACGAAAGGAATTTACACGTGGAAGTGAGACATAACTGGACAGTAGCAGAAGTACAGGCGTTGATGGATAAGCCGTTTATGGATTTAATCTTTGATGCTCAATTAGTACATCGTAAGTATCAACAAACAAACCATGTACAAGTAAGTACACTGCTATCAATTAAAACGGGCGCTTGTCCTGAAGATTGTAAATATTGCCCTCAAAGTGCTCATTACCGCACTGACGTTGATCGTGAACGCTTGATGGAAGTAGAAAGCGTTTTGGATGCTGCGAAAAAAGCGAAGAACTCAGGTTCAACCCGTTTCTGTATGGGCGCTGCTTGGAAAAATCCAAAAGAACGTGATATGCCTTATCTGCTAGATATGATCAAAGGCGTCAAAGAGATGGGTCTTGAGACGTGTATGACGTTAGGGATGATCACCTCAGATCAAGCGGATGAATTATCAGGCGCAGGGTTAGATTATTACAACCATAATTTAGATACCTCTCCAGAGTTTTACGGCAGCATTATTACGACACGAACGTATCAAGATCGTTTAGATACGTTATCTCATGTTCGTGATGCCGGAATGAAGATCTGTTCTGGTGGCATTATCGGCATGGGCGAAAGTGACAGTGATCGTGCCGGCCTATTTGTTGAATTAGCGAACCTTCCTCAGCATCCTGAGTCTGTTCCTGTCAATATGCTGGTAAAAGTAAAAGGCACTCCATTAGAGGATGCTGAAGACGTTGACCCATTTGATTTTATCCGTTTGATTGCGGTTGCTCGTATCATGATGCCTGAGTCTGCCGTACGTTTATCTGCAGGTCGTGAAAGCATGAATGAGCAGATGCAAGCCTTATGCTTTATGGCGGGTGCTAACTCGGTATTTTATGGTTGTAAACTACTGACGACACCAAACCCAGATGAAGACAGTGATATGCAACTGTTTAAAAAATTAGGTGTAAACAGCCAGCAAATAGCACAGAAACCAGATGTGGTTCAAGAACATGAATTGTTAGACCGCGTTGCTGAACGTGTCGCTTCTCGTCCTGAAAAAAACGATTTATTTTATGAAGCAAGCGTTTAATCAACGTATTAGCTCCGCACTTACTCAACGTAAGCAAGCGGGGCTGAATCGTTCTCGAACGGTAATAGAGCAAGGTAATCAATCTCGATTAGTGGTGGATGGTCAATCTTACATTAACTTTTCAGGTAATGATTATCTTGGTCTTGCTGGCAGTAAAGAGTTAACTCAAGCGTGGCAACAAGGCTTATCTTTATATGGTTGTGGTAGTGGTGCTTCGCCATTAGTGACTGGCTACTCAAAACCTCATGCCGATTTGGAATCTCAACTGGCTGAATGGCTTGGGTTTGATTGCGCATTACTGTTTAACTCAGGTTTTAGTGCTAATCAAGCGGTGCTTTTTTCATTATTAGAAAAAGGCAATACCTTGCTGCAAGACAAACTTAATCATGCCTCGTTAATGGAAGCGGGTATATTGTCACCTGCGACGATGAAACGCTTTAAACATAATGATATATCTCACCTAACCAAATTATTAACTGCGTCTGATCATTCACTTTCTTTGGTCGTCACCGAAGGGGTTTTTAGTATGGATGGGGATTTATCACCACTGTCAGATATTGCCAAAGTAACCAAAGAAAATAATGCGTGGTTAATGGTGGATGATGCCCACGGATGTGGCGTGTTAGGTAACAATGGTCGAGGGTGTTGTGATTTTTATCAAGTAACGCCAGACATTTTAGTCGTCACGTTTGGTAAAGGGTTTGGTTTATCGGGTGCTGCGGTGTTATGTAATCAAGAATGTGGTGATTACTTAGTGCAATTTGCTCGTCATCATGTCTATTCAACAGCAATGCCTCCTGCTCAAGCTCATGCCTTGTCTCATGCCTTATTGATGATCCAGCAACAAGAGTGGCGACGTGAAAAGCTCAAAGAATTAAATCAACAATTTGAATCAGAATTAACTGGTTTTTCAGGATCGGTGAAAACAGACACACCGATAAAACCGATTATTATTGGTGAAGCCGATAAAGCAATGAATGTCTCTGCCGCACTTAAAAATCAAGGACTGTGGACAACTGCCATTCGTCCACCTACCGTGCCAACAGGAACTGCGAGGTTAAGAATTACGTTAAGTGCCAATCACTCGCAACAAGACATTACACAGCTTACACAAGCAATAACAGAATTAGGATGATGGAGTTATGGTTAATCAAGCGGTCGCCATAGAAACCTCACATTGGACACCAAGCCAAGAGAAACAAGCCATTCAAGCCGCGTTTAGTAAGGCGGCGAATACGTATGATCGCTCTGCTGAATTTCAGCGTCAGGTGGCGGATACCTTATTATCTTACTTACCTCAAGATCTGTCAGGACTGCGTATCGTCGATGTCGGTTGTGGAACGGGTTATTGCAGTGAACAACTGTTGAAGCGCGGTGCAACAGTGGTGGCGTTTGATCTGTCTCAATCAATGTTAGATAAAGCCAAAGAGCGTTGTGGTGAAATAAACATCAGTTATGTTCAAGGGGATGCTGAGCATTTACCGTTTAAGAACAATGAATTTGATGTAGTTATTTCTAGTTTAGCACTGCAGTGGTGTCAGGATTTATCCGTACCGCTAGCTGAAATGAATCGAATTACCCATAATAAAAGCAAGGTTATATTTTCAACTTTGTTAAATGGCTCACTGTTTGAGTTAAAAAAAGCGTGGTCAAAGGTTGATTCATATCAACATGTTAACGATTTTATTACCTCATCTATGGTAAACCTTGCGTTAGCGCAATCTGACAGTAAGAATTTTACACTAGACTGCACGCCAGTCGAGATGACGTATTCTTCTGCTCTTGCTTTGATGAAAGATTTAAAAGGAATTGGAGCAACGCATTTACCTAATGGTCGCCACTCAGGTTTATTGAGTAAAGAAAAGCTATTAGCAGTAGAAGAAGCGTATCAAATTTTTAAGAATGAATTTAATAAGTTACCTGCTACTTATCAGGTAGGCTTTGGAGTTATAAGTAATGATTGATGCATTTTTTGTTGCAGGTACAGATACCGATGTAGGTAAAACCGTTTCTTCTAAAGCGATTTTAGATGCATTAAATATGAAAGGGCTAAATACAGCCGCATATAAACCTGTAGCAGCAGGATCTGAAGACAAAGGTGAAGGCGTCCAAAACTCTGATGCAATCCATTTACGCTCTGTAGCCAATGTTGAATTAAGTTATGAAGAAGTAAACCCATACGCATTGTTATTGCCTGCATCGCCACACATTGCAGCAAAAGCTGAGAATGTTGTAATTGATTATTCTGTTCTTTCACAAGGCTTAGCGGCATTAAAAGCTAAGTCAGACGTAGTATTAGTTGAGGGCGCTGGTGGTTGGCGTGTCCCTGTTTCTAAAGATGATTGCCTATCAACTTGGGTTAAACAAGAGAAATTGCCAGTTGTATTAGTAGTAGGCATTAAATTGGGCTGTTTAAGTCATACAATGTTAACGGCAGAAGCGATTCAACATGATGGTTTAGAGATCATTGGTTGGGTAGCAAACCGAGTAAACCCAGGTACTGAAAATTATGCTGAGATTATCGCGATGTTGGAAGATAAAATGCCAGCACCAAAATTAGGCGAGATCCCATATATGCCAAGTGTTAAGCGTAAAAATATGGGTAAGTACATTAATTTAGATGTGTTAGAAGCTTAATTTCTATAGTTACAAAAAATAGTTAAGAGACAACAAAGCCAATATCTTTCATGATGTTGGCTTTTTTATTGACGTTAATTAGAAAACGTTTCTCTAAATAAGGCCACCATCGCCCGCGTTTTTTCAGGTAAATAACTGGGTGTTGGATAAACTAAAGTAATGGTCAAATCAGTAAAAGAGGTTCTTGGTAAGACCTCAATGAGTTGGCCATTTTTGATTTTATCTTCAATTAAGATCGAAGGCAGAAGAGCAATGCCTTTACCTGACAGGGCTAATCGTTGAAGTAGATTAAGATCATCACTAAATAATTGATAATCAAGTCCTTGAGGGAGCAAGCTTTTATTATAACGGCTAGCAAGCAGATGAAAGTCATTTAACTGAGCCACATTATCAGGGCATCCGTTAAGCGCTAAATATTCAGAAGAAGCAACCATGCTATAAGGAATTTGAATTAAGCGTTGTTGAATATAGTCATCATGCAAAGGTTCGATGTAGCTAGGTAGAATTTGTAGATCAACATTTTCACGACGAAGATCCAACGATTGAACATGATGCTCAATCTCCAATTTAACCTCTGCATACTCCTTCATATACTGTTCAATTAGCTGGGAGAAAATCTCGGTCATTCCTAGGGCTGGTGGGATAGCTACTTTTAATCTACCTCTTGGTGTTAAGTGGTGCTCTCTCATTAATCGGCTCGCATCCACTAGGGTATTGACTGGATTCGAGGTTTGCTCATATAGCCATTTTCCTTGCTGGGTTAATTCAATCGCTCTTGTCGTTCTGATGAGTAATTGATGGCCAAGGGCTTTTTCCAATTCTTGCAGTCGACGGCTGACTTTTGAACGCTGTAATCCTGCAAATTGCGCGGCAGAGCTAATCCCCTTGTGCCTAACAATAAGAACAAATAGGTAAATATCATCAAATGAAACGGTGCTTTCTGGATGGTGACTCATATCTATTGTCCTGTTATTAGGTCATATGTGAGCTATTTTGCCATCTATTCGAAATAAAATCACGCACTATAATGAGAACCAGATCACAGCAACTTTGACTTTATTGAGAACTTCTATGCAAGCTGCAGAGCAAAAATTCAAACAATGGATGCGTATCCTAATCGTATTATTTCTTCTCGTTACTGCTTATTTAGTGATGGCAGATAGATTAACGCCGTTAACGACCCAAAGTAAGGTGCAAGGCTTTGTGGTTCAAATATCACCAGAAGTGTCTGGTCGAGTAGTTGAAGTTAATCACACAAATAATCAATTAGTTAAGCAGGGCGAGTTACTGTTTAAGATTGATGATGAAAAATATCAATTGGCCGTTCAAAAAGCCGAAATTGGATTAGCTCAAGCAAGAGAGCAAGAAGCGTCATTAGTGGCGGATATCGAAGCGGCACGCTCAAATGTTAAAACGACTCAAGTAACGGCAGATAATGCGAACCGTGAATATCACCGTATTAAGCGACTAGCCAAATCAGGGGCAGTATCAGCATCAGGCTTAGATTCTGCTGTCACTAAGCGTGACCAAGCCGCTGCCAATTTTATGGCTTCAAAGCAAAAGTTACACGCATTGGAAGTTAAACTAGGTAAAGGAGATGGCCAAAGTAGTGCCGTACTTTCTGCAAAAAATGCCTTAAAACAAGCGTTGCTGAATTTAGAAAATACTCAAGTAATAGCGCAAAGTGAGGGGATAATTACCAATATGCAGTTGCATGTCGGTTTGTTTGCCAATGCTAATCAGCCATTACTGACGTTTATTCCAACCGATTCACTGTGGATCTCCGCAGATTATCGTGAGAAAGCGACTTCAGAGATGAATAAAGGAATGTATGCTGAAGTGGCTTATGATGCACTGCCGGGTGAAGTGTTTCCATTATTGGTAGAGAGCCGCGATTATGGGGTTGCTTCTGCCCAACAAAAAGCCAATGGTCAATTGAGCAGCGTAGAAGTCAGTAATCGCTGGGTTCGTGATGCCCAACGTGTACGAGTGAATTTAATTAGCGAAGAGGCTATTTCACCACGATTATTTGTTGGCTCGCGAGCAACCGTTATTATTTATACGTCAGGCAATGCCGTCATTGATTACATTGGTCATAGCTTAATTACCATGATCAGCTATCTACATTACATATACTAGGTGGAATGTTGATATGAAAGCATTACGGATATGGTTTGGTTGTGTTCTAGGCTTTGCAATGTGTACGGTATTTGGTTGGTCAAACGGTATGTTCGGAACTCTGCTACCACTGTTTATTTTATCTAACCTGAATCGTTGGAATTGGGGAATGTTCATCCAGTTGGTTGTCAGTGTCGTTTGGGTGAGTATTCAAGTGGTATTAATTGTCGGTTTTTTACAACCATATCCACTATTGATGACCGTAGCTGTTGGCATTATGCTGCTATTTAAATGCCACGCAATGCACTATAAAGCGAGTTACTTATTCGGCTACACTGGCTTATTAGTAGGTTCAATTTTATTGAATTTTGGATCGTATGTGACATTTGATTTAGAAAACTTCATTGTAGGGGCGTGGGTTGCAGCCATTATGGTGATCCCTATTTGTGCTTTAGCTTTCTATCTGTTTCCTGATCCTATTGACAGTAATGCACCGATTTTAAAAGTAGAAGGCGAGAGCAAAGATCCACGAGAGATGCTAGAACAAACGGCATTGGGCTGGATGGTTGCTATGATTGTATTTTTGATATTTGAAATCGGTACATTAAATGATTCATTATCAGCCCAAGCTTCAATGCTTATCATGCTCTCTCCAATGACACTCGTTGGCTCATTGATGATGGCTCGAATTCGTATCGTAGGGACTATCTTAGGCTGTTTAGCTGCGATGGCGATGCAATTGATACTTTATGATCTGTATGATAATCCAATTTTATACATTCTAAGTTTTGCAATTGCCTCAGGCTATTTCTGTAAATGGTTAGCCAGTGAAAATCCAATCATGAAGGGAGTTGGATTCTCAGCAATGGCGGCCTTAACCATTCCAATAACAGGCGTGATCCCCGGCCAAAAAGATGCATTTTTTGCTATTTTATACCGAGTATCATCTATTGTGGTGGCGGTGATTATAACCAGCATATTAATTTGGGTCTGCTATCGGTTAATTAAACAGTTTCCTGTCTTTTTCCGAGGGGTTGAGCGAGAAGAAAAGGCTCACTAACAATTTGAATTATTAGATAATAAGCCAAGAGGTTGGTACATTGTTACGAACCTCTTGGCTTTTTTTGTTTATGTGATAACGTCTGTGTAGTTGAAAATTATAAAGAAATAACAAGGACAGTCATGAGCTCAATTATAGAATGCATTAGAACCGTTGGTCGTGGTGAGCGAAGCCGTAAGCCACTTAGTTTTGATCAAGCTTATCAAGTAATGAAAGAATATCTTGCCGGTGAAGTCTCTAGTGACAAAATGGCAATGCTGATGATGCTTATCCGAGTTCAAAACGAAACGGTTGAGGAGATCAGCGGCTTTACCACTGCTATTCGTGAATTTATTCGTAACGAACAAACGCCAGAGCTAAAAGAGCTTAACGTTGGTATTGATTGGGCGTGTTTTGCCGGTAAGCGTCAGGTTCAAGGTCCATCATGGCAGTTATACGCAGCACAAATTCTAGCGAACAAAGGATTTAGAGTATTACTTCATGGCCACTTACAGCTGGGCAGCACACGTGAACACGTATCTCAAGTGATTGATAAACTAAATATCCCTCGCTGTTCAAGTATTGCAGAGACACAAAAAGCATTAGATGAGGGTAATATCGCATATTTACCGCTATCGGTTTACGCCCCTCAAGTAGAAACCATGCTGTTATGGCAACATGAGTATGGTCTGCGTACCCCTGCGAATACCTGTGCGCGTATGTTAAACCCGGCATCAGCTCCAATTTCATTACGTGGAAGCTTTCATCCAGGTTTACCACAATTACACGGTGAAGCTGAATCTCGTTTACAACAAGCGACAGAAGATTGCTCAGAATTGGCACTGTGCTTTAAAGGCATGGGCGGAGAATCTGAATTTAATCCTAAAGTTAGCCAGTCTCTATGGTGTGCATCAAAAGGGGTATGTGAAGAGCTGTATTGGGAAGAGGCATTAATTGAAGATTTACCAATCCCTCAAATTTGTTTGTTAGGGACTAAACCCGAGCAGTTACAGCTAATGGCGAACACCGTTATTTTTAATGTCGCTAATGTTTTATGGGCAAATAAACGTGAAGAGAACTATCCAAGAGCAGAGGCGATTAAGCTTGCTACTCAATATTGGGAAGAGTATGTAAACACACTCGATTAACTCTTTATTAAGCAAATGAATCTGTTAAGCCGTAACTTTATCGTTGCGGCTTTTTTATAATTATAATAATTTAGTTTATTACATCAGTGTAATAGTAATTCACATTTAGCTCTATTATCAAAACACAGTTAATAATCGATAATGTTCTCCTAGTCAATCATATATTTGGAGACCATTATGGCTAATGGATTTACAAGAGATGGTGGCGTACAAGAACAAATTGATGCCACAGTTACTGATGCAATTAATCGTGCGAGAGCACACCTTAACCATGAACATAATGAGACAGATTATTGTCTTGAATGTGGTGAGTTGATCCCTGAAGGTCGACGTAAAATCATCCCCGGCGTTGAGTTGTGTGTGGAATGTCAATCTAAAGAAGATACACGTGAAAAAGCATTCAGTGCTTACAACCGTAGAGCAAGTAAAGACAGTCAATTACGATAGCAATGGTTACTGTCTAGATCTGCATTGGTATAATAATGGCGAAGTATCATATTTCGCCATACTATTACTGAGAAATGGTTTTGAATAAAAAAAGAGAGGCTATTTACGATTGATACGTGCCAAGAAATAGGTATTTACGTACTCACCCTGTCTAAACGCAGAATCAATTGCTTCACCTTCAATCACAAACCCGAATTTTTTATATAGAGAAAGCGCCGCGTGGTTATCTACAAACGCGTCAATCTCAATACGGCGAACATTAAGCCAATTATCAGCAAGTTCTAAAACGGTTTCAATTAGCTTACTACCAATACCACGTCCATGATAATCATCGTGAACGCCCATTCCAAAATGAGCAACATGACGAGTCCTAGGATGTGTCACTTGTTCAAAACCAATATTACCTACAACCTTGTTATCAATAAGGGCAACATAGCTATAGACGTTATCAGGTTTGCTTGAAATGCGTTTTTCCCAGAGAGCAGGAGATGGGAGTGGCAGTTGAAGTGTTTGCGCCTGAGCTTGTGGTTGATTATACAACTCACATAAACCATCAATGTCTTTTAATTCTGTTGGGCGAATTATTATTTCCATTACCTGCATCCTTTGCCTAATAAACATACACTTAACTTAACCAGAATCATCTTCGATGACAAGCACTGATCCCATTTGAATCTAATAATTACCGTTTATTCCTGTTATTTACCATTCGTCGCATCTTCCTGTTTTTCATTTTTACCTTAGCTAATCTGTAAACATCAAAAAGGACCACAGATTAACTAAGGCCAACCTAATGAAACATAAATTAACGACACTAGTATTTAGCTTATTAATGAGTGTGATGACTTTCTCCACGCAGGCGGCATTAACGGATAAAGATATTGCGGTATATAACCAAGCGGCAGCAGGCGATGAAGATCTTGTTGAATCAGCTTATGAACGTTTTGAACAATTGATTCAAACTGAAGGTGCAACGCCATTAACACTCGTTTATCTTGGCAGCGCAGAAACTCTAAAAGGCCGAGATGCAATGATGCCTTGGACAGCAATGAAATACGTTGAACAAGGGTTAGCTAAAATTGGCAAAGGTCTAAATCTACTTGCTACGGAAACCACTCCAATTGAAGATCAACCCGTTGTGTCTGGTCTTCCTAATTCTTATCTCACCCGTGCTTTAGCGGCAGCAACTTATTCACAATTGCCTGATATGTTTAATCATTTTGAGCGCGGCTATGATCTTTATTTAGCTCTTTTATCTGAACCTGATTTTCAACAGCAACCTTATCAAGCCACTGCTTGGGTATATGGTTATGCAGTGCAAGCAGCGCTTCGTGCTGATGATATAAATCAATCAAATCAATGGATAGCAGTCATGATTGAGCGAGATAAAAATCACCCTGAATCAATAAAAGCACAAGCACTTATTAGTGCTAAAAATTAGGAGAGGACAATGATTAGTTTTAGTGGCATAGAAAAAACATATCAATTGGGCTCTCAAGACGTTGCTGCGTTGAAAAAGGTAGAGGGCTTTATTATTAAAGGCAGCATGGTGGCTCTGTGTGGCCCATCAGGCTCCGGAAAAAGTACTCTACTCAATATACTTGGTTTGTTAGATATGGATTATAAAGGCAAG
Organism: Aliivibrio friggae; assembly: GCF_057368515.1. Taxonomy (NCBI): domain Bacteria; kingdom Pseudomonadati; phylum Pseudomonadota; class Gammaproteobacteria; order Vibrionales; family Vibrionaceae; genus Aliivibrio; species Aliivibrio friggae. The sequence goes on from NZ_CM170649.1 coordinate 955,227, forward strand.
ATCAGAATGGATGGAAAAGCGTATCCTAAAGATCCCATTAAAGCGGCCACGTTACGTCGTCACAAGTTAGGTTTTGTATTTCAACGCTTTAATCTAGTGCCAGTGATGACCGCTTTAGAGAATGTTGCCTATCCGCTGCATTTAAATGGCTACAGTCGAGAAGATCAAAAACGCTTAGCCACTGAAATGTTAGAAAAAGTAGGTCTTGGCGATTTTATTCACCACCGTCCAGATAACCTTTCTGGCGGGCAGCAACAGCGCGTCGCCATTGCTCGTGCGTTGGTTCATAAGCCAAGTTTAGTCATTGCCGATGAACCAACGGCCAGTTTAGATAGCCATACCGCAGAAAAAGTGATTGATATTATGAAAGCGTTAGGCAAAGAAATGGGAACCACCTTTATTATTGCGACGCATGATTATCGCATGGCACAGCATTGTGATGCCTGCATTAATTTACTTGATGGCACCATAAATAAGGAGGCAGTTTCATGGGCAAGTTAATCTCATTATTTCCTTATTCATTGCGTCTCGCGTGGCTTAATTTATTACGAAATGGCCGCCGTAGCGCACTTTCGATTTTAATCATTACCATTGCGGTGTTTGCATTAACCAGTGCGGGTGGTTTTGGATTGTATACTTATGACTCACTCAAAGAATCAACGGCAAGAGACACAGGCCACCTTACCCTAAGTCAGCCGGGTTACTTTGAAAGTGATGAAGAGATGCCCCTTAGTAATGGTCTTTCTGATATTTCGCAATTAACTCGTGATCTAATGAAGCACGATGAGGTTCGTGGAGTTCAACCAAGGATCGATTTCACAGGGTTAATCTCTAACGGGAGCAAATCGACTATATTCATGGGAACCGGTGTCAACGATCGTGAGTTTGACATGAAAGGTCCATTTCTAGATATGAGATCAGGAAAAACCTTAACGGATATTACATCGAGTCGATATGACGTGATGGAGCCTGAGATCATGCTTGGAGTGGATCTCGCCAAAAACCTAAACGTGGGTATCGGTGATTGGGTAACTTTACTGGCAACGACCAGTGAGGGGGCATTGAATGCGTTTGATTTTAAAGTACATGGAACTTATTCAACAGGGGTTCCAGAATTAGATAAACGTCAACTGTATATTCACATTGACTCAGCTCAAGAGCTATTGATTTCAGAGAAAGTGAGCACATTGTCGGTGTTTCTATTTGATACAGAGAAAACAGCTCTGATACATCAACGATTGGATGATGAACTAAAATCGATGTCACTAGAGCAAGATATTGAGATCACACCATGGCAAGAGAGAGCGTTTTTCTACAATAAAGTGAAAGATCTTTACGATCTTATCTTCGGTGTGATGGGTTTTGTGATGGGATTAGTGGTCTTTGTGGCCCTGTTTAATACCATGACAATGTCCGTGACTGAGCGAACTCGTGAAATTGGTACCTTATCCGCACTGGGAAGTTACCCAAATGAAATTATCAATTCATTCTTACGAGAAGCGGGCTTACTTGCCATCATTGGAGTGCTATTTGGTGCAATCACGACGGCAATTACCACGATATTGTTAATGATTGTTGATGTTCAAATGCCACCACCACCAGGAAGAACCGATGGTTACCCACTTAATATTTACTTCTCATTTGAGCTGGTTGTTTATGCAGGCATTGGTGTGATGTGTATTTGCTTACTTGCAGCGTATTTATCCGCTCGCAAGGGCGTTAAAAAACCCATTACGGAGGCGCTTATCTATGTCTAAATTAAAATTATTATCTACGTTCTGCTTATTTATGGGGCTTCATTTTTCAGTGGCCGCGACAGAGTTATCTCAATCAGAGCTTACTCAACAAAAGAATCAGCAAGAAATCGGGATTAATCATAACCAAGTGGAACAAATGATTAAGGCTGCTGATGATTATCGACTAGATAACGCAGCTGCAAAAGTCGTATCAGAAGTATTGCTATATAAAAATGATGAGCTAGATAAAAAACGTCAATACACGGTATATATGCGAGAAAATAGAGAATCATTAGTGCTATTTAATTCTCAAGTCGAAGCTGGGCAAAAGATGCTGATGTTAGGCGATAATTATTGGTTATTAATGCCTAAAAGCCGCCGACCAATCCGTATTACACCAATGCAAAAATTATTGGGAGAAGCATCGGTAGGTGACATTTCAACCCTCACTTGGAGCGAAGATTATCAAGGGCAATGGCAAGCAAGTGAGGAACTAAAATTAGAGAATGGGAAGCAGGTACAAGCTGAAAAACTTAAACTGAATGCTATTACTAAAGGCGCGAGTTATTTCACCATTGATTTATGGCTAGAGCAGGGGACTCATTTTCCAATTAAAGCCGATCTCTATCTACGTTCAGGAAAAATGGCGAAAGAAGCGTGGTTTATTAAAGGGCTTAGAGAAGGTGAAACCAAAGTTATCTCAATGGTATTAAACGATCAAATCCAAACCAATCAAAAAACCGTCATTGAATACAAAGAAATAGTGCCAACAGAGGTTGCGGATAAATATTACAACCCTGCTTATCTGTCACGTACCAAGCAGTTGGATTTGTGATCATGAAACCTCGGGTGAAATGGATATTATTGTGCGGTACTTGGCTGGCTTCTTTTTGCTCTCAATCTTCAGAGATGACTTTCGAATGGGATTGGATGCTTAGTGCTGAAACGGTTCAACAGAGAGAAACGGTTTTCTCTTCGATGACAGATAACGAGCATCAAGAGTCATTCAATGGTTTATTAGATGTTCAGATTGGCTATCAAGATTGGAATGTGGTGGTGGCACTGAAAGGTAATGATCTCTATTACCATTCAAATCTTGAGTCTCAAGATAAAAGCGCAGAAGCTGAGCTAATTGTCAGTGAACTATTTTGGCAAAGTAGTGTTGATATTTCCAATACATCATTAGATTTACAACTAGGTAAAGTTAGAGTCGATTGGGGTGTTGGTTATGGTTATCGCCCTCTTGATATATTCACGCCATATCGTCGTAACCCAGTCGGAATTCAAGTAGAAGAAGGAGTAGGCGTAGCTTCGGTATCCTATTTTGATAATCAAGGCGAGTGGTCATTAATTTATACCGATTCGTCATGGACTCAGCAAGAAGGGAGTGAGTTAGAAGAGCAAAGCGAACAACAAGGGATAGGAATAAGACGTTATGCGTTAGTGGGAGATACCGAATACCAATGGGTTGCTTATTATGACGATGTTCGACAGGGGCTATTGGGTGCGAGTGTTGTTACTGTGCTTGATGCCGCGTGGGAGTTTCATGGCTCAGCGGTATATCAATCAAAGTATCTTTCTTATCAGCAGCCAAATATCACACTTTACCCTGTCACTTTAGAAAAAGAAGAAAATGCATATCAAGCCTTAGTCGGGTTTACGTGGGCAAATGATGTGGGAAATAGTATCGTTTTAGAATACTGGTATGACAGCCGAGCGTGGGGTAAAAGTGATTGGAAAAATGCACTTACTGTGGCAACACCGTCGTATCAACAAGGCTTTAATCAGGCGAATATGGTTCAACATAACATGATGTTTCATTGGAGCTTAGATCCTAACGCATGGTCAACATGGGAATGGAGCCGAGATACCTCATGGTTAAGTCAATTTACCCCAACATTTGATGTGCTTTACTCACCAGAAGATAATGGCGTGATAGCAACGCAGTGGTTAAATTATTTGCTGCATGACTCGGGTGATTCCAGTATTGAAATGGAACTTGCCGCACGTTTTTTAACAGGTTCGGATGATTCAGCGTATGCAAATTTACCCGATAAGCATATGCTGTTATTGAATCTAAAAGGACGATTTTAATGGTAGTGATAAATAAGCAAAAAGAAGTAGCGATTCAGTTAGTAAAAAGCCTAGCGATTACGACTGTGTTTTGTCTTGTTATCGCCATGATGACGAGTAATATTTGGCCATCTCCTTTTTATGAACACGTTCTTATTAGTTTTGGTTATGGCTACAGTGCCGTGTTATGTTCATTCGCCTTAGAGTGGTTTTTACCGACACTTAAAAAAGCATATTCGACCGTTATTGCTATGGTGTTATCTCTTGCTTTAGGCACATTTCACGCCTCTTTGTGGTTAAATAAATACGACGATTTTGCAACTTTAGAAGCATTACAGCCGATCGTATTATTAGGATTGATATTTACCGGGATCTGTTTTTATTACTTTCACGCCACAGAGAAAACGTTGCAGGCAGAGCAAGCATTAGAGATCTCTAAGCGCAAGCAATTAGAGCAAGAAAAAGCATTAGCATTAAGTCAATTAAGCCAACTTCAAAGCCAAATAGAACCTCATTTCTTGTTCAATACCTTAGCTAACATTAGTGCGTTAATCGAATTAGACAGTGATAAAGCCAAATTGATGTTGGAGAAATTAACGGACTTACTTCGAGGCACCCTAAAAACAAATCGTAACCCTCTAATTACGCTAGAACAAGAAGTAGAATTATTAAGTGCGTATTTATCAATTCAACAGATCCGTTTAGGTGAGCGTTTAACGTATGAGATTGAGAACCAACTGAGTGGAACAATTTCGCTGCCTCCTTTACTCATTCAGCCTCTGGTTGAAAACGCGATTACTCATGGTATAGAGCCACAAGCAAAAGGAGGTAAGGTTGTTATCATGTTTAAGCAGCAAGATAATAGATTCAAGGTGTCAATTTCTGATAATGGTTTAGGCTTAGAACAAATGACATCAACCAAAGGAAATGGAATGAGTTTGAATAACATCAAGCAGCGTTTGCATAACCTATTCGATGGTACTGCTTCTATCATGATAATAGAGAATGAAGAGGGTGGCGTAGACGCTGAACTTTCTATTCCATTGGAGAAATTGGCTCAACTAAATAGGGAATATTCATGAGTAAATTGATGACCGCCATTATTGCCGATGATGAGCCTTTATTACGATTCCATTTGGAAAAAATGCTGTCTGACCTTTGGCTTGAGCTAGAGATTGTTGCAGTGTGTAGTAATGGTAAAGAAGCGCTTGAAGCAATAGAGCAGCACCAACCAGATATTGCCTTTCTTGATATTAAAATGCCAGAATTAGACGGCATGACTCTGGCCTCACAATTACAAAAATCAGCAACAGCACCAATGGTTGTTTTTATTACGGCTTATGATGAATTTGCCGTTAAAGCATTTGAAAACAATGCAATAGATTATGTGTTAAAACCAATTTCTGAAGCAAGATTAGATGCAACGTGTCAAAAATTAAAACAGAGAGTGGGTCAGCAATCTAGAGGTTCTGATTCAAAACAAGATCAAGGGGCATTAAGTGATCTGTTTGCTCAAATTCAGCAGCTATCAGCACAGCAAAAACCAGAATATTTAAGTTGGATTAAAGCGTATCGGGGAGAGGAGTTACACTTGCTTTCGGTCTCTGATGTCCTCTATTTTAAGGCGGAAGATAAATACGTTTCTGTTTATGCACAGCAGGCAGGCAATAAAGTTACCGAATATTTGATCCGCTGTTCGCTTAAAGAATTACAACAGAAGATAAATCCTGATCATTTTTGGCATATTCATCGCTCAAGCATTGTGAATGTCGCTCAAATAGATAAAGTGAAAAAGGATCTGTTAGGCCATTTATATGTGCACATTGGAGAGTCAAAGCTACCTGTTAGCCGCAGTGCGCAAAGTTTATTTAAAGGGATGTAGATTAAAGAGTGAATTGATTAAATTGATGGAGGTAACGCCCCATTCCAACAGCAGATCTAAGTAATAGAAAAGAAATAGGGCGTTACAGGTTGGTTCAATAATCTCGATGATCTTACAGTTTTGCCACAATACTTTGATATGGTGTAAGCGTTAGCTGTGAGCCAAAATGAGTGACAGAGTCTAGATTAGCAATTAAGCACTCGACTTCTTTATCCATTAAATGTTCAGGTAAAATTAACGTCTGAGGCTCAGCAGTAAAGTTATTTAGTGCCACTAAATGTTGATCTTCATTTTTACGCTCATAAGCAAATACAGCAGGATGATCTTCAAACAGTGGAATAAAATCACCGTACACAATCACAGGATTTTGTTTTCTCAGAGCAATCAGCTTTTGGTAATGATAGAAAATTGAGTCAGTATCTTCTAAAGCCGCAGCCACGTTTATCTGTGGGAAATTTGGGTTCAATGAGATCCAAGGCGTACCTTGAGTAAAACCAGCATGCGCAGAATTATCCCAATGCATTGGAGTACGTGCATTATCACGGCTATTGGCATGAATGCCTTTCATCATAGTTTCATGACTGACGCCTGATCCGGTTTTTACCTTGTAGAAATTCAGCGTTTCAATGTCTTTGTACTCTTCTAACGTATTAAATGCCACGTTTGTCATGCCAATCTCTTCACCTTGGAAGATATAAGGTGTGCCTTTTAGTAGGTGTAACGTTGTCGCTAACATCTTCGCTGATTCAACACGATATTGACCATCACACCCGTATTTAGAGACAACACGAGGTAAATCATGGTTATTCCAAAACAGAGAGTTCCAGCCGTTATTACTCAGCTCAAGCTGCCATTTGATCATCACTTGCTTAAAGGCATTAAGATCTAACGGTTTTGGTTTCCATTTATCTCCGTCTTCCCATAGCAGAGTAATGTGCTCAAACTGAAACACCATAGAGAGTTCATTACGAGCGGGGTTGCTATAAAGCTGTGCTGTTTCTGGCGTGGCATCCCAGGTTTCACCCACGGTTAATAGGTCTTTATTACCAAACGTCGCTTGATTCATCTGTTGAAGAAGTGGGTGAAGGCGCTTGCCGTTTCCTGTGATCTTTTTATCGATCTCTTTGCCAATGAGATCAATCACATCTAAGCGGAAGCCACCAATACCTTGGTCAATCCACCAGTTCATCATATCAAATACTTTTTGATGAACAGCAGGGTTCTCCCAGTTTAAATCTGGCTGACGTTTTGAAAATAAATGGAAATAGTATTGCTGATTTTCCTCGTCCCACTCCCATGCAGTGCCACCGAAGATTGAGCCTAAATCACTTGGCGCTTCTCCGTTTTCACCCGCATCACGCCAGATATAAAAATCACGGTATTCACTGTCTTTGTTATTTTTCGCTTCAACAAACCAAGGGTGTTCATCAGAAGTATGGTTAACCACTAAATCCATGACGATTTTAATGCCACGTTGTTCAGCTTTTTGCATTAGTTCACGCATATCATCCATGCTGCCAAACTCAGCAGCAATGGCTTGGTAATCAGAGATATCGTAACCGTTATCATCCATTGGTGATTGATAAACAGGAGAGAGCCAAATAACGTCGATACCAAGAGTGGTTAAGTAATCGAGTTTGCTGATAATGCCTTGTAAATCACCAATGCCATCATTATTTGAATCGCAAAAGCTACGTGGGTAAATTTGATATACCACACTGTTATGCCACCAACGTTTTTCCATCTTGATATCCAATATTCACTAAAAGAAAGTAACGTTAATATAGCGAAATTAAATTGGTATGAATAATTGATAATTTGAACTCTGATATAGAAAAAATTTATATCACGAGTATGGTAGAGCTGAATTTAATAGTGGGTATCAATAATGGAAAAGCAATATCGTTACTTTTATGAGGTAGCTCGCCAAGGCAGCATTAAAGCTGCGGCAGATAAATTGTGTATTAGCCAACCAACACTAACCACGGCGATTAAAAAGCTTGAAGAGTTGTTAGGTACTGTGCTGTTTTATCGTAAATCTAAAGGGGTAGAGTTAACCAGTACCGGCTGGGTATATTATCGCTACGTACAAGATATTTATGAAAAACATGGCCAGATGATGCATCAACTATCGGACATGAAAGCGCGCAGCCAAGGTAAAATTAAAATTGGTATTGGTGAAGCGTGGTGGGAGTGTTTTGCTGCTGATGTAATTAAACAATTTATAGAGACGCATCCAACAAATTCACTCTATATTGAGTTTGGCAATGGCTTATCAATGCTGAGTCATTTACTTAATGGTGATATTGATCTCTTTATTGGTCATGAAATAGAAAATATTGATTCTCGTAACCGCGTGCGTTTCATTCCACTATTTACTGAATGCGAAGCCTTATATGTGCGAGAAGGGCATCCATTATTAAATGAGAAGAAGGGGGGTGATAACAGTCATTACCCACAAATAAAAGTCACCCCCGACCATAGTCGAGATGGAAAAGTGCTCAATGATAAAGGCGCAGAGACCTTTGCATTAAAAGCACAACAAGCCAAAGTTATCTATGAGTTAGATTCATTAAAAGCCAGTATCGATATGCTTAAAATGAGCGATGCTATTATGCCTTATACCGATAAAATAAAATCGAAAATGGCTCTGCAAGGAGTTGTCGCCTTACCTACTGAACAATGTAAAACTGGTGTGGTTGGGATTTACTCTAATACAGAAGTATTGTCTGAAAATATGGAATACTTGGTCGATTTATTTAAACACTAATTTTTAGCAATAGGTAAATAAAGTAAAGATAAGGCTGTCGTAGATTAGAATTAATAAAAGTTATGTTACTGTAGCCGCAATATAAATAAAAATGAGAGTCACTATCATGCCGAGCCTTGCTCATTGGAAAAATCCTAAAACTTTTTTGATTTTAATTTCCATCGTTGTTCCCATTGCTTTTTCTACATGGAATGCGTTACTTAATAACTTCGTGATTGAAAAAGCGGCGTTTACTGGGGCTGATATTGGGCTCTTGCAAAGTGTGCGAGAGATCCCTGGTTTTCTAGCGTTTACTGCTGTTTTCGTCCTTCTTTTTATTCGTGAGCAAAAGTTCATGATCCTCGCTTTGGTGATGTTGGCAATTGGTGTAGCAATTACTGGTTTTTTCCCAAGTGTGTATGGCCTGTTATGCACCACGCTGTTGATGTCGGTAGGCTTTCACTATTTTGAGACCTTAAAGCAATCCTTATCATTACAGTGGCTAACTAAAGAAGAAGCTCCTGAAATGTTAGGTAAGCTGATCTCGATTGGTGCTCTTGCATCGTTATGTACTTATGGTGTGCTGTGGGTATTACTTGAGTTAGTGCAATTAGAGTTTAAATGGATCTATTTAATTGCAGGGACAATTGCCCTTATGGTGACTGTTTTTATGTGGTTGTCTTTCCCGAACTTTGAAAGTGAAACACCACAGACGAAAAAATTGGTTCTACGCAAGCGCTATTGGTTGTACTACGCACTTACCTTTATGAGTGGTGCTCGTCGTCAGATATTTATGGTGTTTGCAGGCTTTTTAATGGTTGAAAAATTTGGCTATTCAGCTGCTGATATCACTCTACTGTTTCTTGCTAATTATGCATTCAATTGGCTTTTTGCTAAAAAGATTGGCCGCTGGATTGGTGTTGTGGGTGAGCGCAAGGCACTAATGTTTGAATATATCGGTCTTATTTTTGTGTTTGTTGGCTACGCATTAGTTCAGACGTCAGAAATGGCAGCAGCGTTATATATTATTGATCATTTGTTCTTTGCATTAGCATTAGCGATTAAAACTTATTTCCAAAAAATTGCCGATCCTGCTGATATGGCATCAACTGCGGGTGTGGCATTCACCATTAATCATATAGCAGCAGTTGTTATCCCAGTAAGCTTTGGTTTGATATGGTTGGTATCGCCTGCTGCTGTGTTCTATGTTGGTGCTACAATGGCATTTATTTCGTTCTTATTGTCATTAAATATTCCAGAAGCACCGCAAGAGGGGAATGAAACTCGCATTTTGAAGTGGAACTGATTACAGTATAGGGACGACAATCAATGGCATAAGCCAACGATCATTCAAAAGGAATATAGAATGAATGCGATTACCCATGATCCAGATAACAAATGCTACTTAATCGCTTTAGAAGGTGATGCGGTAGCAAAAGTTTATTATGAAAAGAAGGGCAATATTTTTGATGTGATAAGCACACGAATTCCGGATGAACTGCAAGGTAAAGGCTACGGAAAAGTGATGATGGAAGCCTTTTTAGCAGAGATGAAAAGCTCTGGTTTATTGATTGTTCCCGTCTGCTCTTATGTGGTTCATTACATGAATAAGAATCAGCAGTGGCAAGATCTATTAGCAAAATAAAAGAGACCTAGGTGGAGATTCTACCTAGGTTTTTTTGTATGAAAAATATCACTTAAAGAGAATGAATTTAGATAAACAAGGAAGATCTCATGGCGTTACGTACATTTATTGAAAAATTGAATACTCAACCTGAGTTGGTTGAATTTACTGAGACAATGGCTGCTATTGATAATAACTATGATTTTACGCCAACAGAGTTTTCAAATGGAAAGGTAGTTAATCAAGCGGATCAGAATAATGGGTCATGTAAGATTTTTGCGTTTGCTGAGCTAAATAAATTGAGTGTTGAACAAACCTTAGCGTGTTTTGGTCAATATTACCGTGAAGATGTATTACAAAACCCAACCAATGATGACCACCAAAACATTCGAAATTTCATAGTGACAGGCTGGTCTGGTATTCAATTTAGCTCTGTGGCATTACAATTAAAATAAGACGTTAAACGATAATAAATATTAGAAAAACAAAACCAATAAAGAGACCATTATGATCAAACTTGCTGTTATTGGAACCAACTGGATAACTGAACGATTCTTAGCGGGGGCAATAGAGTCGGGGAAGTATGAAGTTACTGCGGTATATTCTCGCTCATTAGAACAAGCAAAAGTGTTTGCTGAAAAGTTTAAAGCAGAGTTAACGTTTGATTGTTTGGATCAATTAGCACAATGCAAAGAAGTGGACGCGGTGTATATTGCCAGCCCAAACTCTTTTCATGCGCCTCAATCGATTCAAATGATGAAGCAGGGAAAACATGTTATTTGTGAAAAGCCAATGGCATCAAATCACACCCAAGCGCAATTAGCGTATCAAACGGCACAAGAAAATAATGTGGTGTTGTTTGAAGCATTTATGTCGCCATATCTACCGAATTTTCAACAGATTAAATCGCATTTACCAAGTTTAGGGGCAATTCGAAAGGCCCACATTACCTATTGTCAGTATTCTTCGCGTTACCCTAAATACCTCAATGGTGAAAACCCAAATACTTTTAACCCTGAGTTCTCTAACGGCTCTATTATGGATATTGGTTTTTACTGTGTCGGCTCTATGATTGAGTTATTTGGTGAACCTAAATCGATTCAAGCACAAGCGCATGTATTGGATTCAGGTGTTGATGGTAATGGCAGTATCATTTGTGGTTACGATGGCTTTGATGTCGTTGTCATGCACTCTAAAACCAGTGATTCTTATGTACCAAGTGAGATCCAAGGTGAAAATGGCGCTATCCTTGCTGAAATGATTTCGATTGGTGAGAAGGTAACAAAGATACCTCGTGGTGCTGAAAAAGAAGATCTAACACTTGAACAGAATGCCAATCCAATGTTCTATGAAGCACTTAAATTTGCCGAGCAAGTAGAATCAAATAAAATGGATGATCATGCGGTTGAGCGTTCATTGTTGATCTCGAAAGTAACGACAGAGATCCGTAAGCAGACAGGCGTTGTTTTCCCTGCAGATAGCTAGCTTTTTAAATAATTACCGTAAATGGAGAAGCCGAATGAGATGAAATCATTCGGCTTTTTTTATGTCGGAATCTTAATAAGAAAAGAGTCAATTATAAAGATGGTATTTTTAGTGTTTACACAACTACTTTTTAAATATACAGTCATAAATAGTGAATTTATATTTAATTTGTTTTATGCAGTAGCAAAAGGAATATCGTTATGGAACAGACAGACATTACCTCCCTTATCCCCATCGTAATTACGCTCTTAATCTCATTGACTACTCGAAATGTGGTGGTTGGTTTATTTGCTGGCGTACTTAGTGGCGTTGCTATGCTAAATGGCTTATTTACGCACCTTGATCCACTCGAAACTTTTGGTGTGATGGTTAAAAGCTATATATCACCGCAATTAACAGACAGTTATAATGCGGGTGTCATTGTATTACTTGTCTTCATCGGTGGTTTTGTTGCTTTAATGGAGAAATCTGGTGGAGGCTATGCCTTTGCTGATAAAGTGACCACTTGGGTGAGAAGTAAATTTCAAGCACAAACCTCAGCATGGCTAGGTGGTATTGTGATTTTCTTTTCTGATTTAGGCACACCTTTAATTGTAGGTCCCGTTTTTCGTCCTCTTTTCGATAAACTAAAAATCTCTCGTCAAAAACTGGCTTTCATTATTGATTCAACCTCATCTCCTGTAGCTATTTTGATCCCATTTATTGGTTGGGGCGTGTATATCATGGGGTTAATTCAAAAAGAATTTATGGCTCTAAGCGTGACAGACATTAGTGATTGGGATGCTTTTATTGGTGCGATCCCATTTCAATTCTATGCAATATTAGCTATTGGTATTGTTCCACTTGTGGCGTTTAAAAAATTAGATTTTGGTCCTATGGCTAGAGCTGAACAAGCGGCAGAGCAAGGTAATGCTCACGTATCATCTGATGTATCGAAAGAAATATTTACGCATAAAAATGCAAAGGCATCGTTTGTATGGGGACCATTACTTGTTATGGGGATTGTACTCTGCTCAATGCTAGTTCCGTTAGGGTTCCCATTTGAAAAGGTATCTGGCTCAGTTTTCCGTTCTGCTCTATCGACGGCGTACTTCTTTGCAGCGGCGACATTAATTGGGTTAATGGCACTTTATAAAGTTAGAGGTTGGTCTGAAGGTATTTCAGTTTATATGAAGGGCATGGGTAACATGATGCAAGTGGCTATCATTTTAATCCTAGCGTGGTCATTAAGCTCTGTAGGCAAAGAATTAGGTGCGGCAGCTTATATTGCAGAGCAAGCGCAAAGTGGTTTTCCTCATTGGTTAGTCCCTGCAGTAGCGTTCTTGTTAGCGGCGATTATTTCGTTTGCAACCGGATCATCATGGGGAACGTTCGCTATAATGATGCCTTTGGTTATTCCAACAGCCATTGCTATTGATGCGCCTTTATATGCGAGTATCGGTGCGGTTTTATCTGGCGGCTTGTTTGGTGACCATTGCTCTCCTATTTCGGAAACAACTATTTTGTCTTCGACAGGGGCAGGTTGTGATCAGTTTGAACACTTCAAGACTCAGTTGCCATACGCATTATTGAACGGTGGGATTGCACTAATCAGCTTTGTTATTGCAGGTTTTGTTGAGAATGCCCTGATCTTTGTTTTTGCCTTGTGTGTTCAAGTTGCTCTTGTGTTTACATTAGCAAAAATAACAACAGAGAAAAATAAATACACTGGCAAAGAAAGTGAAGCATTCTAGTGATTTAACCAGGAATAATGATTAGATAATTACCGGAATGGGTATGACAAATATGCATCATGATTAGAAAGCAAAGAGCGACCAATAGGGTGGCTCTTTGTTTTATCGCTAAGTGTTATTAAAGAAAAAGATAGAATGCTGTGTTTTGCTACAAATTGTTTAAATAACCTGCAATCAATTAGTTAACAGTAAAAAAGGGCTTTACCTTAGCGCTCAGTGTGGCATTATCTATCTCGTTCAACGATGTGCGTACATCGTATAATGGCTATTACCTCAGCCTTCCAAGCTGATGATGCGGGTTCGATTCCCGCTGTACGCTCCAATCTCTTTTTATCCTCCTCAAGAGATTGTATCTGTTTTAAAATTCCAACTTATTGAAAATTAAGCGCTTAATAGCGTGCTTTGCCGTATCTGGCGTTTGAGGGGCAAATTAGATCTAATGGACACACACTCTATTTTTTCCAGACCGTTTGGCTTGGTAAAGTGCTTTATCAGCTCGTAATAAAGTCGCCTTATAATCTTCATCTTGAATATGGTTCGTCACACCAATACTGACCGTGAGTAAGCGATCATTAAGGGTTTCTTTCCAATCGTTATAGGCGATAGCTAGGCGGCAATTTTCTGCTACCTCATGCCCATATTGTCGATCATTTGACATGACAACAATGATAAACTCTTCGCCACCATATCGAATTGCATAATTATCTGGCCCAATTGTGTTCTGTAATATTTTTCCTACAACTTTTAAGATCACATCACCCGTTAGGTGAGAGTATTCATCATTGATTGATTTAAAATTATCAATATCGATAATTAGAAGCTGATACTTAGCCATGGTTGATTTTACTTCCTTTATAAAGGTAGTTTCAAACCAACGGCGATTATAGAGCTTGGTTAAACTGTCATGAAAGACGTCTTGTTGAAGCTTTGCTACGGTATCTTTTTGTTGAACAGACGCTTTTTTTAGTTGGATGTTTTCAGTTTCCGATATATTTAACCGAAGTTGTAGTTCTAAGCGGCTTAGTCGTCGTAAAGAGTGCTCACCAAGTTGGTTAATTGGAAAATTATCGATGATTTCAGTTGTTAGTTTATGCGATTCTTTTTCGCACTTTAGCGCTTCAGAAAAGCACATACAGCTTGCTAATGCATCGCTCTTAATATCCAGTAATTGGCGTATATAATACCCTTGTGAGTACTTTCTGGTACGTTTTAATTGCTGAGATATAAGGACATCAGCGAGATCGCCTCTTTTAAGTTGAATAAGGCAGTAGGCTGCCTCAATGGAGAAAAGTTTACTTAACCATGGGGATGAATGAAGATTGTTATATTCTTTACGAAAAGAAACTAACGTATCAAGGGCTGCTTTTGATTCGTTCTGTAACCTTAATAGTTTTGCGGTATACAGTTTTACTTGTGCGGTAAGTGACAAATCATCTGAAACATATTGAATGACTTTACACTCATCTAAGACGATTTTTGCTTTTGACAAACGATTAAGGTCAAGCAAACAAGCAATAGTATATAAACGATAGCGTAGTGAGAGATTATTACTTTTTATTGTTGAACTTAATGATTCTAGTTTTTGGTAGTAGCGTAATGCTTTAAGGTGATCACCATAAATAGAACATAAATTTCCAATCCCTAAAATCGATTGGATATAATATTCATGGTCGCCAAACTTCACTGCTAGATTAGACAGTGATGATAAATGATCTAACGCTTTTTGATATTCACCAATATCAGTGTATCGATAAATAAGAGCAGAATAGATCTGCAACATCAATTTATTGTCTTGTGGCAGCGACAAAAGCAAGAGAGCCCGTTGCAAATGCAAAATACTCTGCGTGGTGAGATTAAACTCAACCTCCAATTCAGAGCACATTAATAATGCGTAGGCTTTTTCAGTATCAGACTCAGTAAATTTTTCAACAATAAGTTCCCAAAGCTCTAACGATTGTTGAGAGTTGAGCTTCATGAGGTCAATGCCCTGATCGGCAATTCGAACTAAAAGAGTATCCATTAAAACACCACTTGAGAGTCAAGATGACTGGGTGAGAAGTCAGGCTGAGATCCCCACTGATGTAAATTAAAGTAATTCACAGAAGGGATCGAAGAGTTTAAAGAATAACGATGCCAAGGGTAGCTTGAAAACAGCGACGATAACGAATGCACTATTTCTTGTGTTCTTTGCTCATTTTCATTAATTAATAGTGAAACCTCAGTCTTACTAATACGAGTCATGCTGTCACCATGCTTGCAGTAATGATGACCTAATAATATGAGATTATTAATTTTATCTTCAGACGGATCCGTTATCGTGATCAAGTGATAATCCATATTAGTAGAATGAGAAAGCAATGATTTAACATGTTGTTGCCATTTATCAAGAGGCAACAAATAGGTGAGTGATGATATGGAATTAAATTCCAACTGAATCTCAATACGTTGGATTAATTTTTTAGCACGTCTTTCAAGTTGTTCTTTAGATGAGCGAGTTTTATCTCTGCCTAAACTGTTTGTTTGCTCTTGAATGAGTGAAACTTCATACTGACGATAACGTTTATAAGAATAAAGGGCATGCTCATAATCTTGCGTTAACTCAGCGATACGAGATTGCTCAAGACAGATTTGAGATCGTAACTCTCCTTTATCAAATTGATGTGCAATCACTTCAGCTTGAGTCAGTAGATCGTAAGCATGAGCATAATGAGATTGGGCTGAGGCAATTCGTGCTAAGCTAATAGCAGAGTGAGCCTTCATCCAGACTAAGTTATGCTGTTGAGCTGTTTGATGTGCGTAGCTGCAACATTGGTGTGCTGAATTTAAATCATTTAAGCCTAAAAATGCCAATCCCCTAAAATCGTAGACTTCAGATTTCCATGTGAGATTATTACTGTTACTTAGCAGCTGTTCAGCTTTAAATAAGACCGGCAACATAGCCTGATAATCTTGCAGTAAATAACAGTCCCACGCATAGAGAATAAATGCTTTTGCTTCTAGGTGGGGAATTCGATAATAATTGGCTCGTTGAGCGGCGATATTGTGAGCTGATTTTGCGTTTTCTAAACTATTGGTCATCCGCCAAATGTTGCCAAGCCCAATTAATGACTCAACCTCAACTTTATTATTACCAAGTAATGAGGCTTGCTCTAGAGCTTGTATCCAATATTGCTGTGCAGAATAAAGCTTAGCTTGCCCCCAAGAGTGAAGAGCGAGATTATGTAGAATACTCGGTAACAAATCATCGTTATCTAGCTCTTGGTGAAGTGTTAATAAATCTTTTGCAATAGCAAAGCCTGCTTGATACTTAAGTAAATGCCAAAGAGACGTTGAAATAATTAATTTTGAGTATGTTATACCATATTTAAAGTGTAGTGCTTCTGAGAGTAATAATTGTTGTTCTGCGCCTAGTTTGGCTTTCTCTGCATCTTCTTCGACAATTAAGTCTAGTGCATTGAGACTAGATATGATGTTATTTTGGGATTGTTTCACTGCGTCCTTCCTAGTTGACATCAATATAATATCGCTAATGTATTGATGTCACGAACTTTTTATCAGATATGCGACTGAGTTAAAAGGAAGGAACGAAAAGTAAAAGAAGGGGTTAATTATTCATTTTCAGCGAGATTCAATAAGGCCATTGCACAACTCACACTGGTTGCAAGAACATCAATAACGCCGGTTCTCAGTGCTCCCATAATTGACAATGCTTTGCGACTTTCACTCGCCATAGCAATAACATTTGAGATTTGGCGAAGATCTTCCATTTCAAGTCCAATCACTCGGCCGCGCATTAAAGTATCCGCGTTTGAGCCATCTAACTTAAAGAAATCAAAACCGCCAATATCACCGACAATGCCATCATTAAGGCGTGCTTCAACAAATTCTTTTGGAGTAAAGAAGCCTAGTTTAACCATATGGCTGTTCTCGTCCATATCACCAATACCCACTAAAGCAAATTCGGCTTTACGTGCTTGATTTAATGTCTCTTTAATCGTAGTGTGTTCCATAAAAGCAGAGCGTAAGCTTAGGTCATTTACGTAAGCGGGCGCATACAGAGTTTCACTACTGCCACCGTATTTTTTGGCTAAGCGACGGCAAATGTGATCGGCATTAATAATATCACCACTACGATGCGTGCCCCCAATAGCAGAGACAAAACGCGCATTACGGTGAGATACAATACCCGCGTGATCAGCAACGGCTGCCACATTTTGGCCTTGGCCTACAGCGACTGCCATATCTTCTTGTAAGTTATTGTTTAAATATGAACTTACGAGAGCGGCAACTTGTTTACGTTGTTCGTCAGTATTTGGCTGATCTAATGAAATAAGTGCGCGTTTCAAATTAAACTTTTCAACTAATTTTTGTTCAAGCTGAGCACTGTAAACAGGGTGAAACTTAACGGTAATCTCAACAATGCCTTCTTCGCGTGCTTTTCTAAGCATACGACCTACTTTGGCGCGAGATAAACCAAATTTTTTCGATATCTCTTCCTGAGTCGCTCCTTCTTGATAATAAAGAATAGAAATTTCAGTAAGAATATCTGTGTTTTCAGTTTGATCTTGAGAAAGCAATGGAGGCATATCGTTTCCTAACTTAATAATTCGGCAAGAGTGATTGGTTTAGAAATCAATCCAAGCTTTTGTGCTGGCGTAGAGCCAAGTTTATCTTGATGACAGAGATTATGCCACGCTCTGAAAATATCGAGTAGTGGAAGTAAACTTGCTGGGCGTAGTTTTCGTCTTGGTTCATTCACTAAGCTAGTGAATTGGGTATAAAAACGCTCTTGATACTCTTTAGCCTTTGTTGCTGAAGCACGTTTTAACCAATAGACTTCATTGTTTTCAGCACCGTTAAGATGGCAAATGCCTTTATGTAGGCCATTTAGTTCTGTAAAAGCCCAACGGTCACGCCACCAACCAACAAGGTGTATATCAATTTTTTCACCACTTTGCTCAAGAGGAAAAGCAGAGTCCTGAGTGACATATAAGAGATCAATACTGTTTTCTTTAATGCGATTTAAAAATACCGACATTGCAGCCGAACGCAGCATTGGCTCTTGAGGCATATACAGTTCAATGGATTCACAGTGTGAGAAAGCTCGTTGAATTTCTAAAAAATGAGCATAAGAAGTATAGGGTGGTCTAATTAATGCCCCTTTTGATGGATAATTTAATGAGACGTAATTACCTAATGGATCTTCCACGTTTGCTCTAGCTAAGATCTCTTGATACTTAGCATCAACACGCTTAAAAATTGATTGTTCGGTTACTGCGCTTTGAGAGTTAGCTTCCCCAATAAAAGCAGTCGGTAAAAATTGAGCATCATCATGAAAAGGGTCATGATCAAGCTGAGTTCCAGGCTTATGAGATTCTGAATAATTGATGTGTTGCGCTATTACGTAACCTGAATTCATTTCTGCAGTGGTGTACCAAAATACGCCATTATTACTTAATGGTTGTAAAGGTGTCGCATTTGAAGCCAGCTGGATCTCAGTTCTATCGTGTTGTAATCGAGTGTCAAATAAGGACATATGACGACGGCAGCGATTGGCAATCTGATTGATATGATCGTAAAAGGTTTTAGGATTTATATGTAAACGACGGCAAATTTCACGTACTGAATAACCAGTAAATAAAAAACCTAAAATCTTTTGTTGGATTAGACTTTTTTGATTCTCACCAGACCACTTATCTACAAACGTAGACGCGCATGATTTACAGCGATAGCGTTGACGATCACCACTGTAACCAAAGGCATGATAAAGCTCTCGATGTGTTAAAACATCAAGACCAAAATGGTCACAATCTGAATTATTACAAGAGGGCAATGAGTGAGATTGAACAGAGTCTTGACGAGCAAGTTCATTCAATACTTCATTGTTATTGATTAAGGGAGGAAAAGCACCACATTTCCTGCAAACTAATGCTGGTCGCTTAGGGTTAGTGCGTTGAACTAAATAATGTTGTTCATCGCTATCACCAAAATTGTCACACGCCAATGTTTTACAAAAATTGAGTTGTAACCCTTTAGCAGCCAACGGCAGTTTTTCGGTCGGCACTAGACGCCCCTTATAGATTTATAGCGCCAGACCTTTCTGGCGCAAACATAATTACAGTTTAATCGCTGTTTCTAGCGCAACTGTCATCATGTCGTTGAATGATTTTTGACGATCTTCAGAGCTTAATTTCTCACCGCGTTTGATGTGGTCTGAAACCGTTAGAATAGTTAGGGCTTTTGCACCTAAATCTGCGGCTACACCATAAATGCCTGCCGCTTCCATATCAACACCAAGAATGCCTAATTTTTCCATTTTGTCGAACAGATCAGCTTCTGGAGAGTAGAAAAGGTCAGCAGAGAATACATTACCTACTTTTACAGGTACGTTTAACTCACGCGCTTGAGCAACGGCTGTTTCTAACAGACCGAAATCAGCGATAGCTGCGAAGTCGTGGTTGTTGAAACGAATACGGTTTACTTTTGAATCAGTTGATGCACCCATACCAATAACAACGTCCATTAATTTAACGTCATCATGCACTGCGCCACAGCTACCAACACGAATTACGTTCTTCACGCCGAACTCTGCGATTAGCTCATGAACATAGATACAACAAGATGGAATACCCATGCCGTGGCCCATTACCGATACTTTTTTACCTTTGTAAGTACCAGTGTAACCAAACATATTACGCACATCACATACTTGAGTAACATCTTCTAGGAAGTTTTCAGCAATGAATTTTGCGCGTAGTGGATCACCTGGCATTAGAACTGTTTCTGCGAAATCACCAAGTTGAGCATTAATGTGTGGGGTAGCCATAATAAGGTCTCCGGTTCTCAAAAGTTAAATATAATTCAGTGTAACTAAAAATGTTGAACAATCTTGTTCGTTATGTGGCTATTTTATGCCTATATTTTAAGGTGTCATGAGATTAAGGTCACATTTTACCTTAGATCTTACATTATTTTTGCTATTGATAACTAAATCCGTTGAAAGTAAAGGAGCAATCGCAACCTTTTGCGTGTCTTAGCTTTAATACAGTCATGGAGTTTCTTTAATCAAGAACCTCAATTAGATTGAACTTAGGATTATCTAAGAGGATGATGCAAAAACGAAACTTCTCTTATCTCGTGATTATAAAAGTGAGTGAATTGGATGAAAGCAAAAAATAAACAATATGCAGTGATTGGGTTAGGTCGTTTTGGGCTAACGGTATGTGAAGAATTACACCAATACGGTTCACAAGTGCTGGCTATTGATATAAATGAAGAGCGAGTTAAAAAGGCCACTGATTTTGTATCCACAGCAATCGTTGCTAATTGTGCTAATGAAGAGACGATTTCTGAATTGAAACTCGATGAGTACGATATGGTGATGGTCGCGATTGGCTCTGATATTAATGCGAGTATTTTAACGACACTAGTGCTTAAAGAGGCAGGTGTTAAGACGGTTTGGGTAAAAGCGAACGATAAGTTTCATGCTAAAATTCTGACAAAAATAGGGGCTGACCATATTATCCTCCCAGAAAGAGACATGGGGATCCGCGTGGCAAGAAAAATGTTAGATAGACGCGTATTTGATTTTCATTTGTTGGGGAGTGGGTTAGCAATAACCGAGATCGTGATTGGTGGTGATAATATGGGGAAATCATTAGGACAGCTAGATTTTTGCAAAATGTCTGAGGTGAAAATACTTGCGATTAAACGTGGTCCTGAAATCATGACCGCACCGGAGCACAGTAAAGAGCTTGAAATCGGAGATATTCTTATTATTGTTGGGCCAGAAGAAAAATTGGCGCAAAAAATTAAAACATTATGAATTACTTACCAAAGCGTGGATTGTTTCCATTAAAGAATAACCAAAAAGCAAAAGAGTGGTCTGAACCAAGGATCATCCTTTTCTCATTTTTGGCTATTCTTTTACCTTCTGCATTGCTGCTTACTCTGCCAGTATTCTCTGTTTCTGGCTTGAGTTTCATGGATGCATTATTTACAGCGACCTCGGCAATCAGTGTAACAGGGCTTGGTGTGGTCGATACCGGCTCTCACTTTACGATAAGCGGAAAAATCGTTTTAATGTTTCTGATGCAAATAGGCGGCCTTGGACAAATGACCTTGTCTGCGGTTTTACTTTATGTATTTGGTTTGCGTTTAAGTTTGCGTCAACAAGCATTGGCAAAAGAAGCGTTAGGTCAAGAAAAGAAAGTGAACCTACGTAAGTTGATAAAAAGTATTATCTGCTTTGCTTTAGTCGCAGAGCTGATAGGTATGATTATTCTCTCTTTTCGTTGGGTTCCTGATCTTGGTTTAGCAAAAGGCTTATTCTATGCCGCGTTCCACTCTATCTCGGCATTTAATAACGCTGGGTTCTCTTTATTCTCAGATAGCTTAATGGGTTATGTGGGGGATCCGTTGGTTATTTTTACTTTATCGTGTTTGTTTATTGGTGGTGGTTTAGGTTTTACCGTTATCGTCGATTTAGTTAAAAACAGCTCAAAAGGGTTTAGTCGTCTCCAATTGCATACAAAAATAATGGTTATTGCAACGCCAACACTATTAATTATTGGTACCTTATTTTTCTATGTACTTGAATATAATAACCCAAGCACATTAGCGTCATTATCTGCAGGTGATAAATGGTTAGCCGCCTTCTTTCAATCAGCAAGTGCTCGTACTGCCGGCTTTAACAGTGTGGATTTAACTCACTTCACGCAACCTGCGTTGTTTATTATGATCATATTGATGCTAATTGGTGCTGGCTCAACCTCTACTGGTGGGGGCTTAAAAGTGTCGACCATTACCGTTGCGGCCGTTGCCACTTGGACTTTCTTACGTCAGAAAAAGCATGTAGTGATGTTTAAAAGAACCGTGAGTTGGCCGATTGTGACTAAATCTCTGGCGATTATTGTTGTGAGTGGATCGTTGCTTTCAATTGCTATGTTTTCATTGATGCTGACTGAGAATACTGGGTTTGATAAGGTGATGTTTGAAGTAATTTCAGCCTTTGCTACCGTTGGTTTAACGGCGGGCTTAACCGCTGAGCTGTCAGAACCTGGCAAGTTTATTATGGTTATCGTGATGATTATAGGTCGTATCGGGCCATTAACTTTAGCCTATATGCTTGCAAGGCCAGAAACATCGCGAGTGAAATACCCTGAAGAGAATGTGTTAACGGGTTAACGCTAGAAACATCATAAGCAGTATATAGAGGGCATCAACTTAGAGTGGATGCCCTTTTTTGTTATTTATTCACCCAATTATCTGCTCAGTCTAATCGATACTAATTAACGGGCAGTTGTTCAATTTTTACTGTTTGTGTAGGGAAAGCAATCTCGGCATTGTGTTGAGCGATAATGTCACCAATTTTGATCAACACATCTTGCTTCACTTCATGGTATTCAATCCAATTAACCGTTTTGGTAAAGGTATATACCAATAGATCCAAAGAGGATGGGCCAAAGCCATTAAAATTGACGATTAATGTTTGATTAGAATCGATATCATTATGATTAATTAACATCGTTTTTATGTCACTTACGATCAGCCCAATGTTACTTATGTCATCGTAACGAATACCAATATCTTCTTTGATACGACGATTCAGCATTCTTGATGGGTTCTCTACCACGATATTACTGAATACAGAGTTGGGTACATAAAGAGGGCGTTTATCAAAGGTTCTGATCACGGTCATACGCCAACCAATACGTTCAACCGTTCCTTCTAAAGAGCGATCAGGCGATCGGATCCAATCTCCTACTTTAAATGGGCGATCAAAATAGATCATCATGCCACCGAAGAAATTAGACAGTAAATCTTTGGCCGCTAAACCGACAACTAAGCCACCGACACCGCCAAAGGTTAATAATCCAGATAAACTTAATCCCATACCTTGCATTAAAGAAAGGATGCCGAGTGATATAAAGATTAATCGGATTACTTTTCCTACCGCAAGGACGGTGGTCTCATCGTGCTTAGGGTTTATAAGAACTTGCTTCTCGATAAGAGTAGTGAGGCGTAATGCAGACCAAATAAAACTCCAGACAAGAATAAATATTTGTAATTCAGGTAACCAAGTCGTACTAAAATGCGTGTGAGTGGTCAACAATATCTTGAGAGAAGCGGTCGCTGGCCATAACCAAATGACTAAGGTTATAGGAGATGAAATAGCTGTGAAGACAGCGTCATCCCAAGGGAGTTGGGTTTTGGCTGCAATATGGTGAAGGCGCTGAACAATAACGCGCCAAGATAACCATAGAAAAGCACTAAATAAAGAGATCACGATTATGTTTTGTGCCCAATCGTGATCTTTAAATTCTAATAGGGTGTTCCACCAATCAAGGAAACGAGTCATTGATAGTTCTCTTTTATTTAAAAAAGATAGCTTATCACTTCGCCTGCCCAAAAAAAGTAGATAAGGAAAAATATCACTGCAAAAATTCCCCATGCAATGGCAGCATGTTTCATTTTTGGACTATTTCCTGTGAGCTCGGCATATCCTGTCAACATTGGCTTAATTAAATTAATCCCTTTGAGTCGATAAAAGAAAACCGCGGCAATGTGTAAGCCTATAAACCCAAGAAGAACATCAAAGTTTTGATGATGTATTTGAGTTAAAAATCCACTTACATCATAACTAACTAATGAAGCCAAAGGGCCTTCAGAAAGGATATCATCATTACTGAATAATCCAGTGACTAATTGTAATGTGAGTAAGAGGAATAGCCCTAGTACCATGTAACCGCCAGCAGGGTTATGGCCAATAGAGTGGGATAATTGCCCTTTTTTCTCTAACGATAAGTAATTAATCGCTTTTTTAGGTGAAGTGATAAAGTGAGAAAACCTTGCGGTGTCACTACCAATAACTCCCCAAATAATTCTTGTTCCTAATAAGGCCATTAGAAGGTAAGCAAGAGTGAAATGCCACTCCATCAAACCTTCTTCTGCAGTATACCAAAGAGAGCCAAGTAAAATGACTTGGCTCCAATGATAAACCCGGACAAAACTATCCCAGATTTTCATATTTATCCTTCGACTATTCTATCTAATTATTTTGCTTTGTAATCTGAATGGCACGCTTTACAGTTTTTCACCGCTTTTCCAAAAGCTTTACGGATCGCTGCTTTATCACCGCTATCTGAGATACTAGCTAGGGCTGCAGTGTCTTCTTGAAATTGCGCTAGACGAGCTTCAAAATCAGGAAAGTTTGTCCATACCTTAGGTAGGGCATTCGTTTTTCCCTTATCAGATCCTTCTACATAGAAAGCATCAAGTGGCATTAAAGAAAGTTGAGACAATTGATTGGCACGTTTAGAAAAAATAGCGTCACTCCAATCAGTTTTACCTTTAACCATTTCGCCCATTTCACTCACGTTGCCAGCGATCATCGTGAATGCAGCTTGACGGTATTTTATTGCTTTGTCCGCTTCGTTAAAAGTGTGGGCTAAAACAGATGTTGAAGCCAAAAGAGTCGATGCGATAACCAGTGTTTTAATTGCTTTCATGTTGAGACTTCCTTGAATTGTAATTATTTTAAGTCACTATTATATGAAATGATGGATAAAAGAAGTAGTTACTTATCACAACATTTACACATTCTTTACACTTAATGTAGAGGATTATCAAAATTCAGTGGTTATTTGATTGCTGCAACAAAAAACAAAGTGCGTATAATGACAGTGTTATTTTTTAAGTAGGCTTGTTAGTTTTTATGCGAATTTTAAATATTACAACGCATCCGGATCTAGAACGTTTAGATAATAAAAAAATCCTTCAACGTAATGCGACGCGCGCGATTGTTTTAAAAGGAGAAGACATACTTCTTCTATATACAGAGCGCTATCATGATTACTCATTACCTGGTGGTGGTATTGATGATGGTGAAGATGTCATTGCAGGCTTAGTTAGAGAAATTGAAGAAGAAACGGGCGCTAAAAATATTTCAAACATCGAACCATTTGGTATTTATGAAGAGTTTCGCCCTTGGTACAAGCATGAATGTAATGTTTTACATATGATTTCATACTGCTATACCTGTGATGCAGATAAAGATCTTGGTGAAACTAATTATGAAAGCTATGAAATCCGTAATGGAATGAAACCAGTGTGGATTAATATTCATGAAGCAATTGCTCACAATGAAGACATTATTGCGAACAGTGAGAAAAAAGGCATGAGTATTGAACGTGAGACCTTTTTACTTCACTTGATCGTAAAAGAGCGTTTACATGTTCAATAAAGAACAGATCCTAAAGTTAACTCAGATGAAAATGCCTTTTGGTAAGTATGCAGGGAGAGTGCTGATTGATCTTCCGGAAGAGTATCTTTTATGGTTTGATCGAAAAGGAGGCTTTCCTGACGGGGAATTAGGAGAGTTAATGGCGTTATGTTTAGCAATGAAAATTGAAGGGCTAGATGAAGTTATTCGTCCTTTAAAATATCGTAGATAACGGCAATAGCAATAAATAAGAAGCATGAATAAATGAGTTATTTATGCTTCTTATTTCTTTATTTGTACTGAGATTCACCTTCTTTAGCTCGTTGAAAATCATCTAGTAATTCATCAGAGGCATCATTAAGTAGATAATTTAGCGCAGAGCAAAAGCTGTTAGTCTCATTATAAACTTCACGAGAGCGATCGATATGGCGCTCAGCCGTTCTTCGCACTTGAGGGGTATTTTGAGAGTTACTGTATTGAACTTGTTGATCAAACACTTCTTTTACGTATTTTTGTTTACAAATATCTTCATTTTCAGGTGTAGCGACAATATCAGCCAGAGATGGAAATGAAATAAATGCGAATAATAAGGCATGAAAATGCTTTTTTATCATGATGTTATGTACCTTATGTTGAATTGTTTTTTCATTTTTACTTTCACGCTATGTTGAGCTTGGCGATTATAAGAAAATAATTGCATCTTGTCTTTGGGTAATCACTTTATTTATGAGTTTGGTACGTAAAGATATATAGACTGTGCGATATAATTACTTACTCATTATGTTGATTTTTCGATCTGTATCACTGTAACTCTGAGGTCAGAAAACTACTATAAGTTCACATAACGGAGAATATAATGATTAAGAAAACAACGATTGCACCACAAGGCCCTGAATTTTCAGAATTAGTTCAAGGTTACTGGAGACTTTCTGAATGGGAAATGACACCAACACAACGATTAAATTTCTTAAAACAACACATTGAATTAGGTATTACAACCGTTGATCACGCTGATATTTATGGCGGCTATCAATGTGAGCGTTTATTTGGAGAGGCTTTAGCGTTAGAACCTTCAGTTCGTGACCAAATTGAAATCATCACTAAGTGCGACATTAATTTATGTACTTCAGATTTCCCAAACCGAAAAATAAACCACTACGATACCTCAAAAGAACACATTGTTAACTCAGTTAATAACTCACTTTCTCGCCTTAATATTTCTGAAATTGATGTACTCTTGATCCATCGCTTAGATGTATTAATGGATGCAGATGAAGTAGCCGATACATTTAATCAACTGCAGAAAGAAGGCAAAGTTAAGCATTTTGGTGTTTCTAACTTCACACCAAGCCATTTTGATTTATTGCAATCACGTCTTGATAAACCATTAGTGACGAATCAAGTTGAGATTAACCCACTTAATTTTGAAGTGGCGCATGATGGTACGCTTGACCAACTGCAAATGAATCGTATTAAGCCAATGGCATGGTCGTGTTTAGCGGGAGGAGAGATCTTCTCTGGACACTCTGAGCAAGCGATTCGTGTTCGTAAAGTCCTTGAAGAGCTAAAAGAAGAGGTGGGGGCTAAGAACATTGATCAAGTGATTTATGCTTGGGTGCGTAAGTTACCATCAAAGCCATTACCAATTATTGGTTCAGGTAAAATTGAACGTGTACAGGCGGCTGTTGATGCGATGGATATTAATCTAACTCGTGAACAATGGTATCGCGTGTGGGTTGAGTCAAAAGGCCACGGTGTGCCATAGAGAGAGTTCTCTGAATCAAACAGATACAAAAATGGGATGCTAATTGGCATCCCATTTTTATTTATGTTTTTAGTTAATTAGTATCGTAATTATTTAACTAACCATTCAATCGCTTCACCTGCACGAATTGGCACAACAAAGTCATTACCAAATGTCATTGTTTCAGGAGCGATCCACGCTTCTTTTACAAGAGTAATCGTATCTGTATTGCGAGGAAGGTTGTAAAAATCAGGACCGTTGAAGCTTGCGAATGCTTCAAGGTTTTCTAATTTACCTTCATTCTCAAATACTTCAGCGTACAATTCAATCGATGCGTGAGCAGTATAAGAACCAGCACAACCACAAGCCGCTTCTTTTTTGTCTTTCGCATGCGGTGCCGAGTCTGTACCGATAAAGAATTTAGAATTACCGCTTGTTGCTGCTTCAACTAAAGCTTGCTGATGGGTGTTACGCTTTAAGATTGGAAGGCAGTAGAAGTGAGGTTTAATACCACCAACTAACATGTGGTTACGGTTAAACAATAAGTGGTGTGCCGTAATTGTTGCTGCGACGTTTGGACCTGCGTTTTTAACAAAATCAACCGCATCTTTAGTTGTGATGTGCTCTAGAACGATTTTTAACTCAGGGAAATCATTAACGATAGGTGCTAATACAGTATCAAGGAAAGTCTTTTCACGATCAAAGATATCAACATCGTGTGTCGTTACTTCACCATGGATAAGAAGTAGCATGCCTTCTTCTTGCATCGTTTTTAATACAGGGTAAACCTTGCTAACGTCGCTTACGCCAGAATCTGAATTGGTTGTTGCGCCAGCTGGGTAAAGTTTAGCAGCAACAATATGGCCTGTTGCTTTTGCTTTGCGGATCTCATCTGAGGTTGTTTTTTCTGTTAAGTATAAAGACATGATTGGAGCAAAAGTATCAGATGGGTTTACTGCTTGAATGCGGTCACGGTAACTAAGAGCTTGTTCCGTGGTTGTTACTGGTGGAACTAGGTTTGGCATAATTAATGCGCGGCCATTGTAACGGCCAGAATCACGTACAGTGTCAGTTAATACGTCACCATCACGTAGATGTAAATGCCAATCATCAGGACGAGTAATTGTTAAAGTTGTCATTTGCTGCTCCCACCAGAAAAAGAAATAAGAGCCTAAGAATTATCGAGTTAATCGTTTGCTTAGGCGGAAGGATTCTAAAGCAAAATGGCTAAAACAAATAGGATAAAGTAAAAATTAGTAACAAATTTGACTTAAAAGCTAAAAGAAAAGACAATGTGTGCAAAATTTATACAGTAAGAAAATAGCGAGAAGTTATGAAAAAGAGTAAAAAAGAAGTGTTACCAGCTTCTGAATTTGAGCATGGTAGAGGTAAAATTAAAGATAACGCCTTAAAAGCAATTGTCACCAGCCCCTTATTTACAACAAGGGTCATGAAAGCTAAAAAAGGAAAGGGGAGCTTTGCTCGTAAAGAAAAATATAAAGGGTTTAAAGAGCCCTATTCAAAAGCAGCGTAAGTTTTTGAATAGGGCTTTTGTGATCTAGGTTCGATTTTTATGGCTATTCGAACAAATATCCACCATTTAACTTGTTGAAATGAAAAAAGATCTTTACCTCAGCGCTCAGTGTGGCATTATCTATCTCGTTCGACGATGTGCGTACATCGTATAATGGCTATTACCTCAGCCTTCCAAGCTGATGATGCGGGTTCGATTCCCGCTGTACGCTCCAATCTCTTTTTATCCTCCTCAAGAGATTGTTCCTGTTTTAAAATCCCAATTTATTGAAAATCAGCGCTTAATGGCGTGTTTTGTTGTATCTGGCGTTTGGTATAAATCTAACTATTCGCTTTGTTTCTTGCTCTAACTCATTTCCCATATAATTATTTGAATACACTTGTTCTGATGGATTTAATAAATAGGGTACTAATATTGTTTATAAAAAAGCCCCCAGTTTTAAAAGCTGGGGGCTTTTTGTTTTAGTGAATGATGCTACTAGATTTTATCTAGGCTTTTCATTCATATTATTGAGGGCTAAGACCTAATTGCTCTAGTACTAGTTTAAAGTTAGCACGACGCTCTTTCACGTTATGAACTTCACCAGTAGAACACACTAAATCAGGACAACCACGGTTTACGATACCAGAAACATCATCGATAAAGTCAGTGCCTTTCATACCGCTATCAACATATTTCTTAAGCTCGTTGTGGTAGTTCCAGTTACCGTACTGACCAGACTCATCAGGGTAGGCTTGTACTGAAGTAACCCAGTAGAATAGACCTGCAATCCACTTGATTTCTTTGTTCTCTTCAGAGCTACAAATTAAGCCTGGGTTTGAACAGAAATCTAACTCAGCGTATAACGGGTTCTTTGGTGGTGCTTCAACAACAACACCATCAATTGTTTTACCAATTGTCTCAGGATCAACGTGTGAGCGGCCTAAGTAATGGTTAAGCGTACCGAAGTTTTGACGACCAGTAGTTTGAATTACACCACGGCCCCACCAACCACAACCTTCAACGTCAGCTTGGCTGCTGCCATCCCAAATAAAGCTACCTGCTTTTTGCTCTACGTATGTTTTACATGTATCACGTTCCCATACTTGCTTAGATGTATCTACAGAAGTAGGTACGTCGTTACAATGACCGCTGTTAGTCCAACGACCAACGCTACCGTTAACAAGCAAACCGCGCTCTTCAAGCACTGCATTTGGAGCAGCAAATACTGGAGCTGGAGCACCGTACCATTTAGCGTGAGTTAGTGCACTTACTTCCATTTTGTTATCACGAGGACAAGAGTAAGCGTGATCTAAACCAGAAACAGGATTTACACCGTAATCTGCATATTTTTGACCAAGTTGACCACAGCTCGCTGACATTGGGTAATCTGTTGCAGCACCGTATCTAATCTCAGCCCAGTTGTTTTCATCACATGCGTTGTAACGAATCGTTTCTTGCATACTTTGTGCTAAGAACGCAGCAATCGCTACTTTCGCGTATTTGATGTTGGTTGCATCATCAACGTTTTCATCTAGTAGCCAGAACTTGTTACCAGCAACACCAACATTATGCATTGCATTCAGACCAGTCATGAAGTCAGTCCACTTATAAACAGTAGACGGAACCCATTGTGATTCAGGTGTTTCGTACAAGAATGCGGTATTGTTCATCGTATTTTCAGCGTCAGCCAATTCACGGTTCAACGCATCAATGATAGTTAATTGACCATTTTCTGTTGATTCACCAACATAGTACAGTGGCATTTTAGCTTTTTTGTATTCTTCGATTTCAGCAGTTAAGTTTGCTGTATCTTTATCAAATACGATAGCAAATACGTTGCTGAATGCAGCTTTACGCACTTGTGGTTTGCTTGCATTATCACCCATGAAATAAGCAGAAGCTTGATCCGTAGGGATATTGTTTAACATTACAGGCGTTTTAACAAAGTCAGAAACTTGTTTAACGTACTCTAGTGCATTGTGCCATTGCTCGCTATTTAGTGCTGCTGTTGAGCTTGACTTAGTGAATGCAATGAAATCAGCTTTAGTTGCAACATCTGCTTTGAACAACTCTAGTTTGTCTAATAGATCAGCGCTGTAGTTTGATGCTTTATCCCATACAGATTGTCTGCCAGAGTGAGTATCAAATGCGAAATCACCAATGCTTAGAGACCAACCGTAGTTTGCTTCTGGTGCTAGCGTAGAGATGATTAGGTGATGCGCATTAGCCCAGCCTTTCAAGTCATTGCTAAGAGCGTTGATATCATCGATGTCAATCTTGTTGCCAGTGATGTCCATCGCTTGTGTTAGCGCTTCTTTAACCGCAATGCTGTTTGAAGATAATGCTTTATCTTGCGTTGCTTGATCAAGAACATCAGTGTTGATGATGATTGATGCAGAGCCAGCTTGTGCAGCTGCATTAATGATAGATACAAACGTGCTTGTAAGCTTACCTAAATCGGCTAAATCAGCGCTGTTGCTTGCTTCAATAGTTAGCATTGCTGGTGCCGCAGACGATGGACTAGCAACAACTAACGTGTTTGGCCAACCAGCGACTTCTAGACGAACTGGATCCATTGGGTTCGGTAGAGAAAGAAGCGGTGCTGTACCCGGTTCTGTACCATCACAATTTAGATGAAGTGCCCATGAATCATCGCTACCAGGAACAGACTTAGTCCAGTAGATCGCAGAGTAAGCGATGTTTTTATTAACCATAATGTCACCGCCAGTCGCGTGATCACCACGTGTCCAGTCAGGGTAAACATTAAAGTCTTTACATAAGTCACCTGGAGTTACAGGCGGCTCTACAGGTGGCTCAACCACATCTTCTTCAACAGTGATTTTTACACTTGCTGTAGATGAAAGATCTTGAGCATCAGTAGCGATAGCTTTCAGTGTTACGTTACCAGCTTGAGTAGGCTGAAAATCACACGCAAAAGTGTTGGTATTCGCAGCGTCAAACGAACAGATTTCTTTGTTGTTTGCAGTAACAACCAGCGTTGCTAAATCGTTATCAGCATCTGTTGCATTAACAGAGATAGCAACGCTTTCTGTTACGTTGATTGCCGAGCCGTTTGTTGGAGTAACAAACTTAACTACAGGTGCAACGAAATCTTCAGTTACTTCAGCTTCTACAACAACAGATACTGATTTTTGTTCGATTTTTTGGTTATTTTTATCGAATACAAATACGTTAATTGTCGCATTACCTTCTTTACTTGGTGTCCAAGTTTGAGAGTATTGAGTGTTGTTTTGGTTTACTGTTTTTTCAGCAAGTTTGGTGCTGTTTGCCCAAAATTCAACTTTAGCGGCTAAGTTACCATCAACGTGAGCAGTAATTGAGGTTGCTTCGTTAGCTGTTAGTACTTGGCCTGTCGTCGGAGCAAGGATCGATAGTTCAGTGATCTCAGGCTCAGGATTTACAGGTTCGTCAGAACATTCTGTTAGTGACCAGAACCAAGAACTAGCACTTGGCGTTTCCCATACACCCGGATTATTTTGCGCAATAAAACACTGGTTGTCATAAGAAACCACATCACCATTTGAAACCTGAGTTTTACCAGGAATAAATAGAATAACATCGCCTAAATCAGGATCTGGAGTTGGGTCAGGATCTGGCGTCGGATCGGGATCCGGTGTTGGCTCTGGATTAGGTTCGCCTGAGCATACTGCAGTATCCCAGAACCATGAATCTGCGGTTGGAGATTCCCATATGCCTGGGTTATTTTTGGCAACAAAACAGTCGCCATTGAAAGAAACCATCTCTCCATTTTGAACTTTTGTCTCACCTGGAACAAAAGTAACAATGTTAGACGTTAAATTTACATCAGCGGCATATAGGTATCCACTGAACATAACGCTAGTAATAGCGGCTGTTATTTTATTTATTTTTATCACTGCTTTTTCTTCTTTTTATTTATCTTATCTAGATAAATTTATTGTTATTAAAGGTGTGCGATGGGTGATGGCCTATCATTCATTCTACGTTTATACATGAGGTAGTAAGTTTGAATTCAACCCATTCAAAATTCATATACCAAAATTAAATTGATAGCTAAACTGAATTTTCGAGCATTCTAGTCAGAAGTAATCGAATGGATATAAATATTTATAAAATATGAGATCTTGCTTCTAAAATAATAATTGGTTTTAATATTAAAATATGTTAAGCGTCTGTTTTTTGACGTAAAAGTCAGTTTTTTGTTGTTATAGCAGCTAATTCTATATTGCTAATAGATAGCTAATATTTGAAATATAAGAATATTAATAACAGCTAAGGTACTATGTATTTACAAGGATAGTTTATAAAGGATTATTGTGAGCTGGATATTATTTACGTTATTGGCGGCATTTAGCCAATCATGGCGCAATGCGTTTCAAAGCCGATTAAGCAAAGAGATGAATGTGATTGGCGTGACGTTGTCACGATTCTTGTGGGCTGGTCCGTTAGCGGCGCTCTATCTGTTTGCTCTGTATAGTTATAACCCTGTCTCTATTCCTATTTTTACATCGCATTCTTATCTCTACATTATTGGTGCATCCATCATGCAAATAGTAGCGACTGGACTGATAGTGGTGTTGTTTAAGCAGAAAAATTTTGCGATTGGTGCTGGTCTTGCAAAAAGTGAAGCGCCAGTTGCCGCGTTTTTAGGCGTTCTTTTCTTTGGTACTTCATTATCACTATTAGGATGGGCAGGCGTGGCAGTTGGAGCCATTGCGGTCTTTATGTTGAGTTGTCCTGATGGACTCCGTAGTCTCTCATTAAAAACAGCATTGATTGGACTCGCCTGCAGTACTTCTTTTGCTTTAACATCACTTTGGGTAAGAGAAGCAAGTCTTACCATCGACTTGCCTTTTCCACATAGTGCAGCTTGGGTACTGTTACTCGTTATTTTGTTGCAAACCGTATTACTCGTGGGTTATATGTTAGCCAAAGACCGTAAGACATTATACACGATGTTTACCAAACCTAAATTGGTTGTTATGACTAGCATCGCAAGCTTTATTGGCTCACTTGGTTGGTTTAGCGCTATGTCTTTACAAACGGTTCCTCTTGTAAAAACGCTTGGACAAGTAGAAGTATTCTTTACCATGCTGATCTCCCTCTTTTGGTTAAAAGAGGGGATTAAACGTAAAGACATGCTTGCCCTGCTATTAATTGCAATGGCTGCAGTATTGGTTATGTGGTAGATAAGATTTTTTATCAAACACAGATGATTAATTACCCGTGATTAAAACATCCCTTTTCTTTTTAATATCTGTTGGACAAATAAAAGAGGTTGAGGTTTGGCGATAAGAAAACCTTGAATTTTATCTACACCACAATTAGCAACAAATTGAAATTCCTCCTCAGTCTCAACTCCTTCGGCAACGACCTCACAATCGGCGATATGGCCCATTTGAGCGATTAATTGATACAGTTGCTTTCCTTTTGGTGTTGATGCGCCGAGTAATAAAGAACGATCTAATTTTATCTTATCAAACGGGTATTGAAATAAATGAGGAAATGAGGCGTAACCAGTTCCAAAATCATCCATTACGATTTTTATACCATATGCTTTTAAGGTTTTTAATGTATTCAATAAATGAGCATTACCACTTAAAATAGCTTCTTCTGTAATTTCAACTTCTAACCATTGTGGCGGAACAGAAAAGTATTTTAGTCTATTAATAAAGTGTTCAGCAAAGTCGCCTTCTTCTATCGAAGCCACCGAGATATTAATCGCTACACGTTGTCCTTCTGATAGTTTCATTTTTTGCATATCAGTTAGCACTTTATCGATAACTAACTTATCGAGCATAGGCATCATATTCAATAATTGGAAATCACTAATGAATGTTGGGGGACACAGATTTCCAGCACTGTCTTGATAACGTAATAAAGCTTCAAAGGATATAGCGTTGTTTTTTGTAACAGGTTGAAGCAGTTGATAATGCATTAGAAAGCCATCTCTATGAAGCATATGAGATATACGTTTTTGAGCAGAAGAATGCTTTAAACTACTGGCTGCTGAGCTTCTAGCACTATTTAATAAACTTTGAAAAATTGATTTTTCTATCGCGGTATTAGTAATAGCCGATTTATGGTGTAGTGCATATTTTCCTGCAAACGCGAGATAAAATGGGCGATAAACAAAGATACCAATGATAATAATCATTAGTTGTAATAACGAGCCTTCAACATTATTTCCCATAGCAATGTAGCCACTGATTAGTGGTGGTGTCATCCAATCGACGATGTTCGATACCGGTGAGATGATACCTGAAAAAATAGCCATATATGTGATAAGAAAGCTGAGTATTGGTAGAGCAACGAATGGAACAATAAGCAATGGATTAAATATAATAGGTAAACCAAATAGCAGGATTTCATTGATATTGAAAAGCACCAAGGGTAAAGCCGCTAAGGCAAGCATGATGTGATTTTTTTCTTTAGAAAATAGCAGGACACATAATAATAAGCTTATGGTATTTCCTGAACCTCCCATAGACAAAAATGCATCATAGAATCCTTGATTGATGATATGTAAAGAGGCTTCTCCCGCAGTCCAATCTGCGATATTTTGTTGGGTTTCAGCATAGATAGTCTGTTTGATAGTAAACAGCATATTATGACCGTTAACGCCAATTGAGCCTAACAACCCTAGAACCGTTTGATAGATCAGCCCTCCAGAAAAGGTTAAAGGGTCGGCATTTATATTCCCAATAAGTGCAGTAAAGTAATTGATACCTTTAACCATTATTTTAGATAGGAAGAAGGCAGAGCTAATAAAGATAAAAAAATGGAGAACATGCTTGAATAGACGAGACGAAAAATCTAAAGATTGTGGTTCAAGTTGTTGTAAGTTGAAGCGGTAACAGTATAAATAAGTAATTGAAGCACTTAACAAGGCTAATAATGGATTGTTAGGAAAGCTAAATGAAGCAGATAAACTACCACTTTCTATAGATAGTAAATAGAAAAGAACCACTGAATAAATGATAAATGACGCACTACTGAATGTTGTCTTGTGGGATAAATAGTACCCAGCAATAATACAAAATGAGAGAGGGTAAATATTGATCAGTAGATTTGATAAATGGAAAAAGAGGTTCGAAGCTTCTTTAAATTCCAATAGATTTAAAGAGTGCCCTAGAAGTACGGCGAATGCATTCGAAAGTGTTAAAGGGATCAATAACAGTGCAATGGCAGATAAGTCATAAATATAAGAGTGAGAAGCAATATGACTAGTCTTAAATTTTTGATGTAATGAAGCTACAAATGTCAAAAATGCATTATTTATAAAACTTGGATTTAGGTTTGCCTTCAAATGAAATAATTCCAGTAGAAGATAACATCGTATAACTGAATCTATAAGAAATCAGTAAGCCATTGTCGATGTAATCAGTAGCCAATAAAAGAGTAAAATTCACTTATCATTATTTGTGCTTTTTTAAAAGCGGCGAATTCTTACATAGAGATTAGCAGGTTACTAGCTTTTGTTTGTGCTCTCAGTCATTTTTTTCATAAATTGTTCAGTGTGCCGCCCATACTATCTTATTGATTATTTGTATGTTTTTTTTTAAAAAAAGGCGAACCTATAGGTCCGCCATTGTTCAGCTGTATTTTTGTTCTAACTTTTCATTTTAAGTTAGCTGATTACTCTTCATAGCTCTCAATGCTTGGGCAAGAACAAATCAAGTTACGGTCGCCAAATACGTTATCTACACGGTTAACGGTAGGCCAGTATTTAGAAGCTTTTGCTTGAGTTGATGGGAAACACGCCACTTCACGAGTGTATGGGTGCTCCCACTCATTAGACATTAGGTCCACTTGAGTATGCGGTGCATTCACTAATGGATTATTGTCTAATGGCCATTCGCCTTGTTGAACTTTGTTCATCTCTTCACGAATCGCAATCATTGCATCACAGAAGCGATCAAGCTCTGCTAAGTCTTCAGATTCTGTTGGCTCAATCATTAACGTACCCGCAACTGGGAACGACATGGTTGGCGCATGGAAACCAAAATCCATTAAACGTTTTGCAATGTCTTCTTCACTAATTCCTGTTGCTTCTTTAAGTGGACGAATATCAATAATACATTCGTGCGCGATGCGACCATTTGTACCACGGTACAGAACAGGGTAGTGAGGACGTAGACGCTCCATTACATAGTTTGCATTCAGGATTGCCACTTTAGTTGCTTCAGTCAGCCCCATTTCTCCCATCATCGCAATGTATGCCCATGAGATAGGAAGAATAGAGGCACTGCCTAGATCCGCTGCAGAAACTGCGTAATCTGAACCTTGAACACCGTTTTCTGTGTGACCAGGTAGGAAAGGCGCTAGGTGAGATTTAACACCGATAGGACCCATGCCTGGACCACCGCCACCGTGTGGAATACAGAAAGTTTTGTGTAAGTTTAGGTGAGAGACATCAGAACCAATGAAACCAGGGCTTGTTAAACCAACCTGTGCGTTCATGTTGGCACCATCAAGATATACTTGACCGCCTGCTTCATGAACCATGTCGCATACTTCGCGTACTTGCTCTTCATATACACCGTGTGTAGAAGGGTAAGTGATCATGATGCTTGATAGGTTTTCTTGGTGCTTAGCGATTTTTTCAGCTAAATCGGTCATGTCGATGTTACCGTTGTCATCACATTTCACCACAACCACTTTCATTGACACCATTGATGCCGTCGCTGGGTTAGTTCCGTGCGCTGAGCTTGGAATTAGACATACATTACGTTGACCTTCACCACGGCTTTGGTGGTAACGCTGAATTGCAATTAAGCCAGCATATTCACCAGACGCACCAGAGTTAGGTTGTAGAGAGAAGTCATCATAGCCTGTGATTTCACATAGCATTGATTTTAGTGACGTTGATAGTGTGGTGTAGCCTGCTGCTTGGTTTAATGGTGCGAATGGGTGAATACCACCAAACTCAGGCCATGTTACTGGAAGCATTTCTGCTACAGCATTTAACTTCATCGTACATGAGCCAAGTGGGATCATACCGTGAGTTAATGAGAAATCTTTGTTTTCCAGTTTTTTCAAGTAACGCAGCATTTGTGTTTCGCTGTGGTGCGTGTTGAACACTGGGTGGGTTAAGAATGAAGAAGTACGACGACACGCTTCAGGGATAGCAGCAAACTCATCTGCACCGACTTCATTAGAAAGCGT
This sequence comes from Aliivibrio friggae, assembly GCF_057368515.1. Lineage (NCBI taxonomy): Bacteria > Pseudomonadati > Pseudomonadota > Gammaproteobacteria > Vibrionales > Vibrionaceae > Aliivibrio > Aliivibrio friggae. Next base: position 993,160 of record NZ_CM170649.1, read on the forward strand.
ATCACACTCGGCATTATCAACACCAAATACAGTTAGTAGTGCAACTAAATCAGAAACCGTGGTGGTTTCATCAAAGCTAATGCCAAGCTCAGTATCAAATTTACGTAAATTGATGCTTGCTGCTAATGCTTTGGTATAAAGAATGTCTGTCTGCTGTTCAGTTTTAACTGTCAACGTATCAAAGAAGCTCTGATGTGTTAATTCAAACCCTGCAGATTGCAATGCTTTTGCAACGATAGCCGTGAAGTGGTGTACACGACGAGCAATGGTTTTTAAGCCTTCTGGACCGTGATATACCGCGTAGAAAGAGGCCATGTTTGCAAGCAATGCTTGTGCAGTACAAATGTTTGATGTCGCTTTCTCACGACGAATGTGCTGCTCACGTGTTTGCATTGCCATACGCAGTGCTTGGTTGCCTTTTGAATCAACTGATACACCAATAATTCGGCCAGGCATTGAGCGTTTTAGCTTTTCACGTGTTGCCATGAATGCCGCGTGCGGACCGCCGTATCCCATTGGTACGCCAAAGCGCTGTGCACTACCAATCGCAATATCTGCACCCATTTCAGCAACAGGTTTAAGAAGCACAGAAGCAAGAAGATCAGTGGCAACAACAACTAAGGTTTTTTTCGCTTGAGCTTGTTCAATCAGTGTTGATAAATCTTTTACTTCACCCGTTGTGCCAGGGTATTGAAGTAGAGCACCAAACACATCATGTGAATCTAAGTTTGAGTCAGTATCAACAACAACGTCAAAACCGATGAATTCGGCACGAGTCTTAATCACCGCTAGTGTTTGTGGGTGAACATCGTCTGCCACAAAGAAGGTGTTACTCTTGCTCTTTCCTCCGCGTTTACATAGCGTCATTGCTTCTGCTGCTGCGGTAGCTTCATCAAGCAAAGAGGCGTTCGCGATGTCAAGACCGGTTAAATCCATTACCATTTGTTGGTAGTTTAGTAGAGCTTCTAAACGACCTTGAGATATCTCAGGTTGGTAAGGCGTATATGCGGTATACCAGCCTGGATTTTCTAATACATTACGCAAAATCACATTCGGTGTATGTGTATTGTAATAACCTTGGCCGATGTAGCTTGTATTGAGCGTGTTTTGTTGAGCGATCTGTTTTAACTCAGCAAGCATGGCATTTTCAGAAAGGCCGTGAGGTAACTGCATTGGCTGAGGTAAACGAATTGAGCTTGGTACGGTTTCTTCGATTAATTTTTCTAGTGTTTCAGCGCCAACCGTATTGAGCATATGTTGATGCTGTGAAGAAGCGGGACCATTGTGGCGACGAATAAATTCGTTATCCGTACCTAATTGTTGAAGAAGCTGACTCATGATCTTAATCCTTTAAATTATTTTTATTCTTCTTCGATGCTTTCAAGGTATTGATCGCCAGGAATTAGGCTTTCTAATTGACCTTCATCAGACAGTTTAATTTTAGCAATCCAACCACCTTCATACGGTTCTTCGTTAACAAGCTCTGGGCTGTCTTCAAGTTCTTCATTAATTTCAACAATCACACCAGAAACAGGTGCGTAGATGTCTGAAGCTGCTTTAACAGATTCAACCAAAGAGAAGTTTTCTTCTGCTGTTACTTCGTCGTCTACCTCTGGTAAGTCAACAAATACAACATCACCAAGCAGGCCTTGAGCGTGGTTTGAGATACCAACCGTTACAGTGCCGTCGCCATTTTCACGTACCCATTCGTGGCTTGCTGTAAATTTAAGATCTTTTTCCATGATACTTCTCCAGTGTGAATTGTTTTTTAGCAAATGCTTTTAGCCATATGCTTTCAGCAAATTAGTATTAAACGAAATTATATTAGTCGAACTCAGGAAGGTGTTATCTGTATTAATAACGACCATCGCATTACATTAGCTAAACATACAAGTGTGAAATGCAACATTCAACCATCGAGTTTCCAATAAGAAACTTTGTTTCCCATTTTGCTACCTAGCGCACTCTTTCAGCATTCTTGTTGCTTTTTATCTCGCAATTTTCCGCCGATAAGATGAGTATTACAGAGGTTGATTGAATACTTAATGAGCAAGGAGCGTCGTTTGAGTAAGCCTCAAAATGCAATGGCAGAAGCAAAAATCGTCAAAATAGAGAAAAATAACGAAGAGCAACCGATTGCTCCGCTTGATCTTGGAAAAAGATTAAAAGACATCCGTATTCAACTTGGACTCACTCTTGAAGAGGCAAGTAAGCGCACGGGTCTTGCGCGTTCAACGCTTTCAAAAATAGAAAACGAACAGATCTCACCCACATTTCAAGCATTACAAAAACTCGCAAGTGGGTTGGATATCGCCATACCTCAAATATTTGAGCCGCCGAAACAAAAAGGGGCGGTAGGGCGTCGAGATATTACGCTTTCGCAACAAGGTAAGCCTCACCCAACGGCTACATATGAGCATGAATTGTTAGCAACTCAATTGTCCAATAAAAGGATGATGCCATTTAAGAGCCGTATTCGTGCGAGAGACTTTGATGCTTATGCTGAATGGGTGCGTCATGACGGAGAAGAATTTTTATTGGTTCTAGAAGGTAAAGTCTGTTTTTACAGCGAATTCTACGAGCCGGTTAATTTAGCAATAGGGGACAGTGTTTATTACGATGCAAGTATGGGACACGTACTTATATCGATTAGTGAGGAAGACGCTCATATCCTCTGGGTTACAGCAAAGTAATGCGTAGCTGAAAACACAATCCACTATTTTATTAGAAACCTATCCCAAGAATAACCGACACACTTAGCCAATATCAGGCAAATGGAGAAAGAAGAATGTCAGAACAACTAAACAAAACCGCTCTTTTTGATATGCATGTCGCTGCTGGCGCAAAAATGGTGCCATTTGCAGGTTATGATATGCCTGTTCAGTACCCATTAGGCGTAAAAAAAGAACACCTTCACACACGTGATGCTGCTGGTCTGTTTGATGTATCGCACATGGGACAACTTCGATTAAAAGGTGATGGGGCAGCTGCTGCACTAGAAGCACTAGTACCTGTTGATATTATTGATCTTCCTTCTCAGAAACAACGTTATGCATTCTTCACTAATGATGCGGGCGGTATTATGGATGACTTGATGGTGGCTAATTTTGGCGATCACCTGTTTGTTGTTGTGAATGCCGCATGTAAAGAACAAGATATTGCGCATCTACAAGCAAACCTTCCTGAAGGTGTTGAGCTTGAAGTGATTGAAGACCGCGCTTTATTGGCATTACAAGGCCCTCAAGCGGCAGATGTATTATCACGACTTCAACCGTCAGTGGCTTCTATGCTGTTTATGGATACGGCTGTTATTGAGATCAATGGCATCGAGTGTTACATCAGCCGCTCTGGTTACACAGGTGAAGATGGCTACGAAATCTCAGTGCCAAATGATAAAGCCGCAGAGCTTGCAGACGCCTTAACGTCTTTTGAAGAAGTAGAGTGGATCGGCCTTGGTGCACGTGATTCACTGCGTCTTGAGTGTGGTTTATGTTTATACGGTCATGATTTAGATACAACAACGACGCCAGTAGAAGCAAGCTTACTGTGGGGTATCAGCAAAAATCGCCGTGCAGACGGTGAGCGTGCAGGTGGGTTCCCAGGTGCAGATATCATCTTAAAGCAAATCGAAACGAAAGATGTGAATCGTAAACGAGTTGGTTTAGTTGGTCAAAGTAAAGCGCCAGTGCGTGAAGGGTGTAAGTTATTTGATGCTGCTGATAATGAAATTGGTGTGGTGACGTCTGGTACGGCAGGCCCGACAGCGGGTAAGCCCGTATCTATGGGTTATGTCAGAACGGACCTTGCAGTTATTGGAACAGAAGTGTTCGCTGAAGTTCGTGGTAAAAAACTCGCAATGACAGTAGAAAAAATGCCATTCGTACCGCAACGTTATTACAGAGGTTAATTTATTAGAGTTAGAAGCTCATAATAACGGCAATAGAAATGAATGAATAAGGCAAAAAGAGTATATAACTATGCTCTTTTTTTGGTTATGAAAAAAGTGAAGGTGAGGATTTCTCGCTATAAAGTATAAGCTAGGTCAGATTTTTGAAATTAATTGCACACTGTGCATATTGTATTATCTGTTTGAATTTAAATGATTTACTAGTACTCAGCGAACGTGTGTATGCTCGGAAAGTATTTGCAAAAAAACGTGACCTGTAACACAATTATAAACATGGCACTTAAGCATTGTTTTTACGATTAGATATCAAATAAGGTTTCTCTATGAAGGTTGTCGATTTTCTAAAGCATAAGCGTGAATATCTGGCGAAACATCCGTTTGAATTAAAAGACTGGATGTCACCAACCATTAAAGATTACTGGATTGAATTTTTAAATAAAGCCAACAACATTCACATTATTTCGTGGGTTAAAGAACACAAACGTACTGCTAATGGACAGCAAAACGAGGTTGTTCAACCTGAGCCAATTGAAATGAACTTAGATACTCAAGCTGTATTTGAAGAATTAACCGCTCGATTGGGCGAAGAAATCCACATTGGCGATTGGGCAATGATGGATCAAGAACGCATTAATAGTTTTGGTGCAGTGACAGAAGATATGCAATGGATCCATACTGATCCAGAAAGAGCTTCAGCGGAATCTCCGTTTAAAACGCCGATTGCCCATGGGTTCTTAACACTGTCTATGTTGTCAAAACTGACGGATAACGTGGGAAGTGATAACTTGCTTTTCCCTACGGCTAAAATGACAGTGAATTACGGCTTGAATAAAGTTCGTTTTCCATACCCTGTTAAAGCTGGAAAGCGTATTCGCGCAAGAAGCACACTAATGTCGGTAACACCGATTAAGCGTGGCTTAGAAATTGAAACAGAAGTTAAAGTTGAAATCGAAAAATGTCGCCGCCCAGGTTGTGTTGCTGTTTCAGTAATACGTTTATACTTTTAGGCCTTTTTGATTACACCAATCTTATTGAAGTTGATAGCTAACATTAGTGTTGAACGCAGTAAGATATAAAAAAACCGCGTTAACCTAATAAGGTAACGCGGTTTTTTGTGTCTGCAATTCTATTTATTACAGTTGGTATAACTAGGCAACTTGTCGATCGTTATGATTAGCACCACGTAGCATAGCTTGCACTAGCTCAGTTGCTTCAAACTTAGTTAACGCCTCATGAGCACCAACTTGATGTGCCTGCTCAACACAGATCTCACTTGAGAGCGAGGTATGAAGGATCACATACGCATCTTTCAATCTTGTATCGTTCTGAATTTCAAATGCCAATTCATAGCCGTCTAAACCGGGCATCTCAATATCACTGACCACAATATTATATGGGTGACCTTCATCAGAGGCTTGTTTTAGCATTTCATAGGCATCTAATCCGTTTGTAGCTACTTGATAAGGGATATTAATACTGTCTAAAGCCGTTGAAAGTTGTTTACGCGCTACAAAAGAATCATCAACTAATAGAATGTTAAGAGGTTTTAATTTCTCTCTTTCTACATCAGATAATATAGGGTACAAGTTAGAGGTATCTTCTGGATAGATTTTTGATAATAGAAGCTCAACATCAAGCAGTTGAACAATATTATCTTCAAAGCGGGTGATCCCAGTAACAAAGACATTAGAGCCCGCTGTTTCTGGTGATGGCTCAATGGCTTTCCAATCACACTCAATGATTTTATCTATGGCTCTTACCGCAAATCCAACAACGGTACGCATGCAATCGGTAATGATGATATAGCAGTCTTTTAACTCATCTTTATGAAGGGCTCTAAAGCCAACAGCTGCAGACATATCAATAATTGGAATCGCCATATCACGAATGGTTGCAGTCCCTAATACGTGGTGATGAGAGTAGGGAATAGAAGTCAATGCTTGAAAAGGTACGATCTCACGAACCTTCAACGTGCCGATGGCAAAACGCTGAGTCAGTGTGAGTTTAAATAGCAGCATACCTTGCGATTGGTTCGCTTTGCTTTTCATAAGTAAATGGCCTTCTGAAAAATAATTATTTTTATAAACTTGATTGTAGTTTTTTTGAGACGGTTTTTAAAGGTGAGACTATCAATTGATGATGAATAAACGATATAATTAAGCTTAATTTATCTAGAATCATTTTGAGGTATTCATGGCTAGCACTGCAGCTGCGCTACACATTCTTGTTAAACATAAAGAACAAGCAGAAGACATTATTCAACAGCTTAAAAAAGGCGCTAAATTTCACGTATTAGCGAAAAAATACTCTAGCTGTCCTTCTGGTAAAAAAGGCGGCGATTTAGGTGAATTCAAGAAAGGCCAAATGGTACCGCAGTTTGATAAAGTGTGCTTTAGTGGTGAAACACTTGTCCCACACCTAGTGAAAACTAAATTTGGCTGGCATGTCGTTAAGGTTCTTTATCGCACATAAGCAATAGCCTTTTCGAGATAATAAAAATCCGACCTATAATGTCGGATTTTTATTATCTGTTCAACGTAAGCTTGAGAAAATTAACGTTCCCAGTACGCTTCCTCTAAACAATCTTCACGCTCAGGCATTGATTTCGACAAACGTGGAGAGTGCTGAGTTAGTACCTCGTAGCTTGCACGGTTTGAGTACTTACAAATTTGAGAGAAAGAAGAGTAAGTTAAATAATCAGCATCGTGTTTGCTTGAGTTTGGCACATTCTCTTTATGGTAGTAGTTAGCGGCCATATCATGAAGAAGAGCAGATAATGCCGCATCACCAGCGCCATTGGTATTTTTAATCTCCATTGGACCACCCATGTAAGGGGCAATGTGAGAAGATACTTTAATTGGCTTAGTACATTGTGCTTTCATCATTGGGCGACTGTATTCAAAACGATTGAATTCAGGGATGTTACCAGGAAGAAGTGGCTTATCAGTTTCGCGTTTAATACTTTCTTCTGTGAAACCAGCCATGTACAAACCAACAGGACCAGCAGTACAAAGCACTAAATCTACCCACTCTAGCGCTTTATCTGCTGCTAGTAGGGGATCTTTCTCGCCAGTAAGGGCTTCTGCTTCTTCTTCGTTCATTGCAACAACAGTCACATTTTCTTTTAAGAACGTTTGCCACCATTCTGCTTTGCCTTCAATAACGTACTTAGTGCCTAAAGTAAGAACAACAGGGACGTTATGAGATTTTGCACAATCAATCGCTTTTTGAACCGCGTCCATCATTGGATCGCCTTCTTTACCACGAACAAGGTAAGAAGAAATCACTAATGCAGAGGCTTTTTCAAAAATATGCTCAGGAACGTGAGCAGGACATAGTTGGTTCATGTCACCTTCATTAATCGCAAACGTACGCTCGCCATCTTCAGAAATTAAGGTGTAACAACGACCAATAGGGCCTTGAACTGGTTGTAGGTGATCTAAATCCATACGGCTTGTTGTGTTACATAGGTAACGATAAGCGTAAGAACCGATTTTGATATTTTCACTCATTACACCAAGCAGAATAGACTTGCTGTCTGCTAGAACAGAGTAGTTATGAAGGGTGTTACCAATGGTATCGCCAGGATACTCATGACTGATCAAGTTTCTTTCAAACAGTTCTTTATATAAAGCTTCTGCTTTTGATTCTTCAAGAACCAAAGAATGACCTTTACTTAACTGGTGACGCGCTAAGAAATCATCATCAACTTTTGCTTCAATATCGACGATGGTTTGACCTACACCGATAAGGTGGGTGCGTTCAAGTTTAGGGGTTTGTTTGATTTGATTCACTAATGGATCGCGAGTGTGAACAGGAAAATAGTGTTTAGACTTACGTTGGCCAGGAAACTTCATGAATTAAAGATCAGTTAATAAGTGAATTTTCCGAGATTATATCACAAGTTTTTTCATTAACATTCATCAATCGATTAAATAATTGTGGACTAGGTCACTTTATTTTTTTTGGTGAAATAGCAAACGTTTACTTTAGGAGAGAAAATAAGAAAACAATCCAGAATGAAGGCCCGTATAAGGTGTGGGTGGAATGCTAATTTATAGAGGTATATGCTAGATATGATGTTTTTATGGTTGGATTATTCTGAAAGTTATGTTTTGTTTGCAGATTTATCAATAGTATCACAAAAAAAAATGAATTATCAGACTTGCAGAATTAGTTTCCGGCCCTATAATACTGAAAACCGGAGCGCCTGCCAGCGCCCCGGTTTTTTTGTGCCTGCTATCTTGGTTTGTTAACTGCCTTCTGCCAAAGGCAACAAGAGATAGTAGAGCCATTATCGATAATACGAGGAATTTATCATGCGTATCGAACAAGAATTAAAGTTAGGCTTCAAAGATGTACTGTTTCGTCCTAAGCGTTCAACACTGAAAAGTCGCTCTCAAGTCGAATTAACCCGCGAGTTTACATTTAAGCACAGCGGTCGTCAATGGTCTGGTACACCTGTAATTGCAGCTAATATGGATTCTGTTGGTAGCTTTGCTATGGCAAAAGCACTTTCTGAGCACGGTGTAATGACTGCGATTCATAAGCACTACACAGTTGAAGACTGGGCTGGCTTTGTTAAAGAGAACGATGTATCTGTTCTTAAAAACGCAATGGTTTCTACTGGTACTTCTGAAGCGGATTTCCAAAAAACAAAAGACATCATGGCATTAACAGATGACTTGATCTTTATTTGTGTTGATATCGCAAACGGTTACTCTGAGCATTTAGTTCAATACGTAGAAAAAGTACGTGCTGAATTCCCAGATAAAGTGATCTCTGCTGGTAATGTTGTTACAGGCGATATGGTTGAAGAACTTATCCTAGCTGGTGCAGATATCGTTAAAGTAGGTATCGGCCCAGGTTCTGTATGTACTACACGTGTTAAAACTGGTGTTGGTTACCCACAACTTTCTGCAATCATTGAATGTGCTGACGCAGCGCACGGCCTTGGTGGTCGTATCATTGGTGACGGCGGTTGTTCATGTGCTGGTGACGTTTCTAAAGCGTTCGGCGGCGGTGCTGATTTCGTAATGTTAGGCGGTATGCTTGCTGGTCACGAAGAGTCGGGCGGTGAAGTTATCGAGCAAGACGGTAAGCAATTCATGAAATTCTATGGAATGTCTTCACAAAGCGCGATGGACAAACACTCAGGTGGTGTTGCTAAGTACCGTGCAGCGGAAGGAAAAACCGTACTATTACCATACCGTGGTTCAGTTCATACAACGATTTCTGACATCCTTGGCGGTGTACGTTCAACTTGTACATACGTAGGCGCGGCGCAGCTTAAAGAGCTAACTAAGCGTACTACTTTCATCCGAGTACAAGAGCAAGAGAACAACGTTTTCGGTAAAGAGTAATCACTCGATACTTCGGAAATAACGAATAATGAAAGGTCGCATTTAGCGGCCTTTTTTTTGGCCTAAAAATGGCTAATGACTACAAAATGACTACGCAGATCCAAGTTTTTATTTTCCACATTATTCAAATGTGAGTAATTATGCATATTTACTGAGTTACTTAAAAGTAGCTTAAAGGTTTTTTTGTGATCGAACGGATTATAGTATTTTTTAAACAACTGACCTGAGATTCACTTAGTTCGCTCTTGCAAGAATACGATAAATTTATGCGAAAATTGCAGTAGTAATAAAGAAGGAACACTGAGAGTATATTTGTTATAAGATTTTAGGAACTGATATTTAAATGATTAATAAATTGCCTCGTAAATACTTGAGAAATAGATCTCTTTTTTTTAATATTTCTTCGATTTTTACTAAACTTTGAAACAATTAAGGCGTTGTTAGTACCTTCGATAGCATAAATAATGCTCTTTTTAAGACGTAAATGAGCATAATCTAATGAGATCTTTACAGAAACTAGTTTGTTTTATACTTGTACTTATTGCACCAACTGCCGCTGCATTAGATAATAAACAAGTAATTAACATCATTGAGTCCGATACTCCCCCTGTTGGTGTAGTTTTTGAAGTTATGGAGTGGGAAGATGGAAATTTTGAAGAAGTGCTTAAAACTATTGAGCGTTATTCAGAAGAATTAAAATATCGACACCCAAATATTGATTTTGCTGTAGTGAGTCATGGAGCGGAACAATTTTCTTTGTTAAAAGAAAATGAACAATCAAAAGGAAATATTCATGCGCTCACTCAATCACTTGTCGATGATGGTATTTCCGTAGAGGTATGCGCAACTCATGCATCTTGGAGAGGGAATGAAAAGGATGATTTTGCAGAGCATATAAAGGTTGTGGATAGAGCCCCTGTAATGATTAGAGAGTATCAGAGTAGAGGTTACATCTTAATTAGATTATAAATTAACTCGAATTAATGTTGCTGATGAAATGTAATTGAATAAATATTAGCGATATTGTCCTAAAAAATGGTTAATATCCATTTCGTTCTAAGTTTTTTATTTGGTTTTAAGCGAATTTTTTAGTTATTATTTAATAGTAAATAGAGGGCTGCTTGTTGCGTGCGGCCCTGTTTTATCTAAAAAATAACTGGATGGGGATGTTAATTATGATAGTACCTTTCACCATCAATGACCCAACTTGAAATAACGTTTGAATCTCTTATTTCAACTTTAATTTCTGTCATGTTGCGTGCTCCTTTGCCCAACAATTCAGAATAAAGTTCTTCAGCTTCTCTTTCTGCTGTCGCTTGACCTGACACACCTAGCTCTTTTGGTACGTTGTATACAAATTCAGGTTTCATGGCAATCCTTCTCCTTTTAGATTAATTCTTCTAAACCCTAGCATAAATTTTTTTATAGTAAATAAACTGATCTCTCAGAAATTAAATGACAAGGTAGTAATTTATTAATAATCATTAGTTTATTAAAAAAAGCACAGTCATTATGGTGAATGAAATGTTGCTTTTGTATGGTTTTGATGAATGATTTTGTTTGGTAACTGAGTTTGATTTCTTTAAAATGAGATAAAGTCTCACTTTATAAAATAACTAGGTTGATTATGTGATTTGCTGTTATATATTCATTCTTTTTTTCAATGAGAATTAAATGCCAAGTAGAAAGAAAACAAACGAAATTTTCAGTGAAATGCGTATCTTCTTTAAGATCTTAGCTGTTGCCTTATGTGTGTTTTTTGCTTGTTATTTTTTATTTAACACAGTGTCTTTAGCGCGGCTTGAGCGGGCAGTAGTTAATGACTATAAAAGTATCTATTCGATCAGTCGTCGTTTTTCATCTTACTATAATAATGTTGATTCAGTCTCTTTAGAAAAGGGACGTTATTATAAAAACGGTGTTGATATCGTGGTAAATAGTGACACTAATGTTAAAGTGCTTTCTATTGGTATTAAAAAATTACGTGCTGAATTAGAGAAGTTGATTGGTGATAGTTTATGGACTATCGCAGTGTTTCAAAATCCATCTAAATATGTTCATTTTGATCCTTTACGAAAAAGCTACGAAATGTTTTATCAAGAAGGGAATAAGGATGTCATTGAAGATATTGTTGATAAAGAAAGTCTTAGGGCTACGTATCAATCATTTTATGGATGTAACCTAAAATTAACGGAAAAGTACAAAGAAGATGAAACACACGAGTTTATCCGTTCAATGTTCTATCCTATCTATAATAAAAAGCATTTAGATTCCTTACTTGTCGTTGATATTAAAGCCTCTTTGCTTTACGACAAAGTGACTGAATTTAACAAGGAATACAACACGGTTATTAATTGGCAAGATAGTAACACTTATCAGAAATCAATGTATTTACCTTGTTCTGAGCAGGATGAGATCACCCTCGGAATAGGTTTTGTAGATGTGTTCAAAGAAATCCTCATTCCATCTATATTGTTTTCATTAAGCTTTTTCTTTTTACGAGTGAATTACAATCGACGTAAATATTTATTGCAGTTTGATCGTATGACGGGTTTTTATCGTCGTGACTTTTATGAAAAACGATTAAAAAGAATGAGAACACATGCTCTATTGATTATCGATATCGATCATTTTAAACGTATTAATGATACGTATGGGCATAAAAAAGGCGATGATGTTATTCAAGAGATTGCTGAGCGTATTTTAGGTACTATTCGCCGAAAAGACGCTGCAATAAGATGGGGTGGCGAAGAGTTTTTGATCACATTCAAGTCACTAAGCTACGAACAGTTAGAAGTTAAAGCTGAAGAAATTAGAGCTGCGATTGAAAAAGAACTCGTTAAAAAGTTAGCAATTACGGTATCTATTGGTGGCGTTGTTGACACAGATATGTCTTTTTCTGAAGCCTATAAACTTGCTGATTCAGCATTATATTTATCAAAAGAACATGGTAGAAATAGAGTAACAATGGCAGATTAACCACCTAGGTTTTAGCTAAGGAGTTAACTTGTGTTTCGGACTGTGCCAAAATGCTCTTAATGGATATGTATCGTTTTAATTGAATTTAAATAGGAATAGGTAGAGTGAATATGAAGCATGAGATCATTAGCGATTTAGAAAACCGTTATACAACTAAGAAATACGATCCGAGTAAGAAAGTATCGGCAGATGATCTTGCGGTATTACTTGAGGCGTTACGATTATCAGCTTCATCCATTAACTCTCAGCCATGGAAGTTTGTGGTAATCGAGTCTGATACAGCCAAGCAGCGTATGCATGATTCCTTTGCCAATATGCATCAGTTTAATCAGCCTCATATCAAAGCGTGTTCTCATGTGATCTTGTTTGCACATAAATTAAAATACACTCGTGATGATTATGAAGTGGTTTTAAATAAAGCCGTTGCCGATACTCGTATTACAGAAGAACAAAAAGAAGCCGCATTTGGTTCATTTAAATTCGTAGAGTTAAATTGTGATGAAGAAGGCCAACATAAAGCGTGGACGAAGCCACAAGCCTATTTAGCTTTAGGTAATGCACTGCATACGTTGGCTCGTTTAAAGATAGATTCAACCACGATGGAAGGGGTTGATAGCCAGTTATTAGGTGAAATTTTTGCTGATGAATTAGCTGAATATGAGTGTCATGTTGCTTTAGCGATTGGTTATCATCATACAAGTGAAGATTATAATGCCTCTTTACCTAAGTCTCGCAAAGCATTTGAAGATGTGATTACGATTCTTTAGATTCTTATTGTTTTGGGATAAAGAAAAGCCAGCGTGATAGCTGGCTTTTTGTTTTTAAGGCTGTTTATTTAAGGTTAATAAACTTTTTTCACTGGCAGTTTACGCAAGGTGTCATAGTGTTGACCTACCATGTTAATGTAATCACCTGATTGGTATGCTTTAATCATCTCTAATGTTAGTGTCCAAGCAAACTGGTCCGCTTCATTTGCTCCAGTAAAGCCATCATACAGAGCGTAACTTGTAGAAAGAAGTGTCGCATCAAGGCTAGCATTTACGTACGCCATTGTATAATCAATGATAGAAATCACACTGCTGATACTATGCTCTTTACCTGTATTCGACGTTACAGTGCCCGCCTCTAAGTCATAAATAACATCAGATTGAGATAGAACGCCATTAATTACTGCGTTAAATATCTGATTATTCATACCATTGCTTAAATCAATCTCACCTGAAGCAATTTGTGCTTTATATGAATTAATAATCAATTCAATAAATGGCGCATCCAAAGCAAGAATAGGTGTATGGAATGTTGATTGAAAACCAGCAACGGGTTGCCATGCATTAAGAACATTCGTTAAGGTTTCAGATGACGTATTATCAAGGGCTACTTTGGCTGTATAACCTTCACTCGTAAACAGTTTAGAGGCTACACGATCCGCTAATGCGTTATCTTTAGTGATTGTATAGTTAATACCGCTAATTGAAACCGTTAAAGCATCACCACCAAGTAAACCATATTGATCAAGTTGCTTACTTAAACTATTACGTTGCTTTAAAGCTGTCTCTGCAAATGTATAGTCTTCTGTTTGCATTTGCTTTGTGCCCATAGACAAGATCATGCTAGACATATCGGTACGAGCGTAACTGTTTAACCCATAAAAATTACGAATCCCTTTTGGTAGAGGAGGTAATGATTCAATAAGTTGAGTCACATGCAGATTTACATCAATCGTTGGTTCATAAGCCGCATTAGTACTATCTACAAACTCAACAGCATTAGTTAGCGATTCTTTGGCAACTAGGTGAGCCATAATTGCATCGTATTCTGCTTTTACTCCTGGTAAATCGAGCAATGAAGCAAATGCACCTTCATCGGTGTAACGTAAAGAATAACGACGAGCTAATTGATAACTTGCTAATCCTTTGTCTGGCCACATACCAAGTACTGAAACGGCATTTGAGTATGGGTTCGCAGGGTCAAATGAACCTACTGAGTTTAAGAACTTTGAGTTAATTGATTTTGCATGAATTTCCGTTGCACCGTGTAAAGATTCTATAATTGGTTTTGCTACGTCATCAAAACAGTCTGCTTGTGTAATATCATAATTACTTGGGATTTTATAACTTTGTGCAGACAGTGTTTCACCAAGAGAAATACTACGCATTGTCCCTGTGCGATCGGTAATAATACATTGTGATTCAGGTGTTCTTAGAATGTCTAAGAAAAACTCAGACGCTTTTTTAGCACCATAAGCATAATCACATAACCATGAATTACTTGCTCTTGCATTACGGTCTTCGGTGTAAACACATGAACTTGGATTGGCAGCGACTTGTTGTAAGAACGCAGTCGGTTTGTCTGATGGAGACGCATCACCAAAATCATGGAATAATTCATCAATACGCTCGTTGTCTTCAATCATATCGCGCATTGTATTCATTTCACGGAATCGACGGATAATGTATGAAGGATAATCAGAGTTAAAGATCCCATCACGGTATAATCCCGCATTTCTAGAGTCGTAACTATCAAGATATTGTTGCCATTTATAGGTGGCAATCTCTTGTAGGTTTGTTCCTTCATCAAAGCGATTACAATCACTATTTAGAGAAACATTGCCATCGGTACAAAAAGCATATGATTTGCGTGATAGGCCTAATACATCATCAAGGTAATAAAGAACACCGTGCTCAGCAAGTGGCTCGCCATTAAGTGCGGCGGTATCTAAGCGAGAAAAGTCACAAGTATAGTTCGATTGGCCTGTTGGCTCTCCTTGTTCATTAAGAACTGGAGATTGTTCGGCACAAACCATAAGGGATTCATTTTCAACTGTTGATCCGTATTGACTGTAAAACGAATTTGAATAAGCCGCTTCACCACCATCAGCCGATCGTTGCTCTTCAGTCATTGGAGAGGCTTCAACTAAATCGAGTTTTCTCCCATAAGCAAACTTAAATGCTGCAAGATCATATAATCCCCATGTTGGAATTTCATCAAGCATACTTGGGGCATAATCCATAGTAGAGCTGTATGCTGGAATATTACTCAAACCAAGTAATCGAGATTGTTCAAACGTTAAATAGTTGTCAATATCATTTGAGCCTTTAAAGTTATGGCGCAAACCGACATTATGGCCAAGCTCATGAACAAGAGTATTCGCATACGTAGTTACTGTAATCGCATCTGCTGCAATCGCTTGTAGGTTATCAGGCAGTAGAACCCATGGTTTTAGTGTTTTTGTGACGACTCCTGTTTCAGCATCGGTAATGTTTGTGAAGTAACCTTCATCAGTCAGTGGTAAGTTGTCAATTACCGCTTTGCTTGATGATGATACCCATGATGCTTCGATAGGGTAGACGTTATTTTCACTCCAAAAAGCGATACGTTTTTCTTCAGCTCGTACAATATCTTCTAGATCCATATCATCATGAACCTGAGTTAGTTCTGTCGGTGATAGGTTAAATTTGTTTTGAATTCGCTGTTGTGCCAAAAACTCAATCACATCTTGCTCACCAAGAGATGGGGTTACGTGATTATGATCTGCGTGATTGGTTTGTAGAAATTCACTCACCGCCTTGTTTGTTTGCAACTCAGCACGTTGAGCTACTGACGGGGTTTCATTTACGGGAGGTAAACCGTTCATTTCTAATTGACCGCGGTTATATAAACGCGCCATGTTGTCCCAGTAGTAAGGCACACCAGTACGAGCAACACCTGAATATTGGTTTACATGGGCTTTAATTATTTCTCCGGTTACAGGGTTGGCAATAGAGGGACCATAGCCTAATAAACCATTATCTAGAGGCTCATCGACAAGATTAATCACGTTATAACGTAAATCGCCCGAATGAATGCCAGCTGCTTCATTTTTATTGGCAATTTCAATCATTGGTTTGCTTGAGTTAGGTTCAAGTAAACGCAATGTTTCGTTCATTTTATTAACAGTATTAATTGTTGAGTTTAGGAACAGTTTATTTTTTTCTTCAAAAAAGTTATCCGAAAGATAGTATTTGATCGACCCTTTAGTAGGATTAAAACGATTTAAATAGGTGACTGAGTCATACTTATTAGTGATTGGATCTTTCTTTTTCGTTGTTGTGGTGAAAAAACCAATGTCATTTTCATCGTTTACTGGATATAGAATAGGTTTGTAGTCTTCAGATGCTACATGGCTTTCATGAACTAATGAATAAAAGAAGCGAGCTTTAAATGACCCTTTCGCCATTTCTTCTTCCATTGCTGACCAATCCATGTAACGAGATAGTTTGTCAAAGTTGATCTTAAATGTCTGTTCAAGCTCAAAGTTTAACACGCCTTCTTTTGGGTCAAATTCCCAAGAGATTACTTCTGGAGATCCTTGAGGCGTTAAGCCATCTTTGGTCCCATACAATTCGTCCCAGTTAAGATCACTAACGAGGGTTGATTCTGGATCTGGCGTAAAGTGGGTGTTGTTTCTAAAAGTGGTATTGCCAAGATTGGGATCTGAATCTTTCTCTTCAACGTTAGTACAGTCACCATAGTTGTCTTCACGACATTGGTATTTTGCGTAGCTACCTGGAACGGTCATTACGTGGGGAAAGTTTACTTGATCGTCAGAACCAATATTATTTTGGTCTTGTGGTAAACAGAATCCATTTTTATCTTTAGGTAATACGAGATCAGGGTTGTTGTTGTCATAACCGCGAACTTCTAGACCTTCGTCAGAAAAACAAAGTTCAACATAACGGCCCATACCTTGTAAAAAAGGAAATTGAGTAACGGCAAAACGAGGTGCAGCGCCGGTTGTTGGAGCATAGAACCAACGGCCATCAAGGCGAAGATCTTGAACTTGAACTTCGGTTACGTCTTTATCTAGGGCATCGTATTCTTGTTCTTCAGGCGCACAGCCAGATAGAGTTGCGGTAATCGCCGCGGCTAAAGTTAGTTTTCTAAATATCATATTGTTCACATCCTGTTATTATTTTTTTCTTCCTTAAAAGGAGTAAGTCATGCCAAGTGAGTAGGTTGCTTTGGTTTCATCAAAAATATCAAAGCTGCCTAATGTCCCTTGTGCTGCATCTGCATAAACACCTGAAGAGGCGAGAGTTAAAGAGATGGAGAGATCATCTCGAAGGTTATAACCGGTACTTAAGCTTCCTCCATAACTGTAACCATCAGCCCAACGCCCGTTGTAATTAATTGAAGTACCACCGAGTGCTGACGCTGAGACAAAGGCATTACCAAAGCTATAGTTTGCTGCAACTAAGAGGGATAATCCCCAAGAAGCATTAACGTTACCTGATGGGGAGGTTGTGTATTGATGGAAGTTTTTTCGTATTCTTGGTGCGAGGGTTATTCCCACATCTGCAAGTTTGAATGAAACAGGTGTTTGAACTCTAAATGCCGTATTTAAAAAGCTGTCTTGAGATGCTTGTGATGTCGGGATTGAAAATTGACCGCTTATGGAGACGTTCCCAGTATCACCAAAAGTCAGTAATGATGAATGAGAGAGACCGACAACGGTGTCCGTTGAATAAAAACTTTCTGCATTTTGTAAAGTACGATAACCACCACTACTGGTGTATAAAGAGTAGTTATCTAAAAAATTCATGAATAGTGAGCCATGAAATGATAAAGCTCTGTTGGAACGATGATCTGACGCTTGAAAGAAGTTACTGTCGTATCCAAGGGACAATGAACCACCCCATGAGCTTGTTGATTCTTCTGTTTCTGATGTTATTTCAGATCCTTTTTCTGTAGTTTCTTCGGCTGACGCAGGGTGGACTAGCACGAGAGTGCAGCCGATGAAGCGAGATAGCAGTAATTTTCTAGTTGTATTTGTCTGCATAAATGACTTCCGTGTAAATTAAAACGCTCTTCTATGAGCAAAAGTTAGTGTTATAATTAGCCCGTCATAAACTTGACGGTGTAACATATTTGTAACCTTTTCTCGGGTGGTACTGCAATTGCTTATATTAATATCAAGGTTACGGTCTATATTTTGAGTTCACAAACGTCAAAAAATGAAACTGAACTGGTAATTTTAAACAAGATGAAGTAACGTTAATTTTAGTCGTTAAATAACAGCAAGGAAGTAGTTATGGGATTTTGTGCAAGTTTATTATTAAATGCATTAAGAGTTAAATTAAAAGAAAATGATCTAACTTATAATGAATTATCATTAAAGGTTAACGTGCCTATTTCAACGTTGAAACGTCATTTTCACAGTAACTCTATTGGTATTGATAAATTAATGGAGTATGCGACCGTATTAAATACCAATATTGAAGAGCTCTCTCAAATTGCTCGAGATATTCATAATAGAGAAGAAGGAACAAGAACTGAAGTTTTGGATGAGGTTTTCTTTAATCACCCCTATTTATATGATTTCTTCTATGAAATACATGTAAAAGGGCGAGCTGTTGATGAGGTTGCACAAGAAAATAAGCTAACTGAACAAAGTGTCTATATCTACTTGAGAGCCTTGGAAATTATGGGTTTGCTAGAACTTAGATCTGATGGTGTGCCTTGTTTCTTAACCCCGCCATATTACACTTTCTTTGAAGGATCTAAGCTCGATAAGCTTTTTACTGAAAAATTACGATTAGAAGTGTTAACACAAGACTGTAGACCAGAGGTTGGAATGTCTCGTGTCTGTTTAACACAAGAACAAATAGATCAGATCTCAGAAATGGTTTATGAGAAAGTACAACATTTTCATTTTCAAAATAAAGAATCAAAAGAAAGTGAGTTAATTAGAAAGAATATATTACTCAATGTAACAGCAGGTAATTATATACACCTTTCTGACGGGCTTATAAATATTGACTCTATTTTATTAAAAGAATTATATGAAACGGTTAATTGTGATGACACTAACTAGGATATGATAATTTAGAATAAATAATACGAGCCAGATCAACTTATATAAATGATAATGTTAAGTGAAAAATTAACCTCACGATTATGTTACCAAGTTATTTCTTGTTTTCTGAGGTTATATACTAATTTCAGTTTAAACCGTTTGATTTGGTTTTAGTTACATTTCACTTAATTTTCATCTTTTATGTATTATAATGGTGGTAGTATCATTTTTATAAGGTTGAATGATGAAAACAGTTCCAAGCCCTAAGTTCTCATGGGCACTACTTTCCCCAAGGTATTGGTTTCTTTGGATATTCTTTTTTGTATTGGCATTATTAGTCAATGTACTGCCATTTTCTATCTTAAAATCAATTGGATTTAGCTTGGGAAGGCTCTCTAAAGGGTTACTTAAAAAACGAGCAATTATTGCAAGAAAAAATCTAAAATTGAGTTTTCCAAACTACACGTCATCAGAAATAGAAAAAATAGTCACTGAGAATTTTCAAAATACAGGATTAGCTATTGTAGAGATGGGAATGGCGTGGTTTTGGCCAGATTGGCGAGTTAAGCGTCATGTCTCTATTATTGGTAAAGAAAAAATCCTTGCGCAAGAGAAAGAGGGGCGAGGAGTATTAGTTGTTTGTTGTCACTTTTTAAATCTAGAAATGACCGCTCGAATATTCAGTCTTTTTGCTCCAGGCTACGGAGTTTATCGCGCTAACAGTAACCCTGTATTTGAGTTTATTCAGCATCGCGGTCGTACCCGTAAAGGTCATCAGATGATTGATCGTCATGATGTTAAAAGCATGATTAAAGTTCTTAAATCTGGCAATCGTCTTTGGTATTTACCTGACCATGATTATGGTAAGAAAAACGCAGTGTTTGTACCATTTTTTGCGGTAGAAGACGCTGCAACTACGACAGGCTCTAGTTTTTTAATTGATATGTCAAAGTGTGCGGTGATGTCTGGGTGTAGTCTACGTAAAGGCAATAACTATACTTTAGAAGTCGGAGATGATCTAAGTGGTGAGATTCCTCGTCGAGATGCCGTTTCTGCCGCTAAAGTTCTGAACCATGAGATTGAGCGATTAATAAAGAAAGGGATATCGCAATGGATGTGGCTACACAAACGCTTTAAAACGTTACCAGATGATGCAGTAGAACGTGATCGCTATAAAAATGTGAACCTTAATGACTAGACTTAATCATTAGTTTTTAGAATTAGAAATGAAAAAGCCTCGTTTAGATCTAATTAGATATAAACGAAGCTTTATTATTTAAGGACTTAATAGTGATTAAGTCCTTTTTTATGGATTAAGCTAAAAGCTCTTTTGCTGTTTTCACTACATTTTCAGTAGTGAAACCAAACATTTTGAATAGTTCTTCAGCAGGTGCTGATTCGCCAAACGTTGTCATACCGATGATCTTGCCGTTTAAACCAACGTACTTGAACCAGAAGTCAGCAATACCCGCTTCAATAGCAACTCGTTTTGTTACTGCTGATGGAAGTACTGATTCACGGTAAGCTTCATCTTGCTTATCAAATGCATCAGTTGCTGGCATTGATACAACACGTACCGCTTTGCCTTCAGCAGTTAGTTGAGCCGCAGCTTCAACTGCAAGCTGAACTTCAGAGCCTGTAGCGATAAAGATTAGTTCAGGTTGGCCTTCACAATCTTTAAGAATGTAGCCACCTTTAGCGATGTTAGCTACTTGCTCTGCATCACGATCTTGTTGTGCAAGATTTTGACGAGAGAAGATAAGTGCTGATGGACCATCGCGACGCTCAATTGCTAGTTTCCAAGCAACTGCAGATTCAACTTGGTCACATGGACGCCATGTGCTCATGTTTGGTGTTAGACGTAGAGAAGCGATCTGTTCAACCGGTTGGTGAGTCGGACCATCTTCGCCAAGACCAATAGAGTCATGAGTGTATACTTGGATATTCTGAATTTTCATCAGAGCAGCCATACGCATAGCATTACGAGCGTATTCCATGAACATTAGGAACGTTGCGCCGTATGGTACGAAACCACCGTGCAGAGCGATACCGTTCATGATAGCTGTCATACCAAATTCACGTACACCGTAGTGAATGTAGTTACCAGAGAAGTCTGTTGCTTCAAGCGACTTAGAACCAGACCACATAGTTAGATTAGAAGGTGCAAGGTCAGCAGAGCCGCCCATAAATTCAGGTAACATAGCACCAAACGCTTCTAGTGCATTTTGAGAGGCTTTACGTGATGCGATGTTTGCAGGGTTCGCTTGAAGATCAGCAATGATTGCCGATGCTTTTTCTTCCCATTCAGCAGGCAAATCACCGTTTACGCGGCGAGTAAACTCGGCTGCAAGCTCTGGGTATGCTGCTTCATAAGCTGCAAATTTCTCGTTCCACGACGCTTCCTTAGTTGCGCCTGCTTCTTTCGCGTCCCATTCTGCGTAAACTTCTTGCGGAATTTCAAATGCGCCGTGCTCCCAACCTAATTGTGCTTTCGCTGCTTTAATTTCTTCAGCGCCTAGTGGAGCACCGTGACAGTCGTGTGTGCCTTGCTTGTTTGGAGAACCAAAACCGATGATAGTTTTAGTACAAATCAGAGTAGGACGAGGATCTGCTTTTGCTGCGATGATAGCTGCATTGATTGCGTCAGCATCGTGACCATCGACAGCAGGAATTACATGCCAGCCGTATGCTTCAAAACGCTTAGGTGTATCGTCAGAGAACCAACCTTCCACTTCACCATCGATAGAGATACCGTTGTCATCCCAGAAAGCAACCAGCTTACCAAGACCTAATGTTCCTGCTAGAGAACATGACTCGTGAGAAATACCTTCCATCAGACAGCCATCACCCATGAATGCATAAGTGTAGTGGTCAACGATGTCGTGGCCTTCTTTATTGAATTGTGCCGCTAATGCTTTTTCAGCCATCGCCATACCAACTGCATTCGTGATGCCTTGGCCTAATGGACCAGTGGTTGTTTCGATGCCTGGTGCATAACCGTACTCAGGGTGACCTGGCGTTTTAGAATGCAGTTGACGGAAGTTTCTAAGCTCTTCAATTGGTAACTCATAACCTGCTAGGTGAAGCAGAGAATAAATTAGCATAGAGCCGTGGCCGTTAGATAGGATAAAACGGTCGCGATCAGCCCATTCAGGATTAGCAGGGTTATGGTTTAGGTGTGAACGCCAAAGAACTTCAGCGATGTCAGCCATGCCCATTGGTGCGCCAGGGTGACCAGAGTTTGCTTGTTGTACGCCGTCCATGCTTAGAGCACGAATAGCATTAGCTAGATGTTTACGGTTCATAATGATTAACTCGAATATTTGAAAATGAAGGGCTGAAAGGCTCAACCCGATTTGAATATGATGACGAGCTAGAAGCTATAGACGCTTCGCTTCTAGAAACTATAAGAGCATGGAATATGCACGTTGAGAGTGTTACTTATAACGTGATTGCTTTTGCCCTTATAGTAGCGAAGCGTTCTAGTTTCTAGAAATTATAGTTTAGCTGCGATCATGTCTTCTAGCTTACCTTGGTCAACCGCAAAGTTACGGATGCCTTCAGCCAGTTTCTCAACAGCCATTGGGTCTTGGTTGTGATCCCATAAGAACTCAGCGTGAGTCATTGCAGCTGGACGTTCTTTGTTGCCGTTAGTATCAATCAGTTTCTCAACCACTTCGCCAGTTGCTTCTTCAAGCTCTTGAAGTAGGTTAGGGCTGATAGTTAGACGGTCACAACCAGCAAGCTCAAGAATCTCACCGATGTTACGGAAGCTTGCGCCCATTACTACTGTGTTGTAGCCGTGTTCTTTGTAGTAGTTGTAGATACCAGCAACAGAGATAACGCCTGGATCTTCAGATGCTTCAAAATCACGACCTTCTTTTGCTTTGTACCAGTCCATGATGCGACCAACAAAAGGAGAGATTAAGAACACGCCAGCTTCAGCACATGCACGCGCTTGAGCGAAAGAAAATAGAAGCGTTAGGTTACAGTTGATGCCTTCTTTTTCTAAAACTTCAGCAGCGCGGATACCTTCCCACGTTGAAGCCAGTTTAATAAGAATGCGATCGTTAGTGATGCCAGCATCATTATACATTTTGATCAGTTGGCGCGCTTTTGCAATGCTACCTTCAGTGTCGTAAGAAAGACAAGCGTCTACTTCAGTAGAGATACGACCTGGAACTACTTTTAGGATTTCTTTACCGATGCTAACAGCAAGCATGTCACATGTATCTTGTACTTGTTGTGCTTTGTCGTTGCTTTGAGCTTTTGCGTATTCAATTGAAGCGTCAATTAGTGGCGCATATTCTGCGATTTGAGCTGCTTTAAGAATTAGAGAAGGGTTAGTGGTTGCATCTTCTGGCGTGTATTTTGCGATTGCTTCAATATCACCTGTGTCTGCTACTACTGTTGTTAGTTTACGAAGTTGTTCTAATTTAGTTGTCATACTACTTACCCTTACTGATCACATGCTATTTAGCATCTTCTTTGAAAGTCCGTCTCGCTGCCATCACGATAATCTCTATGAGCAAATGCGATGGTAGTGAACATTTGATAGGTTGATAATTGTGTTTTCTGACTCAGATGTCAATGGCAAATCGAAGATAGTGTGAGAATACATGAATTTTTATGTGAATATTTGAGGGAGATCGTTTGCGCAAAGAAGCAAAGCCTACCGCAATGGATTAATTTGCACTATAAATAAAGAAGTGAGAGCTGATAAGGGATACAGAAAGATTAAGAGCAAATAAAGCTTCAGAGCTGAAGGTGAAAAAAAGGCGGGCAACTAAGTGTTGTTCCGCCTTAAATTAGCAAAAATAATGAAATTAAAAATCGTTATAATCTTTCAAGTTCAGGGGTTGTGCTTGATGATCTATTTGTCGATGATAATTTCTTTTCTATATTGCTAATTATTTGTTTTGTAGAGTTATTACTCGTATCTCTTGCATATTGTTGTTGGCTTAATTGAGTGATTAGCTCTTTAATAGCAGCAACGTCAATGCCTTGTTTATTCCACTGTTCATAGTGGTCTGCAAGGATCTGATGAGCAAGAATTGTATTATTTTCTTTTAAAGCAGAGATAAGCGCTTTACAGCCATTACCTATCACTATACTTTTTTGATTGGTAGATGTGTTTATTGCCTTTACTTTTGTGCGGCTAACAGCCCAACCAATCGCGGTAAATAACCAAAGAAGCGCAAAAGCAAGGGTGGTATATGGCCAAAAACCATGATCAACTTCACGTTTTACTATGGTTTCTGGCTGAGCATTTGTTTGGTTATCGATCTTTTGCTCATTAATGTGAGTACTTGGTGTCACCGTTAACGTCAGTGAATCGAGTGTTGCTGTTTCAGATTGACGTGTTTTACTGTTCCACCATTGAATTGAGACCGCAGGTAATTTTACCGAACCACTGGTATGAGGGATAATCACTTGTTTAATGGTTATCACGCTATTGCCTTGGCTGTCTTTGCCTATGACAGGTTTCTCATCATACATGCGAACCGATTTAGGATAATCAATATCAAGCTTTGGTAATTTCTCTGGTGGAACATCTGCCATCATTAGCGTGATTTGACGTGTAATGGCAGTTCCGGCTTCTACTGTGGTATCAGATAATGGCTTCCCATCAACTAGCCATTGCTGTCCTAGTTTTAAATCCGTAGTCGGTAACCAAGTACCTGTAAAATCTGCAGGTTTTGCTAATATCGTTAATTGGTATTGTTTAGGGCTGATGTTTAATGGGATTAATTTGGTGCTACGACCATAACGATCGGTTTGCACTAATCCACCAGTAAAGGCTAAACCATCAAAGCTTAATTTTCCTGCTTGGCTTCCACTGACGCTGAAGGCTTGTTCAACCACAGTGGCTTGCAGTCCATCAATCACTGTTTGGTATTGCTTGCTTTCACCAATAGGGGAGAACTCAATACCGACTCCTTGCGGCGTGATGATGTTTGGATCTTTTAAACGACGAATATCCGCAAATATAGCAATCTTGGCATCAAATTGAGCGGTTTCACCTTCATACAATTCATCTTTTGTTAGTTCACCACTGACTTTGATTACATCACTGCTTTTTGGAGCGGTCGCATCTTTAGTCACACGAATCGTTATTGGGTTAGTTTGCTCACCAGCGACATTCATGCTAGGAATGGTTAAGGTGCCCATTTTTGTTGGGGCAATAGAAACCGTCCACTGGCTTTGTACACTATAGTCGCCATTCACTAATGAGCGTGAGCTACCAAAACTAACTTGGCCACTGCGAAAATCAGGTGCGAGTTGGCTAGGGTCAAATTTACTTTGATCGGCACTTTTATCGACAGAGACCATTAATTGAATCACTTCGTTTTCAGTGATTTGGTTTTTACTTACTGTAGCAATGGCCTGAGCGTAACTTGCAGAGATACCACTAAAGCATAATGCGGCAAATAAAATCACTTTTTTGATTAGCGCTGTCTTTTTCATAGAAGCCTTCATTGTCGAACTCTTTACAGTAGAGTAGGGACTGATTTGTCTTATACTCATTTAAACTACCATTCATTCTCAGAAGCTTGTGGTGCTTCTTGTTGTTTTGCTTGCAGATACAATAGGGCGCGCAGCAGTTCATCTTCTTTTGCGCCTGATTGTTCTAATTTTTGTAGACGAGGATCGGTTTTAATGGCGTCACTGTCGGCTTTTGCTTGTTGTGATTGCATTTGAGCTTGTAGCTCTTTTTCTTCGTCCGATTTAGGTTGCTTATCCTTTTTATCACGAGCTTGTGCAGCTTGCTCTTTGTCTTTCTTCTCTTGTTCTTTTTTAGCTAGATCTTTTTGTTGCTGTTCTTGAGAAGGAGCCTCTGACTTATCTTGTTTATCTGACTGTGATTTATCATCAGATTGAGGTCCATTTTTCTGCTGATCTTGCTGTTGATCTTGAGATGGTGAGTCTTGTGAATCTGAAGATTGCTCAGAGCCGTCTTTGCTGTCTTTATTCTCTTGGTTTTGTTTATCCTGTTTTTTATCTTGCTTGTCGTCTTTATTTTTATCCGATTGTTGATTCTTATCGTCTTGCTGTGGCTGTTGCTGTTTTTGCTCTAGCGCTTTATTGACGATATTAAGATTCTTCTTCACATCTTTCATATCTGGATTGTTTTTTAGTAAAGACTCGTACTTCTCTTTTGCATCTTCCAATTGACCACTTTGTGCCAAGGCATTCGCAAGATTGTATTGAGATTGAGTATCTTCAAGACCGGTTAAACTCTCAATCGCGCCCTTATAATCTCCAGCTTTGTATTGAGCGGCTCCTTTCCATTGTTTGGATTTGAACTGCTCGCTTGCCGCTTGATAGTCTTTTTGCTTAAATTGTTGATGCGCAGTGTAATCATCAGAAAGTAAGCGGCTTGATAGGTCTGTATTTGCCATGGACTTATCGACAGGCAATAACACCAGCAATAACGCTAAGAACATCCCTTTTCTAAAGCAAAGCAGTGAGAAAAGTACCAATGGGAAAAGCAGCCAATAACCATGATTGGCACGACTGTTTACCTGGGTATCGCTGTTTTGTGTTACTTGCTCTAATGGTGTTTTAGTTAAACGAGCAATGGTTTCAATATCACTGTTATCTGATTGAATAAGTTGAGCGACACCATTGGTAGCTTGTGCCAGTGTCACTAGTGGATCGGAATCCAAGGTTGCGACAACGGTGTTACCAGAACGATCGGTTAATAACTGACCTGAAGGTAATTCAATTGGTGCGCCATTTTTAGTTCCGATACCTAATAAACTGATGCGCCATTTGGTGCCTTTAACGCGACTCATCACTTTATCGAGCTGTTGGTTTGATATTCCATCAGTCAAAACAATGATGTCACCTTGTTGATGGCCTGATTTTTTCATCATCTCAATACTTTGATCAACCGCGGCTAACAAGTTACTGCCTTTACCTTTATAAGGCATGATTTCTGGCGATAAATTAGTGATTAAGTTATTGAGTGTTTGGCTATCTTCAGTTAACGGACTAACTAAGTAACTGTCAGCGCCATAAGCAACTAACCCTGTCATCCCTTCTTTCCAATAAGGCAGTAAATCTTTGGCTTTGTATTTTTCTTGAGTTAAACGATTTGGTTTTACGTCGGTCGCATACACTGAGCGAGACATATCCATCACCAGTACTCGTGCACCAGAGAGCTGAAAACTCGGCGAGTCTTTATAACCAAAACTAGGACCAGCGAGGGCGGTAGTCACACATAACCATGCTAAAACCAGTCCAAACGTAAAGCCATTGCCTTGTGTCTTTTGAGTCATTCCCAATTGTTTGGCAATGTGAGGTGCAATCAATCCTGTGGTGTTTTTGTTTTTACGTTGAATAAACACCAATAGCCCAAGAGGGATAAGGGCTAAAAACCACAGTGGATAAAGAAAAGTAAAATTAGCCATGACGCTTTCTTACTCCCACAATAATAAAGAAGAAAAATAGATACCCCATTAACGGATAGCGGAACCACTCTTCATGTGGTCGCCAGGTTTGTGTTGCTTGAGTAATGGGCTCTAGTTGGTCGATGGTTTGGTAGATCTGCGCTAACTCATCAGCATTACGTGCACGGAAATATTGTCCACCCGTCATGGTTGCAATTTCAGTCAGTGTTTTCTCATCCAAATCACGCGCGGTATTAACGGTTTGTTTACCAAAGAAACCTCGAACCTGCATTTCACCCGCACCAATACCGACAGTATAAATCTTGGCATTGTTGTCTTTGGCAAGTTGCGCTGCTTCTAATGGCTCTAGTACTCCGGCTGTATTGCCACCATCACTTAATAAAATAATGGTTCGTTGAGGTGCATTGCTTTCGATAAAGGTTTTAGTTGCAAGTCCTAAGCCTTCACCCATGGCGGTCATTTGCCCGACTAACCCAAGAACGGTACGGCCCAGTTGTTCTTCTACCGTTTTTCTATCAAAGGTGAGTGGGGTTTGTAGATAAGCGTGATCGCCAAACAGCACTAATCCAAGACGGTCGCCTTTACGCTCATCTATGAAATCAGACACAACTTTTTTAACCGCAGTTAAGCGGTCAACAAAATCCCCATTCTCGGTTTGCATATCTTCTTCGGCCATTGAGCCAGATAAATCGACCACAAGCATCATGTCACGGTGTTCAGGCTGAATATCAACCGGGTCGCCATACCATACCGGACGCGCTAAGGCGGCAATCAATAACAGCCAAGCTACGGACAATAAGCCAATGTTGATGCGTTTATTCGGTTGCTTATATTCCCCTTGCTCTGGCAGTCGAGGAAGATGAATTGCGCTACCTACGTCTTTTTCAGGTACAAAAAAGTAAAACAGGAAGGGAATAGGTAATAAAAACCATGCCCACCACCAAACGAATTCAAGCATGTTGATGTCCTTTTGTTGTTGCTATTACTTTTTTTACCGGTAAAGCATGAGATAGCCAATAACGAACATCATCATAGAAACGTTGTTGATTGGTTTCTGATAATGCTTGTTGTCCGTATAAAGCCTGTTCTAACATGTCAGAACGAGATGAGAAATGGACATTGGCCTGTTTTTTCACGGGTAGCTGTTGTTCAACAAAATGCCACCATGCTAACCCATGCAGTGATGCAATGCGCTCACGAGGAAAATGACTTAATGCCGCTTGTTTTAATAACTGTGCAATGTCACTGGTTTGTTGTGGTGATAATTGGGCTAGCTGTTGTAAGGCAAGACGCTGTAATACGCCTTTTTGACGTTGACGACGTATAAGCCAAATTACGGCGATAACCAGTAATAACACACAGACGATGAGCCCATAACCCGTGAGTGATAACCCCCATGAGGGTGCGGCAGGTAAATGAATATCCGCTAATGGTAATATGTTGCTTGCTGGTGCTTGTTGGGTTGAAGATAAAGACATTACATGGCTCCTTTATCTTGTTGTGATGGATCTTGTGACGACGTCAGTTGCGATAATAACGGCAAGCCTGATGACAAACAGTGCAGCTGAATACCCAATTGCATCGCCATGTTTTGCACATACGCTTTATGAAGATTTGCTTGCTGCTCTAACGCTTTTTTGGTCGATGATGAAGAAAAATCTAACCATGCAGATCGCTTGTTATCAGAAACATATTCTGTGCCATTAAAGCGAGTTGAACCTTGCTCAAGCGGATCGCTAATCATCACAAACTGCAAACGGTTGTGTTTGCTTAATTGACTGAAGATCGCTTTACACTCATCGGTTAGTGCATAGAAATCACTGATGATCACAATCTCACTGCCTTTAGGACATAAACGCTGTAACTGGCTTAACCCCTTGGCAAATGAGCTAGCTTGCAGTGCGGTATCTAAAGGCTCTGAGTCACTGTTGGTGTTATGCTGCTCAATGATGGATTGCATAAATTGCAGCACACTTTTCTGACGAGAAGAGGGCTTGCAATCAAAGGTCGATAATCCATCAAAGATGATCCCACCGACGCGATCTTTCGCTGCTAACGTTATCCAACTTAATAAACTGGCAAAATGCGCAGCTTGTACTGATTTAAACAGCAGTTGAGAGCCAAAACGCATGGTGTCACTGACATCAATAAACAGCATGGTTGGTTGTTCACGCTCTTCACTGTAGAGTTTGGTATGAGGTTTCCCGGTACGTGCAGTCACACGCCAATCAATCGAGCGAATATCATCGCCCGGTTGGTATTGACGAACTTCTGAGAAATCCATACCGCGGCCTTTTTGTCGGCTTTGGTGGCTGCCATTCATTTTTGACCACACAGATTGAGACGGCGGTAGCCACTGTAATGAATGATTCTTATAGTGAACCAATTCATTAAGTGACAAGGTAACGCCATTACTGTGTGGTGGCAGCGATAGAGTAGTCTTTTTCATATAATTACTTTACGGCGTTAAGAAGCCGCAACCATTTGTAATAATCGTTCAACCACTTTATTTGCAGTTGTCCCTTCCGCTTGTGCTTGGAAGCTTAACAACAGACGGTGACGTAACACAGGATAAGCCATCGCTTGCACATCTTCAGGGCTCACAAAATCACGACCGGCTAACCATGCATGCGCACGAGCACAGCGATCAAGCGCTAACGTGGCACGAGGACTCACGCCCATTTCTAGCTGTTTCGCTAAGTCTTGGCAGTATTGTTCAGGCTTACGCGTCGCCATAGTAATACGAATAATGTATTGCTCAATCTCAGGCGCCATGTAAATCGACAGCACTTCTTTACGCGCTTTAAATATTTCACTTTGCGCTAAAGGTTGTGGTTTCTCAGCTTGTTCACCTAGGGCTTCACCACGGTTTAAACGAAGAATCGCCAATTCGTCTTCTGCGCCTGGGTAATCAACATCCAAGTGCATTAAGAAACGGTCAAGTTGCGCTTCTGGTAGAGGATATGTCCCTTCTTGTTCAATCGGGTTCTGTGTCGCCATCACCAAAAATAGCTCTGGTAATTGATACGTGTTACGGCCTGCAGTGATTTGTTTCTCTGCCATTGCTTCTAACATTGCCGCTTGCACTTTAGCAGGCGCACGGTTGATCTCATCTGCTAACACCAATGAATTAAAGATAGGACCGGGTTGGAAGGTGAACTCTCCCGTCTCTTGGCGATAAATATCCGTCCCCGTTAAATCAGAAGGCAAGAGATCCGGAGTAAATTGAATGCGGTGGAAATCCCCTTCAATAGAGTCAGCCAAAATTTTCACGGCACGCGTCTTTGCAAGACCAGGAGGACCTTCAACTAAAATATGCCCGTCGGCAAGCAGAGCAATCAATAGTTGCTTCACTAACGCAGGTTGACCAATGACTTGAGATTCAAGATAAGTTTGTAATTGTTGAATTTTTAACGCTGGCATAGTTCACCCATTCTCTGGATTGCTGAGTAATTATTTCTTTGTGACTGATTAAAATCACATTAGTTCCTTAATAGATGAGGTTTAATTTCGATTATTCAACCATTTAGGTCATGAATAAAATTGTAACTATTTATTAAAGCTATTATGATCCAAGTCGATATACAAAATGTCTATTTAAAGCTGTGGAATTAATATGATAAATCTAACAATTAAACAGAAACTCGTCGCCGGCATTGTAATTGCAATTATTGCCTCAACTTCACTTGTGGGTATTGTAGCCCAAAAAAAAGCATTCGAAACATTAGATGAGCGGTTAACCACTCTTGAACTGCCAACCATTCTTAACCAAATTGGTGGTGAGGTGGATAAAGAAGTTGCGGTGATCTCCTCTGCCGCTGAACAGATGGCAAATAACCCTTTCATCATCGACGCTATTTCAGATCCAACCATCTCTCCTGAAGACCAAACCATTCTTATCGCTCAACTTAATCAGTTAAAGCAACAACATCAATTGAATGATGCATCAGTTGCTAACCGTAAGAGTGCTAATTATTGGAACCAAGACGGTTTCTTACGTCAATTAACACAACAACAAGATGCTTGGTTCTTTGGTTTTACTCAAGGTGGTCCTGAGCGAATGCTGAATGTTTTCACTGAGCAAAACGGTGAGGTTAAACTTTTCGTTAACTTTCAGCAATTGAATGGTGTGTCTATGGCGGGCCTCTCGAAATCGTTAGATGACATGGTATCGCTACTAAATGGCTTTCGAATTGAGAAAACCGGTTTTGTCTATTTAATGGATGGTAATGGGGATATTAAGATCCATAAAAATAATAGCATCATGGGTAAACAATCTATTAGTGATGTGGTTGGATCCCAAGAAGCTTCCGTTTTACTTACCAAACAAAACTTCAACTTAAGCCGTATAATGAAAGATGGCCAAGAGATCTTCATTGCATCGCATTACATTCCTTCAATGGAGTGGTTTATTGTTACTGAAGTTCCTGTCGATGAAGTATTTGAAAGCCTTCATAGCTCAACTCAAGATATCGTAATGTGGATTGTTGTTATTATTGCCGTATTTATTACTCTGGCAATTTGGGGAGCAGGCTCTATTACCAATAAACTTAATGATCTGTCATGTCGATTCCGTGAATTAGGAGAAGGTGAAGGCGATCTAACTCATCGTATCGAAATCAAAGGTAATGATGAGATAGCACAACTTTCAAAAGGCTTTAATAGTTTTGTAGAGAAAATTCATAATACCGTATCTGAAGTCGTAGAAACGGGTCATGTTTTACATACAACTGCTGAAAATGTTGCACTCAAAGCAACATCAACACGTGATAACAGTGAAATGCAGCGAGATCAAACCTTACAAGTAGTAACTGCCATTAACCAAATGGGGTCAACCATTCATGAGATTGCCTCTAATGCCGCAAGTGCAGCACAATCTGCAAGTAAGGCAGAAGTAAGCACGCAAGATGGCCGTCAAACGGTGATTGAATCTCGTGATGCTATTACCCAGCTTGAAGGTGATTTAGTTCAAGTGAGTCATGTGGTGGAACAACTTGCAGGAACGACACAAGATATTGGTTCAATCCTAGATGTAATCCGTGGTATTTCAGATCAAACTAACCTATTAGCATTGAATGCCGCCATTGAAGCCGCACGTGCTGGTGAGCATGGTCGTGGATTTGCCGTCGTTGCCGATGAAGTTCGTCAGCTAGCAAGTCGTACTTCAGAATCAACTGATGAAATTCAAAAGATGATTGATCAACTGCAAACTGAAGCTCAAAACGCAGTAAACGCAATGGAAGCCAGTCATACCGTTACGGCTCGCGGAGTGTCATCGGCAGATAATGCCACTGAAGTGTTAGCGGGTATTGCGTTAAGTATCACTGATATATCAGACATGAACACGCAAGTAGCAACGGCAACAGAAGAGCAATCAACAGTGGTGTACACCATTAACCAAAATATTGAAGAGATCAATGGCATTAATGAGTTAACAACCGCAACAGCACAAGAATTGGCAGATTCAAGTCAGCAGTTGAATGCACTTTCACAACGATTAGATCAATTAGTTGGTGCTTTTAAAGTATAAGCATTTCTTTAAGGTTTACCTTATGTGGGGTTCTCTTGTAGAATCTCACCAATTGTTTTAATGAATTGAGAAAATAAT
Organism: Aliivibrio friggae; assembly: GCF_057368515.1. Lineage (NCBI taxonomy): Bacteria > Pseudomonadati > Pseudomonadota > Gammaproteobacteria > Vibrionales > Vibrionaceae > Aliivibrio > Aliivibrio friggae. Next base: position 1,026,269 of record NZ_CM170649.1, read on the forward strand.
CATGAGTGATGTTGAAAAAGATTTGCAAGACATGGTTCAGCAAGAATCAGACAAACCAGAAGTGGCACTGCCTTCAATTGAAGAGCAAAAAGCGATTGTAGCAGAGCTTAAACGCCTAGAAGAAGCGGGTGAACTAACGCCTGAGATCCTTGAAGCGCATTTTGGTAAGTTTAACGCTGAAGATGAAGCCCCAATTCATTAATCGAATTCTCGGGTCTTAATTTAATAAAAATGCCAGTATCTCGCGATGCTGGCATTTTTTATATTTACGTTATTGATTTACCAAGAAAACCTATTGGATTAATGTCGATAACAAACCAATGACACCACCAAAAATACCACCCCAAACGACAAGCCAACCAAGGTGCTTTTTAATCATATCTTGAACCATCTCTTTTACCATTTTAGGTGTGAGTTCGTTTAAACGTTGATCAATGATCTCTTCGATAGTGACTTGAATGTCATCCATCATCTCAGGGCTTTCTAATTCCTCTTTTAGTGCGTTCTTAAACTGATCCTGTTGACTGATCTCTGTTATCGATACTTTCATCTTTTCAATAAAAGGTTCACGCATAGGCTGAATGGCTTCACTGCCGCCCATCATTGCTAACATGCCACCAAATTGAGAGTTCATGATCACCTCAACTAAAGAATCAAACGCAGGAGATAGGTCAATTTTTTCAATCACAGGCTCTAGATTGATATTTGTCGCCGAGGCCATCTCTTTAGATAGAAACTTATCCACGTTTGATTTTGTGAAAAACTGTTCCATCATTAAATGCTTGATACTCGCTTTAAATTCCTCAAAACGTGCAGGAATAACACCAGAGCCATACAAGCCAGGGACTTTCTCAAATAACATGTGAATAGCAAGCCAGTTTGTTAGCGCACCAGAAAAGGCAAATAGGCCAATATAGTATAGGGTATTTTGTTGCGTATAATAACCAACAACTAACAAGAGTAATGAGATTAAATTGGTGATCATGCTTTTATTTAACATATTAAAGCCCGTGAAAGATAAAATAAAAATTTTGTGAAGTTTATCAGCTACTAAAAGCAGACAACAAGTGAAAATGTGTTTTTGATCTGCTTTGTTGAGTGTAGACTGATGAAAGACACATTAAAAGATAAGTATTAGAGGCCGGTTATGAGTATTTGGAAGCGCCCGATGGATTTGGCAATATTAAACGCCACATCTCGTAATACATTGATGGAAGCATTAAATATTGAATATTGTCACTGTACAGGGGATTCAATTACAGCATCAATGCCAGTAAATTCAACGGTACATCAACCTCTTGGAATGTTACATGGAGGAGCCTCTGTTGCTTTAGCTGAGTCTGTTGCTTCTATTGCCGCTAATTGGTGTGTCGATGAAACAAAATATTGTGTAGGGTTGGATATTAATGCCAATCATATTCGAGCAGTCCGAGAAGGTACTGTTTATGCCACAGCAAAACCGGTGCACTTAGGTGCAACCACGCAAGTTTGGCTAATTGAAATTAAAGATCAACGAGAACGCTTAGTTTGTACCAGCCGCTTTACAGTTGCTGTGATGAAAAAGAAAAAGTAGCGGTCGTTGTGGAGAAGAAAAATGGAACAAAATGAAATTTTAAGTCATGCGCACGAGCTGCCAAAGATCCCTAAAGTGATCCGCGAGATGATGGAGCTTGTGAATGACCCTGACGTAGAGCTTCAAGAACTTGCTCGTACGATTTCAATGGAACAAGTGGTTAGTGCTCGTGTTATTCGTTTAGCAAACTCTGCACATTTCTCTCGTGGTAAAAGTGTATCATCAGTTGATCAAGCGGTTGTTCGTTTAGGGCTTGAGCCATTAAAAACGTTAATCATTGCCTCTTCTTTAGTTAGTGCCTTCCCATACGTAGAAGTCATCGATTTAGAAGCGTTCTGGCAAGAGACGTTTGAAGTGGCAATCCTAAGTAAAGCGATAGCACAAAGCTGTGACGTCAACCCTAATGCAGCCTTTACTGCGGGTATGTTACACAACATCGGCGATTTAATGATCTACACGGTAATGTCTGATCAAGTTCCAACTATTTTTGAAAAAATGGAAGCGGGCAGCTCTAAAGTAGCAGCACAACGATCAACAATTGGTACAGATAGCGCCGTTCTAGGTGCCAAACTAGCGGAAAGCTGGAGCTTTTCTAAAGAGTTAGTATTTGCGATTTCTGAACAGTATGAACCAAAAGTCGATAATATTTATTCACCATTAGCTGCAACTGTGCGTTTAGCTAATGCGATTAATCGTAATTGGGATGATTTGCCAACATTAGATGCAAAATCGGTGTGGTTATCTGAACAGATTGAAATAGATATTTTATCTGTTAATGCAGCTATTATTGAAAATATTGATAATGTGAAAGGATCTGGTATTGAAATGGCTAGGTTGGTAATGTAAACATGCAAAAAGAGTGGATGCTATCGGCGTTGATTGGTGCTTTTTTTGCCATTATTTCATATCTAGCCCCTGACTTTATTATCAGTAAAGTATTGATTATTATCGCAGTGATTTTTTTGGCGAAAGCAGTAAAAGCTATTTTTTACTCACTAAAACATCGCCAATATGAGATGTAGATTTTAAAAATGTATTTAATCAAAATCGAGTGGGCTTTTAGTTCCTGAAAAATGTAAACCAATAACATGTGTATAAATTTGGGTCGTTTTGATATCAGAATGACCCAATAATTCTTGTATTGTTCTTAAATCTCCTCCTCGTTCTAATATCCTTGTCGCAAAACTATGCCTAAATGTGTGACAACTGGCTTTTTTGTCTATTTCTACTGTTCTAATTGCTATTGTAACTTGTTTTTGTACGCTTCTATCTAATATATGGTGACGTCGTCGTTTACCCGAACGAGGATCTTTACTGATTTGTTTTGATGGGAATAGATATTGCCAACCATAGCTTTTAGCTCGATGAGGGTACTTTTCGGCAATAGCAAATGGAAGGTATACTTCATCATCTCCATTTATAGCATCCATTTGGTGCTGCTGTTTTACAAAGGCTAACTGTGTTTTAAGCTCTTTAATGATGCTTTCAGGCAGTACAGTGGTTCTATCTTTATTCCCTTTTCCGCTACGTACTGTGAGTGTTTTGTGCATTAAGTCAATGTCATCAACCCTTAATCGTAGGGCTTCGTTAATCCGTAAACCGCTGCCATACATAAGTTGTGCAATAAGCTTTGTTGGATGTTTGAGTTCATTTATAACAGCCATTGCTTCACTGTGAGTGAAAACGGTAGGGAGTTTGGTCGCTTTTTTGGAACGTTTAAAATCCAAGTTATCGACTGATTGCTGCAAAAACTCACGACATAGGAAGACCAGGGCGTTAAGAGCCGTCTTTTGAGTGTTTGGTGAGACGTTTTGTTTAACAACAAGATGTTCAAGATATTCTGGAATATCAAAAGCAGTAATCTCTTCTTTTGATGTGTAATTATTATGCCTAATAAAACAGCTTATCCAATAGATGTACTGTTTTTCAGTATTATAGGCCATTGATCGTGTACGAATGAATATTCGTATTTGATCGGTAAATCGTTGTGAATCGGGATTAAGATCTAGTGGGATGTCCATGATTATGACTTTATTGGTGGATAGATGATGATTGAATTGTAGTCACTAGAATTTGACCCGCAATGTGGGTTCGCATATTTGTAAGACATATAGAGTTTTGTTGGAATTATTATTTTAATCAATTACATGGAGTAAGGCCAAAAAGTGGGATATACGAACCATTATCTTATATTGTTTGTTTAATTTATGGCGTTTTGGCTGTTAGGTAATTGGTTTTAAAGTAGAATATGGTGTTATTGTGGTGGTGGAATATATTCGGTAGAGATTACGAATGTGATGGGTATAATTAAATGTTGTGCGTACTGAGTCCGAAATTTTTTGCACGGTTCATCAATAGGATTGCGGCTTTCGTAGTCTTGGCTTAGTAAGCGTTCCTTTCTTCTTTGTTTCCTTTTGGTTTTCGTATCATCAGGTTCGGCAAATTAGCCTTATTTTCTTAAGTTCAGGCGTTTCAGAAGCTATTTTATGCTTCAATTGTTCTCTGGTTATGCCTCATTTTAGTCTGCATCAGTGTTTTACTCGCAGCATTTCAATCCCAGTTGTGGCAAGGATATTTGGTTTATCAGCTCCAAATCTGCTGAAACCAAGTCGTTCAAATGGCGTAAAAAGTGTATTTGTTTTCCATTCACTTTATCTCGCAGTTTAAGAACATTTTGTTCGCTTAATTGGCATCGGTAAATTAGAATCTAGGCTTAGAAAATCTTGGCAGGGCAGTTCTTTACCAAGTTGACCAAGCCGAAAGTAAGCACGCACAACAATCGCATCAACACGATTTATTACATTCGGCGTTCTGGGTTTGCCTTGGGTTTCGTGATTAAGGCGGTTAATTCAGGTTGGTTTGCATAGTAATAAACGTGTTATGCAGGCGTTATAACTCAAAATCAATATGGAATGACGTACTGGTTTCTGGTAAAGTCTCAATTTATGGAACAATATGTTTAAATTTTTAATTATTATCAGTTGAGCGAGAAATCAATATGTTTAAAAGCCTTATGAAATCAGTATCAGATGTAGCTTCTAATGCAGCACAACAAGTAGTAGATGGTGCATCTTCAACTGTTAATACAGTTAAAAATGGTAACGTTGCAGATCTTGCGACAAATAAAGTTAAAGATATGAATGAATCTGTTATAAATCGTTGGGTTAAAGATGAAGGAGAGCCAAGCGAACGTTCTTTCTGGGATAAAATGGCTGATTCAGCTAAACAAGTTGGTGAAGAACTAGCTGTGACTGGAATTAAATCTTGGCTAGCTATGACAGATTCAAAAACAGATATGCATCATAAAGCTATTTTAGGTTCAGCACTTGCTTATTTCATTCTTCCTATAGATATGATTCCAGATGTAATTGTTGGTGTCGGCTTTACGGATGATGCTGCTGCTATGGCTTTAGCTGTGAATTCAGTCGGTAAAGCAATTACCGATGAGCATGAAGAGCAAGCGAAACAAAAGTGGGATGAGTTCTAGGATAATAGAGTTATAACAAATGCATCAACACGATTTACTACACTCGGCAATCTCAGTTTGCCGAGTGTTTCTCGTTTTAAGGTGTCAATTTTAAGTATAATCGCTTGGTAGTAAACGTGTTATGCAGGCGTTATACGACCTCTGAGAATGCAGTTATTTAGTTTAGTTCAGCGATTGAACCATTAGCTTTTTAGGTGTGAAAGTAGGGTGGTTTATCTTTTTCTTTGTTGCCTTTTGGTGTTCGTTTTATCAGGTTCGGCATTGAACTATTATTGCCCTAAATTCAGGCGTTTCAGCGGCTAATTTACGCTTCAATTGTTCTTTGGTTATGCCTCATTTTAGTTTGCATCAGTGTTTTCCTCGCAGTATTTTCAATCCCAATTGTGGCTAGGATATTTGGTTTATCAGCTCCAAACTTGTTGAAACCAAATCGTTCAAATGGTGTAAGAAAAAGGATTGTTTCGTTTCACAGTTATTGTTGTTGATTGGATATTTTGCTCGCTTAATTGAGCCAGTCTAATTAAACTCAGTTTACAGCAAGTCTTGGTAAATCAGTTCTTTACCAATTTAAGCGGAGTGAAAGCAAGGCTCGTATAACAAAGCAATCAACACGATGCTATTTACATTCGGCATTCGCGGTTTGGAGTATAATTGGTTTGGTAAGTCGGTCTTTCGCACGTGTTATTGCGGCGTTACACGAACTCTAAGGCCGCAGTTTTTTGGCTCAGTTCAGCGATTGAGCCGTTAGTTTTTTAGGTGTGAAAGTAGGTGGTTTTCCTTTTTCTTTATTTCCTTTTGGTCTTCGTTTCATCAGGTTCGGCAATTGACCATTATTGCCAAAAGTTCATGGATTTCAGAAACTAATTCACGCTTCAATTGTTCATGGTTTTGCCTCATTTTATCCTGAATCAGTGTTTTCCTCGTAGTATTCTCAATCCCAATTGTGGTGAGGATATTTGGTTTATTAGCTCAAAATAGGCTGAAACCAAATCGTACAAATGGTGTAAGAAAAAGGGATTGTTTCGTTTCACAGTTATTGTTGGTGAAATGATATTTTGCTCGCTTAATTGAGCCAGTCTAATTAAACTTAGTTTACAGTAAATCTTGGTAAATCAATTCTTTACCAAGTAAATAGAAATGTTGACAAAGATCGTGTAACAAATGCATCAACACGATTTGCTACATTCGGCGTTGTCGGTTTGCCATTAGTTTCAGTGATTAAGGCAGTAAAATTCAGCTAAGTCTGTATCGTAGCAAACGTGTTATGCAGGCGTTGTGCGTACTGAGTCCGAAATTTTTTGCACGGTTCCTCAATAGAAACGAGACTTTTTTAAACGTTATTTAGTTATCGCCAATCCTCTTCTTTGTTGCCTTTTAGCGTTCGTTTCATCAGGTTCGGCAATTAAGTATTGTCGGCCTAAATTCAGGCGTTTCAGAGGCATTTTTACGCTTCAATGGTTCTTTGGTGTTGCCTCATTTTAACCTGCATCCGTGTTTTCTCTCAGCATTTTCAATCCCAATTGTGGTGAGGATATTTGGTTTTTTAGTTCCAAACTAGCTGAAACCAAGCCGTTCAAATGGTGTGAAAAATATACCTGTTTTCCATTTACTTCATCTCGCAATTTAAGAACATTTTGTTCGCTTAATTGCCATTGGTAAATTAGAATCAGGGCTTAGAAAATGTTGACCAGGCAGTTCTTTACCAAGCTAGCCAAGCCGAAAGTAAGCACGCACAACAATCGCATCAACACGATTTATTACACTCGGCGTTCTGGGCTTGTCTTTAGTTTTGTGATTAAGGCGGTTAATTCAGGTTGGTTTGCATAGTAATAAACGTGTTATGCCAGCGTTATGTGCTTTCTATCAAAAACTAGCTTTTGTTTAGACTTATCGTAATCTAGGTAGCAAATTTTAGTTGTTTTTTCGATCCTAAACCGTTAGTCTGATTGTAATTTAACGGTTTAGGAATAGTACTTACGACTAACATTGATGTTGAGGCTTCGCTTGGATTAGAACTTACACTGACGGCTCCGGCGGTAACAATGGTGCAAGATAACAAGAACGAAACAAGCAATAATAAGGGGAACTTTATGAAAAACGTAAAAGGTGGAATCGCGGCGTTACTGGAGCAGCAGGTAGCAGATTCTAATCCGAGCGAGTAGCTGGCAAAAAATGCAAACCGTGAGTCCCTAGAAGTGCGTCACGGGGGTTCAAGTCCCCCATGCTCCACCATTTCAATATATCTTGAATATGCACATAACAAATGCATCAACACGATTTACTACATTCGGCAATCTCAGTTTGTCGAGTGTTTTTCGTTTTAGGGTATCAATATTAAGTATAACTGCTTGGTAGTAAACGTGTTATGCAGGCGTTATGTTCTAGGCGATAGATAATGGTTATCTAAAATATTACCTTTGTTTTTATTAACTTAGAAATTAGTGATATTAATCACAGTAGTTCTTCACGATATTACAATAATGATATTTGTATATTTTGGTACAAATGGATTATTGAGGCTTAAATGCAAACTTACAACTCTTCAGGAATACGTGGTTTTGAGTTAAATTCTAATTCAATCACGGTTTGGTTTGATGAAACTGCTCGTTCAGTTAGTTATGACTACGATAGTGCGGGTAAGCAACACATCGACAGAATGAAAATCATTGCAGTATCTGGCGGTGATCTTAATTCTTACATCGATACGCATGTTAAGTTTAGATACGTCCGTGATTAACGGTTAGAGCGAACATAACAATCGCATCAACACGATTTGCTACACTCGGCGTTGTCAGTTTGCCTTTAGTTTCAGTGATTAAGGCAGTAAAATTCAGTTAAGTCTGTATCGTAGCAAACGTGTTATGCAGGCGTTATAACCTCAAGAGGAAATCATGGAATTAGAGACTTTTGAACATAAGGACTATGATCAGCTTACTGCCTGGATAGATAGCGAAAAACTTTGTTATTTATGGGGCGGGCCAGCTTATAAATACCCTCTTACTCATGAACAAATTGAAATTCATTGTAAGCAGCCACAGGTGTTTCCATTTCTATTTACTGTTGAGAATAATCCTGTTGGTTTTGTGGAGCTTTATCAAGTTTCAGTTAATGAGTTTCGTATCTGCCGTGTATTTATCTCACCTGAATATCGAGGTCAGAATCTAGCTCAAACCATGCTACAGCTACTTATTGAAAAGGCTCAGGTTAATTACAAAGCTAATTTACTAACATTAGGTGTTTTCAGCCACAATAAATCAGCGATTTCATGTTACGAAAAACTGGGTTTTGTAGAATTTGAGCAGGTAACTAATAGCTTATCATTTGATGGTGAGAGTTGGGACTTGTCACGCATGGAAAAACGGTTATAACAAATGCATCAACACGATTTGCTACATTCGGCATTCTAGGTTTCTTTTAGTTTACCGTGTTAAGTGGTAAATTTGGGCTTAATCTGCATGGTAACAAACGTGTTATGCAGGCGTTATGTGCAAAGAGGTTAATTTTGGTAGAATTATTTAAGCAATGGTTTCTTGATATTCGTGATAATGCGATAGAAATAAAAAAAGAGAAAGCAAGAAATAAAGGTGATGAATCTAAGTGGATAAATGAGATTTGGACTAGCCCTAATAAAAATAAAGACATAAAAGCTAGATTTTGCGATGAAGGTGATATGTTAGGTTATTGGTCTCGACCATCATATAAATCTAAAGCCGGTGAATGGCTATATGATTTCTCTTGGCGTGAGTTCGATGAGCATGATAATTTAAAACGGATTATCCTTAGCATGGAAATTGAGGTATCGGATAGACATTTTAAGTATGATTTTAATAAACTACTTCAATCTGATTCAAAATATAAAATTATGGTATTTCAAGTAAATTCAGAATCAGAAGTAAAAGAGGTATTTGCTTCATTAAAAAGCGCAGCCGAAGCTTATCAATCTAAAGTTCAAGCTCATTATTTACTTGTCGGATGGAATACCTCAAAAAATGACTTTATATTCAACGACTTTAGAATTGGAATCTTCAAGTAATTTGCACATAACAAAGGCATCAACACGATTTACTACACTCGGCAATCTCAGTTTGCCGAGTGTTTCTCGTTTTAAGGCGTCAAGATTAAGTATAATTGCATAGTAGTAAACGTGTTATGCAGGCGTTATGCGATTCAATGGATGAGGAGAGTATATGAAGTTAATTTGGATTCACGGTGCTCCAGCGGCAGGTAAGTTGACTGTTGCAAAGTATTTACATGAACATTATGGCTATAAATTGCTTCATAATCATTTAGCTGTAGATTTGAGCTTGGCGATTTATGATGAGTTTGGTGACAAAGATTTTAGTGACTTTACTAATAGCATTAGAAGAACCGTTTTAGCCAAAGCTAAATCAATTGGTGTATCTCACCTTGTTATGACATATATGACTTGTGCAGAAAGTGACTCTGTAGAAATTAATAAGTATCTCGATTTTTTTGCTGAAAATGAAATCGAAGTGTATCCAATTCATTTATGCCCAAATGCTGAAGTCATTTTAGACCGTTCAATCTTTGAAGAAAGGCAGCAATCACACAAACTATCGTGTCAGGAAACAATTTCAAATTTACTAAATAATATGAAGTTTTTAGGTATTAATCACGAGAATACACAATCAATTGATAACAGTAATCTTACTCCAAAGGAAGTGGCATTAAAGATAGTCGATTACGTTAAGTAAAATCGCATAACAAATGCATCAACACGATTTGCTACATTCGGCATTCTAGATTTTTTTGGGTTTACCGTATTAAGTGGTAAATTTGAGCTTAATCTGCATGGTAGCAAACGTGTTATGCAGGCGTTATATTGCTTTTTAAGGTATGGAGTACAAAATGAAAACAATTGGGATGTTAGGTGGTATGAGTTGGGAATCTACCGCAAGTTATTACAAAGCTATTAATGAAGGCGTAAAGGCTGAACTTGGTGGCCTTAATTCTGCGAAAATCTGCCTATACAGCGTAAACTTTGATGAAATCGAAAAATTACAACATCAGGGAAAGTGGGATGAAACAGCATTAATTCTTACTGAGGCTGCAAAATCGGTTGAAGCTGGTGGTGCTGATTTCCTAATTATTTGCACTAACACAATGCATAAAGTTGCTCCTGAAATTGAACGTAACATATCAATTCCTATTCTTCATATTGCCGATGCAACAGCTAATAAATTGGTTATTGATGGCATTAAAAAAGTTGGGCTGCTTGGTACTCGTTTTACTATGGAACAGGATTTCTATAAAAGTCGTTTGGTCGAAAAATTTGGTATTGAAGTTGTTGTACCAGAAGAGAATGATCGTACGACTGTTCATAACATTATTTACGATGAATTGTGCAGAGGTGTTATTAACTCTGACTCAAGAGAAAAGTATTTAAGTATCGTTAAAAGTTTGCATGAGCAGGGCGCTGAAGCTGTTATTTTAGGTTGTACTGAAATAGCTCTACTTATTCAGCAAGCACATACAGAAGTTCCATTATACGACACAACTGAAATTCATGCGGCTCAAGCTGTTCAATTAGCTATTTCAGATATGGCAATATAACAAATGCATCAACACGATTTGCTACACTCGGCATTGTCAGTTTGCCTTTAGTTTCAGTGATTAAGGCGTTAAAATTCAGCTAAGCCTATATCGTAGCAAACGTGTTATGCAGGCGTTATGCCAATAGGTGGTTGATTTTATTTTTATGGAGGTTGCGTAGTTAATGAATATCGTTGAAACGGTGAGATATCATCTCTCTGAAATTGGGTACCCTAAAAGTAATATTAAAACAGGCCAAGTTAGGGCTATATCAGCTCAAACCTTTAAAACTATTGAAAATAAAGATATATCTAATGTATTGGCATTATGTACACAATTATTGGAATCCAAAGATTGGGCATTGGGTGTTATTGCTTACGATTGGGCTTTTAGGGTAAAAAAGCAATACTCAAAGGAAACGTTCTACGTATTTGAAAATTGGTTAACAAACTATGTTATTGATTGGAATGATTGTGATGATTTCTGTACTCATGCTTTTGGTGAGTTAATATCCCAATATAATGAGTTATTTGATATGGCACTAAAATGGATTAGTCATCCTAACTTTGCCGTTCGACGAGCCGCTGCTGTCATTTTAATTTATCCAATTAATAAGGATAAATACTCAGGTATAAACCCATTGAAAGTTGCGGATTTATTAATTAAAGATGATCATGACCTTGTACAAAAAGGATATGGCTGGATGCTTAAGGTGCTTAGCCAAAAAGAACCTCAATTAGTCATTAATTATGTGAACTCTAAGCATAAGGTCATGCCGCGAGTTGCATTCCGCTATGCAATAGAAAAATTAGATAATCAAACAAAACTAGATTTAATGTCACTTTGAGTATTGGCATAACAAAGCAATCAACACGATTTATTACATTCGGCGTTGTAGGTTTGTCTTTGGTTTCGGTGATTAAGGCAGTAAAATTCAGCTAAATCGTCGTAGTAATAAACGTGTTATTGCGGCGTTAAACGTATTTTTTGACTATTTTAAGTTTGAATCCAGATCTCTTTTCTGCCATTTAGTTGTTTTACCTATAAGTTTAGTAAAAATATTAAATTCGCTTTGGTTATAATCATAGGCCGATATTTTTACAGAAAGTGATAAAAATGAAAAACAGTGATTTTTGTAATATATATGATTTAGAATTTAGTCAAACGTCTGTTACTCATTTAAGGTTAATTGAGCTGAAGGTGGATTTTGGTAATTTTGTCGCAACGGGTGTTGGTATTACTCAGTTAATTCAAATATTTGCTGATAGAAAATACACTGGAGTAGTTAAAGGTATTACTACTCATGATTGGGAAGAATTTAGTACTCAATTAAATGCGGTAAAAGATACGACAAGAATGCAAGTGTGGAACATATCAAATGATGCAGCATTATCAACAAGAGGCAAAGAGTATGAATTTTGGAAGTGCATGGCTAATGCAAGCCGTTAAAATATCGGCGGTATCTTCAATGCTTTTTCTAACAGCATGCTCTGCTCACCCTGCAAAGCAAGTCAATGATATGTTGGAACGACAAACAAGCAGTGAATATATAGCTTATGAAACTAAAATTGGCGCTTGCTTAGATGCGACTCATAGAGAAATAGAATCGGTAGATGATACTTACTTTAACTCTTTAAGTGATAAACAAAAACTTAAAGTTTTATCGATTTTATCTAGAATGGCAATGGATAAGTGTTATTCATATGAACAAGCTAAATACTATGAATATGCAATAATTAATAATGATAAAGAAGCTTTTGAGATTATTAAAAGTCTTGCGTATAAACCAATAGAAACACAGGAAAGCCAAGCTCTATTAGACTCTATCGATATGAATGAAATAAAGCGTTTATCTGACAGTAACTTGTTTTCTACGCCATTCGATGCGCTCTATATAAGAGATACTTTGAAGATTGCTTTATAGTTATGAGCTAAATCTTTGAGAATACGTTTAACAAATGCATCAACACGATTTACTACACTCGGCATCTCAGGTTGTCGGGTGTTTCTCGTTTTAAGGCGTTAATTTTGAGTATAATTGCATAGTAGTAAACGTGTTATGCAGGCGTTATGAGTATTTGTGGATTAAGAAAAGGAAGTCATTTTGTATCAGCTATATTATTACCCAAACAACGCGAGTTTAGCTCCGCACTTCTTATTACATTTCATGGGATTAGAGTATGATTTATTGTTGGTTGATAGGAAATCAAGCTTCCACAAATCAGCTGAATATTTAAAATTGAATCCAGCGGGTAGAATTCCTACATTAATTGACGATGGAATGGCAATCTTTGAAAGTTCTGCTATTTGTATTCATCTTTGTGAGCAAAATCCTAAGCATGGTTTAATCCCTCGGTTGGGGAGCAAAAGTAGACCTCAGTTTTTCCAATGGTTAGCGTACTTGAATAATACGCTTCAAGCTGAGTTAATGGTTCGATATTATCCACATCGACATACAAATGATGAAAGCACTATTCCAAATGTGGTTGCCGCCCAAGATGATCGAATTGCTGAATCACTATCCGTAATTAATGATCAACTTGAGGGTAAGAACTACCTTTTAGGCGATGAAATATCAGCCTGTGATTTCTTTTTATTTATGCTTTCTGAGTGGTGTTTACCAATTAAACAATCGCCATTAAGTTTTGAGCATTTCTCAGCTTATCTAAATCGTTTATCATCACATCCAACAATCATGGCTGTTTGCGAGTTAGAGGGTATAGATCTTAGCCCATTTAAGTAATACTCATAACAAATGCATCAACACGATTTGCTACATTCGGCGTTGTCGGTTTGCCTTTAGTTTCAGTGATTAAGGCAGTAAAATTCAGCTAAGTCTGCATCGTAGCAAACGTGTTATGCAGGCGTTATACGAACTCTGAGAATGCGGTTTTTTGGTTCAGTTCAGCGATTGAACCATTAGCTTTTTAGGTGTGAAAGTAGGGTGGTTTTCCTTTTTCTTTGTTGCCTTCTGGTGTTCGTTTCATCAGGGTCGGCATTGAACTATTATTGCCCTAAGTTCAGGCGTTTCAGCGGCTAATTTACGCTTCAATTGTTCTTTGGTTATGCCTCATTTTAGCCTGTATCAGTGTTTTGCTCTCAGCATTTTCAATCCCAATTGTGGTTAGGATATTTGGTTTATCAGTTCCAAACTGGCTGAAACCAAATCGTTCAAATGATGTAAGAAAAAGGATTGTTTCGTTTCACAGTTATTGTTGTTGATTGGATATTTTGCTCGCTTAATTGAGCCAGTCTAATTAAACTCAGTTTACAGCAAGTCTTGGTAAATCAGTTCTTTACCAAGTTAATTGGAGCGAAAGCAAGGCTCGTATAACAAAGCAATCAACACGATGCTATTTACATTCGGCATTCGCGGTTTGAAGTGTAATTGGTTTTGTTAGTCGGTCTTTCGCACGTGTTATTGCGGCGTTATGTGTATAAAGGAGTTAATAAATTGATCTCAAATTGCATTTGTCCCTATTGCTCTATCATTATGATTAAAGGGGAAAACTTATTAAATAGTAGGTCAGTAGAGCATCTTGTCCCAAATACACTCCTTACAAATAAAAGGAATAATGGTGAGGGTGATTTTTATGCTTGTCGTAAGTGTAACTCTGAAAAAGGTACTTTAGATGAAATCTTCGGATTGGTTGCTCGATGTCAGTCTAGTGATAATGAACTAGCAGCTAAAGCTTTAATTAGAGCCTTTACTAAGCGCAAAAATGTACCTAACCGACTTTGGGAAATGTACGATAGTGCAGAGGAAGTAAATGGTCATGTAGAAGCAAAAATGCCCGTGTACGGTCAAGAATTATTGGATTACGCAACTTACTTTGGGAAAGGACTGTATTTTATTAAACATAAAAAAGTGTTTAATGAAAAGCGTGAGGTTATGCATATTAGTTTCTTTAACAAACAGGTACATTCTGGATTTGCTGACAATTATGAAAACAGATTTTCTAGTAACCCAATTAAAGACCTTGAACTTAATTCAAACTCTTGGGTTATTGCGGAAGATGAGTGTGTTATCTGGTCAAAGAGTAGAAGCTCTTTAATTATATTTCACCATTTTATTTCATTTGCAATTAAGTTTAAAACTCGTAACAGAAAGACTGTTGAAAAAAAGATAGAGCTTGAAAATAGTATTTTAGAAGACTTTGGGTAATACACATAACAAATGCATCAACACGATTTGCTACACTCGGCGTTGTCAGTTTGCCTTTAGTTTCAGTGATTAAAGCGTTAAAATTCAGCTAGGTCTGCATAGTAGCAAACGTGTTATGCAGGCGTTATATTTTTTAAGGTTATATATGAGTGAAATTAAAACAAGTTCTTTCTTTGAGGATATTGATTATCGAATATCAAAAGAGCTCTTAAAGGCTGAAAAATCTGTAAAGGTATGTGTAGCATGGATTAGTTGGAGTGTTTATGTACCAATATTTAACCAATTAACTAGTAAAGGGGTTGATGTTGAAATTATATATAATGATGATTATATAAATAGAAAAAATTTCATTGCTCCGACAAGTAAAACAATTACTTTACCAATTAAAGGCAGAAGTAATGCTTTAATGCATAATAAATTCTGTATTATAGATGATTCTTTACTAATTACAGGTAGTTTCAATTGGTCGGCTAATGCTAAGAGACATTTTGAAAATATTGTTATCATTGAAAATGATTTTAACCTTATAAAAGGGTTTTTGTCTGAATACCAAGATATTAAGAATTACTATAGTAGTTATGCTAAACAAATAAGATTTAGATGTTTATATAAAAACGAGCGTAATACTCAATGTAGGGCTAGTTCTTATAATCTTGGTATTTTAGGTGATGAAAATGGTTTGTATGATAGTTCTGTAATTGATGTATGGAATATTTGCTTTAAACATGATCATGGTAAATTTGTAAGTGAATCTCATGAACAATTTCTTCAGACTCATTTAGGTCTGAAGGACGAGCCAGATTATGATTATGAGGAAGAATATGACAAAGATAGAATGCTTTCTGAACTTGAAAGGGAAGCGTCTCGAATGACCTCTCTTCATGATCTTTTTGTAGGTAGAAGTAAAACTCCAATTCATGCTATCGGTATCGTAGTAAAGACTAATGAAATGGAATATATGGAGGGTTATGATGATATTCTTGAATATAAAGTTAGGATTATTTGGCGTGATATGTATTATCGGAAGGTTATTCCCGATGTCTTAGATGATGATTGCTTTGGTTTCGTCAATGACATAATAAGTAAGCAATGTTAAAAAATATAACAAATGCATCAACACGATTTACTACACTCGGCAATCTCAGTTTGCCGGGTGTTTCTCGTTTTAAGGCGTCAATATTAAGTATGATTGCATAGTAGTAAACGTGTTATGCAGGCGTTATAACTCATTGAATTATTGAGCTTTCTATTAATAACTGTTTGTTTAAACAGTACTGGTTGCGTGTACAGTTTTTTGTGGTATTTTATTCAAAATAAATTACTAATAGGAAACTAGACATGACGAAATTTGAAAAGACTGAAAAAGGGATCACCATACTTTGTGCGGTTGTAGGCTGTTTTTTAAGCTTGTATTTATTCATTAAGGATATACAAGATACTAAACCAACGCTGTACTCATCATATTCGATCTTACCTGAAGTGACGGAACCAAAATTAGGTAAAACAGAGAAAGTACGAATGGATGTTACTATCTCGAATACGGGTAAAGAAGAAGTGGAGATTCCACCTATTATTTCTATTACGATATTTGATACTGTTAGTCGTGAAGAGCGTCAAATTACAGCGAATCTTTTGGGCGAAAAAGGAGAGGAATTGACTCACATCATTCCAACCACCTTAAAACAAGGAAAAACTCGTTTATATCGAACAAGTTATGAAAATATTAGTTACTTTTGGGGCCCACATGTATCAACAGTTATCCAAATGTGGTCAGGTGATGACTTATTTATAGCTCCAACTGAACCGTCAAAAAATCCTGAAGCTATTAAACTGATGCTGGATCATGAAATAATGAATAAACATTTCGGCAACATAAAGTCTTATCCTTCTAAGTTTCTTAAATTAGAGGAGTTATAACAAATGCATCAACACGATTTGCTACATTCGGCATTCTAGGTTTCTTTGGTTTTACCGTATTAAGTGGTAAATTTCGGCTTAATCTGAATGGTAGCAAACGTGTTATGCAGGCGTTATATGCAAAAATGAGTTTATGAGCTAAATAGGGTAGAATTCTATTTTTGAACTGTAGTGAGTCACAAATGAATAAGCCTATCGAACAAAGAATTGGTAACGTTGCCTTAGTTGTTGAAAACTACGATGATGCAATTGAATTTTATACTAAAAAACTACAATTTGAACTTGTCGAAGATACTGATTTAGGCGGTGGTAAGCGTTGGGTTCAAATATCTCCACCTAATTCAACGGGTACAAATTTACTATTGGCTCAAGCAAGCAATGATGACCAATTAAAATCAGTTGGTAATCAAGCTGGCGGTCGTGTTTTCTTATTTCTTCAAACTAATGATTTCTGGCGTGACTATGAGTTTATGAAAGCTCAAGGTGTCGAGTTTACTGAAGAACCACGTGTTGAAGAATACGGCACAGTTGTCGTATTTAAAGACTTATACGGTACAAAATGGGACTTATTGCAGTTAAATCAAGCTAACTAAGTCTGTAGCATATAACAAATGCATCAACACGATTTGCTACATTCGGCGTTGTCAGTTTGCCTTTAGTTTCAGTGATTAAGGCAGTAAAATTCAGTTAAGTCTGTATCGTAGCAAACGTGTTATGCAGGCGTTGTGCGTACTGAGTCCGAAATTTTTTGCACGGTTCACCAATAGAATCGCGGCTTTCGTAGTTTCGGCTTAGTTAGCGTAAATTTCTTCTTTGTTTCCTTTTGGTTTTCATTTCATCAGGTTCGGCAAATTAGCCCTTATTTCCCTAAGTTCAGGCGTTTCAGCGGCTATTTTACGCTTCAATTGTTCTTTGGTTATGCCTCATTTGAGTTTGCATCAGTGTTTTCCTCGCAGCATTTTCAATCCCAATTGTGGCGAGGATATTCGGTTTATCAGTTCCAAATCTGCTGAAACCAAGCCGTTTAAATGGTGTAAGAAATGTATCTGTTTTCCATTCACTTTATCTCGCAATTTAAGAACATTTTGTTCGCTTAATTACTATTGGTAAATTAGAATCAGGGCTTAGAAAATCTTGGCAGGGCAGTTCTTTACCAAGTTAACCGAGCCGAAAGTAAGCACGCACAACAATCGCATCAACACGATTTATTACATTCGGCGTTCTGGGTTTGTCTTAGGTTTTGTGATTATGGCAGTAAAATTCAGGTTGGTTTGCATGGTAATAAACGTGTTATGCAAGCGTTATAACCTAGGTGAGATACTTCTCAAATACACTTAAATATTAATAGTTTAAGTGATAGTTAAGGTAAAATTGATTTCATACTATAGATTGTAGCTATTTAGTAATCATTGAATAAAAAAGGACTTTGAAAATGACAACTCTTCAAAAAATTGCAATTGGGCTTGGTTCTGGTTTACTTGTTGGATCTGTTTCAACGGTGCTACCTAGCTTACAATTTTGGTGTTTTTGTCATGGGATTAACTCTAATTAATTACGTTATTGTTACGAAGAAAAAATAAAGCAAATAAGTGATAGTTATCGGTGCCAAAGAACATGACTTGCTGGAAATAAGATGATCAAGGTAGCGATTATAATGTTGAAGGTAAACAGTTACGGTTTCAGTAACATTATCAGATGGTTATAACAAATGCATCAACACGATTTGCTACATTCGGCATTCTAGATTTCTTTGAGTTTACCGTGTTAAGTGGTAAATTTGAGCTTAATCTGCATAGTAGCAAACGTGTTATGCAGGCGTTATAACACCGGTTCATTTTTTATAGTTAGTGAGGTGCTCGTTGAAAGTAGGTATAGCTCAAATGCCCATGGATTGGACTGTTGAGGGGAATACAAAAACGATTTGTAATATCGTTACCAAGAATCATGATCTGGATGTTCTTGTGTTTCCTGAACTGGCAATTACTGGCTTTCATCGAGATATTAAAAATCAGGCACAGCAACATTTGGTCGAAAATGCACTGAATGAAATTTCAATTCAATGCCAACTGTCAAATACATTGGTTTTCGTCGGCTACCCATTAAATGAAAATAATAAGGTTTATAATGTGTACTCTGGTATTAATGAGCAGGGAACTCTTGAGATAGTTTGGCGAAAAGTAGGGCTAACTCAAAGTGAGTGTACATTTTTTGAATCTGGTGATAAGCGTAGTATTTTGGAACATCCACTTGGGACGTTCAGCTCTTATTTGTGCCGTGAGGCAAGCGACGTTAATTGGGTTGTTGAACAATTATCAGTTCAATCGCCATCTTACATTCTCTGGCCAAGCTATATTGGGCAACCTGAATTCTCAGTAAATACTGAAAGTACAAATTATGAGGAGGACTCAAAAAAGATAGCTCAATCACTTTCTGCTATGGTTATTCAATGTAATTGGCCTAATTCTTTGAATAACCCCAATGATAATGGGTTAGGCGGAAGTAAGATAATTTCAAGTCATGGTAATATTATTGCTCAATTGCCCTTCGATAAAACTTGTATTGGCGTATTCGATACAATGACTCACGAGTTAGTAATTAGATAGGTAGGCGTAAGTGTTATAACAAATGCATCAACACGATTTGCTACATTCGGCATTCTCGGTTTCTTTGAGTTTATCGTAATAAGTGGTAAATTTATGCTTAATCTGCATGGTAGCAAACGTGTTATGCAGGCGTTATACCGCAAATCTCTGAATGGAAGCTGAATCGCATTCTTTTATAATTTGTTTCTTTATACTTATTGTCGTAATGTCATAAAAAATAATTAGTTAGGAGGCAATAGGTGAAAATAATATTTGTCGATGCTGAAAATGTTGGCTTGAAAGAACTCGAAAAAATTAAAGCTTCAATTGTTGATAAAGTACTTGTATTTTCAAGGGTTGAGTCAATTAAACAAACGTGTGAGAAACTATTATATTTATGCCTGTCTGACTATCCAGAAGGGGCAAATCAGGCTGATTTTCATATTATCGCTTATCTATCGAGGACGTTAGTATCACTTAGCCGAAAGGAGCTTAATTTAATCACGTTCGAACTTTTTAGTAATGATGAGAACCTGATTTCAGCATTTAAGTTTCAATGTGATTTATTAGGTGGTAACTGTGAAGCTATTCGGACTAAGCCTGATATCGTAGTGTCTATTGTTTCTAAATCAGCAGAAGATAAAATCTATAATAGTCTGAAGCAACCAACTGAATTAGCTCCGTTACAAGACAAATTGAAGTTACCTAGATCTGAATTTACCAAAGCGATTAATAGTTTAGTTAAAGAGATTAAAATTGAGCGTTCAGTTGAAAGTAAGAAAAAATGGGTACAGGTTAGGTAGCGGTATAACAAATGCATCAACACGATTTGCTACATTCGGCATTCTAGGTTTCTTTAGGTTTACCGAGTTAAGTGGTAAATTTAGGCTCAATCTGCATGGTAGCAAACGTGTTATGCAGGCGTTATATGCTTTTTTTTAGCTTACGACTTAATTTATTGGAATGGTAGGTAATGGACTATTTATTGGTTCTTCTTCATGTGGCTTTAATTTGGATGTTAGCTGTTGCGACTCCTGGAACTAATGTACTTTTAACGATTAACACTGCACTTAATTACGACCGTAAAATTGCGGCTTTTTCTGCTTTCGGTGTTAGTTGTGCAACGTTACTGTGGTCGTTTTTTGGTGGCTCCGGATTAGTTATTCTCTTTTCTCATTTTCCTCAATTATTTGGTTTAATGAAAGTGGTAGGTGGCAGTTATTTATTGTATTTGGGAATGCGTCAGATTTATCTAACTCGAAAAATAAAGAGGTTAGATGAGTTAACTGAAATCAATCAAATGGTAACACCATCGAAAAGAAAGGTTTTCATTTCAGCGTTTATCACCAGTATTTTAAATCCGAAAACGGGTTTCTTCGTTGTCAGTTTATTCAGTGTTTCCATGCCTGAAAACATGAGTGCAACAATGATATTAGCAATCATGCTAACAATGGCTTCAATTACACTTAGTTGGCATTTATTTTTAGCTACAGCGTTTTCTCATGAATCAGCTAAAAGCGTTTATGCTCGTATTTCAGGGGTTATGGATTATGTCACTGGTGGATTATTTACCATTTTTGGCATCAAAGTAATGACGTCATAGTAAGAATGGTTGTTTGCATATAACAAATGCATCAACACGATTTTCTACATTCGGCATTCTAGGTTTCTTTGAGTTTACCGTGTTAAGTGGTAAATTTGAGCTTGATTTGCATAGTAGCAAACGTGTTATGCAGGCGTTATGCGCAAAGCGAAGTAGGTAAGGAATAATAATGAATAAAGGTCAGACTACCATTTTGTTAGATGAACGTTGGAAGTTAGAAGATTTCTCCGTATTTACAAAGGAGTATCAACAATTATATGGTTTTTTTCATGGTTTACGCTTAATCAAAGAAGGTGATTTTTCAAATATTGAATTTGAAAGGATGCCATGGCTAGGTGGAGGAAGTGTTGTTGGGTTTTTTAGTATATTAGGTAAATATGTCCGTCCTGAAAATAAGCCTGAAGTTAAGCAAATTCAATATGCATCTCCAGGTTTTATTGAATTAACCTTATATGTTGAGGTTGCCAAAGATATTGCATTAATTGTTAGTTCTGTTGCTGGATCTATAACTTCGGTTGCTGCGACATATAATTTTATCTACAGCCAATATCAAAAACGGAAATTGACGCAGTTAAAAATTAAAGATCTTGAAGCTAAGCAATTACGTGAGCAAATTGAATTTGTTAAGAGTTCTGTATTGGAATTACAGCAATTATATAAACTTAACCCAGCTCAAGTGAAAGCTTTAACTCAATTATCAAAAGGCGATGAATTAGTCCAATTGAAAATGCTTTTAGCTCTGTACCGTAGAGTAAAACCGGTTGCAGATTTACAGGTTAATAATAAGGCCAATTTTAAAAGCGCATAACAAATGCATCAACACGATTTGCTACACTCGGCGTTGTCAGTTTGCCTTTAGTTTCAGTGATTAAGGCGTTAAAATTCAGCTAAGTCTGTATCGTAGCAAACGTGTTATGCAGGCGTTACACGAACTCTAAGATCGCAGTTTTTTGGCTCAGTTCAGCGATTGAGCCATTAGTTTTTTAGGTGTGAAAGTAGGGTGGATTTCCTTTTTCTTTGTTGCCTTTTTAGTTTTCATTTCATCAGGTTCGGCAATTGACCATTATTGCCAAAAGTTCATGGGTTTCAGAAGCCAATTTAGGCTTCAATTGTTCATGGTTTTGCCTCATTTTAGTTTGTATCAGTGTTTTGCTCGCCACATTTTCAATCCCAATTGTGGCAAAGGTATTTGGTTTATCAGCCCCAAACTGGCTGAAACCAAATCGTACAAATGGTGTAAGAAAAAGGGATTGTTTCATCTCGCAGTTTTTGCCGTTGATTGGATATTTTGCTCGCTTAATTGAGCTAGTCTAATTAAACTCAGTTTACAGTAAATCTTGGTAAATCAATTCTTTACCAATTAAAGCGAAGCGTTGACAAAGATCGTGTAACAAATGCATCAACACGATTTGCTACACTCGGCGTTGTCAGTTTGCCTTTAGTTTTAGTGATTAAGGCAGTAAAATTCAGTTTAGTCTGTATCGTAGCAAACGTGTTATGCAGGCGTTATAAACCTCTGGAGGAATAGTGGGTAGTAAAATTCCGAAAGCAATTCGAGGAAGTGGCGTGTTAGTCTCAGCTTTAAGTTTTGAGCAGCAGCCATTTGGAAAGCTATTTTGCAGTATAGATGGTTGCAGTGCAGAGTTAAGCTTTGTCAAAAGACACAATAGAAAATATGAATCCAAAACAGTAGAGATTGCACCATGCTTTAGACTTAAACGTTATGAGCAACATAGCTTGGGCTGTAAGTATGATCTTTCAGGTCGATTAGAACTTGTGGCTAAACGGTCTGACTCAGAGGTATTTAGAGCTGTATCAGCCTCAGAATATGAGTTTAGACTGCACATATTATTGCAAGCTTTATGGGAGCTGTCAGATCATCAAGTGAAACGAAAAGGGGTAAGTTGGGGAGTTGCTGGAGAGCAAGATAAAAAATTCACGAACAAAGGCAGATTGACTAATTATTTGCGTACGTTGAAACAAGTATTAGAATTAAGGGAACTTTGTGAACAAAAAGAGGAACTTTCATCATTAGTGACACTTGACTTTAAGGGACATAAAATCCCTTGGAATCAATTTTTCTTTGATGTTAATAATTTAGTGGATTTCTTAACCTATTACATGCCGGATAAAACCACGCCACCTCTTGCTATATCGGGACATATAAAGGAGATAAGCAACCCAACTAAAAACTTTAAATATCACCAGTTAAAATTAGAATCTCCTTTTGTTGAAGCAAATGATGAAGGCGTTATTAATAAACCGACACCTGAAATAACAATTAAAGACCCTAAGTTATTAAAGTATTTTAAAGTTGGGGCGGAGTATATCTTTTTTGGTATTTGGTTTGTTCGTAAAAGACCAAAGCAGGGGCGTGGTGAAAACTCTCATATACAATGGAATTTTAATAACATAGTACTAAATGTTGCGTATAAGGATCACTTTGTAGAAATCGGTTTATAACAAATGCATCAACACGATTTGCTACATTCGGCGTTGTCAGTTTGCCTTTAGTTTCAGTGATTAAGGCGTTAAAATTCAGCTAGGTCTGTATCGTAGCAAACGTGTTATGCAGGCGTTATACCCTAAAAGGTTAATTAAGGAAGAATATCTATGCTAAATCTGTTGAAAGTGGTTGTTATTACTAATCTATTGGCGGCTTTAATCGTATTCATTCTTTCCAAATATGTAGCCTTTTTCAACTCAACAAGTTTGATGGATTTTCTATTCTTTATCGTGATTATTATCTGGGGAATAGCTAGATTAACTTGGGATGGAAATAGCCAAAGTCGCAATTGGGCGCAAGACCCAGCTTCAAATAAAACAATGAAAATGGTTTCTAATCATGATTTTGAGTCTGATTTTCATGAACAAAAAAGGCTGAATTATCAGTTTGGTTTGGTTATGTTTATCTCAGGAATCCCAGCATTCTTAGGTAGTATTTTATTATTGGTTACTTCCTAGTTTTGAGGGCGATTTTAGTCCGGGTATAACAAAGCAATCAACACGATTTATTACATTCGGCGTTGTAGGTTTGTCTTTGGTTTTGGTGTTTAAGGCAGTAAAATTTAGCTAAGTCGCCGCAGTAATAAACGTGTTATTGCGGCGTTATACCCTTCGAGGAATATAAGAGGAATTATGGGTAGAATTTGGTTTTCTCCTGGTGATTTTGCTGATCACCTTCATGAGATCGTTGGTTACAAAGCTGGTTTAGCTAGTTCAATTGAACAGATGTGTGATTTACTTTCAGGCACTTCATATGCTGATGATATATTGAGGTCTGAAAGTAATGGGCTTGCTATTCGCTCTGAAGATTACGAGGATTTGTATTACCAACTTTTATATAAGGTTGGTGTTACCAATACCTCAAGACCGGGATTGTTTACACAATCACAGTTCTTCATAAGAGTAATGAAAGAAAAAGGTCTAGATTACATTACTGATCTTCAAAATATTTACAGCAAACATTATAAATTGGGTGTAGATCTAGCAGTAAAAAATGGTCAAAGCTCCGTTGACCCTATGCCAATGCTTGCTGAAGCAATGAAAAAATACGGAAAAACTGGTGCAAATGATCTTATTGAATTAATAAAAATGTACGACACTCATTTTCAAAATAGTCCACATACTTCGGGGCGATGGGAAGAATGGAAAGATATAGTCGATCTAAATGATTTATTCAAGGAACATAAACCTGTAGTTTCACATGGTACTTTCTTAGATCAACGCTTCATCAATTATTTGTCGAATAACTTAGCTAAACTGGGTGAAATCCATTGGCGAAAATTTGAAGAATTAATTAGTGAGTGCTTTAGTCAATCAGGATATAAGGTTGAACTTGGAGCTGGGACAAATGATGACGGTGTTGATGTTCGTGTCTGGAATGATTCTGCTCAAACGCATCCAGAGTTTATCATTCAATGTAAACGGTATAATAAGTCGAAGATCGATAAAGTAACCATAAAAGGTTTATATGCAGACGTTTTAGAAGCGAAGGCAACAACGGGCTTACTAGTTACTACATCAGAGTTTAGTCCCGGTGCTAGAACTACTATTTCGGCTCGAAATTACCCAATTAAGGAAGTTAATGGAGAAAAGATTTCTGAATGGTTAAAAGCATTGAGAACTCCGGGTTCAGGAGTAATCAGGGTATAACAAATGCATCAACACGATTTGCTACACTCGGCGTTCTAGGTTTCTTTGAGTTTACCGCGTTAAGTGGTAAATTTGGGCTTAATCTGCATGGTAGCAAACGTGTTATGCAGGCGTTACACGAACTCTAAGATCGCAGTTTTTTGGCTCAGTTCAGCGATTGAGCTATTAGTTTTTTAGTTGTGAAAGTAGGGTGGTTTTCCTTTTTCTTTGTTGCCTTTTAGCTTTCATTTCATTAGGTTCGGCAATTGACTATTATTGCCAAAAGTTCATGGGTTTCAGAAATCAATTTAGGCTTCAATTGTTCATGGTTTTGCCTCAATTTATCCTGCGCCAGTGTTTTACTCGCAGCATTTTCAATCCCAATTGTGGCAAAGATATTTGGTTTATCAGTACAAAACTTGCTGAAACTAAATCGTACAAATGGTGCTAGAAAAAGGATTGTTTCGTTTCGCAATTTTTGCAGTTGAACGGTTCTTTTGTTCGCTAAATTAGCTTTTGTAATTTAGAATTGTTTTTTAAATATTATTGGTAAATCAGTTCTTTACCAATTAAAGCGAAGCGTTGACAAAGATCGTGTAACAAATGCATCAACACGATTTGCTACACTCGGCGTTGTCAGTTTGCCTTTAGTTTCAGTGATTAAAGCAGTAAAATTCAGTTAAGTCTGTATGGTAGCAAACGTGTTATGCAGGCGTTATACGAACTCTGAGAATGCAGTTTTTTGGTTCAGTTCAGCGATAGAACCATTAGCTTTTTAGGTGTGAAAGTAGGGTGGTTTTCCTTTTTCTTTGTTGCCTTTTGGTTTCCATTTCATCAGGTTCGGCATTGAACTATTATTGCCCCAAATTCAGGCGTTTCAGAAGCTAATTTACGCTTCAATTGTTCTTTGGTTATGCCTCATTTTAGCCTGCATCAGTGTTTTATTCTCAGCATTTTCAATCCCAGTTGTGGTTAGGATATTTGGTTTATAAGCACCAAATTGGCTGAAACCAAGTCGTACAAATAGTGTAAGAAAAAGGGATTGTTTCGTTTCACAGTTATTGTCGTTGATTGGATATTTTGCTCGCTTAATTGAGCCAGTCTAATTAAAATCGTTTTACAGTAAATCTTGGTAAATCAGTTCTTTACCAAGTTAATTGGAGCGAAAGCAAGGCTCGTATAACAAAGCAATCAACACGATGCTATTTACATTCGGCATTCGCGGTTTGAAGTGTAATTGGTTTTGTTAGTCGGTCTTTCGCACGTGTTATTGCGGCGTTATAACGCAGGGTGGATATGGATAGAATCATCACATTAATTGAGAAAGATGAATTGAGGGTTAAGGCTCTTGATTGTGTTCGACAACTCAATTTACCTCATTGCTATTTAGCCGCTGGTTTCGTCCGAAATTTGGTGTGGGATCATTTGCATCAAAAATCAGTATCAACGCCTTTGAATGATGTTGACGTTATTTATTTCGATGAAACTGAATCTAATCCTGAAAACTACAAATTAATTGAATTTCAGCTTTCTGTATTGATGCCAGAATTGAACTGGGAAGTGCGTAATCAAGCAATCATGCACAAAAGAAATGGTGATAAACCGTATTTAAGTATTATCGACGCAATGAGTTATTGGCCAGAAAAAGAAACAGCGATAGCCATACGAAAATTAGGAAATGGTAAATATGAATGTATTTCTGCTTTTGGCTTTGAATCGTTGTTTAATTTGCAAGTTACACATAACCCGAAGCGTTCTTTAGAAATCTTCAGTGACCGTGTAACGTCGAAAGGTTGGCTGAGTCATTGGTCTAAATTGAGAACTGCGTTATAACAAATGCATCAACACGATTTGCTACATTCGGCATTCTAGATTTCTTTGAGTTTACCGTGTTAAGTGGTAAATTCAGCTTAGTTTGCATGGTAGCAAACGTGTTATGCGGGCGTTATAACGCAGGAGGTCAAGTGGATAAATATCAACAATTTGAAAGATTAATAAGAAATGAATTGAAAAAATTAGGTTGCCAGAAACAAGTCACTTTCGAAAAGTTAGAGAAACTAGACCGTAGAGATTCCAAGTACAAATTAGGTACCAATTATCATCTAAACGAATTAGCTATTTATTTTTATTTTGTGCTTGAACGACTTGTTTTACCAGCTAAAAGAACAGTTGTTGTTTATGATAACTTCGATACAAGAGGTCATGATCTTGGTCTTGAGCGGCTTTATAATAAGTTTAAATTTGGTCAAAGTGTTATTCCTCATTTAAGCCGATTGGTATTCGATGTTGAACAAGGGCGGCTCAATGATCCTATGCTTTCAGAATGGGGGATTTTTCATTTTCATATCCCTGAAACTGATGGTAATAAATTTTTTGTTAATCGTACAAATCATCTGCTTTTTGCAATGGTTACTGAAAATGAATTTGTGCTGTTGGATATTCAGCCACATTCTAATGAGTCAGGTACATATGAACCTTGGGTCGATGTGGAAATTTTTGAAAAAATAGAACGCTATTATCCTCAAACAATCGAGCACCTTAAGCAGCGTGAAGGTGTACAACTTTTTACTTTAGAACAAAGAAAGACATTGCGTAGTAAGGGGTATAATACAAATGTTATAACCAATACTGGCAATGAATACGCATCTCCCGGTTTTGGCTCTATGATTTCTGGACATCCTATGACGGTTATAAGAAGGGTTGATTATAATATGCTACTTTTAAGTAATTATTTTAAGGACTTTGATGAAATTAAATTTGATAATAACTACAATCTGATTCTGTAAGATGCGTTATAACAAATGCATCAACACGATTTGCTACACTCGGCATCATAGGTTTCTTTGGGTTTCTCGTATTAAGTGGTAAATTGAACTTGATCTACATGTTAGCAAACGTGTTATGCAGGCGTTAACCGTCTCATTGAAGGAATAAATAGTATGGATAATGTCCATTATTTTTCATTGTTGTATCTAAATGATTGGGTCTATTGGGATGAGCGCTTCATTGAGCGACTATGCAATCAAGATAAATCAATCAGAATTGAAGGTTTACATGATGCAGCCAAATATTACAAAGTAACTCGCAATTTTAAATATATTGATGAATGTACTCGTTTCGAGAGTGCCTTAGATGAAGTTGAAAAAATATTAAAGCCTAATAGTGAAATCGAAGCCATCGATGCTGTTAATCAATTGGCTAAGTCACTAATGGCTATTTATGGTAAAAATGCTATTTCAGCAGCATCAAAATTTCTTTGGCTGAAGTATAAAAGTCCAATAATAATATATGACAGTCGTGCTTATAATTGGTTAAAGAGTAAAAATTATAGCATTGTTATCGGTGATTATAGTTCTTATTATGCTGCGTGGTTAGATGCTTTTTCTCTTGCTGAACCTGATATTAAAGATGCTTTACTGGATTTATACAAGGTTAAAAAGTATTCACAAGCAGAAGAATATGATGACTTAGCAATTATCAAATTAACATCGAATCGTTGGTTTCGAGAACGAGTATTTGATAAGTTTTTGTGGTTTAACGCAGGTAACGGTTAACAAATGCATCAACACGATTTGCTACACTCGGCGTTGTCAGTTTGCCTTTAGTTTCAGTGATTAAGGCAGTAAAATTCAATTAGGTCTGTATCGTAGCAAACGTGTTATGCAGGCGTTATGTGTTTTTCTTAACTATCCATAATATTAAACTAAGTGTATGATTAGCCAAAAAATATATAGGCTTAGGTTGCAATGAAAAACTCTTCTCTTGAATTCCATTTTGAATACAATCCACACCGAAAAAATGTTGCAGATATTTTATATGCAATGGGTCACTATATAGAAGCATATGAAGCTTTTGGTAATGCAATTGCAAATGCTATTGGTCATGATCTAGAGTTCTCTATTGAGCTTGAGGAGATAACTAGTGGCTCAATTAAATTAAAGTTTTTAAAATTATTCGACTTATTAACTAGTCCAAATGATTTAATGAATGATCTAACTGGTAGCGTAAATTCTTATGATGAACTGGTAACAATCACTGATGCGCATAACGAAAAATTAGCTAATAAAGTAAATGCTAGTGGTAAATTTAAAGAACGTATTGAACCGACACTTTGTGAGCTTGATATAGCTTTAGCTATGGACAAATTATCCGAAGCAAATCGAATGATTGAACCTGATGAGAAATTAACTATTACAGAAGATCTAAGCATTCCTGATAATGTTATAAGCATTGATACTGGTTTTCGTTTGACTAAACGACCACGTGAGATGTTTTCTAATTATATGGGGCAGCATGATGGTGATGAAATTGTTAATGTGATTAGGCCTTGCTTTAAAGGTCATCTTAAATGGCGCTTTCAAAATACCAATACAAGATTGATTTATAATGCTCCTATAAAGCATGCAAAATGGTTAGAGGAGTACCAAAATGGCGCTCAAAACATTGAGGTAAAAGATAGTCTTTTAGTTGATTCAACATATGAACTTTGGAAGGTTAAAGGGGAAACTTGTATAAAGAACGCGAGGGTAAATAGGGTTAAAGACATAATAAAATGCAGCGGTGAACAAAATGAATTCTTTAGAAGAGATTAGATATGCAGCAATCCCATATGTTTTTATAATATTACCATTCATTGCTCTAATTCTTGTTAAGGGTTTTACTGGGAATTGGGGGGACTTACTTGTTACTAGTGATTGGGCTGTAGCAAGTGCAATGATCTATTCCAGTTCAATTATTAATGTACGAAGTGCAGCAAAGGAATATAAAGGTAATATTAATGAACTAAGCCTTGATTGGTTTATGAGTATTACCATTTTTATGGCTACAATTAGTGTTGTACTGTATGTACTTGTTCTTTTAGTACCAAGTACAGCATTAGGTATTGCTCAAATTTTATTATTTATCTATGCATCACTATCTCATTTTAAATTTGGTCGAATGATGTATCGTCTTAAAAATAAAAACACATAACAAATGCATCAACACGATTTGCTACATTCGGCATTCTAGATTTCTTTGGGTTTACCGCATTAAGTGGTAAATTTAAGCTTAATCTGCATGGTAGCAAACGTGTTATGCAGGCGTTATGTGTTCCCAAGGGGTAAGTATGGATATTCAGTTTAAAAGAGCTTCTGAGCTAAAATATGCTGAGTCACTAACTCAAACAAATATGGCTAATTATTATTTAACTCGGAATATCATTTGGGACAGCAATCTGTTTATCAACAATTGGGCTATCTTGGATAACTTTGAAATATTCGTGGATAATCATCGAGTTGGTATTGTTCGTTTTAGCTATAACGAATCGACCACTTTTCTGCGAGATTTACAGCTAAGCCCAGAATTTCACGGGAAGGGTATCGGTGCGAAAAGTCTCGATATGATTATAAATCACGCTAGACAGCATCAATCAAAAAAGTTACTTCTTCGTGTGTTCAGCGAAAATCCAGCAATCAAGTTATATAAAGAAAAAGGGGTTACACAAACCGTGGAAGTTAATGGGTTAATAGAAATGGAATTTACTTTAAGTTCAAACACATAACAAATGCATCAACACGATTTACTACATTCGGCATTGTAGGTTTGTCTTTGGTTTTTGTGTTTATGGCGGTAAAATTCAACTTAATCTGCATAGTAGTAAACGTGTTATGCAGGCGTTATGTGTTTGAATGGTGAAAAATAATGTCAATTACAGGTGTTTCATTTACTTGGTTGTTTATCATGCTAGTAGCACTATTTATGCTTGCGGTATTATCACCAAGTGGGGCTAAAATTGCTCTAAAAGAGGTTGTATCGGAAGAGCTATTTTGGTCTGGCTCGTACTTATCTTTATCGTTGAGCTTACTTTCTGTAGTTTTATATTTACTTCAGGATTATTTATTGGGAACTGTAAAATATATTTATGATTTATTACCATACGTTGTCTCAAGTATTTTTGGTGCTCTTTTTTGGATATTGATATCTTTGATTTATTTAAAGCCAGGTAAGGCTCCGTGGATTCTTATTACGTTTGGATATTTGTTACTGTTGTTAGGTTTAGAATATTTATGGTACATAGAAGCTGCTTTTAATGTTAACGACCAAGAATTAATCTTGACTCTGATAGCAACAAATTTACTTTCTTTTGTTTTAGTCTTTTTAAGTTACCTTTATTTTTATAAGTTTGTTCCGGCAAAGAAAAAAATTGAGGTTCACACATAACAAATGCATCAACACGATTTGCTACATTCGGCGTTGTCAGTTTGCCTTTAGTTTCAGTGATTAAGGCAGTAAAATTCAGGTAAGTCTGTATCGTAGCAAACGTGTTATGCAGGCGTTATGCGCAAAAAGGATAATGATGATAATTAGAGAAATTTTAAGTAAAGACATTGATACGATTTTAGAATTAAACGAGACGTTCGTAGACGTATTAAGTCCGATGGATAAAAGTAAGTTATTGAGGCTAATTGAAATATCAGCATTGTCAGTTGTAATTGAAGACGAGAACAAAGTTGTTGGTTTTCTGATTGCACTAATTGAAAATGTAGAATATGAAAGTATTAATTATCAATGGTTCAATGAAAATTATGGTTCATTTTTATACATCGATAGAATTGTAATTTCGGAAAAATCCCAAGGAAAAGGCATAGCATCAAAGTTATATCAATATGCTTTAGATTCAGCCATTGATAATTCAATCCTTTGCGTATTTGCTGAAATTGACGTTATGCCACCAAATAAATCATCTCTGTTATTCCATAAAAAAATGGGTTTTAAAGAGTTGGAATTATTGAAGCACAGCGAAGAAAAAATGGTATCTCTTCAACAGTTGACAGTTAACTAGGCTAATTTGAGATAGCGCATAACAAATGCATCAACACGATTTGCTACATTCGGCATTGTCGGTTTGCCTTTAGTTTCAGTGATTAAGGCGTTAAAATTCAGCTAAGTCTGTATCGTAGCAAACGTGTTATGCAGGCGTTAAATGTTTCTTGGGCTCTAAGAGGAAGGTGGCTTGATTGAATTTAAAAAAATATCATCTGAATTAGTGCCAATGACGTTATTGCTTGAAGCTGATCCGTCTGAAATTGCTATCAAAAAATACTTAGCGGATTCAGCTTGTTTTGGTGCGTTTGATGGTGATGAAATTATTGGTGCTTGCGTTAGTAAGTCATTGAATATTTCTACTTCTGAAATTTTTAATATAGCAATAGATCCTGAATATCAGTAAAAAGGTATTGGTTCAAAACTACTCCAATTTGTATTAAAAGAATTAACTACGATTGGTTATAGTAAAGTTGAGCTTGGGACTGGTAGTTTTGGGTATCAATTATCGTTTTATCAACGTCACGATTTCAGAGTCGATTCCATTTTAAAGGATTTCTTCCTCGACAATTATGATGATGAGATATTTGAGAATGGAATTCAGTACAAGGACATGTTGCGTTTAGTTTTCAGGCTTCGTTGAGTCACATTTAACAATCGCATCAACACGATTTGCTACACTCGGCGTTGTCGGTTTGTCTTTAGTTTCAGTGATTAAGGCAGTAAAATTCAGCTTGGCCTGTATCGTAGCAAACGTGTTATGCAGGCGTTGTGCGTACTGAGTCCGAAATTTTTTGCACGGTTCATCAAAAGGATCGTGGCTTTTGTAGTTTCGGCTTAGTAAGCGTAAATTTCTTTTTTGTTGCCTTTTGGTTTTCGTATCATCAGGTTCGGCAAATTAGCCCTTATTTTCCTAAGTTCAAGCGTTTCAGTGACTATTTTACGCTTCAATTGTTCTTTGGTTATGCCTCATTTTAGTTTGCATCAGTTTTTTCCTCGTGGCATTTTCAATCCCAATTATGGTTAGGATATTTGGTTTATCAGCTCCAAATCTGCTGAAACCAAGTCGTTCAAATGGTGTAAGAAATGTATCTGTTTTCCATTTACTTTATCTCGCATTTTAAGAACATTTTGTTCGCTTAATTGCCATTGGTAAATTAAAATCAGGGCTTAGAAAATCTTGGCGAGGCAGTTCTTTACCAAGTTAGCCAAGCCGAAAGTAAGCACGCACAACAATCACATCAACACGATGCTTATTACATTCGGCGTTTTTGGTTTGAAGTGTAATTGGTTTGGAAAATTGATCGTCAGCACGTGTTATGCAAGCGTTACACGAACTAAAGATTGCAGTTTTTTGGCTCAGTCCAGTGATTGATCCGTTAGTTTTTTAGGCGTGAAAGTAGGGTGGATTTCCTTTTTCTTTGTTGCCTTTTAATGTCCATTTCATCAGGTTCGGCAATTAACCATTATTGCCAAAAGTTCATGGATTTCAGAAACCAATTCACGCTTCAATTGTTCTTTGGTGTTGCCTCATTTTATCCTGCATTCGTGCTTTGCTCGTAGCATTTTCAATCCCAATTGTGGTTAGGATATTTGGTTTATAAGCTGAAAACTTGTTGAAACCAGATCGTACAAATGGCGTAAGAAAAAGGGATTGTTTCGTTTCACAGTTATTGCCGTTGAAATGACATTTTGCTCGCTTAATTGAGTCAGTCTAATTAAACTTAGTTTACAGTAAATCTTGGTAAATCAATTCTTTACCAAGTTAATAGAAGCGTTGACAAAGATCGTGTAACAAATGCATCAACACGATTTGCTACACTCGGCGTTGTCAGTTTGTCTTTAGTTTCAGTGATTAAGGCAGTAAAATTCAGCTTAATCTGTATGGTAGCAAACGTGTTATGCAGGCGTTATATTGCGAAAATAGTTAAGAGGATTTCATGGAAGAACAGTCTCAAATCTACTTGGATCAGTATCTAAGCTCACTTTCTGAAATTGAGCGTAACAAGTATCAATCATTCAGTTCAGACTATTTCTGTGCTGATGAGCATAATGCCAATTTATGCGCAGAATTAATCCGAATTGGTCAAAAGACAGCAACTTGTAGCTTAAATGTTTGGTATGAATCTGGTGAAGAACCAATGCCAACCGTTGGTCATTTACAAGTGGTTGTTGATTGGAATGGAAAACCAATTTGTATCATTGAAATTGATTCAGTTGAAATGTGTAAATATAACGAAGTTACGGCTGAGTTCGCTCATGCAGAAGGCGAGGGCGACCGTTCATTAAAATGGTGGCGTGAAGCTCATTGGCGTTTCTTTGGTGCTGAATGTTTAGAGTTAAATATTGAGCCTAGTGAGGACATGGTTCTTGTATTGGAACGATTTCATGTCGTGTATCAATAGGCAATATAACAAATGCATCAACACGATTTGCTACATTCGGCGTTGTCAGTTTGCCTTTAGTTTCAGTGATTAAGGCGTTAAAATTCAGCTAAGTCTGTATTGTAGCAAACATGTTATGCAAGCGTTGTGCGTACTGAGTCCGAAATTTTTTGCACGGTTCATCAATAGGATCGCGGCTTTCGTAGTTTCGGCTTAGTAAGCGTTCCTTTCTTCTTTGTTGCCTTTTGGTTTTCGTGTTATCAGGTTCGGCAATTAAGCATTGTCGGCCTAAGTTCATGCGTTTCGGAGGCTATTTTACGCTTCAATGGTTCTTTGGTGTTGCCTCATTTTAGTTTGCATCCGTGTTTTCTTCTCAGCATTTTCAATCCCAGTTGTGGAAAGGATATTTTGTTTATCAGTTCCAAATCTGTTGAAACCAAGCCGTTCAAATGGCGTAAAAAATGTATCTGTTTTCCATTTACTTCATCTCGCAATTTAAGAACATTTTGTTCGCTTAATTGGCATCGGTAAATTAGAATCTAGGCTTAGAAAATCTTGGCAGGGCAGTTCTTTACCAAGTTGGCCAAGCCGAAAGTAAGTCCGCACAACAATCGCATCAACACGATTTATTACACTCGGCGTTCTGGGTTTGTCTTGGGTTTAGTGATTAAGGTGGTAAAATTCAGGTTGGTTTACATAGTAATAAACGTGTTATGCCAGCGTTAGGTGTCTAAAATGTCGTGAAACATATCTATAAAAGCTAAAAACATTTCGGGATAATTGCAAATAAATTGATTATCTTTTAGTTTGTTCTGTAAGTGTTTTAGGTTTCATTTGATTGATAATAAAGGTAAATCATGGTTCATAATAGAACTTGCGGGTGTCAAAACTGTTTTCATATTAATTACCCTGAACGTGTAAATCCACATGGTAGAACTGTTTTTTTTAAGCCTAGTGTCACAAATCATATCGAAGTTAAGAAAACATTAGATCTTACAAAAGCAGAATCATATGTTTGGATTCGCAATGAGAGTGTTACTTTTTATACTAAATGTTGGTGGTGTGGAAAATCTGTATTTTTTCATCGAAATACAAATGGTGGTTGTGTTCTTTTTGATGATTTAGTCGTTCCATGGCCAGTACACAGTTGTTGGTTAGCCAATAAAAAAACTTCTACAGTTGCTGAAAAAGCGTTGGTTTCCGCTCGTATAGAAGAAATGAGAACTATAAATATTACAAACTATGAATACCTTAAAAATACAGCGTCAAAAAGATCTTCAGTACGAGGTTTTGTAATTGGAATCAACTCTGCAAAAAGAATTTTACCTGACCCAAAGAGCTTATCTCGTTCTGAAACCTTTCTTAAATACATGGTCTTTAGAACATCTGAAGGAACGTTTATAAAGGTTCTTGTGCCTGAAAGTGATGTCAGTAAAATAATTAGATTTTCATATTCTATGATTGATGTTGAATACTTGTATAAAAATGAAACACTTTCAGTGTGCTGTTTGAAACATATAAAATCGGTAGCCTTGGATGGTAATAAAAATGAAGAATTAAATATAGATTATAACTATGAGCAGATAATAAAGAATAAATGGACGACTCAATAGGTGGCTTACACCTAACAAATGCATCAACACGATTTACTACACTCGGCAATCTCAGTTTGCCGAGTGTTTCTCGTTTTAAGGCGTTAATATTAAGTATAATTGCATAGTAGCAAACGTGTTATGCAGGCGTTAACTGAATTCAAGTGAGGTTCTATGGTTTTAATAAGACATTACACTGAAAATGATGCAGAAGCTCTCTGGTACATCTTTCTTAATACTATTCGAATTATCAATGCTCGTGACTATTCTCAATCACAAGTTGAAGCATGGGCACCAGAATCATTTGATTTTTCAGTTTGGCAAACGAAAATGAAAACGATAAACCCATTTGTCGCAGAAATTGATGGTGTAATTGTTGGGTATACTGATTTGCAAAGTAGTGGGCTAATTGATCATTTCTTTTGCCATCATGAATTTCAAGGTAAAGGCGTAGGTCGTGCTTTAATGGATCATGTAATGTCCAAAGGAAAAGCCCTAAACATTACTCGTTTTTATTCTGAAGTAAGCATTACAGCTAAACCATTTTATGAGCATTTTGGCTTTAAGGTGGTTAATGAGCAAACTATTGAAGTTCGCGGTGAAAAGCTTGTTAATTACGTGATGGAGAAATTCAGTTAACAAATGCATCAACACGATTTGCTACACTCGGCGTTGTCAGTTTGCCTTTAGTTTCAGTGATTAAGGCGTTAAAATTCAGCTTGGCTTGCATAGTAGCAAACGTGTTATGCAGGCGTTATGTTTTTAAGGTAGTAAATGCGAAAAACAATAGATAAAGAAAGTAAAAGGTTAGCTAGTCGAACTTTTGAATTGCGAAGAAGGCGATTGAACTGGAGGTTTTCAGCTAAGCCAAAAATTAATGATACTTGTTCGATGTTTATTGAACAGTTGAAGGAGTCTAAGTATCCGTTTCGTTTGTTTTGTAAACAAGGCTCGACTACGGAAAATTATGAAACCGTACAATTAACTTCATGTTTCAACCCTATTGGGGTTATTGAGAGAAAAACCGAAGTTACAGAACAAAGTGAAATCAAGAAGTCGATCAAACACTATGATGAAAGTGGAGCTTGTTTAGTTTTTTCTCAGTCGGCAAATGGTGCGATCTCTGTAATGATGTACCCATATAAGTCAGAGTTACATAGTCGTACTGAAAAAAATATTGTTTTATATCACTCGTTACATCCAGATGATATTACTGAAAAACTAATTCTAAGTTGTGTTAAAACTTTCCTCATGTACATAAGGTGTACGAGTATTTATGGTTTGGGTTGTAAGCCCAGCGTGATTGAGAGCTCCAAGCTTGCTTGGTTAACAATTAAAGATATTCGGCATAAGTCAAAATTACTTGATTCTGTTGTAAAAATGAACAATGAGTGGGGTAAATTAGTTGTTGCAGCGGCTTTGGCATTTTTGGTGGGCTACGTCTCCAAAACATAACAAATGCATCAACACGATTTGCTACATTCGGCATTCTAGGCTTCTTTGAGTTTACCGCATTAAGTGGTAAATTTAGGCTTAATTTGCATGGTAGCAAACGTGTTATGCAGGCGTTATATTGCGAAAATAGTTAAGAGGATTTCATGGAAGAACAGTCTCAAGTCTACTTAAATCAGTATCTAAGCTCACTTTCTGAAATTGAACGTGAAAAGTATCAATTATTCAGTTCAGACTATTTCTGTGCTGATGAGCATAATGCCAATTTATGCGCAGAATTAATCCTGATTGGTCAAAAGACAGCAACTTGTAGTTTAAATATTTGGTATGAATCTGGAGAGGAACCAATGCCAACCGTTGGTCATTTACAAGTAGTCGTTGATTGGAATGGGAAACCAATTTGTATCATTGAAATTGACTCAGTTGAAACGTGTAAATATAACGAAGTTACGGCTGAGTTTGCTCATGCAGAAGGCGAGGGCGACCGCTCATTAAAATGGTGGCGTGAAGCTCATTGGTGTTTCTTTGCTGCTGAATGTTCAGAGTTAAATATTAAGCCTAGTGAGGACATGGTTCTTGTATTGGAACGATTTCATGTCGTTTATCAATAGGCAATATAACAAAGCAATCAACACGATTTATTACATTCGGCGTTGTAGGTTTGTCTTTGGTTTCGGTGTTTAAGGCGGTAAAATTCAGCTAAGTCGTCGTAGTAATAAACGTGTTATTGCGGCGTTATGCGAATAGAAGACATAAGGAAATATTATGGAAGTTGTAGTTAAGGAAGCTCATAAATCAGAGTATCCAAATCCAATTTCGTTTAACAAAGGTGAGTCTTTAATTCTCGGTCATCTTGATACTGAATTTATTGGTTGGATCAGAACTATAACTACCGATGGAAATGAAGGTTGGGCACCGGTTGATTATATTGAAATGGCTCAATGTAAAACTAAAGGAATAGCCAAATGTAATTACAACGCTTTTGAACTAGATACTAAAATGAGTGAATCGTTAACGGTTTTATCTGAGCTAAATGAATGGTTTCTTGTAGTAAATAATCGTGGCGAGAAAGGTTGGGTTCCGGTACAAACTGTAGGTATCGCATAACAAAGCAATCAACACGATGCTTATTACACTCGGCATTCGTGGTTTAGAGTATAATTGGTTTGGTAATTAAGGTGTTCAGCACGTGTTATTGCGGCGTTATACGATTCTTAATTTGTAAAATATAAATAAAAATTATAAAAGGAACAAAAAATGAGCAGTGACAGTTGGACAGATTTAGTACCTACATTAGCAAAACCAGTAACTTATGCTTATAAATATAGGCATTCAATTCAAGAGTATTGGATTAAGGCGTTAGTGAAGATTGGGAAGGGAAATGCAGATATTATAGTTACAGGTAGAGGTGGAGCCGGTAAAAGTGTATTAGCTTCACATTATCATGGTGAAGCTAATAGCCTTGACTGGGTTTTACCTGACACAAGTAAGGACGTAGAAATAAAGCCAATCACAATGGGGGATTGGACAAAAATTGTATCAGTGATACCTGGCCAAGATAACGCAGAGAGAGCAAAAGCAATAGATTTAGCATTAAATAAAAGTGAATATTTAGACGGTATTATCCATGTTGTTGATTGGGGTTATACGGCAATTAGAGATGAATCAATTAAAAACTCTATGGTATCGACAAAAAAAATTGATACTGTTGGTAAGGTTCGTGATCATAATTTACAGCTTGAGCTACGTGAATTTGAAGAGTTATTAAATAATGTCAAACTTGCAATTCGTAATGGCAGAGGCCCAAAATGGTTAGTGATTGCAGTTAGTAAGATCGATTTGTTTGAATCATCACTAGATGAGGCTAAGCAATATTATCATCCAGAATGCGATGGACCATTTTCAAAAGCAATTGAAAGTCTATACAATGCAGTGGGGAAAGATAATATTAAAGTTCTTTGTGTCCCAGTTTGTGCTCAGCCTGAAACTTTTGAGTGGAATGGTGAAAAAATCAGCTCACAGATTGACAGCGTGACAAAACAACGCAATTATCTAAGATTGTTTGTTGAAAATTTAGCAGTATTACAATCGAGTATGGAAAAATAATATGATAGATAGCAATAGCCACAATGAATTAGAAAGCTTGGTACAAATGGCAGAAAATGTCTCATCTACGATAGAAGAGCTGAATACCAAAATCACCAATATTCGCTCTATGGCTATTCTACTTTTCATTGGTGTTTATGCATCAATTGGTTTTGGCTTTATGTTATGGACCCAACCTTTTTTTAGTCAAAAGTTAGCGTTTTGGGCTTTTATCTTTATTTGCTTAATTACTGGGCTATCGGCTCTAGGCTCGATTTTTTTATTATTTCAATATTTTGGAAAAATTAAAAATTTAAAATATAAATTAAGTATAGAAAAGGAAATGTTAGAACATCTTCTTAAAATGGTTTTTGAATATAAAGACCATCTTTACGTAAATTCGGAGAATTTTGTGGAAAATGCTCTAATTGAAATGAGATTAAAAAGAATTGGTTTCTCTGCGAAATGGTAATATTTAATGTTCTTTTACTAATCACTCAAATCGTATAACAAATGCATCAACACGATTTACTACACTCGGCATCTTAGGTTGTCGGGTGTTTCTCGTTTTAAGGTGTCAATATTAAGTATAATTGTATAGTAGCAAACGTGTTATGCAGGCGTTATGTGTTTTTTTGAGATTATTGCAATAACCAGTATTCAGGCTTAAAGTAAGTAATCCATTTTCAAAGGTAAATCTTATGATAAGTTGCAATGAATATGATTATATTGAAATCGTCTGCTTATACCGATATCCAGTTAGGTTAACGATGAAAGTGGGTGAGTCTATCAAAGGCGTTGCTCTTGATACATCACGTAATGAAAGCAAGAATGAATGTATCAAACTCAATACTAATGAAACTGAAATTCTAGTTGAATTAGATGGTATCTCTAAACTGGAAGTTTTAGTTGATAATCCACATTTTTCTGAGGTTATCTTTAAATAATCTCTAGATATTCATAATATTTCTGTGAGTCGGTTTATTTGGGTAATCTACTTTTTAGTATTACAGCGCTCCCTTTGAGAGGGAAAATTTGGCTTATAAGAACACACATAACAAATGCATCAACACGATTTGCTACATTCGGCGTTGTCAGTTTGCCTTTAGTTTCAGTGATTAAGGCGTTAAAATTCAGCTATGTCTGTATAGTAGCAAACGTGTTATGCAGGCGTTGTGCGTACTGAGTCCGAAATTTTTTGTACGGTTCATCAAAAGGATCGCGGCTTTCGTAGTTTTGGCTTAGTAAGCGTGAATTTCTTCTTTGTTGCCTTTTTGCTTTCGTATCGTCAGGTTCGGCAAATTAGCCCTTATTTTCCTAAGTTCAGGCGTTTCAGAAGCTATTTTACGCTTCAATTGTTCTTTGGTTATGCCTCATTTTAGTCAGCATCAGTGTTTTTCTCGCAGCATTTCCAATCCCAATTGTGGCGAGGATATTTGGTTTATCAGTTCCAAACATGCTGAAACCAAGTCGTTCAAATGGAGTAAAAAGTGTATTGGTTTTCCATTCACTTCATCTCGCAATTTTAGAACATTTTGTTCGCTTAATTACTATTCGTAAATTAGAATCAGGGCTTAGAAAATCTTGGCAGGGCAGTTCTTTACCAAGTTGGCCAAGCCGAAAGTAAGCACGCACAACAATCGCATCAACACGATTTATTACATTCGGCGTTCTGGGTTTGCCTTTAGTTTTGTGATTAAGGCGGTTAATTCAGGTTGGTTTGCATAGTAATAAACGTGTTATGCCAGCGTTATGTGCTTAAAAGAGAACGATAAAATTAAGGATGATTAATTAAGTGATTGATATGGAAGATTCAAGTTATTCGACAATTGAAATTTGGGTGAAAAATCAATATTTGCCTAAAAATTTGCAATCGCTTCATTGGGAAGACTCTCCTGAAACAGAGGTGTGTTTGAGTGTATCTCCTAATGGACGTTTACGTAAGAAATTAATTTATTTAGATTCATTTGAATTGGCGGTTGATTATACGACTTATTTGAAAACGATTTTTAATAAAAGGGTATATCGCGATTCATATCGAATGGAAGTTAAATATTACGCATCAACTAACCTAAAACTGATTAAGCGTTGGAAAGTAAGTGATTCGAAAACTGTAAGAGATTTGCTTAGTGGTCAATAGATAAACGCACATAACAAAGCAATCAACACGATTTATTACATTCGGCGTTGTAGGTTTGTCTTTGGTTTCGGTGTTTAAGGCGTTAAAATTCAGCTGAGTCGTCGTAGTAATAAACGTGTTATTGCGGCGTTATACCGTTAAAAGGAGAAATTGACATGGAATTAGTTGTACCATCACTGGAATTGAAGTCAGCATTCTTTGGTTTTTTCGAGGATTATGCAGCCAACGACAGTGGTAATATTGAATCTTACTTATTGGGAAAAGAGGATTTTTCTTCGTATATTCAAAGTTTAATTGATGAAAGTAACGGGATTAACTTACGTGAAGGTTATGTCCCATGCAGCCACTTTTGGCTAATTAATGATAATCAGTCTATTTTGGGCGTGGTTCGTATTCGTCACAATATAAATAATGAGTTTCTAGCACTGGAAGCTGGTCATATTGGTTATGATATAGCACCGTCATTTCGTAGAAATGGTTATGGAAAATCGATACTCAAATTGGCTTTAACTAAAGCTAAAGAACTTGGGCTTAATCGAGTGCTATTAACTGCTGACGAAGACAAT
Source organism: Aliivibrio friggae (assembly GCF_057368515.1). Classification (NCBI taxonomy): domain Bacteria; kingdom Pseudomonadati; phylum Pseudomonadota; class Gammaproteobacteria; order Vibrionales; family Vibrionaceae; genus Aliivibrio; species Aliivibrio friggae. The sequence goes on from NZ_CM170649.1 coordinate 1,068,306, forward strand.
ATAGCTTCACGAAAAATCATAGAAAGTAACGGTGGTAAATTTGAAGATATCGTAATGGGTAAGGTCTTTCCGAATCCATTAGCAAGGTATTGGGTACGTTGTTAGAAACGGTATAACAAAGCAATCAACACGATGCTTATTACACTCGGCATTCGTGGTTTAGAGTATAATTGGTTTGGTAATTAAGGCGTTCAGCACGTGTTATTGCGGCGTTACACGAACTAAAGATTGCAGTTTTTTTTGCTCAGTTCAGCGATAGAACCGTTCGATTTTTAGATGTGAAAGTTGGGCGGTTTTCCTTCATCTTTGTTGCCTTTTAGTTTTCATTTCATCAGGTTCGGCAATTAACTATTTTCGGTCTAAGTTCATGCGTTTCAGAGGCATTTTTACGCTTCAATGGTTCTTTGGTGTTGCCTCATTTTATTCTGCATCCGTGCTTTGCTCGTAGCATTTTCAATCCCAATTGTGGCAATGATATTTGGTTTATCAGCTCAAAACTTGCTGAAACCAAATCGTACAAATGGTGCTAGAAAAAGGATTGCTTCGTTTCGCAGTTTTTGTAGTTGAACGTTTCTTTTGTTCGCTAATTTAGCTTTTGTAATTTAGAATTGCCTTCTAAATATTATTGGTAAATCAGTTTTTTACCAATTAAAGCGAAGCGTTGACAAAGATCGTGTAACAAATGCATCAACACGATTTGCTACACTCGGCGTTGTCAGTTTGTCTTTAGTTTCAGTAATTAAGGCAGTAAAATTCAGCTAAGCCTGTATCGTAGCAAACGTGTTATGCAGGCGTTATGTTTTAATTCAAAATAGTACCGATAAATCATTGATCTACAAATAATATGGTGTATTATATTTTGGCTTTTAATAATTATTTCATAATTGATTAAAAGGTGCTGAACAGGCTGTCAAACCTACTCAATAAGCTTATTGAGCAGAATGACAGCAATACATGGATAAGTGTCTTCATAGATGCCTCCAGAGTTATTGTTATAGTGATAGCATAATTTATATTTAACATGACGCGGCTTTTGACGGCTGTAATGGCCAGTTAATCCGAGGATGCGTTTAGAATTGCCGCTGTTCTAGCTTCCTCGGTTTTGCTCTTGGAGTAAAAATGAACATTCTAACTACAGATTGGTTCCGCCCGCGAACTTATCTACACTTTGACCTTCCGATTAATATAAAAAAAGCACCGAAAATTGTGACGGATCCTGATGCTGTATCTAAACATGCATTTTATCCGTTAATTCATTATGTAATTGAAATTAATAAAATTGGCAAAGACCCAATTAGTAAAAAAGTAATCGCTTTACCTCCTAAGCTCCGTCCAATTTCTTATCCTGCACACCTTGATAGCCATATATATTCATACTATTCAAAAATATTAACTCATTATTATGAAGGTAAGCTCAAAGAACATGGATTAAGTGATTCTATTTTAGCTTTTCGTTCACTTGGAAAAAGTAATATTGATTTTGCATTAGATGCTTTTAATGAGGTGAAAAAAGTAGGTGAATGTAGTGCTGTTGCTTTAGATGTCACTAAATTCTTTGATACGTTAGACCATGAAGTTTTAAAAAATGAATGGTGTAGCTTACTTCAAGTACAAAAGCTTCCAAAAGATCACTATAATGTCTTTAAATCAATTACTAAGCATGCTCATGTAAAGAAAGTTGATTTGTATAAGCTATTGGGAATATCGCTAAATTATCATAATCATGGCAAGCGTAGAGTGTGCGAACCTCAAGAGTTTCGCGAGCAAGTCAGGGCTAATAAGCTTATTGAAACGAATCCTTTCAAATTTGGTATTCCTCAAGGAACACCATTAAGTGCAATGTTGTCGAATATATATATGTTCGAATTTGATCTAAAAATGAAGCAATTCGTTGACGAACATAATGGAAAATATTTTCGTTATTGTGATGATATGCTATTTATTGTTCCAACTGAGGTTAGATCAAAAGTTGAACAATTTGCTGTGAATCAAATTAAAGGCTTAAAACTGTCGGTTAATCAGAAAAAAACAGAAATCCGAACATTTACACGTGTTGGTGATAAATTGAAAGCTGATAGCCACTTACAATATTTAGGTTTTATGTTTGACGGAGAGGATATGTTTATTCGTTCATCTTCTTTGGCTAGGTATTCAGAAAGAATGCGTCGAGGGATCCGGTTAGCGAAAAAGACGATGATTAAATATAATTCAATTCGTTATGAAAAAGGATTACCAGAAAGGGAATTGTTTAAGCGTAAATTATATAGTAGGTATACCCATTTAGGTAAAAGAAATTTTATAACTTACGGTATAAGAGCTGCTAATAAAATGGAAAGTGAATCAATTCGTCGACAATTAAAGCCATTATTTAAACGTTTCAATGACGAGTTAAATAAAACATAACAAATGCATCAACACGATTTACTACACTCGGCAATCTCAGTTTGCCGAGTGTTTCTCGTTTTAAGGCGTCAATTTTAAGTATAATTGCTTGGTAGTAAACGTGTTATGCAGGCGTTATGCGCTAAAAAAGGAAAGGTTATATGGTAAATATTAGAAAAGCTCAGGTGTCTGATTTAACGTTAATTCAAGAATTGGCTAGAGACACGATTAATACTTGTTATCGTTCTTTCTTAGGTGATGAGGGTGTTGATTGGTTTCTTAACAGCGGTGAGTCAGATAAAGAAGTTGAAAAACAACTGTCGAACTGTGTTGTAGTTGAATTGAATAACCAAATTCAAGGTTATTGTGCATTTGAAAATGATTTCGTGCATATTTTAATGGTTTCTCCTCAAGTTCAACGTTCCGGTCTAGGATCTAACCTTCTCAAATATGTTGAAAATGAAATGACATTATTAGGTCATCAAACTTATCGCCTTGAAACTTTCAAAGGTAATGAACAAGCCATTGAGTTTTACCTAAAAAATGGTTGGACAATTGATAGGGAAGAAAAGGACGAAGAGTTTGGGTTTGTAAGGGTTTACTTAAGTAAGCGCGCATAACAAATGCATCAACACGATTTGCTACATTCGGCATTCTAGGTTTCTTTAGATTTACCGTATTAAGTGGTAAATTTAGGCTTAATCTGCATAGTAGCAAACGTGTTATGCAGGCGTTATGCGCAAGTTCAAATTAGGAAGAAGAATGAATACTAGCGCTCTAAGGTTAGCATCTGAGCTAAGAGAACATAGCTTAAATGTAACCAATGCATTGATAAACCTATTTATGATGGAGGATCATACTTGTTTTGTTTATTACGAAGTGGAAGAGTACTTATCTAAAACATTATACTCGTTGGCAGATCAAGGTTTTTTCAATTCTGCGATTATCACTATTGACGGTAAAAAGACACCAGAAATGAAATTTTGTAAACTTTCGGCTGTTGAGCAAGGGATTTTAAAAGAAATTTTAACTATTAACTTAGTGAAGTTAGGTTATGAATTCAAAAATGTTAGTCAGGCTCATGATCAAATTAGTTTAGAAATATCAATTAGCTAAATCTAAATACGCATAACAAATGCATCAACACGATTTGCTACACTCGGCATTCTAGGTTTCTTTGAGTTTACCGTATTAAGTGGTAAATTTGAGCTTAATCTGCATGGTAGCAAACGTGTTATGCAGGCGTTACACGAACTAAAGATAGCAGTTTTTTGGCTCAGTTCAGCGATTGAGCCGTTAGTTTTTTAGGTGTGAAAGTAAGGTGGATTTCCTTTTTCTTTGTTGCTTTTTGGTGTTCGTTTCATCAGGTTCGGCACTGAACTATTATTGCCCCAAATTCAGGCGTTTCAGAAGCTAATTTACGCTTCAATTGTTCTTTGGCTATGCCTCATTTTAGCCTGCATCAGTCTTTTTCTCTCAGCATTTTCAATCCCAATTGTGGCAATGATATTTGGTTTATCAGCTCAAAACTTTCTGAAACCAAATCGTACAAATGGTGCTAGAAAAAGGATTGCTTCGTTTCGCAGTTTTTGTAGTTGAACGTTTCTTTTGTTCGCTAATTTAGCTTTTGTAATTTAGAATTGGTTTCTAAATATTATTGTTAAATCAGTTCTTTACCAATTAAAGCGAAGCGTTGACAAAGATCGTGTAACAAAGCAATCAACACGATGCTAATTACACTCGGCGTTTGTGGTTTGAAGTGTAATTGGTTTGGTAAGTCAGTCGTTCGCACGTGTTATTGCGGCGTTATGCCGCTTTTGAAAGGCTTGCATTAATCATTACCGCATTCTATTTTGCTATGGTAATATGATTCTTTTTATTGAGAGTAATACTAAATGAGTAAGCTTAAAGGATTAATCGCTACTTCTCTTATGCTTTTGAGTGCATCTTCTTATGCTAATGTTAATGAGCACGTTAAAGAATCTGGTAATCAATTTTATATTGGTGCTGATTTATCGATGGCTAATAATGTTGAGCTTGAAGTAGGAAGTGAGTCAGCAGAAGAATCAAGTGATTTAGGTTACAACCTTGTCGCAGGTTATGAATTTGATACGCATCGAGTGGTAAAAACTAGTATTGAAGCAGAGTATCGAACATTTGGTGAAATTGATAATAGTGGCTCTTTAAGCTCTGATGGAGATGCTTTTTTTATTAACGCTAAGGCTAAATTATTTGTTCTCTATGATTTTGGCAATATCTATTTTGCTCCAATGATAGGTGTTGGCCAAATAGATATTAATGTTAAAGACAGCGCTAATCAAAATTATTCAAAAACAGAAACTGGTTATCAGTTGGGTGCTGAAATTGGAACTCGATTACCGCAAGGTGTGGATTTGAATTTAGGATATCGAGCAGCCTTTACTGAAATAGAAGAAGCTAACTTAACATTAACTGGCTTTTATTTAGGTGCTCGTTATTTCTTCTAAAATCAGTGGCATAACAAATGCATCAACACGATTTGCTACATTCGGCGTTCTAGATTTCTTTTGGTTTACCGCATTAAGTGGTAAATTTAGGCCTGATCTGTATGGTAGCAAACGTGTTATGCAGGCGTTATATCGTTTTTTTAAGTACATCGTTTTAAAGGATTAAATATGATTCAGCTTAGATCAATGACCACAAATGAATATCCTGCGTATTGTGAATATTTCATTGATGATTATAGCCGTGAAATAGCTGAAAACTATGGTCACTCAATGGATAGGGCGCTCGAATTGGCTAATCAGGATCTTCTTCGTAGTTTTCCTAATGGTTTGGAAACTAATGAGCATGAATTATTGTGCATTGAATTAGGTTCAGAATTGGTTGGTTATTTGTGGCATTCGATTAACGCAAATGATAAGTCGACGTTTATTTATGACTTCTTTATTTTTCCAAACTGCCGCAATAATGGTTATGGAAAATTGGCAATTACTGCTCTTGAGTTACAATTAAAATCGATTGGTATTGAGCAAATAAAATTACGAGTTGCATATCAAAATCAAAGAGCGTTAAAGCTGTATCAAGAGGTTGGTTTTTCTATTTCTGGCTACAATATGTCAAAGAAAATAGTAAGTTAGCATTCTCGATATAACAAAGCAATCAACACGATTTACTACATTCGGCGTTGTAGGTTTGTCTTTAGTTTCAGTGATTAAGGCGGTAAAATTCAGCTAAGTCTATGTCGTAGTAAACGTGTTATTCCGGCGTTATGTGCTTAAAAGTCATATTTCATAGTCTCTATCCTAATTTGGAACGATCTTTTTAGAGGCTAATTGAATACTATTGTCTAAGAATTACTAAATATATTTGAATTTAAAGGTTATCTTTTCTAATTTTAACCTTATCACAGCAAAATGGTTCTATTGCTAGATTTTCACGACCTTTTAGATCTGCATTCGTCATAAATTGATATTTCAGTTTGGTAAACCAACCATTAGTATAATCACAATTGTTTGCCTTAATCATATCTAATACTTGTGAAAAGGCCATGCAACGGAAGTCGTACTCTACGACAAGGAGACTATTTTTTAACGTTACATGGTCAATATATAAATTACGCTTTAAGTAATTGAATACCTTATCTTGAGCATGTTGTGTTCCCAAGAGTCGACATTTGTGCTCATGCATAAATTGACTATTCATATAGACTCCTACTGCCACAGAGCAAGTAAAAATATAAATAGACCAATCCCAAGGATAACCTTTAGTAATAGTCCAAGAGGTGCTCCACCTTTTGGAGCCTTATTGCAACATCCCATAATAATCTCCTAATTACATCGAATATTTTACTAACCATAGACCTTCCACTTACTGTAAGGTCAATGCTTTTTTAAGCTGTAAAATATTTTATAAATTAGGTTAAGCTTTTAAGAGTGAATTTGTTTAATTAGAACGCACATAACAAATGCATCAACACGATTTGCTACATTCGGCGTTGTCAGTTTGCCTTTAGTTTCAGTGATTAAGGTAGTAAAATTCAACTCAGTCTGTATCGTAGCAAACGTGTTATGCAGGCGTTATAACCTTAAAGGATGTATCTAAAAATGAATCAATCTCCTCATATGCTTAATGCTGCCCATGGATATTTACGAGCATCTCAGGTTTTGTGGGCTCAACCAAATTTAAGCGCTGTATCTAACGTAAATGCAGCTATCGGTATTGAAATATTACTCAAAAGCTTCATTGCTGAACCTGTAGAGAATGAACGTATTGATACCTATGGTGAGAATTATTTAGTCAGAAAACGTTTCCATAAATTGACCGAACTATCGAATCAAATTGAGACTGATATTTATAAGCAATTGCGTTTAGATCGTTATGAAAAATGGTTTGAGATGTTTGATAATTTATTTATTGAAGCTCGTTATCCCTATGAAGCGGGAGCCAAAAATAGTTACTCTGAAGTACCTATTGATATTGGCGTTGAATTGTTCAACATTATAATGCAGTGGTATAAAGATACTGATAGCAAAGATATATGGATTAGGGCTTATCCGGATGTACCGGGAGGTCGGTTATAACAAATGCATCAACACGATTTGCTACATTCGGCATTCTAGATTTCTTTTGGTTTATCGCGTTAAGTGGTAAATTTAAGCATAATTTGCATGGTAGCAAACGTGTTATGCAGGCGTTAACTGCTTCTCGGTTTAAATTAATTCACCGATACTAGCTCTAATGTCTGCAATTGTAATAAACAGTTTGTTATCAGCGTCTTTGAATGCGGTAAAACCGTATTTTTCATAGAAATATTCAGCGCCATCTTTTGCATCAACAATGACAACAGGGAAGGCCACGGTTTCACTTGCCATTAATAGTTTTCTAAGCGCATCAATTAAAAGCCATTCACCGAAACCTTGACCTTTGTATCTATGGTCGACGGCTAAGCGGGCAATCAAACCACCAGAAGTTACACTGTGATGCTTCTTTTGTAATTTGGGTGGTAAATCCTGAATATCAATAGGAGTCATGGTTAATGTGTAATAACCAATAATGTGCTCAGGGCATTGTTTATCTTCAAGAACAAAAGTACGAGTATTGTCTTTCTTAGCTTGTTGGCTTGCCATAACTTTCAAGTAATTATTGAGTGCGGTAATACCACAATCAAAACGATTTCGGTCATGTTTAGCTTTTTCTAATTGGACAGTATTCATTATTGAGTTTTATCCATATAACGTGAAGCTGCTTTTTGTAACTTGCTATTTGGTTTAGCAGGTTGGTCTAACGCAGTCATTAACGTCATAGCATCTTGCTGACTTAGTTGTAGGGCTCGTTCACGTTCCATAATAGTTTTAGCTTTTTCTACAGCCGCACTAAGCACAAATGAGTTAATGCTAGACATACCAGCAATAGCCGCAGCTTGAGATAGTAGTTCTTGTGTATCAATATCTACACGTGCTGTAATACGAGGTAATGCAGTTGCCATAATAATCTCCATTCAGTGTCAAAGTGGCACAAGTGAATTGTAGTTCAATTATTATACGCTGACAAGTTTTGTGTCATTTTGGCACGCAGTTAACAAATGCATCAACACGATTTACTACACTCGGCATCTCAGGTTGTCGAGTGTTTCTCGTTTTAAGGCGTCAATTTTAAGTATAATTGCATAGTAGTAAACGTGTTATGCAGGCGTTATATGCTTCAAGGATGAAAAAAGTGAAATACGATATTTCTTTTATACATACAAGTCAGGTCCATATTGAAAAATTTGGTTCATTAGTAGCTGAACTTTCTCCTAATTTACTTATAAATCATATTGTTGATGAATCATTGTTAACTCATGCTCAGCAGTTTGGTGTTGATTCGATATTAAAAGCTAACCTTATAGCGCAGTTGGAAGCTTTGAGTTTAGTCAGCAAAGTCATTGTAATCACTTGCTCATCGATTGGTGGCATTGCTGAAGAAATAGATATCTTAAATGGCTGTAAAGTTCAACGAGTCGATCAGGCAATGGCTGACTTTGCTGTTGAAAATGGCAATAATATTTTGGTTCTTGCGGCATTAGAAAGTACTTTAGAACCAACTCGTGACCTGTTGCTGAAGTCGCTAGCCAAACACAACTTAAAATCTAAGCTTACTTTGTGCTGTGTTGAAAATGTATGGGATTACTTTCTAGCTGGCAATATGGAAGAATATTATGACCAAATCAGTGCCGTAATTACCTCTAATGAGACAAAGTATGATTTAATCGTATTAGCTCAGGCTTCAATGTCTGAGGTTCAAAATAATGTTAACGTCTCTATTCCAGTAATTAGCAGTCCACGCCTTGGTGTCGAACGAGCAATAAAAGCACTAACAATTTAAGGCGCATATAACAAATGCATCAACACGATTTGCTACATTCGGCATTCTGGGTTTCTTTTAGTTTACCGTATTAAGTGGTAAATTTAGGCTCAATCTGTATGGTAGCAAACGTGTTATGCAGGCGTTATATGCTTTTTTAGCTCACGGCTTAATTTATTGGAATGGTAGGTAATGGACTATTTATTGGTTCTTCTTCATGTGGCTTTAATTTGGATGTTAGCTGTTGCGACTCCTGGAGCTAATGTACTTTTAACGATTAACACTGCACTTAATTACGACCGTAAAATTGCGGCTTTTTCTGCTTTCGGTGTTAGTTGTGCAACGTTACTGTGGTCGTTTTTTGGTGGCTCCGGATTAGTTATTCTCTTTTCTCATTTTCCTCAATTATTTGGTTTAATGAAAGTGGTAGGTGGCAGTTATTTATTGTATTTGGGAATGCGTCAGATTTATTTAACTCGAAAAATAAAGAGGTTAGGTGAGTTAACTGAAATCAATCAAATGGTATCACCATCGAAAAGAAAGGTTTTCATTTCAGCGTTTATCACCAGTATTTTAAATCCGAAAACGGGTTTCTTCGTTGTCAGTTTATTCAGTGTTTCCATGCCTGAAAACATGAGTGCAACAATGATATTAGCAATCATGCTAACAATGGCTTCAATTACGCTTAGTTGGCATTTATTTTTAGCTACAGCGTTTTCTCATGAATCAGCTAAAAGCGTTTATGCTCGTATTTCAGGGGTTATGGATTATGTCACTGGTGGATTGTTTACCATTTTTGGCATCAAAGTAATGACGTCATAGTAAGAATGGTTGTTTGCATATAACAAATGCATCAACACGATTTGCTACATTCGGCGTTGTCAGTTTGCCTTTAGTTTCATTGATTAAGGTAGTAAAATTCAACCAAGCCTGTATCGTAGCAAACGTGTTATGCAGGCGTTATATGGTTTTGAGGTAAATATGCAAGTCGACAAGTTAATAAATACGGTTATTGATGATTTAAAAAAAGTTTCAGAATCTGAACCGAATGAACGCCTTCCAAAAGAAGAACAAATACGATCTTGTATATTCTCCACTTTAAAGAATAAATTTGATTATGTTTGCTGTGAAAGAAATTATCAATCTGTTGATAATGGTAACAATATAGAATGTGATATTTGGGCCGCCAATTCGGGAGAACAGCCAGTTTGGATGGAAATTAAACGGTGTTGGCATTTATCATCTTGGGTTAATAAACCTGGTGAGCAATTAAAGTCTTGGGAAGCGGATTTAAACAAATTATCTACTGTTGATATCAATTCCAAACGCTATTTTTTTCTTGTCGGAGTATTTGATTCTGAGCCAAATAGAGACGATTCTAAAAAGAATAAAGTTATTTTAAACATTCAAAACACTCAACCTCAAAATTTGTGCTTTGAGCGTTATTCATCTTATTTTTGGAGAGAATCTTCTATCTCTAATATTGCAGTTTGGGTATGGTGTTGGAATTCCGGAGAGGTCATAACCATATAACAAATGCATCAACACGATTTGCTACATTCGGCATTCTAGGTTTCTTTGGTTTTACCGTGATAAGTGGTAAATTTAAGCTTAATCTGCATAGTAGCAAACGTGTTATGCAGGCGTTATACGAACTCTGAGAATGCAGTTTTTTGGTTCAGTCCAGCGATTGAACCATTAGCTTTTTAGGTGTGAAAGTAGGGTGTTTATCTTTTTCTTTGTTGCCTTTTGGTGTTCGTTTCATCAGGTTCGGCATTGAACCATTATTGCCCTAAATTCAGGCGTTTCAGCGGCTAATTTATGCTTCAATTGTTCTTTTTTTATGCCTCATTTTATCCTGTATCAGTGTTTTCTTCTTAGCATTGTCAATCCCAATTGTGGTAAGGATATTTGGTTTATCAGCTCAAAACTTGCTGAAACCAAATCGTACAAATGGTGTAAGAAAAAGGGATTGTTTCGTTTCACAGTTATTGCTGTTGATTGGATATTTTGCTCGCTTAATTGAGCTAGTCTAATTAAACTCAATTTACAGCAAATCTTGGTAAATCAGTTCTTTACCAAGTTTATCGGAGCGAAAGCAAGGCTCGTATAACAAAGCAATCAATACGATGCTATTTACATTCGGCATTCGCGGTTTAGAGTATAATTGGTTTTGTAAGTCGGTCTTTCGTACGTGTTATTGCGGCGTTACACGAACTCTGAGAATGCAGTTTTTTGGTTCAGTTCAGCGATTGAACCATTAGCTTTTTAGGTGTGAAAGTAGGGTGGTTTATCTTTTTCTTTGTTGCCTTTTGGTGTTCGTTTCATCAGGTTCGGCAATTGACCATTATTGCCAAAAATTCATGGATTTCAGAAACCAATTCACGCTTCAATTGTTCATGGTTTTGCCTCATTTTAGTCTGCATCAGTGTTTTGCTCGCAGCATTTTTAATCCCAATTGTGGCGAGTATATTTGGTTTATCAGCTCAAAACAGGCTGAAACCAAATCGTACAAATGGTGCTAGAAAAAGGATTGTTTCGTTTCGCAGTTTTTGTAGTTGAACGGTTCTTTTGTTCGCTAATTTAGCTTTTGTAATTTAGAATTGGTTTCTAAATATTATTGGTAAATCAGTTCTTTACCAATTAAAGCGAAGCGTTGACAAAGATCGTGTAACAAAGCAATCAACACGATGCTAATTACACTCGGCGTTTGTGGTTTGAAGTATAATTGGTTTGGGAAGTAAGGCGTTCGCACGTGTTATTGCGGCGTTATACGATTTAGAGGATAGTTAAAATTTCAAAATTATATAAATTTAGAGCTGTTGATACATATAGTCTATCAGCATTAGCAAACTCTCAACTTTGGTTCTCGGATATAGGTTCTTTTAACGATCCATTTGAAGGAGTATTTGTTCTTGAACAGTCAATTTCTGATACGAGTTACAAGCTTTGGGAAAATTTAGTTGAATGGAAAGATAACGAAGACATCAATCCAGAAGAAAGGAAGCAAAAACAAAAAGAACTGGGTTTAGAACATTTGGACGTTTCTCATCCTGATTTTTTGTCAAAATTAGCTAAGTCAGAATTTGATATAGTTTTAAAATTAATTCAGCTCTCGAAAGTTATTTCATTATCATTATCTGATAATGATTGTGACCCTATAACTGACAACTTAATGTGGTCTCACTATGCTGATGGGTTAAGAGGCTTTTGCTTAGTTTTTGATAGCCAAAAACTGCAAGCTGATATTCATAAAGCTTCAGACCGAGTTATTAGACCCGTAAAAGTGAGTTACCAAAATACACCTAATATTATCGATATAAATGAATTCATTGAATCTCCAGCGATGCTTGGCGTATCAGAGTTAAATTATATTGATTATGTGGTTGGTACAATTGCTAGTAAATCGGAGTCATGGCGTTATGAAAATGAATTTAGAATTCTTTCGATGTCAGACAGTAATTTACATGGCTATAGCGTAAGTTCGTTATGCGAAATAATTATTGGTGATAAAATGCCAGAAGACCAACAAAAATTGGTTACAGGTATAGGTAAATCTGTCAATCCGGACATGATCATTAAACGAGCTAAGTTAAAGGAAAATAGTTATTTAATTGAGATTGTCGATTATTAAAAATCGTATAACAAATGCATCAACACGATTTGCTACATTCGGCATTCTAGGTTTCTTTGAGTTTACTGTATTAAGTGGTAAATTTGAGCTTAATTTGCATAGTAGCAAACGTGTTATGCAGGCGTTATGTGTTTTCACGGAAATGATAGGTTTAATGGAGTAATTATGGTTTTAATTCAAACGGTTGAAAGTAATTCACCGTATTTAGCTGAATTGTATCAATGGTTTGAAAGTGAGTGGGATGATGTTGAACCACTGGCTAAAACAAAGGATGGAAAAGTTATCCCAAATCCTATTATTGCCTTAGAAAATGGTGAATTAATTGGTGGTTTAGTTTTTACTCGTTTTCTATCTCCAATTACTCAAGAGCAGGCTGTTTGGATTAATGCTGTCTTTATTAAGTCTGAAAATCGTAAGCAAGGAATTAGCTCACTATTGATTAATCATGCTGAAAAAATGGTTAATGAAATGGTTGAACCAGAGTTGCTGGTTTTTACTCATATTCCTGCATTGTATTCAAATCTAAAATGGACAGTAATTGAAACGGTCGATGATCATTTCGTACTTAAAAGTTCATTGGTTCAATAAAAACACACATAACAAATGCATCAACACGATTTGCTACATTCGGCATTCTAGATTTCTTTTGGTTTACCGTGTTAAGTGGTAAATTGAGCTTAATTTGCATGGCAGCAAACGTGTTATGCAGGCGTTATATGCAAAAATGAGTTTATGAGCTAAATAGGGTAGAATTCAACTTTTGAACTGTAGTGAGCCACAAATGAATAAGCCCATCGAACAAAGAATTGGTAATATCGCCTTAGTTGTTGAAAACTATGATGATGCAATTGAATTTTATACCAAAAAACTACAATTTGAACTTATCGAAGATACTGATTTAGGCGGTGGTAAACGTTGGGTTCAAATATCTCCACCTAATTCAACGGGCACAAATTTACTATTGGCTCAAGCAAGTAATGATGACCAATTAAAATCAGTTGGCAATCAAGCGGGCGGTCGTGTTTTCTTATTTCTTCAAACTAATGATTTCTGGCGTGACTATGAGTTTATGAAATCTCAAGGTGTCGAGTTTACTGAAGAACCACGTGTTGAAGAATACGGCACAGTTGTTGTATTTAAAGACTTATACGGTACAAAATGGGACTTATTGCAGTTAAATCAAGCTAACTAAGTCTGTAGCATATAACAAATGCATCAACACGATTTGCTACATTCGGCATTCTAGGTTTCTTTGGGTTTACCGTATTAAGTGGTAAATTTAGGCTTAATCTGCATAGTAGCAAACGTGTTATGCAGGCGTTACACGAACTAAAGATAGCAGTTTTTTGGCTCAGTTCGGCGATAGAACCATTCGATTTTTAGATGTGAAAGTAGGGTGGTTTTCTTTCTTCTTTGTTTCCTTTTGGTGTTCATTTCATCAGGTTCGGCAAATTACCCCTTATTTCCCTAAATTCAGGCGTTTCAGAGGCAATTTTACGCTTCAATGGTTCTTTGGTGTTGCCTCATTTTATCCTGTATCCGTGCTTTACTCACAGTATTATCAATCCCAATTGTGGTAAGGATATTTGGTTTATAAGCTAAAAACTTGTTGAAACCAAATCGTACAAATGGTGTAAGAAAAAGGATTGTTTCGTTTCACAGTTATTGCCGTTGATTGGATATTTTGCTCGCTTAATTTAGCCAGTCTAATTAAAATCGTTTAACAGCAAATCTTGGTAAATCAGTTCTTTATCAATTAAAGCGAAGGGTTGACAAAGATCGTGTAACAAAGCAATCAACACGATGCTAATTACACTCGGCGTTCGCGGTTTAGAGTATGATTGGTTTTATAAGTCGGTCTTTCGCACGTGTTATTGCGGCGTTATAACGCAGGGTGGATATGGATAGAATAATCACATTAATTGAGAAAGATGAATTGAGGATTAAGGCTCTTGATTGTGTTCGACAACTCAATATACCTCATTGCTATTTAGTCGCTGGTTTCGTCCGAAATTTGGTATGGGATCATTTACATCAAAAATCAGTATCAACGCCTTTGAATGACGTTGATGTTATTTATTTCGATGAAACTGAATCTAATCCTGAAAACTACAAACTAATCGAATTTCAGCTTTCTGCATTGATGCCAGAATTGAATTGGGAAGTGCGTAATCAAGCAATTATGCACAAACGAAATGGTGATAAACCGTATTTAAGTATTATCGACGCAATGAGTTATTGGCCAGAAAAAGAAACAGCGGTAGCCATACGAAAATTAGGCAATGGTAAATATGAATGTATTTCTGCTTTTGGCTTTGAATCGTTGTTTAATTTGCAGGTTACACATAATCCTAAGCGTTCTTTAGAAATCTTCAGTGACCGTGTAACGTCGAAAGGTTGGCTGGGTCATTGGTCTAAATTGAGAACTGCGTTATAACAAATGCATCAACACGATTTGCTACATTCGGCGTTGTCAGTTTGCCTTTAGTTTCAGTGATTAAGGCGGTAAAATTTAGGTAAGTCTGTATAGTAGTAAACGTGTTATGCAGGCGTTAAATGTTTCTTGGGCTCTAAGAGGAAAGTGGCTTGATTGAATTTAAAAAAATATCATCTGAATCAGTGCCAATGATGTTATTGCTTAAAGCTGATCCGTCTGAAATTACTATCAAAAAATACTTAGTTGATTCGGCTTGTTTTGGTGCGTTTGATGGTGACGAAATTATTGGTGTTTGCGTTAGTAAGTCATTGAATATTTCTACTTCTGAAATTTTTAATATAGCAATAGATCCTGAATATCAGCAGAAAGGTTTTGGTTCAAAACTACTCCGATTTGTATTAAAAGAATTAACCACGATGGGTTATAGTAAAGTTGAGCTTGGGACTGGTACTTTTGGGTATCAATTATCATTTTATCAACGTCACGGTTTCAGAGTCGATTCCATTTTAAAGGATTTCTTCCTCGACAATTATGATGACGAGATATTTGAGAATGGAATTCGGCACAAGGACATGTTGCGTTTAGTTTGCAGGCTTCGTTGAGTCACATTTAACAATCGCATCAACACGATTTGCTACATTCGGCATTCTGGGTTTCTTTGAGTTTACCGTGTTAAGTGGTAAATTTAGGGTTAATCTGCATGGTAGCAAACGTGTTATGCAGGCGTTATGTGTTCGTACTGACTTGAATAATAGGTATAAATTATTGGATAAAATCACTTTTTCCTCACGATTGGAAACTCAAATAATCACTGGCAAAAAGACAGCGACTATTCGTGATCACCCTGAGAGTAACTTCTCAGTAGGTCAAGTTTTGAATGCTTATACTTATGAGGATAATCAAAAGATTTGTCAGATTGAAATACTTAGCGTTGAGCCAGTTGAGTTTAATGAATTAAATCGAACGCATGCTAAGGCTGAAAATTTACCATTTGTTTTCATTTTAAAGTGGCTTTTACGGAAGATTTATTCAAAAGAAAGTAGTCTGTTTTTTATTCGTTTTAAAGTCGTGAGATAATCATATTCCTAACTTATCCTGTTTTCTATACCGAATTTAATCGCTTTCAATAAATGGGTAAGTCAAAAAATTCAACAACACACATAACAAATGCATCAACACGATTTGCTACATTCGGCATTCTAGGTTTCTTTTAGTTTACCGTATTAAGTGGTAAATTTAGGCTTAATCTGCATGGCAGCAAACGTGTTATGCAGGCGTTATGTGAATTAATGAGGTTATAAATGAACGAAGCGTTAATCGGTTTAGCTGGTGTGGTTGTAGGCGTTTTTGTTACAAGTCTAAAAGAGTGGGTTACCTCTTTTTTTAGTACAAGACGTAGAAAACGTTACCTTGTAACTCGAGTGGTTAGTTTATTGGAAGTTTTTGTTGATAATTGTGCATTAGTTGTAAAAGATGACGGTTTATACCGTGGTCAGCCAGATAAAGATGGTTATTATTTCCCTCAAATCAGAAGGCCTGAATTTACTCCGTTATCTTTAGATGTTGATTGGTTGTCTATTCCATCAAGCTTAATGCATGACATACTTTATCTTCCGAACGAAATTTATATGGCGGACGCAAAAATTGATAGTGTGGCTGAAGTTGTTGCAGACCCTCCATATTTTGAAGAGCTATTTGTAGAGCGTCATTATCAGTATTCAAAGCTTGCTCTTAAAGCTGTTAAATTAATATCTCAATTATGTGCTGAGGCAAATATAAAATTAAGCAATGATAACAAGTGGTTTGAGGATGAATTGTTTGAAGATATTGTGAAAAATAATGGTGTAATTAGGAAATGAAATTCACATAACAAATGCATCAACACGATTTGCTACATTCGGCATTCTAGGTTTTCTTTGAGTTTACCGTATTAAGTGGTAAATTTGAGCTTGATCTGTATGGTAGCAAACGTGTTATGCAGGCGTTATACCGTTAAAAGGAGAAATTGACATGGAATTAGTTGTACCATCACTAGAATTGAAGTCAGCATTCTTTGGTTTTTTCGAGGATTATGCAGCCAACGACATTGGTAATATTGAATCTTACTTATTGGGAAAAGAGGATTTTTCTTCGTATATTCAAAGTTTAATTGATGAAAGTAACGGGATTAACTTACGTGAAGGTTATGTCCCATGCAGTCACTTTTGGCTAATTAATGATAATCAGTCTATTTTGGGCGTGGTTCGTATTCGTCACAATATAAATAATGAGTTTCTAGCACTGGAAGCAGGTCATATTGGTTATGATATAGCACCGTCATTTCGTAGAAATGGTTATGGAAAATCGATACTCAAATTGGCTTTAACTAAAGCTAAAGAACTTGGGCTTAATCGAGTGCTATTAACTGCTGACGAAGACAATATAGCTTCACGAAAAATCATAGAAAGTAACGGTGGTAAATTTGAAGATATCGTAATGGGTAAGGTCTTTCCAAATCCATTAGCAAGGTATTGGGTACGTTGTTAGAAACGGTATAACAAAGCAATCAACACGATGCTTATTACACTCGGCATTCGTGGTTTAGAGTATAATTGGTTTGGTAATTAAGGCGTTCGCACGTGTTATTGCGACGTTAGTTCTCAATAGGTAAGCTTAAGTATGTTTAATAATAAAGTTAAAGAAATTAAAGATGCATCTGTTGATATTGGTTTGGTTGCAATCGCTACAATTCCATATATAGGTGGCATCATAACAAGAACCATTGATCGTAAAATGAATAAGTATGAACAACGTAGAATAGAAATGTTGGCAAACAATATTTCTCAACGAGTTGAAAACCTAGAATACAAATTAGAACTAGTTGGTCAAAAAGAGGGTTTCAATGATTTCTTTTATGACTTATTAACTCAGGTTAAAACCATAAGCGGAAAAAAGTTAATTGAAGCTCATTCAGGTCTTGCTATTAATGTGATTGAAAACCACAACATACAAGATAGTGAGTTTGCATTAAAAGTATTATCTGGATTCACTGAACATCATATGAAAGTTCTTAATTATATGTCTGTAACTAACTATGAAAATGCTGAGAAAATTAAATATACTTGTAACTCTAAGGTAGATATTCCACAAGCGTGCATCAATTCACCTATCTTTACTTTTATTAACCAAAAGCATGAACTTATGGCAACTCATGAGTATGATGATGGACTTTTGATTGATGAAGCGTGTCTTATTGATCTAACTATACTTGATTATGATGCTGCAATATTAATGAAAATAGCAAGTGACTTAAAAGCTATGGGGTTGGCAACTAGCTCTCAATATTATACTTTTTCTAAAGACCCTAATAATTGCTTATATTTATCACTTACAGATATTGGACTTTGGCTTATTAGGATATCGGTTATTGAAAACTAACAAATGCATCAACACGATTTGCTACATTCGGCATCCTAGATTTCTTTGGGTTTACCGCATTAAGTGGTAAATTTAGGCTTAATCTGCATGGTAGCAAACGTGTTATGCAGGCGTTATACGAACTCTGAGAATGCAGTTTTTTGGTTCAGTCCAGCGATTGAACCATTAGCTTTTTAGGTGTGAAAGTAGGGTGTTTATCTTTTTCTTTGTTGCCTTTTGGTGTTCGTTTCATCAGGTTCGGCATTGAACCATTATTGCCCTAAATTCAGGCGTTTCAGCGGCTAATTTATGCTTCAATTGTTCTTTTTTTATGCCTCATTTTATCCTGTATCAGTGTTTTCTTCTTAGCATTGTCAATCCCAATTGTGGTAAGGATATTTGGTTTATCAGCTCAAAACTTGCTGAAACCAAATCGTACAAATGGTGTAAGAAAAAGGGATTGTTTCGTTTCACAGTTATTGCTGTTGATTGGATATTTTGCTCGCTTAATTGAGCTAGTCTAATTAAACTCAATTTACAGCAAATCTTGGTAAATCAGTTCTTTACCAAGTTTATCGGAGCGAAAGCAAGGCTCGTATAACAAAGCAATCAACACGATGCTATTTACATTCGGCATTCGCGGTTTAGAGTATAATTGGTTTTGTAAGTCGGTCTTTCGTACGTGTTATTGCGGCGTTATGTTCTAGGCGATAGATAATGGTTATCTAAAATATTACCTTTCTTTTTATTAACTTAGAAATTAGTGACATTAATCACAGTAGTTCTTCACGATATTACAATAATGATATTTGTATATTTTGGTACAAATGGATTATTGAGGCTTAAATGCAAACTTACAACTCTTCAGGAATACGTGGCTTTGAGTTAAATTCTAATTCAATCACGGTTTGGTTTGATGAAACTGCTCGTTCAGTTAGTTATGACTACGATAGTGCGGGTAAGCAACACATCGACAGAATGAAAATCATTGCAGTATCTGGCGGTGATCTTAATTCTTACATCGATACGCATGTTAAGTTTAGATACGTCCGTGATTAACTGTTAGAGCGAACATAACAATCGCATCAACACGATTTATTACATTCGGCGTTCTGGGTTTGCCTTGGGTTTTGTGATTAAGGCAGTTAATTCATGTTGGTTGGCATAGTAATAAACGTGTTATGCCAGCGTTATATCGTTTTTTTAAGTTCATCGTTTTAAAGGATTAGACATGATTCAGCTCAGACCAATGACCTCAAATGAATATCCAGCGTATTGTGATTATTTCATTGATGATTACAGCCGTGAAATAGCTGAAAACTATGGTCACTCAATGGATAGGGCGCTCGAAATAGCTAATCAGGAGCTTCTTCGTAGTTTTCCTAATGGTTTGGAAACTAACGACCATGAATTATTGTGTATTGAATCGGATTCAGAACTGGTTGGTTATTTGTGGCACTCGATTAACGCAAATGATAAATCGACATTTATTTATGACTTTTTCATTTTTCCAAGCTGCCGCAATAATGGTTATGGGAAATTGGCAATTACTGCTCTTGAATCACAATTGAAATTGATTGGTATTGAGCAAATAAAATTGCGAGTTGCGTACCAAAACCAAAGAGCGTTAAAGCTGTATCAAGAGGTTGGTTTTGCTATTTCTGGCTACAATATGTCAAAGAAAATAGTAAGTTAGCATTATCGATATAACAAATGCATCAACACGATTTACTACATTCGGCATTGTAGGTTTGTCTTTGGTTTTTGTGTTTATGGCGGTAAAATTCAGTTTAATCTGCATAGTAGTAAACGTGTTATGCAGGCGTTATAATTTTTTGAGGTAACAATATGATTAATAGCTCAAAGTTGAAGTCTATAGCATTTACGACAACGAGACTTGAGGTTGAAAATGTTGACTCTTACTTGGTGTCAGGATTGCTGAAATCACAGTTATTATCTGAAATTGTTAGCTTACTTTCTCCCTTGGTTGTTGAATCGTTACCTCCATATTTTCATGATATTAATACTGAATTGGATGCTGAAGTGTGGCTTTTGAAAATGGTGTCAGAAAGCCATTTATTTTCAGTTAAGCGTAAAGGTTTAGAACCAATTATTGGCTTCGTTTTCCTTTATGAATCAGATAATGCTACAGCGCATTTAGGTTATTTATTAGCTGACTCTAGTTGGCATCAAGGTTACGGTAGTGAGTTGTTATTTGGTTTACTTAAAAGCTGTCGTGATAACCAATTAGTAGAAAAACTTATTGGTGGTGTCGATATTGGAAATGTAGTTTCGGCAAAGTTACTTGAAAAAGTTGGTTTTGTTGCAACTCAAGAGGGTGGCAATGGCGTCATTTTCTACGAATGTGTGTTGTCTTAAGCACAAATTATAACAATCGCATCAACACGATTTGCTACACTCGGTGTTGTCAGTTTGTCTTTAATTTCAGTGATTAAGGCAGTAAAATTCAGCTAAGTCTGTATCGTAGCAAACGTGTTATGCCAGCGTTACACGAACTCTAAGATCGCAGTTTTTTGGCTCAGTTCAGTGATTGAGCCATTAGTTTTTTAGTCGTGAAAGTAAGGTGGATTTCCTTTTTCTTTGTTGCCTTTTAGTTTCCATTTCATCAGGTTCGGCAATTTACTATTATTGCCAAAAGTTCATGGATTTCAGAAACCAATTCACGCTTCAATTGTTCATGGCTTTGCCTCATTTCAGTTTGCATCAATGTTTTACTCGCAGTATTTTCAATCCCAATTGTGGCGAGGGTATTTGGTTTATCAGCTCCAAACTTGCTGAAACCAAGTCGTACAAATGGTGTAAGAAAAAGGGATTGTTTCGTTTCACAGTTATTGCTGTTGAAGTGATATTTTGCTCGCTTAATTGAGCCAGTCTAATTAAACTCAGTTTACAGTAAATCTTGGTAAATCAATTCTTTACCAATTAAAGCGAAGCGTTGACAAAGATCGTGTAACAAAGCAATCAACACGATGCTATTTACATTCGGCATTCGCGGTTTAGAGTATAATTGGTTTTGTTAGTTAGTCTTTCGCACGTGTTATTGCGGCGTTATACCTAAGGCGATCTTGAAGTGATGCCCTAGATGGAATTTAGTTGCTCATTTCTTGTCGATATAAAGCGATATCATTAACAGTCAATACTGGTAAATGATGTTGTTCAGCAAAAGTAATTATTTCTGGGGTTTTAGCCATTGAACCATCAAAATTGGTTACTTCGCATAAAACGCCAGCAGGAGTTAACTCTGCTAGTCGCATTAAGTCGACTGTACCTTCTGTATGTCCTCGTCTAGTTAAAACGCCACCATTTTTTGCCCTTAAAGGGAAAACATGTCCAGGTTTTGCAAGTTCATGTGGAAGGGCGCCATTTTTACAAGCCGTTTTAATCGTTGTTACTCTATCTGTGGCTGATACACCTGTAGTAACTCCTTTTTTAGCCTCTATTGAAATTGTAAATGCAGTTTGATTTACACTTTCATTATGTTCAACCATTGGTGGAAGTTCAAGGTAATCAGCTTTATCCTCTGTAAGACACAAACATACAATACCGCTACAAGAACGGATCATTAAAGCCATTTGTTCTGAAGTTAGGTGATCTACTGAATATATAAGGTCTCCCTCATTTTCACGAGACTCATCATCAAGTAATAAAACGCCATTACCTTGTTGAACGGACTTTATTGCTTGTTCGACACGTTCCGTAGGAGATCCAAATTTACTAGTTAGTGAATATTGATTAAGCTTCATTACTACAAATCCCATATAATAGTTAATTAAAATTTTAATGACAAATTAAGAGATCAGATATTTCATTTATCTATTCATATTTAATGATTGATAATGAGCTTATTACAATTTTAGTTATGTTATTACTGTAAATTATTGCGGGTTAGACTTTTCACCAATGATATAAAAGGTATAACAAATGCATCAACACGATTTGCTACACTCGGCATTGTAGGTTTGTCTTTGGTTTTTGTGTTTATGGCGGTAAAATTCAGTTTAATCTGCATAGTAGTAAACGTGTTATGCAGGCGTTATGTTTTCGGAGATAATTAATGGTAAAGCAACCATCATCAGAATCAGGCTGTGGTATAGCTTGTGTCGCTAATATTATTGGTAAAAGTTACCAAGAAACTTATGAAGCCATGTCAGGTTTAAGGTGTAAAAATAAACATGATGACAGAGTTACGATACAGCAAATTGAGAAATTCCTAAGTTTGGCTGAGCATATACATACGGAAAGGGTTGATGGAATTGAAGATACTAAATCAGCTTTATTATATGTGCGTTGGCCTGGTGATAAACGTTATAAGCATTGGATTTTGTATTCAGAAGGTTTGTATTGGGATCCTAGTCCGCAACAAAATGAACCGACAGCTAATTATCCGACAAAACCAGAAGTGATTATTTCATTGTTTGATGATCAACATTTATCAAAAGAACTAGCCTTATTTGCCAATTAGCAGAAAACATAACAAATGCATCAACACGATTTACTACACTCGGCAATCTCAGTTTGCTGGGTGTTTCTCGTTTTAAGGCGTCAATATTAAGTATAATTGCATAGTAGTAAACGTGTTATGCAGGCGTTATATGCAAAAATGAGTTTATGAGCTAAATAGGGTAGAATTCTATTTTTGAACTGTAGTGAGCCACAAATGAATAAGCCCACCGAACAAAGAATTGGTAATATCGCCTTAGTTGTTGAAAATTATGATGATGCAATTGAATTTTATACCAAAAAACTACAATTTGAACTTGTCGAAGATACAGATTTAGGCGGTGGTAAACGTTGGGTTCAAATATCTCCACCTAATTCAACAGGAACAAATTTGCTATTGGCTCAAGCAAGCAATGATGACCAATTAGAATCAGTTGGCAATCAAGCTGGCGGTCGTGTTTTCTTATTTCTTCAAACTAATGATTTCTGGCGTGACTATGAGTTTATGAAAGCTCAAGGTGTCGAGTTTACTGAAGAACCACGTGTTGAAGAATACGGCACAGTTGTTGTATTTAAAGACTTATACGGTACAAAATGGGACTTATTGCAGTTAAATCAAGCTAACTAAGTCTGTAGCATATAACAAATGCATCAACACGATTTGCTACATTCGGCATTCTAGATTTCTTTTGGTTTACCGTGTTAAGTGGTAAATTTAAACTTAATTTGCATAGTAGCAAACGTGTTATTGCGGCGTTATACCCTAAAAGGTCAATTGAGGAAGAATATCTATGCTAAATCTGTTGAAAGTAGTTTTTATTACTAATCTATTAGCGGCTTTGATCGTATTCATCCTTTCCAAATATGTTGCCTTTTTCAACTCAACAAACTTAATGGATTTTCTATTTTTCATCGTGATTATTATCTGGGGAATAGCTAGATTGACTTGGGACGGTAGTAGCCAAAGTCGTAATTGGGCGCAAGATCCAACTTCAAATAAAACAATGAAAATGGTTTCTAATCATGATTTTGAGTCTGATTTTCATGAACAAAAAAGACTGAACTATCAGTTTGGTTTGGTTATGTTTGTCTCAGGAATTCCGGCATTTTTAGGTAGTATTTTATTATTGGTTACTTCCTAGTTTTGAGGGCGGTTGCTAGTACGGGTATAACAAAGCAATCAACACGATTTATTACATTCGGCGTTGTAGGTTTGTCTTTGGTTTAGGTGTTTAAGGCGGTAAAATTCAAATAAGTCGGCGTAGTAATAAACGTGTTATTGCGGCGTTACACGAACTAAAGATTGCAGTTTTTTGGCTCAGTTCAGCGATTGAGCCGTTAGTTTTTTAGGCGTGAAAGTAGGGTGGATTTCCTTTTTCTTTACTGCCTTTTAGATTTCATTTTATCAGGTTCGGCAAGTTAGCCCTTATTTCCCCAAGTTCATGGATTTCAGGAGTTAATTCACGCTTCAATTGTCCATGGTTTTGCCTCATTTTATTCTGCATCAGTGCTTTGCTCTCAGTATTTTCAATCCCAATTGTGGCGAGGATATTTGGTTTATCAGCTCCAAACAGGCTGAAACCAAATCGTACAAATGGTGTAAGAAAAAGGGATTGTTTAGTTTCACAGTTATTGCCGTTGCAATGATATTTTGCTCGCTTAATTGAGTCAGTCTAATTAAACTCAGTTTACAGTAAATCTTGGTAAATCAATTCTTTACCAATTAAAGCGAAGCGTTGACAAAGATCGTGTAACAAATGCATCAACACGATTAGCTACACTCGGCGTTGTCAGTTTGTCTTTAGTTTCAGTGATTAAGGCAGTAAAATTCAGCTAAGTCTGTATCGTAGCAAACGTGTTATGCAGGCGTTATATGCAGTATCAGGTTCAAAATAGATCGCTATGTGACCCAATTCTTGCTAGTTGTAGTTGCTCACCAAATATACGATAAATGAGAACTAAGTCTGGTTTTATATGGCAGTCGCGAAAACCACTCCAATTTCCTGTTAAAGAATGGTCTACATTTTTAGGGTCTAATGTTTCATTTCTTTGTAATTTAGAGATGATATTGCCAACTTCGATGATATCGGAGATTGGCATCTTAGTTATCTTCTTAAAATCCTTTTTAAATTGGGTTGAGTATTCTAGGTTATACATTTGTCACTTTGCCTTCAGTGAGCTCAGAAAACATCTCATCTATAGAGTTAACTTTATGTCCTTTATTTTCAACAAGTTCTTTCATCGCAGCAGCAGAAACTTCATTTGGTTGCGGAACTCGTAGATCAAATGGAATACCACCATGGTTAATGACAGCTTTAGCAAACAGTTTAATTGCTTGTGATGTGCTTAGGCCAACTTCACCGCAGATGCTAGTGAAAGCAAGTTTAGTATCATGGTCTATGCGGGTACTTAGCATTTCATTTCTCATAATTACACCTTAATAAGTTACATATTGTAATACATAGTTGTACAAAGTATATATGCATATAACAAATGCATCAACACGATTTGCTACATTCGGCGTTCTAGGTTTCTTTGAGTTTACTGTATTAAGTGGTAAATTTGAGTTTAATCTGCATAGTAGCAAACGTGTTATGCAGGCGTTATATGCTTAGAGGAAATAATGAAAATAACAATAAATCAGTTGGTTAATAGATATAGGGGAGAAAGTGAGGCTAACGAATATTCTCATTTTAACCTTAAACACCCTCAACCATTACTAGAATCGGCTAGAGAACTTCTTTCTATTGTTCCACCTTCTATGGGGGCTTGCGCTCCACTTAGTGCTGTTTGGGCGCAAATGCTAAGAGATAAATATGATATACCAGCAATAGTTGTCGCAGGAGATTTTAAAGTATTAGGGAAACGAATATTTAAATGTAAAACAAATCTTCCTGAATCAAATCTAGGCGGCAAAGTTATTAATAAAAAATGGGATGGTCATTGTTGGATAGAAATCGATGGGTATATTGGTGATTTATCCATTTTCAGAACTGCCTACTCATTGAACCATCCAAGTGTATTGAAAGAGTTTGTTGAAAGTACCTTTGGTTCTGGTAGAGGAGCGTTTCTTGCACCATATACTGATGTTCCTAAAGGAATGAAATACGAAGCTAAATACGTATTAACAGACAAGCAAATTGCTGGGTTATTAGGTGGGTTAAGTTATCAACTTGAGCAGCGCATATAACAAATGCATCAACACGATTTACTACACTCGGCATCTCAGGTTGTCGGGTGTTTCTCGTTTTAAGGCGTCAATTTTAAGTATAATTGTATAGTAGTAAACGTGTTATGCAGGCGTTATACGATAATTGATAGTCTAAATTTATACATATTTAATAAATAACCTGTCTGATTTCACAGTTGGTAGAGTGCGGTTAAAGTAATAAGCTATGTTTGCTCCTTATTCTGTGTTGCTGTAGACAGGCGTTGCAGCTTTGGGACTCAATTCTAGCCATTGAGTCCCTTTTTTTTGTGGATATGGTATAGAATACTTTCATTCTAAAGATTTTAACTAAGGTTAAATATTTTATTAGTTTGTACCTAGATAGAGCTTCATAAGTTTAATCTTTCTACTTCATTGTAACTTAATCAAAACTTGTAACGCAGTTTATTTAAGCAAAGTAGAACTCGTATAACAAATGCATCAACACGATTTACTACACTCGGCATCTCAGATTGTCGGGTGTTTCTCGTTTTAAGGCGTCAATTTTGAGTATAATTGTATAGTAGTAAACGTGTTATGCAGGCGTTATAACCTAGGTGAGATAGTTCTCAAATACACTTAAATATTAATAGTTTAAGTGATAGTTAAGGTAGAATTGATTTCATACTATAGATTGTAGCTATTTAGTAATCATTGAATAAAAAAGGACTTTGAAAATGACAACTCTTCAAAAAATTGCAATTGGGCTTGGTTCTGGTTTACTTGTTGGATCTGTTTCAACGGTGCTACCTAGCTTACAATTTTGGTGTTTTGTCATTGGATTAACTCTAATTAATTACGTTATTGTTACGAAGAAAAAATAAAGCAAATAAGTGATAGTTATCGGTGCCAAAGAGCATGAATTGCTGGAAATAAGATGATCAAGGTAGTGATTATAATGTTGAAGGTAAACAGTTACGGTTTCAGTAACATTATCAGATGGTTATAACAAATGCATCAACACGATTTGTTACATTCGGCATTCTAGGTTTCTTTGGGTTTACCGTATTAAGTGGTAAATTTAGGCTTAATCTGCATAGTACCAAACGTGTTATGCAGGCGTTATGCGCAAAAAGGATAATAATGATAATTAGAGAAATTTTAAGTAAAGACATTGATACGATTTTAGAATTAAACGAGACGTTCGTAGACGTATTAAGTCCGATGGATAAAAGTAAGTTATTGAGGATAATTGAAATATCAGCATTGTCAGTTGTAATTGAAAACGAGAACAAAGTTGTTGGTTTTCTGATTGCACTAATTGAAAATGTAGAATATGAAAGTATTAATTATCAATGGTTCAATGAAAATTATGGTTCATTTTTATACATCGATAGAATTGTAATTTCGGAAAAATACCAAGGAAAAGGCATTGCCTCAAAGTTATATAAATATGCTTTAGATTCAGCCATTGATAATTCAATCCCTTGCGTATTTGCTGAAATCGACGTTATTCCACCAAATGAAGCATCTTTGTTATTCCATAAAAAAATGGGTTTTAAAGAGTTGGAATTATTAAAGCACAGCGAAGAAAAAATGGTATCTCTTCAAAAGTTGACCGTTAACTAGGCTAATTTGAGATAGCGCATAACAAATGCATCAACACGATTTGCTACATTCGGCATTCTAGGTTTCTTTGAGTTTATCGTATTAAGTGGTAAATTTGAGCTTAATCTGCATAGTAGCAAACGTGTTATGTAGGCGTTATACCAAATTTTCTCCAACGAAAAGGGGATATATTTCAATCCCCTAAATATTACATTACGCTTGAGTTTCTTGCTTTAAGTAGGTAACGCACATTTCTTGTGCTTCTATGTTTCTTTCTACTTGTTCATTTTCTCTAAGCTTTAAGTAAAGCTCAATACATTTATTAGTGGCCACAATTAGCGATTCTTTTTCTGGCTTTGCTACTGTAAGTTCTAATTCTTTACTGAACTCAGGTAAACGAGTTTCAATTTTCCTTACACCAGATGGAGTTAGTCCTGCCTGTTGTAGAGCTAATGGTGACAAGGCGACATTTCTGAGAAATGATAAAAACTCAAGAGCTTCAAAATATTCACCTCTAGCAATTTTAGTTGCTGCATAATGAATCCAAATCCAAAAACGATCTTCAATCCATTGTGGCTCTGGGCATGGGTATTGATGTTTTTTTGTTTTAAATGTATCAGTTAGAAGCTGATCTTTTTCCCATAAAACCTTCGTATCATCAACACGAGTTGCCGCGTCGGGTAAGGATACAAATTTGTAGTCGACATGTATTGCATGTGGTGCATAAAGAGCGATAACTAGTCGTGGCTCACCAACATGTTCGCCAGTAAATGCTGCTATTTTACCTTCGATGCTGTTAATGATAGTAAACCGTTCAGTCATGATATCGTCAAAGTCTGCTGGGTTTACAGCAATAACTAAGTCTAAATCACTATATTTGTCCATAGCGTCAGAAGCATATGACCCACTAGCACCAATCCCAAGGATCCGCTGATCCTTTTTTAATGTAGTAATGATTTTGTCTAAAAGTTGCTTATGAGTCTCTGGAAGAGTTTTTGGATAGTTCATATTTTACCTTTTACCTAAGTTAATCCTAAAACTACAAGTTAAGTAGTTAGTGCGGTAAAATTAACGCAGCATTATAATATCGCTAAAAAACAGTTTATATGCAACTAAAATTTGGTATAACAAATGCATCAACACGATTTGCTACATTCGGCATTCTAGGTTTCTTTGAGTTTACCGTGTTAAGTGGTAAATTTGGGCTTAATCTGCATGGTAGCAAACGTGTTATGCAGGCGTTATATCGTTTTTTTAAGTACATCGTTTTAAAAGATTAAATATGATTCAGCTTAGATCAATGACCACAAATGAATATCCTGCGTATTGTGAATATTTCATTGATGATTATAGCCGTGAAATAGCTGAAAACTATGGTCACTCAATGGATAGGGCGCTCGAATTGGCTAATCAGGATCTTCTTCGTAGTTTTCCTAATGGTTTGGAAACTAATGAGCATGAATTATTGTGCATTGAATTAGGTTCAGAATTGGTTGGTTATTTGTGGCATTCGATTAACGCAAATGATAAGTCGACGTTTATTTATGACTTCTTTATTTTTCCAAACTGCCGCAATAATGGTTATGGAAAATTGGCAATTACTGCTCTTGAGTTACAATTAAAATCGATTGGTATTGAGCAAATAAAATTACGAGTTGCATATCAAAATCAAAGAGCGTTAAAGCTGTATCAAGAGGTTGGTTTTTCTATTTCTGGCTACAATATGTCAAAGAAAATAGTAAGTTAGCATTCTCGATATAACAAAGCAATCAACACGATTTACTACATTCGGCGTTGTAGGTTTGTCTTTAGTTTCAGTGATTAAGGCGGTAAAATTCAGCTAAGTCTATGTCGTAGTAAACGTGTTATTGCGGCGTTATGTTGTTGGTGTAAAATAAGGTTTTTCAACACCTTGGGGTGAGCTATGTTTCAGTTTAAATGTACCAAAAAAGTTCAAGATTTCATTGGCCTGAAACCAAGTGACTTAAGTGAAATTGAACCTGAAAGGTTTGTTCTAGGTAATTGGTTTGTTAACTCTTTTACCCAAAATCGTCGTAAAGTTTTAGTCTTTATGGAAGAGAAAACATTATTCTCATTTATTATTATTGGTGTCCGAAAAGAACATATCAAAACGTTAAGAAAGCATTTTCTGGAAGGACTGTGTTTACAGTTGAAAGCTGAAGGCATTAGCCCTCAGACCGTGTTAGCATTTTCAAATAATGAAACGGTGCTGCATTATGCTAAAACCGATAATAGAAGTAAGGTAGGCTCTATGACTGACCTTATTAATTTGTATAGCGCATGGATTGAATCAGCAGGTGGCTTGTCTGAAATTGACGTTGTTGAGATGGGAATGAAACTTAACAGAGTACCTCAAACGAATTTAAAGCTGACTTACGCAATTGATGAGCTTAGATACGCGCTTGGAGAAACAACATAACAATTACATCAACACGATTTACTACACTCGGCATCTCAGGTTGTCGGGTGTTTCTCGTTTTAAGGCGTCAATATTGAGTATAATTGCACAGTAGCAAACGTGTTATGCAGGCGTTATGTTTATCCAATAAATTGAGGTACTTATGAAAGTAAGGTTAATGGAAAAGTCTGATTTAAATGATACAGCAGAAGTACATAAATTAGCTTTCGTAAGACAGAAACAATCTTATGAATGGTTAGTGTGTAATTTCAATGCTTTCCCGCGAGTCTTGTGTTTTGTCGCTGAAGATAGCAATGGGATTATTGGTTATATTATTTGGACTCAGAAAAGTGGTTTTCGTCCTGAAGTCGTAATGGAAATTGAGCAATTAGCGGTTTCTCCTAACCACCAAAGAAAAGGTATTGGGCGCAGCTTAATCATGAACTCTTTACCATTAGTAAAAGCAAAATTGGCAGAGAATGACTCAGTATTAAAGCATGTGTTTGTTACAACGAGAGCCGACAATTTTGCTCAAGAATTGTATAAATCAACATTAGGCGCAGAAGTGGAAGCAACGATTACTAATCTATATTCTGCGGATGAAATATTAATGATTGCACGCAACGTTAGTTAATAAACATAACAATTGCATCAACACGATTTATTACATTCGGCGTTCTGGGTTTGCTCAGGGTTTCGTGATTAAGGCAGTAAAATTCAGGTTGGTTTGCATGGTAATAAACGTGTTATGCCAGCGTTGTGCGTACTGAGTCCGAAATTTTTTGCACGGTTCATCAATAGGATTGCGGCTTTCGTAGTCTTGGCTTAGTAAGCGTTCCTTTCTTCTTTGTTTCCTTTTGGTTTTCGTATCATCAGGTTCGGCAAATTAGCCTTATTTTCTTAAGTTCAGGCGTTTCAGAAGCTATTTTATGCTTCAATTGTTCTCTGGTTATGCCTCATTTTAGTCTGCATCAGTGTTTTACTCGCAGCATTTCAATCCCAGTTGTGGCAAGGATATTTGGTTTATCAGCTCCAAATCTGCTGAAACCAAGTCGTTCAAATGGCGTAAAAAGTGTATTTGTTTTCCATTCACTTTATCTCGCAGTTTAAGAACATTTTGTTCGCTTAATTGGCATCGGTAAATTAGAATCTAGGCTTAGAAAATCTTGGCAGGGCAGTTCTTTACCAAGTTGACCAAGCCGAAAGTAAGCACGCACAACAATCGCATCAACACGATTTATTACATTCGGCGTTCTGGGTTTGCCTTGGGTTTCGTGATTAAGGCGGTTAATTCAGGTTGGTTTGCATAGTAATAAACGTGTTATGCAGGCGTTATAAGCTTAAATTGAAATGGTAATTACAGCTGTTTCTTGGTTATGTCAAACTAGGCCAAGATATGGAAGTAAAGGTTGAATTAATGGAGATGTCGTGGAAATTCTAATTGTAATAGCTTTGGTATTTGTTCTGGTTTTATTTTTTATCACTAAGCTAAAATCAAGTCAATCATCGGCTAAAAGTGGTCATTCTTACCGTAAACTCGGGGCATTATTTACTCCCGCAGAGCGTTCATTTTTTGGTGTACTACAACAAGCCGTTACTACGGATAATGTTCTATTTTTTGGTAAAGTTCGTGTCGCTGATGTTATTACTCTTGAAAAAGGAATGACAAAATCAGCATGGCAAATCGCGTTTAATAAAATATCAGCCAAGCACTTCGATTTCATTTTGTGTAATCAAGATGACTTGTCAGTTATCTGTGCAATCGAACTAGACGACAGTTCTCATAATAATGCTAAACGAAAGTCTAGAGACCAATTTTTAGAAAGTGCTTGAGAATCTGCTAATTTTCCACTTATTAGAGTACCTGCTAAACAAGCTTACAGTATCGAAAGTATCAGGCTCAGCTTACAAAGTGTCTTATCAAATGATGAAACTGAAATGCCTAGTTTTAGCCTTGACCCCGCAGATAAGCATTGTCCTAAATGTTCATCGAATATGGTTCTTAAAGTGGCTAAAAAGGGTAAATCAGTTGACAATGAATTTTGGGGTTGTAGTTCATTTCCAAAATGTAGGCATATCGAACAGAAAATATCTGAATAATCAGTACGCTTATAACAAATGCATCAACACGATTTGCTACATTCGGCGTTGTCAGTTTGCCTTTAGTTTTAGTGATTAAGGCAGTAAAATTCAGCTAAGTCTGTATCGTAGCAAACGTGTTATGCAGGCGTTATACGATGAAGTATTCGTGTTGGTATTTTACACTGTAAAATATTGCGGCTTAAATATACAAAAAAGATATATATTATTAATTAATTTTGTATATGAGGGTGATATGTTGTTAAAGACTACTTGGGCTATTTTATTTTTTTTAATTCCTTTTTTGACTACAGCAAGTATTGATGTGCCTATCGATAACTTGTTCCTTCAGAAGTCAGGGGTTATAAAGTTTGTTGTTAAAAATAAATCGATTGAGCTAGATGTTAATGTTGATAGTTATTGGACTAATCAAACTATTAAACGAGTACCAAATTCTGATGTAAAAAAGCAGTCAATTTTTACAATATCTAATACACCGTGGCCGTGGGCGTACGGTTATCTGACTATTAGTATAGACAATCGCCAGTTCACAATGGCAGTAATATCAGGATATGAAAACTCTAGTTCAATGATTAAAGTCAAATTTGATGAAGGTACAGTAACAAATAGTGCTGACTCTGTAACTGATTTTATTGGTGTAGGTAGCAGTTTACCTCACATAGGTAGCGTTGTAGATTTATCGCTTCCTAACTATTTTATTAATATCGAGCTATACGAAGAGAATGAAGAAAGCTTGCTAGTTATGTGTATATCTGAAAGCTCTACAAGTGATGAATGTAAATACCAAGATTAACAATAAAATATTTTTTAATCGTATAACAAATGCATCAACACGATTTACTACACTCGGCATCTCAGGTTGTCGGGTGTTTCTCGTTTTAGGGCGTCAATTTTAAGTATAATTGTATAGTAGCAAACGTGTTACGCAGGCGTTATAAGCACCGATTTATTAAGGTTATTTGAGCCAGAGGTAAAGGTTTGAAATTTTCTACGCGTTTAGCGAAAGATAGTGATTTTGAGTTCTTATTTGAACTTAAAAAGGCGGCTGAATTTGAGCCAATTAAGGCTGTGTTTGGTTGGGACGATAAAATCCAACGTGAAATGCATCAAGATGAATGGGATGAGGAAAAACCAACCATCATTGAAATGTCAGGTGAAGCCGTAGGTAGCTATTTACTTCAAAACAAAGGCGACCATTTCTATTTTTGCCGTTTCTTTTTATTACCAAGCTTTCACGGGAAAGGAATAGGAAGTCAGGTTTTAAGCCAATGTTTAGAGTTTGCTGATAGCGAGAATAAACCAGTGAAATTGTGTTATTTGCAAGGCAATCGAGTAGGCGGTTTATATCGTAAATTTGGTTTCCAAGTAACATCAGAAGATGCTCAATTTGTTCATATGAACCGTGTGAGAATGTGCTTATAACAAATGCATCAACACGATTTGCTACATTCGGCATTCTAGATTTCTTTTGGTTTACCGCATTAAGTGGTAAGTTTGGGCTTAATCTGCATGGTAGCAAACGTGTTATGCAGGCGTTATGTCTTATTTAAAATATAAATTATCCATTCGCGTACACATGAACGAATGGATAATAGTTCATATCTAATTATATGTTTTTATTTGAAATTTCCAGTATTTGTTTTTTTGACATGCCCTGAGTTATTTTATTCTTGGCTACAAGAAGTACAGCTTGGTTTGTAGTTAGACCTGCTGAGACTGCATTATCAATTAAAGCTCCATTTAAGCCACTATTAGATTGAGCGGAAAATGCAGAAAAAGAGAATATAGATAATGCAATAATTAATATTTTTTTCATAATCTAATACCTTTTTACTATTTTTCGACGACCTATTTCGTCTTTATTAATAACAATAGTGTGACATTGCTCGCATGTAAAGTTATTAGGCGATATATTCTAATTATGTTCACTGAATTTTAACTTTAAAAAGTGTAGGGGTACTATTCTTACGGTAACGCTATCATTGAGACATAACAATTGCATCAACACGATTTACTACACTCGGCATCTCAGGTTGTCGGGTGTTTCTCGTTTTAGGGCGTCAATTTTAAGTATAATTGTATAGTAGCAAACGTGTTATGCAGGCGTTAACTGCTTCTTTGTTAATTTATCTTTCAAATATGGTAATAATTCTCTTTGAGTAGTAGACTAATATTATTTCCGCATAAATGTGCGAGGTAAGCATGAAGTACGAATTATTAGTTTTAGCTGCAATGACACGATTGGAAGCTCCAAATACTCAAGCTATCGTGGCTGCAACTGGGATTTCTGAACGTAAAGTACAATCCGTAGTAAACTCATTAGTTGAAAATTTAGGTTTAAATATTCAAAGAGAGCGCCAAGGTCGAACCTTCCGTTTTTCTATTAGTAGCTGGGGTGTTTTTGAATCAGGGAAAGCGATTCAATCTCAACTTAATGATATTGATTTAGTTATGCCAAGTAATTCAATGCTTTCTTCCTACGAAGAAAAGCATGCCTATTTCGAGAAAGTTAAAATGGATAACTTTAAAGAAAGTATGCGTTTAGAGGGGCATGATGTTGCTAGTGATTTCGATTTATCTCTCGATAGAGAGCAACAGCGTCAAATTCTGTTAAACAAGTACTCAAACCTTAATTCGTTAGAGGCGCTCAATGGCTGATAAATATGGCACAAAAAAAGATCCTTATACTTACGAAAATAGTACGCTTCTTGTTAATAAGCTCAATATCAGCAATGAAACTGTGCTAGAGGCTGCTGAACGTGATTTAACAACGTTAGCTGCGATGTATGTGGAGTTTCAATTACCTCCTTACGATTTCAGCTATCTGCGTTCAATTCATCATGCTTTGTTTTCCGATCTATTTGAATGGGCTGGCGAGTTAAGAACAATTGATATTTCAAAGGGAAATACACGTTTCTGTAATGTAGCTAGGATTGAAAAAGAAGCAAATAATCTATGTTCAATGTTAGAAAAAGATAAGTACTTAGTAGATCTACCATACGATGAGTTTCTCACTAAGTTAGCTGAGTATTATTGCGATATTAATGTTCTACATCCATTCCGTGAAGGTAATGGTCGTGCCCAACGTTTGTTGTTTGAGCATATTGCAATCAACTGTGGTTACAATATTAATTTTGCTGGTATTACTTCTGAACAGTGGGTAGCCGCAAATATCCATGGTTATCATTGTAATTATGTACTAATGAAAGAGCTGTTTTCTGTTTGTGTAACTAAAGCTGAAAAGCTCAGTTAACAATGGCATCAACACGATTTACTACATTCGGTGTTGTTAGTTTGCCTTTAGTTTCAGTGATTAAGGCAGTAAAATCTGTATCATAGTAAACGTGTTATGTAGGCGTTATATTTTTTTTGTATACTTTCTTATGAACTATTCAGCCCATTGTTTTCTGCTAATGTCTACTTACAAAATTACCAATAATTAGAAGTGTTTACAGTATTTAATCCTATCTAATTGAGTTACATTTATTTCTATTTTAAATAATCTCATTAGGAAGCCGATGTATACATCAATGTTCATAGAACTAAATTCATCATTAACGGTATTTATTATTTTTGTTGTAAGCTATTTTGTGTATAAAAAAGAATCGTTAGGGATTGAAACGTACTTAAAAATAAGTGAATTGTCTTATTATCTATCTTTTATAGTTTCAACGGTTTGGTGTATTTATTGGCTTTCGCATATTGAGGATCTAAAGGAAGTTGGATTTATCCTTGCATTTGCTTTTCAATTACTCTTTTATACATCAACCTTAAGGGTAGGATTAATCTTAGTTAATCAGCTGAATCGTAAATCAAAAATATAACAATTGCATCAATACGATTTGCTACACTCAGTGTTGTCAGTTTACCTTTAGTTTCAGTGATTAAGGCGTTAACACTCAGCTAGGCTTATATAGTAGCAAACGTGTTATGCGATCTATCGAGTATTTAAGACTATAATTACTTATTATACTAAATTTGTATAGGATGTATTAACTTATAATAGGAACGGAGTAATGAATAATAAAGTACTAAGGCTTGGTTTTATCGCCGCAGCATTAATGAATATTGTTGGAGTTCTAACTTTCTCTCGATTTTTTACTAACTCGGTAATCAATGATTTCGATCCGGTTGTAATGTCTAATTTTGGTTTGCTAATGATCCTTGTTTGGGGGCTTGCATATTTAGGAGCATCTTTTGTTAACTCAAATATCAAGTGGCTAGCATTGGCTTTCGCGCTTGAGAAACTCGTATATGTTATTGCATGGTTAGTTTGGTTTTCAGGTAATGATATTAGGTCGGTTTATGAGCAGGATTTGTTTGCAGGCTTTTTCTATAGTATCTACGGTCTAAATGATTTTATATTTATGCTATTTTTTACTTGGGTTTTTATATATCAAAATAAGAAAGCATAGTTGACTCCACTGATTAAAAGCCTTTGTTGTTTATCAATATATAATGACAAAGGTAATATCAAATTAATCGTAGAAAACGAATATGGTGTCAATAACTAATAGTTAACGTGTTTTTCCTTCAGCTACGATGCGACTGTAAGTTGACTTAAAAACTGGGTTACATTGTATGCTGACATCATAGCCATATAGAGAATGTTCCGTACTTGCTTACGTCTCCTTTGAGTTTTACCGGTATCAATATATCGTAATAAACGTGCCACGCAGGCGTTAGTTGTCAACGTAACTTTAAAGGTATGAGTATGAATCAAGAAAAAATAGTTACTATTATTGAAGCTAATGAGGCTTTTATTTCGCCACAAGCAAAGCTTTACAACATTTATGATAATTGAATCAGTATCTCTTGAGGCTTAGGCTTATATTGACTACAATAGCGCACTTTTTATTTTCTATAGGCAACAAACATGAACGATATTAAATCGCAACCAGCTCTACCTGATCACCTTTCTGGCAATCCTCGTAGCCCGCATCATGTAGCAGAGTGTTTTGAGCATCACATTGGTATTCGTCTTAATGGTAAAGAGCGTACAGATGTTGAAGAATACTGCATTAGTGAAGGTTGGGTAAAAATTCCTTCACCAAAAGCACTAGATCGTCGTGGTCAGCCTCTTATGATCACACTAAAAGGCACAGTTGAAGCTTTTTATAAATAAGAAAAAGAGATAACTCAATTATCATATAATTAAGTAATTAAGTAATTAATTGATTTTCTTGAGTTACATTATCTCAAAAAGGGCCTAAAGAAATTTAGGCCCTTTTTTATAACATCATAAACTAGAACAAAAAAAGCGACCTCATCAGAGATCGCCTTTATATGTGTTAGCTAAATTAAACGAAGCGTTTAGAAAATCAAGTGCGCCATACCCGCAATAACAGGTAGCGTAATTAATGTACGTAAGATGAAGATAGCGAATAATTCAAAGATATTCACAGGGATCTTACTACCAAGTAATAGAGCACCCACTTCGGACATATAAATAAGCTGAGTTACAGACATTGCAGCGATAACAAAACGAGTCATCTCACTATCAATAGAAGCAGCAATGATTGATGGAATAAACATATCAGCAAAACCAACAACAATCGTTTGAGATGCTTCTACCGCATAAGGAACACCAAGTAATTCTAAGAAAGGAATAAAAGGTTGGCCCAATACAGAGAATATAGATGTATATTCAGCGATAACTAAAGCAATAGTACCTAGCGCCATTACAACAGGTAATACACCAAAAACCATATCGACTGCATTTTTAACACCTTCACCAAATACACTACGAATAGAGGTTACTTTTGATGCTTTATTCATTGCCTGCTCAAGACCCCAAGAGAATGTAGTATAACCTTGAGGGATAACTTCAGCATCTGCAGCTCGTTCAGTACCATCGATAAACAAATCTTTTTTACGGCTAAGAGGCGGCAAACGAGGGATGATGATTGCAGCAACAACACCAGCTAGACATACCGTTAAATAGAATGGTAAGAAGTAACTCTCTAATTCAACTTGTGCAATAACCACTAAGCTAAAAGTAATTGATACCGCAGAGAATGTAGTACCAACAACGGCCGCTTCACGCTGAGTATAAAACTTCTCTTCGTATTGCTTGCTTGTTAAGAGAATACCAACAGAGCCATCACCTAACCAAGAAGCCATACAGTCGATAGCTGAACGTCCAGGTAAGTTGAAAATAGGGCGCATAATTTTACTTAAAAGCGCACCAAACAGTTCTAATAGACCAAAATTAAGTAGTAGAGGAAGTAATAAACCAGCAAAAATAAATACAGAGAATAAAACAGGTAAAAGGTCATTAAGAACTAAGCCACCTGTATTTGGTTCCCATACCGCTTCTGGACCAACTTGAAAGAAAACCATTGCAGCAGCTACGCCACCAATTAAGCGAACCACAAACCAAAGAGGGGTAGGGTTAAGTAAACCAAATAAAAAGGGGTTATTTGTGATAAAGCTAGGTTTAATGATTTTAGCTAGAATGGTAACAACAGACATAAACATAACGATGCCTGTGACTATCGCAACCAAATGATCACCAAATAGTGCCTGAATAGATTTTGCTAATACAGCAACAGGTATTGTGATATCACCGTTATAAGTGATTGGTGCCATAAATAGGAATAAACCTATTAGTGATGGGATAAGAAACATTAGAAGATTCTTCTTCTTGCTCATTTGGGGTATCTCACTTGAATTTTGCATAAATCTCTCAAATTACTACTAGTTAATAAAAGCTAATCCTTAGCATTATTATTCACTAAACTTCCGTATTCATTCAGTTATTGTGAAGAGTACACTGTTTTTTTAAAAAGTGGAATACTATTCATTAAAAAAACGTATTTATTCACTTTTAGGCAGGATAATATCATACAGTTAAGATAATATGTAACCGATCTGATTGTTTTTTGTTAAATTTGTGAAATAAAATACAAAAAAAAGCCTCCGAAGCGGAGGCTATATAAAAATATGTAAACTAGAGACTTACTTGAAATCTGCGACGCGCATACGGTTTAATGTTGCCATAACTTCGATAACACGAGGCTTCGCTAAATCACCGTGTTTTGGCATTAATTCGTGCCAGTTGTCATGCAGTTGCTGCGCAATAAATTCAACAGGGTCAGTTTCCCAACCTGGAGTTTGAGAAAGTTGGAACCACAACCAACCAATCGCATGAACTTGTGCTGAAGACTGCAACTGAGACATAGCGGTAATATCGACTAATTCGCGACCAAAGCGTAATGTATTCTTGTTTCTTGCTTGAATACGGAATTTACCTTCTTGCAAGATAGCTTGAAGAGAAGAACGGTTCAACTGACGAGTTTGAGTTGGTAATAAATGTTCAGAACCTTCACGAACTCGCGTTGTAGGATGAGTCGCTACCACTTCTTTTGCTTTTACAGTGACATCAACCGCTTGGTAATCATGCATTTGAATCACCGTATCGGCAACATCAAGGTAATCACCAGAACCACCCATAACTAGAATGGTTGATACATCTAACTCATCACGTAATTGGCCAATACGATCAACTAATGGCGTGATTGGCTCTGCACCATTATTAACTAATGCTTGCATGCGCTCATCACGGATCATGAAGTTAGTTGCTGAAGTATCTTCATCTATTAATAGCGTTTTTGCTTGCGCTTCTAATGACTCTTGAAGCCATGCCGCTTGTGATGTAGAACCTGATGCATCTTGTGTAGAAAAACAGGTCGTATCTTTACCCATCGGCAAATGATTAATGTAGTTTGATAGGTTCAAATTGTGAACACAACGTCCATCTTCAGCCTGAATTTTGGTTGTAGAAGACTCAGTCACAATGTATTCGCGGCCATCACCAGGAATATGATCGTAAATTGAACGCTCTAATGCATTCAGTAATGTTGATTTACCATGAAAACCACCACCAACAATAAGCGTAATACCTTTAGGTATCCCCATGCCTTTAATTAAGCCACGGTTAGGTGTTGATAATTCAACTTCAAGAGACGCAGGGCTTTGAAATGCAATCGCTTCTTTCATTGGACGATCATTATTACCTGCAATACGAGGTAAAATACTGCCATTAGCAACAAAAGCCACTAAATTATGCTCAGCTAACTGACGACGTAGCGCAACTTGATCAACGATAACTTGGCAGTGTGCTTTTAGCTCATCAATTGGTAATTCACGAGCCAATAAAGTACGACGGATATATTTTGGCATGTGGAATGTCAAAATATTAATCGCGCGTTTCGCTAAGATCTCACGACCATCAGCTGGTAAGTTCATGTTATAACGAAGTTCAATCCCTTCATCATCAAAAATAACCGATGTATGATCTAAAACAGTTTGGCCAGAAAGCGCAATTGAAAGTGTCGTATCTTTCTCAAGCAGTTGACTAAAGTGACGAGCAAGGAAATCTCTTGCTGCACGTTGATAATCAAGAGACGTTTCTTGCAACCATTGAAGATGAGTTAGTGACCAAGCACGCTTCGCTCTTAGGCGAGAAGGCGGCGCATATGGGTCAGATTGAACATTATCAATAGATAAAGTGAAGTCGGTGAAGTCATACTCCCCCTTAATAGAGGTGTAACTACGGTAGTTTCTTTTTTCTAATTTTTTTAGCTTGGCTTCAAGATGTTCCATTACATTCACATTATCAAATAAAGTTGTGAGCAGTATAACAAAATCCCAGTCATAATAAGAACTTCTTTCATGCGGATGTGAAAAATAACTCTACGACCAATGGCTAATTTACTTTCTAAAGACTTTCAAGCCATAGTAATGCTAATAAGACGTAAAGGAGTACAGTCATGAATGTTATGGTCACCATTTTAGAAAACCTAT
This sequence comes from Aliivibrio friggae, assembly GCF_057368515.1. Taxonomy (NCBI): domain Bacteria; kingdom Pseudomonadati; phylum Pseudomonadota; class Gammaproteobacteria; order Vibrionales; family Vibrionaceae; genus Aliivibrio; species Aliivibrio friggae. The sequence goes on from NZ_CM170649.1 coordinate 1,109,023, forward strand.
TTATTGCTTCTGGAGTGATCTCGCTCTTGTTGGCAATTTCACTATATGGTAAACGAACGGCTGATTGGGGTGGGGCGTGTTTACTTTTTGTAAAACGTATTGATCTCTCAATTCAAGAACACAAATGGTATCGCATTGGAGTGAGCTTATTTTTCATTGGTGTTCTGGTTCGAATTCTAAATTTAACACTCTGGGGCTAGAGATACTCACAGTTATCCACATTTTCTGTGGGTAACTATTTGAATAACCCTTTAACTGTATGAATAATAAATATTTTCATTCTGTAGCAAGCTTTTTTTATGATATCCTATTATTTTTTTGTGACGCGAAGTAAAATAGACAAGTCAATAAAAAATAGCCTTGGATAGATAAGAATAAGATGGATAAATCTCAATCTCGCAAGAAAATTGCAATTATTGGTGGTGGAATCGCCGGTTCAAGTATTGCCATGTATTTATCAGAGTATGACGTTGATATTGACGTGTTTGAACAAGGCACCAGTTTGGTTAATGGTCCCCCTATCTGCCATCTTCATGCGGGAGGTAACTTATATCGAGAGATCTCTGATGAACAATGTATCACGCTGCTCACTGAATCTATCGATACTGTGCGTTATTTTCCACATACACTGAATGTCCGTCCAACCATTATCGCTATTCCTAAAATAGACAAAGGACAGCCAGAAGCACTCTTACCTCGCCTAAAGTTACTTCAAACCACATATTCAGATCTAATCGCTGAAGATCAAACCAATCAAGTATTCGGTCCTGCTTGCGATTATTTTAAAACGTATTCAAAAAAAGAATTACAAAAAATTGCGTTACGCACTCCAACCAATAACCCAACAACATTAGATGAGTGGTTAATCGGTTTCTCTAATCAAGTGGATTTAGAACAATTAAAGTATCCAGTTGTACTTGTACAAGAACACGGTTTAAGTGTCTTTCGTATGGCAGCCACGGCACTGTTAACGTTATCTTCTCAAAATAACGTCACGCTTAATTTTTCTAGTTCAGTCAATGGTGTCCATAAAGAAAGAGTAGATAATGACGGCTGGACACTAAGCTACACAAAAGATAAGCAAACGCACTTAAAAAAGTTTGATTATGTAGTTAATAGTGCGGGATTTAAAACTGGCATAATCGATGATCTTGCGAATAAACCTAGAAAGAGATTAGTTGAATTTAAAGCAGCCTATGTCACGCATTGGAATAATGATAACTATGGTAAATGGCCTGAAATTATTTTTCATGGCGAACGTGGAACGCCACAAGGTATGGCTCAATTTACTCCTTATCCAAATGGTTTTTTTCAACTGCATGGTATGACTGAAGAAATAACCTTATTTAAGAATGGGTTATCTGGCTCTTGTCATCTTTCTGCACAACCAAAATTGTCTGAAGAGTTTAATAAAAAAATTAAAGAAGGATGGGATAAGCAAGTCGAAGAAGACAGAACCGTAAAAGCCATCGCTCATCTTTCTCAATTCATGCCAGAATTTATCCAAGCTACACCAGCAGGGAAGGCGTTATACGGAGCACAACAGATCCCAGGAGATGATGTGACATTAAGAGCGGCAAATATATCGTATACACCTGATGGTTACTTTAGAGCTGAAATAGTCAAAGCGTCTTCTGCTATTACATGTGCGAAAGAGCTCGGTCGTTTAATGCAGCTTGAAGTAAAAATAAAGAGTGCGCCCATTTACAGCGAAGAGAAAATCGAGCTTGAAGCTGAAAGGTTAGCAAGTGAGCGAGGTTATCCAATAGAGCTAGCTCAAATATATTAATATTAATTAGAAATGAAAATATGACCTCGTTAATAGTACGGCTTACTGTACTTGTTGATGTGTGATATCCATCACTAAAAGCGAGTTTAGCCGCATGATATTTACCACAAATGAATACAAAAGGTAGTGAATGTAATTAATACGTTGTTATCATTTAATTCATTTACATTTAAAAAGTTGATGTATTTGTTCATTATTTAACTGAGCTTAAATATATTATGCCATACTGTAGTTAAAGTCAGAGAATTTGATTGAATTTTCTGGTTTTTTTGTTGAAAATAGTCACATAGAGACTTCTTCAGGGTGATATGTGGAATTTTTACTGAAACGTCGTTGGCCTAGATTTGAATGTAAGAAATCGGTTAATGCAAAAATATTTTGGGCTCACCGATTGATGCCGTTTGTTAGTATTAAATTAATGGATGTGTCTAAAAAAGGGTTTGGTTTTACCAGTGAAAGGAAATTAAAAGAAGGTTGCTGTGAACTTAGAATCCGCTCATTCCCTAGTATGATTGGTGACATCGTTTATAGAAAAGAATTCAAAAATGAGAAGGGTGATACTCTGTATCAATATGGATTCTATTTAAGCACTCAATTACATAAAACTCAAATTGAGAACTTAGGTTGTAAAGGTGTGATTGAGTTGGAGCATATCGCTAAGGATCCAAGTAAAGAATCACTTGGATAATTATCGACAAGCTGGATTTTTATTTTTAAATAGCGCAAAACAGAGAAAATACTTAAGTAAAGCATGCTGTTGATTAGATTCTAAGGGATGATAAATAGAACGATTAACGCATGCCATAGAATAATTGGTTTCTAATACTGCTGCGAAATTATCTTCTGAAAGCTGATTGTGTATACCTTGCTTTAGGTAGTTATCATTTTGAGCTGGCAAAATTCCTGTCCACCAGTGATAAAGAGCTTTACTGCTGCGCGTACGATCAAACCAGTGATCGCATAAGATCGCGAGACTGTCTGTTACTTCAAACCCCAAGTTATCTATCGTGTGTTTTATCGATGACAGCATTTGTGATTTAGCTTCTGTTTTGGCATTCAAAAATTGCGGATAAATAATCCATACCTTTTGCTTATCAATAAGAATAGAATAAACAAAGATGTGGTGGGTGGTATCATGAAAAACCAGCTCGTTACTTATGGTATTGCCATTACACTTAGCAAGTGAGATCAATCGTCGATTAAATGCGGCACTAAGATGTGCTGGCGACATTCCTCGATTGTGAATTGTAGGGTAATGTGATTTACACAATGCCTTATAATCATCACTAAAGGCGGTAAGTGTATTGATAAATAACGATTCTAACAAAAAGAGATACCTTATTAAAAAAAACAGTATCGCTCGAGAATCGCTACTTTTCAATGACCAACATTAATACAACGCTAATTATTGTGTTGTTTGTCTACAATTAGCGCATATTATTTTTTCTAGCGATTTTCAAAACGATTGTAATCAAGCAGCCCGGCCTCGATAGGGTTATGTGTTTTATACCACTCTGTTAATTCATCACTGTATGGCCAAAATTTTACCGAACTTCGTCGAATAGCAAAGCGATTAAGAAAGGCAATATAGTCGCCTTCAGAGCTAATATTACGCAGTTGAGTGATAAACCGTTTTAACTGTGATTCTCTTACCTCTAAGAATGCGGCAGGGTAACTACCAACAACACCATATAGAATAGAGAAATGATCTTGTTCTGGCATTCTATTACTCTCTTCGTTAAACAAAGAAGAAATATTTTTATGCGCACTGGTATTAAATAAAGTAAAAAATTCACTATGATTATCAGTATCAGCAATAATTTTTACCGTAATAATCTGTGGTAGGTGCTGTAAACCAGAGCCTTGTATAGTGTCTATCGTTTTCAATAATGTATGCGACGTATTCATCAGCTTTGAGTTTGTGACATCGTAACGTTGGGATATATTTGAGCCGATATGATTACGCAACAGAGCAAATAACTCATCTTTTGGATTGTCCGATACATATTTTATACGAGTAGGTTGTTCGAATGGCTGAACATCACGCTGTAAGTATTTGCTCAATTGTGGAGATGGATCTTGATACCAACTCTGCCACTCTTTTTTACGTTCTTTTCTTGGAAGTAGAGTTAAAAAGTTAGTTTCCCCTTCCATTCGTAAGAAGTCCATATACATTCTGGTCATCAATTGGTGACCAAAATTACCATATACGTCAAAGCCAGCGACCAAAAGGTAATGGATTCTCTCTAATAAGGCATAATCAATAACCCAAGCGGTTTTAGGGGTAGGGCCATTTAACCCTTTAATGACGGACGCGCTATCAAAATGACGATAAATCGTTAAGGCTGCATTGTTATTATCATCACCGCCATCCCAAATGAGTTCAGGTGTTAAGTGTTGACCGTCTTTAAATACTTGATTTAAATATATGTTTTTATCTTTAAGATAACGTGCTTGATTACGTGAATATTGTATCCAACTCGTAATAGGAACGGTTGTACTTTCTAGTTCAGCCGGTAATGCTAGGTTTTGTTTTTGCTCTCTGTAAAACTGCTCGACGTTAGGATTGTCGGCGGTTTTAGGATCAACAAAAAACACCCAGAAATGGTCGTTAATCACATTAAGAGCCAACTGTCCACGGCACACAGGCCCTTTAATAAACCCCTGAATCGTGTCTTGCGCCTCATCAAGTAAATAGTTATAGCGAGAGTTAACGGGTAAATCAACAAACGTCGTCAATGGGTTCGCCGCAATTTCCGTAGAATAACTAGGTAGTTTAGTCACAGTGTAACTTTCTTTAATAAACCATTGCTCCCATTTACTAAAACGCGTTTGATCGAGTAAGTAAGGCATGTGAGTTTTATCTACAATGGTACTTCTAACCGGAGTAATACGGTAATAAACGCGACCAACGTTTGGATCATCATATGGTCGACGAGTTGCAATTAAAGCTATCTCTTCACCTGGAGGGGTTGCAGAACGAACCAACTTAAAAAAACGTAAAGTATCTGGGTCACTTGAAAAATATAAATGATTTAAAAATAAATGTTCATACAAATATCGGCTTGTCAGTTGTTGTTTTAAACTGTCGCCATTAAAGAAAGATTCCCATTGTGCGATGTTTCTTTTTTCATTCTGAGACAGTGGTGCAATATCACTTGTCTGAGCTCCTTTTTCCAACCATGTTACTAATAGATTATGTTCTGAATCATTTAACCCTGGCATCCCATAAGGCATTCCCCAGCTAGGGTATTGAGATTCATAATCAGACATTTCCTCAATCGTAGGGCATTGTTGGTCTCTATCGACAGCAAAGTCATAACCGGTTAATTGTTTTTCGTCTGCCAGTGGATTATTTTGTTTTAACGTTAGCATACGAGCCATCACACTGGCTTCAGTATTGGCTATTGGTGTTTGTTCACGTTCATTAAAAATAGGGGTGAAACCAATATCACGCCACTCTTGAGTGGTTTGAGCGTCTTCAAATAAACGAGTAGGGTTTGCTGCGACTAGCCTCGTTCCTTGGTAAATAGGGAATTTGTGAGCGCCGCGATCCATTCCTTCAGCAGATGACATTTTAAGTTGGCAAGGTGCATCATAACAGGCATGACAAACGACACAGCGCTTATCGATTAAAGGCTTAACCTCATTAAGATATTGTAAACTGTCAGAAGTGTTATATTCATTAAGTCGTTGTTGTACAGATTGTTTACCAAAAAGTTGGTCGTAATTATAAGTGGCGTAGGTCGCACAGCCGGAAAAGATGACAACAAGAAGAATAAGTAATGAGCGGTTAGAAAACATAAGCGCATCCATGAAGAAAAAGAACTTTGATTATAATAATAAATGAAAAGAAAAACAAAAAAGCCCGCTTACTTTTCAGTAAACGGGCTTGATTTTATTAAGAATATATTAAACAGTAGCAGGGCTTAGTTGCTGTGCTTTTTCTTCAGAAATAGGTTTGGTAACAAGAGCTAGAACAATTGCAACACCAACCATTACTGCAGAGATAGTGTAAGCCAGTGCATAGTCACCGCCTTGAGTCATTGAGTAACCAACAACAGCAGCACCGATAGCACCACCAATACCCCATGATGTGTAAAGTACACCATAGTTAGTACCGTAGTTTTTCAGACCGTAAAACTCAGCAGTTAACGATGGGAATACAGCAAGTAGAGTACCGTAACCAACAGCAGCGATTGCAGTACCAACGATTAGCATAACTTCGCTATCAAATGTACCGAACATAGCCATGTTTGCAGCTTGTAAAACAAACGCGATAAGCAGTGTCTTAACGCCACCAATTTTGTCTGAAAGCATACCAGCAGCAACACGACCGCCTGAATTGAATACAGCTAGGATTGAAGCTAGGTAAACCGCGTTAGGCAGATTAGCTTGCATGCTTGCAATCGTAGTAATGTTACCGATGATCATAAGACCTGCAGAAGCAGCAAACGCGTACATAATCCATAACGAGTAGAATTGTGGCGTTTTAAGCATTGCTTTCCAGTTAAGATCAAGTGGTTGGCGAGTAGAAATAGGTGCTTTACCCGCTTTTACTTTTGGTAGCTCTGGCGTGTAACCTTCAGGTGGGTTAGTAATTGTCGTCGCTAATGGCACTGCGATAGCAAGGATTGCCACACCAAGCACTAAGAAGCTTGTTTGAATACCGTACATAGAGATTAGCGCCGATGTAACAGGAGCTAGGTAAATAGCAGCAAGACCAAAGCCTGCAGCAATTAAACCATTAACCATGCCTTTTTTAGAAGGGTGGAACCACTTCATTGCAGATGGAGCAAGACAAGCATAACCAAAACCGATACCAGCACCTGTCATAACACCAAACGTTAAGTTCAGCATGAAAACAGTGTCAGCGAAGCTTGATGCGATCATGCCCAAGCCAACTAAGATTGTACCGAAGATCAAGATTAGGCGTGGACCCATGCGATCTTGAAGGATGCCAGCAACAAGAAGACAGATAGAAAAAGTGATTGTTGCAGTTGCATAAGGTTGAGACGCTTGTGACGCCGTCCAGCCCATATCAGTAACAAGAGCTTTGTTGAATACGCTCCATGCGTAAAGAATTCCCAAACATAGGTTAATACAGAAGCCTGCAAGCAGGATACGCATTGCTTTATCGATATTTTTCATCGCAATCTCAGTGAGTTGAAAGTTTATTACAATTAAATGTATGTTTTTTATAATTGATTCTTAGAAACATGACAGACGTCACGTTAATCTGCGCGGAGTTTATCAGCACTTTATATGTATTGGAATAGCTTGTATGAAAATTACACCACATTTTTTCAATCTAACATTGCATATTTGACAGTGTCAATATATTGGCTAGTGGCGACAGTATATTGTCAGTTTTATGTAAAATCATGATCTTCGGTCTATTTTTACAATTAATTGCTTGATAATATCTGCCGCGGTAAAAACATAACTAATAAATATGAGAAAATTATGAACTTTAAAAAAGTTAAAATCGCAGTGGCAGTAACATTAGGCATTACAACTCTTACTGGTTGTATGGGCCAAATGGGGGTTACTCAATTAGTGACTTTTGGTAACTTAAAAGCAGTAGATAACCGTTATGGTCGTGCTGGACTTTATATCCTATTAGCTCCTGTTTACGGTATCACTGCTGCAGCGGATTTATTTATTTTTAACTCAATTGAGTTTTGGACTGGTAAAAATATCATTACTGGTAAAAGTCCAGCTCTTGTCGATAAAGATGTTGGCGGTGCAGTATTTAAAGTAAATGATAAAATTGACTCTTCGATGACGAAGGCACCAATTGCTCCACTTCAAGTAAATAATAATGTGAAAAGCACATCAGTTGAGCAAATCGATGCGAATACGCTAGAGATGCACGTAGCGCTACTAGATGGTACTCAACAAGTACTTCGCGGTGAGAAAACGGATGACAGCGTTGCTTTCTACCTTGATGGTAATTACATCACTACAGTACAAGTTGAAGAGTTAGAAAATTATGTAGCGGCGTCGCAAGCATAATCTAAGTCTGAAATTAATTAGTATAAAAGCACTCATTTTTGAGTGCTTTTTTATATCAGATCAAAAATAATAAAAATAATTATTCCTCGCGCATTATGTGTATTTTAACTGTTTTTTAACATTGTGCGTATTAACTATAAGACATAAAAAGATAAAGACTAAGTCTAGCTATTTTATCAGAAATAACGCCATTTATTTGCAACAAAACCGCAACATGTTGCAATTCTTCACCTAGTTGAAATTTGATAAAAAAGCGATAGAATACAGCGAAAACAAAGATTCCAAAATTGAAAGGATGCTCTCAATTTATTTTCGAGGTCTTATATTATGAAATTACTACTAATCTTTTTAGTTTCAACTCTAGGTGGTGTTGCCGCTGCCGAGCACTTTCATTCTTTTCTTTTAGGTTTAAGTATAGCGAGCTTAGCAGTAGGCTGCTGTCATTGGTTTGCATTTAGAACGACCCGTTACCCACAAATGGCGCTATTACTTTTAATGCTTGGCTTATTCTCAAAAATGGCTGTAACCATTGTCGGTGTTATGATGGCGGTAGATGCGGAACTGATTACTTCTCCATTTATTTTTGCTGTCTCGTATCTTTTCTTTTCAATCGTAGCAACATACCTATGGTTTAAAATTAAGGATCGTAAAATTTCAGAGCCTCTGCTAAATAGAAAAGCTGATCTCATGTAATAGAATCACTTTTATAAAAGATAAGAAGGAGCTTTTTAGCTCCTTTTTTTTGTTTTTGTACAATGCTGTACTGTATCTATGCGAAAGGTTACTTGATATAGTATTGATAGTTTTAGTTAATAAGGGTTTTTAGATGGCAATTTCCATCTTAATTTGTGACGATTCAGCTTTAGCGCGCAAACAATTAGCGCGAGTGATCCCATCTTCATGGGGGACAACGATAGATTTTGCTCATCATGGTTGGGATGCTATTGGTAAGCTTGAAGCTACGTCATATGATCTTCTGTTTCTCGATTTAACGATGCCAGAGCTAGATGGCTATGGTACATTGGAGCAGATAAATGCACGTAATATATCCACACAAGTCGTTGTTGTTTCTGGTGATATTCAACCAAAAGCTCAACAACGAGTATTGGCGCTTGGTGCAAAAGCATTTATTAAAAAGCCTGTTGATAAAGAGACATTAATCTCAACCCTTATTTCTATTGGCATTCAACCAGAACGTCAGCAGACTTATACGCCACAATCGATAGCCCCGATCCAGCTGCGTCGCCGTGATGTTTATTTAGAAGTTGCCAATGTCGCTATTGGTCGTGCCGCTGATTCATTAGCGCGTCACTTTGATGTGTTTGTTCATATGCCTTTGCCTAACGTTAATCTGTTTGAAATGAGCGAATTACAGATGACATTGCGCCATTTAGCAAATAACCAAGAGATGTCGGGTGTTTGTCAGGGCTTTAGCGGTGAGGGAATCGCAGGGGAAGCTCTCGTATTATTGAGTGACTCAAGTGTCTCTGACTTAATCAAATTAATGGATTACCCTGAATCTGATGATGCAAGTCTAGAATTAGAGCTTTTAATGGATGTTTCTAATATTCTAGTGGGTGCTTTTTTAAAAGGAATCGGCGAACAAGCCGAAGTTCGTTTTTTCCAAAGCGCTCCGGTCTTACTGGGCCAACATATCTCTGTAGATAGTGTAATTGAATCTACTAATGGTTCATTTAATCGTTTGATGGCATTTGAAGTCAGTTATAACATCGATGGAACAGACATTAAATGCGATATGCTATTGATGATTGTAGATGAATCCCTGCCAATTTTAGATAACAAACTAGCTTACTTACTGGATGATGAATAATGAACGGGATCCCTGCGGAGTTTGAACAGTTTCACTGGATGGTCGACATGGTACAAAATGTTGATGTAGGCTTAATTGTTGTGGATAAAGAATTTAATATTCATCTTTGGAATGGGTTTATGACGCACCACAGTGGTAAACAAGCTCATGATGTGATGGGTAAATCTTTATTTGATATATTCCCTGAGATTAATGATGCTTGGTTTAAAGCAAAATCAAAACCAGTGTTTGATTTAGGAACGCGCAGTTTTGTTATCTGGCGACAAAGGCCTTATTTATTTCGTTGCCGTAATGTTCGACCAATCACTCAGCAAAGTGAATTTATGTACCAAAATGTCACGTTAAATCCTATGAGAAGTACAACAGGGGAAATTAAATCAATGTTTTTAGCTGTTGAAGATGTGACTACTGAAGCATTAGCTGAGTTAGCAAATATATAAAATTGAAAAGTAGGATAAAAAAATGGAGGCGAATAGGCCTCCATTTTTGTATCTAAGCGCGATGATTATTTATTCGCTTTTTTGTCCGCTTCTGTTAAATCACGGATTTTACGGCTGATATCACGACGAGATTTAGAGATTTCAGCACTTTTGATGATGTGGTCATCAACACGGTCTTCGTAATCAGCTTTCATGTTTTGTACAACAGCAATGATTTCGTCAGTAGACATTGTTGGGTGAATATAATCCAACATGTTTTCTAAAAGAGTCACACGCTTCTGGTTATCACGAATTTTCTTTTGGTTATCTTGTAATTCACGTTTTAGTTTATTCTTACGACGAGCTTGGTTGATGATTTCAAAAACGTTGTTCATTTTTATATCCTATAATATTTAATAGCTACTCTCTTGATTAAATCATAAATGCAGCGTTGAAAACAATAACAAGATCAATACAGTGCTAAAAAAATAAATTAAGACGCAGTTAAACCGCTATCTTCTCTTTCTCTGTATTAGGTTTAGTTTCTGTAATTTTGGTTACTTTTTCAATATCAACCACTTCACGATTTTCACCGATCAGTAAACCACCTTTCTCGATGGTCAATTGTTGAGTTTGCATTGTACCTTTGAATTTGCCTTTAGGCTGGATATTTACTTCACCACCTTGGCATGTACCTTCAACTAAACCATTAATCAGTACCAATCCTGCTTTAATGTCACCTTGGACACGACCAGAAGGAGTAATAATGACTTCAGCTTCCGTTGAGATATTACCTTGAACAAAACCATCGATTTGAATGCTATGCTCAGATTCAATGTTACCTATAACTCGGCAACCTTTGGCAATGATAGATAAAGAGGCTGAGGTAGACCGACTACTAAAAAGGCCCATGTGTATTTCTCCAATTGATATTAAACTAACGAAAGAATACTATCATGGATAGAACAGGGGATAACTACTATTTATAGAGTCAACAGTAGTATTTAGTAACAGAGCTCACACTTTTATCGTATGCATTATCGAATAAAGTAAAAGGAATCATAAGAATGAGAATTATCACCCAGGCAGAAATACGTGTTATTGGCTGTTTAATAGAAAAAGAAATCACCACACCAGAACATTACCCATTAACATTAAATGCACTAACGAACGCATGCAATCAAAAAAGCAATCGTGACCCTGTCACCTCAATGACGGATTCAAACGTATTAGATGCACTTAATGCACTGATTAAAGACCGATTAGTGACTGATGAAACTCGTGGAAACTCAAGAGTCGCTAAATATCAACACCGTTTTTGTAACACCGAATTTGGTAGCCTTAAATTGTCTTCGCAAGAGATTGCTATTTTATGTGTCCTTTTTTTACGTGGGCCTCAAACGCCGGGTGAGCTAAGAACGAGAACGCAACGCTTATGTGAATTTGAAAATGTTGCGCAGGTTGAGGCCGTTTTAAATAAATTAGCCGCAGATGAACTCTCTCCTAAAGTTGTTAAGCTATCAAAAGAGCCAGGCAAACGTGAAGCTCGATATGGGCACTTATTTTGCGGTGAGCTGAGTGACAGCGTCGCTGATTCTGGTATTCAAGAAGCACCGACACAAAATACCGAAAAAAATGATCGAATTGAGCAATTAGAAATTGAAGTTTCTCAGTTACGTACCGAGCTGAATGAATTAAAACAATTGGTTAATGAGGTTCTCTCTTAGTGACATGACAGAGCTTAAATCTGACTGGACTCTCTATTTGATACGAACCCGATCTAACAGTTTATATTGTGGCATCACTAATAATTTGCCACGTCGCTTAGAAATGCATAAAGCAGGCAAAGGGGCGAAGTATTTACGAGGAAAAGGGCCTTTAACTTTAGTGTGGGCACAGAATGTAGAGTCAAAATCACACGCGTTAAAATATGAGTATCGTATAAAAAAAATGACCAAGGCCTCAAAAGAAGCCTTGGTCAATCAAACAGGAAGTTTACCTAGCCTTGACTGATCTCTGAATTACTAATCGTAGATAGTCGGGATCGGTTGGCGTTTATGCTGGGACAGTTGGTAGATAGTAATTAATCTAGCTTCTGCTTCAGCATCAATTTTCTTACCTTCTAAAAAGTCATCTATTTGGTCGTAAGTAACCAACAGTGCATCTTCATCTGCTTTTTGAGGAGCAAGTTCTTCTAGATCAGCCGTTGGCACTTTTTTCACTAGCTGCTCAGGAGCACCTAACGCCGCAGCAACCTCTCTTACCTGACGCTTGTTTAAGCCAAATAGGGGAGCCAAATCACACGCACCATCACCAAACTTAGTGTAAAACCCAGTAATGTTTTCAGCAGAGTGATCGGTTCCTAATACTAAACCGCCAACATAACCTGCAACTTCATATTGAGCTATCATTCGTGCGCGTGCTTTTACATTGCCTTTCACAAAATCTACCTTTGCAGAATCGCTAGGAAGTAGGCCTGTATGCTCAAGAGCAATATGATTCGCTTTGTGTAAGCCATCAACACCGTCTTTAATGTTTATGCTGATTGATTGAGAAGGTTGAATAAAAGATAAGGCTAATTGAGCTTCATCTTCATCCTTTTGGATACCATAAGGTAAGCGTACCGCGATAAATTGGTATTTATCCGTTTCAAGCTCTTGGTTTAATTCATTAATTGCAATTTGAGCTAATCGCCCGCAAGTTGTTGAGTCGACACCACCGCTGATCCCAAGGATTAGCGATTTGCAATGAGATTGAATTAGTTTTGATTTAATAAAATCGACACGAGTTGTAATTTCTTGAACTGGGTCAATTGATTCTTTTACTTTCATTTCTTCAACAATCTGCTGTTGCATTGCGATTCCTTTACCCTTTATTGAGGGGCTATTAACACTTAAGTAGAATAATCATACTGAATTAAATGAATTAATAACAGCCTAATAGTGTTCTCACATAGCCATCGACATAAATTTCACTTATGCTGATTAATAATATCAACAATAACGAGATTAAAAATGAAGATTGCAGTATTTGGTAGCGCCTTTAATCCACCATCATTTGGTCACAAGAGCGTGATTGAACGTCTTGGGCATTTTGACAAAGTGTTACTGGTACCAAGTATTTCACACGCATGGGGTAAAGCGATGCTGCCTTATGAAACTCGACTTAATATGATTAATGTATTTATTTCTGACTTAGCGTTGAGTAACGTTGAGTTATCTACCTTGGAAAAAGAGATCCACATTCCAGAACAAAGCGTCACCACTTTTTCCCTCTTAAAAAAACTTCAAGAATTACACTGTAATGCCGATATTACTTTTATCATTGGGCCAGATAACTTCCTTAAGTTTGACAAGTTTTTCAAAGCTGATGAGATAATAAAACGTTGGAGTGTTATGGCTTGTCCAGAAACAGTACCTATTAGAAGTACCGATATAAGAAATACGATACAACGTGGTGAGGATATCTCCCACTTAACAACAAAGGGTGTCCAAGAATACATTTCTAGGCATCAATTATACGAGTAATAATCTATGAAAATACAAGTTGGCTTAATCAGTTTAACGATGGCAATATCTATGTACGCAAGTGCAGAAGAGAGGTCGACTTGTTTGCAAGAAAGCTACGATAGTTATTCACGTGAAATTTATTCGTCAAACAACCACTGTTTAGTGCCTTTATTTGAAGTTAATCAGTTTATTTCACAATTAACTGAAATAACAAAAAATATTGAAGAAGAAGTTTTTGAAGAAAGCTTTTGGGATAAGTGGGCTTACACTACTGGAGATGACCCATTATTAACTGGTTACCTTAGTGACAGTGCGGTGGGTTTTACTGTGTGGCAACCTGAAGAATATTACGACAAAAAAATAGAAGAATTTGAATCATATGGCGAATGGCTTGAAAGTCATGGTTTACAGTTGAGCTTAGCGTTTGGTGGAGAAAAACAGGGAAGAAATGCCCGTTTTCGTATTGATTATCGCTGGCATGAACGCGCTGATGATCAGGTGTTTATGCAGTTTGAAATCCCTTTCCAATAACGAAAAATCGAGCATCATCGTGATGACGTTAGCTTACTTTAGTAAAGAAAATACTTGTTGAAGTAGTTGTACATTGCCTGAAAAATAACGCTTCGCAATCATCTCATCTTTCGCGCCAGATTTACGCATTTTATCCGCTTCTCTTACTTTCAATGCGATCATCATGTCTGGGGACACTTGGCAATCTACCGTCTCTTTAGCGTCAGTTAATGAGGATAAGTAGCTATTAATACTCTTTGATTCTACAGACAATTCTGTATGCAAAGAGGCCGTAAGTAACTCATCTTGCATTACCTGCAATAAACGCTGTTCAGCAAGTTCTGTTAAATTACTTGATTGCAGCTTTTGTAATCCCGCAAGTAATAAAGGACTCATCTCAACATAACCACCATGAGATTGTAATAACTCGCGAGTTCTCACCGAAAACTTAACAGTAGAGATACTCGAGTTCGGAACAATAGTGATTGAAGATAAAGCATCAAACGGAAGCCAAAACCCTTCTCCAGGCAGAACCAAATATTCCCATTTACCTAAACGAATAAGCGCAGCACCAGTAAGAACAGATACGAATTCATAATGGTTCTTTTTCTTTCTCGCTGTATAAAAAAGATGGGAATGTGTCTCTGAGTGAAAAGTGATTGCGTTTTTCATAGGTACCTCTAAATTTGAGTTCGTAACTTTACTGGTTTTTACCTAAAAATCAACGGATTCTCTATCGTAAAAGTAATATTTACTCACAAATGGTACGACCACTGTAATTGTTCACGTACAAGTGAAGTAAAATCAAGTAGAATATGGCCTCATTTCCTTTTTGGTAACCAGAAGTCTAAAAATGACCACACAAGATATCTATCAAGAAATTCGCCCATATAATGATGATGAAGTTCCTGCTGCTATTGAGCGTTTAATTTCTGATGATGAATTCATTACCGCTATTCTGCATTACAAGTTTCCTTCTGCCTCTAAGTTTTTATTTTGGCTATTAGCGCCATTGTTGCGTTGTAAGTTACGTCGCTCATTATCTAAGATCACCACAATAGAAGATGTGCAGTTGAATGTGGCGACGTATTTGAATAAGACGGTTAAAAAGACAACCAATGGTATTACCTATACTGGACTGGATAAGTTAGATCCTAATCAAGCGTATTTATTTGTTTCTAATCACCGTGATATTGCTATGGACCCTGCGTTAATGAATTGGGTTTTATACAATAATAAGATGCAAACCGTTAGAATCGCGATAGGTGATAACTTATTGAAAAAGGCCTGCAGTACGGAATTAATGAAGCTAAACAAAAGTTTCATTGTAAAACGTTCAGCAAAAGCGCCTCGTCAAATGCTTAAAGCGTTAGGGCAGTTGTCTGCTTATATTAAGCATTCTTTAGAAACCAATAACTCTATTTGGATCGCGCAAAAAGAAGGTCGCGCAAAGGATGGTAACGACTTTACCGATCCTGCAATTTTAAAGATGTTTCATGTTGAAGGGCGTAAACGTAAAGAGAGCTTTTCTGATTACATGAATAGCTTAAAGATAGTTCCTGTATCTATTTCTTATGAGAATGATCCATTAGATGTCCAAAAGGCCAAAGAATTGAATGCCGTAGCAACATTAGGTTCATACGAGAAAGGTGAATTTGAAGACATCGACAGTATTATCAAAGGGATCATTGGTAATAAGAAACGCATTCATATTCACTTTGGTGACGTTGTCACTTCTGCACCGGAATCTGCTGATCTATTAGCACAAGAGATGGATCAACAGATAACAAAAAATTACCATCTGTTCCCAATCAATTATGCAGCAGCGAATGTTGACTCTGATACCGTGACAGAAGAAGTAAAACAAGAGTTAGATACTAAGCTGGAGCAGTTGTCATTACAAGAACAGCCTTATCTGCGTGCGCTTTACGCTAATCCAGTAAAGAACGCACAATAGTTCTGATTCTTTAAGTTTAATTGAATAGCTTTTTATCCCAATGTGGTGGATTACCCACTTGTTGGGATAAAAAGTCAATAAAGGTTCTAACCTTTGGAGGTAAGTGCTGGCGTCTTGGATAGACTGCATAAATCGGTAATACCATGTCTGCTTGCCATTCCGTTAATAAACGTACCAAAGTGCCATTTTCAAATTCATCTTCAAGTAAATAGCTCGCCAAATACGATATACCGGCTCCGGCTTTAGTTGCATCTAAAATCGCTGATGCATTGTCTATTTTAAAAATACTCTGCACTTTAACAACTTGATGGACGCCATCACGAGTAAATTCCCATTCATTAAACTTGCGCTCATTACTATGATAAGCAATACATTTATGTTTACTTAAATCAGCCGGTCGGGAAGGCAACCCATTTTCTTTAATATAACTTGGTGCAGCTGCGACGATAAAACGGCAGTCGGCAATTTTTCTCGCTACCATGCCTTCGGGTAAATCATCATGTATGGCTATCCAGCAATCAAGGCCATCCTCTAACAGCTTTGGTTTATGATCGAATAGGGTGACTTCCAGATCAACGTCAGGAAATTGCGCTTGAAACTCAGCAAGGGCATGAATGATATGACGATTACCAAAGGATTGTGCAATACCAACCTTAAATACGCCAGATATCCTACCGTGGTGTGCATCTAACAAGGCATCAGCTTCATAAGCAATATCAATGAGCTTTTGGCTGTATTCGGCGTATTGCTGACCTAGCTCAGTGATCGAAACAGATCGATTATTACGCTGGACTAACTGGCAGTCTAAGCGAGTTTCTAAGGCTTTTATCTGTTTGGATACATGAGATTTGGAGATACCTAACTTTTCAGCAGCACGTGTAAAGTTTAACTCATTGGCTACCGTAGCAAAGATTACCATTTGATGCAGATTATCTAACATTATCAAACCTAAAGAAAAAACAGTCTTCTATTGTAATGCTACTTAAAAATATAACCATCAACTTTTATGGTTTCTGGAAATTCAGTGATTTGTTGTCCACCAAGATAGATATTACCCTTGACGATTAAGTCAGTGGGTAGGGTAGTGATTTGAGAGTAACCAAGATAAAGGTTCCCTTTTACGACTAATTGTTTTGGCAAATTAGCTAAAGGGGTTCGAATAACACTTAAATCGCCATTTACCGTTAATCGTTGAGGAAGCTCTGTTAAGCCTGAACCTGCAAAATTGATAAAACCTGCCACTTTAATACCACGAGTATATCGCTTGAGTTGGGTTGTTCCAGCCAGATTTAAATAGCCTTTTACTTGCGTCCCTCTGGGAATGTTCTTAATCTTCGTATTAGCTAAATTGAGATCACCATTGACGATTAAGCCCTTGGGTAACTTTTTGATGTAACTGTTGGCAAGATTTACATTGCCTTTAAGTTCAAGATTATCAGGGAGCTCTGTGTAATTTGTATGTCGTAAATTGATATTTCCATAGCTATCAATATGATTTATTAAGCGATGTTTATTAAGCATTTCAGCCATTAAAGGTGAAGAAGTAAGGCTTGCTACCATTAGTAAGGCCAAAGAAATGTGCGATTTAGACATAATATAGACAACATAAAGTTAGTGACTTACTTTGTTATCGACTATAAATGAAATATGTTTAATTTCAAATCAGTGATATAAGTCTTGTTTTTCGGTTTTTTTTATTAAAACACATTTGGTATAGTGAAATCCGGTATTCAAATACCGCAGCGATAAATAGAATCGCGAGTAATTCAAACATTAAGGAGACGTAATGTCTAAAGCGACTGGTACTGTAAAATGGTTTAACGAAGAGAAAGGTTTTGGTTTCATCGCACAAGAAAACGGACCTGACGTGTTTGCTCACTTCAGCGCGATTCAATCAGACGGTTTCAAAACGTTGAAAGAAGGCCAAGCAGTAACTTTTGATGTTGAGCAAGGTCCTAAAGGCCCTCAAGCAAGCAATATCCAAGCTGCTTAGTACCAAGAATATTAATAAAAAGGCTCTCAATGTGAGAGCCTTTTTTCTTTGTTATCTATAACTGATTATTTTCTAAGAGAGCGGGTCTTTAATTCGTAAATCAGTTTTTCTGCACTACAAGAGAATTTTAAGCGTGCATGAAGTTCTTTTTCATCGTTAGCCAGCTCAATATTGTGCTCAACGTCTTCGCATACTTCTTTCGCTAGAGATAGGTAATTAGCAAATTCTGCTTCTAACTGTGCTTTATTATTAGCGAAGATGCTTACTTCAGCAACATCATCACCTTCTTTAATCACAAAACCCATTTCTGCACTACAGCCACATGAATCACATGGTACATTTTGCTCAACTTCAGAAGTCATCGTTTGTTTCCTCATAATAGTTATCTATGGGATATACTATGCTTGTTCATATTAGAAAACTAGTATTTATAACAGGCATATGCAAAAACTTTCCGTAGTAACAAATTACTAAGAATTCCACAACAGTATTACAACTTGGGACTAAGACCTCAAAATATGAACCTTTATGACAAATCTTTGTCAGAATTCAGAGCAGTGTATTGTAATTCCGTACTGTATAATACAGAATACTGACTGAACATAGGGCAGGGTTAAGCAGCAAACAGATATTTCGTTAAAAATGTGATTCTTATACTTGAGAATGCTTTAACGGCTAGATTGCGATAATATGTTTAACGTGCAAAATATCATAAAAAAAATTATACAAATGGACTTGAATCTTATAAATTAGCTTAATTAAATCATTTAGTTAATTTTTACGATTAATTTCTTAATGGACTAACTACATTAGAAGAGTTTTATTATGCCAAAAAGAAGTAAAGAAGATACTGAAATCACCATCCAGAAGATCATGGATGCGGTTATTGATCAACTATTACGCTTAGGCTATGACAAAATGTCATACACGACATTAAGCCAACAGACTGGTGTATCTAGAACAGGTATCAGCCACCACTTTCCAAAGAAAACTGACTTTACTGCTGCTTTAGATGGTCGTATTTTCCGTCTATTTGCTGAACGTCTTGAAATGCAAGGTGATAAACAAGCATTTATTGATAGCTGGATTTCTTCTTTAGAAGACGAGCAATTCCGTGCAATTCTACGTCTTTTATTCCACCATATCGTTACTTCTGCAAATGCACATGAATTTGCTCATAATGGCATTGAGCGTCTATACGGAATGGTTGAAGACCTATATGGCGAAGAAAGCCGTAAAGATCTTGAATGGCTAATTGGCCTTTCTCTAATTCGTATGTCTAAGTAATTATATTATTTAGTATGAAAGCTTATCGGTATTACTATCGATAAGCTTTTTTTTTGCATTCAAAACCAATTAGAGCTTATACTCTATCCATTGGAGGGGTTATGCTAAAAATTACACGTCTATCTGCTTTATTAACCACATTTATGTCTCTGTCTGTTTGCGCTAAATCGGTAGATTTCGATAGTGCATGGAAAAATGTACTCAATAATCATAATGGCATTGCCGCTGAGCGTATGAATGTTCAACGTCAAGAATCATTAGCTTCAGGTACTTCTGATCTTAATTTACCTTCAGTTACACTAAGTGCAAATTATACGTATCTTGATGATGATGTGACGGTGTCACCAGATCAACTTCTTAATAGTACTAAATTAGGCTCTTCTGGCTTACCAGCATTAAGTGGTTTAAACGATTTACTTACTTCAACATTAACTGAACGTGATATTTTCACCAGTTCAATTCGTGCTATCTGGCCTATATTTACAGGTGGACGAATTTCTGCTGCTGAAAATGCCGCTGAAGGAAAAACAGACGAAGCACGCAGTAAACTGAAAATGAAACAACAAGCCTCTTATGAAGATCTAGCTAAATACTATTTTAGTGTTGTTCTCGCTAATGAGGTAGTTAAAACCTATAGCGAAGTAGAACAAGGATTAGCAAAACACAGAGACAATGCTATTAAACTGCAGCAACAAGGGCAGATCGCCAAAGTTGAACGCCTTCAAGCCGATGCATCGTACGATAAGGCACGAGTAGATTTACGTAAAGCGCAGCAAGATTCTGATATTGCGAAAGCAGCATTAGCGAGTATGTTGCAATCAAAAGAAACCATTACCCCTGAGACTGAACTTTTTACTAATCCTTCTTTACCTCAGCTAAGTGCTTTCATAGATAACACATTAAATACTTACCCTGGTCTTGATTTATTAGACGCTAAAGAGCGCCAAGCAAGCAGTTTAGTTAAAGCAGAAAAAGGACGTTATTATCCTGAAGTTTATTTATATGGTAACTACAATCTATATGAGGGAGACAGTTTATCTGCAGAAATAGCCCCTGATTGGATGGTGGGGATTGGTGTGAATGTACCTCTGATTGATAATAAAGGTCGTTCAGATAAAGTCGTCGCTGCACATAATGCGATTCAGCAAGTTCAATATTTAAAAAAACAAGCTCAACAAGATCTCGCATTACTGGTAGAAAAAACGTATCGAGAAGCGCTTCAAGCCATCGATGAATATGAAGGATTAGCTTCAAGTCTAGAGCTCGCGTCAGAGAATGTATTACTACGTGAAAAAGCGTTTAAACAAGGTTTATCTACATCATTAGATGTGGTCGATGCTGAGTTGTATTTGGCTAGTATTAAAACTCAACGTTCTTTAGCGTCTTTTAACTATGTTATCTCACTTGTTAAATTACTGGCATTAAGCGATCAAACAGATACGTTTGTTCAATACCAACTTCAAGCAAGAGAAGGAAAATAATATGAGTCAGTTAAAAAAAGTTATCGGCTCTCTTGCCGTTGTTAGTGTGGTTAGCTGGGTTGGTTATAGTTTTTGGGCAGCGTATCAACCTCGCCCTGAATTACTTCAAGGTCAAATAGAGGCTGAACAATATAATATATCCTCAAAGGTTCCAGGACGTATTGAAAATGTATTTGTAAAAAAAGGGGATATGATAGAAAAAGGCCAACCTGTTTTTTCATTATATAGTCCTGAGATAGAAGCTAAACTGGCACAAGCGAAAGCTGGTGAAGCTGCCGCAAGTGCATTAGCCGATCAAGCAGAACAAGGTGCTCGAACTCAACAAGTTGCCGCAGCAAAAGATCAATGGCGCAAAGCTAAAGCAGCCAGTCAGCTACTTGAGAAAACGTATGCCCGTGTTAATAACCTTTATAAAGACGGCGTTGTTGCAGAGCAGAAAAAAGATGAGACGTACACTCAGTGGCAAGCGGCCAAATACACAGAAAGCGCTGCCTACCAAATGTATCAAATGGCTAAAGAGGGTGCTCGTTCAGAAACCAAACGTGCTGCTAATGAAAAAGTAAAAATGGCGATGGGCTCAGTTGCTGAAGTTGAAGCCTATGTTGCCGATACAAAAATCAATAGTTGGTACAATGGTGAAGTATCACAAGTCATGCTTAATGCTGGTGAAATTGCGCCTCAAGGTTTTCCTGTTGTTAGCGTAATCGATATAAAACAAGCGTGGGCAGTGTTCCATGTTCGTGAAGATAAATTAAAAGCGTATAAGAAAAATCAAACAATTGATGTTTACTTGCCTGCACTTGATCAAACCGTTCCATTTACGATCACGCATATTGCTGTAATGGGTGATTATGCTACGTGGCGAGCAACCGATAACAGTCAGGGATTTGATTTGAAAACCTTTGAGGTAGAAGCTCATCCAGTGAATGACATTCCGAATCTACGCGTAGGCATGAGTGCCGTAGTAAGAATAGATAAATAATGTACATCACTTGGTTATAGTTGGATCGTTATGAAAATGTTTTGGCGCTCTTATTGTTCAAATCCATGGTTAATAGCGGTTACCTTTGCTTTACCTTTGGTATTATCTCTCATTATTTGGTGGGTATTTTCAGCATCTGTCGTGCGAGAGCTGCCTATTGATGTGGTGGATCTGGATCAGTCTAGTTTATCAAGAATGATCATTCGTGATTATGATGCAACGCCGACGCTTGCTGTACGATCTATTCAACCTAATAATGAGATTGCAAATCAAGCATTAAAACGTGGTGACAACTATGGCTATATCGTTATCCCAAGTCACTTTGAGCGCGATGTCTTACTTGGTAAGAGTCCTCAAGTCTCTGGTTTTTATAACGGACAATTCATTCTAATTGCTAAACAAATTAACTCCGCGTTAATGCAAACAGATATGACGACTCAAGCTAAATTATCGACCGTAAAAGCACTGAGCACTAAAGAGACCGCATGGACTCAAGCAATTAACTCTGCAGTACCTATTAACGTTCAGATCACTCCCTTGTTTAATCTTGGTAGTAATTACAATCAATTCTTGGTTTCTGCCGTTTTACCGGCAATTTGGCAAATGGCGATCATTGTTGGCATGATCTGGGCAATGAAAAATGAAATGGTTCGCGCTAATTGTCACGATATAAGAACATGGTTTGATTCACAAAGCATCAAGCAAATACTTCAATTTATCTCAGTCTATTTTGTGGTGGCGATGGTATTAGGTTGTCTGCTTTTTTACTTTTTATATGGCATTTTGCGCTTCCCATTCGATGGCCAAATTCCATCATTTTTACTCGTAATGAGTGCTATGGTATTTGCGTGTATTAGTTTAGGTTGTGCGATAGGCTATGCGACGAATGATATTGTCAGAGCAATGAGTATTTCAGGCGCTTACACTGCGCCAAGTTTTGCCTTTCTTGGTGTGACTTTTCCTGTTTCTGATATGAATGGCCTTGCCACATTCTGGCACTCTATTTTACCAGCAAGCCATTTTGTACGATCTCAAATAGAACAAGCGAATTATGGTTATACTTTTATACAAACCACACCAAATTTAGGTGCGTTATTGTTATTTACATTACCATTATTGTTGCTTATGGCCCGTTTAAGGAAGTAGCTAATGTCATTAATATCTATCATAAAAAATGAAGCAAAGGCTATTTTTACTAACAGCACTATTTTAATGGCTATGATAGGAGGTGTATTATTTTACGCCTTTTTATATCCACTTCCTTATCTACAGCAAAGTCCTGAAGAGCAAAAAATTACGGTGGTTGATCTAGATAAATCTGATTTAAGTCGTCGTTTTATTCGTATGGTTAACGCATCACAGCAAGTCGATGTAGTTGAACAAGCAGAGAGTGTAACTGAAGCTAAGCAGCAGTTCCTTGATAACACCGTTAGTGGATTTCTGGTTATCCCATATCAATTTTCAAAAAACCTACAACTTGGACAAGCACCAACAGTTGCATACGCAGGTGATGCCTCTTATTTCTTAATTTACGGCACTATTGTTGAAGGCTTAATGAAAGCGGGTGGCACCATTGCAGCGCAATATCGTATCGCTCATATGGCCATAGATGGAGTACCTATTAATGCAGCGATAAATACATTTCAGCCGTTTAAGTCAAATTACATTCCAGTGTTTAATCACAATATGGGTTACGTGCAATATGTCGTGCCTGCCGTCTTTGTGCTTATCTTACAACAAACGTTGTTAATGGCTGTCGGGGTGAGACAAAAAGCAACTAAAATAAGCGAAAATTCAGCAACTCAGCTAGTGGTGCGATTTGGAATATTCTTACTATCAGAATTAGTGTTGGCCTGTTTCTATTTTGGTTATGTTTTTGATTTTTATCACATAGGACGCTTCTCAAATCCTATTGATTTAATCACCTTACTCGTTCCTTTTATATCTGCGGTGATCTTACTCGGCATGTTATTAGCTCGATGGTTTCCAACCCCTGAAAGCATTTTGTTAGTCGTTTTATTTAGTTCAATGCCAATTGTTTTTAGTGCTGGTTTTATCTGGCCAACCGAACTTATTCCAACGGTACTTACCGATGTTATGCATTTACTGCCAAGTGGTTTTGCTATTAATGGTTTTCTTACCTTGAATCAGCAAGGGGCAGGATTAAACAGTGTCTTATCTAATATGCTAGGGCTTTATGGCTTGTGCTTGCTATATGGCTTCTGTTTATTTTTAAGTAAACGGAAATAGAATATTAATTCCCCTTTGTGCTCTTGGCGATACTAAACCTATTGCACAATCTCAAGAGTCACTACTTCACGATAGGGCTTTTGAGGTATAATTAGTCTTATTTCAAAAAGGAAAATGAAATGGGACTTTTTTCACGTCTATTTGGCTCTTCCCCTAAACAAGAGCCAGTCATCGAGCCAATCGAATACAAATCCTTTCTTATCTACCCAAACTCTGAGCGAGATGGAAGTCAGTTTCGTATCGCAGGTAAAATAACAAAAGAGATTAATGGCGAACTCAAAGAGCATCGCTTTATTCGATCTGATGTTATTTCATTGAAGAGTGATGCTGACGAATTGATGGTAAGAAAATCAAAAATGTTGATTGATCAAATGGCTGAATCAATTTTTAAATAAATGTAAATTAATTGATATAGATTACGGCAGCATTGGTTTTACGCTCTATACTTATTGTTTAAAATCAATCAGTAACGCTAAGTGGTTTGACCTCTATTTTATAATCATCATTATGTTGTTTATTTACTAAATAGGGGTGAGAATAAGCTGACATTTATTTTTTGTAATAAAATGATGTCGTTTTATTACAAAACACTTGAATTAGTATCTTATGTTCGATACAACAAAGGTATCAATTCAAGCCAATAGTAAAGGAATAACTATGCAAGTTGGTGTACCTAGAGAAGTACTCGCGGGAGAGACCCGTGTTGCTGCCACTCCAAAAACAGTTGAGCAGCTATTAAAACTCGGTTTTACCGTCGCTGTAGAATCTAAAGCCGGTATCTTAGCCAGTTTTGATGACTCCGCATTTGAAAAAGCAGGCGCTACTATTGTTTCTGCCGATGATGTTTGGAAATCAGAACTTATCCTCAAAGTAAATGCGCCTCAAGTTAACGTCGAAACCGGTGTTGATGAATTTGAGCTGCTTCAAGATGGCGCAAGTTTAGTTAGCTTTATTTGGCCAGCTCAAAATGAAGAATTACTAGCCAAATTAGCCACAAAAAATATCAATGTTCTGGCGATGGATTCTGTTCCTCGTATTTCACGCGCCCAAGCATTAGATGCACTAAGCTCAATGGCAAACATTGCAGGTTATCGTGCTGTTGTAGAAGCGGCGCATGAATTTGGTCGTTTCTTCACAGGTCAAATTACGGCTGCGGGTAAAGTTCCACCAGCGAAAGTACTTGTTGCGGGTGCCGGTGTTGCTGGTCTTGCTGCTATTGGTGCCGCGGGTAGCCTTGGTGCTATTGTTCGTGCATTCGATGTTCGTCCAGAAGTAAAAGAACAAGTCCAATCAATGGGTGCAGAATTCCTTGAAGTTGATTTCAAAGAAAACTCCGGCTCAGGTGATGGCTACGCAAAAGAAATGTCTGATGAGTTCAACAAAAAAGCAGAAGAGTTGTATGCTGCTCAAGCTAAAGATGTTGATATCATTATTACAACTGCACTTATCCCTGGTCGTCCTGCACCAAAGCTGATTACTAAAGCAATGGTTGATAGCATGCAAGCGGGTAGTGTGATTGTTGATTTGGCGGCTGCTAATGGCGGTAACTGTGAATACACAGTAAAAGATCAAGTTATCACAACAGAAAATGGCGTAAAAATTGTGGGTTATACAGATATGGTTGGTCGTCTTCCAACTCAATCATCACAACTTTACGGCACAAACTTAGTTAATCTTCTTAAGCTTCTATGCAAAGAGAAAGACGGCAACATCAACATTGATTTTGAAGACGTTGTTCTTCGCGGTGTAACCGTTGTTAAAGAAGGTGAAGTCACATGGCCTGCGCCACCAATTCAAGTTTCAGCTCAACCTCAAGCAAAAGCAGCACCAAAAGCTAAGGTCGCTCCGAAAGTTGAAGAGCCTATGTCTCCAGTTAAAAAGTTCGGAATGATCGGTGCTGGTATTGCCGCTTTTGGTTGGGTGGCGTCTGTTGCTCCTGCTGAATTCTTAGCACACTTTACTGTTTTCGTTCTTGCCTGTGTTGTTGGTTATTATGTGGTATGGAATGTAAGTCATTCATTACATACTCCGTTAATGTCAGTAACGAATGCCATTTCAGGGATCATCATTGTGGGTGCATTGCTGCAAGTTGGACAGGGTAGTGCTGTTGTTTCATTTTTAGCATTTATTGCAGTTCTAATCGCGAGTATTAATATATTTGGCGGTTTTGCTGTAACCAAGCGTATGCTTGAAATGTTCCGTAAAGATAAGTAAGGGGTAGGATAATGTCAGCAGGATTAGTTCAAGCAGCATATATTGTATCTGCCGTTTTATTTATTATGAGTTTAGCCGGTTTGTCTAAACAAGAAACCGCTCGTTCTGGTAACTACTACGGAATGACAGGTATGGCCATCGCACTGATCGCGACCATCTTTGGTCCTGACTCTGCAGGTACAAGTTGGATCATCGTTGCTATGGCAATCGGTGCTGCAATTGGTATCTTCTATGCGAAGAAAGTTGAAATGACTGAAATGCCTGAGCTTGTGGCAATTCTTCACAGCTTTGTAGGTATGGCAGCAGTATTAGTTGGTTATAACAGCTATATCGATCACGGTGAATTAACTGGTGCGCTACTGAATATCCATCTAGTTGAAGTGTTCTTAGGTGTCTTCATTGGTGCCGTTACATTTACGGGTTCACTTGTTGCATTTGGTAAATTGCGTGGTGTGATTAGTTCATCAGCACTTCAATTACCACATCGCCATAAGCTAAACCTATTAGCATTAGTCGCTTCTGCCGCACTTCTTTACTATTTTGTTAGTGTTGAAGGCAGTATGTTTGCAATTATCTTAGTAACACTAATTGCTTTCGCATTTGGTTACCATCTAGTTGCTTCAATCGGTGGCGCTGATATGCCAGTGGTTGTTTCAATGTTGAATTCATATTCTGGTTGGGCAGCAGCAGCAGCAGGTTTCATGCTATCAAATGATCTTCTGATTGTGACTGGTGCGTTAGTTGGTTCTTCAGGTGCGATCCTTTCTTACATCATGTGTAAAGCAATGAACCGTTCTTTCATCAGTGTTATTGCTGGTGGTTTCGGTCAAGATGTTGTTGCATCATCTGGTGATGAAGCTCAAGGTGAACACCGTGAAACAACGGCTGAAGAAGTTGCAGAAATGCTTAAAGATTCTAAGTCAGTAGTTATCACTCCAGGGTACGGCATGGCAGTAGCTCAAGCTCAATATCCAGTTTACGAAATTACTGAAAAACTGCGAGCACAGGGCATTAACGTTCGTTTTGGTATTCACCCAGTTGCGGGTCGTCTACCAGGCCACATGAACGTACTGCTTGCTGAAGCAAAAGTACCGTATGATATCGTTCTTGAAATGGACGAAATTAATGATGACTTATCTGAAACAGATACGGTTCTAGTGATTGGTGCAAACGATACAGTTAACCCTGCAGCGATGGAAGATCCAAATAGTCCAATCGCAGGTATGCCAGTTCTTGAAGTGTGGAATGCGAAAAACGTAATCGTATTTAAACGCTCTATGAACACAGGTTATGCAGGTGTTCAAAACCCATTGTTCTTTAAAGAAAACACTGAAATGCTTTTTGGTGACGCTAAAGAAACATGTGTTGAGATCAGTAAACATCTTTAGTTAAACGTGTTTATTAAATAGATTAAACCGAGTATTTAGTACTCGGTTTTTTTTCATCTATTTTCCAATAGTAGTAATACCGATTACAGTCTTCCTAAAATCTCTTCTTTGTTATATATAATCTACTCACTCTTATTTTAGACAGTGACAACAATCAGCATAAAACAGATCTTCATGGTGTATTTATCATCAATATCCACTTAAAGGATCCAAAATGGATCTCTACTTATTAAAATGTACCTTTGGAAAAGTAGAGAATGATCATATACTAGGGACAGAGTAATAAATAAGTTGTAAATCAATGAGTAGTGACAGCGTAACACTTTTAAGTAATGATATTTCAGTAGGACTAACTATGCCTAAAGTGAGTAGCTTAAATGCAGCTCAGGCATATTTGTTATCACTAAACTCTGAAAATAGCCGATCAACGATGAGATCAAATTTAAATAAGATCGCGCATCTTCTTGGATCTTTTAATTTAAACAACTGCCCATGGCATCAGATAAATCGTGATTACGTACTTGGTGTTATTGAGGCATTAAAATCTGAAAAATTAGAATCGGCAACCATCAATACGTACATAGCGGCAATCAAAGGTGTGGCTCAAGAACTATGGTTATCGAAAAAAATCACGACTGAAAACTACCAATTAATAAAGCACATTAAACAAATGAAAGGCTCTCGATTAGCTAAAGGCCGCGCTTTATCCAGCAATGAGATCCAATTGTTGTTTTCTTCTTGTAATGACCAAACCATAAAAGGTATTAGAGATAGTGCTATTTTAGGTGTGTTATTAGGCTGTGGTTTAAGACGTTCAGAAATTGTGGATTGTTCTGTTGGTAGCTTTAATGCAGAAGAAGGGTCATTGCGAGTACTCGGAAAAGGTAATAAAGAACGTATGTGCTATTTACCTCAACAGTCTTTAACGTTATTAGATTTATGGCTAACCACCGTCAGTGGAGATAATGAGCGAGCTCTGTTTACCCGTATAAGACGTTTTGATGCAGTAACCGATGATAAACTGACCTCACAAGCTATCTTGCATATACTGAATGAAAGACGAAAACAGGCTGGGGTAAATGCATTTTCTCCGCATGATTGCCGAAGAACTTTTGCTTCTATGTTGTTAGATAATGGCGAGGATATCTCTACCGTAAAAGATGCGATGGGGCACGCTAGTATCATTACCACACAAAAATACGATAAGCGTGGATTTGAACGTTTGAAGACAGCGAGTAATAACTTAAACTTTATGTGAATAAATAATCACAGTAGTTAGAAAATCTTCGGGATTATAATTTAATTTTTGCATTCTTACTCAAAATAGTGAATGCCGAAAACTTTCAGACATAAAAAAAGACGCAATTAAGCGTCTTTTTTAGTCTGTAGATTATTAAGTAACGAATTACTTTTTACGACAGAACTCAGCGATTACATACATAGATTGACCGCCGTTAGCTTTACCAGAAACTAGACGAGGATCGTCGCCAAGGCTGATGCCACGGATAACGGTGCCTTGTTTAATTACTTGGTTAGTACCTTTAACTGGAAGGTCTTTAGTAACCGTTACGTCGTCACCTTTTTTCAGTTCAACGCCGTTAATGTCACGTGGTTTTTCACCGTCAGAAAGAAGTGCTTTCTCTGCCCATTCTTTAACGTCTTCTTCAACGTACATCATATCTAGAGCATCTTGAGCCCAAGATTCAGAAGTTAGTTTGCTTAGTAAAACGTAAGACATAACTTGAACCGTTGGAACTTGGCTCCACATAGAGTCATTTAGACAACGCCAGTGATTAACATCCATTGTTGCAGAGTCTTCGATTTGTGCCGTACATGTATCACAAATCATTACACAGTTATCAACGTTGATGTCTGTCTTTGGTGGTACTGCGAATGGTGCTAGAGAAGATGCAGAACCACATAATTCACATTTAGAATCACAGCGAGATAATAGAGTTGTTTCAGTGCTCATAATAGTGCCTGTTTGTTTAGTAAAACCAATGTCGCTAATTATACAACACAGAAATCAATTGCGGTGAGAATACTGTAATTTTTCTTATTAATACTCTGTTTGGTATCATTAGGGTAAACACAGGATTTCAAAGAGGTAAAACATAATCATCAATGGCGTTACAATTTCTAATTATTGATAAACAGAAAGATTATTTTTCGTAGTATTTAGCTTTTATTCTTACATTAAGCTTGAATGCTTTAGGTTTAACGATACTATGCGCAACTAAGATTATGATGCAAAACAGAGGCAAGAATCGTAAATGGTAAACAATCAAAACCAATGGCAAAGTAACTATGAAGAGAAAGGCTACTTTGTCATTAGAAATTATTTTACTCAGACTGAAATTTCAGAGCTAAGAAAAGTGATATTGAAATTTCATGAATCATGGAAGCAAGATAATGAAGAGTTTTACCATGACGATGCATTCAATTCCTCATTAATTACTGGTAGCCAGTATTTAAAAACTGATGATAGATTAGCACTTTTTAATTTCATTAGTTCTAAAAAAATGATGAGTGCTGTTGAATCTGTAATAGCTGAAAATCCTGCATTTATGAATACGCAGTTGTTTTTTAACCCAGTGAATCCTCAACAAAAGGATTTCTGGCACCGAGACTGCCAATATGATCATGATGTCGATATTCAAAAAGTTGTGATTCACGAGACGCAAGTTGTCCATCTACGAGTGCCTTTATTTGATGAACTAGGCATGGAACTTATACCAGGAACGCATAAGCGCTGGGATAATGAAGAAGAGTATGATGTTAGACAAGAAGAAAATGGTCGTGAGAGTCATGAGAACATTTCAGGCGGAAAAGTCATTAATTTAGCAGCTGGTGATATGTTAGTTTTTTCTGCTGACATGATCCATCGTGGGCTGTATGGATTAGATAGATTGGCATTTGATATTTTAGTTTTTGATCCAGTAGGAGACTTTGTTGATTATGTCGATGACGATTGTCTGCCAGATAACTCAATGCTAAAGAGAATTAATGACCCTAGATTATTTATGAGCACGTTAGAGTTAAAAGCGAAGGCTAATATTAAAGTTGCAGTGTAATGCATTGAATTCCTAAGGATTAAAAAGATTATCAATGACTTGCGGAGGCTTGGCTATGTTTATTGGTATCCCTAAAGAAGCTATGGCTCAGTGCGCATTATATATCTTATGTTAAATAGCGTTTAGCCATACTTGATCTTCACACGTGTCAGCTTCCCCATCACTATTAATTCTTTCAATAACAGCTAATTTAACCATAATCGTATTTACCATAAAATAGCTAATAATCACTAAATAATACTTCGTATCTATCTAATGATTATTAGCTTTTACTAAGAACTTAATGATTAACCACCAGCAAGTTTTACTGTGTGGCCTTGCTTAGTTAAGAATTCTTTAATCTTTTCGCGATTGTCGCCTTGGATTTCAATGTCGCCATCTTTAATTGCGCCGCCACAGCCACATACTTTTTTAAGTTGTGCCGCTAATAACTTAAGTTGTGCATCTTCCATATCAAGTCCAGTAACAACACAAACACCTTTGCCTTTACGGCCTTTAGTTTCACGTTGAATACGAACAATACCATCACCTTTTGGACGCTCTTGTTTTACTTCTTCTTGTTTAATGCGGCCAATATCGGTTGAATATACTAAAGACATAATTAATCTCGTTTTTAAATGATGGTGAATTGTAAATTATTTTTCGTGTTTATCCAAAAAGGATTTTATGGCTGTTAACGAGCCCTTCGCAAGTTTTCCATGATACAAACAATACCAAGTGTTTACTTCACCGGTGTCATTCTTAATTGGAAAGCCTTTGTAATCTTCACTCTGGAATTTATCTCGTTTCTCGTTAATTGCGGTTTCACCCATATCGCCAAACTCTTTAGGTTGGATGATTGAGCCCGTATCACTCCACCAGTCGATACTTTTTTTTACAGCACTTAAGTGGCCGTGTAACACCTTATTTTTAATCAATACTTTCCAGTCATCAGGAACACCTGTTTTATTTTCAATGAAAAAACCTCTGTACAATGACTTCTGCATACTAATTACTCTTACATTTTATCTATTAATAACAACATAGTTAGGATCGAATAAATGTTTCCTTTATGCCAGACTTTAGCTTCTGATTCGTGATCTTATGTGTAATTTAAATTGTATGGTATAGTTTTCTAATATACTTATTAAGTTATGGTGCACTAGGATGGATAAATCTCTTTTTTTAACTCCAGATATAGACATAGATACATTGGCTTCTTGTTTAAAAAAGAAATACTCACACAACAGCTTGGTTTCATTCAAAAATGATTGGGTTAACTTTGTTGTGTTTTGCCAATTACATCAAGTGATAGCTCTGCCCGCTTCTACCACAGCGATTCGTATCTTTATCGAGAAACAAGCTAAGGATAAAAAACTAGCTTCAATTAAGCGCTCTCTCATTTCTATTTCACATATTCATAGTGCTTTTGAATTTAAAGATCCAACTCGAACCTCTCAAGTTAAGGCTGCTCTTGGAAAGATAAGACTAGATAAGAGAGATGATAGCAAACAAACAGAAGGTATTACCCTTGATATGCTTGCAGAACTTGAGCGACAACTCTCTCATTCTGTTGAGCTAAAAGACATTAGGGATTTAGTTATTTGGCATCTAATGTTTGAATTACTCTTAAAACGTGGGGAGTTAAGAGATTTAACTCTTGATGATGTCTGTTTTGATGAATTAGGAAATTGTTTAATTCAATTACAACAGAGTTTTTACCCTCTATCACGAGAGACGACTGTCTTACTTAATAACTGGTTAAATGCATCACAACTTAGTGAAGGATATTTATTTAGAGGACTTGATCGACATCAGAATCTTTCTTCAAGTAACCTAAATGATTCATCTATCTATCGTATTTTCCGTCGGGCGAATGAATTACTTAATCTTGATATTAAATTTTCTGGGTTATCTGCAAGAGTTGGGGCAACGAAAGAACTGTCTAAATGTGGTTATACAGTGCATGAGATTCAAGAGATGGGACGCTGGGTTAGTCCTGCAATGCCTAATCAATATATTGGTAATGTTGAACGTTCTGAGAGACAAAAATCAAAATTTAAAACAAAAAAGCCTGAATAATATCAGGCTTTTGTTTAAAAACTTACGCAGACTAAATTACTTTATTGCGTTAAGAATTGCTTTTTGTAGAAACGTTTTGAAGCAATCACCATTATGTTCTAATAATTTAGGGAACATAGAGATTGGAGTCATTCCTGGGAAGGTATTCACTTCATTCAAGAATATCTCGTTATCTTCTGTTAGGAAGAAATCAATACGAGATAAGTCTTTTAGCTTCATCTGTGTAAATACTTTTTGGCTATATTGATTAATTAA
Organism: Aliivibrio friggae; assembly: GCF_057368515.1. NCBI lineage: Bacteria > Pseudomonadati > Pseudomonadota > Gammaproteobacteria > Vibrionales > Vibrionaceae > Aliivibrio > Aliivibrio friggae. The sequence continues at coordinate 1,142,041 of NZ_CM170649.1, forward strand.
CTCAATTTGCTCATTCGATAAATTTTCAGCGGTCAATGTTGTCGTTGAGTGACTACCACTGCCATATTTTTCATCATAAGTATAAAAAGCACCATCAGGAGCGGTGACTTCACCAGGAGGTGTTGTAAACAGCTTGCCATCAATTTGATAAGCGGCAACTTCTAGTTCTCTTGGTTTCACTGCTTTTTCAACAAGTACTTGCTCTGAGTAACCAAAGGCATCATTGATCGCTTGTGATAACTCACTTTCAGACGTTACCTTGTAACAACCAACAGATGAACCTTGGCAAGCAGCCTTAACGAACAATCCGCCCCATTCTTTAAACGCAGCTAATGCAGAGCTGTGTGTCTCTTCATTTTTTTCAGTTAAGAATAAATATGGCGTATTAGGGATCCCAAGTGCATCATACCAAAGCTTTGATGTGATCTTATTAAAGCTGTTAGTACTTGATTCTGCATTACAACCAAAATATGGAATTCCAAACATATCAAGCATAGATTGAATGTCGCCCGTTTCACCTGGATAGCCATGTATGCATGGGATCACGTAGTCGACACGACCTGCATCTACACCGTCACACAATAAAGATTTGTCTGAACGTAATTCATACTTAATACCACTGTCAATGTGATACCAAGCACCATCTTTAATTTCAAGATGAGTAATTTGAAAGGCATTTAATTCAGAAAGCTGTTGATAAATATACTTTGAAGAAACCAGTGAAACTTCGTGTTCAGTACCGCTACCGCCACAAAGTAAAAGGATATGAGTCATAATAGTCACTATAGAAAAATCGGCATACACTTAATGCACGCCGATTCAAAATTAATTTAGTTTATGTAATTCAGGATTATCTGAATTTTTGATGCTGTTAATGCTACGTACAAACGGGCCATACGCTTGAATTTCTGTTGGCAATTGCTTGATTGCTTCACGAGCTTCTGCAGGTGTTGCAAAATCACCGTATAGAATTGTATACCAAGGCATATTATTAACGGTTTTACGATTCATCCAAACAGGCTGTTCACCAGCTAATTTACCAGCATAAGTACTAAGATCTGTTTTACGACTAAGCGCTAAAATCTGCAAAGTATAACCATAACGGTTCTGCATCTCTTTTTGCTTTTCTGTTGGTGGCAAAATCTTAATTGCAGAATCAGAAGTCGCTGCAGTTGCGCTCTCTTCTGAGGTTAATTTAACCACTGGTTTTTCCGCTTCAGTTTGTGGTACTGCAGCAATCTCAGTTTCTTCAAATGTAGTTACTTCTTCTTCAATCGGTTGAGATACTTGATACACTTCTTCAGAAGATTCTGTGGTAATGTTTGTGGTATACGAACTACTTGTACATCCTGCAAGTAGAACGGTTAACGTAATAGGAATGATTTTTTTCATTTTAATTCACAATATAGTCATGCTGATGTCCTAATTTTGCACCTGATATAATATACAATCAAGTGTTTAGCCTTGTAACTGTTCATTTACTCTTAAATTTGTGCTCCATATTTAATAAATGACGTGTTTTTGTGCGCTGGCTTTCGTTTATATTCATTTCCAAAGCCAAAATAGTTAATCTCAGCTATCTTATTCTTATATAAGGATTAAGGGAGCTGTAATGTCTGATTTAAAAACGCTTTTTCGACCACGTTCTATTGCGGTTATTGGTGCATCAATACACTCTGATCGTGCCGGTCATATTGTCATGCGAAATCTACTTGATGGTGAGTTTGACGGTCCAATAATGCCAGTACATCCTACATACAACTCAGTCTGTGGGATCCTTGCTTATCATGATATTCCCTCCCTTCCTATCACTCCAGATTTCGCCATTTTATGTACCCCTGCTAGAGAAAATATTAATATATTAGAAGATCTGGGGAAAAAAGGCGTCAAACTTGTAATCATTCTCTCTTCAGATATGCATTTACATTGCAGTGGTATTGGAGAGCCTCTCCCTTATGAGGCCGCTCGAATTGCCTCTCAATACAAAATGCGAATTCTAGGACCAAACAGCCTTGGGATTATTCTTCCTTGGGTGAATCTTAATGCCTCTTTTTCACCAATTAATGCCAATAAAGGAAACATCGCTTTTATTTCTCAATCCGCGGCTGTTTGCACAACAATATTAGATTGGGCGAAAGAGAAGGAGATTGGATTTTCTGCTTTTGTCTCTTTAGGTGATGGCATTGATATCGATTTCAGTGAGCTTTTAGATGCCTTATGTACCGATTCTAAAACCGACGCTATATTACTTTATATTGATTCTATCAAAGACGCGCGACGATTTATGTCTGCTGCCCGTGCTGCTGCGCGTAATAGACGTATTTTGGTTGTCAAAAGTGGTCGTTCTGTTGCCGGCAGTAAAGCGGCACAGCTTCATACCAATGGCGAGATAAGTCTAGATGCGGTTTATGACTCAGCTATTAGACGAGCTGGTATGTTACGAGTGTCTAATACCCATGAATTATTTGCTGCTGTAGAAACCCTTGCACACCCTATTCCATTTCGTGGAAATCGATTGGCGATTGTCACCAATGGTGGCGGACCTGCCATTATGGCGGTTGACAGTTTAATGCAACAAGGTGGAAAACTCGCCCAATTGAGTGAATCATTGATTCAAAACCTTAATCAACACCTGCCACATAACTGGTCACACTCAAACCCTATTGATATTGGTGGCGATGCAAACGAGAAAAGATACTGCGATACCGTGAATGCTCTGCTAGACAGTGATGATTGCGATGCAATTTTGATCATGCACAGTCCCTCTGCAATATCTAATGCTACACAAACCGCTTCTAAATTGGTTGAATTAATTAATAACCACAAACGCAAAGCTAAATTTACTATTCTTACCAATTGGTCAGGAGAAACCTCATCTAAGGAAGCTCGTTTACGATTTACACAAGCTGGAATTCCAACCTATCGCACACCAGAAAGCTCTGTTTCCGCATTTCTACATCTTGTTGAATACCATCGAAATCAGAAGCTCTTAATTGAAACCCCAGTATCATCAGGGCATATCAATAAACACGATGCAAAAATGGCAAGAGAATGGCTCGATGATTGTGTGTCTCATGAGCTTATCGACCTTGATACGCATGAAACTCAAGCTCTTTATTCTTGTTATGGGTTCAAAACAGTAGACACCTGGATAACCGAAGAACCCGTAGAAACTGGTTATATTGCAGAGAGTATTGGTTACCCTGTTGCGGTGAAACTTCGTTCCCCTGACATCCCTCATAAATCAGATGTTCAAGGTGTGATGTTAAATTTAAACACTAAAGAAGAAGTAATTACTGCGGCGCAATCGATCATTGATCGGGTTTCTATAAGTTATCCTTCTGCACGAATTTCAGGATTAAGTGTACAAAAAATGGCGCAAAGAGCAGGATCTCAAGAGTTAAGAGTAAAAGTCTGTCAAGATCCCATCTTTGGGCCGGTGATCTTACTTGGCGAAGGCGGATCTGAGTGGGATCTCAATAATAACGCCGCTGTTGCACTGCCACCACTTAACATGGCTTTAGCTGAAAACCTCATTAAATACGCCATCAAAGAAAACATCATCCAACACCGAAATTCACCGACTAAAATGAGTCTATTTGACTTGAGTGCGTTTCTGGTTCGACTTTCTCAGATGGTACTAGATTGCCCTGAAATAATTGAGCTTGATATTCATCCTTTACTCATATCAGGAGTCGATCTCACTATCATCGATTCATCAATGAAGGTGCAACATTTTGCAGGTGATATTCATAAACGTTTAGCTATTCGACCTTACCCAAATGAATTAGAAGAGTTTGCCCAATTAAAAGATCAGAGCTCTGTTTTACTTCGCCCTATTCTTCCTGAAGATGAGCCGAAACATGCTGAATTTATCTCTCAAGTTTCGCACGAAGATTTATATAAACGTTTTTTTTCTGAGATTGGTGAATTTAACCACGAAGCTTTAGCTAACTTTACACAAATTGATTATGACCGTGAAATGGCCTTTGTTGCGACTAAACAAATAAATAATCAAGAAGTCATACTTGCTGTAGTTCGAGCCTTATCGGATCCGCATAACATCAATACCGAATTTGCTGTATTAGTACGTTCAGATCTAAAAGGCTTAGGTTTGGGGAAAATACTGATGGATAAGATTATTCGATATTGCCAGTCGCAAGGGATTAAAGTGATGAATGGTATGACAATGCCATCTAACCGAGGCATGATTGGGTTAGCACAGCATTTTGGCTTTACTGTGGATATTCAAATGTCAGATGGTGTTGTAGAGATGAGTCTAGACTTAAGTAAAGACTGATTTAAAGATAAAAAAAACCAAGATAGTCATAACGATTATCTTGGTTTATATAGATATAAAATTGTTTTTAAAAGGGATATCTATATTATTTTGCTTGCTCAGCTTTTTCTTTTTTTACCATAATTGCACCAGCAATAACGAATGCAACTAATAATAAAACTTCCATTAACCTATCCTATTTTGTCTAAAAGTAATTAACGTGCGTAATATAACATCAATTTTAATAAGGTAAATAGATTTATATCATATTTGTAAATAATTTGTCACAGCTCATAAAAAATGTACTTTCCCTTACCTGATAACTTTGCTTCATACATCGCTTTATCTGATTCTTTCAGTAAGTAATCAACATCTTTTCCATCACTATAACGAGATATTGTGATACCAATACTAGCTCCAACACGAAGTATCTTACCTTGATATGTAATAGGTTGTTGAATCGATTCGATTACACGATGGGACAATTCTGCTAATTGATTCTTGTTCTGAACTGGATCAATGAAAAGGACAAACTCATCGCCTGCTAATCGACAAGCAAGGTCCCCTTTTCGAACTGCGTTTTCTAATCGTTTAGCAACAACTCTTAATACTTCATCACCTGCATCATGGCCATAAGTATCATTAATAGATTTAAAGCCATCAAGGTCTAAGTAACACAAACCAAACTCACCTATTGAATATTCATGTTTTTTAAGTGTTTTATGAACGCTCTTGTGAAATTTAGAACGATTAGGTAACCCCGTCAATGTATCGTGATGTGCAAGATAATATAAACGGTCCCTTTCTTTCGCGTCACTTAAGTCACTAAAAATAAAAATATAACTACTTTGAGTATTTTTCTCGTCATCTTTTATTTTACTTGCCTTAATATATAAAGGTAATTCGTTCCCTTCATTATCATGCTCTAAGACCTCACCGTGCCATTGACCAAAATGATCAATTGATTCAGTAATCAAATTGGTTGACGTTGTAAAGTGATGTCCATCAAACAGCTCAGCCATAGATAGAGCGCTTAAATCATTCATCTCATAACCAAACATATCAGTAAATGCTGGATTCATTAGTGTTAAGTTGCCTGAATTATCAAATATTAATACACCATCTTGGCTATTTCTAAATACATTCGCTGCTAGTTTCTGTTGAGTTCTACTTTTGATTGCCTCGGTTACATCAACAATCGAAAACAGTAACTGTTCTTTATTTGATAGTACACGGGTCGTTATCTGTAACATAGATTCGTCTACAGTTTGGAGCAACAAATCATCCACTTCTTCACATGAAGTGATGATAGTTTTAAGCTTTTCAGTTTCAACAGCATTAATGATATCAAGTATGAATACATCACTATAATCATCATCTAACTTTCCTGGAAATAGTGTTTTTGAAGCATCATTAGATAATAGAATTTGGCCATTCTTTTTGTCTACCGCAAACAAACCATGTTGAACAGCTGTGATGATTTGCTCACCAAAATCTCGCTCTTGCTCTACCTTATCAAGAACAAAGTTAAGTTGCTTCTGACGCTCTTCCAATTTATCTGCCATTTTATTGAACGATAATGTAAGATCACCTAATTCATCTTTTGTTGTAACATTAGGTCTTTGATCGAATTCACCATGAAGAATAATCCCTTGCATTGCTTCATTCAAACTAACAACCGGTGTTATTACCCATTGCTGGATCTTGGAGATAAAAAGATAACTAAAAATAATAATTAAACCAAATAAGGTAAACGCCACTTGTATGGCTGTCTTTCTTGTATCATCTAAGCCTTGTTTAGAAACAATCAATCGTATTTTAGCTATTTTCTCATTCCCCATTTTAATAGGAATAAGAATATAAATAGCATGATCACCTAATGCATAACCTTTCTCTATTATTTCAGATTGCAGTTGTAAATTAGGCGCCAACGCAACTAATCCATCTTTTCGATATTCTGCAAATAAAGAACCGTCTGTCTTTAATAATAATGCTTGTAAAATATCACCATCAGCACTGAATGCATGAAGCACTTCAGATGCCGTTATTTCATCATCAAAGAGTAAAGCGGCTTGTAGGTTTACGCTTACCCCATTTGATAATACTTTGATTCTATCGATTAAATTTGTTTTCTGTAGCTGATACGTACTGAAATAATTATAACCTTGAAAAATCACAAACAAGCTAAAAATGAAAACAATAAGAGGTACCGCTAAGCGTTGTCGTAAAGAGGCTTTTTCTATCCATTTCATTTGTTATTCCCTCCCTCTATAACAGAGACACGAAGTAACTGTGAACTAATCTTAAAAGAAGAATTAGCAAGATTATCTAGATTAATGATTGGTTTTACTTTTCCAGCAACTTTTCTTAATTCAATCATTCCAAAGTCTCGAGTGAAGTTTTGTTTACCGCTAATGGTAAGCGTGTTTTCACCCATTGCTTGCAAATCACTCGATTGAGTATTTTGATTAGCAATATAGATATCGCATACTTGAGTAGTCAGATTATTATTCGTATCAACTTCAATACTACGGCCCTGAATATATTTATCTGTCGATATTTTAATTAAGGTTTGAACGACAGGATCAAACCTATCACCACAAAATATCAGTGGTGTTTTAGGCTCTTTCTCAGCCCACTGTATAAAGTTTGCAATTCTAAAAATATAAACAGCTTCAATCTGGTGAGCTTGATAAGCAGCTTGAGCCTGAGCAGACAAACAAGAGCCGATAAAAAAGAATAAAATGGAATTCAATAACTTTGGTCGCTTAAAACTCATAAGAAACCCTACCGTAGATAGATTGCTCGGTTTCATATGCATTACAACTCTCGTAGCGAGTATTAATATTTAATTCGCACTTACTCGACATTCCAATATTTTTGACTATCACTTCAACAAGAGGGGCATTTTCATGTTTTTTCCAACCAATACGAGTATCTAAAGATATTAAATTATCTACATCATACACATATTGGTTACTATCACTTGTGTAGTCGATATCTTTATAGTTAACAACAAAGTCCCACTGAAGTGTATTTGTCACTTGCCACAAGAGTTGATTTGAAAGCATATTTTGATGATTTATCTCGAAGTAATCATCAGAGCCTGAAGCATTTGAATCACCTTGTACTCTATCTTGTGAAAATGAAAGATAGCTGTAGCTGGTATAGTTTTTTAACGAGGTGTTGATATCCCACTCTAGGGCAAGCTCAATACCATATGTCTTAGCTTCGTAGTCATCGTTAACAGAGTAAGCGTAAAAATAATTTCCGTCTCCATCATCTATCCAACCTTTCTCATCAGTACCTCTGATGTTGTTATAATTACTAATAAACGCTGTAACATCAAAACTTACATTAGTTAGATTTAAACGATAACCAGTATCAATCGTAATTACTGATTCATTATCTAAATCATTATTGGCTAAGGTAGCAAATACAGTATCAAAACTATAATCGTAGTTATAATAAACTGTCTTTTGTTCAAAATATGATGGTGTAACAACAGAACGTCCAATACCAAACCAAATATTTTGCTTAGTATTTATTGTATATAGCCCTCTCAATTGTGGAGAAAACTCATATGAATCGTTTAATGTAAAATATTCAGCTTTGATACCAAATTGTACAGAAAAATCACCATTAAATTTATGCTCTATTTGTGAGTATAAATTGGTTATAGAATCATATGAGTTTGGTTCTCTAGCGTAACGGTTATACATATCCATTTGCTCAACATTTAACTCATTAATATCCTGTAATTTAATTTCAGTATAACGAGCACCAATTCCGAGTAACAAAGTTGTATCTATGCTTAATTCAAATGTTATAGAAGAGTCAATATCAACTGTTTTAAAATCACCGCTAGCATCTGGAGAATTATCGTTATCAACCCAATACCAAAGATTCGTCTGCCATTCTGCTTTATCAAAAACCTCTGTTCGATTTATCTGAAAATTATATGATGAGCTTGAAACTGACTTATAACTATCAGTAATATCCGCAGGTATATTTGTATAATCTAAAGTAAACCAATCATAATATTGCTCTGACTTTTCACCACCAAAAGCCAACATCCAAGATGTATTGCCATCCTCAATATCAAATTTTACACCAGCTGTTTGAGTTGAGAGCGTATTTACTTTGTCATTCTCATATTGACTTTGATACTCATTAATTACCGTAAAAGTATTTTTAGCTTTATAGAAGGCTCTTGCTGTGGTTTTTTCATTAAACTGTAAACCATGACGCGCAGAAACCTCTTGATAACCATGCTGTCCATAGGCTATTTGACCATAACTTCCTAGGGTATCTTTAGTAGACTTGGTAATGATATTTATAACACCATTAACCGCATTACCACCCCAAATCGTTCCTGCTGGGCCTCTAATAATTTCAATACGTTCAATATCTGCAAGAATGTAATCAATATCTTCCCAGAATGCACCGCCATACATAGGGCTAAATACACTTCTACCATCTATCATAACAAGCATTTTGTTAAACAAACCATCATGAAAACCACGGGATGAAACAAAATCGATAGACTCATTAAATTGACTAACTTCGATACCAGGAGCAAGAGATAGAACATCTGCTATTGTTTTTGCGCCAGAACGCACAATTCGTTCATTTGAAATAACATAAATGGCTGCGGGAATTTCAGAAATATGCTGCTCTCTCTTTGAGGCACTAGTTACACTCACCTCTAACATAGATAGGTCTTCTAAGCTCATTGACATTAACGCTTCAAGATCATGATCATAGGCGAAAGCAACCGGTGGAGCGAAGACCAAAGAGGTGTAGAAAGAGAGAGTTCTGATTCTCATAGTATTTTTGCCATTTATCCTAATTAATAGAATTATAACTTAAAGTATAATATACAGTTACTTTAATTTGATAATCATTCGTTAACAAGGTGATCAAGTTATCATTTATATATGAAACCAACGCTAATAACGACAATATTAAGATAGACGGATTCAGGGATCCTGACTAAATAGTCAATAATTCGCCGTCAAAATATCATTAACAATCCAATGCTAGGTATTTAGTATTAGCTTAAAAATATAATAGGCAAATAGATGATTGAAATTAAGAAAAAAAACCAACAAAAAATGTTGGTTTAATAAAATTACTGTTTAGACAAATAATTACTTTGCTTTAGGCCTAAATGGTTTAATCACTTCTTCATTGCACTCAAGAAATGGCCCTTCCATTAGATCAATACAATATGGAATCGCAGGGAAAACAGCATCTAAACATTCACGAATAGATTTTGGTTTACCCGGCAGGTTTACAATTAAAGAGTCTTTACGTAGACCTGCAGTTTGTCGTGACAAGATGGCCGTTGGGACAAATTTTAATGACTCAGCACGCATTAGCTCACCAAAACCAGGCATCATACGATCACACACAGCTTCAGTTGCTTCTGGTGTAACGTCACGCTTAGCTGGGCCTGTACCACCTGTAGTAACAACTAAACAACAGCCTTTACCATCCGTTAGTTCAATCAGTGTTTTTTCGATGACATCTTGCTCATCTGGGATAACTACGTATTCAGGTTCCCATTCAGACGTAAGATAATCATTTAACGTTGCAATGATCGCAGGGCCTGAAATATCTTCATAGATACCAACGCTTGCACGGTCACTTACCGTTACAATGCCAATTTTCGCTTTCTTAGTCATAATCTTTTCTTATTGAAGTAAGGTAACCCTATTATTACAAGTGGTTACCTATTTTTCTACTAAAAAGGCAAATTGAATTAGTATTCGTAAGCCATATTTACTGATACACCATAAGTTGAATCAACAGAATAGATGGCAGCTAAATCAAAATGGAACATATTAAGTGGGGAAAAACCAATACCTGCGGTAAATGCATCATCGTAAGTGCCAGCTAAGTCTTTCTTGTAACCACCACGTAATTGAATTTGATAAAGTAAATCGATTTCAGCACCCGCCCTGAACATTTGAACATTATCGTCTAAACCAATAAAGCGCTCTTGCTCGTTTAAATCCATATCAGCGGTTAAGATGAAGTAATTCATCATGAAGGCAACACCAGCTGTATATGTTGGGGTTAGTTCATAGTTGTATTGATAACTTTTAGTACCGTGAAATCCACCATTTACACTATCTGCAAATTTAACATCAACTTTTGCGGTTTCAATCTCATTCTTTATTAGATTTTTACCTGCAGCAGCAAAGCGCCATGGGCCATAAAACCACACTGCACCAACATCAACATTGAATGAATTATCTGAGGTTTTATTTTTATCATAATCTTTAAAATCAAAATTATTAATCGCTTCTACATAAGTATAAGTTAAATAGCTTTGAATCTTAGGAGTAACGCCAATAGTAATGTTTTGGCCTAAGAAGTTAGTGTAGCCTGCAAATGCAACACCAGCCTCCATTAAACCTATTGCAACCGTTCCAACAGCTGTAGTGTCAGCCATTGCAATTGGATCAGCTGTTGAACCTAATGCATTAACATCAGGTAAAGTCATCCCTTCCATTGAAGCTTTAGCGTAAAATGCTGTAGATAAATAACGATTGGGAATCGCAACTGCAATAGCGCCGCCACCATTAAAACTTAAAGCATCTCCACTTAAGTTATTTAAGCCCGCATTAATATCATTAACCCCTGACGGATCTCCTTTTGCTATTTTATCAAAACCGCCTTGAACTTGATCAACATCATCAATCATACCACCACGATCCATCACCTGAAGACCAAAGCTTGGCAATAGTAAGCCTGCATCATCTTTTCGGCTGTAGATAGCAATCAATGCAGGGTTATAAAAAACACCGGTTAGATAATCAGCAGCGGCGGTACCTGCACCACCCATCGCATCAATACGACCATCTACACTGTAGTTAGTTGCGAGTGACTGAGTTGACGTTAATACTGCACAAGAAAGTAAACTAACTTTTAACCACTGTTTCATCTTTATAAACCTAATAGAAATACTTAAATAAAGTATCGGCTTAATAAAAACTAACTTTAGGTAAATTTACGCTTTAATTGATTTTAATGATATACGGGAGGTAAGTAGGTGAAATTTGAATGGATAACGCAAAGATAAGCCGAGATCATATGATCTCGGCTTATCATTATTTTTTTGCTTTCTCTGCTAGTTCAGCACGGATTTGATCAGAGATCATCTTAATTGCTTCACCACTGCTTACGCCTTGACGCATTAATTCTTGAATTTTTTCAACCGCTTGTTGTTGCTCTTCATGGGTTAACGTTGGTAAATCTAACATCAGTTACTCTCTACATTTTCGATGGTATCAAAATTGATGACTTTAGTTATTGCTTGTATTTCTTGAATTGAAATGGGCCCTTGAAAACGTTTGTGATTAAACGAAACGCTTAAGATATAACTGCCAGGTAATACATTCGTCGGTGGGAGGCTTTGAGGGAAATTTTCTTCATACGACTCCTCCCATAATTTGATGTATTCACTGTCTTGATGATCATAAACGCCAATAGACATTTCCGGTAAAGGACAATTGGACTTTAGTAAACCCGTTTGCACTGTTTTCCACTTTTCTTTACCTAACCACGAGACCGCCATTTCGGTTTTCGGTGTTGTTAAAATTATCCATGATTCCCATTGAGTTTTATTAGTATCATCGGCAGTGATTGTTAACTTATATAATCCATTTTTAACTCGATTATTCAATGACTCACTTGCATAGATGTATTGAGTTACACTCTCATCTTGAGTCGGTATTGTTTTAATCGATGGATTTGTTAGCTGTTCTTGATCTGGCCATTTAGTAAAAGCTAAGTTAGCGATGCTTTTCTTTGTATCAAATTGAACCATCAAGCGATGATGCAAGCGACCTGGACTTTGGATAATCATTCGTTGAATACTTAAAGAATTCAACCAACTAGGTACACCTATGGTTGAAAAATCTCGCCCACAATCGTTTGAAACCGCAGAGCTAATCAACTTATCAATATTCTGTACAATACTCTTTTCATTTGTACTTTGTAGTACTTCTATAGAGGTTTGAAATCCCTTTAATGGATCGCCCTCAAGAAATTGTTTATGGGCACTAAAAAGCGCAGATTGTTCATTAAACCATTCTGCTGCGCTTGTTGTAGTGCCACACACTAAACAAAAAAAACCGATAATGGTGGCAATTTTTCGTTTAAATATCATAAGAGTTAAGCTTTCATTTTATAGCCGACGCCACGTAGGGTTTCAATTTCAATCCCTACAATCTTTTGACGAAGTTGCAAAATATGCGTATCAACAGTACGGGTCGTTGGGAAGTGATTATACCCCCAAACCTGATCAAGTAATTCGTCACGAGTAAATACTTTACCTAAGTTCGATGCTAAGAACAGTAATAAATCAAACTCTGTTCGAGTTAAAATTACGTTTTCACCCGAGTTAATAACATCTCTTGTCGATGTATCAATTATTAACTGCCCAACCGTAAGCTGAGTTTTTACTTCATCTGATTCTGGTGAACGTAAATGCGCTCGTAATCTCGCGAGCAGTTCCGCCTCTGCAAATGGTTTTGTTAAATAATCATTTGCTCCGGAATCTAATCCTGTCACTTTATCTCTTATCGACACCAACGCCGTTAATAGAATAACTGGTACGTCTTTAATTTGTTTCCATTGAGGTAACCAAGTTAATGAATCTCCTTCTGGTAACTGACGATCAAGGATCACTATATCAGCATCTGGCCATAAACCCGATACGTTCGCTGCGTTTTCAGAATGTAGACAGTGATAACCCGCCTCTTCTAAACTTACAATTAAGCCATCAGCTAAGTTTTTATCGTCTTCAACAAGTAGGATTGTCTGTTTCACAAGGTATCTCCAATATAAATGTTGTTGGTGGCCCCTGAAGTGTCATGGTGCCTCCCATTCTTTTTATCATTGATTCGACAATGGTTAAGCCTAAACCTAAACCTGCTTCACTAACAAAAGGCGTTTTTAATTCTTTCCAATTTGCTTTTGTTAATTGTCCGCCATCAATGACTTCAATTCTTAATTTTTTATGTTCTACAATAACATTCAATATAACCGGTTGGATACCGTATTTATGAGCATTACTAATTAGATTATCTATACAGTTACCAAGCCAATAAATATTAACCTTAACTGCAGAGTCTTTACTTAGTTTAAATTCAACGGGCTGACTGTACTCCATACAGCGATAGCTTAACCATTCCTCTACAGAGGGGATCCACTCCGTTGAAAATCCTTTATCTTCCGATTGCAGATAATCTTTACTCGCTTCAGCTAATTGGCGTAAACGCCTTGAATCTTCACATAGGCGTCTAAACTCGTCATATAGCGATTCCGGCAAAGATTCAAACTGTCGCCTGAAACCTTCAACGGTCAGCCCTAAACTGGCAATCGGTGTGCGTAATTCATGCGTTAATATTTGCAGAACTAACATTCGACTTTTCATGTCCCGGCGCTTACCGTTCCATCGTGATATCCCCCAACCAATAGCTAAACAAAGGTTAGCGAATACGAGAAATAGAACAACAAATGAGAGCGTTTTTGAGTTACTTTCTTCCAGCCAGCAAACATTACCATTTTTAACATAGCAACTATCTCCTTGCTGAAAAACCGACATTTCTAGGTCATATTTATCCAAATTTTTACGCTTTAATTCCATTGGATATAAATAGTAACGGCTTCCTTTTCTTAACCAAAGCAGTTTATCGGCAATAATGGTATCTGAACCACTAATAATCGCGCGTATTTCATTATCATCCATCATTTGTAAATGGTGTAATAACGTTCCTTCCTCTGCTCTTTTACGTTCTTTAATATGCATATACGTAGCTAACTGATCTGTGCGTTCAGGAAAAGCTTGAGCATAACGATATGCATAAGAACCACCACCAGGGTGAATCATGCCAGAGCGTGCAAACCAACTTGCTGGAAGGGTGAACCCTTTACAAAGCGCACGAACAATGACCAAAGGCTCGCCTACCGCAGGGCTTACAGGCCATGGACCAGAACAGGTTTGTGCACTTTTATATAATTTTTGTAATTGCTTATAAGGATATGATGCTGTTTGTGGCAACAAGGTATCTGGGGATAATAATACCGTTGGATATTCTTTTTGTATCAAGCGAATGTCATATATTTCGACAGCTTGCTCTTTTTTAAACGAATTTTTAAAGCTATCAATTTTTGAAGCTAAACTCACCGCGTGTGATGAGAAACTAGTTAGCAATAAAAATGGAAGTAAAAAACGCTTATTTATCAACAGAAAGTCCTTGTGAAAATGATTTAATAAAGATCAATTTAATCAGTATATTACAATTAGGTTCGAATACGAATAATTTCAATCATTTCATCATCACTTTTCCACCTATCATCTTAAAAGCAGGAGTTCCTCTAACTAAAGCTTCTCGTGCAAATACGCTATTACACTCAGGACATACACAAGGAGTGACCGTGTGATCTTCTACGATTCGTTCTATAAAGCATTTAACCAAAGCACCTTTGCCCCCTTTTCTGTATTTATACAGTAGCGTTCTGCATTTTGAACAGTAGATTTGTACCGTTTTAGTGGGGCCCTTTTTATTTGGTTTTGCCATCTCTAATTTCAAGTTCCCTAGTTGCTATCTATAAGTACTTTATTTTACACTCAATTAATTCGATTTTTCCGTCTTTTTGATTTTTTGTTATCTACAGGTCTTCTCATGCGAATTTACGCTCAAAATGCACAAGCGAAACACGTTCTCAACTTACTTTCTGAAGTGCAATCCTACTTTAAAACTGAACTTACAAAAGTCAGTGATTTGCATTCTATCCCAACTGAATTTATTCCCGTAGATTGGTTGCGTGATGAAGGGGTTCACGGTGGTGGCAAGCGCTTTGAAGCACTTGAAGGTGGGCTATTTAATCGCGCCTCTATCAACGTTTCACAAATCCATTACGAAGATCAACCAGAAAAGTCATACGATAGCGCAACCGCCCTATCTACAATTATTCATCCAGCGCATCCGTTATTACCATCAATCCATATGCATTTTAGTTGGACGACGCTAAAAGACGGTTCAAGTTATTGGCGCATTATGGCTGATCTAAACCCTTCTCATTTTGATAAAGATGATAAAGAGTACTTTGATCAAACCTTGAAAGTTGCAGCGAAAAGCTACTATGCACAAGGTACAAAACTTGGTAATGACTATTTTGCTATTCCTGCATTAAATAAACGCAGAGGTGTAAGTCATTTTTATTTAGAAGGGTTTAATCCAGTAGAAGAAGATGGGGCTATTTTTGCGAAACAATTTGTGACAAAAGTAATTGATACCTATGCTCACATTTTAAGTTCGCACTTAATTAACTTACCTCAAGCCACTGATGCTCAGTTACAACAACAATTGGATTATCACACGTTATACTTCTATCAAGTTCTGACGCTAGACAAAGGAACCACTGCCGGTCTATTGGTTCACAATCAAAATGATATTGGCACCCTAGGTTCTATACCATCGCATATAAACAGAGATTTGCTTGAAGAATGGCAAGGTGTCTCACCTGTGCCTATAAATGGCCTTGTCGCGGAATTAATTAACGTCTTACCTAAAGACTCTCCTTGTCCTATCACTTCAAATACCAAAGCTAAGTTAGCTCAAGCGATTCGAACGTTCTATCTTTAAAACCTAAGGTAATTTTCATAACGAATAAGACAATAACTAGAGCCATTAAGTTTAGAATAATGGCTCTTTAAATAACACTGACTTCGGCCTGACTCTACGATTTAAGATCTGGTTTTATCCAAACCGTATCGAAATCAAACCAACCTAATCCATTACAAGATGCATTCTGAATGCTATTGTTCGCGTCTTCACTTATTCCCATCCAGCCATGAAACAGTGGGGTTATTTGACCGCTATCTACTAAGAATCGACAGATTTCATTCACTGGAAAATGTCTCTGAGGGGTTGATTGCCATTCTTCTATTAATGCTGTGATGCACTCAAATTCAACGATTGGCATAACACGCTCAATTTCATCAAATGCAAAAAGCCACGACAATAACGCCTCTGGACACTGCGTCCCTAAACTCATGCCTCTTAACCAAATATCAATATTGGCCGTTTTCTCATCATCAAGCAGCTCAAGCGTATCTAATGGGTGCACCTTCAAAATAATTCCATCTTGAGCTAATCGTTGTTTGATGATTTTACCTAACAGTGGGTAAAGAGGATGTTCTTTCTCATAGCCCAAATTTACGACACTGCCTTTCTCTGGTAAGTCATACTCTGCTCTAGGTCTATTTAAACAATGCTGTAATCCTGGTAATAATCCATACGCATTAAATAAACCAATGCCATTCATATTTGAGTTTTGTAGCTCATTTAACAGTAGTAAAGGTGTGATGGTTTGAGTTAAGTACGAAAGCCAATTTTTATCGGTTGTGATCCCCGTTCTTCTATTAAATAGAATATAGCTACACCCTCTATCTACATCGACTTTTTCACCATAAGAGATAGGTGATAGCTCAGTCGCGTCATAAACTTCAAGGCCTAGTTTCAATTGAATAGGCGCAATATCAGGTAAAACCCACACTTCAACGGAATCAATTAAAGGTCGGTAACCAAAATAATGTTCATTAGCAACGAGGATCAATTTTTTATCCGTATTTTCACTTATTTTATACGGTCCAGTTCCAATAGGAAGTCGGTTAAACTCTTGTGTATTATGTGCTAATGCTGGAATGATTTTGGCGTTAAACTGTGCAAGTTTCGACGGCAAACAATGATCATTTTTGTCTAATATAAAATCAATGACGTTAAGACTTGGACTGGATATGTCATTAATATGATTAAACACAAAATTGGGAGTAAGGGCTAAAAAGGTCGCTTTAATGTCTTCAAAGGTTAAAAGTTTACCATCATGAAAACTTATGCTTGGTCGTAGGTAGAAACGCCAATGTTGTGGAGTGATCATTTCCCAGTGATGAGCAATGTCCCCTTCAACCTCTCCTCTTTTGTTCCATTGCGTTAATCCATTAAATATCTGTTGAACAAGGTGCTGCTCTGAGCGCCTTATTGCCATGACTGGATTTAGAATTTTAAGAGGTCGATAATAGGGCAGTTTAACAACGTGTTTGCCCTTTTCATGGGAAACACCTAACACATTATGGATAAGATCTAACAAGGCGTCTTGATTACCTTCTAGGATATCTAAAGCGACATCAAGCTTCCCTTCTTCTACGCTTTTTCGAGCAAGTAGTGCATATACGGTTTCAGGGCTTGAGGTAAATTCAAGTATTGAACTTTTTCCTCTCCCAACCGCTGGGCTCCATATTATCCACTGTTCCTCAGACATTTTTTTGAGCACCATTCGAGTATTCCGACGAGTACAGCACAATAAATCAGCAATATCATCAATCTGAACACCTGAAGTGCTTTGATGATAATGCTGATATAATTTTTCAAATTGCTTTCGTAAACGTGGACTACCCATAACGCACCGCTCATTAAATTGATACAAGTCTTAGTATGAACTCAAATGTTGAGAGTTTGAGGCTATACTCTTGATTTTTCAATAGGTAAGTTTACACTAAATCTAGAAAAATAAGAGGAAATCATTATGCCCCCAGCTGAGTTACGCCAGTTCAATACACAAACGAGACGTAAGTCTGACCGTTACCCTGTAGAGCGCAATGGCGTATACATTGTAAAATCTGGTCAGTTCCACTATCGAGATAAGTCAGGAGAAGACATCATTCTCAACGCTGGTGACTTTCTTCTTTACAGTTCTGGTGACATTTCTAATGTAAAAATGATCAATACAAGCGGTAATTTTGAAGCAGAATCCTTAATATTTGACGTTTCTATTTTTCAAAAATTTATCACTTATACCAATAGTACAAGCTATCAAGCATCGGCTAGAGAGTCCTTCATTTTTACGCCTGAAGATACCTCAATTGTAAAACTATTAAACTTAATCAAAGAGCAATCATCAAATAATACCTGTGATGCTTCGGTTGAATTTTTAATTCTGGCTCTCTTAAGTGAAATGGTTAATCAGTTCCCAGATCTTATCGCTTTCATTCATCGAATCTCTGTACTGACAACCTCACAACAGTTAATTCGTTATGTAGAACAAAATATCTCAACAGATCTTACTATTGATACTGTTGCACCTAAACTAGGTATGTCATCCTCGACACTTAAGCGAAAATTACAATCCGATAAGCTCTCTTTTGCTCATCTGGTCAAAGTAAAACGCATCAATTACGCAGCCACTCAGTTAAGAGTCACTCGTAAAACAATCACAGAAATCGCTTATGAAACGGGATTCAAAACTGCGGCGCACTTTAGCACGACCTTTAAATCTATTCATGGGTTAACACCAAAAGAATTTAGAGAATCAATTCACTCATAACTGTCACATTGGTGTAACACTGTCACTTTATCATGCCTTTTTTCATTATGGATTTAGGTTATGTTAAAAGCGCTTAGTTACACTACTTTTGTTACAGGGTTACTTTTTTGTTCATCTGTTTATTCTGCAAACTCGAATACTGTTATTGCCGGGTCTACTTCTGTCTCTAACCTACTCGAACCCTTTATTGAAAAATACAATAATACCAATCAAGTTCAAATTGATTTACAAAGCATTGGTTCTAGTGCTGGTATTAAATTACTGGTTGATAACACGGTAAATTTAGCAATTAGCTCTCGCCAACTCTCCAATAAAGAAAAAGAAACATTAAACTCAACGATTATTGCGTATGATGCGATTGCTGTTGTTGTTCACCCTGAAAATAAAATTACTAGTTTGTCTGCCGACAATATTTGGAAAATTTATCATGGTGACATCAAAAATTGGAAAGAAGTCGGTGGTGCAGATAAGAAAATAGCAGTGATTACAAGAGAACTGGCTTCTGGCTCCCGTTTCTCATTTGAAAAGAACTTAGGATTAACTAAAGAAATCAATTCTTTTACGGTGTCAGATATTAGTTCAAGTGCGATTGTGGTAAATGGTACGAGCATGGTGAAAAGTATTGTTGCTAGAAACCCTCACGCGATAGGTTATGTCTCTGCTGGGTCTATTGGTGATCTTGCTCAATTACAAATTGTTAAAATTGATAATGTATTACCATCACCTAAAGCAATTATTGAACACAAATACCCATTATCTCGTCCTTTCTTATTTGTGTACAAAAACAAGCAGCTATCACAACAATCAAAAGATTTTATCACTTACATCAATTCGGATGATTCATCGTCTACAATTCAATCACTAGGCTATGTTAAATAAACGTTGCATCAATAATTTGTTGTAATAACACTTTTAATAACCTATTGTTTAATAGATTTTAATTACAAGGTTATATCATGCTAAGTGTAAACAGTTATTTTGAAGACAAAGTAAAATCTATCGGTTTTGACCAAAATGGCAATGCTATTTCTGTTGGAGTTATGTTACCTGGTAACTATACTTTTGGAACGAATGCTGCAGAGAAAATGACAGTTATCAGCGGCTCACTTGAAATCAAACGTACAACCGATATTGATTGGGTTACTTTTGTTTCTGGTGAAGATTTCTCAGTTGAAGGTAATTCATCTTTTGATGTAAAAGTAAGCCTTGAAACTGCTTATCTATGTGAATATTTATAGTCTTATATTCTGCATAACTTAATATAAAAAATGCCAAGTGAGATAACTCACTTGGCATTTTTATTGTCTTAAGCTTTATTGCCTTAAACTTTATTCTCTTAAACAAAAAGACTTAAAAATCAGTCTTACTCGTCATCAACAATCAACGTCTTTGGTTTTTTCTTCGGCATAAACACTTGATCACCCACAGCTACATTGGTGTGGAATGAGTTATCACGCTTCTTAGCTGTTTTTGGTTTGTGAGAACCACGTTTCGCTGTCGTTTTCTTAGCGTCGCCTTTCTTAACAAACGTACGTTTCTTCTTAGGTACAAGACCTTTAAATTTGCCTTTTAGATCTTCAAATACAGAGAACGTTAATTCTTTCTGCAGGAAGTTTTCTATACGCTTAAAGCTTTCCCAGTCTTTTGGTCCTACTAAAGAAATTGCCGTCCCTTTTTTGCCGGCACGACCAGTACGACCAACACGGTGAACGTATTCTTCCATATGTTTTGGCATATCGAAGTTGATAACGTGAGTTACGCTAGTTAAATCTAAACCACGAGAAGCAACGTCCGTCGTAACTAGAATTTTGTGTGCACGACGCTCAAACTGACTCATGATGTTATTACGAGCGGTTTGGTTCATGTCACCACTTAGCGCTACTGCTTTAAGCTTACGCTCATTAAGTAGTTCAGTTAGACGATCAGTATCAGCGCGAGTAGCTGTGAAAATCATGATTTGGAAGTATTTTTCCGTCTCAATGATTTTGTCTAATAAAGCTTGTTTATGATCTAAATGATCACACAAGTAAAAGCTTTGTGTAATATCAGTATGTTCATCTGTTGATAAACCAACAGAAACAAACTTAGGATTATCAAGCATATTACCAGCAAACTGAGTCACTGCATCATGGTCTAATGTTGCAGAGAACATTAATGTTTGACGACGACGGTGATTCGCTGCTTTATGGATCTTCTGAAGATGCTCAGCAAAGCCTAGATCAAGCATACGGTCTGCTTCATCAAGGATTAAGGTTTCAAGACCATTCAAGAACAAAGATTGATGTTCTAGGTGATCAGCCAAACGACCTGGTGTTGCTACGATAAATTTAGGGAATTTACGCAGTGCATTTACTTGGTCATTGAAGTTTTCACCACCCGTAATTAGGGTAGCGTCATAACTTAACCCACCTAACATGCTACGTAGGTGTGTGTATACTTGTTTTGCTAATTCACGCGTTGGTGCCAAGATCACTGCACGAGGATCATTCTTAGAGAACGATTTTGATTTCAGTGATTTATGAAGCATTGGCAAGACAAACGCTAACGTTTTACCTGAACCTGTTTTTGATGATGCAAGAATGTCTTTACCTGCCATCGCAACAGGGACAGCTTTACGCTGAATTTCTGTCGGTTTTTTAATGTTCTGGTGAGCGAGATTTTTTAATAGGCGATTATCTAAACCTAAATCTTTAAATTGCAAAAGCTGCACTCCAATTTCGAGTATTGTTGATGGGTAACCAGTCATTCTGGTCTAATGCGGCGGAGTATAGCATAAGTGTCGTTTATCTTGCTACAATATGCACAAACAGATAGAAAGTCTTAACGCATAAAAAAACTAACTTAAATTATAAGAAAAGTAGAAAAGTCTATGAGCATTCAAATTACTGGAACATTAGCAAAAATGCGCGCATCACTGCTTGACGGTGCGGTTCAATATCGCCTACCTGTTGGTGAAGAAGAAGTCGAACTCAACGCACTCATTGGTAAAACACTAACACTAACGCATACGGGCAATATTTTCTGTTGTTCTTGCGGTAAAAAAACAAAGAAAAGTTACTCTCAAGGCCACTGTTTTGTTTGTATGAAAAAACTGGCAAGCTGTGACATGTGCATCATGAAGCCTGAAACTTGTCATTTTGCAGAAGGGACTTGTCGTGAGCCACAATGGGGTGAAGATAACTGTTTTGTGGACCACTATGTTTATCTTTCAAATACGTCGAGCATAAAAGTGGGTATTACTCGCCATACTCAAATCCCGACGCGCTGGATTGACCAAGGTGCAACACAAGGGTTACCGATAGCTAAAGTTAAGAACCGTTTAATTTCAGGATTAGTTGAAATTGAATTAGCAAAATTAATCGCTGACAAAACCAATTGGCGCACTCTGCTAAAAGGCAATAATGAGCCTCTAGCCTTAAAAGAAGCGGCATTAGAGTTATTACCACAAGTTGAAGAAACCATCGCTAAAATTCAAGTTGAACACGGTGAAGATTCTGTTGAACTATTAGATGAGAATATTCTTGATATCACATTCCCAGTCAATGAATTTCCAACCAAAATTATCAGCCATAACTTTGATAAAAATCCTGAAGTTACTGGCGTATTAAATGGCATAAAAGGTCAATATTTACTGTTTGATACGGGTGTGATTAATATTCGTAAATTCGGGTCTTATGAAGTAACCGTGACCGCGTAACTTAATAAGGGCGTCCATTGTATAAATGAATGCCCTTCCCTAATTATTTTATTTCTAAGGTAAGTGCTACTTAGAAAAGCCTTTAATAAAAAATCACTCTTTCTCTGTCAACGATTCAATCTTCTCTTCAGGTAATGGGCCTTCTTTAAAAACAACAAATGCACGACGGTTTTCGGCATTGGCTTTCAAAGAGTGCTCTTCAATAATCGGGTCATTTTCACCAAACGATTTTACTTCCCATACAAACTGCGTTGGATCTACTCTCGTTTTTAAGTACTCTTGAACCGCAATTGAACGTTCTCTAGCTAGTTTCTCGTTATAACTTACAGAACCTTGATAATCTGTATGCCCCGCAATCAAAATTCGTCCAGTTAACCCTTCTAGCTTTAACCCTAACTTGTCTAACTCAATCTTATCTTTTTCTTTTAATATCGATTTATCAAAATCAAAGTGAGATGCCATCGTGACATAAACTTTACGCTTTGGCTCTGGTGGTAAACAAGCAGGGTTTGTCTCTTTTTCGACAGTTTGCTCAAACACTAAGAAAGCACGACGGTTAGCGGCGTTTGCTTCTAGCGTTTTGCCCTCAACTAATGGTTTTTTCTCACCGTAGTATTTTATTTCCCACTCATAATTGTCAGCATTAAGATTTTGTAGTAAATACGCTTTTATAGATTCTGCTCGTCTAAGTGATAACTGCTCATTGTATTTTACTGATCCTTGGTAATCCGTATGACCAACAATAGCAACTCGCCCTTTTAGCTTTTCTATATCACGAACAAACTGATTCAGTGACGGAAAATCAGCTTCCATGACTTCTGATTGATCAAATTCAAAATGCTCTGCCACCCCAATTTGAATTTCTCGTTGAGGAACTAAACACTCTGCGATTAAAAACTTTTGAACTCGTTCATCGTATTTATCAATATTCTCTTGGCTAACATAGGTGTCTGTGCTGCACCCAAATAAAGAAAGAAGACTTAACCCAACCAGTAATTGTTTTTTTCTATTCATCTTCTCTTCCTTTAAATTTTGCCAATGAGGTTAATAAAGACCCCTCTTGCATCATAATCATCATCATTCGTTAAATTGTCATCAAAACGAGAGAAGTTATAACCAATACCCATTTTAAAGTTATCTGTTAGGTGTTTATTAAATGAAATTAATGCGCCGTCTTCCATTTCGTCATATTGTGTATCAACCTTCCAATGATATTGCCCAGTGACATCCCAATTTTTCATAATACGATAAGAAGCGCTAAGACCCGTCAGATAAATTTGGCTGTTGACATCAACAGTAGCACCAGAAGCTCGGTCAAAACGTTCGTATTTATCTTTATAAGCGTATTTAGCACCAAAGTCCCAATGCGCATCCCACGAATAAATTGCTTCTGTTTCGATGATGTGGCTTTCTTCATCAGAATATTCTACGTCTCGATTTAAATTATCAAAATCAACTAAGTAGGTATAGCGTGCTAACAGATTAAGTTTGTCGTTATAAATAGGACGGTAGGCTAAGCCGATGCTTGATTCAATAAATCGCGCTAACATTTCATTGTTTGTTTCATTTTCAGAGCGAGAATAATTAAACTTACCAAATACAGTGTATTCTTCCGTTAAGTGGTGAGTGTAACTATTGGTTGTTACCCACTGCTCTATTTTTTCATTCGTTTCTTCAGTTTCATCTACGCGGTATTCGATCTTATTTTTCAATAAGACATCATCGAGATCGAAACTAACATTAAAGCTCACTGCCTTACGATAAACAATGCCAGTAATGCTATTATCTGGATCATTATTGTATTCAATTTCGCCTTGTTGATAAGCAATACCAATATCTATATCATCGGTAAATTCATTATCAAAGCCAAACGAATCAATGCGCCCTTTGCCATTATTCTCATTAACAAATTGGTTTTCTTGATAGAAATCGACGGTTTGTGTTAATGCTGCTCTCTGACCTAAAATAACGTTATTCTGGTCTTGATAATTATCATCAACATAGGTGACATAAGTCGAGTAATCTTGAGTTACATCATAATTTACCGTTGCTTCTGCAGCATCACCTCGACTGCCCGTGGTATACGCGCCACCTAGCGTTAAATCGTCTAAAACACGGGTTTCTGCACCAAGAGTGATGCTGTCATTATCATCATAAGAATCCGTCGCATCGACAGTAGTTTGCCCCTTAATGTAGACGCTATTTTCGCTGTCCCACAAATATTCTGCTTTGGCTCCAGCCAGTGATCCTGTCCCTGATTCTTTTTGCTGATTCAGCTCTTGAATATGCTTACCTGCCACTGACAGTTTTATATGTTCAGTAACCAAAAATTGCGCTTCAGCTTCAATTTGCTCTGTGTCTGTTTCTAAGGTGCCATCTAGCTCTTTCTCTTCCATCGAGGTAAAACGTGTAGATATTTGAACACGGTCGCTCACTTGTAAGCGAACTTCAGTACCGTAAGACTCTTGCTCTAAATCATCGCTTTGACTTGCATAAGAGTAACCAGCATCTTTAGATTTGTACCAGGCTTTAACGTCATTACCTACTGCCCCAAATAATTCTGGCGCTAAGTCATATAAACTTGCTACACCAAGAACTTGTATATTATTACCTTCACGATCATCCGTATTACCTGATGAAATTGGTGTGAAAGTCAAACCGCCATCAAAAGAGACAAAGTTACTGTCTGCCTGTGTTCCTGTCGTATGACCAAATTCCGTTTTTAAATAGGTACCTTCTGTTGCTCGAAGCGTTAGGTCTGTTGAATACAATTCGTAATCTTGGCTGTCTTTCTCTTCCGTAATATAAGTAGCACCAATACCAATATAATCGTTCGCCCAACCTTTAACTCGGCCACCATAAGCCATTGCATCTTGAGCATCTTTTCCGCGAGGAACATATTCATAGTCAACTGAAAGGTAATTCTCATAACCACCACGTGGAGAGTCATCAATGACCGAACCAAAACTGTCTGAAACAATATCAGATAAAGGACGAGTTAAAATAATTCGGCCTTGATACTCATCAATTTCATAATCTCGACCAGGTTGTAATGGAAGTTCCTTCTCGACAATACCACTGTCTTTATTCATGACTTTTATCATGACTTTATCACTGCCTGGAAGTACTTCACCATGCTGTAGGAAATACAGTGAACCACCAGTACCTAAAAATTCATCATGTGAGTACAAAGAATCAGCTTGTGATGCAAAACCAACAATATTTAAGCGGTCTTCACCATATATAGTGGTTTCTCTTGTTCGATAATCCCCTCTAAAACCATAAAGGCTTCGATTGTAATCACCGTTATCTGTTCCTGTTATTCCTGTATTAAAGTTACCCCATAGGTATTGAGATTTATCATATTGAACATCCAAATACACTTTACCTTTGGTATTGACAACTTTTTGGATATTCGCACCATCGCCATAGTTGCCATACATCATCTCATCATCTCCATCGACAATATCAAAAACAGTTGAACTGTCATTGGCTGCAAATGGATTTTTAAACATGTCTTTTACGGCACTTTCTTTAGTATCGACATGGGCAACAACGCGCAGTTTATCTCCAAATTTACCTTGCCCGAAATAGGCGAGACGCCCTTGGTTATAGATATCTTTAGCATACTGGTCATTAACCTCTAGTGCTCCAGCACTACCACCAACACGATTTGCACCGACATAAAAATCAGCTAGACCTGCTTGCGCATAGTAGGTGTCAGGAATTCGTGCGTACAATGAAAAACGACGCTCTTCACCAGAGTCAAATACGACCGTCGTAGGAAATCGATAAGCGTCAGTTGGTAAGAATATTTCGGCGTAAAGTTTTCCTTCTGTAACATCAAACTCATCTTCTCCAATAATAACTTTATCAACACCATCTAGTCCTGTACCAATAAATTTAGCCAATCCTGATGAGGTTGGAATGTTATGACGCATTAGGGTCGACTTCCCAAAATGACGACCATTATCTTCATCATTTTCATTCTTATCTATCGACAAATCTTTATCTGGACGAACTAAATCAACCACACCAATAGTGGTAACATCCATATTGCCATCTTTATCCCACACTTTAAGTCTAAACAATAATTGCTCGCCAAGCTTAAATTGATAATCCACATCCGTAGAACCATCCCATTCAATATCGGTGCTATTGGCTAAAGTATCACCTTTTTTTATCACTAAAGGCTCTGACAAATGGCGATCAGCGCCTCGATATACTTCTAGCTGCCACGTTTTTATGTAATAACTGTAGTTTGTGTTAACTGAAAAATTCACTGAATTAACTAAACTGCCATCCGAAATTTCAACTTCATCGTTAACGCTTAAATCCAATACTGGATCAAATTTAGTGATATCACGACTTGCCCAAATAGCCCCTTCCTCTAAATAGATGCGAGAGCTGTCTGTTTGTTCATGGGCATCTACTGAAATACCCATACTGTCTGAATCCAACTGCTGTAAATTGTCGGTATTTTTTGCGAGCACCATTATAGGTAATGCGGATAACACGCACACCGTTAACTGACTCTTTTTAAATACGTTCATATATCTCCTAATAACTTCTATTCTTATTTTTATATTGAGTTATTTTTCATCTTTGCTTTGAATACTGAAATTAAATTTTGTCAGTGCGTGCGGTGTTATACGTAACACCTTTGGGTTTTCACTGATAACGGTCATGCCTGTTGGCAATGAATCACTATCAACCTTTACAAGGAATTGTTTGCCTTTTTTATCCAATACCCACTGATCTGGCACGTGATAGCGACCATATTGATCCGTTTCAATAATAATACCTTCAACCGTAAGTAGCCTAACGCCAGGAATACCATCTTCATATAACCCCATATTCTCTATGATAATTTCCCATAAATAATAAGAGCCATCTTTATAGAGATTTCGAGTGATGTTCAGATTTTCTCCGGTTAGGCCCTCTTGACGCTCATCGGTATGGCTTGTGATCACTGAATCATCTTTTTTGAACAGTATATGAGTGCCATCTTCAGTCGTTACCGTAAAATCAAACTTATCTCGAGTGGTGGTTGCAAATTGAAGTACCGCTTTATTGCCTTCAGGTAAGGTTCTGTTTCTAGAAAGCCCAAATAAATGGTCAATAACAATACTTTTATTTATTGGTGCTACTTCTTTTTCAGTAAGCGCCTCTTCTTGGCCTTGAATTTCTAAAGTCGTTGAATTCACGACATAAACGGATGACGGAATATCAGCAGTGATCGTAATATCAAATGCAGTGGCTTCTGCTTGGTAACCATCACCATTATGATCTTCAAACACTTTCCCGATAATTGAAGCGGTATCAAATAGCTTATCAGGGGTTATTTCAACCGTTGCGCTACTCATGTTTGATTTAATTTCTAATGGTCCGCTTGTCATTCCTTCTGCCGGTGTCATGGCATAAGCCGTATTCACATAACTGCCAAATGTGGCACCTACCGTGACTCGCAATAAGTATCGAACACGAACTTTCTCTTGAATTGTTGAACCGCTTGAACCATACGCCAACATATCGCCAATATTGAATGTTAAAACGCTGGTGATGCTTGGGTCTTGGTTGGTAAATACATCATCAAATGTATCAAATTCGCCATCTGGACCACTGTTAGTAATTTCAGTCGAACCTTCAAGGTATTGAAAACCTGATGGGTATCTATCTTCTAGTTTAACGCCTTTAAATTCGGCTTCATTGTGATTTTCAATAATCACTTCATACTCAATAACATCACCTACTTGAGCGCTGTCTTTAAGTGCTCTTTTAGTTACTTGAAGTTCACCTTCATTATCTGCAAACTTCTTAACGTGTATTGTGACGCTGTCTTCTGCTGTTATTCCACTTGGTGTGGTCACCGTAAAAGTGTTAGTAATATCATCATCAAGTCCTTTACCTATTTTACCGACAACGATAATTTCAAAAGCATTACCTTCATAAGCTTTTAGAGTCTGTGTTGAGTTAAGATCTATCGAATCTTGGGTTTCGATAACTGCTGACCCCGGAAACTCAATAACTTTTGCCGTCCACTCAGTAAATAGTGGGTTACCATTAGCCCCTTGAAGCGCTGAAATTTCATCAACTAAGCGTACTCCGGATACATCTGCTGAGCCTCGATTCGTAACACCTAGTGTAAAGGTAATTTCGTCGTCATCATTTGTGTATTCTGCTTTATCTGCGATTTTTTTCACCATTAAAACCACTTCTTCTGGCTTTAACACGGCAGTTGAGTCTATCGTTGCTGCGCCATCATCCATACTTGCTGTATTCGAGATGTCGCCCAGAGCATTGGAATTTACAATGCCTTTAACAATAAAATCAATTGTCGCATTTGGTGCTAAATCAACAGTAACATCGATATCTTTCCCTAGCGGCAGTGGATCAATTGTTGTTGTGCTGTATTTATCATTTTGTATGTCATAGTTAATATCCCATGAACTAAACGCATCTTCAGTTGCACCTAAGATTGTCGTTACTTGTAGGTCACTAATGATGTCGGTGATCTGTATATTTTGAGCAAAGCTAGCTGCATTATTTACTAAAGTAATATGAAATTCTGCTTCTTCTCCTGCAATGTATTTCGCCTCTTGAGACCCATCTTTTACTGTTTTAATAAAAGAGACATTTTGTGCTGCAGGTTTTAATTCGGCATCATCCGTTACTGTTATGCCATTAAATTCCATTGTGGCGGTATTTTTTATAACACCAGTGGCTTTTACATTCACCTCTCCGCTAACTGTAAATGTCACGGTATCAAGCGGAGCGAGATCAATATTGACCTGAATATCTTCATTAATCGTCGAACTGGTTCGTGTTATAACGGTATCAGAATCATTCGCTTCAACATCTAGAACCCAATGGCTGAATGCTTGCTCTTGTATGCCATCTATCGTTTCTACAGTTAAAGCTGAAATGATGTCGTCTAATTTAATGTCGTCGGCAAAGCCATTGGTGCCATTGGTCACGGTAATAACAAAATCTGATGTTTCACCTGGAACATAGGTCTCAACCGGCGCTTCTTTTAGTAAAGTAACGACTGGAATAATAGGAAGGCTAATCGCTTCTGCGGTTTGAGTAACACCATCCAGTTCAACGGTAACTGTATTTTTAACTTCACCGTGAATCATTGGTAGTAGCTTACCGCTAATGTTAATTTCCAACTCATCGTTTGGCGCAATCTCAATCATTCCATTAATGTCACCGGAAGTAATCGTTGGGATAACCGTATGCCCGGTTAATGAACTTCCAGAAATACTAATAGAAGCGGGATCAAATGCAGTTAATGTATTTCCATCGATTGTTGGGCTTTCAATTGTAGATACAAAATCACTAATCTGGACATCTTTGGCCCATGCTGCAGTCGTATTTGTCACTTTAATGGTATACGTTAATGTATCACCAGCTTCATAGATTGGTTTATCTACTACTTTCGTTACCGTTAATGATGCTTTTTCCGGTGTATAAGTAGCTTCTGCTCTTTTTATTTTGTTTTCAACATCTGTAACATTAACAATATTAGTAATATCCCCCATTGCATCATCGTTTACTTTTCCTTCTAGATGCAGATTGATGATATGTGATGGTGCGATATTGTAATTAACCTCATAGCCATCAGTCCCTGTAACTTCACTGCCTGCTACCATTTGTGATAATGACGGTTCCGCTCCAATAACTGATACATCAGTAATGTCCCACTGTTCAAATGCGCGTCCTTCTCTGGCTTGGCCTGCAAAATCAGTTTTTATTGATTTACTTAGATCGCTAATATTGGCATTAGTTACATAGCCACCACCTGTATTCTCAACTTGAACATCAAACCCAATTGTCTCCCCAGGAACATAAGTAGCCGGAATTTTAGATGCAGTTTTTGTTACGGATAACTCCCCCTTTTCTGGAACAATATAGCCGACATCAACTTGATACTTTGCTCCGTTGACAGTTACCGTGTTTGTAAACTGGCCAATCGCATCTTTTCTGATCACACCATCAATAACAATCTCAACTTCTGTCATGGTTGAATCAGTATTTCTTGCTGCCATTTTTATAACAGAATTAATGTCTCCACTTGTTGGTAAGCTACTGATATCGGTATAACTCGGAGATGAATCATGATCACCATCAGAAATTACACGTGAAGTGATTGACCATGACCCTAAAGCTGGTTGCATAGAGCCGTCTGCTGTTTCAACCATAAATGTAGAGATAGAATCAACAACCGTAACTTCAGTGTTGGTATCAGATTTATTTAATACTCGAATAGTGTATTTAATTGGCTGCCCTGGTGAGTAAGTGCTGATATCAGAGGCTTTCATGGCAACTATCTTAGCCGTGCCCGCTGCCAATGTTACATCATTAGAATTTACACCATCTATCTGAGCGGTATTTACTATTGACCCTGTAGCATTATTTGACACCGTTCCTGATATCTCAAACTTCAAGCTATCCCCAGACATTAAATCAAACGTTGCGTTTAAATCCGATGAACCATCATATTGTCCAGATATAGAAAATCGAGAAGGATCTGGCTGCTCAATAAGATGCACATTACTTGATGTAAATGCATCGATACCATCTGAAGTTTTTAAAGCGCTAACTAAATCTTTTATTACGATATCATTAGCAGTACCTTCACCGTCATTTCGCACCATGACTTCATAAGTCACTTGTCCGCTTGGGTTGTATTGACACCCACTGCCAGTCGTTGACGGAAATGAACACGTATTACTGTCTGATGTTGTGTTAATCACTGTTTTTTCAAATACTAATAAAGGTGCTACTGGTGGAATAGGATCTGTTGTAACTGTGTTATTACCACCTATTGCCGTATTGGCGTCAACAACCCCCACAGCATCTTCACGAATATCACCAGTAATGGTAAAAGTAATCTCTTCCATTGGAGCAATATCTAAGCCATCTGACGCTTTAATATCAAGATCATCTTTAGGATCGTAATCTAAAGGCTTTGTATCAATATCAGCATCCAAACCTGTTGTTACTACATCCGTAATATTGGTGTTGATTAATGCAGGCTCTATCGCCCCACCAATAACTTCTACTTTTAATTCAGAAAGTAAATCTTGAATGATCGTATTATCACGCCAAACAGGTTGAATGTTTTTTACAACAAATTGATATTCTACACTGTCACCCGGCTTATAAGTGTCACCGCTACTATAAGAATTGCCTGCAATTGATATGATCTTTTTAGTAACTTCCAGTCCACTAGGGTCTGAATTAATATGTGATTTTGAAAAACCACTGCCATTATATAAAGGCTTAATTTGAATGGCATCTAAGCTATCGTCACGGATTTGTGATTCCATTACGAAGTCGATCCATCCATTAGGTGCAATAGACACATAAGCCAAATCAATATCTGCATTAACACCACCAACATAGGAACCAATAGAAGTCATCGATTCGCCTGAAGTTGTCGCTGTAACACTCCAACCGTTTGGTTGATATACGATACCTTTCTCGTTATCACCTTGGCCTAAAGCCGTTTGTGCTAATCTCACTTTTAATTCTGAGAACTTCTCAACCAACGATTTGCCATACTCAGTACCATCACCATTATTCTCTAAACGTAAGTGATAATAAACTTTCTGATCATCAACTTGGTGATTATAAGTCGTTTTAACAGCACTAAAGCTGCTATCTGAATAGGCTTTATGTGTTTTCTTAATGACCGAAGGTAGCATAACGGAACGATCAGAACTCACATGAAACCGGCCCGCGATGAGCGCTTCATTTTTAAACTCGCCAACAGCCTTCTCTACTATATGAGCTTTTATTTTATACCTAACAAACGAGCCTAATGGAGTGGCACTTTTTGCAGCTAGATCAAAGGTTGTGTCAATATTCTCGTTATCTTTAACGATTCCCGGATTAGATATTGGACTTCTATCCGTTTCCGTTATGATTTCCCAACGATCAAAAGCAGGACATGTCTGTACACTACCTGTATTGGGGTAATAACAATCTGTTGTTACTGATTGAATTCTGTCAGTAATCGCAACATTATCTAAATGCACTTCATTGTCATTAATAATTTCAATTTGATATTCAACAAATCCCCCCGGTTTATAGCCAGCTAAACCAGAGCTCAACTTAGTAACACCATCAGTATCGTAATAAGCTAAAATGGCTTTTGAATAATCAAATTTTTGAGCATCAGGCTTAGATATGGCACTCACTCGGTCACCATTAACTGATAATATGTTAATAATATCCCCAACGGCTTTAGGGTTTACGGTTGTAGTCACGACATAATCAATGGTCGCACCTGCTGGGATAGATGCTCTTGTATTAATGTCTTTTCCATCTGTTACCGTACCTACTTGGGCATTACCTCCAGCAGAACCACCAGTGACAACTGGGTTTATTGTCCAACCAGACATAAATGCAGAGCCTAAATTACCATCGACAAGCTCAACCTGAACTTTTGATATTTCATCAAGTACAGGAATATCGTAAGCATTACCTTTTCCGTCATTAGTAATAAGCAAATGGTAAGTTAGAGGTTCTCCCGGTTTATAGTTAATCTCATCAACTTCTTTAGAGAAGGTTAAATGAAACTCATTTGGTCGAATCGTTATACCACCAATATCAATATCACCTACGGCATCATCACGAACAATACCTTTTACGGTATATAAAACATAATCACCACCGGCTACATCTATTGTGGTATTAATATTTTTATTATTTTCAACCGTTCCGTCGAGGGTACCATCCGTAGTACCACGACCACCATTAGCATCATCTTTAATTACATCAACAGAGAATACGTTTGTGAATGGGTTTTCTGAAGTACCGTCCATAAGTAGAACGTTCAAACCTAAAATATCCTCAGATACTTTATGGTTATTTAAGTAACCCGTTTTAGAAAGCACTTTGATGGTATAAGTTAATTCATCACCAGGGCTGTAATACTGATTAGGAGAACCATTAACCAACACCTGTCTAATGGTATCAGCACCATTCCAAGTAATTTCATTTTCATGATGTGAAATATGAGATTGTTCTGTCACTTCTCCAAAATCACGATAAACATAAGCATCATTAGGCAGTAAATTCGTTAATGAGCCTGACATTACCGTACCAACGTAATTATCTTTAACCCTAGCCTTAATTTGAAAGGTTTTTACTTCTTGTGGTGCAAGCTCTAATACATCAGATGACCCTATTGCTGGATAAATAAAATCATCCGTATTTTGAGGGCCAAAAGAGGCCTCACCATCAAGTTTTATTTGCCAATAGTCAAAGGGAGACTGGTTTACATCATTTTCAAAATGATCATCTTTATCGTTTGCTAATACCGA
Organism: Aliivibrio friggae; assembly: GCF_057368515.1. Lineage (NCBI taxonomy): Bacteria > Pseudomonadati > Pseudomonadota > Gammaproteobacteria > Vibrionales > Vibrionaceae > Aliivibrio > Aliivibrio friggae. The sequence continues at coordinate 1,175,756 of NZ_CM170649.1, forward strand.
TTTTATTTGAGTCATTAAATCGGCAACAGTCAGCCTTTTTGCCGTTATCGTCGTACTGTTGTTCAATAATGATATGCTATAGGTAATATCTTCACCAGGAACTACTTTCACTTTATCTGAAGTTTTTAAGATCGATATATTAAATTTTTCTGTTACGGCCCCTTTACCTATTTCTGCCGTTGATGAATGATCCGTACCTGTAGCAGGATCATGGATTTCTACCGTATTTGATATTTCATCTTTCACATAATCGGATTTAACCGTGCCAGTGACTTTATAAACAACATAGCCCATGCCATTATAATCACCAGATGATTCTTTTGGATCAATATCAACTTTAGATTGAATATTTCCACCATCTGGCCACGTTGACTTTATATCAGCATAACTGCCACTCTTAGGGTGTCCTTCTGTACTTGCTTGAATTGTCCAACCTGGTTCAAATACGTCCATGCCAATAATATCATCACTGACATCTACGTCATTGGCATAACCTGCTCCTTTATTGAAAACATAAATATTGAACTCGACAGTTTCTCCAACTTTAAACACATCATTAGGCGTTGTTTTAGTTACCAATACATCCGGGTCTTTAGGATGAACCCATGCATTATCACTATTCGACTTTCCATTATCTGGTGTAGAAACTGTGGCAATATTATTAAACTTTCCCCAAACAATTTTATTATCATCAGTACGGTCAATCTGTGCTGTAATCGTATAAATAATGCGTACATTCGGCGGGATTTGTGCTGTTGTATTTAAGTCTTTATTATTCTCGACGATACCTACATCAGTAGCAGCCAAAAGCTCTGCTTCTTCTTGTGATGACAAACCAGAAGCATCAATTACTTCTTTTTCCGTTGCAATTGTCCAAGTAGTAAATACTGGAATTTGAGTATTATCCGGTTCTAATATATCCGCTTGAACACTCGAAATAGGATCTACAATATTTACATTAGTAGCATAACCATTTGATTTTTCATTTTTTAATACAAGTTGATACGTAACTATTGTTGCCGGCTTTGAATATGACGTTTGCTCTCCACTAAAGGTTGCTGCACCATCAATTTTTACCGATTTATTTATAGAAACATTGAAATCTCTTGGTACAGATCCTCTATCTGCGATTGCTTTACCATCAACAATCACCTCATTTGTTATCGTACTATTTGCTGTTGCAATTGTTCTTGCACTTATGGTGTAAGTTATTGTTGTTTTTGGTTCAATTGTCGCTTTTACATCTAAAACATCGGGATAAACAATAGATCCAGAGAGCCCTGTATCTGTTGAGTTTGCAGGGGTTCCATCAATATGCTCCGCGCTTGCTGTAACTGTCCAATAAGAATAAGCGGGAACAGAGTTGCCATAAATATCAGTCACCATAATTGCCGTTAAATCATCAACAACAGAAACTTGATCGGCAAAACCATCGCCGTTATTTGTTACTTTTATAGTATAAGTAAGCAATTGACCTGATGAATAATAATAAGAATCGACATCTTTTGTTACCGATAAACTGTCATCAGGCATTTCAACCCCAGTACCATCTTCTATGACATCATCGGTACAGCTTGGATCATTATCAATAATAATCCCAACGCTAGTGTCATTGACCGTAGCTGTCAGTTTATAGATAACCTTTTTACCGGGAGCGACATCGGGTGAAACAACTACATCACCCGTGCCTGACGCTGTAAATTTACCCGCATCTGTTCCTTGATTATCACTGCCATCAGTAACTTCTAACTTCCATGATTTAAAAGCACTTGCCGAGCCTGCACCACCCGCTTGCTCTGTTTTAATACATGATAATTTATCGACAACAATCAAATTGTTAGCAAAGTACTTACTTGACGTATTTTCAACCGTAATGTCATAAACCACCTCACCGCCTGGGGTATACTGACTTTGTGATGTCGATTTAGTGATTTTAATTTCTGGGTCGGCAGTTTGTAGCACTTTTTCAGCATTAATCGGAGTCGTAATTTGGCTCACCGAGCTAGCTAAAGACCCATCAGATTTTAAGGCTTTTGCGGTTAAATTCTTAATTTCACCGATAGTTACAGGTGTGATTGTTGCTGAAATCAAATAATCAATTGTCTCACCAGGATATACAGAAACCACATCATCAAATGCTGTATCTGTTAATTCACCACTGTTATTAAGAGCCGATACTGAATTGCTACCAATAGTATTTACTTTAGATACCCAAGAATTATATGGGTTTCCTTGTACGTCAGCCTGATCAAAATTAAGCTCATTTAAATCGTTACCTAAAGTTGATAACAATGCGGCAATATTATGTTGAACATGATAGTTATGAACAATACCACCGCCGGTATTTTCAACACTAAGATGAACTTTCATTTCGCCATTAACCAAATAAGGCGTTGTATTTTCAAATTCATGATTTGTAATGGTCAACTCACCAATAATTGGTGGCGTTGTGAGTTGGTTACTACTTAGGTTCCCTTCTTTGGTTACTGAGTCAGCAGAAGTGACAATGTCACCGACCAAAGTACCAATAACAGCAGCTTTGATTGTGTAGGTTATGCTTCCACTAACATCAAGAGTAGCATCACTAACAGCAAGATCTCCTTGTGAAGCAAAAGTACCAGTTTCACTGTCTGCTCCACTTTTTTTTGCTGTGATAGAAGCCGATGAAAATGGAGAAACTAAATTGCCATCAATAGATTCAACCGCTAAAGAGGAAAACAATTGGTTAATGGCTAGGTGCTGTACTTTATAACTGCCTGTATTTTCGGCTTTTAATGTATAAGTTAATAGATCATTTAATGCGTATTGGCTTTTATCGACAGAAAGAGTCAATGTATATTCATAAGGTGCGGGTGTGATTATTTGTGTATTTGAATCAATATTTTCGGATGATGAAGTTACATTTGCTTGAATGGAAATATCAGTAATAGCGGTATCTGAAACTCTTGCTAAAACAGTGTAAGTTAACACACCACCCTGTTGTAATTTGGCATTGCTAACCATAAGGTCACCCGACGAACTAAAATCCCCTTTATTAGAGAACCAAGTAGCAGAGCCTGAAATTTCCGTCGATTGAAAAGCGGGTTCAGACCCTGACATTGTAGACAGAAAATCTGCCGAGACAGTAATATCATTAATTGTATTTAGAGATGAGTTGGTAATTGTTATCTGATAGGCAACAATTTCATTATTTTGGTATACAGGGTCATTCACCTTTACTTCAATCGCTAAGTCTGCCGAAAGTACAGAAGTAGAAAAGAATAAACTGGTAAATAACACCAGTAACTTATTAAATAAATTGTAGCTAAATCGAGAAATAAACATACTTATCAATAAACTCATCAAATCAAACTGTCAAAATGTTAATACCAGAACAAACTCACTATAGAGTAAATAGTCAATTTAATGACATGGTAACGTTAAGTTCTGTTCATATTAAATTAATACATGTAACATTTGTGAGAATGAGTTAACAAAAGTTTATTCGTGAGATCTATTCCCCATGTTTTTTTATTTTTCTTAAATTATCATTTACAAAGTAAATAAGTATCAGAAATTCATTAATTCAGTTAATAAAAAAGGTGACTTAAAGCCTCCTTTTTATTCGTGTTACCAATTACCAAGTTTTGAATTTAGCTGGGTTTGATCCAGCTTCGAAACAACCTATTCAAGTTTGTTACTGGCTAAATCAGTATCGCGAGCTTGAGTTGTTCCTTCACGAGATACTCATGAATTGCTTCAATATTTTTCCTATATCCGCACTTACTATATGCTGCTCTTCCGATGTAGAAGCGATTTCAGCTTGTTTAACGGTGTGAACTGTCATCATCAGTAGTTACATATGGATTAAATAATATTGGTTACTTTCACGGCGGTTTATAAGAAATCACCATAGCGATACCCTAACAAAGTCATAGAGCTCTATAACTTCCCTTTACTCTTGTGACTTTGCCGCTAAAATAGCGTTTTTGATTTTTTAAAGGATTCACGCTATGTCCATCCAATGGTTCCCTGGTCACATGCATAAAGCACAAAAAGAGATCGCAGAAGTGATCCCTAAAATGGATGTGATCATCGAAGTACTTGATGCTCGTATCCCTTTCAGTAGTGAGAATCCGATGATCGCCTCTCTACGCCAAGATAAGCCTTGTATTAAAGTTTTGAACAAGCGTGATTTAGCAGATCCTGAAGTGACTCAACTTTGGATTGAACACCTTGAGAAAGAGCAAGGCGTTACAGCAATGGCAGTGACAACCAGTAACCCTGATGAAATCCATAAAATCATGGAAAGATGTCGTAAGCTGGTTCCTCACCGTGAAGCGATGGGAAAAAACGTTCGTACCATGATTATGGGTATTCCGAACGTAGGTAAATCAACTATCATTAATACCTTAGCCGGACGTATGATTGCAGTAACCGGTAACCAACCTGCCGTAACTCGTCGTCAGCAACGTATTAACTTACAAAACGGGGTCGTTCTTTCTGATACTCCTGGTATTTTATGGCCTAAAGTTGAAAATCCACACAGTGGTTTCCGTCTTGCTGCCACTGGTGCAGTTAAAGATACAGCAATGGATTACGATGAAGTGGCTTTCTATACTGTTGAATATTTAGCAAAACAGTACCCAGAGCGTTTAAAAGAGCGTTATAACTTAGATGACTTACCAGATAACGATTTAGAGTTAATGGAAGCGATTGGTCGTAGTCGTGGTTGCTTGCAAGCTGGCGGACGAATTAATATCTATAAAGCGTCTGAAATTCTGCTTCATGAACTTCGTTCTGGCACATTAGGTCAATTGACTCTGGAACTTCCAGACATGATCCCTGCTGAACTTGAAGCCGTTGAAATTGCAGCAGCGCTTAAAGTTGAACAACAAATTAAGAAAAAAGAAGAACGTCGTAAGCGTTACTTGAAAAACAAACGTTAATTCTTTTTAAACATATATATAAAAAGAGAGGTTAACCAATAAGTTAACCTCTCTTTTTTTATTCTTATTACTGAACCTATTACTCTTCAATAAGTAAACTTAATAACACACCTTCCAACTGATCCCAAGGTAACAGCTGAGTATCAATCACTTCTAATTTTGATTCCATGCCATCGATACTAAGTAAATTGACAGAAACAACACCATTAGCAACATTGAATGCATAAAAACCTTTGTTCGTGTTCATCACCGCTTTAACACGCTCAGCAGTCAGTGCTGAAAGCATTGAAAATAGTTCATCAAAATCAAATACCGACTCGGCTCCAAAGAACCAGCCACAGCTGACATAACCCTGTCCTTTATTTTCTTTACGGCAGAATTTTTGGCCCGGTTCTAATACCATTTCCACAATATCTTGTTCAGCATGATGGTGATGGTGCTCTTCAATAACTAACTCAGTCGTTCGCTCTTCATCTAACCACTGTAGAGGCAATTCACCATGGTTAATGGTGGTTGATTTTGGTTGATGTGGTAACGATTTAGCCCAAGAATGAAATAAACATTCATCATAGTCTGTCGTCATGTCCATTTTAGTCCCGACAACGACATCAGAAATATTCAGTTGGTCATTAAAGTTTTGATTACTCGTATACTTCTCATCAGAGAGATTTCGAGGATCAACAAGGCCAAGTGTTGCTTTTAAATCAATGTAATTCTTATAGTTTTCTGACTGTAAAATTGCCAATATTTTTTTAGGATGACCTAAGCCCGTTGGTTCAATAATCAAGCGGTCTGGTTTTTGTCTTAAAAGCGCATTAATTCCAACCGACATTGGTAAACCCGCAGTACAACACATACAACCGCCAGGCACCTCTTTCACCATTGCACCACTTTCCGTTAAGAAAGCACCATCAATACCAACTTCACCAAATTCATTGACTAAAACAGCCCAAGACTCTTCTTCTGGTTTGTTTTTTAACAGCTGTAATATTGTGGTGGTTTTACCGACACCAAGGAAGCCGGTAATAATATTAGTTGGTATTTTTTTCATCATATTACTCTTTATTAGTACAATCTTTTTTTATGATACCTCTAGTGTGTCTCATGATACTAATTATTTTAGAAAACTTATCTATTAACTTATAAAATCAATTACATAAAGTTCTATTTTGAGTTATGTTAATCATATGTAGACATACCGTCTATTTTCTAATTTAAAGGTTTTATGTATGTTTAACTTCTTTGAACGGCTTACTACCGCTTTTCCAAAGCAAGAACCAAAACAGCCGCCTAAAGGCTTGTATGCATTTTGTCGTCATTATACAAGAGGTTATGAGATCCCTCTTATTGCTATGTCTTCTCTAAGTGCCATTATTGCGGTAATTGAAGTCTCTTTATTTGGTTTTATGGGGCAATTGGTTGATTGGTTATCAACACATGATAGAGAGACATTTCTAGCTCAAGAAGGGCACACTTTAATGTGGCTAGGTCTACTTGTGGTGGTTGGGGTTCCTATTTTAATCCTTATACACTCTCTTATTACCCACCAAACGTTATTGGGAAATTACCCAATGGCTATTCGCTGGCAGGCCCATCGATACCTTTTAAAACAGAGTGTGTCATTTTATTCCGATGATTTCGCCGGACGTATTGCGACAAAGGTAATGCAAACCTCTCTGTCTGTTCGTGAAACGGTAATGAAATTACTTGATGTATTGGTGTATATCTCCGTTTATTTCACCTCAATGATCGTTATGGTTGGTCAAGCAGACTGGCGTTTAATGGCACCAATGCTGATCTGGCTAGCGGCCTATATTGCTATCCAGTTCTACTTTGTTCCAAAATTAAAAGCGATTTCTGAAAAACAAGCCGATGCTCGTTCGACCATGACAGGCCGTATTGTTGATAGCTATACAAACATTAATACAGTGAAACTATTTAGTCACAGTAAACGTGAAACAGAGTACGCCGAAGAAGGTATGAAAGAGTTTCTTGGTACTGTACATAAACAGATGCGTTTAGCTACTGGGATTAATATCTCTGTTGAAATTATCAACTATCTTCTTGTTTTTTCTATCGCTGCGGTATCTATCATGCTGTGGATTGATAATGTTCTTTCTGTAGGTGCCATTGCTATCGCGATTAGTCTAGCTTTACGTGTTAATGGTATGTCTCACTGGATCATGTGGGAAATCAGTTCGTTGTTTGAAAATCTAGGTACTGTAACTGATGGGATGAATACCCTCGCAAAACCTATCACCATTAACGATAAACCGAATGCGACAGAACTAAAGGTTACTCAGGGCAGTATTAAATTTGATAACGTTAATTTTCATTATGGCGAAAATAAAGGCGTCATTAACGATTTAACCCTCGAGATCAAACCAGGCGAAAAAATTGGCTTAGTTGGTCGCTCTGGTGCGGGTAAATCCACATTAGTTAATCTGTTACTCCGTTTTCATGACATTGAATCAGGTTCTATTTCTATTGATGGTCACGATCTACGGGATGTAACTCAAGATTCATTACGTAGTCAAATAGGTATGGTTAGTCAGGATACTTCCCTACTTCATCGCTCTATCAGAGATAACATCAAATATGGTAGACCTGATGCAAGTGATGACGAACTGTTTGCAGCAACCAAGCAAGCCCAAGCTCATGAGTTTATTGAAACCTTAACAGACTCATATGGCAGTAAAGGCTACGATGCACAAGTTGGTGAGCGAGGGGTTAAACTTTCTGGTGGCCAGCGTCAACGTATTGCTATATCACGAGTACTCCTCAAAGATGCACCGCTATTGATCTTAGATGAGGCAACCTCAGCACTTGATTCTGAAGTAGAAGCCGCAATACAAGACAGCTTAGATGAATTAATGGAAGGTAAAACAGTAATAGCTATTGCACACCGTTTATCAACCATTGCCGCAATGGATAGATTATTAGTGATGGATCAAGGCAAAGTGGTTGAACAAGGTACACACCAAGAGCTTGTTCAATTAGGAGGGATTTACGCTCAACTTTGGGCCCACCAAACTGGCGGATTTATCAGCGATTAAGAAAAGATAATTTATAAGTGAAAACATAATTTGATATTTTTCTTATTGTGTTTTCACTTTATATTCATATAGTAGCTAAGAGTATTAATTTTAGGACACTTTATTATAACAGGCTGATTTAGTGTAGATTTTAAGGATAATTTCTACTACATTATGAGTAACTCTTTTCAAAGGACTGACCATGCTACGCGGACCAATCTCCCTTCTTATTGTTTTATTACTTAATGTGGTAATGGACAAGGCTATTGCCCGGGATATTACCCCTGCCGATAGATTTGAAGCTGCATTCGCGACCTCGTTAGTTCTATCTGATAGTAATATGATCACCTTTGGTATCGCTGATTTTAATCCTAATAACTATTTAGAAACCGATAACGAAAATATTGGTAGCTCCGATTCTATTGATTTACGCAGTAAAATGACGGTTTACTCCCTCCCTTATACCTTTGAGTTAACTGATGATCCCGATTCTCTCTGGAGTCATGAAGTTACCTTACGAGCTTCTTATGTAAATACTGATATTGATGTTAAATTTGATGATAAATCCTCTCCAGATTCTGATTTAGATGAAGTCTTTGGTCTTTATGCTGAATACGCACAAAATTATGTTTTCCGTGAGAACTGGACCATATCCTTTGGCAATGCTTTCCACTTAATGCATTACAAAAATACACATAAATATAATTCACGTTTTAGCCAAACTCTATCCCCTTACCTCGATGGTAATTACTATAACGTAACGACGAATACATTTGTGATTGAACCTAAAATCACATTTGAGTACAAAAAAGAAACAGACTGGGGAGAGTGGCGATTCAATAATAGTTATCACTATGCATTTGGCCAAGGTTTTGGTGGGTCATCAGATGTTAGTTCTGATGTTAATCCTGAAGTGTGGCGCTTTGTAAATAGCGTTCAACTTAGATACAACATGGCGCATTGGAATCGCTTGGCTCAAGTTCTTTACTTAAAAGCAAAGCGTGTAGATCTTGGTGGTGATGTGAACGAACCTCTAGGTACTGATTACTATTATGAGTTCAATATTGCATGGTTAATCGATACTAGAAAATGGATTTCCCTTGTGGATAATGTAGGCATTGGTTTCACTTTTAATGTAGGTAGTGCTCTACGTGGTGGAAGTATTGTCTTGTTTTACGATGAATAACTACCAAAAACATCATTAAAAATAGCAACCATAACAGTGAATTTATATATTTTACTTCACGATAACCCTATCGCATTGATAAAAATGGTACTATCGCCCCTTAAAATCAGACAATATCCTTCAAGGTAAATGCATTAAAATACATTTATTCTTCATTTATTTTCGTTAGTGTTATTTAATGAAAAAAAGGAATGATATTTCAACGTAGGAGTACTATGTCAAACACTCTATCTATTGGCGCACTAGAATCATTTTTAATTGCCATTGCGGTGCTATTTTTAGGTCACCTAATCAATTCAAAAGTTGTGCTATTTAAAAAATACAACATCCCAGAACCGATTGTTGGTGGGTTAATTGTTGCTGTCGCTATTACGCTATTGCACTTCCAGGGAATTAACTTACAGTTCTCTTTACCATTACAAAGTACATTCATGTTGATGTTCTTTAGTACGGTTGGTCTAGCGGCAAATTATAAGCAATTGATAAAAGGAGGAACTAAAGTCTTCTTATTCCTTGCTGTCGCTTCTGTTTACATCATTATCCAAAACGGTATTGGTGTCAGCCTTGCTAGCTTAATGGGACTTGATCCGTTAATGGGATTAATTGCAGGTTCTATTACACTATCTGGTGGTCACGGAACTGGTGCAGCTTGGTCGCAGACGTTTGCTGAAACGTATCATCTAAATACGCTTGAGCTTGCAATGGCATCAGCAACGTTTGGTTTAATTATGGGTGGATTAATCGGTAGCCCTATTGCTCAAAAGCTAATTCATAAACATAAGCTTGAATCTGAATACGGCACAGGAATCGATACACATACCCGCTTCCCTGAAGTAGTAACCTATAATGAACGCGAAGAAGAAAAAGTCACCGCTAAAAAAGTAATTGAAACTCTATTCGTACTTTTACTTTGTGTTGTGGGTGCTGGTTATCTTGGTGATTTTGTAGCTACCTTTGATATTGCGTGGCTAAAAATCCCTGATTTTGTCTACGCCTTGTTTATTGGTGTATTCATTACCAACATTACTGAAGTGACTAAGGTTCATAAAATAGATACTGAGACCGTGGATATCTTGGGTACTGTCTCACTGGCTCTATTTTTAGCTATGGCATTAATGAGTCTAAAATTATGGAATATCTTTGATTTAGCCATTCCATTGTTAGTTATTCTGTCGGTTCAAACTGTTGTATTAGCATTGTTCTCATACTTTATTACGTTCCGTGCTATGGGCTCAAACTATGATGCGGCTGTAATGGCAGGCGGACACTGTGGCTTTGGCCTAGGTGCAACGCCTACCGCGGTAATGAACATGGGATCATTAGTTTCTCGTTTTGGTCCCTCTCCACAAGCATTTATGGTAGTACCTATTGTAGGTGCGTTCTTTATCGATATTGTAAATTTAATTATTTTACAAACCTACATTAGCTTTATTGGATAATCTTTATTTCAAATAACAAAAAGCCGACCATTCAGTTTTGAATCGTCGGCTTTATTTGTATGAGTTCACAGCGTATAGTTAACAATTCAATCTGGGTATTGTTGGCGTATATCTACAAATTCATCTATATTTCTAAGAAACAAATCGCATAATTCTGGATCAAATTGCTTCCCACACTCTCGAGTAAACAGCTCAACAACCTTTTCTAGCGGCCATGCTTCTTTATAGCAACGTTTACTCATTAATGCATCAAACACGTCAGTAATGGCAGTAATACGAGCAAAAATATGTATCTCATGTTCGGCGAGTTTATTTGGATACCCTTTCCCATCCCAGCGTTCATGATGTTCCAATGCTATTCTAGCGGCCGATTGCATTAGTTCGCCATCACCAGAGCTTAACAACTTATAGCCAATTTCAGTATGAGTTTCAATAATCACTCTTTCTTCTTGGGTTAATCTTCCAGGCTTATCCAATATTGCTTCAGGGATCCCAATTTTACCAACATCATGCATTGGGCTTATCACTTCAATAAGTTTATATTCACTTTTAGGCAAGCCATATATCTTACCTAACAATCGTGACATTTTAGCTACACGACGTACATGATTTCCCGTTTCTCCTGAGCGTGTTTCAATCGCCTCTCCGAGAACTTCAATCATTTCCCTTTGTACGTTTAACGTTTTATTTTGTAGAGCTAAAATATGTGACTTGTTCTCGTTCAATTCTTTTTTACGACGAATAGCGATGAACTGAGTAATAATTATCCCTAACATCATTGCGATTAAGAGAACGGTTACCGTGATTATATTTCTATTTTCATAAAGGTATGAGGATGGTTTATTTACAATCCTTGATGCGTATGGCAAATCTTCTTTTTCTAACTTAAACTTTTCAACTACCCCATGCTCAAAGACAAATCCTTCCCATGCGGTAGGAAAATCTATCACACTATCAATCAATGAAAATTTCAATTTATGGCTTAGTGATAAAATCGATTGAACGCCTAGTGAGTATGAACGGTTAACATAACCACCTAGCACACCATAGCCAATATAATGTTCCCAAAACACAAAGATTGGCGCTGAACTATTTTTTGCTAATATAGAAGCCACCGACGCATAATCATAATATCGCCCCTGTTGTAATTCAGTATTATAGTGCGTTAAAAAAACTACCGATTTAGGAGGAAGTTGCGATAAGAATAATGCGGCTTCTGCCAGAGGTTTATCACTAATGGTAATGATGGTTAAATTTGGAAAGTTTTTTGCTTCATTTAAAAATCGACGGCGGATGAGTTGAGACGTTAAACTATCATCGCTAAGCAGATAAACGTTTTTTGTTTGAGGAAAAAGAGATTGAACCAATTCTAAATTTTTAGAAATATGGTCCCTTTCATAATAAACCGTGGTTCGATCTTTTAACGAACCGAGTTCAATATTAAGATTATTTATACCAACAGCAACAATAGGAATGCTAGGAAATAACTGGTCGCCATTTTGAATAAGAAAGTTGAGTCCATTATCATCAGAAACAACAATCGCATCAAAGTAATCTCTTGTGTACTTAGCTTCTAAATAAATAGTATATTGCGCTCTATACTCATTACCTTTAATTCGTTTTGAATCCATATACTCAATGGACAGTCGAATTGGTCTATCACTATTTTTAATTGTGTTTTTTATTCCGTCTTCAATATTTTTGGTCCACTCATAAGAAGGACTGTATGAGTGTAAAACCAAAATATTAATCGGTTTATCTGTACCAGCAGCCTGCGCAGCAGAACTCAACGAGAAAAACACTATAAATAAACTAAACAATAATGAAGAGTAATTACGCATACATTTATCGCTCAATAAACAAACAAAAAATTAGTTTTTAATGCAAGTCTTAAAGGTATTTTTAAATTTGATAGACTGCTGAGCCATCACTGCACTTAAAAAGCCACTTTCATTGATAGTATCACTGGTTAGCGCGATGTCAGAAACATACATGATATCTTCAGCAACGTGAGATAAACATGCTGCGATCGGTTTCATACCATCAAGAGCAACAAACAATTGATACTCATCACACAGATCAATTTGAGTTAAAAACTCAAGCATATCATCGTATTCGGCAGTCCATTGACTTGCCACTGTCATTGCCCAACGAATAGTTAATCTATGTTCTGTAACAGGTAAAACGGATACTGTCTCAGGAAGGGAAACTTCAGAGAATAGATGTTCTACAGCGTCTTTAGCAGGTTGCTTTAAGTAAACATCGCGACCTTTTACACTTTCAGGTGTAGGAAAGTCAACATTAACTTGATTTACTAACCAAGCCAGCTTTTGCTGATGGAATGTTTCAGAATTAATCGTCATAGCACCTACAAAAAAGGATGGTTACCCATCCTTTATATCATTAAATTTTAGAGGTTTAAGAAAGCATAAGCAGCTTCATATGCTTCTTGTTGGTAACCTTTAAGGCCAATCTCTTTTACACGTACCATTTCAGGTGCACGTTTAAGGCTTGCTTTTTGGTCTGCTGCAGTTAGTACTTCAACTTCAATGTCATCAATAAGTTGAATAGCGGCTTCTAGTTTAAAACCAACAGCGCCACCAGCAAATTTACCTTTCATCAAACGTTCTTTAATTACAACCGTTTCAATTTGGTAATCTTGCATTAATTTTTTAAATTTAAACTGAAAATCACGGATAGATTCCGTTTTAGATGGCTCAGTAATATCAAATTTAGCAACACGACAATCTGGTAGGTCAATCATGCCATCTGATTTATTCACTAAACAGATGATTGCTTCATTACCTTTAAGCTCTACGCCACATACTTTCATTTTAAAATCCTAACAATGTCTTGAACTTATTGATTATAAGCTTAAATTAATTAAATAGATACGTTGAATCTAACAATAAAAATGAGCTACTAAAAATCATTGCCCCCAAATATTACAAAAATCAGGAACACACATTCTTTGTTGTGGTGCAGAACTACAACCGGCCATTAATGCTGCCATCATCAAAACGGTAATGATTTGTTTTTTCACAATATAATCCACAATCAAATTCTATAAAATAAATACTAGCGTATTTCTAATAAATGAAACACTCATATTTACCCTCTTTTAGCTCTACGTACCTTAACAAGTAATCACTGCTAATGAGTAGAAACCTCAACGCCTAATAAAAAGGCTTTGACCTCAAAAGAGATCCTCTTCACTAAAAAATCACATTTAATGTTATAGTTACTGTATCGCCCATTTAGAGAATAACTTTATGAAAAAATTACTAATAGCGTTAAGTATTGTAGGATTACTTGCTGGCTGCTCAGATAACGAGGTTGGCGATGTGTCGCTAGGCTTATTTACTATGAAAGACATCAAAATCTCAAACCTTGATGATGACAAAATTCCTGGTGTGACTTGCCACATTGCTTCAGTTGAAGCGAACTTAAGTCTAGCTGACCCAAGTGACTCTTCAATCTCATGCCGTCAAACGGGCGAGATTACCCCTGAGATGATAGCTCAAATTGATAGAGGTAAATCAGGTGAAGTTGTGTTCAAGCAATCGAAAAGTATTTTCTTCAAATCGATGAAAGTTAGACGTATCTATGATGCAGAAAACCAAACTCTACTTTACTTATCTTATACAACTAAAGAAACCGAAGGTAGTTTTAAACACAGCCTGTCTACAGTACCACTGTGGGGTACTAAGGCATATGTAGAGCCTGTAATCTCTACTCAATAATATAAATCACAAACTGGATAATGGTTTCCCCTATCCAGTTTGCATTTTATCTCTCAATTTCTACCAATGAATTTTCAGCACGGTAATCTCTACTCGGCGATTGCATTTTCGTCCAAGAAGCGTCTCGTTGTCACATAATGGTAAATACTCACCAAAGCCACGAGAATAAAGCTGTGCAGCATTCAATTTATTGGCTAATAAATAACGACGAACTTCGTTTGATCTCATCTCTGACAAATTCTGATTATTAACCGCATTACCCGTTACATCAGTGTGTCCATCCAATACCAAAGCAAGTTCAGGTTTTGTTGCCATAACAGAGATAAGTTTATTTAATAAGTTTTTTGCTAATGGCGTTAATTCCGCTTTTGCACTAGAGAAATGAACCTTCTCTTGAATCGAAATTACAAGCTGATCATCACTCACTTCATGATAAGTAACACCTAACTCAGTTAATTGTTCTGCCACTTTTCTCATATCATCATCTTTTAGCTCGCCATTTGGCCCAGTTAGCGTATGAGTCACCTCTACAGATTCTGTTTCCTCTGCTGATGACTTATAAGGGTCTTCAAATGTTGGGTGTGGCGTCTCTTCTTTAGTTTTAGGTGCTGTATCTAATAAAGAGTTACCTTGATAAACACAGCCCACTAATAATAATGAAGTGCAAAGTGATAAAATTCTAACCATAATTAATCCAAGTATTGTTATTCCTTTAAACCCTATCGGCGTTAAGAGTTATTCCTTTAAGTATAAAGCGTGACTTTGTGACCCTTATTCCTTCTTTTTGCTTCTAAATAGAACAATTACTTCCCAATTTACCTTTACTGTTATGAATAGAATTGACATTTCTTGTGGTCTGGTTACCATTTCATTTTTATATGACGAGAAATGCCCATGTCTGAAGTTGAAAATACAAAAAAAGAAGCTATTGATTTAGCAACTATCTCTCCAGAACTTAAAAAAGTAATTGAGTTTGAAAGCGTTCCTGAAGAAATGTGGCACATGCTTGTTTCTGTTCATGAAGTTGCAGAAATTGCTGTTCGTGAATCTTGGGATGAAATGCCAAGAAGTGCTCAACAAGTTCTAGATAACTTTGAGCAATTCCACGCATTAGTTTCTTTAAGCCAAAGCTACGCTGGTTATGATTTCATGGCTGAGTTCGAAACTATCGAACTTCCTGAAAACATGGACGACGACGCTAAAGCAGAATATCGCTCTCAGCTTCTTGACCAAGTTCTTCATAACTGTGTGAAAGATCTTACTAAGCAAATTAAGAAAGCACGTCGTGATCCAATCATGAGACGTGAACTTGCTGACATCTTTAAGAAGTAATTGATGTTAAAGGTGGCCAAGCCACCTTTTTTCGAGGAATTATAATGGCTCGTACTGTTCGTTACACTTATAAATCAGAAACGAAAGAGATCCCTTTTTCGTTCCGTGAATTTCACGGCCCATTTGAAGCCGCTGCGGCAGCTGAAGGCATTGATATCTCAAAATTTGATACCATGCTTAAGCAAGTGGAAATGGCATCAAGTAACCCTGGTGCAGTAAAGGATTTCCGTCACAGCTACTTTACTAAATTAGGTTTTAGTAAAGTTCGCTTTGTGAGAGATGGAGAATAACGCAATTATCTGATTTGCGTTAATCTACCTAGCATTGATGGATGATAAGACCAAGTATGGTCAAACATCGCCATTAATGCTGGATTTCCATATTTAGATAGACACACCGCATGAAAACGATTCTGACACTGTTTTAAGTCCCCTATCATCGCATCGATATGTTCAGATTGCATTGGTGCTATAAAGTCTGACAATACAACTAAATCTGCATTTTTGTATTTATCCCCGTGCATAAGCTCAATTGATTGCTCTAACACCGGTTCTAAATCTGTCCCACCATGGAATCTATACGATAAAAAGTCTGCAACTTCTTTAAGCCCGTCTTGTTTTGATAGCTCATAGGTGATTTGTTGAGTTGAAAATAAAATCACGTAACAATCTCGCTCTTCTGCCAATGCTATTTGCATTAGCCCATAGGCAAGAGCCTTAGCGCACTGCTCTGGGAAGCCACTCATTGAGCCTGATGCATCAACACAGATAACAAATGGCCCTTTCTCAATCAGAGCGTTATTTGATGCTCTTGATTGAGCAGTGACTTTACGCAATTTTCTGTCAGCTCCTTCCATACGATAATTCATTAAGCGTTTATCGACTAAGTGCTGATAAAAAATCACTTCAAGTTCAGGGTGAGATAAGAATAACGTTTCATTTGGTAATAATCGACTGAGATCATCTCCTTCCTGTATGCCTACGATATCGTCAGTAACAAAATCACTTTTCTCTTCCACCACTTTGACTTCTTCAGCAACGGCTTGTGAACGGTCATGATCTTGTGCTTCATTAGCCATACGACCCAGCTTTGCAGCTATCTCTTGTAGGCCTTTATTTTTCTTAAGAAAACGAGCATGAAGCTTCATGATATCAACATTTGACTTTGTTAATCTTGCCGATGCCATGTCCCAGAGTTTACCTATCTGCGCTTCATCACCTTCCGCTGAAACTGATTCCATCGTTTTCAGTGTTTCAATCCGTTGATATAAATCGGCTAACAGCTTCTCTTTATCTTCTTTAAGTTCTGTTAATTGCGCTTTTTTTATCGCATCGGAAAGGCTTTCGTACCAGCGCTCACAAAAAAAACGAGGAAACATTGGGTTAAATAACCCTTTGTTATTTTTTACCAATTTACTGGCTTCAATATAAAATGAAGAGTGCCATTCTAACTTAACAACCACTTCCTCTATCTTTTGATAGAACCCATCTTCACTCCAGTGTATTACTTCTTGATATAAAGCCAGCTCTTCTTGTATACGCTCAGTTTCACACACTTTTGTCATCTTGTGTTTCACTTTGCCACGCCATTTTAAGATATGGTTTTTAAGGGTGGGTTTTATATTAGGGTTAGATTTAGCCGCCGTTAAGAATTGCGGTCTTGATAAAATCTCAGTAATTGAGGAGTCTATCATCCCTGATTCGGCAACCATCACTACCAAGTTTAATGCATCTACACCTAACATAAATCTCCCCGCATACTAAGACACACCATACTTTTAAGAATAGTAATCACTAAATTTCAACATTCGACGACTTGCTCCATCAAATTGAGTTTTACAACTTTCAATACGCTGCCCCAAAAGATGCAAGCTATTTTCAATCACAGATGGCAAGCCCTCTTCTATAAAATGATGAGGCAGTGCCGCATGAAATTGCGCACGACTTTTTCTTAATTGATGCTCTGCTTCATCCAGTTGACGTTGATTATGTGCGATCTTTTTTGACCACTCGTCAAACTGAACCTGTGTAGGATCATTATGACCGACCATACCAACAAGAACAGAACGATTTGCGATATCTTTGATTACTAATCTGGAGTCAGCATCCAATTCAAACGTTAAGCTGCACAGGTTTTGATTCTGGTTTACATAACCATACACCGTGGCTCTGCCTTCTTTCATCTGCTTAGCCAGCTCTTCAGGGTTAACATACACCCAACGACTGTCCCCTTTTTCACTTTCAGAAACAGACATATTTGATTGCAACATAATAAACTTCACCAGTTGATTCGTATGACCAACGCTGTAACGTTTTCCTTTATTGAAATCAAATTCAAAGCTTTCTTTTTTCATCAAACGATTACCGCCAGATTCAATATGAAAAGCAATGCCTTGTTCAACAAGAACTTGCGCTTCCATCTCTGCGATATCGGTTTGAATCATCTCTATGTTCATTGAGACATTTTTTTGGTCAAACGCTTTGTCCGAAGCAAAAGAACGAATACTTTCTCTTACTTGCTCGCGGTTATCTGGGGTTGTCCATAAACAATCTTGAAGTAACAGTAAATCCATTGGATTAATTTCATCACGACCACTAAAGAATGCAGAGGCTTTAAGTAATTTAACTGATTTTTTCCAACGGCGATCTGAAACATATAATGAATCATCATAAGACGCATTATGTTTCTCAAGCATTGTTTTTAGCTCAAACAGTTTTTCAAATACTTCTTCGGATAGGGTCAGTCCATCAAACTCTTTTTGCCACTGATGGTATTCCGCATCTGTAACGACTAATGTTGGGTCGATTTCAGTTTCTTGGATCGTGCCCGTCATCAACATAGATTTAAAATTGTTTTTATCTTGGATTCGATTTACAAATATGCGAACTAACATACGGTCATATAAGGCGTCTAGACCACTGTCTTCATCCGGTAATTCATTCGAGGCGGAAATAAGAAGGCGCATTGGAACTGGAAGGATTTCATTACCATTTTTAAAGGTTTTTTCATTAACAACAGTTAACAAGGTATTAAGAATGGCAGGACCCGCTTTCCAAATCTCATCTAAGAAGACAACTTGAGCCGTAGGTAAATACCCTTGAGTCAATCGAACGTATTTTCCATTGTCTTTAAGTTCTTGAATTGATAATGGCCCAAACACCTCTTCTGGTGTCGAGAACCTTGTCATTAAATATTCAAAATAACTACTGTTATCAAACGCTTTAATTAATCGTTTTGCTATTAAACTTTTCGCGATACCTGGAGGACCAAGCAAGAATACACTTTCACCAGAGAGTGCAGCAAGCAGACACAACCTCATTGTATCTTCTCTTTCATATACCCCATCAGATAGCGCGGTTGTCAGTTTTTGAATACGTTCTGATAACAACGCTCGCTCTGCACTGGTTCTTATTGAGTTACCTTGCATTACATTCCCTTACATTTCAGATACCACATTTCTCTTGAGTATAATGTAATTTTTAGAAGGTACATAGTTAGATATTGATACAATCGCTTGATTAATAACCACTTCATCTACCCAATTAGTCGTATTTCTCTATTTTCACGCTTTTTTTACACTCTCAACTCTATAGTTACTCTCTATGATTTTCATGAGTTAGTGTATATGAATAAAAAGAAACCAGTCCTATTTGGGCTAGTTGGTGGGGCTGGATTTGTGGTCGATGTGACGGCTATGGCACTCTTATCACAGTGGCTACCTATATCTTCTGCTCGTGCTGGTTCATTTTGGGTGGCAGCCTCGTCAAACTGGTGGCTCAACCGTCAGCTCACTTTTAAAAAGCAACAAAGCAAAAACAAAACGAAAGAATGGTTAAAGTTTCTGACGTCTTCTTGCTTTGGCTTTATTCCAAACTGGGGCTGTTACGCTTTATTGATCCCAAAGCTGGGTTTCTTTATTTCCCTTTTTGAAAGTCTAGGGCTAAATCATGACTTATTTATCTCTACTATTCCTTATCTTTTAATGATCCCTGGCATCTTACTTGGCATGATCATTAATTTTAATTTTGCCGATAAATGGGTTTTTTCTCACACCACGCCATAGCTCTTTCAAAAAAATCCCGACCTAATCATTGATTACATCGGGATTTATTTTATCTACTTCACTTCAATTTATCCTTATGGACAATAAAGTAAGCGTCTTCTCTTAGAGTCAGCAATGGCATTACAACCGTTAATCGACTCAATTCTTTTAGTATCAATAACTACATAGCTTGGTGTTGTTATTTCTTCTTGATTTGTCACTTGCTGCGCTAAACCATCAGAGTAAAATTGGCCCGAAAATGGACGTTTACCTACATAATACAAAGGCAGTTCTGTATGGTTTGATTGTAATTTCCATGATGTAAGTAGCCCTTTCTCCGCCTGCTTACTGGTTAAGTTATTTCCTAGTAAACCCGTTACTATGATCAAGATAACCGAAATACTTAATCCACAAATCTTAACCAGAGTGAATTGCTTTTTACTCTCAAAATTAATATTCATTGCCACCAATATCGCCATAGCAGGGATCGCTGGCATGGTATAACTGGCTAATATATTTCCTGACATGGTGAATAAAATCATTGGAGCTAACATCCAACACCAAAGAAAGCTTCTTAATGATGGCTTTCCTTTTTCTGAAGCATCACCACTACGTAATCCTTTAATCGTCTGCCAAATTAATAATGGGGACCAAGGTAACGCGGCACCTAACCAATGGACCCAAATCATCCCTCTCGCTTCTTTGTGAGCAGAGCCGTATAAGTCACCTTCCCAGCCGCTAACCACAAAGCGCTTAAAGTGCTCTCCGACAATAAAGTAATCTAAGAATCCTGGAGTTTTTAATTCTGCCGCTATATACCAAGGCACAGATAAAGCAAAGAATAAACCTAATGAACTTATCCACGGAAAGCTCAATAGCAAACGCCATTGATTGTTAAATGCTAACCAACCAAATAAAGAGATCCCAACAAGAACTAAAGTTAACGGCCCTTTAGAAAGCATTCCTATTGACATTGCAACAGCAAAAATCAACCCCCACTTATAGGCTTCTTTGCTTTTCACCTCACTTTGAGAAAACTTCCAAAATGACATCATTCCAAGAGTTATTGCTAGGGTTAATGCCGTATCGGTCATTACTGAACCACCCACCACAATAAATACCGCGCTGGTTGCCGTAATTGCAACTGTCGTTAATGCTAAGACTCTGTTTTTCAATTCACTATTAACGAACCAGTAGCTCATTACTAGCATTAGTACGGTCAACAATAAATGAGGCACTCGTACTGCAAATTCATTGATACCAAATAATTCAATACCAGCAGCACTGATCCAAGTAAAGATCGGCGGTTTTCCCCAAAATGGAACGTTGTAATCAAACATTGGGGTGATCCAATCCCCCGTTTCCGCCATGATACGTGCCATTTCGCCATATCTTGCTTCAGTCGTATCCATAAGTGGGAATGAAAAGAGTGATATCAACCGAACGACCAAAACACAACCAATTAGGAGCATTGCCATCTTGCCCCATAATAACGTGTTATTTTTCTCTATATTATTGCTCATGTATTCTTAACCTAACCTAGTTTTTGTTCTACTTCAGTGACGTTGTCACTCATTATTTTATTATTTTTATCCATAATTAAATAAAGCGGTCTGCCTTTTGCTTCAATAAATAATCGACCTACGTATTCGCCCATTAAGCCTATGGAAAGAAGTTGTACCCCTCCCAATAATAAGATCACGGTGATTAATGTCGGATACCCCGCAACCATCTCGCCAAATAATACGGTTTTAAACAGCACAAATAACATCATTGCGATTGCACATGCAGAGGTAAACAAACCTGCCATTGTTGCTACTCGTAACGGTTTAGTGCTGAATGAGGTAATGCCTTCAAAGGCGAGATGGATTAATTTTGTATAGTTCCATTTTGTTTCACCTGCAATACGGGGATCACGGTTGAATTCTAATGTGGTACGACGAAAGCCCGGCCACGCAAACAGCCCTTTCATAAAGCGGGTTTTCTCAGGTAGCTGATTAATTTGATCAACTACTTTTCGATCAAGGAGCCTAAAGTCTCCGACATTTTCAGGAATTGGTAGGTCAGATAAGTTATTAATTACTTTATAGAATAGAGAGGCAGTAAATATCTTAAACCAACTTTCACCATCACGGCTTTTGCGTTTCATATCCACAACATCATAGCCTTTACGCCATTCAGTCAGCATTTCTGGAATGAGTTCTGGGGGATCTTGTAGATCGGCATCAAGCAATATTACCGCATCCCCTTTAGCTTCAACTAAGCCAGCGCTCATCGCGGCTTCTTTACCAAAATTTCGTGACAAATTTATTGTTGTAATAGTTACATGCTTTGCAGGAGATGAGAGCTCAAACAATTGTCCCCAAGAGTCATCCGTACTACCATCATTAACATAGATTATTTCAGATGCTTCGTTAAGTGATTCTAGTACTGAACAAACTCGTGAATGACACTCTATTATCGATTCACTTTCATTAAAAACGGGGATGATAACTGAGAGTTCAGCTTCTACAGAGAAAGGGATTGAATGTGGCTCTGTGACTAAAGTTAGTGCAGACATAATGATTAAGCTCGATTAATAAATACCTAATAACAGTACTATCAACGATGTATAAAAGTTGTTGTCGACATTATTTTCACATTTATAAACACTATGTTATCTTTGCTCTAAAGTGAAACATAATAATAACACTGCCATTCTGTATTCATCTGAAAATATATAATGCGCCAATGCAAGGAAGTAAACATGATTGATTTTCGCTCTGATACCGTAACAAGACCAACCCAAGCCATGCGTGATGCTATGGCGAATGCCCTAGTGGGCGATGATGTGTATGGTGATGATCCTACCATTAATGAATTAGAAGCATGGGCAGCAGAGCGACACGGCTTTGAAGCAGCACTTTTCACTTCATCAGGTACTCAGGCTAACCTACTTGGCTTAATGGCACACTGTGAACGTGGTGATGAGTATTTATGTGGTCAACAAGCGCATAATTATAAGTATGAAGCTGGAGGAGCTGCGGTATTAGGCTCAATTCAACCTCAACCTGTTGAAAACAATCCTGATGGTTCACTTTGCTTTAGTAAGCTTGAAGCTGCTATTAAACCTGATGACTTTCATTTTGCCAGAACCAAATTACTGAGTTTAGAAAACACAATTAATGGTAAGGTTTTACCTCTTTCTTATCTGGCACAAGCGCGTGAGTTTGTAAATAAACACAACTTACAACTTCACCTTGATGGCGCACGAGTTTATAACGCAGCAGTTGCACTGGATGTTGATATTAAAGAGATAGCTCAGCATTTTGACAGCATGACAATTTGTTTATCAAAAGGATTATCAGCCCCTGTTGGTTCTTTATTATTAGGCACTACAGAATATATCCAAAAAGCACGCCGCATTAGAAAAATGCTCGGTGGTGGGATGAGACAAGCGGGGATTTTAGGAGCTGCAGCAAAATTGGCGCTCACAGAGCAAGTACCACAATTAGCCATTGACCATAGCAACGCTAAGTATTTAGCAGAACAACTGAATACAGTTGCTGGTTTCAACGTTAATGTTAAGCATATACAGACGAATATCGTCTTTGCTCGTTTAGATAGTCAAATCGATATTCATGACGTTGTACAAAAAGCGAAAGAGCAAGATATCTTACTGTCTGCAAGTAACCCTATTCGATTTGTTACTCATAAAGACGTTTCAAAAGAAAATATTGATACTTTTATTGAGTTTCTTAAACGCGAAGTCTAATTGCCTACAAATAAAAATAGCAGCTCATTTCAGCTGCTATTTTATAGAATAAAAGATTATAAATATTACCCTTCAATTACCCTCATTAACAACGAACCATCACACATCGCTTGTTTCACTAACGCTGCACCCGGCATCGTTGCTTGAGTATAAAAACGACTTTCAACTAGCTTAGTGTCTTTGGCATACAGTGGCAATACTTGGTTTTGAATTGCATCCATAATCACAGGATAAAGTAGTTCTTTTGAGAGGTTAATTTCTCCCCCAATTAATACAATTTCAGGATTAAATAGATTCACCATAATCGCAATTGCTTCGCCAAGGTTATGACCTAGCTCTGTAATCACTTGTTTTGCCAACATATCTCCTGCATTAGCCGCAAGACAGATATTTTCTATTGTTATCTCTTTATTTGTTAAGGACGTTTGATGCCCATCCTTAATTAACTTTTGAACTTGGTCACGTAACGATTTAGCACTGGCTACTGTTTCTAGGCAACCTGAATTACCACAATGACATCGAGCACCCAGTTTATTGATTTTGATGTGTCCCATCTCACCAATATTGCCCGTTCTGCCTTGTAAAACTTCACCGTTCATAATGATACCAGCACCAACACCATGATGAATTGATACCAATATTGAGTTATCGTGTTCTTGAGAGTTTCCAAATAGCTTCTCTGCCAATGCCCAACTACGCGTGTCATTACCAACAAAAACAGGCAGCCCCGTTGCTTCGTGTATTTTGGGTCCTAGAGGCAAATTATCAACATTATAATGAGGCATTTGAATAACAAGGCCTTGTGTTGAAATCACTAAACCTGGTAATGAAATGGCAATACTCGTGATCCTTCCAAGCACTTTAGAATGCTTTTGAAAAAACAGTTCAATCTCAACCAATAATTTAGCAAGTAATTCATCTTGCTCTATTTCCTGAATAGTTTGTCTTTCTTCAATGAGCTGCTCACCACCTAACTCATGCAATGCAATTGTTAAGTACCCTCTGCCTAAACGTAGAGATAGAAAGTGCCAACCTTCATTATCAACTTCAAGTCCAATTGCAGGTCTTCCGCGACTATTTGCTTCTTGTACTTGCGTTTCTTTGATAAGGTGTGCATCAATTAATTCACGTGTGATTTTTGTAATACTGGCAGGAGCTAAATTACTTTTTTTAGAAAGGTCGATTCGAGAGATAGGGCCAAGTTGATCAATTAACTTATACACCCGTCCAGCATTTACTTGTTTTAAGTGATCAATGTGTCCGGGTTGGGCCACGTACATGCGTCTCTCCAATAAATAATTTTTCATCAAATTTCATTTTTTTACTTTGCGAACAAATTGTGAAGTCCAAGTGTTAACCTACGTGATGTCTATCACGAAGATTATGAAATATTTACTGAAAATGCGACTTTAACACGTATTTCAACCACCAAATTTTGTAGTTTTTTATTTGAGTAAAATAATTATGTCATCGTCAACATTTAAGATTAATGAGCTATTCGAAACCATCCAAGGTGAAGGCACATTTACCGGAGTTCCTTCTATTTTCCTACGTTTACAGGGTTGTCCTGTGGGTTGCTCTTGGTGTGATACCAAACAAACATGGGATGTAGAGCTCAGCGACCAAACTGATTTAGCCACTATTTTAGCGAAAACTCAAGATAACCCTAGCTGGACAGAGCTCACTAGTACTCAAATTATTAACATGCTTAAAGAACAAGGCTACACAGCCAAGCACATGGTTATCACAGGTGGTGAACCATGCATGTATGATTTAACGCCATTAACAGAAGAATTAGAACAGCATGGTTACCGTTGCCAGATCGAAACCAGTGGCACGTACCCTGTTCTAACATCAGAAAATACATGGGTAACCGTATCACCAAAGATTAATATGAAAGGCAAACTTCCTGTTTTAGAAGAAGCCTTAATGCGTGCAAACGAAATTAAACACCCTGTTGGTACCAATAAAGACATTGAGCAATTAGAAACACTCTTAGACGGTGTAAAACTGCTTGATGATGTCACCATTGCATTGCAACCAATTAGCCAAAAACCACGAGCAACCGAGCTTTGTATTGAAACTTGCATCAAACGAAACTGGCGACTTTCTATACAAACACACAAATATTTAGCGATTGCGTAATGGTTTTTTACAATTTCCTTGTTTGAATCATGGAATTGTCATCATTCTCGATATATGTTTACTTGATCACAGAATAAACACAACAACATCCATCTTGGAGATAATATGTCTAACAGACTACGTAGAACAAAAATTGTTACCACTCTTGGCCCTGCAACTGATCGTGATAATAACCTAGAAAAAATCATTGCCGCTGGTGCAAACGTTGTTCGTATGAACTTTTCACACGGTAGCCCAGAAGACCACATCATGCGTACTAAGAAAGTACGTGAAATCGCTGCAAAACTTGGTACTCACGTTGCTATTCTTGGTGACCTTCAAGGTCCTAAAATTCGTGTATCTACTTTTAAAGACGGTAAAATCCAATTAGCTATTGGTGATAAATTCACCCTAGATAGCGATTTACCTAAAGGCGAAGGTAATCAAGACTCTGTTGGTCTAGATTATAAAGAACTTCCACAAGACGTTGTTACTGGTGATGTATTGCTTCTTGATGACGGCCGTGTTCAACTTAAAGTAACTTCAGTTGAAGGTAACAAGGTTCACACTGAAGTAACCGTTGCTGGTCCTTTATCAAACAACAAAGGCATCAACAAACAAGGCGGCGGTCTTTCTGCTGACGCACTGACTGAAAAAGACAAAGCTGACATCATCACTGCTGCTGCGATGAAAGTTGATTACCTAGCGGTTTCTTTCCCACGTAACGGCGAAGACATGAACTACGCTCGTCGTCTAGCTCGTGAAGCGGGCCTTGAAGCAAAATTAGTTGCTAAAGTTGAGCGTGCTGAAACAGTAGCTACAGAAGAAGCAATGGATGACATCATCATGGCTTCTGACGTGGTAATGGTTGCTCGTGGTGATCTAGGTGTTGAAATCGGCGATCCTGAGTTAGTTGGTGTTCAAAAGCAACTTATCCGTCGTGCTCGTAGCCTTAACCGTACGGTTATTACTGCAACACAAATGATGGAATCAATGATCACAAGCCCAATGCCTACACGTGCTGAAGTTATGGATGTTGCTAACGCCGTACTTGATGGCTCGGATGCGGTAATGCTTTCTGCTGAAACAGCAGCTGGTGACTTCCCTGTTGAGACAGTAATGTCTATGGCAAGTGTATGTATTGGTGCTGAAAAAGTTCCAACTGTAAACGTATCTAATCACCGTTTAGACCGTCGTTTCACTACACCTGAAGAAACGATTGCAATGTCTACTATGTATGCTGCAAACCACATGGAAGGCATTACAGCGATGATCACGCTTACTGAGTCTGGTCGTACTCCACTAATGATGTCACGTCTAAGCTCTGGTTTACCAATCTTTGCTTTATCTCGTAACGAAAGCACACTAAACCGCGCTGCTCTTTACCGTGGTGTAACGCCTGTATTCTTTGATGAAAACGCTGACTCTGGTCTTCCATCAACGTACGCAGCAATCAGTACGCTAAAAGAGAAAGGCCTATTGAGTTCTGGCGACCAAGTTATCATCACTCAAGGTGATGTAATGGATATCGTTGGTTCTACTAACTGTATGCGTATCATTACGGTTGAATAATTGATCGACATTTAAAATAAAAACCTCGTAAATCAATTTGAGTTACGAGGTTTTTTATGTGTTCTATTTTTTATAATGACTCAGATTTATATTATTTTTCAATAAGAATCACTCTGCATTCATAAGGTCTAAGAACCATACTCGCCTGTGGTTTCTCCGCTTCCATATCTCCATAATTACTCAAAATATATTCAGTGCCTTGTCCTTGAACATCAAGGCTTAATCCCACTTCATTGTCATAAAAGTTATGAACGGCAATTAATCGATGAGTTTCATTTTCACGTTGATAGCAGAACAATTCTTCATGCTCTGGCATCAAATCGACATAATCCCCAGTGGTAATCACATCGATATCTTTACGCAATTGAATTAGCTTTTTATAAAAATAAAATACCGACTCTTGATTTGTTAATGCGGATTCTGCATTCACTTGTGGATAATTGTTAGCTACAGATAACCACGGTGCTCCTTGAGTAAAACCGGCATGACTCGTACCATTCCATTGCATCGGTGTTCGTGAATTATCACGAGATTTTTGATCTAAGATCTCCAACATTTCAGCTTCAGATACTGATTTTTCTTGATTGACCATAATGTCGAACATATTGGTACTTTCAAGATCTCGGTATTGTTCAATAGACGTATAATGTGGGTTGGTCATCCCGATCTCTTCACCTTGATAAATATACGGTGTTCCTTGCATCATATGCACCGAAGAAGCGAGCATTTTAGCGGATAATTCACGGTACTCTTTATCATTACCTAAGCGACTCACCACTCTTGGTTGATCATGGTTACACCAAAAAAGAGCCCCCCAACCTTTGCCATTTAAGCCAGTTTGCCAATGATTGAAGATCGACTTTAACGATAAAAAATCAAACGGAGCTTTGGTCCACTTTTCTCCATTTTTGTAATCAGCTTTAAGGTGATGGAAATTAAATACCATCGATAATTCTTTACCATCTTGAGCAGAGTATTGCTGACAATGCTCTAACGTAGTTGATGACATTTCACCTACGGTAACAGAGCCATACTTTTGAAAAACGGCGTCGCTGATCTCTTGCAGGTATTGATGCACTTTAGGACCATCGGTATAAAAACGACGTCCATCGCCACTTTCATCGTTAATAAATTCATTCGGTTTTGAAATAAGGTTAATAACATCTAATCGAAAACCATCAACCCCTTTCTCAGCCCAAAAACTAATGATTTCTTTTACTTCTTGGCGAACCTTTGGGTTTTCCCAGTTTAAATCCGCTTGCTCTTTAGCAAACAGATGCAAATAGTATTGATTTGTCGCTTCATCTAGCGCCCATGCATTGCCACCAAATTTTGATTGCCAATTAGTTGGGGCTTTTCCATCGATTGGATCTTTCCAAATGTAATAATCACGGTATTCACTCTCTTTATTTCCCAAAGCAGATTGAAACCAATGATGATCTGTCGATGTATGGTTAACCACAATATCCATAATAAGGCGTATACCACGAGACTTTGCTTCTTCAAGTAGATTATCAAAGTCAGCCATGGTGCCAAAATCTGGATTAATTGAGTAATAATCAGCGATATCATACCCATTATCGATCATCGGTGATTGATACACTGGTGTTAGCCATATTGCATCGACACCCAGTTTTTGAAGGTAATCTAATTTAGAAATAATACCTTGAATATCACCAGTACCTTTATCGCTACTGTCACAAAAACTTTTTGGGTAAATTTGATAGATAGTCGCTGTACGCCACCATTCTGAATTTGTCATGTTTATTCTCTCAACCACTAAAAAAGAGAACACCTCTGTTCATATACACATCATGCAAAGGTGTTATTTCATATTTGTTTATTACTGTTTATACCGCTGACACATCTAGCTGATCTTTCGTTTGTGCGCGTTTATACATCGCAAGTGTCAATATTGCTGGAACAAAAATCGCGACTAGCATGGCAATACCATAAATGCCCCAATATTGTGGTTGAATAGAAAGAATACCAGGTAAACCACCAACACCAATACCATTTGCCATCACGCCGGCCCCACCACAAATAGCCGCAGCCATAGCAGAACCAATCATTGCGCTTAGCATTGGAAATTTATATTTTAAGTTAATCCCGTACATCGCAGGTTCAGTCACACCAAGGTAAGCTGAAATCGCGGCAGGCACTGAAATATCACGTTCGCCACTTTTCTTACTGATAATGATAATCCCAACAACAGCAGACGCCTGAGCAATATTTGATAACGCAATTAATGGCCAAATAGGTGTGCCGCCTAACTCTTGCATTAGCTGTAAGTCAACCGCATTGGTTGTGTGATGAATACCCGTAATAACCAATGGCGCATAGAAGAAACCAAAGATCACAGACCCAACAATCGCAAAATCTCCAGTCATTGCCGCTTTAGCAGCCATCGCAACACCATCACCAAGCACTCGCCCAAATGGACCGATAAATGCGTGAGCTAAAATGACAGAAACAATAATTGAAACAAAAGGCACAACAACAAGATATAGATAAGAAGGAACGATGCGCTTTAAATTTGTTTCAATAAAAGCCAGTGCAACCCCTGCTAGCATTGCAGGAATAACTTGTGCTTGATAACCAACCTTCTCGATAACAAACAGGCCAAAATCCCACACTTCAGGGACTTCTTTACCAATAAGATAAGCATTCATCAATTGTGGTGATACTAGAGTCACCCCTAATGTAATACCTAAAATTGGCGTCCCGCCTAACTTTTTCACCGTTGACCAACACACGCCAACAGGCAAGAAGAAGAATATAGCTTCACCAATCAACCATAAGAATGAATGAACGGTTGCCCAAAACTGGCTGATTTCAACCAAGGTTTGGCCATCAAACATTTTTAGATCGCCAATGACGTTTCTAAAACCTAGGATCAAACCACCAGTGATAATGGCAGGCAGTAATGGAACAAATATTTCAGCAAGATGTGAAATACCACGCTCTAATATATTCATATTTTGGCGAGCTGCGAGTTTTGCATCCTCTTTTGACTCACCTTTATCGCCTGAAAGTTCATTCAATATCTTAAATACTTCATCAACTTCAGTCCCAATGACGACTTGAAATTGCCCAGCGTTGGTAAAACACCCTTTTACCATTGGGATTTTTTCAATCGCTTTTACATCAGCACCTTTGGTGTTATTTAATACAAAACGTAAGCGAGTCAAACAATGACTTACGCTAGCGATATTTTCTGATCCCCCGATCAGTTCGATCAAACGTTGTACGTCCTTTCTCTCTATTTTACTCATACCTTTGTCCACGTTGATTGTTATTTTATATTTATGGGAATGTTCCCATTTCGTTTTAAGTATAATTACAAAGATGAAACAAAAAATAAATGGGAACAATCCCACAAGGTGAATCAGATCACAATAAAGCGTGTTTTTTAGACAATATTAAAGAGATAAAGGCTGGGTTAGATGCGCGATACTTACGCTTGCTTCTAATTGTTGTAAAAGCTGCTTAGCGGCACTCTCCCCTGCATATTGATAGCCTGGGTTAATACTAATAATGTTGGGGAATAGAAATGAAAGTAGCTCATTACCACCGACACCAGTGATCTGAACATCATTGCGCTGTAGCTCTTGAAGACGTTTCGCAACCCCTAAGGCTAACGTATCACTAGCACAAACAATCGCTTGAATTTCATCATCAAGAACAGAATCAACTAACGCATAAGCACTTTTGTGATCTAACTGCCCTGTGGCAAAATTCGGCAAAAGATCATGCTCTTGGCACCATTCAAGGTAAGCATCCAAACGTAATTTACCCGTTGTTTTATCGTTTGGATCAACACCGATATACGCAATATTCGTTAAGTGTAGTTCAGAAAGGTAATGTAACGCTTGTCTGATAACACCATGATTATCGTAATTAATTGAGCTCACCTTATCCGTGTCCATTGCAATCACGATAATACGCTCATTCCAACGCTCAATTTCAGCCATATCACAGTCTGTAAAACCAAATAGAATGACACCATCCACGCTGCGTTTTCTTAATACCTCTAAGTGCTCGTTGGTTTTTTGAGTATCAAACTGGCTCTCCATGATCACGGCATCATAACCTTGCTGATAAATAATCTCTAAAATGCCGCTAATGGCTTTATTTTCTGAAGGTGAATCAAGACGAGATGTGATGATCCCTATTACTTTTTGACTGCCACCACGCATACTCTGAGCGGATTTAGAGGGAGTAAAACCAGACTCTTTAATTATCTGTTCTACTTTCAGTCGAGTTTCTGGCTTCACTTTTGGATCATTGGTTAATACACGAGAAACCGTCGATTTTCCAACACCAGCCATTTTAGCTATATCAAGAATCGTCAATTTTTTCGTCATGTCTACTATATCCAATAAGTAAAGGGGTAGTCCTGATTATAACGTTAACGCTTTCTATTCTAAACCAAAAAGAAAAAGCCTGACCATAAACATGATCAGGCTTTGAAAATTATCTATTTTCGGTTTAAAACAAACTACGCTTTGGCTTCTCTGTCGTATTTATTTGCTCTAAAGAACAAGCTGTACAATACAGGGACAACACCCAGTGTTAATAGCGTACCTACCGCCATACCAAAGATCATCACAATTGACATTGAATACCAGAATTCACCACCAGAAATTGCCAGTGGAACTAAACCTAGTATTGTTGTTAATGTTGTCATTACAATTGGTCGTAATCGAGTCATACAGGCGTCAATAATCGAATCTCTTATCAACATTCCTTCTGCTCGATTACTCTCAATACAATCAATTAATACAATGCCATTATTAATAATGATCCCCGCGAGACTGAAAATACCAAGCATTGCTGGGAAAGTGAAATACGCATCCATTATCAGTAACCCACTCACCGCTCCAATTAAGGATAATGGGATCGTCAGCAGAATAATGGCAGGTCGACGCACAGAATTGAATTGTAATAACAACAGCAAAACCATAACAGCAAAACAGTGTGGAAGGTAACCAAACAGTGCTCCATTAGCTTTACTTGCTCCCCTTAGCTCTCCTCCTAACTCAATAGAATAACCGTCAGGTAGCTTCAAGTTCTCTAAGTAAGGCTGCACCAACTTATTCAATTCACTTGCTTGAAGATTGGCGTGCTTAACGCTGACAGTCATCACTCTTTGCAAGTCTTCACGTCGAATAACAGCAGATTCTCGCGTAGTTGAGAAATCAGCAAACTGTAATAACGGCAGTGGTTCACCTGAACTGCTTGAAATGATCCTCATACTAAAGAGTTTACCAATTTCATTTCGCTCATCATTACCACGGATCATTACAGGGATAACATCATCATCTTCACGATAACTAGTCACTTCATAACCCTCAAGAAAACTATTCAAACTAATCGCAATATCACGACTGGTGATCCCTGCCCTTTGCGCTGCGGTTTGATCAATATCAATAGTGATTTTAGGGACGCTGTTTTCCCAGTTATTATCAATACCAACGGTTCCTGGGATATGATGTAACGCATTTTCAATTTGACTCGCAATAACCCTAAGTACGTTCTCATCATCACCCACGACTTTATATTCAATCAACCCAAGCTCTGTACCGCCTAACCACATACGTTTGGCTTGCCCTGAGGCTTCTGGTAATTCTTGAACAATAAAATCATTAGTTTTAGCGACCATTTCTAAAGCAGAATCGGTATCTGTGGTGTTAACCACCATAGATGCACGGTTCGTTGCACGATCCACTGGCGCTAGTGCAAGGAAGAAGCGAGGGCCACCATCGCCAATATACGCCACCGTATTCGTGACGTCTGGGTTTTGCTCTTTATCTAATAGCCATGAATTTAAACGACGAGTCACTTTTGTCGTTTCTGTAACGGTAGTTCCTGCTGGTAAATTTAAGAACACTAGATATTGATTACGCTCAGAGCCTGGCATAAATTGAATCGTAACGAATTTCAAACCAAAAATAGCCAAGAAAAATAACGCTACACATGCTGAAATAAACAACAATCGATAATTAAGCGCATAACCAATTACGTTTTTATAAGCTTGAGTTAGAAGCGTTTCTTTCTTTAGTGTCTCTTTCTTAATACCTGGTTTTGGCGATTTTAAGAACCAAACACATAAGGCGGGTGTTGCAAATAGACATAAGAACCACGAAGCCAACAATGCTAACGTAATAACTTGAGATAAAGATCGAAGATATTCTCCCGTCACATCTTGAGCTAATAATAACGGCATAAAGGCCAAAATACTGGTCAGTGAAGACGTTAGTAACGGCAAGGCCATGGTTTTAGACGCCAATACCGCCGCCTCTACCTTCTCCATTCCCTCTGAAATTTTAGTCTTAATAAACTCAGCAATAACAATGCCATTATCCACCAATAAACCCAGAGCGATAATAATGGCAGCAATGGACATTCGCTGCAGTTCTACGCCCCATACCGACATACCAATAATGGTTAATAGAATGGTTAAAGGGACGATACTACCTACAATCAAGCCCATTCTTACCCCAAGAAAAAGCATAACAACAGCAAGCACAACAACAACCGTTTGCATTAAATTTGAGGTTGCAGAAGAGACTGATGCGGTGACTTTTTCAGGTTGAAATGTCGCTAATTCCAAAGCCATTCCAGCCGGTAATTGTTTTTGGTATTCAGCTAAAAATGATTCAATATCTGCCCCGAAATCATCACTGCGAGTGCCATCTGCCATTGATGCAGCAATCACAATCGCTGATTGATTATTAAAGAATACGGGCGTTTTGAAGGGGTCTTCATAACCTCGGCTTAAGTCGATCAAATCTCGAAGGTAGACACTCTGTCCACTGTCTCGCTCAAACAACACCATATTTTGAATCTCTTCAACTGATTCAAAATTTCCTGACGGCTCGATAACAACTTCTAATGCTCCTGCATCTATTGTTCCTCCGGGTAAAACAACGTTGCGAGCTTGAACACTTGTTTTTATCTGTTTAACCGAAAACTTATTTTCTGCAATCGTATCGTCTTTTGGCGTTAACCAAATACGCTCTTCTTGAACCCCGTATAATGCGACTTGAGAAATGGTTGAATAGGTGCTCATTTTATCTTGTAAAAACTCAGCCATACGTCGTCGTTCACGAGGCGTAAAGTCATCACCAGTTAAGGCAATAGTCGCAGAATATACTCGTCCAAACTCATCATTCACATAAGGTCCATAAGTCCCTTCAGGCAATTTGTTTTGGACTTCTTCCATCCTATTACGTAACGTGTCCCAAATTGGCTGCAGCTCGAAGTACTTATCATGAACCGATACATTAATTTGAGTAACACCCGTTCTAACCCATGACTTAATCTCTGACACTTCGGGGATTTGTTTTATTTCACGTTCTAAAGGTTTGGTGATCAGTTTTTCTATACGGTCAGGTGACATTCCTGGGAATTGAGCCACCACAATCGCGTTACGGATCATTATCTCAGGATCTTCTTTACTGGGTGATTTCAGAAATGTAGAAATCCCAATAATAAAAAGCATGATGATAAAAACTTGCGTAAAGCGAGCATTAGTTAGTGCAAAACGAGTTAATTTTTCCATAATAATGCTTCCTTATTTTTCCTGCCAAAGTTGTACTTTTTGGCCTTCAAATAAGAACGGAACACCAGCAATAACAACATGCTCGCCTTCAACTAATCCATCATAAACTTTAAACTTATTATCCAATGTACGCTCTGTTGCTACATAGCGTTTTTCTAATGTCATCGTCGTTGGGTTTACGACATAGATTGCCGCTTTTTTCTCTTCTCCCGCTGCGCTAATATCATCAAAATTCACCGCACTTAACGGTAATACAATCGCCGTTGGATCTTCATTACCAAGGGTAACCATCACATTGGCTGACATTCCATTACGGATTTTATTGTTACTTTCTAAAATTCGAACCGTTACTGAATAGGCGTTTCCTTTTTCAACGACGGCGCCAATTTCAGTTAACTCCCCAGAGACTTGTAAATCATCAAGGGCCGGAATTTCTATCGTTACTCCCATACCAAAACTAAAATACTGTATCAAGCTTTCAGGAACAAGTACGGCAACCTCTAAAGAGTTATTATTAACCAATTCAAGTACTTTCTGACCTGAATTTACCTTTGTAAAATCATCAATCATGATATGACTAATGAGGCCTGCGTAAGGTGCAATCAATTCCGTACGTGATAAATTTAATTTTGCATTACGTAGATCAATTTGAGCAGAAAGCATTTGCTGATTCTTAGCATCAAAATCAGCTTTAATATTTAATAATTCTGAGTCGCTCACAAACCCTTTAAGTTGTAACTTCTCAGCTCTGCTGTATTTATCTTCAGCCTGAACTAATGCAGCTTGAGCTGCCCCTAAGGACGCCGAAGCTTTGCCAATTGTTAGTTCTAACTCATCCGTCTCTAATCTCGCAAGTACTTGTCCTTTTTTCACTCGATTGCCCTTAGCAATCAAGATATCACTTACTGTACCGCCAACTTTAAAACTCAATGGTGAAGTTCGTGTGCTTTGGACTACTCCCGCTAACTCTCTTTCAATAATAAAAGAGGTTCGGGCTGTCGTAAGGTATTTAACGTTATGAATGACTTCTGCTTTCGTATCGTTATTTAAAGCTGGTTCTTTTTCACAACCAACTAATAAAAAAGCAGTAAATAGAATAATGAGATAGTTCACAATGGACTCCAATGTTACGCTGATAACACATACCGTACCAGTATAGCGTTCCATACAGTGAAATAAAAGTAAAAGCACAATAAAATTGGATCGATATCAACTTGTTATTGTCATTCAATCGCATGTAACTCATTAATAATAAGACATAAAAAAACGCACCAACCTAAGCTAGTGCGTTTTTTGTTCGTGAAATACGATTACGATTTCCATTTATCATAGGCTTTATTTATTGCGAAACTAGCCTCTTTCCACTCTTTGCTGCTCAGTAATTCACTGCGATTAAAATTCGTAGTTTTAAGTAAATTATTGGCCTTTTCTACGGATTGAATAGCTAAGTTATCCAACACTTCGACGGCTGATTTTCGATTATTACACATTAATACCATGTCGCAACCGGCATCAAGGGCTTGCTGAGAACGCTCTGCTGGTCCACCCATAATAGTGGCGCCTTCCATACTTAAATCGTCAGAGAACACCAAGCCATTAAAGTTAAGTTGTTTACGTAATACGTCTTTCAACCAATATGAAGAACCACTTGCTGGTGACGAATCGTATTCAGGATAGATAACGTGGGCAGGCATCATCGCATCTAAAATGCCCGCTTCGATTTGTGCTTTAAAAATCGCCATATCCAATTCAAAAATATTGTCACGGTGATCATAAGGGGTTTCTAAATGCGAATCAGCGATCACACCACCGTGCCCAGGGAAATGTTTCCCTGTCGTAGAAGTGCCCGCGGATTTCATGCCTTTCATAAAAGCAGTGCTGTATTTAACGATAGTATTAATATCATCACCAAATGCACGGTTACCAATGGCTTTACAATCAAAACCATTATCAAGCACTGGTGCAAACGTAAGATCGATGTCATGAGCAACGAGCTCTGAACACAATAACCAGCCTGCCGTTTTCGCTAACTCAAGACCATTATCCATTTCAGCATACGCTTGCGCT
Organism: Aliivibrio friggae; assembly: GCF_057368515.1. NCBI lineage: Bacteria > Pseudomonadati > Pseudomonadota > Gammaproteobacteria > Vibrionales > Vibrionaceae > Aliivibrio > Aliivibrio friggae. Next base: position 1,212,545 of record NZ_CM170649.1, read on the forward strand.
GGTGGAATAAGCGTAAATTCATCTCTAAAACGCTGAACTCGACCGCCTTCTTGGTCAACACCAATTAGAATTGGACGCCCTGCCGCTTTACGAATAGAAGCGGTTAATGCTGCTAATTGCTTTGGATCATGATAATTTCGAGCGAAAAGAATTAATCCGCCCACTGTTGGATGTTGAAGCAACTCACGCTCTTCTGCATCTATTTCGTACCCTTCAACATCTAGCCATAACGGACCCATAACGTTCTCCAAATCGTCTTAATTTTTATAGGCTTAAAGTATCACGCCCTTTCTCATTTTAAAATCTTATCTATGGAAATTTTGTGTCAATTGTGTGAGTAACATAGATATTATCCCAACACTTTATGGCACAATAAAACCGTTAATTAATCCGTAGTTATGGAGTATCCACATGGAAAAATACATTGGCTTAATGTCAGGAACCAGTTTAGACGGTGTCGATGCGGTTGTCGTTGAGACAAATGGCACAAAAATCAACCTACTTGGTCATGCCGATTTCCCAATGGATCCTCAACTAAAAGCAGATTTACTGGCGGTTTGTACTGGGCAGCAAACCAACCTAAAAGTAATTGGAGAGATTGACCATCGTTTAGGTCATTTATTTGCGGATGCAACACTTCATCTTCTTCATACACTCAACCTTAAACCAGAAGATATCACTGCCATTGGTAGCCATGGACAAACGGTTTTTCATTCGCCTGACGCACAATATCCTTTTACGATGCAACTTGGCGATAGCAATATTATTGCGGCTAAAACAGGAATTAATACCGTTGCTGACTTTCGCCGTAAAGACATGGCACTAGGCGGACAAGGCGCACCATTAGTACCCGCTTTCCACCACACCTTATTTGGGAAATCCGAAAGTACTCACGTTATTTTAAATATTGGTGGCATCTCTAATATTTCTATTCTACAGAAAGACTCCCCTGTTATCGGTTATGACACAGGCCCGGGTAACATGTTAATGGATGCATGGATCACCGAACACCAACAAGTCAGCTACGATAAGAATGGCGATTGGGCTCGCAGTGGAGCCGTGATTGATGAACTTTTGATAAACCTGAAGCAACATAGCTATTTTGCTCGCCCTTATCCAAAAAGTACCGGGCGCGAGTTATTCAACTTAGATTGGTTTTCTCAATATATTGAAAATCCCCCTTATCTACCACAAGATGTGCAAGCAACGTTATTGGAGTTCACCGTATCTACGATTGTCGATCAGGTTCTAAAATTCCATGTTGGAAATAATGCAAAACTGCTCGTTTGTGGGGGTGGTGCTCATAACCAATATCTAATGGAAAGACTGCAATTCCATTTAGCAAATTGGGCAGTTATTACCACGAACGACTACAATGTAGATAGTGACAATATGGAAGCAATGGCGTTTGCATGGTTAGCACATCAACGAATTCATGATTTACCAAGTAACGAACCGGATGTCACGGGCGCTTCTCGTTATGCAAGTTTAGGTGTAATCTACCCGGCATCTTAAATACAAATAATAATAATTTAAAGTAGCTCATATGCATATTGCAGAACAATTAACGCCATTATGGCGCAGCAAAAAATCATCTGATCCATGCCACTCTTTAAAAGAGCAATTGGCATGGTTAAACGATGCTGACGACAATTTCAAACTCAAAGCAATCAATAAAGAACAGCTGGATGATAAGCACTTACCATTAAATCAGTGGTTACCAGCCAACTTATCCAACGCGATTGAGTTATTCGGTAAAAAAAACGACGTCAATACGAACGTTTCGGCTTCCATGTGGCTAAAATCATTTAATAACCAATTTTTTACTAGCCTAGTCGCTCTACGTTTACGCTTTAATCGCGTTCCTATTATTCAGTTTAACGATATTTTCATTTCAACACCCAATGGCGAAAAGATAAAATCACTGAAAATTAATAACGCCTGCCCTTTTGTTTGCCTTGCAACGGATCCTTTGGCTTCTGAACCACAAGCAACCGTCGTAGAGAGCCAAGAGAAACTTGATGAAGCATTTACCCATTTATTACAGCAGATAGGTGGTGGACTAAGTGTGTTATTTGAACAAGAAAGACTAAAACACAAACCATTTTGGGGAGCCGTTTCACTGGCAGTCAGTGTCTTTTTCATGCGCTTAACTGAAAATGGATTGGCCTCTGATCTAGCAAATCAACTTGCGCCACAAGCACAGCAATGGCTCGAGAGCGTTATGCCAGAAATTGGCAAAAACCTTGCACATATACGAGTAGCAGAAAATAAACAGCAAGCAATTCTCTATGTTCAGCGTGAAACCTGTTGCATGAAGTACAAAATAGACGGCAAGAAGAACTGTGCAACCTGCCAACTATTAAATGAAGAAGAGCGCCATAAAAAGAACATTAAGCGAATTCCTAGCTCATAAACTAATAAATAATCCTATCAAGAGTAATATGTTAGTCACTCAACTGACATATTACTTTTATAAATTCTAAACAAAACTTACATCAATCTTTCATATATAAATTTTATCTTAGAACCCAAGCAAATAACTAAGCCTAAACGGACTGTTTTGGTTAATTTAAAGGTATGGGATCTAATGAAAAAATTACTACTATCGACAGCTATTTTATCTTCTTTTGTATCAGCCCCTCTTTTAGCAGCAACGGTTTATGATCAAGATGACACTCAACTAAAAATAGGTGGCAGAGCCGAAGCTCGTGCAAATATCTCTGATAATAATGAAACCGCAGCAGATAGTTCATTTGAAGACAAAAGTCGTGCTCGTATTAATTTAAAAGGGAAAACTAAAATCAACGATAGCTTAGGGGCATTTGGTACCTATGAAGTAGAGATTGGCAGCGGTAAAGACAATACTGTAAATACGCGTTACCTATTCGCAGGTTTAAGCACAAACGTTGGTAACTTCTCGTATGGTCAACAAGATTCAGCGCAAGTAATGCTGACCGATTACACCGATATTTTAGCTACTTTCGGTGGTGACGCAGCTGACTTAACCACAGGCAACAAAGATAAGCGTGAGAATAACTTTTTATACTCAGGTGAATTTGATGCACTCACTATTCAAGCAAACTACATTGCAAGTAACGAAAAGAAAAACGACAGCTTTGGTATTTCAGGTATGTACGCATTACCAATGGGCTTAGATTTTGGTCTTGGTTATACCTCTGGAGAACAATCTCCAAATGGCATCACAACACTAGATGCAGATCAAATTAACTTAGCGGTTCGCTACACGCTTAATGCCTTTATGGTGTCTGGTCTATTTACAACGGGTGAAGTCGATAAACTTGATGCAAGTGGATATGAATTAGCTGCCGCTTATAAACTTGACCAATGGGTGTTCCAAGGCGTTTATAACTTCCAAGAAAGAGACAGCAATGACACCGTAAACAATGTTGCCATTGAAGCCATTTACAAATTAAACAAAAGCTTTCGTACCTATGCAGGCTACAAGTTTGAACAGATTGATAACCTAGATGACCAACTTCAGTTTGGCTTACGTTACGATTTCTAATCCAGCTTAATACGCCCAAATTTTAGCGCTCTGGGTGGAGGGCTAAATACAAATCCGAAACCATTACTGCATGGTTTCGGATTTTCTTTTCTTAAAGAGACAGAGTACTTGGGTAAAGTACCAAGATCTGTTATAACGTACCCTTAAATCACTACTATATGGTTACTCATGAAATTACTTGTTCGCAATCTTCCTCGTACTATGTCTGAATTCCAACTGCGTGAAATGTTCCAAGCACACGGTTCATTCAAATACTGTAAGTTAGTAATCGACGAAATCACTGGTGAATCAAAGGGCTTTGGCTTTGTTGAAATGCTAGTAGAAGAAGAAGCGTTAGCCGCTATTGCAGCAGAAGACGGTAAAAAGTTTGGTAAAGACAAAATTCGCGTAAAAGCAGCAGAATAAGCCACTTACTTCTGTAAACCAAACGCATTCGAGTGATTCAAAAATCAGCGGTCTCAACCTATTTTTGAATCACTTATCTTTATGCGCATCATTCTGCAATATCCCCCTATTTCATCCCTGCTAAATAGATATCATTATGCCTACGTCTGATCTGTGTTTTACCTCTTTTTCTCATCCAATTGACAACTATGCTTTGCCAGAGCGATTCACTTTTCCATTTTATTATGAACCGCATCCCTTATGTGAACTGGCTGCTAATCAGTTACAGTGTCACTTAGAGAGCCAAGCTGAATGGCAACATAACTTTGGCTTAGAGATTCAATTACCGGCCACAGACAACAGCGAAAAAGCCATTGGTAAGATGTTTGGCGTATTACTCGTTCAACATTCATCAGGCGAGATCGGGTTCTTATCTGCGTTTTCAGGCAAAGTGGCTGACAGCAATCACCTTCCCCACTTTGTTCCTCCTGTCTTTGATATGTTAGAAGAAGACGGATTCTTCAAAGCAGAGTTAGCAGAGATCACCGAAATAAATGCAACCATCAAACAACAGCAGATCAATCCATTACTTGCTGATTTAACCGCAGCAGTAAAAGCCGAGACTATCGCTTCACAAGAGCAATTAGAAGCCCAACGCCAAGTGATGATTGAAGGGCGAAAGTCACGTAAAGAGCAACGTGCAGAAGCAGAAATCAACGCTAAGGATAGCTCTCAAGAATCAATTGATGCGCTAAAGCAATTAAAGATAAAATTGGGCAGAGAAAGTGTCCAAGAGAAAAATACGTTAAGAGATCTTAAGATCTTTTGGGACGATAAAATTAGCCGTATTCAACAGCAGTTAGATGAAATCAATACCGAATTATCGCAATTAAAAACAGCGCGTAAAAATCTATCTAATGCATTGCAAAAGAAGCTGTTTCAACAATATAAGTTCTTAAATACCCATGGTGTAGAAAAAGATCTCAATGATATTTTTAAAGACACGCCAAACCATATTCCTCCAGCAGGCTCTGGTGAATGTGCCGCACCTAAATTATTACAATACGCCTTTGCTCATGGTTTAAAACCGTTAGCATTAGCTGAATTTTGGTGGGGGGTTGCTCCAAAATCTGAAATACGCCAACATAAAAAGTTCTATGCTTCTTGCCAAAGTAAATGCCAGCCAATTTTAGGCCATATGCTTGATGGTATTGAAATGGATGAAAACCCATTACTGATAAACCCAGCAGAAGGCAAAGACATTGAGATCGTTTATGAGGATGAGTTTATGCTTATCATCAATAAACCTGCTGATTTTTTATCAGTACCCGGTAAGAATATACAAGACTCAGTATATACACGCATTCAGCAGCGCTACCCTAATGCAACTGGTGGATTGATCGTTCATCGCTTAGATATGGCGACCTCTGGATTAATGATATTAGGGCTAACCAAAAAATCACATAAACGATTACAAAAGCAGTTTATCAATCGCACCATCGAGAAGCGTTACACCGCCTTAATTGAGGGTGTATTAGCACAAGATGAAGGCATGATCACACTGCCACTGCGTGGGGATTTATATGATCGCCCTCGTCAGTTAGTCTGCTTTGAACATGGAAAACCGGCAGAGACAACGTATCAAGTCATCGAGCGCATAAAAGATAAAACTAAAGTTTACCTGTACCCAAAAACAGGACGCACACATCAATTACGAGTTCACTGCGCCCATAATTTAGGCTTAAATATGCCGATTGTTGGCGATGATTTATATGGTAAAAAAGCGGATCGACTACACCTACACGCTGGCTATTTATCTCTGACCCATCCAATGACTAAAGAACCAATGGAATTTGATATTGAGGCGGAGTTTTAATATGCAACAACACAACATAGCATCTTCAAAATTTACACGATTTTCTGGTCAGATCGATACTATTGCTCTGCCTGAACGTTTTACCTTTCCTTATTTCTACGTTCCACATCCATTGGCGTCACTTGCAATGGAAGAGCTGCAGCACTATTTAGATAATCAGAAAACATGGCAGCATGACTTTAGCACTCAAGGTAAAATGTTTGCCGTTCTTGTCGTCAAAAATCAACAAGGCGAGCTTGGTTATCTCTCCTCTTTTGCTGGCACGCTTTTAGACAGTGAAGAGAGCCTCAGTCAAGCGCCTGATTTTTTTGTTAATGCCATTTTTAATAACCAAGCGCACCATAATCTATTTTCTAATCAAGAAGACGAAATCAAAGCCCTTGAAGCAACTATTATCCAATTAGAAAACGCGCCTGATTTTGTCGCATTAAAAGAGAACCTAGCCGCAAGTACGGCTCAATCAGAACAAGAAATTTCAGCGTTTCAGCAAGCAATGGCAGTAGCAAAAAAAGAACGAAAGCTGCGTCGATCTCATGCTGAATCAGACTCTGAATCACCACTATCTCCAGATGAATTAAGCGCCTTAATTAGTGAGCTTGGAAATCAAAGCAGTCGTGAAAAACGAGATTTAAAGCAGTTAAAACAGCAATGGCAGCAGACTATTACTGAGTTAACCACGCAGCACAATGAATACCTTGAAGCGCTTAACTTAGTTAAACACCAGCATGATAAATTACAACAAAAAGTAAAAAATGATGCATTAAAAGCGACTCTATTTCTTAATCAATCTGGTGTATCAAAGAGTCTGTTTGAGCTATTTGAACAAAATAATTCAACTAAACATACTCAAGAACCAATCCCTTATTCAAGTGAGCAAAACTTACCTAAGCTACTGCAAGCGGCTTTTACATTAGGCTATACACCAATAACATTAGGTGAATTTTGGTGGGGTTCAGCACCGTATGAGCAAGTTCGCCAACATAAAAACCGCTATCCAGTATGTCAAAGCAAATGTTTTGAAATCATCAAACACATGCTTGATGGTATTGATGTTGATGATAGCCCATTAGAACAAACGCCTTCTTATGGAAAAGAGTTAGAGATCGTTTATGAAGATGATGTCATGGTCGTTGTTAATAAGCCTGTTGAGTTTTTATCGGTTCCCGGTAAGTTTATTACTGATTCTGTCTATACTCGAATTCAAGCGCGCTACCCTACCGCAACCGGGCCTTTAATTGTTCATCGCTTAGATATGTCGACCTCTGGCTTACTCGTATTAACGTTAACGCCAGAAACCAATAAACAGGTACAAAAGCAGTTTATTGAACGCACAGTAGAAAAACGCTATACCGCTCTACTTGAAGGTAATATCAGCAATGACAGTGGTTTAATTACGCTACCATTACGCGGGGATCTGGAAGATAGACCTCGTCAAATGGTTTGTCATAGTGACGGTAGAAGTGCAGAAACATCTTACCAAGTTATTGAGCGTGAAAATAATCGCACTAAAGTTCACCTATACCCTAAAACGGGACGCACTCACCAACTGCGAGTACATTGTTCACATCAAGCAGGATTAAACACCCCGATTGTGGGCGATGATATATATGGCTTTAAAGCGAATAGACTGCATTTACACGCAGGATATTTAAAGTTGCGTCACCCTATCACTGGTAATGAGATGGAATTTGAAGTCGAAGCTGAATTTTAATCGCCTTCTAAATAGCTCCAACTAGTAAACTGGCACTGAGTCGTGCCAGTTTTTTATCTTATTCATCAAGTAAAGATTGCTTTTTTTTGTAAAAGAGTTACTTTTCGTCATCTTATAAATCACTCGGTCACATTGCCCGATTATAAAAAGCCCTTAATCAAGCACTTTTCTCTACCCAATTTATCGCTCAATGCTATGAGCTCTCGCTTGTCTATCTGTTTTATAATGAATGATTAACTATGTTTAAGTACGCACCTCGAATTGACTACCCACTACTGATTGCGATTTCATTACTCATTTTACTTGGCTCACTCACAGTCTGGAGTGCCAGTGGTTTTAGTGAACCCATGTTAGAGCGACACCTTATTCGTGCTTTTATTGCTATTGGCTGTATTGTAGTGATGTCTGCTATTTCACCACGAACCTATGAGCGAATAACCCCTTATTTATTTGGTTTAGCCGTTATTCTATTGCTTGGCGTTATCGTTGCGGGTGACAGTACTAATGGCTCTCAACGCTGGTTGGCTATTGGGCCGATTCGATTCCAACCTTCAGAACTGGTTAAAGTTGCCATCCCTCTAATGGTTGCATGGATACTGGTCGCAGAAGCAGGCCGTCCTGATATGAAAAAAATCATCATCTGCTTACTTGTCACCGCCATTCCTGCCGGTTTGATATTTATCCAGCCTGACCTTGATGGTGCCATATTTACGATTATTTATGCTCTATTTGTCCTCTACTTTGCAGGGATGAGCTGGAAGATTATTGGCTCTTTTCTTGGTGGAATTGCCGTTATCGTTCCAATGCTATGGATCTTTGTGATGGCCGCTTATCAAAAAAAGCGTGTGACTCAGTTTCTTGATCCAGAGTCAGATCCCCTTGGCGCTGGATACCAAATTATTCAATCATTAATAGCGGTTGGTTCCGGTGGAATGCGTGGTAAAGGCTGGACGAACGCAACACAAGGACAGTTAGGGTTTATTCCTGAAAGTCATACTGACTTTATTTTTTCAACTTATGCTGAAGAATGGGGCTTTTTAGGTTGTCTAATTTTACTTGGATTATATCTGTTTATTACAGGTCGAGTAATTTGGCTTGCTTACCAATGTGAATCTTCATTTAATCGCTTAGTCAGTACTACGTTTGCTCTTAGTTTCTTTCTGTATGCTTTTATCAATATAGGAATGGTAACAGGGCTATTACCAGTAATGGGCAGTCCATTACCCTTTTTTAGTTATGGTGGTACAGCCATGATTACCCAAGGGATCTGTTTTGGTATCATTATGTCCCTTTGTCTAAATAAAGCATATAAACCTTAATAATCAGTAAATTATAAAGTATACAGCAGCGGTATTGAGATTGTATTTGTTATGTCACATTTCTAATATGAACTTTTTATGACAGTGAATATTTATAGTGACATTTTTAATAACTTAGCATAATCTCGATCTTCCTAACAATGCTCATCTTAGTAAGATATCAAAGACTTACTTGGATTAGCATCATACCTATTGGTTTGATAATTTTAACTTCGAGCTTTTATGACAAATACTCTATCTATCGGTGCTTTAGAATCGTTTCTAATTGCTATTGCCGTACTGTTTCTTGGTCATTTCATTAACTCAAAAATTGACCTTTTTAAACGATATAATATCCCCGAGCCTATTGTTGGTGGATTAATTGTGGCTTTTGCCATTACACTTTTACACTTTCAAGGCATCAGTCTCGAGTTTTCACTGCCTTTACAAAATACATTCATGCTAATGTTTTTTAGTACGGTTGGCCTTGCCGCTAATTACACACAATTACTCAAAGGCGGTACCAAAGTATTCCTTTTCTTAGCCGTTGCTTCGTTCTATATCATCATCCAGAACGCGGTCGGTGTTGGACTTGCTAGCGCAATGGGATTAGATCCTTTAATGGGATTGATTGCCGGTTCAATTACCTTGTCTGGTGGTCACGGAACAGGAGCAGCTTGGTCGCAAACCTTTGCTGAGAACTACCAAATCAACACTCTTGAGTTGGCAATGGCTTCTGCTACTTTTGGCTTAATCATGGGTGGCATCATTGGTAGCCCTATTGCACAGCGATTAATTAAAAAACATAACCTTGAATCTGAATATGGTGTTGGGGTTAATACTCACGAGCGATTCCCCGAGCTTGTCACTTATAATGAGCATGAAGAAGATAAAGTCACCGCTAAAAAAGTGATCGAAATGCTGTTTATCTTGCTTATTTGTGTGGTTGGCTCTAAATATTTAAGTCAATTTGTAAACAGTTTCGGTGTTGCTTGGCTAAAAATCCCTGATTTTGTTTATGCCCTATTTGTCGGTGTATTCATTACTAATATTTGTGAAATCACAAAAGTACGTAAGATCGATACTGAAACTGTCGACATTTTAGGAACGGTTTCTCTTTCACTATTTTTAGCCATGGCATTAATGAGCTTAAAACTTTGGAATATCTTTGACTTAGCCATACCCTTCTTAATTATCTTAACCGTTCAAACTATTGTTCTGGGGTTATTCTCATACTTTGTGACTTTCCGAGCAATGGGATCTAACTATGATGCTGCAGTAATGGTAGGTGGTCATTGTGGCTTTGGATTAGGGGCTACGCCGACAGCGGTAATGAATATGGGCTCTCTCGTTTCTCGTTTTGGACCTTCTCCACAAGCATTTATGGTGGTGCCAATTGTTGGTGCATTCTTTATCGATATAACCAACCTCATTATTCTTCAGGCTTATATTAGTTTTATTGGTTAGATCAACGTATCTAACTGATTTAACGGTTAAAATAGAAAAAGATCGAGTGACAAATATTCGGTCTTTTTTTTATCTGCAATTCAATTATGAACTTTTTATGACAGTGTATATTTTTAGTGACTTTATCAATAAGTTAACTTAATCTCGAAGTACCTACCTAATTAGTTTACGACTTATTTTTCGTCTGGAGAATGGCGATGTTTGACTCATTTGTTTCGATTTTAACGGCTCTTTGGCAACAAGATTTCACCGTACTACAAAATCCAGCAAGTATGACGATGATTTACTTTTGTTTGATTTTATTTATTTGGTTAGAAAGTGCTTTCATTCCTGCGGCTCCCCTTCCTTGTGACAGTGTTGTTATCCTTGCGGGATCACTAGCGGCGGCAAATGTCATTAGCTATCCTGTGATTGTCGCTGGATTAATTATGGCGGCAGCTATTGGTAGTCAGCTTGCATTTATTCAAGGCCGTTGGCTGCATAAATTTCCAATGATTCAAAAATGGATCAATGCGGTTCCTGCTCATCGCTTACAAACCGTAGATTCTTTATTAGCTAAACACGGGCTGATTGCTTTATTTGTGGCTCGTTTTATTCCTGTTGTGCGCCCTCTTTTGCCGTTAATGATGGGATTAAGAATGCAGAAAGCATCTCGCTTCCATTATTTCGCATGGATGAGTGCCGTTATTTGGATTTTGTTGTTAACTGGTTTTGGTTACTCTCTTTCATTTTTACCAGAAAAATTGTCTAAGTACATAACGATGGCCTTAATGGCAGCTCCTGTAATTACTTTAGCAATTGCAGTAGGTAGCTTTGTTAGCGGTTACTGTGTCAAAAGATATCGACGCAAACGCATTATTTAAATTGTTTCCACTTAGAAAAAACACAGATCGACAGATACAAAAAAGCCCTTAACTTATTATTAGCTAAGGGCTTTTTATCAGATTTCAATAACTACTTTACGTATATTACACGTCGTAAGTTGTTGATGCTGTATTACCACCTGTACCAGTCCAGTTTGTGTGGAAGAATTCACCACGTGGACGGTCAGTACGCTCATAAGTGTGAGCACCAAAGTAATCACGTTGAGCTTGTAAAAGGTTCGCAGGAAGACGCGCTGTTGTGTAGCCATCTAGGAACGTAAGTGCAGAAGTCATACATGGCATTGGGATGCCAGATTCCATAGACTTAGCTGCTACTTTACGCCATGCACCCATACAGTTGTCTAGGATGCCTTTAAAGTAAGCATCTGAACCTAAGAATGCGATCTCTGGGTTTGCTTCATAAGCATCACGAATGTTACCTAGGAATGCAGAACGGATGATACAACCACCACGCCACATTAGAGCTACGTTACCGTAGTTAAGATCCCAACCATTTTCGTTCGACGCTTCGCGCATTAGCATGAAACCTTGAGCGTAAGAGATGATCTTAGATGCTAGTAGTGCTTGACGAACTGCATCAACCCACTCTTGCTTATCGCCTTCAATTGGAGCGATTGTCTTACCGAATAATACTTCAGCTTCAACACGTTGATCTTTAAGAGCAGATAGGCAACGAGAGAATACAGATTCAGTGATTAGCGTTAGTGGGATACCCATATCTAGCGCGTTGATACCAGTCCACTTACCAGTACCTTTTTGGCCTGCTGTGTCTAGGATCTTTTCAACTAGTGCTTCACCATCTTCATCTTTGTAACCAAGGATGTCAGCGGTGATTTCTACTAGGTAGCTGTCTAGCTCAGTTTTATTCCAATCTGCAAATACAGCCTGCATTTCGTCAGAATTCATACCAAGACCATCTTTCATGAACTGGTATGCTTCAGTGATAAGCTGCATGTCACCGTATTCGATGCCATTGTGAACCATCTTAACGAAGTGACCAGCACCGTCGTTACCAACCCAATCACAACAAGGCTCACCTGCATCAGTTTTCGCAGAGATACCTTGGAAGATAGGCTTAACCGCTTCCCAAGCTTCTGGAGAACCACCAGGCATGATAGAAGGACCGAAACGAGCACCTTCTTCACCACCAGAAACACCCGTACCGATAAAGTGAATGCCTTTCTCACGAAGAGCAGCTACACGACGGTTAGTATCTGGGAAGTTAGTGTTACCACCATCAATGATGATGTCACCTTTGTCTAGAAGTGGTACAAGCTTGTCGATGAACGTATCAACAACATCACCAGCACGTACCATTAGCATTACTTTACGTGGCGCTTCTAGTTTCTCAACTAGCTCTTCTAGAGAGTAAGCACCAACAATGTTAGTTCCTTTAGCTGGACCTTCTAGAAACTCGTCTACTTTTGCAGCAGTACGGTTATGAGCAACAACTTTGAAGCCGTGGTCGTTCATGTTTAAGATAAGGTTTTGACCCATTACTGCTAGGCCGATTACACCGATATCACCTTTCATTATTTTCTCTCCTTGCGGCTATTCGCGATTATGCGATAGCGCTTGCTGCATTTGAATCGAGGAACCACTCTGTTTCACCAGTTGTAGACTGGATTTTTGCTGCCGGATAAGGCAACTCTGAAGCAGGTGTCGTATGAATTTCTTTAACGATCTCAACTTTGCCAGAACCTAATACTAGGTAGCTGATTCGCTTTGCGGCTTCTAAAACTTTTGCCGTTTTAGAAACACGGATTTGACCAGACTCAGGATGAGAAGCCAGTACAGACAAGTTCTCATCTTGGTAATTAGTCACACCAGGGAACAATGAAGCAGTGTGGCCATCAGCGCCAACACCTAATAAAATCCAATCAAAAACTGGCGTGCCATTTTCAGATGGGATCACGTCTGCCATTTCTTTAGCAAAACGCTCCGCTTCTACCGCAGGTTCATCTTCACCACGAATGCGGTGAATATTTTCTGCTGGTAAATTTACTTTAGTGAAAAGTAATGTATTAGCTTCACCAAAATTACTCTCAGCATCATCAGGGGCAACACAACGCTCATCACCCCACCAAAAGTGTAAGTTATTCCATTGAATGCCTTCTGCATATGGTGCTTGTGCTAACAATTTGAACAGCATTTTAGGCGTACTTCCGCCAGAAAGTGAAATATGAACAGCTTTACCCTGCTCACTATACGCTTTCATTTCATTTGCTAAGTTTTCAACAACTAGCTCAGGTGTAGCAAAAATTTTGTGATTGATCATAATTCGCAGTAATCCGTATCTGTTAAATTTTTGCATGGGAAACGCCATGCACGATCATCTCTTTGTAAAAGCTCATCCGCTTCTTGTGGTCCCCAAGTACCACAGGCATATCCAAACAAAGATTGAGGATCTTGTTTAAAGTCTAAAATCGGTTGAACATATTTCCAACACGCTTCCACTGCATCAGTACGAGCAAATAACGTTGCGTCGCCATTCAGTGCATCTAGCAATAGACGTTCATACGCAGTAAGCATTTGAGTTTCTTGCAAGTCAGCATATGAGAAGTTCATCTTAACTTCTTTTGCCTTAAAACCAGCGCCAGGCTCTTTTAAGCCAAAGCTCATCTGAATGCCTTCATCTGGTTGAATACGGATAATCAACTTATTCTCAGGCGCATTCTGACCAAAGACTGGATGTGGGGTTTGTTTAAAGTGAATAACAATCTCTGTTACTCGGGTCGGTAAACGCTTACCAGTACGAACATAGAAAGGAACACCATTCCAACGCCAGTTATTGATATAAGCTTTTAAACCGATGTAAGTTTCTGTTCGAGAATCATCGGCAACACCATGTTCTTCACGATAACCCGCTAACTGTTGGCCACGTACATCAGATGCAGTGTATTGACCTAACACAAGGTTTTTACGCAAATCATCTTCTTCAAGCGGTTTAAGGCATTGAAGAACTTTAACCACTTCATCACGAATCGAATCAGCGTTAATTTGAGCAGGTGGTTCCATGCCTACCATTGCTAATACTTGTAGCAAATGGTTTTGGAACATATCACGAACGGCACCAGAACCATCGTAATAGCCACCACGTTCTTCAACACCAAGGAATTCCGCACCAGTGATTTCAACATAATCAATAAAATTACGGTTCCATAACGGTTCAAACATCGCATTTGAAAAACGAAGAACAAGTAGGTTTTGAACGGTTTCTTTACCTAGGTAATGGTCAATGCGGTAAATTTGGTGTTCTTGAAAATGGTTATGAATTTCTTTATCAAGGCTTTGTGCTGATTCAAGATCATATCCGAATGGTTTTTCAATAATCAGACGCTTCCAGCCATTAGATTCATCGTTGAGACCATGAGTCGCCAAGCAAGCTGGAATAACACCGTAAAGGCTTGGCGGAGTTGCTAGATAAAAAAGCGTATTCTGTTGCTCAAGTTGGTATTTGTCAGCCAATAAGTCTAACTTAACAGCCAGTTTACTGTAATCATCAACATCTGAGGTATTTACCGCTTGATAATGTAAATGCTCACAAAATGCAATAAGCGTTTCTGGATCTGTTTTTTCCATCTCTTGCAGTGATTTTTTCATCTTTTCACGATACGACTCATCGTCATATTGAGAGCGGCTCACGCCTAAGATTGAAAAAGATTCTGAAAGTTGATTACTCGCGTACAGATGATACAAAGCAGGAATAAGCTTGCGGAAAGTAAGATCTCCCGAAGCTCCAAAAATTACGATGGTATTGTTGTCCGAAATTGTCATTATTTCTCTATCCGATACACAGTAAAGTATGCGCGTATAATAGAGAAAATCTTTTCGAATTTCTAATCAATTTTAATTATTATATCAATAGGTAAAACCTAACAACAGAGTAACCACATAAAGTAAAAGGGTATAAACCTCCTAATTTATATAATCTATCGGTTTTTTATTCTAAATTAAAAATAAATCTCTACTGGCATCCCTTCTACCCATTCGCTCTCTAGTAGCCCGCCCAAAAAGGTAATTTTCACCTTTAGTAATGCTTTCGCCCCTTCAAAAGGTTTGGCTAATTGTGCAGGTAACTTAGACGTTAACCCTATTGATTGCGCTACCCTTGCTTTCACTTTCTGCCCACTAGGAAGCACAACACTCACTAAGGTTCCTAATTTAGCTTTGTCTATATGCTTAGGCTCTAAATAACTGATCACAAATGGGGCGACATCAGGAGAAATCGTTACAAGCGAGTCTCCGATACTCACTCGCTGCCCTTCAAGTGCATTAATATCGATAACGAGCCCCATATAAGGTGCTTTAATTGCTAATGCTTCTAATTGGTTCATTTTTGTTGTTAGACTTTGATTTAACGTTCTCGTGACTTGAGCAATACCGCCAGCTAACTCTCTCTGTTTTTGAGCAATTTTAGCTTGATTCAAAGCAATGTAGGCACTTGTTAATGAGCTCTGTGAGGTATTATAAATCCCAATAATAGCCGCATAATCTACTTGTGACACCTTTCCTTCCTGAGCATATTGGTCGTAATTCAATTTAATTTTAGTGACTTTTCGTAAGTTATGCTTAGCTGCCGTAATTGCTGCGTAGTAAGGTGATAAATCCTCTTCATCCCTTCCTTCTTTCGCCTCATTTAAACGTAATAATTCCTCTTTAACAAAAGCAACTTCTTTCTCTAAAACGGGAGCTTTAAGTTGTATAAGCAATTGCTCCTCAAGTACAAATTCATTTTCATCTACGGCTATCTTTTTAACTATTCCATTCTGAGACGCAGTAATGACTACTGGACCCGTAGTTATCACTCCAGGAGCAGTAATGAATAGATATTGTTTAGCATAAGTGTAAATTATAAGAAAAATAGGGCTTAATATAATCGCTAAAATCAAATACCAGCGAAAGCGATACCCCCCTCGCTTAGCGGTACCATATACCACCTTCATACCATGTTCAGTCGTCGGTTTTTGGCTTTTCTCTAAGTGAAATTTAACTTTCATAATCGTTAAAACCTTTTACCTCGTTTAAGTACCCACCATGGAGCCATACTTGACTCTTCATGGCCCCTCCTAACCACTTCATTAATCATCGCAAAGGCGGTAACGACTCTCATAAACAATGCATAGAATGGATAGATAAATAGCCAAAGTACCATCTCTCTATCTTCTTTTACTCTTTCTGAAATTAATGCTAAATAGACAATAAAGGTAAGTGAAATGAACAAAAAATAAATGACATACAAACAACTTAATACCGCGAGTACGACTGTTGTCGGATAAAATAAAAAAAGATAGACATTAAAAAGTGTCATAATTAGAGGTAACAACACAGTTTGAAGTACCCCATAAACTAAAATATATAAGAAGCTTCCCCACCCTAATAAATTAGGAGCTAACCCTCTTCGGTGCTTACGTAAGTACAGAAATAACAAATCACCATCCCAACGTAATCTTTGTAACAGTAAAGAATGTAGCGTTGAAGGAACATCAGTATGACCAATTGCTTGTGGAGAAAAATTAAGTCGCATATCAGGATAGCGTTTTTTATATTGCTTTAGGCGAAAAGTAAGGTCGAGATCTTCAGCGGTATGCGTATCCCATCCACCTATTTGTTTTAGCATTGGTCTTTTGAATGCCCCAAATGCGCCTGATATATTATTAAGCAGGCCCCACGTTGCCATCCCTGTTTTACTTGTTTGCATCGACATCATGTACTCAAGTGACTGCATTCTTGCCCAAAAACTATCTTGTCTATTTCGAACTCTTAACGCCCCACCACAAGCGACGACATTAGGATCAGAAAATGACATGGCTAATTGACACGCCATATTATTATCAAAAGAGGTATCACCATCTACATTAACAACCAGATCGTACTTAGCTTCAGATAGACCTGCGTTCAATGTAGATACTCTTCCTCCACGCTGCCATTTTGGTAATACTTTTATCGCTCTATCTTTTCTTAAGTGATGACGTTTCTGTCCTTTAATAGCAGCACGATAAGTTAATAAATTCTGCTCTGCACCATCAATCACAATCAGAATTTCAATCAAACCCGAATATCTTTGCTCAACTAAGGTATCAATCGTCTTAGTAATCTCATCACCTTCTCCATAGCAGGTAATAATAAAACTCATTGATGGTGTTGAACTTAAATAGGTATTACTTGCTTCTCTTGACCAAAATAACACCCCAATAAATACAAAAAGCAACAAGGGGACTTCAATAGCTAACATGATAGGAAGAAAAGTAAGAATTAATTCAAAATAAGTCCCTAACGTTCCGGTAAGCGTATGCAAAATATATTGAAATTCATTCATGCGAGTTACCCTTAATCAACTGAGCTAACCAAGAAGGTGCATTATCGCTTAATGAAGTACTAGGCAATTGCCATAAATACACATTCAGTGTTATCAATTCTGACTCTATATCATTGGCTATTTTCTCAATTTTGCTTTCTATAATGGAGTAAGAATCAATTGGAGTCATTGGCATCAATAGCAACATTATTTCAGAACTATAATGACAACAAATATCAGTATCGCGCAGTAGTCGATTAAAATGATTCGATATTTCTTCAATCAATTGCAGCCGTTTTATTTCACCAAACTGTTGAGAATATTCCTCAATACCTGATAGCTTTACTCCTAACAATAAATGGCTCTGTTGATGCCTTATCGCAAGCTTATTTACCCAACTTAATAAGTTATGAAACGATTTCTGATCTATAAGCCCATTTAATTTTAGCTCTTGATCTAACGGTCTTCGGCCATACATCATTAAGCTTTTAACTTGTTCTCCTACTCGAAATTGATTAATTTTTCGAGCGATTAATTCATTAGTCTCATTAACCAAAGAACAAGATAAACAGCGAGCACGTACGACTGATTCAGAAAATAGCAACTTGCATTCTTCACATTTATATCGCTCTAAAGGTCGATCATAATCAACGCCAATATGACGCAATTGAGTTAAACAATTCGGACAAGCGAGTTTATCTTGTTGGGTAAATTGACTCTCTTCAGCGATATGCCCACAAGTAAAACAGTGCAGAGATACCATTTCTTCGATATTAGTGCTTTTGCAATCAGGACAGGTTTCAATATAGTTTAAATGCCCACTATGACAATAGGAGCATAACCTCACTTTATCTATCGTCTTTTCTCGCTCTAAATACCCTCGCTTTTCCTCTAACTGAAAATATGTATAAGGGCTATTGTCTTCTCCTGAATAGCATTGCATCAACGGATAATAATAAAGATCTTGTCTTTCACTCTGACAAAGCGGTGCCAATCGTCGTTGAGACCCTAGCCACAGCCACGCAAGTAATTTATCAAGTGGTTCTTCTTTTATTAAGGTTAATTTTTCCTGATGTATCTCCCACTTATCGACAACCTCATTAGGTTCTAAAATTCCATCTGATAAATATGGGCTTAATGTACTCTCTTGCAGAA
The DNA here is from genome assembly GCF_057368515.1 of Aliivibrio friggae. Classification (NCBI taxonomy): domain Bacteria; kingdom Pseudomonadati; phylum Pseudomonadota; class Gammaproteobacteria; order Vibrionales; family Vibrionaceae; genus Aliivibrio; species Aliivibrio friggae. The sequence continues at coordinate 1,231,147 of NZ_CM170649.1, forward strand.
CGTAGACTTGGCAGTTCCAAATAGGCTGCTTACTATGTAAATGTAATAAGGCTTTATTTTGCGCTACTGGCGAAAGAGATAATATACAAATCGATGGTTCTGATAATGTTAATTCTTCATAATCATTAACATGAATAAACTGACCTTCTTTATTATCTATTGGGATATCATCACCAATAATATAACCATGAACTCTACTATTAATATTTGTATTCATAGCATTACCTCTAAAGACAAGGGTTCATTCTTTTTATCCCAATCTATTAATATCAATAAAACACTCACGTTTTATATATTATAGTCGGTATTTTTACTTTACATAAAAAAGGCCCCTAATTAGTTAGGGGCCTGATGAATATAACTATCTATCTGTGGGGGTTATTTAGAGCTCAACACCGCTGCAGGATGTAACTGGCTTGCCTTTCTTGCAGGATACCAAGTCGCGATGGCACTTAAAAATATCGCCGTCGCTGTCACAATAGCGACATCACTCCAAACTAGCTCAGAGGGTAAAAAATCAACAAAATAAATATCACCAGATAAGAACTGATGACCAATCAGTGACTCTAACCCTTTAATCATAGGTGTTAAATTTAAGGCAACAAACGAACCTAATGCAGAGCCTGCTAAACTGCCTGTCACACCTGAGAATATCCCTTGGCATACAAAGATACGTTTAATTAAACCGTCATTTGCACCCATGGTTCTTAAAATAGCAATGTCACCAGAGCGATCTTTCACGGCCATCATTAGAGTTGATACGATATTAAAACAAGCAACCCCAATAACGAGAACCATAACTAGGTACATGATTGAACGAACTAATTGAATGTCTCGGTATAAGTAACCGTATTTCTGAACCCAACTGCGTAAATAAACATACTCGGTTAATGTTCCCCCTACTTCGCGGACAATATTTTGAGCATCTAAAACACTACTGACTTGTAATGACACACCCGTGACACTGTCACCTAGATTAATATACTGCTGAGCATCTTTTAGAGGAACAATCGCTAAACCATGATCAACTTGCCCACCTAAAGACAATAGTCCAACCACTTGCAAACGTTGACGCTTTGGAGAACGAAGTTGCTTACTTGCATTTTCATCAGGGATCATCGCCGTGATCCAATCTCCAACTTTTACATCTAATGTATCCGCAACGCCCTTGCCTAAAATAACGCTTTGCTGGTTCGCTTCAAACGCTTTCCATGCCTCGTTATCAATATACTCAGGTAGTTTAGAAACCGCTCCTTCTAATATAGGTTCAACACCTCGAACTTCAACCGCTTTTAATTTACTGCCTCTTTCAAGTAAGGCGGTAAATCGCACATAGGGTGCAGCACCAGTAACCTTTGGGTGCTTCTTAGCTTGGATCATCATGGTTTGCCAATCAGATACTGGGTTTTTAACCCCTTCAAGCTCAGCATGTGGAATAACAGAAAGCACACGATTTTGCAGCTCACGCTCAAAACCATTCATTGCAGAAAGGCCAATGATGATCACTGCCACACCAATAGCGATACCAAGTGTGGATGAAATCGAAATAAACGACACCATCTTGTTGCGCTGTTTAGCTCGCGCAAAACGACCACCAATAAAAAGAGAAAGCGGTGAAAACATTACGCCTCCTGCTCTTGGCTTAATGCAGAACGAACTGTTTCAGTAATAAAACGGCCATCTTGCATGCTTAGTTGCTTATCCAGTTTCGCTGCCAATTCATTATCATGTGTCACCACTAAGAATGCAGTACCTGACTCTTGATTCAATTCGCGCATTAAATTGTAAATATCCAATGCTGTTTTATGATCCAAGTTACCTGTTGGTTCATCAGCAAGCACTAAAGCAGGCTTGTTAACTAACGCCCGAGCAATCGCTACACGTTGACGCTCACCACCTGACAGTTCAGAAGGACGATGTTCAATACGATGAGCTAATCCAACTTTCTCAAGTAATTCTGTTGCACGTAGTGCGGCTTCTTTCTTATGGATACCACCAATTAACAACGGCATCGCCACATTCTCTAACGCGCTAAAATCAGACAGAAGGTGATGAAATTGATACACAAATCCAATATGTTGATTACGGATTTTTGCTTGCTTATTCGCACTCAATTTTGTCAGTTCATTTTGTTGAAAATGTACCGTTCCTGCTGTGGGCTCATCAAGTGCGCCAAGAATGTGCAGTAATGTACTTTTGCCAGAGCCAGATGAACCGACTATCGCCACTAATTCACTTTCATTAATCTGAAAATCAACACCCTTTAGCACTTCAGTTTCCATTGTGCCTTCTTGGTAAACCTTACGAATACCCTGACAAACTAATAATGGATTACTCATATCTTAATGCCTCTGCTGGTTGTACGACTGCCGCTCGATAAGATGGGAATACGGTCGCTAATAAACTTAATAAAATTGCTAGAATAATGACTACGCACACTTGTAATGGTTCAACCTGTGCTGGCAAAGATCCACCAACAGTAAATAACGATAATCCAAGTGTAGAAAGAATAACATTAATATTACTGGCAAATAATGCACCTAACGTGCCACCAACAATGGCACCAATCACACCGCTGCTCGCCCCTTGAACCATGAAGATAGAAAGCACTTGATTACTCGTCATACCTTGCGTTTTTAATATCGCTACTTCCGCTTGTTTTTCCATTACCACCATAATAAGTGCAGAAATGATATTAAACGCCGCGATCGCCACAATAAGGCCTAGCATTAGACCCATCATGTTTTTTTCCATTTTTACCGCCTGGAATAATTCACCACGTTGATCACGCCAATCACTCCATGTCATATCATTTTCTAAAGGCAGTTTTGCTAATTCAGTCACTTGGAATGGGTCGTCGAAAAATAAACGCCACCCCGTAATGTTGCCTTTTTTAAGTTTCATCAAACGGGCGGTATCTTGAATGTTCGCGACCATTAATTGGCCATCGACATCAGAACCCGTATTAAATACGCCCACAACTTTAAAATTACGCTGGCTCGGAATACGGCCTAGTGGCGTATATTGGCTTGCATTTGTCACCATAATACGAACCGTATCACCATAACGAACGCTCAACTCACGCGCTAACTTTGAACCAAGAAAGATGCCATATTCACCCGCTTTAAGTTGACGAACATTGCCTGAAATTAAATCATATGCAATAGGGTCATATTCATCTGGGTCAATACCAACAAGCATACCCGCACTTAACCCTTTTGCGCTTTGAATAATCGCTTCACCACGAACCACAGGCGTTACTTGAGTAACATGAGGCAAGCTTGCAACATAATCGCGGTCATCCTCAGAGGGCGTGATTTGATCATCCACCGTTGATATCACCGCTTGCGGTAGTACACCAAGGATCCTATCTTTTAGTTGAGCTTCAAACCCATTCATCACAGACAACACCGTCACTAACGATAACACGCCAATAGTAATGCCTGCGGTAGACATATAAGAGATAAAACGACTGAACCTATCGCCAGAACGTCCTCTTAAATATCGCAACCCTATAAATACTGATACTGGATGAAACATAAATTCTCTCAATCATGCTTTTTGAAGCTATAATAATGAATACAGTCTATCACGTAAAATACTGGTATTTATTCCTTTTTTTGCTCTTTTGTTCATCATACTTACCGATTAAACACTTGCTGATACCCAGTGACTTCGCCATAATCAGTAAATAATAAATAGAGGGACGCTTATGTCACACGATGAATACTTTTCGGTTCACTACGATTTAACAGTTAATGTAGAACCGCTTGCTATAGACGCGATACTGCCAAACATGGAAACGTTTGAACGTGAGATCCCAGCCCCATTTCGAGTTGCTCAAGAGTGCAGTTCTATTGATGACCTCTCTGAGAACGAGCTTTCTTTCTTGAAGTTAGATGATGGTAAACGTCTTGCTAACTATTTAAAAAATCAGAATCAAAAACTGAATCTACTGCTGTCATATTTGTTAATTCAACAAGATGATGAAGCTTATCGCTATAAAACGTCGAGCTTTGGTGCGAGTAAATTTACTTTTGAAAGTAAGACAGCACTCAATTTAACTCAAAAAGCCAAAGTAAAACTCTTTCTTGAGCATCCGCCATCAGCGATTTACTGCTATGCTACGGTGACTCAATGCACCGAAACTGAAACAGGCTATAGTATTGAAATGGCTTATGAGCTTCTTCGTGATATCGATCAAGATTTACTGATCAAAGCCGCTCTGTTTCAACAACAAAAAGTGCTTAAACTTCGTGCTCAAGAACGCAACTTAACCTAATAATTGAATATCCTGATGCCTATAAAAAACTTACTGTCATTACCGTTACCAACGAAAGCCAATGATACACGCTCAATTGGTAATCTTACGGGTTCTTCTCTAGCACTTGCGATTGCAGAGATTGAGCAACAACACACTGGCCCTGTCGTGGTTGCGGTTACTGAGCCGCAATTGGCGTTTCGTTTACAGAATGAAATTAATCAATTTAGCCAACATTCAGTCGAGGTTTTTCCTGACTGGGAAACCCTTCCTTACGACAGTTTTTCTCCGCATCAGGACATTATTTCTGACCGTTTATCGCGCCTATATCACTTACCTCAGCAAAAAGATGGCACGCTAATCGTTCCTGTTAGTACCTTATTACAACGTCAATCACCACAATCTTTCTTGCACAAGCACGCATTGGTTGTAAACGTCGGTGATCGTCTATCGTTTGATAAGCTAAAATTACAGCTAGAAAAATCCGGTTATTTACACGTTGACCAAGTCATGAGCCACGGTGAATACGCAAGTCGTGGATCTATTCTTGATTTATTCCCAATGGGTAATGCACACCCTTATCGAATTGATTTTTTCGATGATGAAATTGACACCATTCGTCAGTTTGACCCAGAAAACCAACGTACGATTGAAGAAGTAAAATCCATTAATCTACTTCCTGCTCATGAGTTCCCTACTGATGATGTAGCGATTGAAGATTTCCGTATTCGCTGGCGCCAACGTTTTGATGCTCGTCGTGAGCCAGAATCGGTTTACCAACAGATCAGCAAAGGCGCTTGGCCTGCAGGTATAGAATATTGGCAGCCACTGTTCTTTGATGAAACGGAAACTCTGTTTGATTATCTACCAGATAACACATTACTGGTTACTATTGGTGATATAGAAAAAGCAGCCAATGATTTCTTAGCGGATGCTGAATACCGCTATGATCAGCGTCGAGTGGATCCACTACGCCCTCTTCTACCTGTAAACGAGCTGTGGCTTCAAACGGCGGATATGTTTGGTTTATTCAAACAATATCCACGAGTTAAATTATCTAAAGAAGCCGAAATAGAAAAAGCAGGTCGTTTTAATCCAGATTTACTTGAGTTGCCAGAAATTGCAATTCAGCATCAAAACAAAGAACCCTTCGCTCAATTTCGTCAATTCTATGAGAAATTCAGTGGTCAGGTTATTTTCTCAGTTGAATCTGAAGGTCGCCGTGAAGCCCTCCTTGAATTATTAGCACGTATTAAGCTAAAGCCTGCGATTTGTAATTCAATGAAAGATGCCGTCGCACATAAAAATAAAGCCACGTTAGTGATTGGCTCGGCTGAACACGGCTTTATTCTTCAAAACCCATGCGTTGCTTTTATTTGTGAAAGTGACTTACTGGGTGAGCGAGTAATTCAACGTCGCCGTCGTGGTGATAACAAATCAATAAACAGCAATACACTGATCCGTAATCTCGCTGAATTAAAAATTGGTCAGCCAGTGGTTCACATTGATCACGGTATTGGCCGTTACATGGGGCTTCAAACGTTAGACGTTGGTGATATGCCAGCGGAATATATGATGTTGGAATACCTCAATGAAACCAAACTGTATGTTCCTGTTTCATCATTAAATCTGATCAGTCGATATTCAGCAGGAGCCGATGAAACTGCCCCTATCAGCAAACTGGGCAGTGATACGTGGAGCAAAGCACGTCGTAAAGCAGCCGAAAAAGTACGTGATGTTGCAGCAGAGTTACTGGATGTTTATGCTAAACGAGCAATTAAACCGGGCTTTGCTTTTAAACAAGATCGCGAGGCCTACGCTGATTTTAGATCAAGCTTCCCGTTTGAAGAAACGCATGACCAAGAAATCGCCATTAACGATGTGCTATCCGATATGTGCCAAGCTAAAGCGATGGATCGTCTCGTTTGTGGTGATGTAGGTTTTGGTAAAACAGAAGTTGCCATGCGTGCAGCATTCTTAGCAACACACAACGAAAAACAAGTGGCGGTATTAGTTCCTACCACTCTACTTGCTCAGCAGCATTTTGAGAATTTCCGAGATCGTTTTGCTAACTTCCCAATTCGAGTGGAAGTGTTGTCTCGCTTTAAATCAGCCAAAGAGCAAAAAGAAATATTAGCTGCCACTGCGGAAGGCAAAGTGGATATCTTAATCGGAACTCACAAATTACTGCAAGACAGTATCAAGTTTGAAGATCTTGGTTTACTAATTGTGGATGAAGAGCACCGTTTTGGTGTCCGTCAAAAAGAAAAAGTAAAAGCGATGCGTTCAGACGTAGATATTCTAACGCTAACCGCAACGCCAATTCCAAGAACCTTGAATATGGCAATGAGTGGCATGCGCGATTTATCAATCATCGCAACACCACCGGCTCGTCGATTAGCGATTAAAACATTTGTGCGTGAAAAAGCGGATGACGTGATCAAAGAAGCGATTCTTCGTGAGATCAAACGTGGTGGACAAGTGTATGTCCTGCATAACAATGTAGAAACGATTCAGAACGCCGCTGAAGAGATTGAAAAGCTGATCCCAGAAGCTCGTGTCACCTTAGCTCATGGTCAAATGCGTGAACGTGAATTAGAACGCATCATGGGTGACTTTTATCATCAGCGTTTTAATGTTCTTGTTTGTACAACGATCATTGAAACCGGTATTGATGTTCCAACTGCCAACACCATTATCATGGATCGCGCCGATAAACTCGGTTTAGCACAATTACACCAACTGCGTGGTCGTGTGGGTCGCTCACACCACCAAGCGTATGCGTATTTACTGACGCCACATCCAAAAGCATTGAGTAAAGATGCAAGAAAACGTTTGGATGCGATAGCTTCACTGGAAGACTTAGGTGCCGGTTTTACTCTTGCTACTCACGATTTAGAGATCCGTGGTGCCGGTGAGTTATTAGGTGATGGGCAAAGTGGTCAAATTCAATCTGTTGGCTTTACCCTTTACATGGAAATGCTTGAGCAAGCAGTTGAAGCATTAAAAGAAGGTAAAGAGCCATCGTTAGATGATTTATTGCGAGAACAAACAGAAGTCGAACTTCGTTTGCCAGCATTAATTCCTGAAGATTACATCCCTGATGTCAATACTCGCTTGTCGCTCTACAAACGTATTGCGAGTGTTTCAGACAATGGCGAATTAGATGAACTAAAAGTAGAAATCATTGACCGTTTTGGATCATTACCAGAAGCGACTCAAACATTATTAGTCAGCTCAGAAGTTAAAATGTTAGCAGCTTCATTAAAAGTGAAGAAATTAGAGGCTCATGGAAATGGTGGTTACATTGAATTTGAACCTACCGCTGACATAAACCCTATGTTCCTTGTGTCATTATTACAAAAAGATCCAACAGGCTTTGCGCTAGATGGCCCAACTAAGGTTAAATTTATAAAAGACTTAACTGAGAGACAAGTGCGAATTAAATACGTAATGGACTTGCTCAAATTGTTTTACGAAAATAGAATCTAACTATTAGATTTAAATAATAAGAAAATACTAATTTTTGGTCTTGATTATGGACAACCAAGACTTTAAAGAACCATTTCACTGGAGTTTGAATGAAAAAAATAATTTACGCGTTAATTTTACTGGCAAGCTGGCCTTCTTTTGCTCGTCAATTTGACGTCGAAGTCATCATTTTTAAACGCAATGTTGAGCCATCTTCTTATCAAGAATCTTGGCCTGACATTCTTGCGCCTATCAATTTAGATCGTGCTTTCTCATATCGCGATAAAAAGATGATGAATAGTAATGGTGCATCACTACTTCCTTCTGGCTACTATAAGTTAAATGAAGCTTATACTAAACTGCAAAATCACGCTGGATTTAAGCCGTTAGTACATGTTGCTTGGCGCCAAGGTGATTCAGGCTCATCTCGTTCTCCTATTTTCCATATTCAAGCAGGACAAGATTTCTCTGATCGTTTTGTTGCTGATGGTCGAACTATTGAAGATGCAAACGCTGATTTATCACTGGTTCCTTTAGACGCACCAAAACCTGCGCTTATTGAAGGCTCAGAAACTCTTGAGGCAGATACAACAGCAACAACACCATCTTCTGGCCCTCTTCTTGAGTTAGATGGAACAATGCAGGTTTACGTTCAACATTACCTATACGTAAATACGATTTTAGACCTTAAAGTTCCTGGTCAACACGAATTTATCGTCAGCACACCAAAAGAAGAAAAAGACGTTATTACAGAAACAACCTCTACTTCTTCTGACGAAGTAACAACCACGGAAACCGCAGAACTATCGACTGAAGCGACAGCAATTGAAGATCCAAATGCGGATGTTCAGTTAGGCCATTTAGAAGACGTAACTCCGGAAACTGAAATTAAAGAGTTTTTAAAATCTTACCGCATGGAAGAAAGACGTAAAATGCGCAGTGGTGAAACTCACTATATTGATCACCCACTAATGGGCATGATCATCCAAGTGCGTAAAGTATAACATCGTAATTTCTTTACATAGTTTTACTAAATAGGACAACAATTGTTGTCCTATTTTATTTCTACTTTTTTAAAATCATGCTATTTTCACTCGAAATAATAACCTATGAGAATTCACATGAAATCCATTATCAAACCATTGTTACTTGTTCTTTCTTCAGCTCTTTTTTTAACAGCATGTGGCGATACTAACGAACCAAAAGAAGGCGTTCAATATGAAGTGCTTTCTACCACATTACCTACAGATTCAATTGCACCAGTAACTGAAGTTTTTGCCCTATCTTGTGGTCACTGCCGTAACATGGAAAACTTTTTACCTGTGATCAGCCAAGAAGCAGGCACTGATATTGATAAAATGCACATCACATTTAATCAATCAGCTCATGTTGCTGCTATGTTCTACTACGCTGCAGAAATGCAAGTAGATGGCACTCCTGATCACGCCTTTATGGAAGACTTATTTGCTGCAACCCAAATGGGTGAAGGTACAACGCTTACTCAACAACAAGAAGCCTATGCAAAAGCGTTCACATCTCGTGGTTTAACAAGCCCTTACGACTTTAATGAAGAGCAACGTGATATTCTTATTCAAAAAGTAGATAATGCTAAGATGCTTTCTGAGCAATCAGGTATTAGCTCTGTTCCTACTTTTGTTGTTAACGGTAAATACAACGTATTAATTGGTGGTCATGATGATCCTAAGAAAATCGCTGAAACTATTCGTTACCTACTAGAAAAATAATTGATTTAATACCAATATAAGGAAATAACGTGACTAAAATTATCATTACCATTGCGCTTATCGTTGTTGGTTATATGCTGTTTCAGCACTTTGTAAATAACCCAAAAGCAGCAAAAGAGAACATTGAAATTGGAAACGCATTTTTAGCTGAAAATGCAACAAAAGAAGGTGTTCAAACAACTGCATCTGGTCTTCAATATCTTGTACTTGAAGAAGGTACAGGTACTGAGCATCCTACAGCGAAGAGCAAAGTTAAAGTTCATTACCACGGTACCACTATCGATGGTAACGTATTTGATAGTTCAGTTGAGCGCGGTGAGCCGATTGAATTTGGTTTAGGTCAAGTAATCAAAGGCTGGACAGAAGGTGTTCAACTGATGGTAGTTGGTCAAAAAATGCGTTTCTTTATTCCTAGCAATTTAGCTTACGGTAACCGTTCTGCAGGCTCTATTCAGCCAGGTTCAGTACTGATTTTTGAAGTTGAGCTATTAGATTTTAAATAATCATTTATCAGCGTAAAGCTTCAATATCATATAATAAAAATGGCGAATCACTTTGATCCGCCATTTTTTGTTTCTAACTGTCGATAAACTTAACTTAGTTTAATTTACGCATCACGATTGTAAAATCTTCATCTGCATAGTCATCTATCAATTCACAATTTGGGCATAAGCTTAAACAATAACTAAGCACCTGCTGCGGATCATGTGCTTCTAGTAAATTGGTTTCTTTAAAATGATGGCGGTTTAATAAATTAAAAACAACGGCCTCTTCTGCCTTCTCAGACATAGTTCTAATTACTTTTGCATGATAGGTTTTGTTACGAGCTCGATAATTAAGAGAACCACTTGCCACCACAATATCTGCCATTGGTAGCTTAGTTGATGAAAAATCCCCTTTAATAAACGCACAATTATGTTGATGCTCAAAATGTTTTTTTGCTTGTTTAATGAAACTCCCCTGCTGATCAACACCGGTATAAGACTCCACAGTGCAACTCATATCAAGAAAGGTTTTAAAATCACCATAACCACAACCTAAATCCAATACTCGTTTGCCATCAAAATTAACGGCTTTAGCTATGGTTTTAAAACGTAAAAATTGAGATTCAGTCGAATTCCAACCTAATGATCTGGCATGATCACCTGCATATTGTTTCAGTCTTTCATCATGATAAAGACGAATACTCAATCTATCTAATAAGTGCATATGTTGTTTTTACCATTTTATTCTTAGAATCATACGGCTTGAAGTGTACTCCTGATAATTCTAGTTTTCATCTACTTATCGTTAGCTAGTCCGTATAAATAGCACTGTATTGATTAATTTACTTGCAACTCAGACTAAAAATTGCTTTTATTTGTATAGTCAATTGAAAAAGCGAATCCTATGTCACAACCACGCTATCTACAGATTAAGCAATATCTTAATGAAAAGATTCAAACACGTACTTGGCCTGTCGGGTATAAAATTCCAACAGAGATCGAGCTGGCTGATGAATTTTCAGTAAGTCGCATGACAGCAAACAAAGCAATTAAAGAATTAGTCACTGATGGACTACTCAAACGAACACCGCGCTTAGGAACTTTTGTTTGCCATAAAAAAGCCGAATCACCTTTAATGGAAATTCGCAATATCGCGGTTGAGGTACGTCAGCGAGGTCATCAGTACAGTAGTAAAGTGATCAAAAAAGAAGAAGTTATTGCTAGAGATAATGTTGCGCTAAAAATTGGAGTTCGTAACGAAACGGCTGTCTACTTTACTCAAATTGTTCATTACGAAAATGACGTTCCCATTCAATTAGAAGAACGCTGGGTTAATCCATTATTTGTGACCGATTATTTAAAACAAGATTTTAGTATTCAAACACCCAATGAATACTTAGTTCAAATTTGTCCTTTAAGTGATATTGAACATTCTGTTGAAGCCATCATCCCAAATAACCATGTTTCGGACCTTTTAAGTATGGATAATAAAACGCCCTGCTTATTACTTAATAGACGTACTTGGAGTGAAAACAAATTAATTAGCGTTGCTCTTTTATATCATCCTGGTGACCGATATAAGCTAACCTCACGTAGTAAAGTATAAATAGATTATGAACAAGTTAGAAAAAGCGCTGAATTTCTCAGCGCTTTTTATTAAACTAGATTAATGCTTTTTCAATATTATATGCTTGAATTATTTTATCCGCAGACATAATAATATCTTCTTCTGATGTATGGTAATTAAGTACAGAGAATAGCATTGTTTTCAAACCTTTATAGCCAGAAGTTGATGGGTAAAGATAGCCTTCCTCTTGTAGACGGTGTACTACACGATCAGTAATTTCATTTCTATAATCATCATCACCAATACCAAATTGAGCAGAAAATCGGTTAGAAACCACATCGTTCAAAATAGTAATCCCTTCAACTTCAGAAAGAATCTCTGCCATTTGTTTAGCTAAGTCACTGCAATTATCTAAATGTTTAACAATCCCTTCTTTGCCTAACGATTTAAATGCCGCGTATACAGGTAATCCACGAGCACGTCTTGATGCTGAAATACCAAAGTTAATTGCATTTCTATCTGGTTTTTCCATCGCGTCATTTAGATAATCTCCCATGTTGCTTCCCCCCATTGCTGAGGTAATTTTTGCAGGATCTTTCACAATTACCATGCCGCAATCATATGGCATATTAAACCATTTATGTCCGTCAGTATCGATTGAATCTGCTCTTTCAATACCTTTTAATAAGTGTTTTTGTTTATCACTTGCCGCAGCCCAAAGACCAATTGCGCCATCCACATGTAGCCAAGCATTTTGATGATTAGCAACCGCATCTGCAATATCATCAAACGGGTCAAAAGCCCCAGAATCGATACAACCAGCCTGTGCACAAACCAGTGTTGGTCCATCACATTCAGCTAAAACACGACTTAATTCACTAGGAATAATACGTAAGTTCTTATCTGTTGGTACCTTAATAATATCTTCAATACCTAGGCCAATCATTGATAATGCACGCTTGATCGTTGAATGGATCTGATCACTTGTTACCACCGTAATACGAGGAGAACCATACAACCCTTTAGTAGCAACATCCCAATCTTCTTTATCTAAAAGAGAGTTTCGAGCGGTAATCAATGAGGTATAAATTGCCTCCTGAGCACCTGATGTAAAACCAACAGCAGAGCCTTTGGTAAGCCCTAACAACTCAACCATCCATTCAGCGGCTGTCTCTTCAGCTACTGCCATTGCAGGGCTTGAAACATAATATGGCACATTTTGATCCCAAGCACTTACTAGCCAATCAGCAGCAAGCGATGCAGGAAAAGTTCCACCTATTGCATATCCAAAAAAGCGTGGACCTCCAGAAGCAATAAGGCCTGCATCTAAGGCCGCCGCCATTTCATCAATCACTTTCTCGGGTGCAGATGTATGAAGTGGTAATTCCCCTCCAATTAAATTGCGTAAATCTTGCGATGTAACTTCTTTAGCTACAGGTCGATCATCTAAAGACTCTAGGCATGAAACTGAGTGTGCAAATGAACGTTCAAGTGATGCGCGATAATCTTTAAAGTGATGTGTCATTGTTATTACTCTTTCTGGATTAATTTAGGTCTAATATACCGATTAAATTAATATTAAATTGCCATTTGATGACACCATGCAAAAAGACATATTAACCATAGCCGATGTGAAGGGTAAGCTTGGTTTTACCTCAATTTTAGACATAAAAAGAGCCTGAAATTAATTTTTGATCACAACTTTATTACATACCACCTTGTATTTTATTTCAAAAAAGACTATTTATTTGTATATACATATTAACTCTATTGAGGTTGTTACCATGGACAGAGTCTTTACCAATCTGAATCTTGTTACATTAAAGGCTAATTCGCCCAACACAAATGACGGCTATCGAGTAATCGAAAACGTTATGATCGGCGTGGCCAATGGCAAGATTGGATATGTCGGTAAATCTTACTCTGATATTTTACATGGCCATCCTGATGTCACTGATTGTGCGAATGCTTTAGTCACTCCTGGCTTAATTGATTGCCACACTCACCTTGTTTTTGCAGGTAATCGAGCTAATGAATTTGAGCAACGGTTACAAGGCGTACCTTACGAAGAAATAGCTAAACAAGGGGGGGGGATTTTATCTACCGTCTATGCCACTCGTGGAGCTACAGAAGATGAGCTTTATCATTTAGCATTACAACGCTTAGAAGGCTTAAAACGTGACGGTGTCACTACAGTGGAGATTAAATCAGGCTATGGCTTAACGCTTGATGATGAAATCAAAATGCTTAGAGTAGCCAAACGCATTGCTGAATTACCAGATATAAAAGTCTCTGCCACTCTGCTTGCTGCTCATGCCCTTCCTCCCGAATATAAAGATTGTCCTGATGATTACATTCGCTTAATTTGTGACACCATTATTCCTCACGTTGCCAAACAAAAATTGGCGGATCATGTTGATGTTTTCTGTGAAGGGATTGGGTTTTCGATTACGCAGTGTGAGCGGGTATTCAATGCTGCATTAGAGCACGGTCTAAAAATCAAAGGCCATACTGAGCAGTTATCGAATCTTGGCGGCAGTGCATTAGCCGCTTCAATGGGCGCCTCTTCGGTTGATCATATTGAATACCTTGATGAAGATGGGGTCAAAGCATTAGCACAGAATAATACCGTAGCAACTCTTTTACCTGGTGCCTTTTATTTCTTGCGAGAAACCAAACTCCCACCGATTGAATTGCTGCGTAAACATCAAGTTCCAATGGCCATTGCCACTGATTTCAACCCCGGTACGTCACCTATAGCTTCGCTTCGAACCATGATGAATATGGCTTGCACTTTATTTAAATTAACACCTGAAGAATCCTTACGGGGCGTAACTTGCAATGCTGCTCAAGCTCTTGGATTGCAAGCCTCACGCGGAACGATTGAAGTGGGTATGGATGCTGATTTTGCACTTTGGCAATTGGACTCTCCTGCTGAACTCTCCTATCGATTAGGCGTTCCCGATCTTATTGCACGGGTGGTTGATGGTAACGTTTTTTATAGTAAGGACACTTATGAAAAATAATACCTTAATAGACATGACAAGTTGGACAGGCAGACTTGATCTTGAAGATGGTGAACTCGGTTTACGTTGGCATCAAAAAATTACAGCAGCAACGAGTTCAAGCACAGACGGGATCATGTTGCTTGGTTTTGCTTGTGATGAAGGTGTTTATCGTAACAAAGGTCGTATTGGTGCTTATTCTGCTCCACAAATCATTCGACGCGCCTTAGCCAATTTAGCTTGGCATCATAATAAAGCCGTTTTTGATGGGGGCGATGTCTACTGTGATGATGCAGAACTTGAAATAGCACAGCATCAACTTGGTGATAATGTTGAACATGCCCTTGCTAACCACAACCAAGTGATTGTTTTTGGTGGCGGTCATGAAATTGCGTGGGGTTCCTTTCAAGGCATTGCGCGTCATTTAAAAAATATAGCTGAATCAAACCAACAAAAAACGCCACCACGCATTGGTATTATTAACTTTGATGCACATTTTGATCTACGAAATCCACCACAAAAAGAACACTTATCTGAAGTCTCATCAGAACAGCAGCTTGGCAGCTCAGGCACTCCTTTTCATCAAATCGCTCAATATTGTAAAACGAATGGGTGGCCATTTAATTACGCCTGCTTAGGATTAAACCGAGGCAGTAATACTCAAGCTCTTTACCAAAAAGCGGGTGATCTGGGCGTGCTTTATTTTGATGATACAGAAATGACGCACGCTAATTTTCCGACAATCCAACGGGGTTTATCCAATTTTATTGACCAAAATGACTACCTTTATCTCACGATAGATATCGATGTTTTTCCTGCATCAACGGCTCCCGGAGTGAGCGCACCTGCTGTTCGTGGGGTTTCGCTTGAGATCATTGAGCCTCTAATCTGTCATATTTTAAAGGCTAAAAATCATCACGGTAAGTCTAAATTACTCTTAGCTGATATGGCTGAATTTAACCCTAATTTTGATATTGATAATCAAACAGCACGCTTAGCAGCAAGGCTCGCTTGGACCATTACTCATGGAATGAAAGCGTAATGCTTTTATTTTTAGATCTATTAACTCGCAAGGAGAGCAACAATGACACATGCATCGCCATCTAACCCTAGATTGGATGAGACTCGTACTATTATTGCCCCAACAGGTACAACACTCACCGCGAAATCTTGGCTAACCGAAGCCCCACTTCGTATGTTAATGAATAACTTACATCCTGATGTAGCAGAGCACCCTCATGCTCTGGTTGTGTATGGTGGTATTGGTCGTGCTGCACGAAATTGGCAATGCTACGACAAAATTGTAGAGGTGCTGACTCGCCTTGAAGACGATGAAACCTTAATGGTGCAATCAGGAAAGCCTGTTGGTGTGTTTAAAACTCACACTAATGCACCACGCGTATTAATTGCCAATTCCAACTTGGTTCCTCACTGGGCGAATTGGGAACACTTTAACGAATTAGATAAGCAAGGTTTGATGATGTACGGTCAAATGACGGCTGGTAGTTGGATCTACATTGGATCTCAAGGCATCGTTCAAGGGACTTATGAAACCTTTGTTGCAATGGCAAAGCAACATTTTGATGGTAAGGCTCAAGGGCGCTGGGTTCTTACTGGTGGACTTGGAGGTATGGGTGGCGCACAACCTCTTGCCGCAACGATGGCTGGTTTTTCAATGCTTGCGGTTGAATGTGATGAGTCGCGTATCGATTATCGTCTCCGTACTGGCTATGTTGATCGTAAAGCCACCACATTAGATGAAGCTCTTGCCATTATTGAAGACGCAAAACAGACAGCAACACAAATCTCAGTAGGTTTACTAGGAAATGCCGCTGATGTTTATGCAGAAATTGTTCAACGCGGCATTGTGCCTGATGTAACAACCGATCAAACCTCTGCACACGATCCTCTCAACGGCTATCTTCCGCAAGGTTGGTCAATGGAACATGCTGTTGAAATGCGTTTAGAAGATGAATCAGTAGTCGTATCAGCGGCTAAAAAATCAATGGCAATTCAAGTTCAAGCCATGCTGGATTTACAAAAATCAGGCTCTGCAACTGTCGATTACGGTAATAATATTCGTCAAATGGCCTTAGAAGAAGGTATCGCTAATGCCTTTGATTTTCCGGGTTTTGTACCTGCTTATATTCGTCCGCTATTTTGTGAAGGGATTGGTCCTTTCCGTTGGGCTGCCCTTTCTGGCGATCCAGAAGATATCTATAAAACCGATCAAAAAGTAAAAGAACTCATTCCTGATAATCCACATCTGCACAACTGGCTTGATATGGCGCGAGAACGTATTCAATTCCAAGGATTACCTGCACGAATTTGTTGGGTTGGTTTAAAAGATCGTGCACGTCTCGGTAAAGCCTTTAATGAAATGGTAAAAAATGGAGAACTAAAAGCACCGATTGTCATTGGTCGAGATCATCTTGATTCAGGCTCGGTTGCCAGTCCAAACCGTGAAACCGAAGGCATGATGGATGGATCTGACGCGGTATCTGATTGGCCACTATTAAATGCCCTATTAAATACAGCTTCGGGCGCGACTTGGGTATCTCTGCATCACGGCGGTGGTGTGGGTATGGGGTTCTCTCAACATTCAGGCATGGTGATTGTGTGTGATGGCAGTGATGATGCGGCAGAGCGTGTTGGTCGAGTACTTCACAATGATCCTGCTACCGGCGTCATGCGTCATGCGGATGCGGGTTATGACATCGCGATTAATTGCGCCAAGAAGCAAGGCTTGGATTTGCCTATGCTACCAGAATAAAACCAACAGACATAAACTCTACATTTCAATTTTAAAAATAATTATAAAGAATACCAACCTAGCGACACGAGTTGGTATCACAACCATAACGAGAAACGAACTATGTATTCATTAGAAATTATTCCAGGCAAGTTATCTCTAAAACAATTACGTGAAGTTAGCCGCCATCCTACTCAGCTATCATTAAGTCCAGATGCATTGCCCGATATGCTGACCAGTGCCGAAGTGGTTGCTCAAGTGATCCGTGAAGATAAAACCGTCTATGGCATTAACACTGGTTTTGGTCTGTTGGCAAACACTCGAATTGCTGAAGAAGATTTAGAAACTCTACAGCGTAGTATTGTTCTCTCCCATGCTGCTGGCATCGGTGAGTTCATGAATGATGCCACTGTGCGCTTAATGATTGTACTTAAAGTAAACAGTCTTTCACGTGGTTATTCTGGTATTCGCCCATCCGTCGTTAATGCATTAATACAATTGGTCAATTCAGAGGTTTATCCGTGCATTCCTAAAAAAGGATCTGTGGGTGCTTCTGGTGATCTTGCTCCTTTAGCGCACATGAGTACCGTTTTACTAGGCGAAGGGGAAGCTCGTTATAAAGGCGAAGTGATTTCAGGACTAAAAGCCTTAGAAATAGCAGGATTAGAGCCAATAACACTCGCACCAAAAGAAGGATTAGCACTTCTCAACGGAACTCAGGCCTCTACTGCCTTTGCTTTAGAAGGCTTATTTGCGGCTGAAGATCTTTATGCTGCAGCCACCGTATGTGGTGCCATGTCTGTAGAAGCCGCACTTGGCAGCCGTAAGCCGTTTGATCCACGAATTCACCGTGTGCGTGGCCATCGTAGTCAAATGGATGCCGCTTTAGGTTATCGTCATTTATTAGATCAAAACAGTGAGATCGGTCTTTCTCATCAATGCTGTGAACGAGTACAAGACCCCTATTCATTACGTTGCCAGCCCCAAGTGATGGGCGCTTGCTTACAGCAAATAAGAAATTCGGCAGACACACTAGAAGTAGAAGCCAACTCAGTGTCAGATAATCCTTTAGTCTTTGCTGATGATGGTGACATTAT
This sequence comes from Aliivibrio friggae, assembly GCF_057368515.1. Taxonomy (NCBI): domain Bacteria; kingdom Pseudomonadati; phylum Pseudomonadota; class Gammaproteobacteria; order Vibrionales; family Vibrionaceae; genus Aliivibrio; species Aliivibrio friggae. Next base: position 1,249,530 of record NZ_CM170649.1, read on the forward strand.
CTCTGGTGGTAATTTCCATGCAGAACCTGTTGCTATGGCAGCAGATAACCTTGCTCTCGCCATTGCCGAAATAGGCAGTTTATCAGAGCGTAGAATGGCGCTTCTTATCGACAGCGGCTTAAGTAAACTTCCTCCATTCTTAGTTGATAATGGCGGAGTAAACTCGGGCTTTATGATTGCTCAGGTTACCGCGGCTGCACTAGCTAGTGAAAACAAAAGTCTTGCTCATCCAGCCTCTGTTGATAGCTTACCGACGTCTGCAAATCAAGAAGATCACGTATCAATGGCTACCTTTGCCGGCCGTCGCCTAGGGGATATGGCGGAGAATACGCGTGGAATATTAGCCGTAGAGCTATTGGCATCAGCACAAGGTCTAGACTTTAGATCACCAAATAAGAGTTCAGAACGTATTGAAGAAGCCAAGAGCATACTTCGTGAGCGTGTCGATTTTTATGATAAAGACCGCTATTTTGCACTAGACATAGCTAAAGCAAATACCTTATTACTTGAAGCAAAATACAATGCGCTAATGCCTGAGTCCTTACTTCCTAGTATCTAAAAACGTAGAAAATCCTCAAAAAACATAGCCGTAATTTCTTTATTCATGATTAAGAAAATGCGGCTATGACATAAAGTCTTCCTCTATTCTCACTCATGCCTTTGAGTCTTGCTCTATAATCAGTACAATGGCCGACCAATACTTTTAGAGCACCCTTTTAATCATGCCAAGTCCTTCTCTCTCAAAACAGCTTTTTCAAATGACATGGCCAATGATGTTTGGTGTTCTTTCTCTAATGAGCTTTCAATTAGTTGATAGTGCCTTTATCGGCCAACTAGGAATACTTCCTCTTGCTGCTCAAGGGTTTACCATGCCATTACAGATGGTCATTATTGGTTTGCAAGTTGGATTAGGCATTGCGACAACCGCTGTAATCGCACGAGTATTAGGCGCTCAACAAATAAAAAAAGCCAAGCAGCTTGCCGGATTAGTTCTCTCGCTGGGCGCGGCAATGGTATTCATCATGTGTCTACTCATTTGGTTCTCTCGAGGTTTATTGCTTGACCTACTAGGCGCAGAAGCCAATGTATTTACCATAATCGATAGTTATTGGCCAGTATGGTTAGCAAGTTGCTGGGCAGGAGCTATGATCTATTTTGCTTACAGTGTGTGTCGTGCCAACGGTGATACTAAACTACCGGGCTTAATGATGATGGCGACCAGTATCCTAAATATGATCCTTGACCCTATTTTCATCTTTCAATTTAACTTAGGCTTAAACGGTGCAGCTTGGGCGACGATAGTCTCGTTCACTATTGGTTTTTGTATCATTCTTCCCCCTATTTTTAAACGTCATTGGATCTCTTTTTCATGGCACGATCTCAATATCCTGCAATCCATTAAAGAGCTAAACGCAGTAATGGCCCCTGCAATGATGAGCCAACTTCTGCCACCCCTCTCTTCTATGATGGCAACGAAAATTATCGCCGGTTTTGGAGCAGCTGCCGTTGCCGGTTGGGCGATGGCCTCTCGTATCGAATTTTTTGCTATTGTCGTTGTACTTGCACTTACCATGTCGATTCCGCCAATGGTTGGGAGAATGTTAGGGGCTAAACAGTTCGACGAGATTCAAAAGCTAATCAAAATCGCGGCTAAATTTGTTCTCTGTTGGCAGATTGGTCTTGCGATCCTTCTGTTTATTATTGCCAAACCACTCGCAAGCCTGCTAAGTACCGATAGCAATGTCATTGATGTTATTTACCATTATTTATTATGGGTTCCTATCAGCCTTGGCTCTTTAGGTATTTGCATGTTAATGGTGTCAACCTGCAACGCTCTTGGTGTGTCTATGCGCGCATTAGTGATTTCAATTCTTCGTCTATTTATCTGTTTCTTACCCATGATATGGATAGGTTCAAATTTATTTGGCTTGTATGGCATCTTTATGGGAGCACTTGTGGGTAATAGTTTCGCAGGGTTCATGGCATGGGTTATGTATAATCAAGCCATTAGTAAGATCCAAACAGATAATCAAAATTAAGGGAATACAATGAGCACAATTACTATACCTAAAAACAAACGTGACGAGCTTGTGCAAAAGTTCCAAGACTATTTTGAACAAGAATTAGAGACAGAACTTGGTCAATTTGATGGTGAATTCTTATTAGATTTTATAATTAAGCAAGCGGGTCCGGTTTTTTATAATCAAGGATTGACTGATGCTCAAACGATTATTGAGCGAAAAACACAAGATATTGCCGATGAAATATATGAAATCGAAATGCCTGAAAGCTAAACCCTCCGCTTTGTTCCAATAAATTTATTTTAAAACAATAATGTAACTGATAAATATATATTCAACGACAAAGTTAGTTACATTAACTTACATTTACCATCGACAAAACTGTGACAAACGTCTAAAATTTAAGAAATCATAAAATCACATGTAGATTAACCATTTTCTTAAAAACGAGAGAGCTTTGATGCAATTTTCATTAAAAAATACGTCTATTCGTATTCAAATACTATTACCTGTCCTCCTTACTGCCTTAGCTTTATTTGTTGCGCTAGGTTTTACCGCTTCTATTTTAGAAAAAGAACAAAATATCATAGCCAGTAATACTGATTCATTTGTCTTTTATAAAGATCAACTGGCTGAGATTGACGATATTGTCTACCCATTGCGTATAGGAGCTGTTTACGCAATTTATGATACTAGCCGCCGTGACAGTTTCACTTCTAAATTAAGAAATAAAGTTCGTGAAATAACGGTTCTATTAGACGAACTAGAAGCAAGAAAAACATTTGCTCGTGAAGTCAACCAAGTTCGTGATAACGTCAATGCTTATGTTCAGTTCTCTCACAAAGTTGTTGAATACTTAAATAAGAAAGAGAGTGGCTTAGCCGTAAATGAAAGTTACGAAGCATTAATCTCGCAATACCGTGACATTGGTAATAGCATGGTTTCTTCTATCAACTCTCTGTCTCAACAAGTGAATAAATTCTCTGATATTGCGATGAGTGAAAGTTATGAGAAAAACACTCAAGTTAAGGTTAATGCTGGCTTAACTATATTGGCTGTATTTATCATTTCAATGGTCACGGCATGGTGGCTATCTGGCCTTATCGTTACGCCTATTAAACACATTCAATTAATCATTCGTCGTTTGGCTGAAGGTGACTTAACCGTTCGTGCTGACGCTGATGGTGATAATGAAGTTGCAGAGTTAGGCAAAGATATCAATGGCACCACAATTCAACTCCAAACAACAGTAGAAGCGTTATCTCGCATTAGTGAAGATGTGGCAGCAGCCTCAACAGAACTTGCTGCAGTAATGACTGAATCAGAAACAAATTCACAAAAAGAATTAAGCGAAATAGAACAAGTTGCTTCTGCTGTTAATGAGCTATCAAGTACTGCAGATAACGTGAGTGATAATGCGCTATCTGCCGATCAAACCGCTCGTAATACTAATGATCTTGCTCGTTCTGGTTTAGACATTTTTACTCAAAGTAACCAAGCAAGCGAAGACATGGCAAACGCTCTAACTGATGCCGCTGTTGTGGTTAATCGCTTAAAAGAGCAATCAGAGCAGATCAATAACGTGGTTGAAGTGATCCGTGGTGTTTCAGAGCAAACTAACCTGCTTGCACTAAATGCTGCAATTGAAGCGGCTCGTGCAGGTGAATCTGGTCGTGGATTTGCGGTGGTTGCTGATGAAGTTCGTCTACTCGCTGCTCGTACTCAAGAGTCAACCAAAGAGATTCAAACCATTATTGAATCACTGCAAGAACAGTCAGGTTTAGCTAATGACAGTATGCAAACGAGTCTTGATAAACTTGAATTAAATAAAGAGTTAACCGCAAAAGCGGGAGATGCGTTGGTCAGCATCACTGAATCAATTACTGCGATTAATGACATGAACACTCAAGTTGCTACCGCAGCAGAAGAGCAGTCTCAAGTAACTCAAGATATTAATCGTAACGTGGTAAACATGTCTGAACTTGTAAATCAAAACGTAACTGGTATTAGCCAAAGTGCGAGTGCAAGTAATGAATTATCTCGATTAGCTGAACAACAAAAAGAGCAACTGGCGTTCTTTAAGTTGTAATTTCTAGATAAAGTGTTGATATAAATAAAGCGGTAAGGCCACCCACCTTACCGCTTTTTCATATCATCTAATTAGCATTATAACGTTACTTTTTTTACCATCCCTGCTTCTGCATGTCCTGGGATATTACAAGCAAACTCTACGTTATTATCACCATGGAAATGCCATGTAATTTGTTTTGCTTTACCAGGTTGAACGGTTACGGTACTGCCACTGTCATGTGCATGACCCGATGTCATTTTTTTCATCATTTCGCGATGTTCTAACTGCTCAGTTTCATTACCAATCGCAAACTCATGATCAATCTTACCTGTATTCATTATCACAAATTGAACGATGTCGTTTGGTTCAATATTCACTTCTTTTTTGAATGTGATTTTCATATCATCAGATAAGATAACGTGTACAACTTTGTTTGGTTTCATACCAGTTGCTGGCATACCTACTGCATTCATATCCTTCATAGACATGCCTTCCATCTTACTCATATCCATGTCTTTCATTTTTGAATGGTCCATTTGATTCATGTCCATCCCTTTCATATCCATTGAACCATGATCCATTTTACTGTGGTCCATCTCTGCCATTGCTGAGCTTGCTACTAATGATAATGCAATTGCTAATACTGTCTTTTTCATTTTATTTTCCTTTTTAGATATTTATTAATGGGCTTATTACTTAGAACAATAAGCCATTGATATTTTTAGGTTAAGTTAATTGGTGCTATATTTGATCACTTTGACACTGACGCTGTTTCCAGAGTTTAAATACGGCAGGAATAACAACTAATGTCAGTAACAATGCTGATACCATTCCACCAATCATTGGCGCTGCAATTCGTTGCATTACTTCAGATCCTGTACCTGAGCCATACATAATTGGAATTAGACCAATAATTACAGTAAGCACAGTCATCATGACAGGACGAACACGTAAACCCGCCCCCTCCCCAATCGCTTGTGTTAAGTCTTGTTGAGTCGGTAAGTTGTTTTTCTCAGAAGCATTATTCTGTTTTTCATTCCATGCTTGATTTAAATACACCAACATAATTACGCCTATTTCAACCGCAACACCTGCTAAAGCAATAAAGCCAACCCCAACAGCAATAGAGAAATTAAAGTTTAAAATATGCATGAGCCACAGGCCGCCAACCATAGCTAACGGTAATGTGCCCATGATAATTAACACTTCAGAAATTCGCTTAAAACTAAGATAAAGAAGCAACATAATAATGCCAATCGTAATGGGAACTACCGTTGTTAAGCGCTCTTTAGCTCGTTCCATATATTCATATTGACCAGACCAACCTAATGAATAACCTGCAGGTAAATCTAATTGCTCATGAACGACTTGTTGAGCTTCGTGAACATAAGAGCCCAAATCTCGACCATCAATATCAACAAACACCCAACCATTAGGTCGTGCATTTTCTGTTTTGATCATTGGTGGACCATCTTCATAACGAATATCAGCCACATCAGCTAACGCAATTCGAGCACCATTAGCGGTAATGAGCGGTAAGTTTTGCAATTTAACGACAGAATCTCGATACGACTGTGGATAACGAACATTGATCGGATAACGCTCTAACCCTTCAATGGTTTCACCTACATTCATTCCACCAACAGCGGTTGAAATAACTTGCTGTATATCTTTAATATTCAATCCATATCGAGCTGCTTGGCGACGTTTTATATCTATGGTTACATAACGGCCACCAGCTACACGTTCTGCATAAACAGAGGTTGTACCTTGAATGTCGTTTAAAATAGGTTCTAATTCTGCGCCGATCTTCTCTATAACTTTAAGATCTGGCCCCGCAATCTTTATTCCTATTGGGGTTTTAATCCCTGTCGCCAACATATCGATACGCGTTTTGATTGGCATTACCCATGCGTTCGTAATTCCGGGAAATTGAATCAATTGGTCTAGCTCGTTCTTGATCGATTCCGTTGTGACACCGTCACGCCATTCATCTTTTGGTTTGAATTGAATAACCGTCTCTATCATGGTCAATGGTGCCGGATCAGTCGCGGTTTCCGCTCGACCAATTTTTCCCCACACGGTATCGACTTCAGGAACGGTTTTAATCAGTTTATTGGTTTGTTGTAGTAACTCTCTCGCCTTACCAATTGAGATCCCTGGATAGGTTGTTGGCATGTACATTAAATCGCCCTCATCCAATGGCGGAATAAACTCACTGCCCATTTTAGAGATCGGATAATACGCAGAGCCCATAAGTACGATAGCAACAAGTAAAACCGTTTTAGGAAAACGTAAACTCACATTAAGTAGCGGGCGATATAACGCCACTAATGTTTTATTAATTGGATTCTTATGCTCAGGTAGAATCTTTCCTCGAACAAAATAACCCATTAATACTGGAACTAAAGTAATAGCCAAACCTGCTGATGCTGCCATGGCAAAAGTTTTTGTAAAGGCTAATGGGGAAAACATCTTTCCTTCTTGGCCTTCTAACGCAAAGACGGGAACAAAACTTAACGTAATGATAAGTAATGAGAAAAATAATGGAGTTCCCACCTCTTCCGCAGCTTTACCGATAACTTGCCAACGGTTCTCATCCGTTAATGGCGTTTTCTCTATGTGCTTATGTACGTTTTCTATCATTACAATCGCACCATCGACCATGGCACCAATGGCAATCGCAATACCACCTAACGACATAATATTGGCATTAATACCTTGCCAATGCATCACGATGAACGCGGCTAAAATTCCAACCGGTAAACTTAATGCAATAACCAGTGATGAGCGAATATGGAATAAAAACAGAGCACACACAATCGCAACAACAATAAATTCTTCTGCCAATTTTTCCCATAGATTAGTTACAGCATGGTCTATTAAGGTTGATCTATCATAAGTCGCTTTTATTTCAACGCCTTCTGGTAATCCCTTCTGAAGTTGAGCAAGCTTTTCTTTCACGTTAGCAATAACTTCACTGGCATTCTCACCAAATCGCATCACGATCACACCACCAACCGCTTCACCCTCGCCGTTAAATTCGGAGATCCCACGGCGCATTTGTGGTCCAAGGTTAATGTCTGCAATATCGCCAAGCAGCAATGGCGTTCCTTTATCTGTTACTTTTAATGGCAGTGACTGAATATCTTCAATACTGCTTAAATAACCTGAAGTGCGAACCATATGCTCAGCTTCTGCTACTTCAATAACGGAGGCGCCTGCTTCTTGATTTCCGTCTTTAATCGCTTTATTAATTTGTTGTAGTGTTAGGTTATAAGCTCGTAATTTATCAGGATCAATTTCAACCTGATATTGCTTGACCATTCCGCCAACGGTCGCGACTTCCGATACGCCATCAACGGTTTGTAATTCATACTTTAAGAACCAATCCTGCAAACTACGTAATTCAGCGAGATCATGTTTTCCTGTTTTATCTTGTAAAACATAACTGTAAACCCAACCCACACCTGTCGCATCTGGACCTAATGTCGGTTTTGCTTCTGCTGGTAACTTAGGTGCGACTTGACTTAAGTACTCTAAAACACGCGAACGTGCCCAGTACATGTCGGTATCATCATTAAAAATAATATAAACATACGAGTCACCAAAGAAGGAATAGCCGCGAACGGTTTCAGCTCCCGGAACCGCAAGCATGGCTGTCGTTAACGGATAGGTAACCTGATCTTCCACCACTTGTGGTGCTTGTCCTGGGTAACTTGTTTTGATGATCACCTGTACATCAGAAAGATCAGGCAGAGCATCTACTGGCGTATTCTTTACACTGTAAATCCCTGCTACGACTAAGGCGAACGTTGCAACTAACACTAAAAATCGATTTTTTATCGACCAACGAATAATGGCAGGGATCATAATAATTCCCCTTCTTTCTCTATCTCAAGCAGTTGATATTCATCATTTATCTTTTGAACTAGAAACTGAACCGCTTCACCTTCACGAAAAGAAACTAAATCAATCTCTTTATCGACCGAAAAATTCATTTCACCCGCTTTCCAATCCCATTGTGATACGGGTTTATGAGCAAAGGTGACCATACCAAAATCAGCCATAAGCATGGTGATATTTCCAGAGATCCAAACACTGTTTTCTGGTCCATTAATTCGACTTAGTTCTGCCGTTTTACTTGATTCAGAATCTAATAAGAATTGAGCTGATGTAACTACTTTATCGTTTTCTTTCAATCCCTTAACGATTTCAACTTTATTCGCAGCTTCACGGCCTGCAATGATGCGAACTGAACGATATTTACCTTCTCCTTCATCTAATACAACACGTTCCATACCATTTGAACGTATTACCGCTTGGCGAGGAATCGTCAATACTTCCTCTTTTGTTTTAGGATGAATTGTAATGTTTGCGAACATGTTGGGCTTTAATGCACCATCTTGGTTATCAAATTTTAAGCGCATACGCATGGTTCGTGTTTTTGGATCTAAAATCGGATAAACGTAATCAACTTCGCCTTCCCATTTTTTTCCAGGGACAGCATCGAGTGTCATTACCGCTTTATTACCTGACGATAACCAGTGTGCCTGACGCTCAAAAACTTCTGCATCTACCCAAACTTCTTCTAAAGGCCCCGCGCTTATCACAACCTGAGAAGGCGATAAATACCCTCCTTCACGAATATTCAGACTTGCAATAACACCACTAGATGTTGCTTTTATCTCTATGTTTTTATTTGCTTTACCTTGTCTAACAATATAATTAATCTGTTTAATATCAACGCCAAAAGAATGTAATCGCTCTCTTGCGCCTTTAACTAATCCTTTGCGGCCAGTGCGATACGCGTTTAATAATTCTTCTTGTGCTTTTACAAGCTCTGGAGAGTAAAGCGTAAATAATACATCGCCTTTATTTACTTTTTCACCAATCGCGTTGATATTCAGTTTCTCAACCCAACCCGCAGCCCGCACGTTGACTTGCCATAATCGACTTTCATCAAATGCGATGTAACCGACGGTATCTATATTTGGTGACAAAATCGTTTTCTCGACAAACGCACTTTTTACGCCAAGGTTATTAACCACGCTTGGATCAATTGTTACCGTCCCTGCTAGTGCTTTCTCACCTTGTCCTTCATCGGCATAAACAGGCACTAAATCCATTCCCATTGGTGATTTACCTGGCTGATCTCGACGATAATTTGCATCCATAGGAGCAACCCAATATAAAGGCTCACTTTTCTCAGCACCGACTTCTGAACTGTTATTCATCGTCATAGACGCCATATCATGCCCTGAGTACAAGCTCATACCCGAAGCGCCAATAACGCCACCAATCACGATTGAAAGTAATGCTATTTTAACTGGTTTCATTTTCTCTTCCTTACTGCTCTGATGGCGAAAGTTGTGGCGCAGAAACGTGATAATCAAAGCCATTTAGATAAAAAGCTAAGTTACTGTATGTTTTATCTAAATCACTGAATAAACGTTGTTTTTCTAGTTCAATACTCAACTCATCGCTGGCTGCTGAAATCACATCATTAAATTGTGCGGTATTATTTTCATAACCACGCTCAACGGCTCGAGTTCTGTCTTTTGCTTGGGGCAGTAAAGTATGGTTATAACGAGAAAGACGCTGCTCAAGATTGTTTTTATCAACCAATAGCGAATTTACTTTTGCGTTCATTTGACGAAGTAATACGTCACGTTGTGATTTTGCAGCACCCACTTGATATTGCGCAGCTGCATAGTTTTGGTCTTGACGTTTGTCGGTAAATAGCGGGAGATCCATGGTTACATATGCACTCACCAAATCAGACGCAGGTTGTCCACCCATGCCATTCGCTTGACGATAGGCATACATTACTTCTACACCAAATTGAGGTGAATAAGATTCATCGGCAATATCCACTTTGGTTTTGGTTGCGGTTATCGCTAATTCACTCATTTTTATTGTTGGATTCGACTTCAATAAGTCATAAAATTCAGTATCTTGACTTGCCTTTGAATTTAATAATTTATTCAATGTCGACCACTCTAGTGCTTTTATACCTTGCGATTTTTGCTCGGCTAAATTAGGCAACCATTCTGTGAGTTGTGCATAGATACGGCCTTGCAACTGACGATTCGTTTGCAACTTTTCATCCAATCGACTCAATTGAAGCTGAGCTTGTAGCAAGTCCTGACTTTCACTTTTACCAATCGAATAATTGGTCTTAATGTAGGTTTCCATCTCTGACAGTAGTTGACGATTCTCATGTAAAATAGCTTCTGCTTTTTGTAAGAACCCCAACTCAATCCAAAGTTGAGTAATGGCATTTGCCACTTCTAACTCACGAACTTGAACCTGCATTGCTAATACATCGGCTTGTTGCCCCGTTTGCTTTTGTTGTAAGTCTAAACTTGAGCCTCGACCAAACTTTTGCATTAATCCGACCGATATATTGGTCATAGGGTCTTCATCAAATTTAAAACTGTCCACCGGTAAACCACCAAAACCGACTTTTAGCGTAGGATCGGCAAGCGTTGAACTCGCAATACCTGTAGATCGAAGTGCTTGAGCTTGTGCGTATATTTGCTCTCTACTTGCATCAGAAGAGAGTGCTTGTTCGATAAGTTGTGTTAGCTGACTTTCTGCCATCACTTGATTTGAAATCATTAACGAGATCGCAGAGGCTAACCACACTTTAGTAAAGTGTTTACGTGCTGTATTTTTCATGGAAACATTCCAATAACGACATGATCGTAAAGACAGATCAGTGCCATGATTAAACCGGAAAATAAGAAAGCTTATTTAGCGTATTGATTTAATAGATATAATTGGAATTAAACTATTGGAGGTCGATATAAGGAAGAAGATGAAAATGAACGAGGCTGTTCATTGTACAAACCATATTTGATAGCAAAAGCTAATGAGTTAATTTGAGTATTCAAGCCAATTGGTAAAGCATAAACCGATACTGTACATACTGTTTTACAACAGTTATCACCTTTATCAGAACAATGGTCATTATTATTCATCGACATAGATGACATATCACATTCCAAGTCACTACTTTGAGACTCTTTTGGTGAATGGCAATCAGGCATGCTATAACTCATAGGCGACATTTGACTTTGAGGCATTGCCATGTTCATGGTCATTCCTTCCATTTTCACTGGATAGCTGTAAGCAACACTAGATAGCACTAATGCCATCAGCGTAACGCTTACCACTAACCACTTAGAAAAAGAAGAAAACACTATAAATGATCCATATATTCAGAATTAGCCAGATACTAAGGCTTCCACTAGGGGTAAGGTCAATAGTTTTATGTGAAAACCCTCTCATTTATGAAAACATCCAATGCAAAAATCTCAACGAATTAATCTAACTCATATATTTTGTTAAAAGTCCTTGATAGATTACGCAAAAAATTAAGGATGTTATTTTAATGGAAAACTCTCAAAAAATCGCAAGCTTAGAGCTCGGAAGGCTTATTGCTATGTTTGCGATTATTGCTTTGCACTCACAAGTATTTATGACGTATCTCCTGATGGAGGATATTCCTGTTTTTGGCTATGCTTTTAATCAATTCACTCGTTTTGCCGTTCCTTTCTTTTTCATTTTATCCGGTTATTTTATTCAACCTAAATTAACTGCGGCTCCTTTAAAAACAGTACAGTCTTACTCTGCTCCGTTACTTAAAATTTGGTTAGTATGGAGTTTTTTATGCCTAGTAATGCCTTTTAACTGGAAAAAGGTTGCTGAAAGCGGTTATCTAGCGGAGCGTACAGGATATTGGAGCTGGCTAACTCAGAACCCTCTTAATGCAATTATGGAAGGTGGTATGGTGCACTTATGGTTTATTCCAGCTCTTATTATCGCCGTTGCTATTATTGGTTTATTAGTTCATTTTAACAAAACAAGATGGCTTATTCCTGTTGCTGTTATCTTGTATGTATATGGCCTTGCTGGTGGCAGCTACCAAACATTAACTGAAGTTTGGACTCCATTCTTTACTAGGAATGGCCCTTTCTTTAGTACCTTAATGCTTGTCATTGGCTTTGAATTAAGAAGAAGATCAATCACACTATCATCAACAAAAGCGATTATCTTATTAGTCTTAGGCTTTGTTATTCATTTTAGTGAGGCTTATTGGCTAACAAGTTTTGACGTTCCTTTTAACCTGCATGATTTCTTAATCGGTACCCCATTAATTGGCATCGGCATGTTTTTTCTATTGTTATCAAAGCCGAGCTTAGGTCATCACCCTATCACTTTCACATTAAGCAAGCATGTTCTTGGTATTTATGTATGCCACCTACTCTTTGTGGTTGTGTTCTTAAATATTACCGGAATGATGGGACTGACTTTAGCACTAAGAGATTTTGTGATTGTATTTGGAACGGCTGGGGCATCTACTTTGTTTGTTTTAACGATGAACAGAACGTCGTTACGTCGGTTGTTATTTAGATAAATAAAAAACAGATGCATTCAGCTCCTGCGATGCATCTGCTTTATCTCACAGCTTATTGATTTAAGTTAACTTAATACATCAAATGCTTTCTTCGCCTCATCACTCGCCATTACTCGACCATGACCCAAACCTGTTGTTGGGTATAGTGTGACATGCTTAATATGCTCAGACGCTGATTTTGAAAGATCAAAACTGGTAAAGCGATCCTCTTTATCATGCACAATGATGGTTAGCGCTTCTCTTTGCGTTAATCGTTGATACGGGTTAAAACTATCAATAGAACGCTGGTATTGATCTTCTATATCACCAACAATCGCTTTAAATAATTTAATTGAGTACCCAGAGCGCTCAATGCTACGGAATAAATTCTCGGTATAGTTAAGTACTGGTGCAATTAACAGTAAAGGTGCATTATCCAACTTCACATGATGACATTCCAGTACCGCAGCCGTTCCCATGCTATGTGCGACTACCCCCACCACATCACCACAAGAATCCAATACCGCATTTAAACCTTCAATAAACGCAGGTAAATGGGCATGTTTTCCCTCACTTGCACCATGTGCAGGGTGATCAAAAGCAACAGCGGTAAAACCTTGAGAAGCGATGTGCTCCATTAATGGATAGAATTGACTCGAATTCCCCGACCAGCCATGAGCCAATACCCAAGTAGGACCAGAGCCAAGTTGATAAAGACTAAGTTCACCTTCAGATGAGTTCAACTTACTCTTTATTAACCCTTCTGGCTCAGAGTTTTTTGATTTGGTTCTTACAGGAGTTAATAGTAATTTACGCCCCATCTTCTTCGCGTGACTGGGGATCAATAAGTGATGCAAACGCGTTACTGCATTTAAAGCACTTCGTTTAAAGCTAAACTTGTTCTCTGTACCAAAGTAAATTTCCTGACTCATGAGTACGTCCATTAATAATTTCTATCTGTGCATCTTATCTAAAGTATCCTCTTTGTCGATAGAGCACTTTAAAATTTAACAATTAGATCACAAACTCTATTGTGTAATCTAAAAATACACCTGAAACATAACATGCATAAAAAATACATGTTATTGGTTTTTATTTCAGTTATACTTATTTTGTCCTTACGAATTGAGAAGATCTTATGATGAATATTACAGATAAAGCTGTCGAAGAAAGAATTCCACCTATACTGCGTTTAGGGTTTCGACCGTTTTTTTTATTAGGTAGTATCTATGCCATTATTGCTGTAGCTGTATGGGTTTGGGCATTTCAAACAGGCCAACCTAGTTACCTAAACGTACCTGCTCTTTGGTGGCACGTACATGAAATGCTTTTTGGTTTTTCAATGGCAATTGTCGCTGGTTTTGTTTTAAGTGCCGTTCAGAATTGGACTGGTGTTAAAGGAACTTCCGATAAACGACTCGGTTTGATTGTCTTATTATGGTTGTTACCGCGAGTGTTATTTTGGACTTCAGCACCACTTTGGTTAATTTCAAGTATCGAAGCATTGTTTATGCTTACTATTGCGTATGAAGTTGGATTCCGTGTAATCAAAACTAAAGGAGTTCGTAACTTCTTCTTCATTCCGCTATTTTTAGTCGCTATTGCCGCGAACTTCGCTAGTTACGCAACAATTAAAGGCATGCCACCATTTACTTCTGCTGCGGTTTGGGAATCCATGCTTTGGTGGTTTACGTTATTAATTTCAGTAATGGGGGCACGAGTAATCCCATTCTTTACTGCACGTCGCTTTCAGTTTGAAAAAGCACAGCCGATGATGTGGTTAGAAGCCTTATGTAATATTCCGCTGGCAATGCTATTTATTCTTAGCTTTTTCCCTATTACCTCTGCCGAAATTAGCCCGTACTTAATGGTGATAGCAGGATCAGCACAACTTATTCGTATGCTTAGCTGGAAAGGGTATAAAACACTGAGTGAGCCATTAGTATGGTCTCTTCATGCTGGTTATTTATGTATCCCTTTAAGCCTATTAATTCGTGGTTTTGCTAATAATAATTTTATTTCGCACACAGCAATTCATCTCTTCGCTATTGGTGCATTAGGCGGGGTGATTTTAGCGATGATTGCTCGTGTCACTATGGGTCATACTGGTAGAGAAATCTATAAAGGACCTGTTATGTGGCCTGCTTTCTCGGCTATTATTCTTGCTGCTGTGGTTCGCTCTGTCGGCGTGATCTTGTTCCCTGAATACATGATGAATATGATCAATATTGCTGCAGTATTATGGGCATTTGCATTTGGTCTATTTGTTTGGCATTTTGCCCCTATGCTATGCAAAAAACGTGTTGATGGTCACCCAGGTTAATTTACAGCACGAATAAACAAGATCCAACTCACACATTCTTAATATTACTGTCAACATTAACAATAGTTAATGTTGGCACAACCTTTCCTTAATCTTCCCCTCTGTATTCTTCTCTTAGTTTAAAAATAATTACGATTTTTACTTTGAGGAATATAATATGAATGTATTAGGTTACATGCAAAAAGTAGGTAAAGCGCTGATGGTTCCTGTCGCTACGCTTCCTGCTGCCGCGATATTAATGGGTGTTGGTTACTGGATGGATCCAACTGGTTGGGGTGCCAACAGTGTATTCGCTGCGTTTTTAATTAAATCAGGCGGAGCTATCATTGATGTGATGCCGATGCTATTTGCCATTGGTGTGGCGTTTGGTTTGAGTAAAGACAAAAACGGTTCGGCGGCACTAGCAGGTTTCATTTCTTTTACCGTTGTTACTACCCTTCTTTCTCCTGCGGTTGTTGCTCAACTTGAAAACATCCCTTTAGATCAAGTTCCTGCGGCGTTCGCTAAAATTAATAACCAGTTTATTGGTATTATTGTTGGTATTATTTCTGCTGAAATTTACAACAAATACTCTACGGTTGAGCTACCAAAAGCACTTGCTTTCTTTAGTGGCAAGCGTCTTGTTCCTATCTTGACTTCAATTGCAGGTATGGCTTTATCATTCGTACTTCTTTACGTATGGCCTGCTATTTTTGATGCACTCATCTCGTTTGGTACTCAACTTCAATCAATGGGTGCTGTAGGTGCGGGTCTATTTGGTTTCTTTAACCGTTTAATGTTAAGTGTTGGTATGCACCATGCGCTTTACCCTGTGTTCTGGTTTGATGTTGTTGGTATTAACGATATTCCAAATTTCTTAGGTGGCGCACAGTCTATTGCTAACGGTACTGGTATTCCTGGTCAAACAGGCATGTACCAAGCTGGCTTCTTCCCTATCATGATGTTTGGTCTTCCAGGTGCTGCACTGGCTATGTACCACTGTGCAGAAAAACGCAATAAAGCCGCGGTATTCTCTATCATGCTTGCTGCTGCAATGGCGTCATTCTTTACTGGTATCACTGAACCGCTAGAATTCAGCTTCATGTTCCTTGCTCCGTGGTTATACCTGATCCATGCAATCTTAACGGGTCTATCTCTATTCATCGCTGCAAGCATGGAATGGATGGCTGGTTTTGGTTTCTCTGCTGGTTTAGTCGATTTTGTACTTTCAAGCCAAAACCCATTAGCGGTTAAATGGTACATGTTGATCCCACAAGGTCTTGTATTCTTTGTTCTTTACTACACCATCTTTAGATTCGCGATTAAGAAGTTTAACTTCCTAACTCCAGGTCGTGGTGAAGACATGAATAAAGATGACTCTGTAGAAGAGAACATTACAGATATAACAAATGCCTACATTGAAGCAATTGGTGGAGCAGACAACATTCTAGAAGTAGATAACTGTATTACTCGCCTACGTTTAACAGTAAAAGACTCTGGACTTGCTGATAAAGATAAGCTGAAATCAATTGGTGCAGCAGGTGTTGTTCCAATGGGTAAAGGTGGCTTACAAGTAATCATTGGCCTAGGAAAAGTAGATAAAGTTGCTGCTGAAATGAAAGTGATTTTAAAAGCAGAATAGCAATCTAATTAAATACGAACCATATTTAGTTAAATTGGTATCAGCCCCATAATATTCGTACCAGATGTTATGGAGTACAACTCAAGAGCCTTAATTCTTCCCCCTTTAAGGCTCTTTATGATGTATTCCTATTTTCGTTATTTTCAAAACTAGTTATCTAATCACTCTCTTTTTCTTGCTACAATGTATGAACTAAATATAGAGAATTCTTATGAAAATATTGGTTATAGAAGACGATCAAACCACCCGTAACTTTATTGCTAAAGCATTAGAACAAGAAGGCTTTATTGTCGATAGTTCTGGCGATGGTAAAGAAGGCTTAATGATGGCAATTAGCTGTGAATATCAGTTAATTGTGCTAGATCGCATGCTTCCTAACCTTGATGGCTTAAAGATTTTATCTGCAATTAGAGCGACGGATAACAATACACCCGTTCTTATTCTTAGCGCACTAGATAGCGTAGACCAACGTGTTGAAGGCTTAACCGCGGGCAGTGATGATTATCTAACTAAACCTTTTGCTTTGGCAGAGTTGCTAGCACGCATTAATATTATCTTGCGCCGTAACCGTCCAATAGAAAATACGCTAAACGAAATACAGATCAATAATCTAACCATTAACCTTCGCTCTCAAAAAGTCACAATAAACAACGTCCCTATCGCATTACAGAATAAAGAGTTTATTTTATTACGTTTTCTTGTAGAGCATGTCGATGAAGTCGTTTCTCGTATGCGATTATTTGAAGCTGCTTGGGATTATCATTTTGATCCTAAAACCAACGTCATTGATGTTCATATCGCTAAATTGCGTAAAAAGCTAGAACACGGTGGTGCAGTAAACCTGATCGAAACGGTACGTGGAGCGGGTTATGTTATTAGACAAGCGTGATGAACTGTATCGCTCATCCATCTTAAAACTATTAATCTGGTTTGCTGTTGGCTTATTCTTGATGATGGCTCTTCTTCTTTATCAACTGTATTCCACGTCTCTGCATTTATATAACCAAAACCTTGATGATTGGCTACAGGGCGAAACCTCACAACTTCAATCCATAGCAAATAGCGAAGGCATTGAGGGCGTTCAGCAAAGCATTGATAATAGTAAAGATAATAATCGCTACATTTATCAAATTGTAAACCATGCCTTCCCAATACCAACAGATACATCGTCAACCTCTTACCCTGTTATTGCACAGATCAGACAATATCAAGCCAATAATGATTTACCCAATATGAGAGCAACAAGAATAGAACTTCCTGATGGCTCTCTACTAACGGTAGGTATTGATCAAGAACGCTATTTAAGTTTTAAAAAACAACTAGATAGTTCTGTTATTTGGGGCACGTTTTTCCCCTTTATCGCTTTGTGCTTAATCGCAATCCTAATTGCCGTATATATCCTTAAACGCTTAAATCTTGTCAATCAGACCATGAACCGAGTGATGCTAGGTGAGCGTAATGTTCGCTTAAAAGTCGGCCCTGATATGAATGAATTTGATTTACTGGCTTTGCATTTGAATAATATGCTAGAGCAAATGGAACAGAGTGAATCTAAACTTAAATCATTAACCGTAGATATTGCTCATGATTTAAGAACCCCAATGGGACGCATTAAACTACGTATTGAAGATCTTTTGTATGATAATACTGTAAGCGATTATCATCAGGATAAATTAGAAAACATACAATCCGATTTCTCCCTTCTGCTTGATACCTTCAATGGCATGATGGAGTTATATCACTTAGAGAATGGGGGAACTCCCGTTAATAAACAGCAATGTGAATTAAGCAAAATAGTTCAAGACGCCATCGAATTTGCAGAGCCTACCGCATTAGATAAACAACAAAAGTTATATTTGACTATAGAGATGCCCTGCCCACTCTACGCTAACCCAAGTCTGCTTTTTCGTGCTGTATTTAATATCATCGATAATGCGATTAAATATACTCATAATGGTGGTGTGATTGAAGTGATTGTCGATTGCTTTGGTGTCGTTGTTGCTGATAATGGTATGGGGATAAAACCAGAAGATAGAGAGCGAGCATTAGATCAATTAGTACGTTTAGATCCTAGCCGAACAGAGCATGGCTTTGGTTTAGGCCTTGCTCTGGTTAAAACAGTAATGAAGATACACACTGGAAAGATCAGCCTAAGTGACAACTACCCAGGCCTACGAGCCCGTTTGTTATTTGATGACACCGTGAAAGTACTCAATAAATGATTAACGCAGTACATTCCAAGCTTCACACATCACTCTAAACTTATCGGCATTACCTGTCGCTCTGTCTGGATGATGTTTCATTGCCAATTTTCGCCATTGCTTTCGAATGTCTTTTGCAGTGGCGCTTTCTGACAAACCAAACAGTTTTAACGCTTGGATCCGATCCATTGAGGAAATAGCGCTAGATCCTCCTAAATAACGACGGTAATTACTCCAAAATTCGTTCAATAAACGCTTAACTTCATCTTCTTCTACTTGGTAATTTGTCCACTCTAAATAATATTCTCTAAGTGGATGCGTGGTATTAATAGCCTGTGTTGAGCCTTCTGTTTCTGCCACCGAGAACAACTGTATGCTCATGGCTTCTACTTGCAACCATTGCTCTGGATACAACTCAGTTTGCAGTTGATAGAGTGCATTCATGATCAAAAAATTACGCTTAAACAGATCTTTATCTGGGCTTTCATCAAGCTGTGCTAATAAGCCTTTTTCGATCAAATGCGAAGATAGCGTATGAACTTTCCACTCTTGATTTGTTTCTTGTAGTACCTCAAACAACGGCCATACCAATGGATTTTCAAACTGGCCGTCTGTTTTATCTAAATGCTTATCCATTACTTCTTATGCCTCATTTGTTCAATTAACATAATAATTATAAAAAATGGCAGCCATTTCTGACTGCCATTTATTTACAAACTTAACTCACTATTCAGCAATCTCTGCTTCTTCTAGTGTTTGTTGAGTTCGGCTTGCTGCTGTATCTTGTCCAAAACCCTTTAGACCCACCACATGAACGTGTTCACGATCTTTAAAGATCTTACGAACCAGTTTATACGTCGTACCTTTCTCTGGGCTGATGTTCTCTGGTGCCGCGATTAATAATTGCATATCCAAACGGTCACACAATTCAAATAACGTCGCGATAGATTTACCATCCAGACGTGCCGCTTCATCCAAGAACAGTAGACGACAAGGCATGATGTCTTTGCTACGAAGGCGACGAGACTCATCCTCCCAACTTTGAATAACCATTAGTAGGATCGCTTGACCCGTACCAATTGCCTCACCTGTTGATAATGCGCCCGACTCTGCTTGTAACCAGCCATCAGATCCACGGTTTACTTCAATGTTTAGCTCTAAGTAGTTACGGTAATCCAGTAACTCTTCACCTAATGTTTGTGGTGAACGTTGACCTACATCGATATGTGGGTTGATACGTTGGAACAGTTTCGCAATTGCTTCTGAGAACGTAAAGCGAGGATTACCAAACAAGTCTTGGTGCTGTGCTTGATGCTCAGACAGACCAGCTAATAATGTCGCGTGCGTTTCTCGGATACCTACGTTTAGACGAACACCCGTAACTTGACCAAAACCAATTTGAGATAGACCTTGGTTTAGCATACGAATACGGTTTTGCTCGCGTTGAATGGTTTTACGAATAATGTTCGCAACACTTTCAGAGCTTAATGCTAAGCGGTTTTCACGAGATGTTAACTCTTCAGTCAGACGACCAAGCTCGGTTTCCATCTCTTCAATTGCTTCAACTGGATCATCAGTATGAATAATATCCTGACGAATACGTTCACGAAGATGTTGATAAACCGCAATGTAGAATAGAACTTTACGCTCAGGCTTGCTTGTGTCTTCAGAGGCACGTAATGAATCACGTAGATCTTCGTTATCAGCGACAGCTAAACGAAGCGCACCTAATGATTTATCCGACATTGAACGCAGTTCTTCAGCACTTAAATACGCCAATTCACGCTTATGTAGACGACGTTCAACATCATTTTCACGAGCTAAACGTAGAACTGAACACCAACCTGCTTTTGCGTTAACCACAAAAGTACGTAGCTCTTTGTACAGTTTTTCAACTTTACGAGATTGCTTAACTAAACCTTTAATCTCAAGCTCGTTTGATGTGATGCCTTTTTCTAGCTCACTCTTACGGCCACGAGAACTGTGTAGACGCTCGTTCAATTCACCTTTACGAACTTCAGCTCGTTCTAGTGCGCTTTGGTCAGCATGAACACCAAACTCTTGCAGTTCACGCTTAAACTCTTGAACCGTTTCTTGTTTTGCTTGATGTGAACTCTTAAGCGACGCCATAACTTGGTTGTATTGGTTTGCTTGAGCTTGTGATTGCTTTTGTTGCTCTTTCGCTTTAGTACGCGCTTGTTCTGCTTGTACTAATTTCGCTTTAAGTTGTTCGTTTAGTTCACTGCTCTTATTAAGTAAGGCAACTGCATCTTCATAACCGAAGTGATGGCGACGCTCTACTAAATCAGAAATAGCAAACAGCTGAGCTTTAATGCTTTGTAGCTGTGTATCAATTTGTTCATGTTCAGCTTTTAGTGCATCAAACTGCTCAGGATCCACTTCTAGAGCACGTTGCAAGCTTTCTAACTCAGTAATGGCTTTACCATTTTGACGTAGGAAACTTTCTGCTTCTGATACTTGCTCAACTTGAACACTGATCTCTTCAAAACGCTCTGTGATGGTTTCATCTTCAAGCACATTGATATGCGGTGCAATTTTAGCTAATTGAGACAGGGCCTCTTTTGACGCTAAAATTTGAGATTTATGTTGCTGCTCAGTCGCGACCAATTCATTTAATTGACGATTCGCTTGTGATAATTGCTCACGTGCTTTCTTCAATTCAACTTCTGGATCGGCATCGAACGCGACTGCTAGGTGTGTTGATACGAAACCATTAAAGCTTTGGTATAGGCGTTGAAGTTTTTGTGAATCAAATGCCGCTTTTGCATGCTCTTCGACCGCAATTTCACGTTCTTCACGTAATGTATCTAAACGTTGCTCACGAGCAGCACGACCAAACAATGGTAACTCAGGGAAACGAGAGTAACGCATTTGGCGATCATTTAGATGAACACAAACAGCATTCTCCATTTCATCGGCATCAAATACGCTATCATCAAACGCGTCAATATCACCTTCAATGATGTAAAGATCATCAGGGCAATCATCAAGATCAACCAATTTATCTTTAATACCAGACAAGTCAGAAACAACGATAGCATGACGAGCTGGACCGTAAAGCGAGCTGAAATACGGTGCATCACTTAACGTAATATCATCGTAAATTTCAGAAAGCAGTACGCCACCTAATGTATCCGCAAGACCTTTAAGGCGAGCATCACCACTACCACCAGGAGCAGCTAAACGTTCAATCTCACCATCTAACTCTTCTTTACGAGCAGCAAGACGATCTTTATTAGTTGAAAGTACACGTTCGTTTTCTAGCGTTTCTTGCATCTTGCTGATAACCATATGGCTATCTTCTAACTCAATACCACATTGGTCATTAAGTTTGTTTAATGCATCGTTTGCTGCAATCCATTTTGGTGCGATCGATTCTAAACGCTGAGTTTCAGAACGAAGTTGCTGTTCTTGACGTTTTAGCTCTGAGCGCTTATCAATGATATTTTCTTGTTGTTCTTGAACGGTTTCAAGCATCTCTTCATGACGAGCTTGTTCTTCTTCAAGTACAATTTCAGAATCCACAGTTATATTAAAACGTTTTGCATATTCAGCCGCTAATTCTTGAGCTTGACGCTGTAAACGCACGGCACGTTCTAAATCTTTGTATTGCGCTTTAAGCTGCTCTGCACGCTCTGCAATATTGCTGAACTGACGAGCTTGTTCAATTAAGGCCTTCGCTTTATCTGACGCTTCGCTGCGCTCAACATGACCTGCAATTGAGGTAACTAATGCCAAGCCACGTTCAAATTGTTGAACCGCTGCAGAAGAAAGATCCAACTTATGTTTAATCGCAAGAAGTGCGGTTGTTTGACGCTCTTCTTTTGCTTTTAATTCAGATTGAAGATCTACCGCATTGTTTTGCGTTAGTTCATCATTTGCTGTTAGCTGTTGTGCTTTTTCAAGAGCTTTAACCGCTTGTTGATATTGAAGCGCACGAGTTTGCTGCATATCCAACGCTTGTTGGTAGTCAGCAAGTTGTGTTTTAAGGCTATCAACTTCTTCTTCAGTTAATTGTGCTTGCTCTTCTGACATCGCAAGTTGTTCAGCGGCTTCTTCCACCACCATAACTTGCTCTTCTAGACGCTCTGTTAGCTCTTCTAGATCTTCAGAGTAGCGTTCAATCTTCTCTTGTTGACGAACGGCTGTCTGCACTAATTGAAGATGATCTGAGGCTGCTTGATAATCTTGCTCAAGACCTGATTCAGAATCAGTCAGCAGCTCTAGTTCACTCTGCATATTGTTCAGTACAGAAGATAAACCGACTAAGCTATTTTGTGCATTCATTAACTCAACGCGGTGCGTTAATGTTTGCTCAAGTTTTTTACGGCGATCATTCGCATGACGCATGTAATCTGAAGCAACATAGTTAGTTGACTCAGTAATTAAATGTTTGAATAAGTCACGATCAGACTGAGTGGTTTTGATCGCTTCTAATGTCATACGGTTTTCACGCAGTGCCGCTTCCATATCTTGGAAGGCTTTCTTAACACCACCATTTTGTGGCAATAAGTAATCACGTAAAGAACGCGTAATTGCACTTGAAATACCACCGTATAAAGATGCTTCAATTAAACGATAGAATTTAGAACGGTCACTTGTATTACGAAGTTTCTTAGGCAGAACACCGTAATCAAACATTTGCGCATGATAATCAGTAACTGAGTTAAACGCTTTGAACTGAACACCTTCGTATTCTGCCGTAATGTCTTTTACTTCATTAATTTGACGAACACGAGCTTGATTATCAGACACCGCCTCGATCATTAAATCGGTTGGTTTCACATGACTTGGAAGACCAACAATAATGAAAGGTTTAATATCTACTTTCTTATCACGGCCAGCAACTTGCTGTAATTTAACCGCAAACAGAACACGTTGATTACGTGAATTTACAACGTCTAGTGCAGCATAACATGCACCCGGCTTTAATTTACCGTGTAGACCTTTATCACGAGACGCTTGTGAGCTACCCGCTTCAGTTGTGTTACGGAAATGCAGTAATGATTGGTCTGGAATTAGTGTTGTGATAAACGCGGCCATCGTGGTCGATTTACCCGCACCGTTACCACCAGAAAGTGTCGTTACTAGATTATCAATATCAAAGGTACGAGCAAAAAAGCCGTTCCAGTTAACCATGGTGAGTGATTGATATTTACCACGTTCAATCATGCTCATGCATCACCTTCCAATTCTAATTCATGCTGCTCTTCAGCTGGCGTATCATCTAACTTTGCAGTTTCATCAAGATCAAAACTTGATTGGCTCGATTCTTCTTGATGAACCACAACCGCTTCACCATCACGGATCAAGCGTAATTGCGCTTCTTTCATATCATCATTAGAGCGAACATCAGCACCAAAACGGAATACCGCTTCACTGATACGGAATTTACCCTGCTCACCTACTTGAATGATCATACCTAGACGCTTTAAACGACGCAGTGAAGTACGAACTTTATCAAACAGCTTTTCTTTATCTAAGTCAGAACCTGATGCACGGTTAGTCACTAACTTCATTAGCTTTTGTTCATCAGCTAACACTAATAGCTCATCAAACAGCTCTTGGTTTGTAAAGATACCTTCGTGAGCCAAACGCTCTGGGCTTAGGTATAAGAAACACAAGACTTTACCAACTAACATGTCTATCTCAGCCAATACACTGCGTGCAATGAAAGAGGTAGAGCGCGGACGTAAGTAAAAGAAACCTTCTGGCGCTTTTACTAATTCAGCATGATAACGCTGATAAAACATACCAAGCTCATGTTCAAACTCACACAATAAACCGTGGTTATCTAAATCTTCGCTGGCAATATGACGGCCAGAACGCAATAAACTGTCTAATGCTGGGAATAATGGATTAGCAATTGCTTTTGCTAACTTCTCAGGTATAAATTCTTCAATATTTGTCAATGACATTTGCTTGTACCTTCGCACCGAATTCGTTAATAGATTGCCAATCAGGTTGAACGGCTTGGAAATCGGCTTCTGAATAACCGAGACGCACGGCTTGATCTACCACGATACGGGCAAGATCAAAGTGCTGAGAATGAGGATAAGTCGTTAGGTAGTTTTTAAGCATTGTACCTAATTCAATCGCTTCACCCGTCGCTTTATGACGTTGAAGCATTTCACTCACTTGTTCTGCTAAGATATCTGTGATTACACTTAACTCTTCATATTCCATTTCATCTGGAACAATACCGGTGACTTCGTCATCTCGTAGAATTAAGGCTTCATCACGCATATCTCGTAATCGTTCTGTATCGGCATACGTTAACAGCCAAGGCGCATCAAAATAGCCTTTAACTGAATCACGCAGACGTTGACTGAACGCACGGTTTTTATCCATATCAATCGCGGTACGGATAAACTTATGTACGTGTCTGTCGTAGCCAATCCACAAATCAATCGCTTGTTGTCCCCAACTTACAATGCGGTCAAGTTTCATTTGCAATGAATACAACAAGGCATCAATAAACTCTAATTCTTCATTACCATAAACAATTTCTTGAATATTGAGTAATTCTGTTTGAAGTTGATCGCCTGCTGCTTGCAATGAATCTTGCAGTTCACGTAAGTTGCCAGAGGTTTCATCAAGCAGCTTTTCACAGCTAGAAATCGCTTCACGCCAATTTTGGTTTAGCAGCTCTGCAATTTCTTCTTTAACTGATTGTTGTTGCTCATCCATTACACGTTGGTTTAGATCGATACGATCAAAGATCTCACCAACTGAGTATTTCAGAACTCCGAATACGTTTTTACGCCAGTGCTTAGCTTCACCACCTTTTTCAGCGGCTTGCGATGCTTTCTGGATCTCTTCTGCAACCATCGTCAACTGAATAGAAAGCTTCAATTTAGAGAATTGACGGTGGCGCACGTAATAATCGGTAATGCCTATCGCTAGTGGTGTTAAACGATAGATGTTCATTCCATCGGTACTTTCACCACTAAAACGGCTAATTAAACGTTGTTTTACTAATTCATTGATTGCATTGTTCGCACGAAAAGCAATGGTGTCATTGGATTGACCAAATAAACCACTGATGATACCAAACGCGTCGTGAAGCTCACCTTCACCCAGCTCATCATCAAATCTTTCATTACTGAGAACAGCAATGGCCAACAAAAATGCCAGACGTTCAGTCGGCAAGTTCAATGAGAAATCGTGCTGTTTTACCCAGCCAACCAGTTCATCAACCGTTTGGTCTGTAACAGCATTAGAAAACTCACTCATTGTGTATCCTTTGTGTACATCATTATTATTTTCTCTTCGCCCATACGTGAATATAACGACCAAGAGAGAGATAAGGTTCTTGACGGCATAACTGCTCTTCTAGTTTTAGCACGTCTTCGATTTGGTAGTCCCCCATGTATTCCATATTACCAATGTAATCATGAAATGAGCGAATACCCGATTTCCCTTCAATTTCATAACCAGCGTCTTCAATCCACTGATAGACATCATGAGGCATTAAGCCTTTTTGCGGTTGTAACTTAAACCGTTTTCTATGTGGCATGCCATCTAAAACATGAGGAATGTTGCCACATATCACATTTTTCAATACTAAACCGTGGTGATTATAAAACATAATCGAAGCATAGCCACCTGGCTTCACTTGCTGCAATAGAATATCTAAGGCTGTTTTTGGATCATCTAACCATTCCATTACTGCATGGAAGAGTAGAATATCAACCTTACCAACTTTATGCTGTTCAATTTCTTGTACAGCTGAATGAATAAATTGATATTGAGCCAATAAACCATTGTCTTGAACCGATTCTTTCGCTAACTTCAACATTTCTGAAGAAATATCACATAACGTCACCAAATGTCCTAATTTGGCCATTTGTTGAGATACCTGACCAATTCCTCCACCGGCATCTAAAATAGAAAGTGGCGCAGAATTTGCTTTAATATCAGCTAAGATAGTTGTTATATCTTGCCATACAATCGTTTGACGGATCTCGCCTTTGTCAGAACCATAAATGTTCTTTGCAAATTTGTGGGCGATGTCGTCGAAATTACGGTCTTTATTCACAGTGGTTAAGTTATGATATTATCTATTGGAAACAAGCATTGTCGCATAAGAGCTCAAGGAAGTAACAGCATGACGCTGTTTTTTGCTCTCAAGTGGTGATTTTTCATTCTATATCATCGGTAATAGTCAAAAAATATGTTTGAGTTAAAGAAGTTTGTATCATCAATGCTCATGCCCCTACCTGGATTACTCCTTATAGGGTTCATCGGTCTATTTATTTTATGGTTTTCTAAAAGGAAAGGATTTGCCTCTTTTTTACTGACACTATCTCTTATTGGGATTTTCTTACTGTCTTTTCAGCCAGTAACTACGCCGTTACTTAAATCTACAGAGCGAATATATCCTTCGTATATCAGCCCTGAAGTACCTGTAGAATATATTCTCGTTCTTGGTAATGGGCATGTTGTTGATGATGAAATATCACCAATTTCTGAATTATCACGCGCCGCCGTTATGCGCTTAACGGAAGGGATCCGTATTTATCGAATGTACCCTGGTGCAAAATTGATTTTGTCAGGCTACAAGGGTGGAACAACCGTTAGCCATGCTCGTATGATGGCACGCGTTGCACTGTCTCTTGGTGTTAATAAATCAGATATTCTATTATTAGAAAGTGCGCAAGATACACATGAAGAAGCAATACAAACATTAAATTCTGTCGGAAATAAAACCTTAGTACTCGTCACATCTGCAAGCCATATGCCTCGAGCTATGGCAGAATTTAAACAGTTAGGTATGAATCCAACACCAGCGCCAACCAATTATTTAGCGCACTCTGAAATTAAGCAGCCATGGGAAAAATACGCCCCTAAAGCTAAATATTTAGAGCAATCTGAACGCTTTTGGTATGAGCAAATGGGCCGCTGGTTTATGCAGTTGAAAGACTTTCTTATTTCAAACGAACGACAAGCACAAGAGACCCCAAAGCTTGAAATTGAAGATGTAATGGAAAAAGTTGATGAGTTAAAGCAATCTCTTCCTTTACCCAACAAAGACAAATAAGCTCTAATAAAAAAGCCCGAATCTACTAAAAAGTGGGTTCGGGCTTTTCAATGTATATAGAGTTAGTTTATTTAAGAATAGCTCTAACTTTTTCTAAATCTTCAGGCGTATCAACCCCTGCTGCAGGTGCTTCTTTAGCTACTGCTACATGGATCTTTTCACCATACCAAAGCACTCGTAATTGTTCTAAACACTCAATTTTTTCAAGTACACTTGGTTGCCAATTAATATACGTATTAATGAAACCTGCACGATACGCATAGATACCAATATGACGAAGTAATGGGTTCGCAGTTAGTGATTCACCTTGTGCAAACGCATCACGATCCCACGGGATCGAAGCTCGACTAAAGTACAGTGCGTACCCTTCAGCATCGGTAACCACTTTTACGGCATTTGGGTTAAAGACATCCTCTTCTTCATCAATCGCTACTGCTAACGTTGCCATTGGTGCAACTGAATCTGCTAAGTTTTGTGCAACTTGCTGAATGATACTAGGTGGGATCAAAGGCTCATCACCTTGAACGTTCACAACAATTTCATCCGCAGTAATACCACATTTTTCAATAACTTCAGCAAGGCGCTCAGTGCCTGATTCATGATTTGAAGAGGTCATGCATACATCACCACCAAACGCTTTCACTACGGCTTCAATACGACTATCATCGGTTGCGATAATAACGCGATCAGCACCCGCTTTTGACGCTTGCTCATAAACCCATTGGATCATTGGTTTACCACAAATATCAGCCAGCGGTTTACCTGGTAAACGAGTTGATTGATAACGCGCAGGGATTATGACTGTGAACGACATGATTCCACCTCTTCCATGGTCATACGACGAGCTTCAGGTTCAATCATTACTGGAATACCTTCTTTGATAGGATATGCCAGACGATCAATTTTACAGATCAGCTCTTGCTTATCTTTATCGTAGTTCAATTTTCCATTACACACAGGACAAGCAACGATTTCAAGAAGACGATAATCCATATTGTTCTTTTACCTCTATAATTTTATTTAATATTTGTTGTGCTTTTTCTGCTGGAAATTCTGCATCAACAGGTAAATACCACCATGACGACTGAGCAAAAGATTGACACTTAACGGCATCTTTCTCTGTCATTATTAGTTGTTCGCCATACTGCATTAAGTTTTGAATTTCTGTTGGTTCAAAGGCTTTATGATCGCCAAAACCTTGAGTGTGTACGACATCAGCCTTAAGCAAACTCAATGTGTCAAAGAAACGAGGTGGATGACCAATACCAGCAAATGCCACCAAGTTTGATAATGAAGTAACCGGACATTTTTCCCCAGTGACTAAATTAATCGCATGGCTTGGAGTCAGTTTCATGGATATTTCATTTTGTTGAGGTTGTTCACCATTACAAATCAAAAAATCAACTGTTGATAATCGCTCGATACCTTCTCTTAATGGGCCTAAAGGGATGTACTGTTCATTACCAAAACGGCGTTTACCATCAATAATGATAAATTCGACATCGCGCTGTAAGGCGTAATGTTGTAAACCGTCATCGGTAATAATGATATCCACACCCTGTGCTTCAAGCATTTTAACAGCTTCACTTCGCACAGGAGCAACCGCAACATCGGCTTTAGTACGCTGCTTAATCAATACCGGCTCATCACCTGAAATGTCGGGAGTTGTCGTTTCAGTTAACAAATAAGGGTAATGTGGGGCTTTACCACCATAACCACGAGAAGCGACACCCACTTTGTAGCCTTGCTGCTGTAATTGCTCTACCAGCCATACCACTACCGGTGTTTTACCATTACCACCAGCGGTAATATTTCCAACCACGATAACAGGAACCGACGAACGATAACTTAGTTTCTTACCCGATTGATAATCCGCTTTACGTTTAGATGCAATCCATTTAAATAGGCAGCTAAGTGGCCAAAGAATCGGCCACAATAACTTTCCTAAAAAATGGTTATCAAACCAAATTTTCTCAACCATTAATCACCAAACTGAATGCGGTGTAACTGTGCATAAGCACCATCATGTGCAATGAGTTCAGCATGGGTTCCACGCTCAACCACTTCCCCTTCGTCGATAACTAAGATCTGATCTGCACTTTCAATGGTTGATAAGCGGTGAGCAATAACTAATACCGTTTTGTCTTTTTGCAGCTCATCTAATGCTGATTGAATCGCTTTTTCTGACTCGGTATCTAGTGCTGATGTAGCTTCATCAAGAATTAATACCGATGCGTTTTGTAATAAAGCACGAGCAATAGCGATACGTTGACGTTGACCACCCGATAAGCTTGCACCGTTTTCACCAATCATGGTATCAAAACCCTGTTCCATCTTATTGATGAAATCTGATGCATAGGCAAGTTCTGCAGCTTTCTCTATTTCTTCGCGACTAAATTTACCCTCTGAAGCATAAGCAATGTTATTTGCTACCGTATCATTAAATAAATGCACATTTTGAGAAACTAACGCAAAGTGTTTACGAAGATTTGGAAGCTTATAATCTTCAATCACATCACCATCTAACGAAATAGAACCAGAATCTACATCATAGAAACGGGTGAACAAATTCGCAATCGTACTTTTACCAGAACCAGAACGACCAACTAATGCCACCGTTTTACCTGTCGGAATATCAAAGCTGACATTACGTAATGCAGGACCTTCCGCTGTTGGGTAAGTAAAGGTGACATTTTCAACTTTAATCTCACCGTCAACTTTATCTTTAGTAATAACACCGTCGTCTTTTTCTTTGTCCATGTCCATTAATTCGAACAAAGTTTGACATGCAGCCATACCACGTTGGAAATCAGACGTTACGCTTGTTAAGCCTTTTAGCGGACGCAATAAACCAAACATAGCAGAGAAAACAACCGTAAATGTACCAGGAGTTAATGTCTCTTTAATTGAATCAACACTTGCTAAATATAAAACGGTAACTAATGCAAAAGAGGCGATCATTTGAATTATTGGATTAGCTAAACCTTGAGCAACCACCATTTTCATGCCTTGCTGACGCATATGATTACTGATGTTATCAAAACGCTCAGATTCAACCTTTTGGCCACCGTAACTAAGTACCACTTTATGGCCTTTTAACATTTGCTCAGAGGTCGCAGTCAATGAACCCATTGCCGTTTGCATGTTTTTACTGATCTTTCTAAAACGCTTAGAAACAAAGCTAATCGCAAAAGCAACAATTGGAGCAACAACAACTAGAACAAGAGATAGCTGCCAGCTGTTCCAAAACATCAGACCAAGTAAACCAATAATACTTGCTGATTCACGCACAATATTTACTAATGCTTTACTGGTTGCAGAAGCGACTTGTTCTGAGTCATACGTAATACGTGACAGCAAACGACCAGTAGATTCTTGGTCGAAATAGCTCACAGGCATATGCATAAAGTGATTGAAGATCTGGCGTCGAATACGCATTACCACGTTACTCGCGACCCAGCTCATGCAATAACCAGAAATAAAGCCACTAAAACCACGAATAAACATCATCGCTAAAATGATAAATGGCATTTTCTTTAAGAAATCAGAATCTGCGCTACCAAAACCTTCATCTAATAATGGTTTCAATAATGAAATCATATAGGTATCACTTAAGGCGTTTATAACTAACGCGACAACAGCAACCCCCAACCCAGCCTTATAGAGAGAGATCAGTGGCCATAAACGTTTAAATGTTGCCCATGTAGATTCGTCTTTTTCAATAGTCATAAGTACTTATTCTTCATATACAATTACCTTTATTCTACTCTGAATTTAGGTTATCGCCAAATAGCTTTCTATACCAGACACTGTGATTGAGCATTGAATAGCCTTTTATGAGTAACTGGCCACCATTACTTGTTATACTAACTTGCCCTAGTTGTGCAGTATCTAACCACTTAATTTCTTTTTCTTCATGTTTTCTAATAATAAGGGGACTAGGTAGATCCCATGGCGAAAAACGTCCGGCAGATACAACTGCAATTTTATTTTTCATTTCCTCTACCCAGCGATCGGTTGAAGAGGAATTAGAACCATGATGTGGTACTAAAAATACATCAACATCCCTAAAGTCATTTTGATTTAATATCAACATCTCTGAGATAGCATCAATATCGCCAGTCAGTAAAAAAGTCCACTGACCTATTTTAGCCTTAACAACACAAGAGTGCGGGTTATACGCTCTACCTACCACTTTTGGTGGCCAAATAGCGGTAAATTCCATTGGGCCGGCTTGCCACTGTTGTCCTTTAATACAAGCGTCACTCCCTTGACCTTCTTCACTTGTTCTTACCCATCGAGGATCGAAATACTTAATTAGATAAGACTTACCTCCGGCATGGTCATTATCAGAGTGACTAATAATCAGTCCATCTATATAACGAACCCCTCGACTGCGTAAAACTGGCTCTATAACACTTTCTGCGATGCTGCCATTGTTCCACTTCATCCCTGTATCATAAACAACGGTATGACCCTGACTGGACAATAAAATCGACAAGCCATGACCTACATCTAAGAAATCCACCTGCCACTCTTTCTGCTGCTTTAAGAGTAATGACCCAACAATGATTAAAACTATCGGCTGGACAAAGAAATTCATAGGAAGAAACAGCCGAAGCATGACAAACACAATCACACAAATAATAATCAAGTTAACGCTCTTCGACAGCACTAGCCATGTTTGATCCGATTTTTCAGCCATCCACCAGACAGGGGCGATAGAAAAGTCAGCTAAAAACCAAAGCGCATTAACCACTTCACTGTTAATCGGCTCAAGCACTACCGCTAATAGACTTAAGGGGACAGTCGTAATACTAACCCAAGGTACTGATATTAAATTTATTAGTGGTGATAGATAGCTAATCCCTGTAAAAAAGTACCCTTGTACTGGTGCTAATAAGACAAAAAGCCCAAACTGCACAACAATAATTTGACTCCATTTTCTGATAACACTATTACGGTGAATTTGAATGAATATTTGATAAAAATGAAGCGATAAAAAAACCACACAGACCGCACTAAATGAAAGCCAGAAACTCATGGATAATGACGAGAAAGGATTGATGATAAGACAGAGGACTACACACCATAATAATATGAGATGCTTTGGCCAGAAACATCGAAAGATTAATAAGAAGGAAACTAAGAAACACGCAATTAACGCTCTTATTGTAGGTAATGAGAAATCAGCGAGCCAAGCGTAGAAAACAGCAAATAAACACCCACCAATAACCGGGAGCCAAAGGTGCCTATCTTTTGTATAAATGACGCGAATTAATTTACCAACCCACCAGCCAATCGCAAAAACAAAGCCAATATGTAGCCCTGAAATCGCCATTAAATGAGCCAGTCCTGAATTACGCAATACTCGCCATTCGCTAGCTTCAATATCCCCTTTATAACCAAAGGTTAATGCCAATAGTAGAGATTGAAACTCTTTATCTTGTGTTTGGTTATAAACACTATCAAACCATTGATTTCTTATCGATGGGCTATCTTCTAACAAGAGTGCATGGATTATCTTGCCATAAGAATGAATACCTTTAGCTAAAGCATAATCTTCAAGCTTATAACCAACTTCATTATGCCGCCCTATTGGAGGCCGCAGTTTTACATCAAACTCCCATATCTGCCCTTGCTTAAAAAGAACTGAATCACTTTCATTTATAAGGTTTTTCTTATAATCACGAAGAGATACCCGTATTAATGGCGATTGAATAAACGTAACAGGTACTGTGTTAATCTCACGAACTTGAACTAAAATTGAGGATGTTGTTTCTTTAAATGCAATTAGACTTTGAATTTCACCTTTGATGGTAATATTATGGCCTTGACTATAAAGCCCTTCATTTATGCTTTGATAGTATGTTATGTGTGAGGACGCAATGATTAAGCCTAGCAGGATGCCTTGTATTAATTTAACTTGATCAAACCTTAAAGTGACCACATAGCCAAGGATACACAAGAAAAATACAAACGAAGGCAGGTTTGTTGGCCAATAGGCTGATGATAAAAGAATAAGAATTACGACTGCAATCTTTAACCGCATGTCATTAAAAAGAAGCATTAACTTATGCCAAGAAAATTCATAAAACGTTTTTTACCAAACCATGAAACCATTAAGCGCCAAAAAGCATTAAAGATATTTGGTAACGTCTTGTATAACCCTAATTTATGGAGTTTAAATCGCCGATCCGCTGCGGGTGCTTTTGCTGTGGGTTTATTTATGGCTTTTGTTCCTCTACCTAGTCAAATGATTATGGCTGCAGGTCTTGCGATCCTCTGTAGCGTAAATCTACCATTATCGATTGCATTAGTTTGGATAAGTAATCCTGTTACCATGCCTGTTTTATTTTATGGTGCCTACAAAATTGGGGCTTGGGTAATGTCTACCCCTGCGCAACACTTTCATTTTGAGCTGTCTTGGGATTTTATCACCTCACAAATGTCGACGATTGGGCCCCCTTTTCTTTTAGGCTGTGCGATTTGTGCGATTGTTTCTGCCCTGATCGGCTACTTTGGTATTCGTGCTCTCTGGCGTTATTCCGTCGTTCGTAGCTGGAAAAAAAGAACATTACGATTAAAACTACCTAACTCAAACTAATTTACTCTTTTCTATTCCCTTCTTTCTATAACTGGCAGTAAAACTTTGCTGCCAGTTCACAAAACTTCATCCGCACACAAACAGTATGATAGCTTTAATGTAGTATATTCGTATGTATCTTATTTTTTGAACCGTTTTATTTTCAATTGTCATGAGATACGAATAATACTAATAAAAATCACAACACATTATTTGCAGCTGCTCGAGGAAGATGACATGAATGAATTAACTGAATGCCCAGAATGTCTTTCGGATGAATTACTCATTTCAGACAATGAGAATACAGTGATCTGTTCAGATTGTGGAGTCATTAAAAAAGATGGAATGTGGCTTATTGCTCAAGAGCCTAAAATTGAAATTACCGCTTAATAACCGGCATAAAAAAGCCCATACAAAAGTATGGGCTAATATTTTATTATGTTGTCGCTGTCATTTATTCGAAAATAATTAAGCAAAAACTTCTTGTAGTTGAGGAACGATTTGTTTCTTACGGCTAAGCACACCATCTAGCCAAACACGGCCATTCTCTGTTGCTTTACCATAAGCTTTTTCTGTTAGTTCTGCATTATCACTGATAACTAATAGCTCAGAGCCTTCTTTCATGATGTCTGTCAGAAGTAAAATCATAGTGTGACGATTACCTTCAGCTTTCATTGCTGCGATATCCGCTTCTAATTCTTCTTTGATACCATCAAATACAGATAAGTCGATAACTTCAAGTTGACCGATACCAACTAGCTCGCCATTCATGTTAAAGTCTTTAAAATCACGCATAACAAGATCACGAATTGCTGTGCCTTCTACTGCTGATTTAACTCTAAACATATCCATACCTAACTCTTTAAAGTCTTCAACACCAGCGATCTCTGCTAGTGCTTCAACACACTTAATATCAGCAGTTGTACATGTTGGTGATTTGAAGATTACTGTATCACTTAAAATGGCACATAGCATGATACCAGCAATATTTTTTGGGATCTCTACATTGTAAAAATCATACATCATCTTGATAACTGTATTACTACAACCAACAGGACGGATCCAACATTCAAGTGGTGTTGATGTTGTTAAATCACCTAGTTTATGGTGATCAACAATACCTACAATCGTTGCTTCTGCAATATCGTCAGGTGCTTGAGTCATTTCAGAGTGGTCTACGATGTAAACTTCTTCACCAGCATAGCTCATTTTAAGCTCAGGAGCTTCGAACCCAAATTTCTCAAGGATGAATGCGGTTTCAGGAGATACTTCACCTAAGCGAGCAGGAATAGCTGCTTCACCAATTTGATTTTTTAAGTAAGCAAGTGCGATTGCACCACAAATTGAATCTGAATCTGGGATCTTATGGCCCACTACATACATTGACATTGTATTACTCTCCTTTAAATATGGCGCTATTCTAACAAATTGAGGCGATTTGAAAACAGAAAGTATCAATAGAATATAAACTATCGATTATATGAATAGGCATAACTCTATAAACAGAAAAAGGCTCATACCTTTCGGTATGAGCCTTTCACTTGTGTTCTTATCTTTTTAAGAAAAATAAAAACGAATTTAAAGCCTGGCGATGTCCTACTCTCACATGGGGAAACCCCACACTACCATCGGCGCTATTACGTTTCACTTCTGAGTTCGGCATGGGATCAGGTGGGTCCATAACGCTATGGTCGCCAAGCAAATTTTGTCTATATCTCCCACTTACTATAAAGCTTCAAGGGAAATATAATAATCTGGAAAGCTGTTTCTCTATAAAAGAGTATTCTTAATCACATTCAATATTGTGTCTTGGTTAACGAATCCGTTAAAACCCCTTGGGTGTTGTATGGTTAAGCCTCACGGGCAATTAGTACAGGTTAGCTCAATGCCTCGCAGCACTTACACACCCTGCCTATCAACGTCGTAGTCTTCAACAACCCTTTAGGATACTTAAAGTATCAGGGATGACTCATCTCAAGGCTCGCTTCACGCTTAGATGCTTTCAGCGTTTATCGATCCCGAACTTAGCTACCGGGCAATGCTACTGGCGTAACAACCCGAACACCAGAGGTTCGTCCACTCCGGTCCTCTCGTACTAGGAGCAGCCCCTTTCAATCATCCAACGCCCACGGCAGATAGGGACCGAACTGTCTCACGACGTTCTAAACCCAGCTCGCGTACCACTTTAAATGGCGAACAGCCATACCCTTGGGACCGACTTCAGCCCCAGGATGTGATGAGCCGACATCGAGGTGCCAAACACCGCCGTCGATATGAACTCTTGGGCGGTATCAGCCTGTTATCCCCGGAGTACCTTTTATCCGTTGAGCGATGGCCCTTCCATTCAGAACCACCGGATCACTATGACCTGCTTTCGCACCTGCTCGAATTGTCATTCTCGCAGTCAAGCGGGCTTATGCCATTGCACTAACCACACGATGTCCAACCGTGTTTAGCCCACCTTCGTGCTCCTCCGTTACTCTTTGGGAGGAGACCGCCCCAGTCAAACTACCCACCAGGCACTGTCCGCAATCCCGATAAGGGACCAACGTTAGAACATCAAGCATACAAGGGTGGTATTTCAAGATTGCCTCCACCAATACTAGCGTACTGGTTTCAAAGGCTCCCACCTATCCTACACATGTAGGGTCAATGTTCAGTGCCAAGCTGTAGTAAAGGTTCACGGGGTCTTTCCGTCTAGCCGCGGGTACACTGCATCTTCACAGCGATTTCAATTTCACTGAGTCTCGGGTGGAGACAGCGTGGCCATCATTACGCCATTCGTGCAGGTCGGAACTTACCCGACAAGGAATTTCGCTACCTTAGGACCGTTATAGTTACGGCCGCCGTTTACTTGGGCTTCGATCAAGAGCTTCGACCGAAGTCTAACCCCATCAATTAACCTTCAAGCACCGGGCAGGCGTCACACCGTATACGTCATCTTACGATTTAGCACAGTGCTATGTTTTTAATAAACAGTTGCAGCCACCTGGTATCTGCGACTCCCGGCAGCTTAGAGAGCAAGTCTCATCACCGCTAGGAGCGTACCTTCTCCCGAAGTTACGGTACCATTTTGCCTAGTTCCTTCACCCGAGTTCTCTCAAGCGCCTTAGTATTCTCTACTCGACCACCTGTGTCGGTTTGGGGTACGATTCCTTATAATCTGAAGCTTAGAGGCTTTTCCTGGAAGTATGGCATCAATAGCTTCACACCCGTAGGTGCTCGACATCGTGTCTCAGCCTAACAAGAGTCCGGATTTACCTAAACTCTTAGCCTACGCACTTGAACTTGGACGACCGTCGCCAAGCCTACCTAGCCTTCTCCGTCCCCCCATCGCAATTATAAGAAGTACGGGAATATTAACCCGTTTCCCATCGACTACGCTTTTCAGCCTCGCCTTAGGGGTCGACTTACCCTGCCCCGATTAACGTTGGACAGGAACCCTTGGTCTTCCGGCGAGGGGGTTTTTCACCCCCTTTATCGTTACTCATGTCAGCATTCGCACTTCTGATACCTCCAGCAGCCCTTACAGACCACCTTCAACGGCTTACAGAACGCTCCCCTA
Source organism: Aliivibrio friggae (assembly GCF_057368515.1). Classification (NCBI taxonomy): domain Bacteria; kingdom Pseudomonadati; phylum Pseudomonadota; class Gammaproteobacteria; order Vibrionales; family Vibrionaceae; genus Aliivibrio; species Aliivibrio friggae. Next base: position 1,287,386 of record NZ_CM170649.1, read on the forward strand.
CCCAGCACAATAAATTGCACTGCCGCAGCTTCGGTGTATAGCTTAGCCCCGTTACATCTTCCGCGCAGGCCGACTCGACCAGTGAGCTATTACGCTTTCTTTAAATGATGGCTGCTTCTAAGCCAACATCCTGGCTGTCTGAGCCTTCCCACATCGTTTCCCACTTAGCTATAACTTTGGGACCTTAGCTGGCGGTCTGGGTTGTTTCCCTCTCCACGACGGACGTTAGCACCCGCCGTGTGTCTCCCGGATAGTACTTACTGGTATTCGGAGTTTGCAAAGGGTTGGTAAGTCGGGATGACCCCCTAGCCTTAACAGTGCTCTACCCCCAGTAGTATTCGTCCGAGGCTCTACCTAAATAGATTTCGGGGAGAACCAGCTATCTCCAAGTTTGATTGGCCTTTCACCCCTAGCCACAAGTCATCCGCTAATTTTTCAACATTAGTCGGTTCGGTCCTCCAGTTGATGTTACTCAACCTTCAACCTGCCCATGGCTAGATCACTTGGTTTCGGGTCTATATCCAGAGACTGAACGCCCAGTTAAGACTCGGTTTCCCTACGGCTCCCCTAAACGGTTAACCTTGCCACTGAATATAAGTCGCTGACCCATTATACAAAAGGTACGCAGTCACATAACAAGTATGCTCCTACTGCTTGTACGTACACGGTTTCAGGTTCTATTTCACTCCCCTCACAGGGGTTCTTTTCGCCTTTCCCTCACGGTACTGGTTCACTATCGGTCAGTCAGTAGTATTTAGCCTTGGAGGATGGTCCCCCCATATTCAGACAGGATATCACGTGTCCCGCCTTACTCGTTTTCACTGATGATGAGATGTCGGTTACAGGGCTATCACCTTGTATCGCGGCACTTTCCAGAGCCTTCACCTGTCTCATTAAAAGCTTAAGGGCTAACCCAATTTCGCTCGCCGCTACTTTCGGGATCTCGGTTGATTTCTCTTCCTCGGGGTACTTAGATGTTTCAGTTCTCCCGGTTTGCCTCGCTGCGCTATGTATTCACGCAGCGATACTAGCTTATGCTAGTGGGTTTCCCCATTCAGAAATCGTAGACTCAAATGGTTTTTACTACCTAATCTACGCTTATCGCAAGTTAATACGTCTTTCATCGCCTCTGACTGCCAAGGCATCCACCGTGTACGCTTAGTCACTTAACCATACAACCCCAAGAGGTTTCGTATGGACCATTTGCTTTCACTTTTTGAAAGTGAAGACAAAACAGCAACCAAGGTTGAACTCGTCGCTATCTCTGTATAAAAGATAGGGAGTTCTGGTTTTTCGCCGGATTCGCTCTTTACCTCTACTTAAAAAGTAGAAATAAAATAATACCAAGAACACTTGAATGTGTTTTTAATTTGCTTATCTAAGATAAACAAAAGATATTAAGAACTTTTAAATTTTGATTTATCTAACTCGTAAGTTAGCTAAATCAGTCAGCTTTCCAAATTGTTAAAGAGCTATATAAAATCATCAACATTGTTAATGATAAAATACTTCTTAAGCATTTTCAGACACAAAAAATCCGAACCTAGGTCAATTTCTTGAACTGGTTTGGAATCCTTCCAAAAATATTTAAAGAGTATATCCATATGAAATGGTGGGCGATACCGGGCTCGAACCAGTGACCCCCTCCTTGTAAGGGAGGTGCTCTCCCAACTGAGCTAATCGCCCACATAATATTTCAATTTACTTCTGACTCTATCAGAAATAAACCCATTCTCTGTGGAAAGAATGGTGGGTCGTGCAGGATTCGAACCTGCGACCAATTGATTAAAAGTCAACTGCTCTACCAACTGAGCTAACGACCCTAAGTGGTATCCCGTAGGGGAGTCGAACCCCTGTTACCGCCGTGAAAGGGCGGTGTCCTAGGCCTCTAGACGAACGGGACACTATGAAGGTGTCGGGCACCTTCAAATCTCTTTATTTTTTCAACCTTCGCAATCTGTGTGAACACTCATAAATCGTAATCTATCGTTTAAGGAGGTGATCCAGCCCCAGGTTCCCCTAGGGCTACCTTGTTACGACTTCACCCCAGTCATGAACCACAAAGTGGTGAGCGTCCTCCCGAAGGTTAAACTACCCACTTCTTTTGCAGCCCACTCCCATGGTGTGACGGGCGGTGTGTACAAGGCCCGGGAACGTATTCACCGTGACATTCTGATTCACGATTACTAGCGATTCCGACTTCACGGAGTCGAGTTGCAGACTCCGATCCGGACTACGACGCACTTTTTGGGATTCGCTCACTATCGCTAGCTTGCAGCCCTCTGTATGCGCCATTGTAGCACGTGTGTAGCCCTACTCGTAAGGGCCATGATGACTTGACGTCGTCCCCACCTTCCTCCGGTTTATCACCGGCAGTCTCCCTGGAGTTCCCACCATTACGTGCTGGCAAACAAGGATAAGGGTTACGCTCGTTGCGGGACTTAACCCAACATTTCACAACACGAGCTGACGACAGCCATGCAGCACCTGTCTCACAGTTCCCGAAGGCATAAGTCCATCTCTGGTCTCTTCTGTGGATGTCAAGAGTAGGTAAGGTTCTTCGCGTTGCATCGAATTAAACCACATGCTCCACCGCTTGTGCGGGCCCCCGTCAATTCATTTGAGTTTTAATCTTGCGACCGTACTCCCCAGGCGGTCTACTTAACGCGTTAGCTCCGAAAGCCACGGCTCAAGGCCACAACCTCCAAGTAGACATCGTTTACGGCGTGGACTACCAGGGTATCTAATCCTGTTTGCTCCCCACGCTTTCGCATCTGAGTGTCAGTGCCTGTCCAGGGGGCCGCCTTCGCCACTGGTATTCCTTCAGATCTCTACGCATTTCACCGCTACACCTGAAATTCTACCCCCCTCTACAGCACTCTAGTTCACCAGTTTCAAATGCGGTTCCGAGGTTGAGCCCCGGGCTTTCACATCTGACTTAATGAACCACCTGCATGCGCTTTACGCCCAGTAATTCCGATTAACGCTCGCACCCTCCGTATTACCGCGGCTGCTGGCACGGAGTTAGCCGGTGCTTCTTCTGTCGCTAACGTCAAGATGTGCAGCTATTAACTACACACCCTTCCTCACGACTGAAAGTACTTTACAACCCGAAGGCCTTCTTCATACACGCGGCATGGCTGCATCAGGCTTTCGCCCATTGTGCAATATTCCCCACTGCTGCCTCCCGTAGGAGTCTGGACCGTGTCTCAGTTCCAGTGTGGCTGATCATCCTCTCAGACCAGCTAGAGATCGTCGCCTTGGTGAGCTCTTACCCCACCAACTAGCTAATCTCACCTGGGCTAATCTTGACGCGAGAGGTCCGAAGATCCCCCTCTTTGGTCCGAAGACATTATGCGGTATTAGCTATCGTTTCCAATAGTTATCCCCCACATCAAGGCATATTCCCAGGCATTACTCACCCGTCCGCCGCTCGTCAGCAAATTAGCAAGCTAATTTCTGTTACCGCTCGACTTGCATGTGTTAGGCCTGCCGCCAGCGTTCAATCTGAGCCATGATCAAACTCTTCAATTAAAGTTTTTAACTCAATGATTAATACTGATTTCTTACATAAATAAATTTGTGTAGTCACTCAGTTCATTGATAGTTGCTCACTTATAAATAAGTTAAGCTATTTTGACTATCAATCCATAAGTGTCCACACAGATTGCTAAGGTCTAATTATTAAAGAGCTCAAAACTTAGCTTTCGCCATGTTTTGCGTGAAGTGTCATTTAAATTACTAAAAGTAAGCTGCAAGCAACTTTTGAAAACTCGGTTCGCGTCAATGTTTCACTTCTTGTTATCACCGCTAGCCCTTACTAATAAAGGTTTGCTGTGATAACGGAAGCGAAGTATAGAGATTTAATGATGAGTTGCAAGCCCTTTTTAAACATAAAAAAACCAACCGCTCAAAAAACAAACAAATAGAAAGTAAAATGCTCAACCCTGAACTAATTTTAGGCCTCCCACTCCTTTTTCATCCTTTTAATTACATTTTCAGGGACATTATGAGTGCTTTTAAATTTTCCCTTGCACACATCTATCTCTAATACAGCATCATACTTTTGAGCAATTTTTCTGTATGCATCCATTTCCCACTGCTTTACAAAAGTATTAGCGACGACAACACTTCTACCATTATATAAGTGGAATTCACATTGTAACTGACACCATTGATGAGCAGAGCTTAAAAGAGTACCATCAAAACAGTAAGCCCCCTCTTCATTCACAAAAAACTGATCCGCTTCAAGATGTATCAGATCCAAACTTTGTGCCAAGGTCGATTTACCACTTCCCGGCAAGCCTCTCAATAATCGTAACTCTAGCTTCTTCATCATTTACTCTGCTCTTTCATTAAATTCTCTTTTACAAATTCAGTAAAAACTTTTAAACGAGAAGGCATATATTTATTCTGAGCGTATTGCATAGCGATAACACCATGATAATTTCCTTTTATTTGCCAATCAGAAAGAATGGGAACAACTTCGTTATTATCTAACGCCTCTTTAATAACAAAATCAGGAAAAATCCCAATACCAAAACCATCCTTCACTCCATTCAATCTCATTTGCGAATGATTGACAGCATAACGACCAGTCACGGCAATAACATGGCTTTCTTCCGCTTTTACAAATTCCCAAATATGATCTGTTGTCGTTTCACCTAAATAAAGACAGTCATGATGAGTAAGATCATGTGGATTGGTTGGCAATCCTCTCTCTTCTATATAAGAAGGACTAGCACATAAGCTTAGATTGACCTTTCCTATTTCTTTCATGATCAATCCTTCTGTTGGTTTATCGGTTAAACGAAAAACCACATCAATCCCTTGAGCTATCATATCGATATCACCATCCGATGCTCTTAGCTTTAATTGAATTTTAGGATACTTAATCAAAAATGGAGTAATTAATGGTTGAAGTACAATCGTTAAAAATGCTTTTGGGGCTGCAACCGTCAAACTTCCAGACGGAACAATATGCTCTGAGCTCGAAATATCAATCGCCTGCTGTGCCGCTTCAACCATAATGACAGATTGTTGGTATATTTTTTTACCAGACTCCGTGATCAGCAGACTACGCGTTGTTCGCTCAAACAACTTAACAGAGAGTGCATTTTCCAAACGAGTAATAAGCTTACTCAACGCTGACGGAGTTACACCCAGCTTTTTAGCCGCCGCCGTAAAGCTGCCTTCATTTACGACTATAATAAAAGTCGCTAAGTCGGGTAATAGATTAATAAGTTTATTTGTGACCATGATTCACTAATGCTTTTCCTTTTTTAGGGATAATAGTCGCAATCACTTTCAATTAGAATCTATTTATCATAACTACAAGAAGGAAAGATAATGTCTTCTGCATTCTACACTCAGATCCAAAATCAAATTGAAGAAGTAAAGAGCGAAGGTTTATACAAATCTGAACGTATTATTACTTCAGCTCAAAAAGCATCTGTTTCTATATCTACTGGTCAAGAAGTATTAAACTTCTGTGCAAACAATTACTTAGGTTTGGCTAACCACCCTGCTCTTATTGAAGCAGCAAAAAATGGTATGGATGAGCACGGCTTTGGTATGGCTTCTGTACGTTTTATCTGTGGTACTCAAGACTCACATAAAGTACTAGAAGAAAAACTATCTACTTTCTTAGGTAAAGAAGACACGATCCTTTACACATCATGTTTTGATGCAAACGCGGGTTTATTCGAAACTATTTTAGGTAAAGAAGATGCCATCATCTCTGATGCCCTAAACCATGCATCAATCATTGATGGTGTTCGCCTTTGTAAAGCAATGCGTTTCCGTTACGCAAACAACGACATGGCTGAGTTAGAAGAACAGCTAATTGCAGCAAAAGAAGCTGGCGCTCGTCATACACTTATCGTTACTGATGGTGTGTTCTCAATGGACGGCGTAGTTGCAAATCTTCCCGCTATCTGTGATTTAGCTGATAAGTACGAAGCACTGGTTATGGTTGATGACTCTCACGCTGTTGGCTTTATGGGCGAAAACGGTGCTGGTACTCATGAGCATCATGACGTTATTGACCGCATCGATATCATTACTGGTACGCTAGGTAAAGCAATGGGTGGCGCATCAGGCGGTTATACTTCAGGCAAAAAAGAAGTGATTGATTGGTTACGTCAACGTTCTCGTCCGTACCTATTCTCGAACTCTGTTGCTCCTGCGATTGTTTCTGCCTCTATTCGTGTTCTTGATTTACTGGCTGAGTCAGGTGATTTACGTACAAGCCTATGGGAAAACTCTACTCATTTCCGTACTCGTATGGAAGCTGCTGGTTTCACAATGGGTGGTGCTGACCACGCTATCATCCCAATTATGCTAGGTGATGCAAAACTAGCTGCTGAATTCGCAGAGCGTGCGTTAGAAAAAGGCATCTATGTTGTTGCTTTCTCTTTCCCAGTCGTTCCTAAAGGCCAAGCTCGTATTCGTACACAAATGTCTGCTGCTCATTCTCGTGAGCAACTAGATCGCGCAATTGATGCCTTTATCGCTGTAGGTAAAGACATGGAGATCATCAAATAATGAAAATTAAAGCACTTTCAAAACTAAAACCTGAAGAAGGTATTTGGATGACCGAGGTTGAAAAACCTGAAATGGGTCATAACGATATTCTTATCCGTATTAAGAAAACCGCAATTTGTGGTACTGATGTACATATCTACAATTGGGATGAGTGGTCACAAAAAACCATTCCTGTTCCTATGGTTGTAGGTCACGAATACGTGGGTGAAGTGGTTGGTATTGGCCAAGAAGTTCGCGGTTTTGAGATTGGCGACCGTGTTTCTGGCGAAGGTCACATCACTTGTGGTCACTGTCGTAACTGTCGTGGCGGCCGAACTCACCTTTGTCGTAATACGACAGGTGTAGGTGTTAACCGTACAGGTGCATTCTCGGAGTTCTTAGTTATTCCTGCTTTCAATGCATTTAAGATCCCAGCAGGTATTTCTGATGATCTAGCATCAATCTTCGACCCATTTGGTAATGCAGTTCACACTGCCCTATCATTTGATTTAGTAGGTGAAGACGTCCTTATCACTGGTGCTGGTCCAATTGGTATCATGGCAGCAGCGGTTGCTAAGCACGTAGGTGCTCGTCACGTTGTAATTACTGATGTAAACGAATACCGCTTGGATCTTGCTAAAAAGATGGGCGTTACTCGTGCAGTAAACGTAATGAACGAAAAACTTGAAGACGTAATGTCTGATCTTGGTATGACAGAAGGCTTTGATGTTGGTTTAGAAATGTCTGGCGTTCCATCGGCATTCAACAGCATGCTAACTAACATGAACCATGGTGGTAAAATATCTCTATTAGGTATTCCACCATCTGACATGACTGTAGACTGGACTCAAGTGATCTTCAAAGGCTTGGTTATTAAAGGTATCTACGGTCGTGAGATGTTTGAAACTTGGTATAAGATGGCAAGCTTGATCCAATCAGGTCTAGATCTAACACCAATAATCACTCACCACTACAAAATTGATGACTTCCAAGCAGGCTTCGACATGATGCGCTCTGGTATGTCTGGAAAAGTTATTCTAGATTGGGAATAATCATTCTCATTTAAAATGAACTATAATAAGGCTAAACTTCGGTTTGGCCTTTTTTATATTTCCTATTTAAGAAGATAATATGCACGAATCAGACATCAATGGTTATCATGTTCACGTTTATTTCGATCAAACAAGTATCGGTTTTGCCGTTAGTTTAACAGAGCAGCTGCATGAGAAATTTGGATACCAATTAGGAAACGTGAATCAAAAACCTGTCGGACCTCATCCAGTTTGGAGTCGACAAGTTTCTTTCAAGCATCATGATTATGATGAAGTAATGGTATGGCTAGAAGAAAATAGAAATCAATTATCGGTGTTAGTCCATCCGTTAACTGAAGATGAATATCTTGATCATACTAGCTCTGCGGTGTGGTTAGGTTTACCACTAGAGCTAGATCTTAGTATATTCACCAATAAAGAATAACAACAACTGGCTTCTCTTAATTATCTGATAAATAAGAGAAGTCATTTACTTTGCTTTATAAATTGAAAATTCCTTTGTCAATTTATACTCAGACCATTCTTTCTCGCCCATAGCTTCAAGATAGGCTTGTTTTGCTGCAATAAATGCGTTTTTATCACTCATTGTCTTCGTTGAAAATATTTTAAATTTATAGCTGCTTCGCGGTGTTTGTCCAATAATCCCTTTATAGATGGTTTCATCTTCTGTCACCTTAACAACGACCCCAATAACACCAGATGTGGGATGAGCAGCTTTGAAATACTTACCTTTTGCGGATTCAGCTTTACGCTCATTTTTATAATTTGCCCAATTATAATTGGCTTTCATCAACGCGACTTTTCTCAATACATGTGTAGGATGAGTACAAGCTTTAAATTTGTTCAATTCTATCTTCGAACCTGTCTTAACAAATTCTTTTTTTACAACAAAATGAGATTTATCATCCGCTTCAATCATTAATATTTGCTTTGGTTTTCTTCTAAATTCAAACCAAGTCTCTTTAAACTCAGCCATGCAACCATCCATTGCCTTTTGAATTAATTGGTCACAAATTTCACGCATTTCAAATTTAGATAATGGGGTTGTCGTTAATGTTTTACTTGGTCTAAACGTTTTGATGTCTGCATCTTTCGTTTTTAAGTAAGTATCTAGTACCTCACCAATTGCGTTTAATTCAGCAAGGAACGCACCAAGATCATCAAAATTAACGTTATATAAACTACGAGAAAAGTTATGAGAACGATAGCAAGATTTACTTTCATGGCGCTCAAAATGACTATTCACATAAGGAGTGCCATTAACCATTGATAACTTTAGCTGAATGTTTGGGTGTAACCCTTGGTAAGCTGACTTGGCAGTAAAGGTTTTTGTTTTTCGTGCTGCATCTGCTGTTTCATATTCATCTTGCTCAACCAATTCAGCAATAGACCACGCCGCTTCAATTATTGCTTCTGAACGAGCATCAACATCACTCTCTTCATTTTCAAAATCAGCGTAATAAGCTTTACTGTAATAAGGTTGACCTTTACGAGCAAAACGTACTTGTGCAAATTCCATTCTACGGCGCTTAGTCGATTGACCATCATTCCAATTAATACCAATTGGTATCCAATATTCAGTGCCTGCTATATCAACCAGTTTTACTCGTAACAATAAATTTTCTTCGATGTAAGTTTTTTTTCCACGTACGATCAAAAAAGTACTGTAATCAAGTCGTGGAGATAAGGGATGATACATAGTAAAGCCTCTGAGCACATTGGAATAAACAAATAACAGGCATAAAATAGGTTGGGATAAAGCGCTTTTTATTTTATTGTTATCTGCTGATGATTATATCACCGTTTTAATTATTAATTCAATTCTCTTATAACAATATAAAAAAAGGCATAAAAATGATCTTATGCCTTTCTCTAATTTTATTTAAGAAGCGAATTTAGAGCGAATGATAGTATAAATGCCATCACTACTTTCTGACTCAACAGGAGAGCCCATCAATAACTCAATCGCTTCACTAACATGCTGAACAGGCCAAATCGTAAATGACCCTTTTTCTATTGCTTGAGTCACTTCACTGTTTAACATTAGATTTTGAATATTAGAATGAGGAATTATCACCCCTTGATGTGCTTTTAAGCCTTTAATTTTACATACTTGATAAAAACCTTCAATTTTTTCATTTACGCCACCAATAGGCTGCGCTTCACCAAATTGATTCATCGACCCTGTTATTGCAATATCTTGACGTATTGGTTTTTCAGAAAAAGCGGAAATAATAGAGCAGAACTCAGCCATTGATGCGCTGTCTCCATCAACCCCTCCATAAGACTGCTCAAATGCCAAGCATGTCTTTAATGGAATTCTTTTTTCACTTCCAAATAACGAAGATAAGTAAGCACTAAGAATAAACACTCCTTTTGAGTGGATACTGCCTCCAAGCTCTACTTTTCTTTCAATATCAAATACCTCCCCCTTACCAAACGAAGTGGTTGCGGTAATTCTATTTGGCATTCCAAATTGGTGATTTGATGTAGATAAAACAGACAGTGCGTTGACTTGGCCAACAACCCCACCTTCTGTCTCCATTAAGGTTGTACCATTAACAAAGCTTTGCATTACTCCATCTTGAACTCGATTAACTCGATGCTCTTTATTCGCTAATGCTTGTTCTACGTGTTTTAAGCGGATCATATTTGACTTAGCCGCTCTTGCTATGTAGTTAGTTTCTTTTAATAAATTGGAAATATCCGCAGAATGTAAAGAGAGTCGATTTTGATCCCCAGTCTGACGGGAGCTGTATTCTATAATTCGTTCTATCGCTTTTTTATCACATTGCAGCATTTTACCATCATGTACAATACTCGAAATAAATTGTGCATAATGAAATTCTGAAGCCTCAGTTCTTGGCATGTCGTCTTCAAAATCAGCAGTGACTTTAAAAAGCTCACTAAATTCTGAGTCATAATGTTGAAGTAATTGATAAGTTTGATAGTCTCCAAATAAGATTATTTTTACATTTAGCGGAATAGGCTCTGGCTCTAAAGACACGGTTCCTGATAGCGTCACTTCCCTTTCAAGAGAACTTAGGTTTAGGTTTTGAGAGCGTAATGCTCTCTTTAATCCATCCCAAACATACGGTCTTTCAAGCACTTTAACCGCATCCATGAGTAACACTCCGCCATTCGCCTTATGAAGACTACCAGCACGAATTAATGAATAATCTGTAAATACGGTTCCTTTAAATGTCGCGTTTTCTATGTATCCGAATAAATTGTGATAACTCGGGCTTTCTTCGACAATTAGCGGGAACTGCTCATCTTTTTGACTAACAAGTAGATTAATTTGATATCTACGAGGTAACCTTTTCTCTAAAGAAGCATATGCCAATTCAGCGTCTTCATTACCCTCTTGGAGGAATACATCAAAGTTTTCTAAGATGTCTTTTTCCATATCTTTAAGGTGTTGAGAAATGATTTTTGAATCACTGTATTTAGTTTTAATTACTTCAAAATTCACCGTTAATACTTGAGAAACAATTTCTTCATTTAACTTTTCAATCTTATCGGAATATTTATCTTCCCATTCTGTCAATTGACGAACAAGACTTCGTAATTTAATTTCTAATTCATCAATAATTGACTCAAGTTGACGCTGCTCTTGTCTATCTAATGCATCAAATGTTTCTTCGCTATGTAGCTCTTCACCATTCATTGCTATAAATTGATAATCACCTTGAGTCGTAACCGCCAGGCTAATACCTTTACTTTTCGCTTCTTTCGTTAATGAACCCAATAATGATTCTTGTTTATCAGCTAATTGATTTTTAAGCGTACCTGTTCTGGTGTAATACAGCTCATTATCAAATGCTAATGGAATAGCCTTCACCAGTTTCAGAGTGATCTTTTCAATTTCTTTTTTGAAATTCAGCCCCGTTCCTACCGGTAATTTTAGTACTTTGGGTGCTCGAGTATCATCAAAGTTGGTGACATAGCACCAATCACAAACACCATTGCCTGCAGGGTTATGGCGCTTAAGATAACGCAGAACCATGGTTCTCTTACCAAGCCCATTCTGACCAACGGCATAGATATTATAACCACGGTCAGGAATAGACATAGCAAATTCAACCGCTTGTTGCGCTCTGTCTTGTCCTACAATTTCATCAATGGGAGTTATATATTTAGTTGATTTACATGTACTTTCATCTAGGTTTGCTGAACGATAAACTTGCTTATGCGTGAGAGGTAAAGTAGACATAAGGCGACCTCTTATTTTGTTATAATTCCCATCAGTATAGATTGAAAAAAATAACAATTAAGTGACCTAGAGTTAAATATTTGAAAAATTTACGGTTTTTACAAAGGGAAATGGTTGACTTATAAGCAGATAAAGAAATGGCGTAGCCACTTACATGATCACGCCATTCAAAGAAACTTTGGGTAATTAACGCTTCACAGCTGCCGTTGGAGCGTAGAATGTTTGGCCGGTTTTCGTCTCAAACTTTACAAAACCTTTATTCGTAAAGGTTTTAACTACCTTACCTTTACGCTTGTAGTCCAGCTTTTTACAATCTGAAGGAAGCTTTGCCTTACCATTATCTTTACGATTCAAAAAGATTTTCATCGATTTCTGGTTGTCACAAATAACGCGATTCTTTTCAATCATTGGTGCGGCAGATATATTAGCTGAAAACAACAGCAGAGAAAGAGAAAGTAAGATTTTTTTCATGGACGCTCCTTAGTATGAAATACAATCATACCACATAAACAGGCACGCGTACCGATAAGGGCATATCTAGATTATCGTGATCCCCGTTAATATTATTAAATAGTTATTAGATAACAACAAAAATAAATGGCTTTTTTATGCATGCTTACGTTGCTAGCTCTTTCTGGTATTCAGAGCCGTTCAGCTCAACAAGCTAACCTAATTCAGAATATTCAGTAGCTAATTGAATAACAATATCACAAGATACTGTTGCTGTTGTCCAAGGCCAGAAACAAAAAAACCAGCACGAATGCTGGTTTTTTTATTACTGAGAACTTAACGATATAGACCAAGGTCTTTTTGTAAGTGCTCTGATAATTCAGAAGTATAATGAGTTGACATCGTTTGGTCTTTACCAAATAAAACATCAACTAAATGAGCAATCAATCCTTTGATACTTACTGAATAGGCCTTCTTTTCCAAAGAAGAAGTAGCGATGTTGTTAATGTTCATTGCTGCTTGTGCCATGATTGCCTCACTTGAAATTCATAAAATGTTTTTGATAAGAGGATAATAAAACTAAATTCACACCTCAAAAAATGACTTTTTCTCCAAACTAATATTAGATTTTCTAATGTAAATATTACATTACAATTCAGTCAGTCAAGATGAATTTTTAGGCAATAGTAGCAATCTTCATTGAATAAAAAAGCACCGCAAAATTAAATTAACATCATTTTTGTGCATGAATTTTTTCAAAAGAACAAAACAATAACAAAATAGAAACAAAGGCAGTCAGGATAAGTTTATTTATGGTAAAAAAACTCCCTAACTAAGTAGGGAGTTCATTTATTATGAAAATTGAACGAAGTAAGCAATTACTGCCCAAGCAGAAAGCCAACTGGCTACTAAGAACTTATCAGACCAATCATTATCCATCATTTACCTATTTATACTCACAGCACGTATTATTCATAGAAACCTCTCTCACAAAATTTCTTATTCCATAAAATAGTTAGCAAAGCTTATGCCATCTATACGACTGCTTTTTCATTTCTGTGATATTTATTCAAACACTCTGTCGGTTTTGCTAGATCTGGATAATGAGATAGATAATCAATCATACAATCTGCCATTGAATAAGACGTCGTGATCACCTCTTCTTCTCTATGCAGAAGAGGCGCATATCCTTCTTTACCCTTAATGGTATAAGCTGTTGATGTACCATAGTATATTTGTTCATCAAGAACACTTAACCATCCTACTTTAGGGTTATAAATACTAAATTCAGTAATGCGAGAACCGCTTGGTTTACTGGCATCATAGCGATAACGCAGCTGAGATACGTAAGGAAAGCTGCCTGAGCCACTACCAATCACCCCATTATCTGTTGCATTATCAATTGCGCCTTCTATTGCCGCTTTTAAGTATTGTCCTTTAATACTATAAATGACAATGGGGATCGCGAAAGGCAATACTTTTCCGGCAATATCAGCATAAGTGATCTCCCCTTGATTTAACCCCGCGCGCACACCCCCTGCGTTATGCATTGCAAACTGGACTCGATTATCTATTTGATGAGCTTTTGAATAAAATGACTCGACAACCCAAGGCGCGATATCACTTTGTCCTTGTTCATCAGGAATACGACGATGACTTAAATCAGTGGTGCAATGTCCAATAATCTGTTGTGATAAACGTTCAACTTCTTCTCGATACTTATCGATGAGCAATGCTTCAATCTTTGGGTCTTTATCACAAAAGGTAGTATGTTTAAAGTCGGCTAAAGTCTTGGTGATTTTTGATAATTGTTCGGCTTCAACTTGATGACTGCACGCCTTATCCGTATACGCAACATCATCAATCAATAAGCTATTTTGCCCATTAAATCCAATTAACTTTCCGTCATTAGAATAAGTTAAATCACAATAGCCCAAGGCAAGTGCATGACAGCCAGCTTGCACAATGTGAGTTCCATTAACTCTTTCACCGTAATTTGCTCGCTCTTCCAAACCAATCTCAGTAAAGTCACCTTGCAACACATGACTATGACCACCAATGATCAAATCAATCCCAGAAACAGATTGAGCTAATTGTTTGTCCGCTTCATAACCAAGATGACTCACAATAATAACGTTATCGATACCTTTAGCTGCTAAGTACTGCATCGTTGATTTTGCTGTCTCAATCGCATTTTTAAAGGGAGTGTCAGGATCAGGGCTAGCTAACACTTCCATTTGATCTATCGTTAAACCAAAAATAGCAACGTCAATATTACCGACGTGTTTAATCATGTACTTAGCGATCTGGCGATCCGTATCAAAATCTAAGATCCGTTCTTGATATTTTAACCCATGACCTTTTGACTGATCTTCATGACTTAAATCCCAGTTACCCATTAATATCGGAAATTGAGTCGATGCAATAAACTCACTAACGAGATCATTACCAAGATCAAACTCGTGATTTCCGAGTACCATGCCATCAAGAGGTAATTGGTTAAGCAATTCAGCGTTCGCTTTGCCCTTATACAAAGAAAAATATAGGGTACCTTGAAAACAATCACCCGCGTGAAACAGAGAAACAGCTCCCCCTTTTTGCTTATGCGCTTCTGAGAGAAGCGAAATTTGGTGAGATAAGCGTGAAAAACCACCACATTTGATATAAAACTTATCTAATCCACGGCAATTCAGTGCGATTACTGATTCATCAAAATAAGAATGCGTGTCATTAATGTGCATGACTCTTAATATATTGCTCTTTTGATTTTCCATTTCTTTTCCTTTTTAGAGCAAACAAATATAACAAACTAACTAGGTGGTCACTATACCTGTATACAATGACCTAAAAATCAACATTATTACTTATAAAAAATTCAGTAAGTTACCGTCAGTATAATTAATAATTGTGACTCCCATAATGCTTTACTTGATTTAGTTGCTATATAGTTATTTATAACCCGTCTCTGATGAGGAATCATTATGCTCTTAGAACGAATTGAAGTCTCAGGATTTAGAGGTATTAAACGCTTATCCCTTTCATTTGAACAATTAACCACCTTAATTGGTGAAAACACGTGGGGAAAATCATCTTTACTTGATGCCTTATCCATTGCATTGCCTGTTTCAGGAGAGCTTCACCAATTCACGTTAAAAGACTTTCATCAAGATCATTCTATCTCGTACACTCAAGATCAACATATCCAAATAATCATCAGTTGGAAGACCACAGAAAAGAATGAACACCGAGCTGGACGATACAGAAAACTGTCTAGTCTTTGGCAACCAGATGCGTCTAATCATTGCCAACGGATCTATTATCGTATTAGTGCGACAAATAATAACGACAAAATCACCTCTTCAAGTACCTTTCTAGATAATGAAGGTAATGTTCTTCGATACCATAAAATTGAAAAATTAGTCACTGAATTAATCCACCTTCACCCAGTGATCCGCATCCGTGATTCTCGTCGATTAAGCCAAGAGGATGCGATTCCTCCTCTTTCCAATGATCGTATAGAACGAAGAATAAATAATACTTGTCGCCGTTTGATAAGCGCACCAGGTCAAGTTAATCGAGGGGAAATAAAAAGCGCCCTTCGCTCTATGCAATCACTAGTTGAGCATTATTTTGCCTTTCGGAATCACAAAAAGCACACACCACATCGCATTCATGATGATCTCTTTTTTGGACAAAAAACAGAAGGTGTTTCCTTATCCCAATTTATTAATCAAGATAATACAAAACAGACAAAACTCTTGCTACTTGGCCTATTAAATACTTATTTGCGTGCAAAAGGCCCTAACACGCTAAAAAAATCAGCAAGACCGCTGATGATTATTGAAGATCCAGAAGGCCGATTACACCCAACACAACTTATTCAAGCATGGTCTTTACTTAATCATATACCCATGCAAAAGATCCTCACCACCAACAGTAGCGAGTTATTAAGTGCCGTTCCATTATGCTCAATTCGCCGCTTAGTGAGAGAATCAGACTCCACTTCTAGCTATTCCGTCTCACCAACCTGTTTATCAAGAGATGATTTACGTCGCATCACTTTTCATATCCGCTTTCAACGAACGAACGCTTTATTTGCGCGATGTTGGTTATTAGTAGAAGGTGAAACAGAAGTTTGGTTATTCAATGAAATGGCTCGAATGCTAGGATATAACCTTGCCGCAGAAGGCGTACAAATTATTGAATTTGCTCAATCAGGATTAAAATCATTAATTAAAATAGCCAAAGCGCTGCATATTGAATGGCACGTTGTGACAGATGGGGACCCCGCGGGTAAGAAATACGCATTTGCGGTGAAAAGTCAGTTAGATCATGAGCACGAACGCCATAGATTGACCGAATTACCTCATAAAGACATTGAGCACTACCTTTATCATCATGGGTTTGAAGATCTATTCAGAGAACTTGCGAATATACCAAAAGATCAACATGTTCCCCCAAAGAAAATAATAATTAAAGCATTAAAGAAATATGCAAAGCCAGATTTAGCGTTAGCTATCGTGCAGCACAGTGAAGAACAAGGTATTGATAGCATTCCACTATTATTACGTTGGACGCTAAAACGAACCGTCACCATGGCAAAAGGTCAGGGTAACTAATGTGATAACTACTTCTACAAAAAAAACGCCAGTCATTTTGAAGTGACTGGCGTTATTATTATTCTAACAACTTATTTATTTCGACGAGCAGTAACAGCCTCAGCTAATTGACGAAGTACAGTTTCAGTATCATCCCAACCAATACATGCATCGGTGATTGATTGGCCATAAGTCTCTGCTTTACCACAAACCAAATCTTGACGGCCTTCTACAAGGTGACTCTCAATCATCACACCAAATACAGCTTCTTCACCGCCCGCAATCTGACCAGAAACATCATCAGAAACAATCATCTGGCGCTTAAAGTCTTTTGAGCTATTAGCATGACTAAAATCAATCATCACTTTTTCAGGTAAACCTGAAGCAGCTAATTGCTCTTTAACTGGCTTAACATGAGCGGCACTGTAGTTTGGCTCTTTACCACCACGAAGGATAATATGGCAATCAGGGTTACCTGCAGTTTCAATAATTGCAGAGTGGCCATATTTAGTTACTGATAAGAAATGGTGAGAAGAACCCGCCGAGCGGATTGCATCAGTGGCAATTTTAATGTTGCCATCAGTACCATTCTTAAAACCAACAGGACAAGAAAGACCTGAAGATAGCTCACGGTGAACTTGTGACTCAGTTGTACGTGCTCCGATAGCACCCCAGCTGATTAAGTCACCCATGTATTGTGGAGTGATCATATCTAGGAATTCACCAGCAGTTGGTAAACCCATATCAGTAAGATCAAGCAGCAACTTACGTCCCATACGAAGACCATCATTTAACTTAAATGAATCATCCATGTACGGGTCATTGATTAACCCTTTCCAACCTACTGTTGTACGTGGTTTTTCAAAATAGACACGCATAACTACTTCAAGGCGATCCCCTAACTCATCACGTAATGTTTTAAGTTTGGCACCATATTCTAAAGCGGCTTCAGTATCATGAATTGAACACGGGCCAATAATAACAAGAAGGCGATCATCGTCACCTTGTAAAATATTATGGATAGCTTCACGAGATTGAAATACAGTTTTCGCCGCAATCTCAGTCGCTGGAAATTTTTCTAAAACAGCAACAGGCGGTAATAGTTCTTTTACTTTATTAATTCGTACATCATCAGTTTGATACATTACTTCTCTTCCATCTATTTATGCAGTTTATTGTTTATATACTGCATCTTTATTCTCCATACTGTTAACGTAACGTGTCTTTAACTGTTGTGCAATGGTTAATTTAATATAAATTACTTCTCACTAGATTTTTCACATAAAGCAGACATAACCCTATATTTTGATTAAAAATAAACCGCTCCATTAAGAATCACTTCTTTAGCTTTATGAATATGTTACAGTAAGTTTAGTTCTCGAATGCTAGGATGAATTGTGACTAATAAAAATACAAATAAAGCCAATATCATTGATTTTAAATCCGTGGATAAATACTACGGACAATTTCATGCATTAAAAAACATTAACCTTTCGATCAATGAAGGGGAAAAAGTCGTTATCTGTGGGCCTTCTGGCTCAGGGAAATCCACTCTTATTCGCTGCATCAATGCCTTAGAGTCTATTCAAGGTGGGACTCTTTCTCTCTTTGAACAACCACTCTCATCAAAGCAATTAATGAATGGCAAAGTCGGTATGGTGTTTCAACACTTTAATTTATTCCCGCACTTAACCGTATTAGAAAACCTAACTCTGGCACCAATTAAAACATTAAAATTATCAAAAAAGGCGGCTATTGAACGAGCTTTAACGTATTTAGAACGAGTGAATATCGCAGAACAAGCCGATAAGTACCCTTCTCAACTGTCTGGCGGACAGCAACAACGAGTTGCCATTGCTCGCTCTCTTTGTATGGAACCTCAAGTCCTTCTATTTGATGAGCCTACATCCGCACTTGATCCTGAAATGATCAGTGAAGTGCTAGATGTAATGTCTGTTCTCGCTAAAGATGGCATGACTATGGTGTGCGTGACGCATGAAATGGGGTTTGCTAAAAAAGTCGCCGATCGTGTGGTATTTATGGATGAAGGAGAAATCCTTGAAATTGCGAAACCTGAGCAGTTCTTTGATAACCCACAACACCAACGTACTCAACAATTTTTAAACCAAATCTTAAGTTACTAATATGAATCGTTTAAAAACAATTTTAGCCCCTGTGTTATCTGCTCTATTGCAAATATCACTATTGGCGGTTGCGCTCTATTGGATTTTAAACAGCGGTGCACAAGCCATGAATTATCAATGGCAGTGGGATCGTGTGCCTGAGTTCATTTTCTTCTATGAAGATGGCGAATGGTTCCCGGCTGAATTAATGGAAGGACTCGTCGTCACCTTACAAATTTCAGCCATTAGTGCCATTGCCACTCTAGCCATTGCACTGATCACTGCATTATTGCGCCTTTCAGACTCAATAATCGGTCGTAGTATTGCCACCTTATACATTGAGCTTATCCGTAATACGCCTTTATTAGTGCAAATTTACCTGCTTTATTTTGTCTTTGGTCCATTTTTAGGTTTGGACAGATTCACAACAGCCGTTCTTGCTTTAGCCCTATTCCAAGGCGCCTATACCGCTGAAATTTTACGATCAGGCCTAATCAATTTACCAAAAGGACAATTCGAAGCTTGTAAAACATTAGGATTATCTTCGTTCAACAGCTATCGCTATATAGTATTACCCCAAGTGGTAAGAAAAACCTTACCCTCATTAACCAATGAATTAGTTTCTTTAGTCAAAAATTCTTCTATAGTCAGTGTGATGGCTATTTTTGATTTAACTACTGAAGGACGAAATATCGTCTCTGATACGGCAATGCCTTTTGAAATTTGGTTCACTGTCGCAGCTATTTATCTGGTCATCACTTTAAGTCTTTCCGGGCTATCCGCTTGGTTAGAGCATCGCATGCATAATGCATATTAATGGAGAACCCCTCGCATGAAGCAACTACTCGCATCATTACTCAGCTTGAGTTTACTTTTTAGTGGCTCAGTATTTTCTGCTACCTCATCAGACAGCACACCTAATCTCGATAAAATAAAAGAGAGAGGAACACTAAAAGTAGGTTTAAGTACTTTTGTTCCTTGGGCTATGCGAGATAAACAAGGTGAGCTAATTGGCTTTGAAGTTGATGTAGCAAAACGTTTAGCGAAAGATTCAGGATTAAAAATTGAATTCATTCCTACCGCTTGGGATGGCATTATCCCTTCACTTATCTCTGGTAAGTTTGATGTCATCATTGGTGGCTTAACGGTGACTGACGATCGCTCAAAAAGCGTATTATTTACCGTTCCTTATTCGCATTCTGGCGTTCAAGTTGCAGCCAACAAACAGCTAACAGAAGGCTTTACTCGAGAGCAGTTTAATTCTCGTCGTGTAAAATTTGCCGCTCGTCGTGGTTCAATCACGGTTGCGGCGGTTAAAGAACATTTCCCTAAAGCCAAAGTGCTTCAGTTTGATGATGATGCTCAAGCGTTCCAAGAAGTATTAAATGGCAATGCTCATGCAGTAGCCGCATCAACACCAAAGCCTGAATTTGATAGTATTAAGCATGCTGATGTCTTATATTTGCCTTTTAAAGAGCGGTTATCACAAGGTAATGAAGCCTTTGCGGTTCGCCTTGGTGAAGAAGATAAAAAAGCTTACTTTGATGCCTGGATCCAAGCTCGAACAGCTGATGGTTGGCTAAAAGAGCGTTACGATTACTGGTTTACTAGCCTAGATTGGCAAACACAAACAGCGAACTAATTACCATGCAGCAAAGAGTTTCTTTAAAACTTAATCGATTAGATTGGATATTACTGACCATTGTCGCAAGCCTTATATTTTGGTTATACACGAAGGAAAGTGGCAGCCTTGTGTATCACTGGCAATGGTCTCGTGCGTTAGAGCTGCTATTTACCTCTAAAGCAGACGGTTCACTGCCCTATTTCTTTGATGGGGTATTTTCAACATTACGATTAACGTTTTGGGGAATGCTCTTTGCAGTTTTGTTCGGAATTCTTCTTGGCTTAGGTCGTCGTTCAAGTATTGCTATTTTTCGAGCATTGTCTAATAGCTATATTCAGCTTATTCGCAACATTCCACCGTTAGTATTTATTTTCATTTTCTATTTCTTTATTGCAAACCAATTAGTGCCACTATTTGGCTTGGAGTCTCTACTTAGAGAACACAATGGCAGTATTAATGCGCTTCAATCATTCTTATTTGGCTCTGCCAATTTATGGGAAAACTTAGTTGCGGGTGTCCTTTGTATCGGTATGATCTCTGCTGCCTATATTGGAGAAGTCGTTCGTTCTGGCTTGGATGCGATACCTAAAGGTCAACATGAGGCGGCAAAAAGTTTAGGCTTATCCACTTGGCATCGTTATCGTTATATTATTGCTCCGCAAGTATTTAAAGTGATTATTCCTTCTCTTGCTGGTCAATGTATCTCTTTAGTTAAAGATTCATCCATTATTTCATTGATTTCTATTCAAGAGTTAACGTTTGTTGGAACTGAAATCGCTAATTCAAGCGGTATGATTTTTGAGGTATGGATAGTGGTCGCGTTTTGCTACTTTATCCTTTGCTTTGCTTTATCTCGTCTTTTTTCTTATTGGGAAAGAGACAAAGCTATTGGTCATTAAAGCCGTTATCGTATTAAAAATAGTAAAGATAAATAGAAAGCTCAGAGTTACCCCTGAGCTTCATTATCAATTTAATTGATACTTATACTAAGTTAGATAAGCATTTCTTTTACACTGTAAATCTATTCATGATTTTTTCTTGGCTTTCAACTAATGACACTTGCTCTCTTATCGCTACACCCGCACCTTGCGCAGCTTCATGAACTTGTATCGACAAATCTTTAATATTCACTGTTTTACCATTAATCTCTTCAGCTACATGACTTTGCTCTTCTGCTGCTGAGGCAATATGAATATTCATATCATTAATTTGTTGAATTGTTTCCCTGATTTGAGCTAATGCATCCGCTGTTTGTTGGGCTTTATCTACGGTTAATTCTGCTCGTTGTTGACTACACGACATTGAGGCCGATACTTTCGATGCCCCAGACTGAAGTTGGTCAATCATGGTCGCAATTTCTGTTGTGGATTGCTGAGTGCGCTGCGCTAACGTTCTTACTTCATCTGCAACAACTGCAAAACCACGCCCCGCTTCACCTGCACGCGCTGACTCAATTGCCGCGTTCAAGGCTAATAAGTTGGTTTGTTCTGCGATATCATTGATAACACGTAAAATAGTTCCAATTCCATCTGTTGCTTTTTCTAATGACTCAACTTCTGCTACTGCTTGATTTATATTATTAGACAATTCAGTCACTTCATTTGTTGATTGAATTACGACTGTCATACCGTTCTCTGTTGCATTATCCGCTTGTTTCGCAAATTCAGCCGCTTGTTGAACATTATTTGCTACATCTACTGATGTTGCAGCCATTTCATTCATTGCGGTAGCTAGTTGCTCCAACTCCATCATTTGCGTATTCATTGCATTAACTGAGCCCTGTGCACCTGATGAAATCTGCTGTGTACCACTTAGTAATTGGTTGCTTAATTCTTTTGTTTCAGTGACTTGATTCTGTAAGTTTTCAATAAATTGATTAAAACCACGAGCTAACGGCGCAAACTCTGGATCAATTTTAGTATCTAAACGTTGTGTTAAATCGGCTTCGCCTGAAGCGACATTGTTAATCGCTTCATTTAACACTTGAACAGGTCGGATCAAACGTGAAATAAACATGAGCATAATAGTAATGGCAATAATAACGGCAATCAGAGAATAGATAATAGAAGTTGTCCGCAATTGATTTATGTTATTAAAAATTTTCTCTTGATCAATAACCACACCAACAGACCACGCTTGCCCTTCAATGGCAGTAAAGTCGATATTATAAGGCTTACCTTCTAATTCTATCGATTGTACGCCAGCGCTTAGTTGAACATTAGGTAAAAATTCACTGAATGATTTACCGTTAAATTGGCTGTTAGGGTGTGCGATTACCGTTCCATCTTGATCAACAATAAACAAGTAGCCTGCATCAAATAAATCAACTTGATTAACTAAAGTCGCCAAGCTGTCTAAACTTAAATCAAAGAAAATCGCACCATTAAAACGGCCATTTTCTTTTACTTCAGTACCAATAGAAACTAGGATTTGTCCTGTTGCCGCATCTTCATAAGGGGCTGTGATAATCGTTTGTCGCTGTTGTTTAGCGGCTTTATACCAGCTACGAGTTCTAGGATCATAGTTCGCAGGGTTCCAAGAAGGATCGTTACTAATAAAATCGCGCCCATCTTCAAAGCCAATACCTGCTAAAATAAACGCTTCTTTAATTTGTGGTTGCTTTAATATTTCCTTGATAGAAGCAGTCGTTGGATTCGCTTCGATCATAGCTGTCGCATACTCAGCTAAATTAGTTTTCCCTGCTAATTCTGCGCTCACGGTATTACGAACACCATCAACAACTTCAGTAATACTTGATTCAACCTGATGTTCTACTTCTTGCTTCATTTTTAAATATTGAACAAGACTTAAAATTGATAACGTACACACCATAATAAGTGAAAACGCCGCAATTATTTTATGTCGAAACTTCATAGATACTTCCCTATACACAGCAATAAAGCATTACAATAAAGAGATAATCTAATACTTTCTATCTACTAATAAAATAAACAATAACAATTCTGCAACAGGCGTCTCATTTGTAAAAATATCAAAAAAAGCAGCCTCATTATAAATAAGACTGCTTAGTATTTAAATTCAACTGGTTAGGTTGATATTTAGTATTAAATCAATACGCTAGTTAATTTTTTGAATCTCTTCTAATTTCTTAGTATTTACCGTAAAAACTCTAAAGATAAAAATAGTATTCATCATAGAGAGCACAACTTCAGTAATCGAGAAAACGAATGACAACACTGGGGATTGTAGGCCTAACAAACCTAAACCGTACTCTAACGCCCACATTAAACCTGTCGTAAAGCCAAAGATGATCACAAGGCCTTTAAACAGGATCCAATAATTATCTTTCGTATCATTCCAACCTAACTTTATGGCATCCATTGTATTCTCTCTATAAAGAACACAATAAATTTCAGTGAATGAAAAACGAGCCATCAAATATAAACCAGGCAAAATTAAAGCAATAAAACCAGTTAATACGGCGAGGCCTAAAATGATATTCATTAATACAAACGAAAACCACGTTTTGGCCGGGATCTGATACAACTGACTGAATGGAACACGACGGCCATCAAAAGAATAAGCGATATAGTAAAGAATCGCCCCTTTATAGAAAGGATAGATAGTCAGAATAAACAGCATATAAAGTAAGAATTTACCTGAACCGTCTTCTTCATTAAAACTCAGTGCTATCCCATTCGTAATCAGTGCAAACGGTAAAACCAGAATACAGAAAGCAACTAAATGCTTCTTGAAGTAATTGAAGCTGTCCATCAATAAAACTGATAAGGCTGGCATCTCTTTTTCCCTAAATATATGTATAAATTATAGTTATCTATATATGAGAATAGCAAATAACAAACAAAGTAAGAAGCCGATTTTATCAGAGACCCTAACGAATTATATGATGGTCTTTAATCATTCGGATCCCTTCACGACGTATACAACTACTAATTGGGTTTTGATCCATACTAGAACGCCAGATAAACGAGAGTGTACGTTCCATATTTAGCTCTGGTACATTCAAGGCAACTAACTCACCTCGTTCAATATATTTCACGACATCTAAATACGGTAAACAGCTTAAATATTGCCCATTCGCGACTAATGTTCGCAGTACAGGCACGTATTCATACTCCCGCCACACATCTAAATCGGGGATTTTGTCATGAATAGCACTATCAAAAATGGTTCTCGTACCCGCCCCATGCTCACGTAATACCCATTTAGCTTGCTCTAATTGAGCCAAACTGACCTTTTCATGCTTAGCAAAAGGATGGTGAGCTGCGGCAACGATAATTAAATGATCGGTACAAAAAACCTCTTGATGAATTCGACTGTCATCACAGCGACCTTCAATAATACCCAATTCATATTTGTAATCTAACACGCCATTGATGATCCCTGAGGTATTTTTTACCCCTAAAGAGATTCGAATTTCTGGAAAATCATTATCAATATTACTGATAAGGTTTGGAACCAAATGTTCCGCTGCCGTTTGGCTCGCCCCCAGAGACAGTTCACCACTGATTAGGTGCTGATCATAAAAGCCTAACTCTATCTGTTGTGCATCATGGATAAGCTTTTTAGCTTTAGGTCGAAGCCATACTCCCCAGTGGGTTAGCGCCATTCGCTTACCATTTCGTTCAAACAGAGAACGCCCTAGCATTTTTTCTAATTGAGACAAGGACATACTGGTTGCTGATTGAGTTAATGACAACATTTCAGCAGCTTGGCTAACACTCCCTGTTGTTGCTACTGCATCAAAAACGGCCAACTGCTTTAATGAATAACGCATAACTATCTCTTTTATAAGAATTTATTTTAAAGTAATCATACCATCTCAACGCCATCAAGAAAACTGATATAGAACTTAAAAATAATCAATTTTACCTACCTTTAATTTCAACATAATCTAAATGGGTTCAAGCAGAACAGGAATGAACACACAGCTTGAGCTTATACCAATCAAAGTAAGTAAGTGTTCAGAAATAGCGCAGGAAAAATGCTTGAGAACAAGACGAAATGTTTCGATAAGTAGTTATTCTACAATCAAAAATTTCAACGCAGTTATCAAACATTTTAACCAGCTAGGATGAGCAGTTATTTACTACGATTGGTATTACCACTAACCAATAACTTAAGGAGGACAAATGAGCGCTAACCTCAGTCCAAATACTTCTGGACAATTTAATCCCAGTGAAATGATGGACCAAGCGGCTTATTACGCCCTTGCTAAATCAAAGAAGCCAACAAGCATGGTAATTGGCTTGGCTATTATGGCTGGTGTTTTCATCGGTATTGCTTTCATTTTCTATATCACTGTAACAACAGGTAATACACAAACAGGCTGGGGAATTAGCCGTTTTGCTGGCGGTTTAGCGTTTAGTTTAGGTCTAATTCTGGTAGTCATTGGAGGTGGTGAGTTATTTACAAGCTCTGTACTTTCAGCTATTGCCGTTGCAAATAAGCAAATCAGTTTTGGAAAAATGCTTGGTATATGGGGAAAGGTTTATATCGGTAACTTTATCGGTGCCACTCTATTACTTGCACTGGTTGTTTCTGCGGGAATGTACCAAAACGATGGCGGTCAATGGGGATTAAATGCCCTAAATATTGCCCAACATAAACTGCATCACCAACCATTAGAAGCCTTTGCTTTAGGTATTTTATGTAACTTGTTGGTCTGTTTAGCTGTTTGGCTAACCTTCTGCTCTACCAACATGCTAACCAAAGCAATTATGGTAATTCTTCCTGTTGCTATGTTTGTTAGCAGTGGCTTTGAGCACTGTGTTGCCAATATGTTTATGGTTCCACTAGGTATTGCTATTCAACAACTAGCCCCACCTGAGTTTTGGCTGTCTGTTGGTGCATCACCTGAACAATACGCTGATTTAAATATTATGAACTTTATTACTGCCAACCTTATTCCTGTGACATTAGGGAACATTGTCGGCGGAGCAGGACTGGTTGGTCTAGGTTACTGGGCAATCTTCAGTCGTCCACAACTTAACGCTGTACCTGATTCACAAATTACACCTCTTTTTACCGATTCAGACATTAAGGAAATCACTGATATGAACGCAAACAAAACAGTAAATCAATTCATGGATATTAACACTTACGTACTTCGCCCTGAAATGCCTGTTGAAATTGCATTAGACAACCTATTAGATCGCCATCTTTCTGGTGCCATTGTTATCAATAGTCATAATGAAGTGGTTGGTTTCTTCTCTGAGCATGACGTTTTAGTTGAATTATGGTGTGAAGATTACCTACCAGAGAAAGAGCGTACCGTAGCTGATTTAATGAAAACTGACATTACGAGTATTTCACCTAAAGATACCCTACTTCAATTAGCTGAGTTCTACGCTATTGATAAGCCAACACTATACCCAACAACCGATATGGGCTATGCAACTAGCTACAGTACATTATCTGTCAATGATCGTGCTCGTGATATGCGAATTGCTAAACCACGTATCTTACCAGTTATCGAAGACAATAAATTTGTTGGTATAGTTACTCGTGGAGATGTTGTTAGCCAATTACGTTCAATCTACGGTGAGCGTATGGAAGTGGTAAAAACTGAAGAAACAGATGCTATTGTTGCGTAACTTTAAAATATAAATATAACAACACAGTTGGTAAAAAAGGGGCTTCTAAAATAGAAGCCCCTTTATGTATCTAAAATTTAAAATCGTTATTATTTTCTGCTTTCTAAATAATGATCTTGCAGAATATACATACGCTTAACATCACAATACTGACCATTTACAAAAATTTCTTTAACTAAATGCCCCTCTTCTACAAAACCACAAGTTTCATACAAGTGAATTGCTTTATCATTATTAACCGCCACATGAAGATACACTTTATGAAGGTTTAAAATAGTAAATGCATAGTTTAGTGCTTTATTAATTAAACTTCTTGCATAACCACAGCCCTGAAAGTCTGGCGCTATGATGATCTGAAATTCAGCATTACGGTGAATTGAGTTGATCTCTACTAGTTCAACTAATCCTATAGATTGCTGCTCTTCGTTTTCAGCAATAAAACGGCGCTCATTACTGTCATGTATATGCTTGCGAAACAAATCTTCCAGCTCATAGTACGACTCATACGGCTCTTCAAACCAGTAAGACATAATAGAGCGGTTATTGTTTAATTGATGAATGAAGCGAAGATCAGTTTGCTCAAGAGCACGTAATCGAATTTGATTATCCATTTTGTTTTCCATTAACAAAAATAAGTACTTTTTCAGCAGCTCTGCTGATTTCGAGAAAATACCATTGTTTTAGAAAAACGAGAACAACTATTTTGTATTTTTAAATACCAGACCAATGTAACTAATAGGATAACCTATGTATTACTGGGATTGATATTACTTACACTTAATTTACAGGCATAAAAAAACCGAGCTACTTGAGCTCGGTTTTTATTATCAATAATCTATTGATTAGTCTTCGTTACGAGGTGTGCGTGGAGCACGGCTTGCGCCTGGAGCACGCTCGCCACGGTGACTGCCACGGTGATCGCCACCTTTGTTGCGGTCAAAACGACGTTCGCCACCACGGTTACCTTCACGGTTTCCGCCTTCACGATTACCACGGTAACCACCACGGCCGTTACCATTACCGTTACCACCACGATTTTCATCACGGCCAGCACCACCGCCAGTACGAGGACGACGTTCAATTGTTAGGTCTACACCTTCAACAACAACTGCCTTCACTTCGTTTTGACGAATACGTAGTTGCTTAAGCTTACTTGCAACGTCTGGAGACATTTTCTTAGGTAACTGTACGTATGTGTGACCTGGAGCAAGTTTGATTGCACCGATAGCACCTTTAGTGAAACCAAGTTCGTTAGCTAGAGCACCTACGATGTCTTTAACTTGAACGCCTTGCTCACGACCTACTTCTAGTTGGTACGTATCGAAATCAGCGTTGTTGTATTGACGACGCTCACCACGTTCTGGACGGTCACGACGGTCACCACGCTCTGGGCGGTCACCACGATCACTACGCTCTGGACGACGTTTAGCACGTTCCATCGCTGCGATCATTGGGTCTGGACCTTTATAGAATAAAGGACGCTTACCTTGTTGACGCTTAAGAAGCATTGCTGCAATTGTTGCTGCATCAACTTCTAGAGTCTCTTGAAGCTTAGTGATTAAGTCAGCAAATGCTTCTAGTGCAACGAATTCTTTGTCTGCTGCTAATTCAGCACCAAGAACCGCTAGACGAGCTTCTGCAACTTGATCGCGATGTGGAAGTTCAATCTCTTCCATTGTAGATTTAGTTACACGCTCAATCGTACGTAGCATACGGATTTGGTTTGTGCGAACTAATAGAATCGCTTTACCTTTACGTCCAGCACGACCAGTACGGCCGATACGGTGGATGTAAGACTCAACATCAAATGGGATGTCGTAGTTGAATACGTGAGTAATACGTGGAACATCAAGACCACGTGCTACAACGTCAGTTGCAACTAGGATATCGATAACACCTGTTTTGATGTGATCAACAGTACGTTCACGTAGAGACTGAGGAATATCACCGTGAAGAGCAGCAGCTTTAAAGCCACGTGCGCTTAACCAATCAGCTAGACGCTCTGTATCTTGACGAGTACGAACGAATACGATAGATGCATCAGTTTCTTCAGTTTCAAGAAGACGAGACATTGCTTCGTCTTTTTCTACGCCTTTAACGATCCAGAAGTTTTGAGCAACTTTGTCAACAGTGTGGTTAGTACCAGCAACATCAACACGAGCAGGATTACGTAGGTAACGGTCAACAATTGTTTTAACCATTGGAGGCATAGTTGCTGAGAATAGGATACGTTGAGCTGTATCTGGTGCTTTTTCAAGAATCCAAGTTACATCATCAACAAAACCCATTTTTAGCATTTCATCAGCTTCATCAAGGATGAACGTATGAACTTCGCTTAGGTTTAAACGGTCACGGTTAAGTAAATCTTTAACACGGCCAGGAGTACCAACGATGATATGAGCACCGCGGCTTAGAGCACGCATTTGATCAACGATAGAAGCACCACCGTAGATCTCTAAAACTTTAAGACCCTTGATGTTACGACCAAGGTTCTTAACTTCAGCAGCAACCTGAATAGCAAGTTCACGCGTTGGAGCCATGATGATTGCTTGTGGGTTATGTTGCTTAAGGTTAATTTTGTTTAAAAGAGGCAAAGAGAAAGCAGCTGTTTTACCAGTACCTGTTTGAGCTTTACCAAGTGCATCACGACCAGCTAACAAAAGAGGAATAGACTCAGCTTGAATTGGCGTAGGTGCGATAAAGCCCATTTCGTCAAGTGCAGATAAGATAGTTTCGTCTAAAGCCAGTTGGCGGAATTCAGTAATAGTTTCTGACATTGGGATCCCAATAATTAACATATAAAAACGGTCCCATTTGCTCAGCAAGTTCCATACACACACACAAGCACTCGGGACAGGACGGTTTATCAACTTCATTTAAAATATAGAAGATGATTAACTCAGGGCGCGGATAATGCCTTAATACGTCAAGAATTACCAGAAAAAATTGAGCAACTTCACAAATTTAACTCAATTTTCTTTGTTTAGGCAGTTTTTTGTACGTTAAACATCCTTTTTTTAAAATTTAATCCGTCTTTTCTAGTAATCAATTAAGGGCAATAGTAAAGTTAGCGCGTTATTTCTCTATTATATGTATGAAGGCTTATGTTTCAAGATAACCCACTACTCGCTCAACTAAAGCAGCAGATACAAGAAAAACTCCCTAAAAAAGAAGGGACAGTAAAAGCAACCGATCGCGGTTTTGGCTTTTTAGAGTCCGATGATAAAAAGAAAAGTATCTTTATTCCACCAGCACAAATGAAGAAAGTAATGCATGGTGACAAAGTAGTGGCATTGATCCGCACTGAAAACGATAAAGAGCAAGCCGAACCAGATCAACTAGTTGAGCAATCAATTACACGATTTATCGGCCGCATTCAAATGTTCAAAAAACGTCTTCAAGTCATGCCCGATCACCCTAGCCTAAAAAATGCTATCAAAGCGAAAGCTCGTAAAGGCGTCAATCCAGAAACTTTACAAGAAGGTGACTGGGTTGTAGCAGAGCTTACGCAACACCCTTTAAAAGGCGATCAAAGCTTCTTATGCGAAGTCACTCATAAAATCACCGACAGCGACGACAAAATCGCACCATGGTGGGTAACGCTTGCGCAAAACGATTTACCAAACTCAGAGCCTGAAGGCATCGACAACTGGGAAATCAAAGATGATGCTGATCTAGTACGTATCGACATGACAGAAACACCATTTGTAACTATTGATGGTGAATCGACTAAAGATATGGATGATGCGTTATACATTAAAAAGCAAGCTGACGGTTCTTTTGAGCTAACGATTGCAATTGCAGATCCTACGGCCTACATCACTCCAGATGACAGCATGGATCAAGTCGCGCGTAAACGTGGCTATACTATCTATTTACCAGGTCGCAATATTCCAATGCTACCTCGTGATTTAAGTGACCAATTATGCTCACTTATCGAAAACGAAGAACGTCCTGCAATTTGTTGTACAGTAAAAGTAGCTGCGAATGGCACGATTGATGAAGAATCTATCAATTTCTTTGCAGCAACGATGAAATCTCACGCACGTTTAGCTTACGACAATGTGTCTGATTTCTTAGAAACTGGTTCGTGTGATAAGTGGCAGCCAACAGAAACAATCGCTCAAGTGGTTACGGAGCTGCACGAATTTGCACAAGCACGTACCTTATGGCGTCAAACTCATGCCGTGATCTTCCCAGATCGCCCTGATTATCGTTTTGAACTAGATGAAGACAATGACGTTGTAGCCATTCATGCTGATATGCGCCGCTGTGCAAACAAGCTGGTTGAAGAAGCAATGGTAACGGCAAATATCTGTGCTGGTAAAACGCTGCGTAATACCTTTGATATGGGTGTGTTTAACTCTCATGCCGGTATTAAGTCAGATAAATTAAAAGACGTGGCTGAAATTGTAAATCAATTAGATGGCGCTGCATTCACAGAAGAGCATATAGCAACGCTAGAAGGCTTTAGCGAACTGCGTCGTCTTCTTGGAACTCAACCTACGTCATACCTTGATGCTCGTATCCGTAAATTCCAAACGTACAGTGAAACAGGCAACGTACCATTACCGCACTACGCAATGGGTTTAGATATTTACGCAACATGGACATCTCCTATCCGTAAATACAGCGATATGATTAACCATCGTATGCTCAAAGCGCACATCTTAGGTAAAGAACCAGTACAACGCCCTGATGATATCGTTGGTGAAGAGCTTGCACTAAGTCGTCGCTACCACCGTATGGCAGAAAGAAATGTAAGTGATTGGCTATATTGCCGTACTCTTGCTTCAAATGTTGAGCAAGGTACCGAGTTTACCGCAGAGATCTTTGATATTAACCGTGCAGGTATGCGTGTACGCTTAATTGAAAATGGGGCTGCAGCCTTCATTCCGGGTTCACTCATTGTCGATAACAAAGAGCGTATTGAATGCAGTGCCGAGCAAGGTTCAATCTCTATTGATAAGCATGAAACCTTCAAGCTTGGTGACCGCCTGACTGTTGTTCTTGCTGAAGTGAAAGAAGATACTCGTAATATGGTTGCGAAACCAGTACAAGCCTTCCCTGCTCCAGAAGCGCCTCTTGCTGAACAAGTAGAGCCTGAACACACAGAAAAAACGGATGCATAAGTAAGTATCCCACTAAAAAGCCTGTACCGTATTAGCGGCACAGGCTTATTTTATTCTAAATTAATCTTCCCTGAAAAAGGGATCTCTTCATCCTCTAATTCAAATCGATCTTTTGGTGCATATACGACAATATCTTCAAAATCATCATTACGTACTCTTCGATCATTCGCGACCATTTTTTCCGCATTTTCTACCGCAGCAGCAACCATTTCATTATATTGCATTAATTTTTTTTGAGATGTTGCCGCTAACATATCTAAGCTATAGCGAATGTACAATGTAGGAAGCTGATTTAAACTAATACACGTCATATCAGTAATTTGGTCTTGGCTGTATACCTGGTGAAAATCTAACTCAAAAAAACGTTTTTCTACCAGAACTTCCATGTAATTGTGAATGTTTGATTCCATATAGATAGGTGCCTTATTGTTATTTAATGCATTAAGTCACAGTGCAAGCATATGAATAGAGTTATGTTATTGATAGAATAACGTCTTGTCCTATCAATTCAGTGACAAACTCTTTCTTTTTTAGATTAATTAGGGTTAGCTATAAACCAATGTCATTTAACCTTTTGAGTCATCCATTATTTAAACTGCTATTGCCTATTATCATCGTTGTTTCCGTGATAACAGGTATGGATGGAATTATCCAATTATCCTCTGAAAATCAAGGATTCTCATACATATTACCCTACATCGTACTGTCGATTGTATTGCTTTTAAGCCAACCTTTCAACCAAGGTCGTGTTGGCATGATCGCAATTACCATGGCGATTGCTTATTGGATTATCCAAGAACGTCTTCAAGTTCCCTTATCTTCAGGTACTACACGTATTGAATTTACCTTAACCGCCTTTTTATTACCTATCTCAATGATGGCGACATTTATCTTTCCTGAGCGTCGTATATTTTCTAAATATGGTGCAGGTTATCTAGGTATTCTTCTTTTTATGTTTTTTTGGTGTTGGATCATCGTCTCACATTTTGCCGATAACGACATGACTGAAATTTGGGAAACCTACCTACTTAATATTCCAGAAGTATCACCATTACCGATTGTCATTGTTCTTTACAGTTTAGTCATGTGTGGGCTTTCTGCCATTTTTGTTCTTACACGTAATAACAATACCGATTTAGCATCTTATACCTGCTTACTGTACTCATCATTAACGTTTGCTTTGTTTAGCATTGATTTTATATCAAGTACTATGTTTTCAATCGCCGGTTTGCTTCTTTTGCTGTACATCATTTCAGCCAGCCACGAACTCGCATTTATCGATCAATTAACGGGGATTCCTGGGCGCCGAGCACTAGAATCTGAAATGAAGCATCTTGGTCGCCGTTACACAATTGCAATGCTTGATGTCGACCATTTCAAAAAGTTTAACGATACTTACGGTCATGATACGGGTGATGATGTGCTTAAATTGGTCGCAAGTATCATGGCACAAACCGGCGGTAACGCGAAAGTGTACCGTTATGGTGGTGAGGAATTTACCGTCTTATTCAAAGGTAAAACGGCTGAGCAGAGTCTTGAATATCTAGAAGAATTACGTGAAGACATTGCGGATTATGATTTAATTATCAGAGATAACACAACACGACCTAAAGACGCAAAAGAAGGACAAGCAAAACGCGGTAAGGTAAACAAAACAAAAGTCGTTAATGTTACCATCAGTATCGGGGTTGCAGATAATTCTGAATTCAATAAGCCTCAAGAAGTCATTAAGGCTTCAGATGTTGCCTTATATCGAGCTAAAGATGGTGGTCGTAACTGCGTCAGCCTCTAAGTTTATAAGATTTAAAAAACCGACATCTCATTTATGTCGGTTTTTTTATATCAAAATAACAACTCTCTTGCATATCAACGACAGCAATGCGACACTCAAGTTACTAATAGATATATATTTTGTTAAATTTCCAATAAACAAGGATACGTTTATGTTTTTAGATTATTTTGCTCTTGGATTACTAGTTTTTGTTGCTCTCGTTATTTTTTACGGAATTATTGTTATTCATGACATTCCTTATGAGATAGCACATAAACGAGACCATCCTCATTCAGATGCAATACACATTGCTGGCTGGGTCAGTTTATTTACGCTTCATGTGCTATGGCCATTCTTATGGATTTGGGCAACGTTATGGCGTGAAGATCGTGGTTGGGGCTTCCATAAAATTGAAAATAACCAATTAGAACTTCAAACTCGCGTTAACCATCTTAACGATCAAGTTGAGCTTTTAACTGAAAAACTGTCACAACTAGAAGTGAATCAAGCTAAAGCATCACCTAGTCAAACATCTCAAGAGGAGCAAATATAATGGATTTATTGCTTATTCTTACTTACACCGCATTGTGTATTGCTATCTTCAAAATATTTAAGATCCCATTAAACAAATGGACAGTACCTACCGCAGGCTTAGGTGGCGTTGTACTTGTTGGTACACTCGTTTTATTAATGAACTACAACCACCCTTTCACTCAATTTGGTGGTCAGTTTTATGTAACCACACCTATTGTTCCAAGTGTTAAAGGTAAGGTAATTGAAGTTAATGTTGTACCTAACCAGCCTGTTGCTGCAGGTGATGTATTATTTAAGATTGATGACATCCCATTTCAAGCAGAAGTTATTCGTAAACAAGCCGCACTAAGTGAAGCAGAACAAGCCGCTTTACAATTAGAGTCTATCTATAAATCAGCGCAAGCTAATACTATTAAAGCTATCGCAGAAAAAGATAAAGCGTATCGTGAATTTAAACGTTACGAAAAAGGCTATAAAAAAGGTGCCTTTACCGCCCAACAATTGGATACAAGAAAGCAGACTTATAAAGCGACTGAAGCAACAGTGGAATCCGTTCAAGCTCAAGAGCAACAAGCGAAATTGGCTTTAGAATCTGAGATAAATGGAGAGAATACAACCGTTGCTCGTATGCGTGCAGAGTTAGAACAGGCACAGTTTAATCTAGATGAAACCATTGTTAGAGCACCTACAGATGGCTATGTAACACAAATGGCACTTCGACCAGGTATGATGGCAGTTCCTCTTCCTTTACGTCCTGTAATGACTTTTGTTCATACAGAAGATCAATACTTTGTCGGTGCATTTCGTCAAAACTCTTTGCAACGTTTACAAAAAGGCTTTAAAGCTGAATTTTTATTCCGAGCAATCCCAGGTCGAGTATTTGAAGGTGAAGTGGTCGAAGTTATTCCTGCTATTGGTGAAGGTCAAATTCAAGCTTCTGGCGCTTTATTAGGGACCAATGCTATCCGAACTAACGGTAGAGCTTTAGTTAAATTAAAGTTGACTGATGATGTTTCTGAATTTCATTTACCAGCAGGTTCTAATGCAGAAATATCTGTTTACTCTGATAGCTTTGAACATGTTTCCATCATGAGAAAAGTACTAATCCGTATGAAATCTTGGCAAAACTATCTATACCTTGACCATTAATTAATCGTATAGAACAAAAGTGCCTTAAGCTTATGTTTTAAGGCACTTTTATTTATATCAACCTCGATACAAATATATTTTATTAAAATCTTAAGTCTGATACTATTCGTTACGAAAAAGCTGTTACAAGAATGTTGCAGCCGTTTGACGGACTCCAATGGGAGCTGTTACGAATATTATGTGAGGACACATGAATACTACCGATAAGTACAGTATTGACAGTACTGATTATGAAGTTGGACAAGACAATATTCAAAAATGGGGTTTTGATATACATAACCAAGTTTTTGGTATTAGTGCTGGTGCTATAATTTTATTTCTTACTGTGCTTCTAATTATGGATCCAGCAGAAGCCAAATCCCTTCTTGACGGCATAAAGTTACAAATCATCGATAATTTTGATGGTTTATTTATGTGGTCTAGCAACATTTTCCTTGTTTTCTGCTTAGGGTTAATCGTATCGCCTTTCGGTAAAATTCGAATTGGTGGCGATAATGCAAAACCTGAACACTCTACAATCTCATGGATGGCAATGCTGTTTGCTGCTGGTATGGGTATTGGTTTAATGTTCTATGGTGTCGCTGAGCCTCTTGCTTACTTCACTGACTGGTATGGTACACCTCTAGATGTTGAACCATTTACCGAAGAAGCTAAAAAGCTGGCTCTGGGCGGAACCATGTATCACTGGGGTATTCACCCTTGGGCAATATACGGTTTAGTGGCTTTATCATTAGCTTTCTTTACCTATAACAAGGGCTTACCGCTATCTATGCGTTCTGTTTTCTATCCTATTTTAGGTGATAGAACATGGGGTTGGTTTGGTCATATTATTGATATCATGACGGTACTTGCTACGCTATTTGGTCTTGCTACCTCTCTTGGTCTTGGTGCTCAACAAGCAGCAGGCGGCATCAATCATGTATTTGGTACCGATGGTGGCGTTAATATGCAAATAGGCGTGATCATTTTCGTTACTATGCTTGCAATGATCTCTGTTATTCGCGGTATCGATGGTGGTGTAAAACTACTAAGTAACGTAAACATGCTAGTTGCTGTTGCTTTATTGTTCTTCATTATTTTCATTGGTTTCTCTGATGTAATGAGCACATTACCATTAACGGTAACGGGATATATTGAGAATATTATTCCTCTAAGTAACCCACACGACCGTGAAGATGAAACTTGGATGCACGGTTGGACAGTATTCTACTGGGCTTGGTGGATTTCCTGGTCACCATTCGTAGGTATGTTCATTGCTCGTGTTTCTAAAGGTCGTACTGTTCGTCAGTTCTTAATCTCTGTAATGATTATTCCAACATTAGCAACTGCATTATGGATGTCTGCGTTTGGTGGTATTGCGATTGAACAAGTGAAGAACAAAGTTGGTGAGCTTGGTGCTAATGGCTTAGAAGACATTACGATGGCACTGTTTAACATGTATGATGCACTGCCAATGAGTACAGCACTGTCTGTTATTTCTATCGTACTTATCATGGTGTTCTTTGTAACGTCATCAGATTCAGGATCATTGGTTATCGACAGTATCACTGCTGGTGGTAAAGTCGACGCTCCTGTTCCTCAGCGTATATTCTGGGCAACCGTTCAAGGTTCTATTGCTGCAGTATTACTATGGGTTGGTGGTACAGAAGCAATGCAAGCACTACAAGCTGGTACGGTTTCTACCGCTCTACCGTTTACGTTTATTCTACTAATGATGTGCGTTAGTTTAATTAAAGGCTTCAGTACTGAAAAGTTTGGTTCTGTGCCAAAAACAGGTAAAGCAAAAGTGTAATTCGTAATTCGTAATTCGTAAAACATTAAAAAAGCCTCGAATAATACTTTATTTATAAAGTTCCTATTCGAGGCTTTTTATTGTCTGAAAATTAGTTACTTATTTTTTATATGCTAACTCTTTATCATCATGATCTTTCGCAAAATCTGCAATTTGTTGGAAATCATTTGGAGTCCAAAAAGGCTTACTTTTTAATGATTCAGGCAATGCCGAAAAAGCGATGTCATTTTTGTTTGGCATTAACTTAAAAGTCACTAAGGCTTCATGCTTCGTTGATACACTTTCTTCTACACCATTCTCAATTCCATTAGGCTTAAGCTCTGTTCCTAAATGGTACTCTCTATGAATCACGACCCACTTATTTGGTAAGCGTTTAGAGCTATCCCACCACACGCCATCCATTTTCTTGATCTGTGCTTTTGACTCTTCTTTCGTTCCAACACCTAACTCAATAAACTTAGCTTCTATTGCTTTAGTCATCGCCTTAGAAAAGTCTTTCTTATTTAGTTGTGGGTTAGCAGCAATAACATCACTCGCAAGTAATGCTCCTAACATGTTTGAATACAGATCTTCTGGTGAAAAAGCAGAAGCATACTCTTTAAAGCCGCCAACTGATTCCATTCCAAACCATTGTGCAATCTCATGCCACTGAGCAAATCGATAAGCAGTTAAGGCTGCCAATTCAATACTGATTTTCTGACGCTCAACTTCTGAGTAAACTTCAGAGCTAACATGTAATTGAACAACACGCTCTTTAAGCTCAGGTGACAGCGTAACTTGGTATTCAGTCCCTAGGTGAGCATAAAACTCTCCGTAGAGATAATAAGTAAAGTCGGCAGTATCTCGAATATGGGCAGAATCTAAAAAACCGCCATTCTCTGAATAGAAAATACCGTTACTTTCATCGCCAAATCCCATCAAGCTACTGGCAACACTTTGACTGCCATCATTATATATATGGTCACCAAGATCATCGATATTCAAGACATTTTCAACGGAAACAAAAGGAACAGGGATCCCCCCTACTTCTGTTTGTAGATTCGTACCAAAAGCACAACATGGTCTTACACCTACCGGAGCATCAGCAAGGGTAGAAAAAGATATACCACATAAAATACCACTCAATACGATGGAAGCTATTTTACTCTTCATATAAATATCCTCTAAAACGCTTCATTAATTTGAAAATAAACGGCTTGGCTGTCTTTACCAAACCCATAATCTAGCCTCACATTTACTCTAGGTTTGAAAGCAAAACGGTATCCAATCCCATAAGTTGGCAGCCATTGACTATCAAGTAACTCTTGGTAACTGTCAGCAACATTGCCACCACCGACCCATGCAACCATTCCATGCCGTTGATTAAATTGGTGGCGAAGCTCTACTTGAGAAGACAATTGGCTATTATCTCGATACTGCCCTGAGTAATAGCCTCTCATTCTTTTGTCACTGCCTAACGCTGACAGCGCAAACCAAGGAATATCACCTTGCACGTCTTGTGCATAGACTTCCCAAGCAAGAACCGTATCAGACGTCATTTTGTAGTATTGACGATAGTTAACCGTCACTTCATCAAAATCAAAATCTGAGCCAAATTCAGTGCGATAGGCATTCCAGTTAACACTGAATAACATTCCTTTATGTGCATTTAATTCAAAATCACGGCTGTCATATTCAACACTAACCGTCGCAGCACTTAAAAAGGTATCTTCTAGGTCACTTTGTTTAAATGTATCGGTATCTGACGAAAGTTTACGATAACTCTCCATATCAGCACCAAAAAGAAAATAGGTATTCGACAAAAATTGATACGCTACTTTTGGTGCAAAGCCTAAGATTTGTGCTTCAACAAGAGTCTTATTACTGTCAATTTCCGCAGCGTATTTACCTATGCCCCAATAGTATTCAGGCGTATGGCTTGCTTTTGCTTGAACCAATAAACGCAAATCATCATTTTCAAAATAAGTTCGGTTATTAACACCAATCCCATAAGATCCAGACGTTGATCCATAACCCGTAATACTAATAGTAGATAAGGGTGCGCTATCTGGAGTCTCCAATGGGGAATAAAGGCCAACAGCAGCAACACCAATACCAAAGCCTTGTTCAGGATTAGCAAAAGGGCCTGGAAGTACAGCCCAATCCACCCCTTTACTGACATCAATATCTTCTGAAGAGCCAAGCTCCTCTAAAAAAATATCAACCCAGCTTTGCGACTCCTCTTTAGCAGAAATCGAAAATGTGCAGCAGCTTAATAACACTGCCGTCGATACGGTTAATAACTTCATGATTTAAAATCGCATATCAACGGTTAAGAAAAGACTTTTACGTTTACCTAAACCAGCCTCACCCAACAGATATAAACCATCGTCTAATTTATACTGCATACCTAATAAGGTATTCCACGGTGTAACAAGGTGTTGTTCTACGTTGAAACGACCTTCATCATTTTTATTTACAAGCCCAAGCATTCCTTCTAGATTTGATGGAAGTGATAAATCAGAAAGCTGTCCTGATAAAGATTGCTCAACGTCTTGATACATAGCGCCAACCCATAGGCGAAGCGGTGCCCCTAAACGTGTGAAGTCATAACCAATACGAGGAGAAATAACAATAGATGAGATCGTTCCATCAATCACGTTCAGTTCTGTTTCTGTATAACTGGCGTCAGCTAAAGCAAATACATCTTTATAACCACCAGCTAAAACAAAACCAGCACCATAAAGCGTGCCATTAAGATCTAATCGAAAAGGCATTGGATCTTTCGATATAAGTGGGGCATCTACGCTAATTGTTGTCTCTGAATAACCCTTCATTTGTCCAACAATTGCATATAAATTCAAAAAAGGAAATAACCAAACATCACCACGCAGTGTCAGTACCTCACTCATTTGTTCCCCAGGTCCAGCATCGACTTTCACCCATGATTCAGGTAATGGGAATGGCCCTAATTTTAAGCCCTCAAACCCAACACTATCTACAGAGATATCTTGAGTTTGCTTCATGTAACTAACGTTCAGGCCAAACGCTTCAGGCAGGGTATAGCCACGCGCTTCCGCTTCTTCTTTCCAAATGGGTAAGGTAAAAGATTCTGCAAATAAAGAAGAAGAGTAAGATAAAAATAGCAGGCAAAGTACAGAAAGTGCTCTTTGCTTCATAAAAGCTCCAGAACTGAAGGAAAGTAATCCAAAAGTGGCTTCAGTTTTCAGCAAATCATACTCTCAGATACTTTTCTATCAATAGAATTTTACACTGTTTTACAAACAGCAATTTATCAGCTCAAAAATGAGAATTACAGTGGAATATTTGACCAAAATCACACTTTAATAGAGCATTTCACGCAAATAATATTTAAATAACGCTCAAATTAAGATCAAATAAAATACAAATTCCAAACAAAAAAATACCCCGCAATCATAATATGAATGATTACGGGGTATCTATAAATTAATTAAAAGTAATCAAGTGATTATTTTTTAAACTTGCCACGATTTGAATGTATTTTCATTTTCGCTTTCATTTTTCTTTTATCAGCAGAACGACCACGATTTTGACGAGAATGATCTTCTTTTACTGCTCGAGCGTTTGGATCAGGTTCATATCCTTTTAACCACTCTTGCGGTAAACGAGTCTCTAACAGAGTTTCAATTGCTTGCAATAAATACTCTTCATTTGAACTCATTAATGAAATAGCTTTACCTGTACACCCAGCTCGGCCAGTACGTCCGATACGGTGAACATAATCTTCGGCTTTGAATGGCAATTCATAGTTAATCACGCATTCTAATTGCTCAATATCCAAACCACGAGCCGCAATATCCGTTGCAATTAACGCACGAACTTTACCCGTTTTAAACTCTTCTAGCGCACGTAAACGAGCACCTTGGCTCTTATCGCCATTAATAGATGCGGCTTTAATACCGTCTTTTTTAAGCTCTTTAACTAACTCATCAGAGCCCTGCTTTGTTTTTGTAAACACAAGGACTTGTTGCCAGTTACGAGAACCAATCAAGTACGCTAATAGCTCACTTTTACGATGCTGATCGACAGGATAAACCATTTGCTCAACAGTATCAGCAGTACTGTTTGTTGGCGTAACTTGCACTTCTTTTGGTTTATGCAGCATATAGTAAGCAATTTCTCTTACTTTTTTGCTGAAGGTTGCTGAGAAAAATAACGTTTGGTGCTCAGCAGGCATCTTGCGTAAGATCTTTTTAATGTCAGGAATAAAGCCCATGTCTAACATGCGGTCTGCTTCATCTAATACTAAATAGCTCGCTTGGTTTAGCGTAATGGTATTAATATGCACTAGGTCTAATAAGCGCCCAGGAGTAGCAACTAAAATATCAGCGCCACCGACTAAATTGTCTTTCTGAACATTAATGCTAGTACCGCCATAAGCAACCACCACTTTAATGTCAGTTCCTTTGGTGTAACTCACCAAGCTATCAAATACTTGCTGCGCCAATTCACGTGTCGGCGTTAAAATTAAGCTGCCAATAACTTTTGAGTTTTGAGTACGATGAATAGGATTTTCAATTAAACGTTGGATCAGCGGTAAACCAAAAGCGGCGGTTTTACCTGTTCCTGTTTGCGCTCCGGCAAGTACATCATGTCCTTGTAATACGAGAGGAATCGCTTGTTCTTGAATTGGTGTTGCCTCTTTAAAACCCAATTCTGAAACAGTATTTAGTAACTGTTCCGTTAACCCTAATGAAGCAAATGACATGATGAACCTTTAAATACGATAATTTTCGCCGATTGTAGCAAACCATTTCTATTATCCCTATTAGAAGTCATCATCATTTCTAATTTTCTACTCTTTAAAACGTAAAAAATCCAGCGTACTTTGCGATACGCTGGATTATCATTGGAAAGTTAAAGATTAATAACTAGTGTCGATTATAGGTAGTAACGCGCACCTAACATCCACTTATTATCTTCTTTATTATTATAGTCGTTACCTAGATCAACTTGGTAACCGGTAAAGCCAACGAACTTCTTAGTGAAATTGTATTCTGCTTGAATTGCTGAAGTACTATAAACCGTTTTACTAGCGTCATTATCAACCACTGATTCATAGTTCAAGCTTAGGTTTAAACTGTTGTCTAAAGCGTAGGCAACCAAAGCTTCGTATGCTGAACCATCTTCAATAAGAGCGCCAGCACCATCTTTATTCATGTTTTCATTCATTGCGTACACACCGGCAACGTATAAACCAGTGCCGTATGTACCATAAGTACCACTGATCACATGAGATTCAGAGGTTTCTGATTTAGCACTTGAAGCGTAATTCACATCACCTGTGTTGTATGCGTAATTTGCAGAGAAACCAGCTACATTATAGTTCAATGCGATTTGCGCACGATTGCCATAATCATTTTCAATTTTTGATTCCCAAGCGTCTGAAACCGTATCAGATTTACGACCCTGCCAACCAGCGGCAACACCAAGTTTACCGGCATCGCCTAGCTCAAACATTTTACCGTAACTCAGCATTTCTTCCGCACGACCCGTACCTAAGTTACCGTGATCTTCATAGATGAAATCATTGGCAAAGGCGATTGGCATATCAGCAACACCAGCAACGCTGTAATAAGGTGCCCATTGCGTACCTGCAACCATACGGCCAAAATCATTATGCGTTACGCCGATGTAACCTAAACGAGTCGTAAATGCGTTTTCACCACCATCTAGGTAATTAAGCGCCCACTCACCTTTTGCGTCAGCTACAAAGCCATTGCCTAGATCATGCGTTGCATTGAAGTTTAAACGTGGAGAAACTGCAGTTAAACCAGTATCACCTTCATCAGAGCCTTCTAAAGCAACCGATACGTGACCACCTATATCAAAAGTAGTGCCATCTTCGTTGTATAACTCAACAGCAACCGCATTTGAAGAAGCAGCGATAATAGCTAAAGCAAGTAGTTTTTTATTCATTTCAATTTCCATTTTAAAATGGCCTTTTATGTTTTAAGTACATAAAAGTTCCAAGCGACCAACAATTGAAATGAAGATAAACACTTTTAAAACACAAGTAGAGTAAATCGTTAACAAAAGATCCAATAGAAAATAAAATTTAGATAAAAGCACTTGATATACATACGATATTTTTTTGTTTAACAGATGTATCAAAATGTTTTATTGATGTTTTTTTAGCTAATGAAATGAAAACAGATTTGACCGAAACATATAGAAACAAGAAGAATCGAGCAATAAAGGAACAAACAACCAATTTAAATACAATTAGGGGTTTACAAGAAAAGCCGTACCCCCTATTATACGCGGCATTGGAGGGATGGCTGAGTGGTCGAAAGCACCGGTCTTGAAAACCGGCAACCGTTAATAGCGGTTCTAGGGTTCAAATCCCTATCCCTCCACCACATTCTAAGCCCTAGCAGAAATGCTGGGGCTTTTTTGTATCTGAATATCATTAATTTTTAAAATATAGAATTAAATACTTACTGTTCAGTTATTTTTCAAACCTTTTACTACGTGCAACTTTTACAAATTGACTGATAGCTTGCTCTTCTGTCATTGTATCATCATTGAAATAAAGCATTATTAAATCCAGCATTGCCTCTTGAAACGGCAAAGATACGGCCATTGAATCCGACATACTGGGTAATAATGTCTCGTTTTGTTCAGCATACTCAAACTGCTGATTTGCCATCTTTGAACAACTATCAAACGGCAACATATCAACATCTCTTAATACAGGAATTGACCCTTTTTTTTGATTAAATTTCGATTGAAAATCTGACGAAACCAGCGTTGTCGCAAGTTGTTTTACTATCTGCTCTGACTCATTTGACCGTAATTTAAATAAGATAAAACTATCCATATTATAGACAAATGTATTCGAGGTCCCTGGAGCAGCACTGCATAAGTAATCTTTATCCGGTTCAAGACCTTGAGAAGTTAACTCACCTTTCACCCAATCACCTTGCAACTGCATTGCCGCTTCGCCCGTTATCATTAAAGGTGTAACCGCACTCC
This sequence comes from Aliivibrio friggae, assembly GCF_057368515.1. Classification (NCBI taxonomy): domain Bacteria; kingdom Pseudomonadati; phylum Pseudomonadota; class Gammaproteobacteria; order Vibrionales; family Vibrionaceae; genus Aliivibrio; species Aliivibrio friggae. Next base: position 1,331,929 of record NZ_CM170649.1, read on the forward strand.
ATACCAATGATGCGCTTTTTATACTAGTATATGGTTTAAGTTCTCTAAACGTAGAAAAAAGTGTACGAGTCTGTTCACTAGTAATAACATCAATATCAAAGTCTACCAGCAGATCACGATAATACTCCGAACCATGTAAACCAAGCGCCATCACTTCAAATATAATAGCCAATTGCCAAGGCTCCTTACCGACAGCCAATGGCGTCACACCCTGTGATTTTAAAACTTTTGCTATATCAAAGAATTCGTCCCATGTTTCTGGTGGTGTTAGATTATACCTATTAAATACCTCTTTATTGCTCCACAACCAATTAACACGATGAATATTAATAGGTACACTGACAAAAGATCCCTTGTATGTATTAACGTCAACAGCAATCTTTGGCAATCTCTCTCGCCATTTATTCTTCTTTGCAACACTATCGAGGTCCGCAAGAAAGCCAAGTTTCGCCCATGACTTAACATCCAGTCCATTAACCTGAGCCATTTCTGGAGGATTTCCTGCGATAGCTCTGGCTTGAAGGACTGTGGTCGCAATACCCCCCCCACTCCCAGGAACCACAGCATCACGCCACATAATATTCTCTAATTCAAGCTTCGATCGAAGTTCATTCAAGGCTCGTTGCTCCCCCTCAGAGCTCCACCAATGTAACACTTCTATTTGATCTGCATTAGCATTCATCAATGAGAAGTAGAAAACTAAAAATCCAATAGTACGAAAAAACATCAATCCTCCCTCGGCAAAGACAGCACAACAATCAAACCACCTTCTGGATGATTTTTCAAAACCAACTTACCATGATGACTAAACACAATGTTTCGGACAATACAAAGCCCTAAACCTGTTCCTTTCTGCTTTTTATGTGCTACACGAAAGTACGGTTCAAACACTTTTTCTCTCAAATCATCTGGAATGCCTTCACCATAATCTCGAAACTTAATAATAACTTTATCATCATGATCTTTAAGTGAGATCTCAACTCTTTCGCCATACTTAACTGCATTCTCTATCAAGTTACTTAACATACGTTTAAGGGCAACTGGCTTCCCAATAAGAGGGGCTCGAAGTGAGCCATGAAGTAAAACTCGGGGTTGTTCTCTATTATAAATTTGGTAAAGTTCTTGTAATAGCGCATCTAAATCAACCTCCATTAGGTGTTCTTTTATATCCGTATTTTTGATGTAATGGAGCGCTCCTTCTACCATAAATTCTAATTCATTGAGTGAACGCTTGAGTTTCTCTTTTTCCTCCTCGTTTTCTAACATCTCTATGCGTAATTTAAGACAAGCAATAGGCGTTTTAAGATCATGCGAGATCGCACCAAAAAGTAAATCCCTGTCGCGAATATAAGCTCGTATTCTTCGATTCATGATATTAAAAGCATGTACAGCTGCAACTAGTTCGCCACTACCTTCTTCTTTAATAATTCGCGCATCCATTTTATTACCCATCATTTTCGCTGCTTGTGCTAATTTATTTATAGGTCTAATTTCATGACGAACCAAAAACCAAGTAAAAAGAAGAATGCTTATTGATGTAAGTAAAATGAAATTAAGCTGACGAGAATCAAGAAATTGAGTTTCTAAACCGACATACGGAGCTGGAAGGTTTGTAGCTAAATATAGCCATTGCTCATGATTATCATCCTTACTTTTCTTTTCAGTAGGAAGTTGAAACTGCATCACTAATATAGGCGGGTTATGCTTAGCCTTCTCGATCGTATAACGCGCAAATGCACGAGGAATATCATCTAATGGGACCTCTGCATCATAGGCTCTCAACTGATCACGCTTAGTAAAATCTACATTAACATCCATTTTTTCGCCTAAAAAATCGATAAGATTCTGCGTAATTTGTGTCGTGAGTGACTGTTTTCGTTCCGTCTCTGCCAATCCGGAGATCAAGATCTGTTTACTATTAAGAGAAATAAAAAAACGAGTGCCCCCCATACTTCGATTTTGTTCTAACACCAAATGACGACTAGACTTTGGTAGTTTTCGATAATATGAAACGGTGTAAGCAGCCATCGAAGCGATATTTTCTAGTGCCACTTCCAAACCCTCTTTTTCTTTCAGGTATATATTGCTATACCAGATGGCACTAGTAATTAGCTGCGACGAGAGGATCACTAAAGACAACATGATGACAAATCTACTAACTAAACCAAGGGGGAACACTCTTCGATAAAAACGCCTAAGTGACAAACTCTCCCTATAAGAAAACGGTACTTGTCTATTACGATTCATGAATGACATCCGTACTAAGCATATACCCCTCATTTCGGAGGGTTCTAATTACCGAATGTTCGGTATCATCTAATTTCGTTCGTAATCGACTAACCTGAATATCAATACCACGTTCCAGTGGCATAGCTTCGCGTCCCCTAATGGTTTCCGATATAACCCCTCTACTTAGCGGTTTATTTGGATTACGTAGAAAGAGAGTTAGCAAACTAAAATCAGCCCCAGAAAGTTTTTTTTCTTCGCCATTCGATGCAATTAATACTCGCATTAATATATCAAGCTTCCATTCTGAAAAGCAGATGTATCGTGCATGCTCTAACCCCTGACTAAACTGTGAACGGCGCAGTAACGCTTTAATGCGGGCTAGCAATTCTCGAGGACTAAATGTTTTAGTTATATAGTCATCGGCACCTAACTCTAACCCTGTAACCCGATCAACTTCATCTGTCACTGCTGTTAACATTATAATGGGAACGTTTGAAGTTTTACGAATCCGATTACATAACGTAAAACCATCATCTCCTGGTAACATAACATCTAAAATAATAAGATGAGGCTCACCATTAGCCAGTACTTTATTCATCTCTTCGCCATCACAGGCGGTTGTAACATCAAATCCAGATTTAGCAAGATATGTACTTAACGCATCCCTTAGATCTTCACTGTCATCTACGATAAGAATTCTTTTTTGGCAAACCATGTAATCAGCCTGTCCCTGTAAATTTATTCCGTACTAAATATTGCACTATTCACACTCTATCAGCGTAGTGATACTACTGTATTTGCGACTGTTATCACGTCAATATGTACTTTACCTCTTCTATGTAACTAAGCGGATACAAAACGATTTCCAAATGATACCTAAGAGTTGAACAGACCGAATAAGATAGATAGCGAGATACATAAAAAACGTATTAACTTTTTTTATTCACTAAGGACGTGTTATGTTAAGTTCATTTTTCGGATATGCACAAAAAATAGGTCGATCACTTATGCTACCAGTTGCCGTACTTCCGGCTGCAGGTTTAATGCTTGGTTTAGGTAATTTTGGCCTCTCACAACATCTATTCTTTCCCGATGCTTTCTGGTCCATAATGATGCAATCTGCCGATATGATTTTCAGTAATATAACCTTACTGTTTGTTATCGGAGTTGCGATCGGTCTAGCAAAAAACAATGATGGTACTGCTGCATTAGCAGCAGTTGCTGGCTGGATTGTATTCAATGCATCAATGGGGCGTACTGTCGTACTTCGCGGTATTGAAACACATCAAGATTACTTAACTCAAGTCATGGGTATTAGCAGTCTAAATACGGGCATATTTGGTTCGCTATTGATAGGTATACTCGCTGCCTATTTCTTTAATAGATACCACACAATTAAACTACCTGATTATCTCGCCTTCTTTGCGGGCAAACGCTTCGTTCCTATCATTACAGCTTTTGCTTCTCTATTCATGGGAATTCTATGCGCATATGTATGGCCATTGATAAGCCAAGCAATCTATAGTGGCATTGATAGTATTAGTAGCTTAGGGCAACCTCTAGCATTTGGTATTTATGGTTTTGTTGAGCGAGCTCTTATCCCTCTAGGCCTGCACCATGTTTGGAATGCGGTATGGTTTTTTGAAGTTGGTAGTTACGTCAATGAGGGCGGAGATGTCGTACGCGGTGAACTTTCTCGTTTTTTTGCTGGCGATAAAAGTGCAACCGGGTTAGGCGGTGGTTTCATGTATACAATGTGGGCTCTTCCTGCTGCTGCATTGGCTATATACCATTGTGCAAAACCAGAACATAAAGTAATGGTTGGTGGGCTAATGGCCTCGGCTGCATTCACGTCTTGGCTAACTGGTATCACCGAACCGATTGAGTTTACCTTTCTCTTCGTCGCACCTGTACTCTATTTTGTACACTGTATCTTAACTGGGGTTGCATTTGCCATTACTAACGCACTTTCCATTCTTCATGGAACAGACTTTGCTCACGGTGCACTGCAATTCTTCCTATATTGGGGATTATCAGAAAACGCAATCTATTACTTTATTATCGGACCAATCTGGGCTGTACTTTATTACACACTTTTCCGATTTGCCATTACACGTTTCGATATCAAAACACCAGGACGAGAACATGATATCGAAGCCGAAGCGATAGAGATCGTTGGTGAAGAGCGAGCTCTCGATTTGGTGACCGCTATGGGCGGAAGGGAGAATATAATCAACCTTGATGCGTGTATCACGCGATTACGAGTTGAGCTCAAAGATATAAATAATGCAAATATTCCGCGAATAAAGCAATTAGGTGCTATCGATGTCGTCATTGTTGGAGATAACTTACAAGCTATCTTTGGAACACAATCCGACAATATAAAAACCGAAATGGCAATGGTACTCGGCTCACTTTAATTAGTTTCGGGAATTAAGATTATCCTTAATTCCCGCACACTAATCCATCTAAAATTAAAAAACTTAATTAGTGATCAGATCCCAATACTGAAATCTGGTCGTCTACAGATCAAAGCAAGATAGAAACGATAAAAAATTGAGATGCATGATTTATTACTTAAATAAAACAAGGACAAACCATGAAAAAGAATTTACTTGGCTTACTAATGCCTTTTGTTCTCATAGCGAGCGCACAAAGTGCTTATGCTTACTCAGATATCTATAATATTGAAGGAAAAGAGAATTTAATTATTATCAGTCCTCATCAAGATGATGCTCTACTAACTTTTGGTGGGTACCTCCAATTTTTAAAAGATGCAGGTAAACTTGATAACGTTCGAACTGAAATAAATGTAATGGTCGGTTTATCTAATTATTCAACTAATTGGCATAATGTCACTACTGAGCACCGTGTAATGCATATTTCAAAAAATCGCTATTCAGAAGATCTTGACGGCCTATCTAATTTATTCGGCGGTTGGGATAAATTCCGTTACAAAATTCAAGGCCTTTGGGATGCACCATTACGTGGTTATGAAGGAAGAGAAACCGCTGGTGGCGGCTCTGCTGGTACATTTAAAGATTTTCGTCAAGAAGAAATTTCTGAGTTCAACTATGCTGTAGAAATTATCAAACCAATGCTAATAAATGACAAGTCACTTGTTCTTGTTCCTATTGCTAATGGTAACCACATCGATCACTTCATTATGAAAGAAGCTGTAATTAAAGCAGCCTATACCCTTGGCGATGAGGCCAAAGCAACAATAATTTTTGGACAAGACCAACCTTATACAGGTGCTAACCCAAGTGGTGAAAACGAAGAAATCGATGCACTTATTAAGCGTCTACCTTCTAATGCTATTACTAAAAACTACGTTACCCTAATTAAAGATACTAATGGAGAAACATCAAAACTTCGTATCTACAAAAAAGACTATCTTACACAATACGATGAAGGGTATCTGATACCTTTAGAGAACAACATAGAAGAGACGCTTTATGTCTGGAAACCTTCTACTTATAAGTCAGTAAAAAGTCACATAGATTGTGGTGTTAATCAAACATTCTGCAAACTGGCAGAGTAAACATTCTTAAACAACAAAAAGAGTTTCGTATTCAATGATGATTTTCTTTTGTCGTTAGTATAAATAAAGCCAATGTAAACATACATTGGCTTTCAACTTATAATCTCAACTACTTCATATACAATATAGATCTTCTTTCTCTATTTACTACCAATCATTGCAGCATCGTGACCACTTAACGCTTGGTAAGGGCGTAAATCAAACAATGGCATGATGGAATAAATATGATCGAAAATATCGGCTTGTACCCCTTCGTAGAATACCCAATCCGTATTGTTGGTAAAGGCATAGATTTGTAATGGTAAACCTTCCGGGGTTGGTTCAAGTTGACGCACCATAAACATCATATAAGAGTGAATATCTTTGTTGGTACGTAAGTAAGCGGCTAAATAAGCACGGAAAATACCCACGTTCGTCATTTGCCGAATGTTTCCTAAATGAGGAATATCATCTAACTCTTCATTAAACGTATCTATTTCTTTTGATTTCTCAAATAAATACTCACGTAAAATTCGAATACCCTTTAGTGACTCAATTTCATCAGCGGTCATAAAGCGGATCGAATTCACATCAATATTAACCGAGCGCTTAATACGTCTACCGCCAGAATCAGACATTCCTTGCCAATTAATAAAGGCATTTTGAACCAATGCATAAGCTGGGATCATACTCACTGTATTATCAAAGTTTCGAACTTTTACCGTCGTTAATGAAATCTCTTCAACTGATCCATTTGCTTTAAACGAATCCATTTCAATCCAGTCATTTAGCGTAATCATTCGGTTAGCTGAAAGTTGAATACCGGCCACAAAACCTAAAATGGTGTCTTTAAATACCAACATCACAAAACCCGTTGCAACCCCTAGCCCACTCAAAAATATCACTGGTGATTCATTCGCAAGGATAGACATGGTTACCACGATACCGATAAAGAAAGTAAATAACTTAATCAGCTGAACGAAGCTCTTAATTGGCATTCGACGGGTAATGCCTTTTGCTGTAGCCATATCGTTAAGCGTATCAAGCAGCGCAAACAGCATAGAGATAAAGACAACTAAAATTGAAATACTTAATATTTTATCGGCTGTCGTCGAAAGTAACGTGTAATGACCAAGCGCAAGAGGAAAGAGTAAATCTAAAATAGTAATAGGTACTAGCAAGGTTAATTTTTCAAATACTTTGTATTTTGTAAACCCTTCTAATAAAGGAATATTGGTCCGTTGAAGAACATTACTTATCGTTCGAACAATAATATGACGAGTGATTAAATAACCAATAAGAGCGACTCCAATAACAACAAGCACAAAAACACCTGTCAGCTCTAAACCGTAAGGATCGCTATTGATACCTAACGAGCTTAATTTACCTGCAATATAGTTACGAATATGATGCTCTAACACGTAGCCATCCTTAATTTCTTAGGTTATTTCAAAAATGATAATAATTTTAGGCTTTTAGCTTGTTTCTACAAGTACTATTTTCAGTATAGATACTCTCAAGCCAAAAAATCAGAGATAAAAATATTAACGAGCTAGAACGGTAGTTTCCTTGCACAAATAGATTAAAACACGCGCATGATCACAATTTTTGAAAACTTAGATTGCTTTAAGTTAAATCTAATTTTTAGGACTACAATCTCGAGGTCTCTTACATTTAACTCAGAGGTTAAAATGGAAAATCAAACTCCAAGTCAGGCTCTAATTTCCAAAGGTTGGAAATATTTTATTATTGTTGGCGTCATTGTCGCGCTTGCAGGGTTAGGAGCAACTAGCCTACCTGTTATGGCTGGTGTGACGATTTCGACGATCATCGGTACCCTATTATTAATCACAGGGTTGGTTCAGGTTTACCATACTTTCCGTATTCATTCTTGGAAAGAAAAAATATGGTATGTGTTAAGTGCCTTATTTTATATTGTTGGTGGTTTATTTATTCTCTTTAACCCACTAGAAGGCCTTATGACAATCACAACAATCATGGTGGTTGTGATGATCTTTAATGGTCTAACCCGTATGATTTTTGGGTTTACCAATAAGAACCTTCCTGGTAGTGGTATGGTTATCTTGAGTGGATTACTCTCTGTCGCTATTGGAGGATACTTCTTCTTCCTACTTGATAACCCTGAGTTTTCATTATCATTATTAGGTACGTTTGTTGGTGTCTCTCTCATCATGGAAGGCGTAAGTTTTGTGTTTCTCGGCATAAGAATGAAAAAGTTGGCGCACAACAATTAATCTGATTTATTAGAAATAAAAAAGCCTCTTGGGGGATCAAGAGGCTTTTGATTAGGAGATTTTCATTCAAAAAAGGTAGTTAATCTCTTCTGCTTTTTGCTATTAACCCTGAAGAAGTGTTAATGCATTTTTCATCGCTTCTTTTGTTGAACATTCAACTTGACGAATGTTAGCAAAACGATCTGATTCTTTTACTGGAATATCATGAGCAAGGATAATGAACTTAGCGTTCGCTACGTCTTTTGCTGTCAGTTTGTTCACTAAGCCGTTAGACCCTTGAGTCTCAACTTTAATCTTGATGCCTGCTGCTGCGCCTGCTTTCTCTAGTGCTTTTGCTGCCATGAACGTGTGCGCTACACCTGAAGGACAACAAGTAACCGCTAGAACATCATACTCACCTTCGCCAGCAACTGGTGCCGCTTGAGCTTGTACTGGTGTTGCTACTGCTGTTTCATCTTCTACAACTACTGGTTTCCAGAAGCCTACAATTAGCGCCGTCGTTAATGAACCTAGTGCAATACCTACAACATACATTGGGATGTTGCTAGATACAGGTGCTGTAATTAAACCGCCCCAAGGTGCATGAAGTAATACATCAGTCATGAAACCAAACACACAGCCAACCATGCCGCCAATTACGATAGATGGAAGAACACGCATTGGGTCATTTGCTGCGAACGGGATAGCCCCTTCAGAGATACCAATTGAGCCCATGATTGCCGCTGCTTTACCTGCTTCTTGCTCTTCTTTAGAGAATTTCTTCTTAAACATGAATGTTGCAAGTGCCATACCTAGTGGTGGAGTACAAATCGCGATACCAACGCCACCCATTAGCCATGGTTGTGTATTTACTTGTGTTTGAGCGAATAGTGTTGCTACTTTGTTGATTGGGCCACCCATATCAAACGCCGTCATACCACCAAGAATCGCACCTAGAACCGCTTTAGAAGAACCCGCCATTGACGCTAGGAATTCATTCATCGCAATCATGAAAGAAGAGATAGCTGCACCTAAGCCCCACATTACGATACCCGCAGAAACTAGTGTACCAACAAGAGGATAGATAAAGTAAACGCCTAGTGCGCTTAAATGTGCAGGGATAGGCAGTCTCTTAAGTTGAAGAACCACACCGCCAGCAATGAAACCAGCAACGATACAACCAAGGAAGCCACCACCTAGATCAGCCATAATGCCCGATGCAATAAATGCAGGTGCTAACGCTGGTTTATCCGCAATAGAATAACCAATAAAGCCACCCAAAATGATTGGGAAAAGTACAAGACCTTTAATCGCGATAGTTGAAATATCCGCTAGAATACCCGTATCAGGAACTGCACCTTTACCCGTAGCCATTACTGCTAGAGCTAAAAGTACCCCACCAGCAACCACGAACGGAAGCATGTGAGATGTACCAAAAAGCAAGTGTCCTTTTAATTTGGATAGCGTTTGTTTCCAATCACCAGATGGTTGAGTTGTTGCAGTCATCGTTGACATAAAAGTAATCCTAAAGTGAGTAAAACTAAAAGTTATGCCAATCACAGTAAGTAAGTGTTCAGAAATAGCGAAGGAAAAAGGCTTGAAAACAAGGCAGAATTTTTCGATAAGTAGTTATTCTACAATCAAAAACTCTAACGCAGTTATCAAGTCTTTTAACCAGCTAGGATGACCAGTTATTTACTACGATTGGTATTAATTAATCAGTAAATCTAAAATGTCTTGCTCGGTCGTCGCTTTTTGCATATCTGCAATTAGGTCATCACCGAATTTTTCAAATAACGCTTGTAGTGCATAAATGTGGTGATCGCCGTTTTCTGGTGAGGCAATCATAAAAAATACGGTTGGTTGGTCATCATCAGCACCGTATTCAATCGCCGTTTTTGATACGCCAATCGCAATAGCTGGTTCAATAACCGCGGCATTTTTTGTATGAGGGTAAGCAATACCCATATCAGAAGTCACACACTGCGCTTCACGCTCATAAATACCCGCTAAAAAGTTTTCTTTATTATCGATACGGTTATTATTTAATAACATTTCAGCTAACTCAGAAAATACGCCATCTTTCGTTGTCGCTTCTAAGTTAAGTTTAATTAAATTGGTATTTACTAATGTAGTGATCATGGTGTTTCCCTTAATAAGAATTTTTACTTAATTCAAACTGCATTAAGTTGATGAGGGAATAATATGAATTAAAGTGACTCTTGGTAAGTTGACATTTAAAGCATTTACTGGACTTTTGTACCCGCAAAATCAAAGTGTGATGACAGTAACAATTATGTGTTCAAAAAAGGTAGAAAGGATAGAACACATAGAAAAACAAATCACAAAGCGATTAATAACAACAACTTAAAATCAAAACCAATAAAAGACTGACTTTAATAGTGATAGATCACAAAAATATGGTGGAGAAATTTTTAACAATAAGAGGGGGAAACCACGTTAAATATGTGTCATTCAACATGGCTATTTAGAAGAAATACTGAATATGATCTTTACGATAGGGCTTTCATTTGGCTTTATTATTTAGGCATTAATAAAAACTATATTTTAACCATGGTTCGATAGTCTGACGGGGTATAACTGGTCTTCTTTTTAAATACTCGATAAAAATAATTCACGTCTTGAAAACCACAACGCGTAGCGACTTCAGTTAAACGGAAGGTATATTTCTTCAACATGAATTTTGCACGTTCAATGCGCACCCAAGTAATATAATCTGCTAGCGTCATATGCCCTTGCTGCCTAAACATACGAGACAAATGGTTTGGCGAAATATTAAAACGACTAGCGATATTATTTCTATCAATACTGCGATGGAAGTTTTCTTGGATATAAATGCATATCCCTTGATAAAGATCTTCACTGCGCTTTTTAGGAGAGATGACATCATTTGGCTCACCTAACATTGTTTTGCTATAACTCAACAATGCCAAAAGTAGATACTCATCAATCTGGTTTTTATTAGGTTCACGAGCGAGAGCATTTAGCGCTTCTAAAATATTATCAATCGCATGGCCAGTTCGAGTTTGAATACTGTACTTTTGCACATCATAGAAACCCTCTTCGCCCTTACGCTTACTCACTAAACTGAACCCCACTTGTCTGCGACCAAAAAGTAAGCTCAGTACAGAACAATCCTCACTCCAATTGGGTTTATTCCAGCAGTTTGGTGGGATATAGAGTGCGTCTCCCGCCATGATTTTAACTTCAGTAATCCCAATGTCTGGATCTTCGATCTGATTTAGGTACTCACCGCTAATCACTAGCTCTAAACGGGGAAAGTTAACTTGGTAACAACATGAGGGAGGCGTCACTTTATCGCCTGCAAACCAGATCTGATTAAAGCTTTCTCTTTCTGACAGTAGCGCCTCTAAAACAGTATTAAATACTAAACCCATGTTCATCTCTGTACTAAAATTAACCACACTTTTATCCACCAACCCCATCAAAATCAGGATGTTATTGATAAATAACCCATCAATAATTACATAAAAACAACAATCTAAGTCATTATTTATTAAGTACTTTTTTGACTTGTGCATTATAGCTTTTTGGGTTTATAAAAATCAGAGCTGAATCACACTTGGCTTTAGAGGATACAAAAATCCAGTAAATGCATTTCTCGCACACTTACCAATCTATCTCATCAGAATCACACTATTCCCACACAAGACATCCATCCAAATGGGAATAACTTATGATTACTGACTTAATCAACGAACAGCTAATTTGCTTAGATCTTGCAGCAAAAACCAAAGACGACGTTTTTTCTGAAATGGCGGAGCATCTTCTGCAACAAGGTCGAATCAATGACAAACAGGTATTTCTTAATGATATCTACGCAAGAGAAGAATTAGGAAATACAGGCTTTGAAGAAGGCGTCGCACTGCCACATGCGAAAAGCTCGGCGGTTATCTCCCCTGCAGTCATGATTGGTATCAGCAAGCAAGGTATCGAATATGGCGCTGAAGATGGGCTACCATCTAAATTATTCTTTATGATTGCCTCCCCTGAAAACGGTGCAGATCATCACATTGAAGTACTGGCTGAACTTTCTTGTAAACTCATTGAAGATGGATTTATTGAAAAATTCTTAGCGTCAACCTCACCAAAAATGGCGTTAGCACTGTTACTTGAAAAAACAGAAAACACCAACACAGTTGAAGCAACCAATGGCTTTTTGATTGGCGTCACGGGCTGTCCAGCAGGAATTGCCCACACTTACTTAGCCTCTGAAGCACTAGAAAAAGGCGCGGCAGAATTAGGCTACACCATCAAGGTAGAAACTAACGGCTCTATTGGCGTTAAAAACAGCCCTACCGCAGAAGAAATTGAAAAGGCGGAAGCAATTATTGTCGCGTGTGACAAACAAGTAGATCTGACTCGCTTCGCAGGTAAAAAACTAATCCAAACCAACGTTAAAGCACCGATTAAAGATGCAAAAGGCTTAATTACTCAATCTCTTACACAACCTCCTTTTGTTGCTGATACAACTAAATCAAGCTCAGATAACAAAGGCAGTTCGTCTCAAACCCGCTCAGATATTTATCGCTACCTAATGAATGGCGTATCACACATGATCCCATTTGTTGTGACTGGCGGTTTATTAATCGCACTGGCGCTTGCTCTGGGTGGTCAACCAACTGAAAGTGGCATGGCGATTCCACCGGGTAGCTTATGGAATAAAGTGCTCGATGTTGGTGTTGTCGCTTTTACCTTAATGATCCCAATTCTTGCGGGTTACATTGCCTACGCGATTGCTGATCGCCCTGCGCTTGCTCCTGGCCTTATTGGTGGTTGGATTGCAAATAACGGTTCTTTCTATGGCGCTGAAGCTGGCACTGGTTTTATTGGCGCTATCATTGCGGGTTTACTTGTTGGCTACTTTGTTAAGTTTATTGCCAACATCAACTACCACAAGTTCATTCAGCCTCTTGTGCCTATCGTTATTGCACCTATTACAGGTTCACTATTCATCGCGTCATTATTCATTTTTGTTATTGGTGCACCGATTGCCGATTTAATGGATTCACTAAACGTACTACTAACCAACATGAGCACAGGTAACGTTGTTCTACTTGGTATCGTTCTTGGTGGCATGGCAGGCTTTGATATGGGTGGTCCATTCAATAAAGTCGCCTTCCTATTCTCTGTCGGCATGATTGCGAGTGGTCAAACTCAATTCATGGGTGCGATGGCGTGTGCAATCCCTGTCGCTCCACTAGGTATGTCACTAGCAACGGTTATTGGTCGCAAGTTCAACATCTTTGAAGAGTCTGAAATTGAAGCAGGTAAAGCCTCTGGTGCCATGGGTCTGGTGGGAATCTCTGAAGGTGCCATTCCATTTGCAGCGCAAGATCCTATCTCAGTTATCCCTGCCAACATCCTTGGTTCTATGGTTGCCGCAGTAATGGCGTTCTCATTTGGCATAACAAACAGCGTTGCTCACGGCGGTCCTGTTGTTGCTCTACTTGGTGCAATGAATAAACCGGTATTAGCACTGGCTTGTATGGCAGCGGGCGCAACCGTAACCGCATTGGTTTGTGTTTCTATTAAAAAAGCTCGCCAAGCTAAATCGTTTTCTGTAGCGGCAGCTTAACCTTCTCTTTCTCCAGTGTTTTCTCTCTTGATTCAGTAAAACAAGATTTGAAACGCACTGGAGAAGTTTTCCATTGATGACATCGAGTGCATTATGAATAAATCAACTCAACAATTCTTTTACCCAATGACCAATGTAATTCAAGATTATGCATGGGGAAGCTTCACCTCTATCGAAGCTCTATTTGATATAAAAAACACCAGCAATAAGCCACAAGCTGAATTATGGATGGGCGCTCACCCAAATGGCTGCTCTACCGTTACCATTAATGGGCAACCAACCTTATTGTCTGAGCTAATCAATCAAGATCAAACCGCCTATTTATCTTCGTTAACGGCAGACCACTTTGGTGAGTTACCATATTTATTCAAAGTATTAGCGGCAGAAAAAGCATTATCAATTCAAGTTCATCCTAATAAACAACAAGCGATGGCAGGCTACGATAAAGAAGAACTATCAGGCGTTGCGCTTAATGCCTTTAATCGTAATTATAAAGACAGCAACCACAAACCAGAATTGGTATACGCATTAACACCTTACAAAGCGATGAATGGTTTTAGAGAATACAACGAGATCATCAACCTATTTAACCAGATGGCTCTGCCTTCTCTTGAAGAAATCATCACACGTTTTGAACAACAGCCAAACTCACAAGGCCTAAAATGTTTCTTTAAAGCGATTCTGTCATTAACTGATGAGGCAAAAGAGTCAGCATTAGCAGAGTTAGGTCACTTCGCCAGTAATAATAAACAGAGTGAACTATTTGCTTTAATTGATGATTTATCAATTCAGTACCCAAATGACATAGGCTTATTTACTCCATTAATTCTTAATGTCATTACTCTGCAGCCGGGTGAAGCCATGTACTTAAATGCGTGTACGCCTCATGCTTACATTAATGGAACTGGGCTAGAGATAATGGCGAACTCAGACAATGTGCTGCGCGCAGGGTTAACCCCAAAATTCATGGATATTGATGAGCTTATGGATTGCACAGAGTTTGTAAGCATTCCAGCAGACTCCTTGATTATGCAACCTAACATTATTAATGGAGGGATGAATTACCCTATCCCTGTGAGCGATTTTAAATTCTCAGTATTTGCATCGGTTGATGATTTACCACTAGAAACGCACAGTGCAGAGATTTTATTTGCTATTGATGGTGACATGACGTTACATCACTCAACAGGTGAAACGGTCAATGTACCTAAAGGGCATTCTATTTTTGTTCCTGCTTACGCACATCAATACACATTAAAATCAAGTGGGAAAGTGGCAAGAGCGTATAACTAACGCTTAGATATAAAGATAGAAATAAGCTGACTTAGCATTGTTGTTGAGTCAGCTTTTTTACTTATAACAACTGGCACATGGCGTATAGAATCAACGCCTGCAACCCTTTTGGTTGTCTTGTATTTACCAAACGTTGGCTAAACTCCTCAGACAACATATTACGAGTTAAATAAGTCGCAGCGAGTATCATAGGTTTGCTTGGCTTCTCAGGTAAAACTAAGGCAATAATCAAGTTTACCTCCCCCATTTTTGATGCCCAATCCACAGAGTAATCACTACGAATAATCGCTATGGTCGGCTTCTCAACATAAGGAGAAATAACATGAGGTAAAGCGATTTGTTTTGCCATTGCCGTTGATGAGCGTTCTTCTCGCTTTATCAAAGACAACAACAATTCATCAGACTCTTGTGGGTAAATCAGCTGTGACAAGCCTTTTAAAATCTCGAATTTAGATAAAACGGCTTGCGCTTTAACGTAATGAAAATCAACTTCGCAGTTAGGGGTTAATTGCGGACGGGTATTAACAATAGTTTCTGAGAAATCACACAGTTTATCCGAAGCAACAAAATCAAAGGTGGAAGCAAGTAAGTCAGTCAGAACAAAGTTAGCCCACTCCGCATCCATTCCTACCGTCACTAATTGGCAAAAATCTCCCGGCCTCAATCCTACTTTTAGTAAACCGAGTGGACTTGCTGCATCACTACTGAGGTTTTGAGTAATATTATCAATATAAACAAGGCTCTTAAACTTTTTAGCAAGTCGAGTGAGCTGACTCGCCACTTGAGGTGGCAAGCCTTGCTCTTTTACAAAGAAGGTAATGCGATAATCGATAATTGTCGATACCATTATGAAAGGTGTTTTCTCAAAATAGTGTCTACATCAGTCAGTATGGATTCAATACTGTATTGCTTAGTATTAATGCCTAAAAAACGACTTTTATTTTCAATTTCGATATCCGATGCGATGATAACAAGATCTGCATTCACAATATCAACAGGTGTGAGAACTTCTTCAACACCCATTGCGCCTTGAGTTTCCACTTTGATTGACACTCCCAATTTTGCAGCCGCCTTTTTAAGCACATCTGCTGCCATGTAAGTGTGTGCAATTCCGGTTGGACACGCTGTTACTGCCACAATTTTCATGATTTACTCTTAACTGGTAAAAATTCAAATAACTCAATGTATTCACAAGATACTAATTTGAATAACAATACACTGGCTATTTCTCTCTCATTTATCATAAAGTGCTTTAGCATCAATTAATAAGGAGCAAACTCACACTTTGCCACAGAGGGTACAATAATCCAGTAAATGTCTTTTTTATCCAGTTATTAAAACTCAAAGATCCACTAACATGATTAACAAATTACCGATAGAAAATGGAATCGCTATGAATATCACCTCTCTTATTGACACTAATGTTATTTGTTTGGACCTCAAATCGACGTCTAAAGAAAGCATTCTTGAAGAGATGGTTAATATATTAAACGATGCAGGAAAACTATCGAATAAACAACAATTTCTCTCTGATGTTTGGGCGCGAGAAGAGATAGGGAATACAGGTTTTGAAGACGGTATTGCGATCCCTCACGCCAAAAGTACCGCTGTCATTACGCCCTCTGTCGCTATTGGTATTAGCCGCACAGGTATTGATTATGGTGCCGAAGATGGGCTTCCGTCTGATGTCTTTTTTATGCTTGCATCAACAGATGGTGACGACAATCAACACATAGAAGCATTGTCACAAATATCCATTCGATTAATTGAAGACGGCTTTACCGACAAATTAAAAGCCGTACAAAATAAAGAAGAAGCTTTAGCCTTATTTACTGATTCAATTCAACCAGAAGAAGCACTGACTTCAACGACCATAACTGAACCACAAGCTGAAAAAAGTGAACTCTCTCGTGGTTTAGGTCGCGCTAAAGAACACCTACTCTTTGGCACCTCACACATGATCCCCTTTATTGTTGCTGGTGGGGTTTTACTCTCTTTATCTGTCATGATCTCAGGCCATGGCGCCGTACCCACAGAAGGAATCTTGGCTGATATTGCGCAAATGGGCATTGCCGGATTAACCTTATTTACCGTGGTGCTTGGTGGCTATATCGCTTATTCCATTGCTGATAAACCGGGATTAGCTCCAGGAATGATTGGTTCTTGGATAGCTGTTCAGCAATACAACACGGGATTTTTAGGGGCGATCATCATTGGTTTTTTTGCAGGGTTTGTCGTTCGTACATTAAAGCAAATTAAGCTACCAGAAAGCATGACCTCCCTCGGCTCAATTTTTATCTACCCGCTTATCGGTACCTTCATCACTTGCGCTGCTGTCATGTGGGTAATTGGCGCACCAATCGCTAATACCATGACGCTGCTAAATGAGTGGCTTGCAAGTATGGCAGGTTCAGGAAAAGTGGTTTTAGGCGCAATTCTTGGTGCAATGGCGGCCTTTGATATGGGAGGCCCAATCAATAAAGTCGCTACCCTATTTGCTCAAACTCAAGTGAATACGCAACCTTGGTTAATGGGTGGTGTCGGCATTGCGATTTGTACTCCACCATTAGGCATGGCGTTAGCGACCTTCTTATCCCCTAAAAAATTCAAGCGAGAAGAACGTGAAGCAGGTAAAGCGGCAGGCATTATGGGAATAATTGGGATCACTGAGGGCGCAATTCCATTTGCATCTGCCGACCCTGCTCGTGTTATTCCAGCCATTGTTGCCGGTGGTATTGTTGGCAACGTAACTGGATTTTTGTTTAACGTATTAAATCATGCGCCGTGGGGTGGCTGGATTGTATTACCGGTTGTTGATGGGAAATTTGGTTATGTGGTTGGTACGCTACTGGGTGCATTAACCACTGCTCTCATTGTTATTTCATTAAAGAAAAATGCCGTAGAAAATGAGGATAAAGAGCTCCGTGAACTTATCTTAACTGCCGTAAAAAATGAAGGCGAAGCGGATGTATTAGCGGTGACAGCCTGCCCATCAGGAGTTGCTCATACCTTCCTTGCTGCCAAGAGTTTAGAAAAAGCCGCACAACGATTAGGCATTAAAATAAAAGTAGAGACTCAAGGGGCAGATGGCATTAATAACCGCATTACCCCATTAGATATTAAAAATGCTAAATTGGTTATCTTTGCTCATGATGTGGCAATCAAAGAACCGCTTAGATTTGCAGGCAAACGCACTCTAGATATCAGCACTAAAGAAGCAATGTATAATGGTGAGGCACTACTTAAGTCACATAAAACGAAGTAATCGAACTTTACATACAATCCAAAAAGGCTCGAATTAGCTGCAAATGAGGTTCAACCAAATCTTGATGGTTACTTCGATATCCTCCACCAACCACGCAGGCAATAGGAATGCCTTTTTGTTTGGTAAACGATCTCATCCAAAGATCTCGTTGATATAAACCTTCAGTTGATACATCCAAATAACCTAGCTCATCATCAATGTGAATATCTACCCCTGCATCATAAATAATAAGATCAGGTTGATGATGATTCACTGCCATTTCAACAACCTGATGAAACGCTTCTAAGAACTCACGGTCTTGAGTGCCTATTGATAATGGTACATCGTAATCAGAGGTAGGTTTACGGGCAGGGAAGTTTTTATCGCAATGAAAAGAGAGCGTAATAATGTCGTCGCGATCCGCACACAACGTTGCAGTACCATCACCATGATGCACATCACTATCAATAATTAATACTTTATCGATCCCCTCTTGCTGTAATGCATGATGGGCTGCCATCGCTAAATCATTCACCAAACAAAAACCACTACCAAAATCGTAATGAGCATGATGATAACCACCACTTAAATGCACCGCAGATCCATACTCTAACGCCTTATCTACGGTTAAACAGGTTCCTGCCGTCGAGGTTAATGTTCTTTGAATTAACGACTCACTCCACGGAAAACCAATGCGTCGCATTTTAGCTGCAGGTAACGTTCCAGAGACTAACGCATCAATATAGTCTTTATCATGCACTTGTTTAATCGCATCGACCGTGAGTGCAGTTGGCTCAAAATAACAGAGAGATGCATTTGAATAATGGGATTGAATCGCTTGATATAAACGCTGATATTTTTGAATAGGATAGCGATGCCCTTCAGGAAGATCTAATTGCGAGTAAATTGGATGATAAATTAACGGCAACATGATCAAATAGCCCTATTCTAAAAACAAAAAAAGAGCAGCTATTATGGCTGCTCTCTATCAATACACAAGAGCCAATTTATTGCTAAAAATCATTATTATTAAATTAAATCGTAATATTTATAAATTGCATTTCACTTAGCAAATTGATTCCTATTATGAAATTATCGCCTATTCATTCTTTATTATTGCAAATAAACAACATACCCACTTAAAACCATTTACCACCCAACCGACTGATAGTATTAGATTTATTCATTTACAAATTCGAATCTCATCCATTAAACACTTTTTGGTATACATATTGCGTGATGATACTTACTTGAAGGAAACGGTACGCTAAATGAATTAACAAATACTATCCGTAGCATTGCTTTACTATAAAGTCAGTTGAGCTTGCTTAGTAACAAATTCTAGTTGTTTTTATTTACCGAATAATTTCAAGTCAATGTATCTATTCATTGTATTGAGGGTATTTCCTCATTCAAATAATCGAAGAGGCTTATTATGAAATATAAACAGCTTTTTTCTCTTATCGCGTTTACTTTAGCAAGCGCGCCCATCTACGCGACCACTGTAGATTTGGATTTTTCTAATCATATAGAGTCCACTAATCTAATTAACAGTTTCGGTCCCTCTTACGATGGCCCAGTAATGCATTTTCTCAATGTCGGTATCCACAATGGTAAAACTATTGATGCAAAAATAAGTAGTCGAATCATTGGTGACGCAACCTTTTTATACCATACCCCGAACTATAAAGAAGGTTCAACACAACCTAGTGGCGATATAGGTTTCCTTTATCAAACTAACTCACCCGGCCCAGCAGGTCTTATTTATACTTTTGAATTTTACGATGGAACCGATGGGCTATCTGGCACATTTTCAATCCCCTACACTATCCCTGAGTTTGAAATGATTGGCTACGATATAGATGGTGAGCCCGTTCAATCAGAGCAAGTCCGTGTATACAAAAACGAAGGTTTCTATAGCTACCAAACAGGTTCTCTAGGAGCTAGCCTCACAGCAGAAGAAAGTCCTGATGGACTTTCTGTTTTATTTACAGGTCCTGGAACAAACTACAATGAAACTGATACATCGGGTGCAGTAAAGTTTACTTATAAAAATACGTCTATTGTTACGCTTCAATTTGAAACCGTTACCGCGAGTAACAGCCCTTTACCAAACCCAATTTTCTCTGCTTTTGATGGTAACTGGGACATTGATGATTTTACGCCACCAATTGGAAGTTCTGATGAATCTGATTTTGGTGATGCTCCAGATAGCTACAACACACTTAAATCAAATAATGGTGCTGAACATGCAATGACCAGTAACGTATATCTAGGTAGCAGTATTGATGCTGATACCGATGGTCAACCAGGTATCGCATCAAATGGTGATGACCTTGATGTTGATGGTAATGATGATGACGGTATTACCATTTTAACTAGCTTAGAAAAAGGACTTGATACTCTAATTAATGTAAATGTTACTGGTAGTGGTTATTTACAAGCATGGGCTGACTGGGATATGAATGGAACATTTGATGAGGGTGAACAAATTTTAACAAATCACCCAGTTGTTAGTGGTGTACAAGTGGTTCCTATCCGAGTCAGTGATAGCGCCATTATTGGTTCTGTTCAAACACGTTTCCGCTTATCAAGTAATCCTAACATACCAAGCTCTGGCTATGTTGGTGATGGGGAAGTCGAAGATTATGTATTTAACGTAACGGATCCAGGAACAACAATTCAGCATTCAGGTTATTACACTGCAGCATTTGAGGATAATTGGCCTGAAATTGGTGATTTCGACTTAAATGATGTGGTTGTTTATTACCGAACTACCATTGTAAGTAAAGATAGTGAAGTATTACGATTTGATCTTACTGGTACCATCATGGCATACGGTGCATCTTATGGTAATGGATTAGGTTGGAAACTTAATGGTTTCTCCGAATCTGATATTAATCTTCCATTAGCTCGCTTAGAAAAAAATGGAGTAACTCGAGCGAATATTTCACCGTTTACAGGTGAGGATAAAAGTGTTGCCTCTCCAGGTGGAGATCTTATTGTTGTAGCATCACTAAATTTACGCGATGACATCATTATTAATGAAGAGTGTAAATTTCACCGCACCAATCCGTATTGCAGTGCTTCATTAGAATCTGAACAAATGACCTTTAGTATCTCTCTGCCTTTCAATGATGGTAGTGAGCCAAGCGTTAGTTCATTATTACCATTAAATGGTGCAGACCCATTCATCTTTGCAGCTGGCTAT
Organism: Aliivibrio friggae; assembly: GCF_057368515.1. Classification (NCBI taxonomy): domain Bacteria; kingdom Pseudomonadati; phylum Pseudomonadota; class Gammaproteobacteria; order Vibrionales; family Vibrionaceae; genus Aliivibrio; species Aliivibrio friggae. The sequence continues at coordinate 1,353,283 of NZ_CM170649.1, forward strand.
GGGCTGTATCATGGTGATAGTTTCTCTACCGCACCAGGTAAAGATCTAGAAATTCATACAGCAGGATTTCCTCCAACTACACGAGGAACTCTGGTCAGCAGTTTCTACGGTATCGCTCAGGATGATTCAGATCCTGCAGCTAGTAAATATTACCGTACGACAGGTAATCTACCGTGGGGGATCTTGATTTCATCACCTTGGAATCACCCTTCAGAGTACATTGATGTTGGTTATGCTTATCCCGATTTTGCAGAATGGGCAACTTCAGGTGGTATTGATAAACCAACTTGGTACCTTAACCCTAATGCTAGCGAAACTTGGTCAACTGCTGACTAACACGGAGGATTTATGAAAAGAATTAATTTATTACTGAGCATTGTAGCCCTAGTTTTTATTACTGCTTGTAGTGATTCTGGATCTAGTTCTTCTTCCCCAGGTTCTACGGCTCCATCCTCAAGCGCAACACCTGATACTAACGATGGGATAAGAACAAGTGAGTTATCGATACCTGAAGGCTTTAATTTTGCAACAGAACGAGAAGTTTCCATCACCCTTTCTGTTGCAAATTCTCAAAGTGATCGAGGGTTTATGTCTCTCTATAGTGAATTCAATGAAGGCGCTGTAGATTACACATCCCAATTTATTTTGACACCAATGAATGATCAAACAGAGCTTAAAACGACAGTAATGCTTCCTAACCATGTTAATAAGATTTGGGTTGAAGTTTGGTACCCTTCAGCATTAGGTCATGAGATCACTCAATCTATAGATATAGTAAACAATACTGTTAATGCAGTTCTATAAACTATAAAAAACAACCTTATACCTAACTAATGCCAGTCAATTAATCTGACTGGCATTTTATTTTACAACAAGAGTTATTTATAGGGACTAATTATTTATCGCCACACGCTTTGGCATTGCTTTACTGAAGGCTTTATTAACAAAGATAGTAATAAATACAGGAAGCAACCAAGAAGTATGAGATGCATACAAGGGTAACCATTGCTCACAAAACGCGTTCATGCCCTCTGGTAATTTATCCAGAATATGCAGCGCATCAATCGTACCAAACAGAGCGGCGATACATACTACCGTGGTGTGGCTCATTGAAATCGCAGGCTTGTCTGTGCTTGTTTTCTCTGGCATCAAGATCATCGCAATGATAAGTGCAATAGCAATCGGACATAAGATCAGAATGGCAGGCAAACTCACCTCAATGATCGTCTCTAACCCTACGTTTGAAATGATCGCCGTTAATACCATAATAACGGTAGCACTCACTTTAAACGTGATGCCATAAGTATTTTTATAGTACTCAGAGTTCGCATTGGTTAGACCTATTGTAGTGGTTAAACACGCCATTAAGGTAATTGCAGCCAATAGAAGTTGACCTAATACCCCAAACTCCCCTGCCGCATAACGCGTTAAGATCTCGCCACCATTACTGGCACTTGGTGCAATTTCAGACGATGTTGAACCTAAATAGCCCATTGCTAAGTAACATAATGACATCAATACTGAGTAAATAACGGCAATGCGTAATGTGTAGTAAGAGATGGCTTTTTTACTCTCAACACCTTTGCTACGAATGGTTTGAATTATAACCCAACCAAAGGCGACCGCTGCGATTGCATCTAATGTCATGTAACCTTGAATTAATCCATTTACCGCAGGTGCTTGCTCGTAAATCTCAATAGCTTGGCTTGGAGAGCCTAATGGGTTTAGCAATGCCGCTACGACTAATATCGTTAACATAGCGATCAACGCTGGTGTCATGATTTTACCAATGTAATCAATTAACTTACCCGGCTTCAATGCCAACCATAACGTTAGAGCACAGAATAACGCAGAGAATACCATTAGCCCATTACCTGAATAAAAAGGCTTAATGCCCATCTCATAAGCAACGGTAACAGCACGAGGCAAAACAAACGCAGGTCCCAATGTGGTTAATACCAAGAACCAGAATGAACGGTCCATCCATTTTGGCAAGGCTGATGTCAACTTATCTGCAGAAGATAAACGGCCTAATACGACCAAAGTGATTGCAGGCAGACCAACAGCAGTTAATAGAAAACCACCAATAGCAATAAGCCAATTATCGCCAGCTTGTTGTGCCATCAAGGGTGGATAGATTAAGTTACCTGCACCAAGAAAGAGTGCAAATGTCATAAAGCCGATAGCGGCAAGATCTCTTCTGTTCAAACGACATACCTTTTATAAATTAAAACAGGGTGTCAATTTGGCTAGAAGATTATGAAGAAAGGGTCTTATCTATCCGCCAGCCTAACTGACGAATAAAAAAATCGTCAGTATCAGTAAATGACAACGACGACAGAGACGAGTGCATAAGCATTACGCTTAGAAGCAGTGAGTAAACCTGCTTGATGTTGTTTGATGCCTGTAGACATAACTTACACACTCTAGAAAAAATAATTGTCCTTAAGCTAAAGGAATTAACGAGGATTGTAAAGCCTAATTATAACTTTGTTAATTATCACTCTAAAATCAGACGTGCCTCTAACATTTGTGGCTCACTAGCTGCAGGCTCTAAAGAAGGATTACGAGGATATTGTTGACCGTTAAACTTCATTAAAACCAACCCTGAACCACGCGACCACACGATTAAGTCTTTCCACCCATTAGTTTCGGTTTTAGCCACACTAATTGGAGTACTCGTTACGGATGATTTGGATATCAATTTATAGCTATCACCCAGATTTTCGAAAATCATAAGTGTGCAACCACCAGAACCACACCATTGCATTCCTTTAAGAAAAACCACGGCATCCTCTAAACCATCACCGTTTAGATCTGCATATCCGGTAGAGAATGCCGGTTCACTTTCTTGGGTAGCTTCAGAGACTGATTGTTGTAAATCAGGTTTTAGAACTACTTGATTGCTGCACCCAAAAATCACAAAAGACAGGCACAATATTAAATATCTCATGTTTGATCCTCTTTAATTAACAATAGAACTTATAAGAACTTTTCTATTAGCGTTTCATCAACGTAAATATCACCGACTTTTGCGTGCTTTTTAGCAATGCCGACCACTTCAAAACCTTGTTTTACATAAGCAGCCAATGCTCGTTCATTGTCACCACGAACATAAGCAAACAATTTTTCGTACCCTTTGGCTTTCGCAACTTCAAACGTAGATTGAAACAGCTTTTTAGATACGCCTTGGCCTCTGCTATCACTACCAACAAATGTACCAATAATACCAACATGGTTAAAAGCTTTGGTATATGACGCGAACGGCTCTATATTTTGAAAACCAATAACCTTAGAGTCATCTTCGTTAATTGCTACAGTGAATACACCGCGCTCTGGGAACTGGGCAATAAACTCTTTTTCTTCATCAACGGTAAATGTCGTATCTAAGACAGTATACAAACCTTCCATAATGATTGGATTAAGAACATCGGTGATACCTTGAGCATCATTTATTTCTACTTGTCGTACTACTAAACTCATGAAATTACACTCCTATTTTAATCTGAAGCTGTTTTACATGAGTTGAATAGTTTCGGCAACAGTTTACGTCTACACAATACGATTTCGGCTGTATAGATTATGCTTAATTACGCCCTGAAAAGAGAAACACTCGGCAATTTTAGGCGTAAGTGTAGTAAATCGGCTTTTAAAATTATTATGTGTATTATCACAATTGAGCATTTAAGAACTCGCCACATTACCTTAATTTTAACTAGTTATTTTGGGCAAGATTTTAATCATTGTGTGATGGGTATCTGTAAATATTATTCCTATACTAGCGATAATATTAGGTGACCAAAACGGAGATAAATTAATGGATACAACATCACTCATCTATGACACTTTAACGAACTTAACAAATGCAGAACCTAACCAGTACGCTGAAATTAGGCAGAAACTGTACGACCAATTAAACTTACCTTTTGATAAGAAGTTTACTTTATATTCAAGCGTCTTAGGCCCAGTTAGCGCTGGAAGATTAGCGAATCTTGATGATGCGGTGACTAAAGCTTGTAAAATTCTAGAAGAGAACCCTAGCTAATAGTAACCATTTAATATTTCTAGCCTTTAATTATTAACCTTAAAGGCTAGAGTCTATCCTAAAATGCACATAACGCCTGCATTACACGATTTCTACTATGCAAACTTATCTGATTTTTACTGCCTTAATCGCTGAAACTAAAGACAAACCTACAACGGCGAATATAGAAAATCGTGTTGATGCATTTTGTTATCTTTATAAGATCTACTTTATTATTTCCCTATTATCCACCATGTTCTTTATATAAATGCGATAATAACCAATAGCACTACTTATTATAAATAAAATGTCTATTAACACTGCCACTGGCGAACCAACAATGATGTCATGAGCCCCCCAAACTACTGTCCCAAAAACCATTAGCCAGCGCATAAGTTTATCGTTACGCATGAATGAGGCTTCAGTATGAAATAACGAAGCAATACAACTTAGTACACTTGTGATGCCATTGAACGTTAAAATAGTGCCTAGTACTGTCACAAAATAAAACAACCATTTCATTCTTGGATCCGATATAAAGATCCCTGCAAAGTAACGAGATGCACCAATTACAAGTAAACATGCAGCGGTCCACTCTTCTAGTAAGGCAAAATGGGCAGCGATTAATAACGCTGAAATACTTAGTGCCAATAAAAGTATCTTACGATTTGTAAACTGAAATGATGCGATATCAAATAATGCAGCTAAACCTACCAATATCTGAGAAATAATAAAAAAGGACATACGTCCTCCATCAACAAATAGAAAATTTAATGGGTAAAATTAAGATAAAGTACTCAAAGTAATCCTGATGTTTTGAGTTATCTTTTAAAAATACTATTTATTGGGGAGATATACTGCTACAGCTTGAACTTGAGGAAGATAATTGAAATAAATTGAGGATATTTGACTAACTAATGAACTCATAGTAAAACTCCTCATAGTTGTTGGTGATAAATGATTCGGTAATTCTATATTTTAAAATAAAAAAAACAAACCTATGTTACCTTTTGTTACGATTAACCGTTAACCACTTGGAAATATAACGCCTTTATAACACATTTTCCACCATGCAATTATACTTAAAATTGACGGCCTAAAACGATAAACACTCGGTAAACTGAGATTGCCGAGTGTAATAAATCATGTTGATTTCTTTGTTAGCTGCACCTTTCCAGTTTGAATAACAAACTAGCTTTTGCTGCCAACCATTCACTATTAATTATCGAAAACAAAACGGTATCTCGATAGCTTCCATCGGCCATTTGTTGATGATTTCTAATTACACCATCCTGCTTTGCGCCCAAACGGGCTATTGCATTACGTGAAGCATGATTATGCCAATGAGTTCTAAACTCAACTGCGATTGCTGAGAGATTTTCAAATGCATGAGAAAGAAGAAGGAACTTACATTCGGTATTTACTGATGTTCTCTGGTAGCTTTTGGCATACCACGTATAACCGATTTCTACCCGTTTATTCACACAATCAGCGTGGCATAAACGAGTTGTACCGATAATGGTTTGAGTTTCATTATCAATGACAGAAAAAGCCAAAGAACGCCCAGCATCTTGTTCGCTTAAAGCCAATTCAATATAACCGTTTACAGTCTCTTCATTTGGTATTTTTGTATACCACAAGTTCCAAAGCTCACCATCAGAAGCAGCTTCAATCAAATCTGATGCATGCTCTAACTGTAGTGGGATCAATGTGACTGTTTTACCTTTAAGCTCCGTACCTGAGAGCCATTTCTCACCTTGCATACTAAATTCCTTCTTTGAAGCAGCTAATATCCAAATATCCCCCTCACTTTCCTAATATCCACAAAAACAACTGAATATAACCTATCAACAACCAGAAAATGATTTATATATCTATGCTACACAGCATACCAGAACGACACTCCGTTTCATTGCATTTCCTTCATAAATCCAACAAAAAAACGCCAAGTAGACAATGTCTACTTGGCGTTTAATTTATTGATAATTTAGTAATTAATGAGGCTGCATAGTTCGTACGAATCTAAGGTTTACCACGCAATAATTAGCGATTCACACCATAGTTATTTGTTAAATGCACTCTTACTGCAAACCACGATCATTGAGAACAAATTGGCGTAACTCACGCTCTTCCCTCATGACATAAAGAATATATACAATATCATCGTTGGTTATTTTGTAAAAAATACGACATGGTGGCAATACAATTTCACGATAGTCTAAATGAGAAAGTTCAGGGACACTGCGACCTGATAATGGGAAATCCTCTAAACGTTCAATATTGAAGAAAAATATTCTATATACTCCCCCAAAAAAAATGGGACTCAATGCTACAATTGAGTCCCAAACTGCAGTAGCTGCCTGCAGAAACACAGAGTGAGGAACAAACATAGCTTATTACTTTAACTGCACTCTACCAACTGTGAAATCTGACAGGTTATTTGTTAAATTCAACCAGAGAACTATTGATACTTAGCTGCTGTAATAAATTCACCGAATGTCTCACACCATACGATGACAGTATTATAATTAGATAACTCGATATCTTGTGGTACTGGAACAGCAAAGTTTTCAAAGGTCTTAACATTACCAACAAAAACCATATTGGATTTCAAGCGATTAAAATCAAGCTCTGTCTCAACAAACTCAGGTGATAAATAAAGCTTATAATCCGGCCCTGGAGCAAGTTTACCCGTTAACGTAATAAACTTTGAACCAATAGATACCAGACCTTCTCCCCAATGAAAGGAATCACTGTCTTTAAGATCTTTTTTGAAAATAGCTGAATATTGAGCTTGAGAAGATAAACTTGTTACTTCAGATTCTGTGGGTGCTTCAGGCGCAATCAGAATAGGAAGCATATAAATCCCCAAAGCAACCCCAAATGCCCCCACTGACAAATGAGAGATAATAAGTACTATAATTTGCTTAATTCTCATATCCTTCCCTTTTTTAATAACTCCTAACATTCCAATATAGCATACCAGAATGCGGCCTTATTTCGTTATACTTCCTTTGTAAATCAAAAAAAACGCCATCACAGTGGATGGCATTTTCTTATATTTATCAAGCTAGCTTACTATTTCTCTCTTGATTTGTTTTTGTTTCGCTCTAGCTTTCCTTCCCAGTAGGTTGCGCCTTTAATGCCAAGTTTTACTGGGTCAAACGTGTAGTTTGTTACGCCACGCTTTTGCTGATCTTCATAATCTTTTAGTGCTTTTAGTGCCGGTTTAGACATAAAGAAGATGATCAAAATACCGATAATGTTTAACCATGCCATTAAGCCTACGCCTATATCACCCATTGCCCATGCAAGGTTGGCCGTTTTAATAGTGCCGTAAAATACTGCAGCCATTAACACCAGTTTAAGGATGAACATCATGCCATCAATTTTAACTGTACGACGGATATAAGCGATGTTTGTTTCTGCAATGTAGTAGTAAGCAAGAATAGTCGTAAATGCAAAGAAGAACAGTGCAAAAGCAATGAAGATTTTACCAATGCCCGGCAGTGTGCTTTCAATCGCCATTTGAGTGAACATTGGGCCATTAGCACCAATCGTCTCAGAAATATTTTGAACTAAAAATACGCCTTCACCACCACCCTGAACATTATATGTACCAGTGATAAGGATCATAAACGCGGTAGCTGAACAAACCAGTAACGTATCAATGTAGATAGAGAACGATTGAACTAAACCTTGTTGCGCAGGATGATCAACATTTGCTGCAGCTGCCGCATGAGGACCCGTACCCTGACCCGCTTCGTTTGAGTAAACACCACGTTTTACACCCCAACCAATCGCAGCACCAAAGCCTGCCATAGGTGTAAATGCATCACCGATGATCATAGCAAAGATAGTTGGTACTTCTGAAATGTTAAGAAGGATGATAACGAATGCAAGAATGATATATGCTAATGCCATGAACGGCACAACAATTTGAGTAAAGTGCGCAATACGCTTAACACCACCAAAGATGATAAACCCAAGGATGACAGAGATAGCCGCACCAGTAAAGATTTTAGCAAAACTGAAAACACCAATACCTGTATCAATCATGCCGCCAGTACCAAACGCCGTTTCAACTGCATTACCGATACTATTTGATTGCACACCCGGAAGTAACACACCACAAGCAAAAATAGTCGCAATGGCAAAGATCCACGCATACCATTTTTGGCCCATCGCTTTTTCAATATAGTAAGCCGGACCACCACGGAACTGGCCTTCGTCTTCTTCTTTATAGATTTGTGCTAACGTTGATTCCGCGTAAGCCGTTGCTGCACCTAAGAAGGCCACAACCCACATCCAGAATATCGCCCCTGGGCCACCAAAACCGATAGCCGCCGCAACCCCTGCAATATTACCCGTACCAACACGGCCAGACAGTGATACTGCTAATGCTTGGAATGAGCTGATCCCTTTACTTGATTCTTTGTTTGATAACAACAGACGACACATTTCTTTAAAGTGACGAATTTGAACAAATCGAGTTTGTATAGAATAAAACAAACCAGAACCCAAGCAGAGATAAATCAATACTGGGCTCCAAATTATGCCATTGAGAAAATCAACAATACCTTGCATATAAAATCCTTTTTAGTTTATGAAGTCGATTTATTATTTAACCAACCATACAGTAAGATTTAACAGCAAGTTAACAACAACCTTTCTTGAAGATAGAAAAGTGTGAATCAAAGCACTATATTTCAATTTATATTGATAACCCCAATACAAAAGACCAATAAGATTAGAAATGACAATGCTTTGTATTGATATTGTAGAAAAACTTTATTTTATCCCACTAGCCAGTGTGCCTAAATTGCTCTGCTAGCTTACTTTGAGAAAGTAAATTATCCATCAAACCTCCATTATCAGCCTGACTTTCTTGAACTAAGGACGCCGTTGAACTCGATAATTCTTGAGTCGATTGACTAATGGATTGAACGTTATTATTCATGTCTTCTGATACGTTACTCATCTCTTCAACGGCCGTGGCTATTTGAGAGTTTTGATCAGATATATCAGTAATTTCAGTCAACAGCTGTTCCAATTTATCCGCTGAAATCTTCGCACTTTCAATACAATCCGCGGAAAGCTTCTCTCCCTCCCCCATTGACTCCACAACCGCACTCGTTCCTGTACGAATTAGGTTAATAACCGCTTGAATTTCTGTGGTTGAATCATGACTTTTCTTAGCAAGTTGACGAACTTCATCTGCCACCACAGCAAATCCACGGCCTTGTTCGCCAGCACGAGCAGCTTCAATCGCAGCATTAAGGGCTAAGAGATTAGTTTGCTCTGCAACTCCTTGAATTATCGTTAGTACACTTTCAATGGTATTAGTGTTTGCTTCAAGCTCTCTAACCGAATTGGACGTTTGATCTAACTGATTTGCTAACACATCGATGGCATGTAATGTGGATTTCACTTCTACCATCCCCTCCTCTGCCGCCACTTTCGCTTCATCAGTTGTTGATGCGGTATTTTGTGCATTTCTTGCTACTTCATGCGCTGTTGAATGCATTTCGTTAATGGCAGCGGCAACTTGTTCTACTTCCATTGATTGCGAATCAAGCTGATTTGACATGGTATCTAGATTTTGGAATGACTCTTCCATTGCCGCAGTCACTTGCTCATTCGAATCTTGGATACGCCCAGAAACCGCGTTAGTTTCTGAATGACACATTTTCATCGCAAGCGCTATTTCTGAAATATCATCAACTTTATTGTTATAAACAAGCTCCATTAATGGGTTATTGAAGATCTCACGAGCGTCTTTACTTAATGCTTCTAATCGACGGGTCATCATATAAAAAGAGGTTATTGCTAAAAGGAATAATGATGGGACGCCGGCATTAGGAACAAATTGCTCAAGACCAAAAGCAAAAAGAGCGGGAATTATAAGAGCGATAGCGGCACGTTGCCACAAACGGGTTCTAGGTAACTTTAGTTTACGGGGTGTTTTTCCTGCGTTCAGTTGAGCGTATATCTTTTCTGCATTATCAACATACTCTCTTTTAGGACAAGTTCGAACAGATTGATATTCAATAACTTGTCCGTTCTCTGAAATGGGTGAAACAAATGCATCAACCCAATAATAGTCGCCATTAGCACAGCGATTTTTTACCAATCCCATCCATGAATTATTATTTTGTAAGTATCCCCACATATTCGCAAATGCTGCTTTAGGCATATCTGGGTGTCTTACCATATTATGAGGCTGCCCTATCAACTCTTCTTGCGTGTAGCCCGCCACTTCACAAAACTCTTTACTGGCATAAGTAATGTGACTGCTTGGTTTGGTGACAGAGAGTAAATTATAACTTGGGGGGTATCTCACTTCCTTTGAAGATCCATTCTTAAAATCCATATGTAGCCAACCTTTCATCTTATTAAATAATCATTAATTAACTTAGGAAGGTATGGCCTATTAATCCACTATTTATCTTGTTTTTATATGGTATTACAAGCGATTAAAATCCTATTCATAAAAAAACCAAGTCTATCTGGGGAAGGATACACTTGGCTTATGTTTTTGGTTATTAAACCAATTAGACGATTTTAACTCCAGCAGGCATCAGGCGTTCTGGTGTCAATAATACGCTTTCGCTTTCATCTTCTGTTTCTGCACACAGCAACATACACTCGGAAGTTTCACCGCGCATTTTTGCTTTTGCTAAGTTACACAACACAACCACTTGTTTGCCCATTAGTTCATCTTCTGTGTAATAAGGAACAAGGCTTGTGACGGTTTGAAGACTCTGCTCACCTACATCAATTTGAACAATGTAAAGCTTGTCTGCATTTTCATGACGTTTAACGTCTGTGATTTTGCCAACACGAATATCTAATTTTGCGAAATCACCGTATGCAATTGTTTCCATTTTACTTTATCCTTAGCTTTAAGTTAGTGTTAACGTTTACATTCTCAACAATACGCTACTGAATAAGTAAACAGCAATTAAATATTTACTAAAACTTTAACTCGATCAAATATTTTATCTCGACCACATCACAGGATTAAACTAATT
>NZ_JBXXRG010000002.1:0-5530 GCF_057368515.1 Aliivibrio friggae
ATGTCTGAATTAGTTGTTTTCAAAGCAAATGAACTAGCGATTAGTCGCTATGACTTAACGGAGCATGAAACCAAGCTAATTTTATGCTGTGTGGCACTACTCAACCCCACGATTGAAAACCCTACAAGGAAAGAACGGACGGTATCGTTCACTTATAACCAATACGTTCAGATGATGAACATCAGTAGGGAAAATGCTTATGGTGTATTAGCTAAAGCAACCAGAGAGCTGATGACGAGAACTGTGGAAATCAGGAATCCTTTGGTTAAAGGCTTTGAGATTTTCCAGTGGACAAACTATGCCAAGTTCTCAAGCGAAAAATTAGAATTAGTTTTTAGTGAAGAGATATTGCCTTATCTTTTCCAGTTAAAAAAATTCATAAAATATAATCTGGAACATGTTAAGTCTTTTGAAAACAAATACTCTATGAGGATTTATGAGTGGTTATTAAAAGAACTAACACAAAAGAAAACTCACAAGGCAAATATAGAGATTAGCCTTGATGAATTTAAGTTCATGTTAATGCTTGAAAATAACTACCATGAGTTTAAAAGGCTTAACCAATGGGTTTTGAAACCAATAAGTAAAGATTTAAACACTTACAGCAATATGAAATTGGTGGTTGATAAGCGAGGCCGCCCGACTGATACGTTGATTTTCCAAGTTGAACTAGATAGACAAATGGATCTCGTAACCGAACTTGAGAACAACCAGATAAAAATGAATGGTGACAAAATACCAACAACCATTACATCAGATTCCTACCTACATAACGGACTAAGAAAAACACTACACGATGCTTTAACTGCAAAAATTCAGCTCACCAGTTTTGAGGCAAAATTTTTGAGTGACATGCAAAGTAAGTATGATCTCAATGGTTCGTTCTCATGGCTCACGCAAAAACAACGAACCACACTAGAGAACATACTGGCTAAATACGGAAGGATCTGAAACGCCAGCAACGCGGCCTTTTTACGGTTCCTGGCCTTTTGCTGGCCTTTTGCTCACATGTTCTTTCCTGCGTTATCCCCTGATTCTGTGGATAACCGTATTACCGCCTTTGAGTGAGCTGATACCGCTCGCCGCAGCCGAACGACCGAGCGCAGCGAGTCAGTGAGCGAGGAAGCCTGCAGTCTAGACTCGAGTAAGGATCCAGTTCACCGACAAACAACAGATAAAACGAAAGGCCCAGTCTTTCGACTGAGCCTTTCGTTTTATTTGATGCCTGGCAGTTCCCTACTCTCGCATGGGGAGACCCCACACTACCATCGGCGCTACGGCGTTTCATTTCTGAGTTCGGCATGGGGTCAGGTGGGACCACCGCGCTACTGCCGCCAGGCAAATTCTGTTTTATCAGACCGCTTCTGCGTTCTGATTTAATCTGTATCAGGCTGAAAATCTTCTCTCATCCGCCAAAACAGCCAAGCTGGAGACCGTTTAAACTCAATGATGATGATGATGATGGTCGACGGCGCTATTCAGATCCTCTTCTGAGATGAGTTTTTGTTCGGGCCCAAGCTTCAAAAAAAGCACCGACTCGGTGCCACTTTTTCAAGTTGATAACGGACTAGCCTTATTTTAACTTGCTATTTCTAGCTCTAAAACCGTAATATACGGGGTCAATAACTAGTATTATACCTAGGACTGAGCTAGCTGTCAAAGATCTTTAGAATTCCAGAAATCATCCTTAGCGAAAGCTAAGGATTTTTTTTATCTGAAATTCTGCCTCGTGATACGCCTATTTTTATAGGTTAATGTCATGATAATAATGGTTTCTTAGACGTCAGGTGGCACTTTTCGGGGAAATGTGCGCGGAACCCCTATTTGTTTATTTTTCTAAATACATTCAAATATGTATCCGCTCATGAGACAATAACCCTGATAAATGCTTCAATAATATTGAAAAAGGAAGAGTATGAGTATTCAACATTTCCGTGTCGCCCTTATTCCCTTTTTTGCGGCATTTTGCCTTCCTGTTTTTGCTCACCCAGAAACGCTGGTGAAAGTAAAAGATGCTGAAGATCAGTTGGGTGCACGAGTGGGTTACATCGAACTGGATCTCAACAGCGGTAAGATCCTTGAGAGTTTTCGCCCCGAAGAACGTTTTCCAATGATGAGCACTTTTAAAGTTCTGCTATGTGGCGCGGTATTATCCCGTATTGACGCCGGGCAAGAGCAACTCGGTCGCCGCATACACTATTCTCAGAATGACTTGGTTGAGTACTCACCAGTCACAGAAAAGCATCTTACGGATGGCATGACAGTAAGAGAATTATGCAGTGCTGCCATAACCATGAGTGATAACACTGCGGCCAACTTACTTCTGACAACGATCGGAGGACCGAAGGAGCTAACCGCTTTTTTGCACAACATGGGGGATCATGTAACTCGCCTTGATCGTTGGGAACCGGAGCTGAATGAAGCCATACCAAACGACGAGCGTGACACCACGATGCCTGTAGCAATGGCAACAACGTTGCGCAAACTATTAACTGGCGAACTACTTACTCTAGCTTCCCGGCAACAATTAATAGACTGGATGGAGGCGGATAAAGTTGCAGGACCACTTCTGCGCTCGGCCCTTCCGGCTGGCTGGTTTATTGCTGATAAATCTGGAGCCGGTGAGCGTGGGTCTCGCGGTATCATTGCAGCACTGGGGCCAGATGGTAAGCCCTCCCGTATCGTAGTTATCTACACGACGGGGAGTCAGGCAACTATGGATGAACGAAATAGACAGATCGCTGAGATAGGTGCCTCACTGATTAAGCATTGGTAACTGTCAGACCAAGTTTACTCATATATACTTTAGATTGATTTAAAACTTCATTTTTAATTTAAAAGGATCTAGGTGAAGATCCTTTTTGATAATCTCATGACCAAAATCCCTTAACGTGAGTTTTCGTTCCACTGAGCGTCAGACCCCGTAGAAAAGATCAAAGGATCTTCTTGAGATCCTTTTTTTCTGCGCGTAATCTGCTGCTTGCAAACAAAAAAACCACCGCTACCAGCGGTGGTTTGTTTGCCGGATCAAGAGCTACCAACTCTTTTTCCGAAGGTAACTGGCTTCAGCAGAGCGCAGATACCAAATACTGTTCTTCTAGTGTAGCCGTAGTTAGGCCACCACTTCAAGAACTCTGTAGCACCGCCTACATACCTCGCTCTGCTAATCCTGTTACCAGTGGCTGCTGCCAGTGGCGATAAGTCGTGTCTTACCGGGTTGGACTCAAGACGATAGTTACCGGATAAGGCGCAGCGGTCGGGCTGAACGGGGGGTTCGTGCACACAGCCCAGCTTGGAGCGAACGACCTACACCGAACTGAGATACCTACAGCGTGAGCTATGAGAAAGCGCCACGCTTCCCGAAGGGAGAAAGGCGGACAGGTATCCGGTAAGCGGCAGGGTCGGAACAGGAGAGCGCACGAGGGAGCTTCCAGGGGGAAACGCCTGGTATCTTTATAGTCCTGTCGGGTTTCGCCACCTCTGACTTGAGCGTCGATTTTTGTGATGCTCGTCAGGGGGGCGGAGCCTGTGGAAAAACGCCAGCAACGCGGCCTTTTTACGGTTCCTGGCCTTTTGCTGGCCTTTTGCTCACATGTTCTTTCCTGCGTTATCCCCTGATTCTGTGGATAACCGTATTACCGCCTTTGAGTGAGCTGATACCGCTCGCCGCAGCCGAACGACCGAGCGCAGCGAGTCAGTGAGCGAGGAAGCCTGCAGTCTAGACTCGAGTAAGGATCCAGTTCACCGACAAACAACAGATAAAACGAAAGGCCCAGTCTTTCGACTGAGCCTTTCGTTTTATTTGATGCCTGGCAGTTCCCTACTCTCGCATGGGGAGACCCCACACTACCATCGGCGCTACGGCGTTTCATTTCTGAGTTCGGCATGGGGTCAGGTGGGACCACCGCGCTACTGCCGCCAGGCAAATTCTGTTTTATCAGACCGCTTCTGCGTTCTGATTTAATCTGTATCAGGCTGAAAATCTTCTCTCATCCGCCAAAACAGCCAAGCTGGAGACCGTTTAAACTCAATGATGATGATGATGATGGTCGACGGCGCTATTCAGATCCTCTTCTGAGATGAGTTTTTGTTCGGGCCCAAGCTTCAAAAAAAGCACCGACTCGGTGCCACTTTTTCAAGTTGATAACGGACTAGCCTTATTTTAACTTGCTATTTCTAGCTCTAAAACCGTAATATACGGGGTCAATAACTAGTATTATACCTAGGACTGAGCTAGCTGTCAAAGATCTTTAGAATTCCAGAAATCATCCTTAGCGAAAGCTAAGGATTTTTTTTATCTGAAATTCTGCCTCGTGATACGCCTATTTTTATAGGTTAATGTCATGATAATAATGGTTTCTTAGACGTCAGGTGGCACTTTTCGGGGAAATGTGCGCGGAACCCCTATTTGTTTATTTTTCTAAATACATTCAAATATGTATCCGCTCATGAGACAATAACCCTGATAAATGCTTCAATAATATTGAAAAAGGAAGAGTATGAGTATTCAACATTTCCGTGTCGCCCTTATTCCCTTTTTTGCGGCATTTTGCCTTCCTGTTTTTGCTCACCCAGAAACGCTGGTGAAAGTAAAAGATGCTGAAGATCAGTTGGGTGCACGAGTGGGTTACATCGAACTGGATCTCAACAGCGGTAAGATCCTTGAGAGTTTTCGCCCCGAAGAACGTTTTCCAATGATGAGCACTTTTAAAGTTCTGCTATGTGGCGCGGTATTATCCCGTATTGACGCCGGGCAAGAGCAACTCGGTCGCCGCATACACTATTCTCAGAATGACTTGGTTGAGTACTCACCAGTCACAGAAAAGCATCTTACGGATGGCATGACAGTAAGAGAATTATGCAGTGCTGCCATAACCATGAGTGATAACACTGCGGCCAACTTACTTCTGACAACGATCGGAGGACCGAAGGAGCTAACCGCTTTTTTGCACAACATGGGGGATCATGTAACTCGCCTTGATCGTTGGGAACCGGAGCTGAATGAAGCCATACCAAACGACGAGCGTGACACCACGATGCCTGTAGCAATGGCAACAACGTTGCGCAAACTATTAACTGGCGAACTACTTACTCTAGCTTCCCGGCAACAATTAATAGACTGGATGGAGGCGGATAAAGTTGCAGGACCACTTCTGCGCTCGGCCCTTCCGGCTGGCTGGTTTATTGCTGATAAATCTGGAGCCGGTGAGCGTGGGTCTCGCGGTATCATTGCAGCACTGGGGCCAGATGGTAAGCCCTCCCGTATCGTAGTTATCTACACGACGGGGAGTCAGGCAACTATGGATGAACGAAATAGACAGATCGCTGAGATAGGTGCCTCACTGATTAAGCATTGGTAACTGTCAGACCAAGTTTACTCATATATACTTTAGATTGATTTAAAACTTCATTTTTAATTTAAAAGGATCTAGGTGAAGATCCTTTTTGATAATCTCATGACCAAAATCCCTTAACGTGAGTTTTCGTTCCACTGAGCGTCAGACCCCGTAGAAAAGATCAAAGGATCTTC